>CBFDCC010000025.1:0-2845 GCA_965603205.1 uncultured Kordiimonas sp. | reverse complement strand
AGTGTCAGAAGTAGGCGTCGCAAGATCCGCATTAGTAGGGTGGGGTAATTATAGTTATGTGTAAAAAGGGAAATACATGAATTCATTAGCTACATGTTGTTGCGGCAATATAAGTATCGAAATAAAAGACAAACCACTGGTTAATGCTGTCTGCCATTGCGGTGACTGCAAAAAAAGAACAGGAAGTGCATTTGGTATATCCGTTTATGTTAAAGATAAACAAATTATCAAAAAGATTGGTACAACTACAATTTATAAAATAGATACCGACACAAACCAAGAAAGACACTTTTGTTCTAGCTGTGGCACGACACTCTATTGGAAAGTCTCAAGCTTGCCAGAATTAACGGGTATAGCTGGTGGTTGTTTTAATAACATAAACGAATTAGAACCAGAATATAATATTAGAGAAGAAAATGTTTGCTCCTGGTTAACTATGCCAAGCAATTGGAAAACAACCGCGGATTCAACTAGTAAGTGCAACTCACTAGGTCGGAATAGAGGGGAAGCTGCGGTAGCATAGTTTCCTTTCGTTCCGGCAAGAATGAGAGGTACCTATGAGAGTCCACGCGCAGCTTACCCAAGAACAACGATACCAGATCGCCGCATTATTGGAAGCAGGTCATAACCAGACAGAGATAGCGGGCGTAATAGGCGTCCACAAATCGACCATCAGCCGTGAACTGACTCGAAACCGAGGACTTCGAGGCTATCGCCCAAAACAAGCTCAGACGCTAACTGAGCAACGACGTAAAGATAAAGTACAACCTCGAATCACCGCTGAGCACTGGCACTGGGTTGAACAGTTGATCAGTGAGGACTGGAGCCCTGAACAGGTCAGCCTCTGGCTTGGGGCGGCAGAACGGTGCGTAATCAGCCATGAGTGGATTTACCTTTATATCTACGAGGATAAACATCAGGGCGGCGACTTACATACGCATTTGCGCTGCCAGAAAAAGCGCAGAAAACGCTATGGTAGTACTGATAGGCGGGGGCAACTTATAGGGCGAGAGTCTATTGATAATCGGCCAAAGATAGTAGACGAACGTTCACGCATTGGTGACTGGGAGGTAGATACCGTGATTGGCAGACCAGGAGGGAGCGTACTGGTTACGCTGGCAGAGCGTAAGTCTCGCTTAAGCCTGATTGAATTGTCACCCGATAAGAGTGCTCAGTCAGTCAAGGAGGCCATACTCAGGCTACTTGTGCCACTTGCCGAACATGTTCACACACTGACCTATGACAACGGGAAGGAATTTGCGCACCATCTGGAGGTGGCAGAAGAGTTAGGAGCCAAGGGGTTTTTCGCTCACCCGTATCATTCTTGGGAACGTGGACTGAATGAGAATACCAACGGACTTATCCGCCAGTACTTACCGAAGGGTTCCAGTTTTGATGCGCTCACCAATAAGGATATTAAGAACATTATGGATAAGCTCAATAATCGTCCCCGAAAATGCCTTGGCATTAAAACGCCAAATCAGGTATTTTTTGGAATTAACCCACCCGTTGCATTAGCGAGTTGAATCCGCGGGGGATAATAATGTATACATTTCATTTTAGCTTCAAGGGGATCATCAAGAGTCAGTACCCTGATACCTATGAAAGACTAGGCAAATCAAAATTAACAGGCAATGATAATTGGACACCGTATATTATTAACCATGGATTTACGGAGCTTGGAAATAGCACTCTTAATATATACGGTATACATCTAAGCTTTGTATATACCCACATAAGAACTTATCTTATGATGATGATACTTGTAATTTCATTGATAAAAATCTCGGGCAGCCTCACTTGATTATTAAAAGTGACAATCCAGAAAATTAGATAAATGCTGCTCGGCAGGGTTCAATGCCCCACGACAGGGTCATGTCTTGAGTTGTATATGCGCATTCCAGGGCCTGTTCCTGTTGGCCAAACTCTCCTTAATACTTAATGCCTGCCTGAGATTGACCATTAACCTCTCTTCACTAATCACTAGTACGCCCCTCAACCATCCCCATCACCCGCTTCACCGTATTCCAGTTACGCCCCGTAACCCCCACCGCCAAATTACTCTCCAACTGCGACACCAGCCGCGAGCGCCCTATGCCATCAGGGGCATATAAATAGAAGACCTGTTCGCCCAGTTGGTACCGCTCTGATGCCGACTTCAGCGCATCCAGCCGCTCCATGTCTGGGGATGCCGCAGGCGTTAAGAGAAAGAACAGGTGCAGTCCCTTGTCACAATCAAAGGGAATATTTTTTACAGCCGACCTGAACTGAGTCTCATCCAGCAGCAACAGCTGCGGCCTGAAGCCGTGCTCCTGCATCACGGCCTCTGCGATCTCACTTGTCAGCTCAGAGGGTAACCTGTCGCTACGAAACACGACGTTACCGCTCTGTATATAACTCTGCACCGCCTGTAGCCCCACCCCCTCTAACAATGCGCAGAGCGGCTTCATCGGCAGCGGCTGTTTGCCGCCCACATTGATCGCACGAAACAGGGCGATATAGGTCGTCACTTTTTGTTCCTCCCTGATTCTTTATGTCCGCAGGCCGAAGCACTACAGCTGCCCTAACATGATGCGTCAGCATCCCATTGTTGCACAACATTGAGTCATACAGAAATATTCATTAAGCCCACGATACTATCGTAACCAACTGAAATAACAATGATTATGCTAGTGAACTGGAATCTGGCACAGCACATGCAGTAACAGCAACATTGACCAACAGACCACACGGTCATAACAAGGCAACAGGTTCAACGGCGAACCATAACGTTGCCGCAGCGATTACGTTTATTTGGACAAAGGCGTCCATCCTCCTGGTGCATTTTAGCGTCGGTGGATGGGCG
>CBFDCC010000024.1:0-6742 GCA_965603205.1 uncultured Kordiimonas sp. | reverse complement strand
ACTGCTAGTTAAAAGGGTTTATCTCTTTTAGACTAATATATGGGCTATGTTACGACATAGCTCATAAGTCATATCTTGTTAGGTGCAATTATGCCAAGTGACCCTGTATTTTTATTTCCTTCAGCGTCTCATATCCCTATTGGGGTTAGTCTTAAAACTGAGCATTATGAATCCGCACTTAACAGTGATCATGATATTGATTTTTTTGAAATTCACGCAGAAAACTACATGATGCCTTCGGGGCCTCATATGGCAGTCCTTAGTGCATTAAAAGAAAAATTCCCCATTTCTATTCACGGCGTTGGTTTGTCTCTTGGCTCTGCAGAGGGTATTAACGACGAGCATCTTGATCGTTTCGCTAAGTTAGTGGCCAATACTAGCCCTTGGCTGGTGTCAGAGCATCTTGCTTGGTCAGTAGAGAGTGGTGGTTATTTAAATGACCTTTTACCTCTGCCGCTCACTATGGAGACATTTGCTGTTGTTAAGGATAATCTATCAAGAGTTCAAGATAAGATCGGGCGTCAAATACTTATTGAAAACCCTTCAAGTTATTTGGGGTTTAAACACTCAGATATTCCTGAGGCCGAGTTTTTGGTAAAGTTAGCTGAAATTACGGGCTGTGGATTATTGCTTGATATAAATAATGTCTATGTATCGTCTAAAAATATGGGTTGGTCAGCAACAGACTATTTAAATTCAATTCCAGCTTGTCATATAGGTGAAATCCATCTGGCGGGGCATCTATTGAAAGATATTGATGGCGTGGAGCTTCGTATTGATGATCATGGCCGTGAAGTTTGTGATGATGTTTGGTCTTTGTATGAGGATAGAATTGAAAATATAGGCATTAAACCTACGCTCATTGAGTGGGACAGTAATATACCTGATTTTAAAGTGTTTGAAACAGAGGTGTCAAGAGCCCGTACTATCGCCTTAAGAGCCTCCAGTAGTAAAAAGAAGGTAGGGTAGATAGTGTATAGTCTAAAACAGATTCAGCAAGATTTTGCATCGACTATGAGACAAGGGGGTGATGCTTCAAATGATTTACTATCTTCTATCGTAGAGACATCATTATCCCCTGACGCTCGGTTAAATATACACCGTAATAATTATAAATTCAGTTTAACAGATACGGTGGTTAATAAATTTCCAAAGGTAGAAGCCTTCGTAGGGCGTGATTTTTTAGAGCAAGTGGCAAGGGCCTATGTGGCAAACACCACACCAACTGATAGTAGATTTAGTGAATATGGAGATGACTTTTCTGACTTTTGGGCCGCTTTTCCCCATACGCAACAATTACCATATATCGCCGACCTTATTCGCCTAGAATGGTTAGTAGATAAAGTGCAGGAAGAAGTGCATGTTGATCCTGTTATGGAAGATGTATGGGTTAAGTTGTCTGCAACTGGACAAGGTGATGATGTTAAAGTCGATTTTGTACCACAGTACCGTATTCTCGATAGTGACTATCCTTTATTTTCGTTATGGCTAGCTGCGACAGGGCAAATACCAGCAGAAACAGTTAGTATAGACGACCCTGGTCATACTCTTTTGATTATAGGTAAATCTGGTCAGGTTAATATTGCGGTGTTAAGTAAATCAGAAAATTCTTTTCTCGCAGAGCTTAAGCAAGGCGCAACTTTTAGTCAGGCGATGCATGAGACTACCTTGAAATTGGGGCAGGGGTTTAATTTGGCCGAGATCATTCAACAAAATGCATTGCGGGGTCTATTTAAAAAGGCCTATATATAATGCCATATAAAAGAATGAACGTATGATGATGATAAATAGATATTTAACGGCTATTGCTTGGTTAGGCAGATTACCCGCACCAGATATGAATTTGTTTATTCGTGTATGGGTCGCGATAGTATTTTATAGCTCCAGCCGCACAAAAGTAGATGGCGGATTTTTATCCTTATCTGATAGTACAAAATTGTTATTTGAATATGAATATCAGGTGCCATTTCTAAGCGTGGAAGTCGCTGCGACAATGGCACTTTATTTAGAAACATTTGCTCCGATTCTCTTGATTATTGGTCTAGCATCCCGCTTAAGTGCTATTCCATTGCTTGGAATGACCGCTGTAATCCAATTATTTGTCTATCCAACGTCATGGGCTGACCATATTATGTGGGCAATAGCGCTTATTTTCATTATTTTACGTGGTCCCGGCATGATTTCCATTGATCATCTCATTCGTCGTCAATACGATAAGTCTTGAAGCTCGTTAGCTAAATAGATTTTAAGAGATTGTGCACTTGAGCACAGGAGAATGATTATGGATGATATTGATCGCAAAATTCTTGGTTTTTTGCAAGAAGATGCGACCCTTAGCACATCTGATATTGCTGAGAAGGTAGGGCTGTCCACAACGCCGTGCTGGCGTCGTATTCAGGTTCTAGAACAAGAAGGCTATATCACGAAACGTGTGGCGCTTGTTGACCGTGAAATGGCCAATGTGCCACTAGATGTTTTTATTGCCATTAAGACCAATGAGCATAATGCTGAATGGCTTGATGGCTTTGCTAAAGTGGTTCAGAACTTTTCAGAGATTGTAGAATTATACCGCATGAGCGGCGATATCGATTATATGATGCGCGTTGTAGTACCTGACATGCCTGCCTTTGACAGCTTTTATAAGCAATTGATTAGTAAGGTGAAATTATCTGATGTGAACAGTAGCTTTGCGATGGAACGTATTAAATATACAACGGCCATACCACTTGATTATATTCATGATGATGGGCGTACACGTCGCCGCCGTAAATAAATAACTATACTATAGCGCTGGAGAAAAGCTGTGACTGCATATATGGGAGCGGATGCTCTGAGCTCACCTAAAGAAAAACGTCTAGCAGATTATAAAAAACCTGATTTTTTAATTCATAATGTGCATCTTACATTTCAATTGTTTGATGAGTTTACGATGGTGACTACGCGTTTAAAAATCACTAAGGATAACCTTGCTGCAGATCAGCTTGTTTTAGACGGCGGAGAGGCTATTGAGTTACTAGAGGTCTCAATAGATGGTCAGTCTGTTCAGCCAAGTGATTACTGGGTAGATAAAGAATCTCTCACTCTCGATGTGGCTCAGTCCGAATTTGAGCTGGTTATACAAACTCGTATTGATCCAAGTAAGAATACACGACTAGAGGGATTGTATCTGTCAGGCGGTAACTATTGTACTCAATGCGAGGCAGAAGGTTTTCGCCATATTACATATTTCTTAGATAGGCCCGATGTGATGGCGCGTTATTATGTACGCATTGAGGCAGATAAGAAGACTTGCCCCGTTTTATTATCGAATGGAAATTATACTAACAATGGTGAATTAGGGCATGGCCGTCATTTTGCTGAATGGGATGATCCTTTTCCTAAGCCATCGTATCTTTTTGCATTGATTGCTGGTGACCTAGGTTGTGTGAGTGACACATATAAGACAATGGAAGGTCGTGATGTAGCGTTAAATATTTATGTCAGACAGGGTGATATGGATAAATGTGATTATGCTATGCAGTCATTAAAACGCTCTATGAAATGGGACGAGGATGAATATGGCCTTGCCTATGATCTAGATATTTATAACATTGTTGCAGTCTCTGATTTCAATATGGGGGCCATGGAAAATAAGGGATTAAATGTTTTCAATACCAAATATGTACTGGCCTCATCTGACACGGCTACAGATCAAGACTTTGATCACATAGAGGGGGTCATTGGTCATGAATATTTTCACAATTGGACTGGAAACCGCGTTACCTGCCGTGATTGGTTTCAACTAAGTTTAAAAGAGGGACTAACTGTTTTTCGCGACCAAGAGTTTTCATCTGATATGACGTCACGCTCAATAAAACGTATTGATGATGTAAGGGCGTTAAGGGCTGCTCAATTTCCAGAGGATGCAGGGCCTCTCGCCCACCCTGTGCGTCCGGAGTCATATATAGAGATCAATAATTTCTACACGGCGACCATCTATAATAAGGGCGCTGAAGTGATCCGCATGATGCATAACCTAATTGGTAAAGATGCCTTTAAGGCGGGGATGAAGGTGTATTTTGAGCGTCATGACGGGCAAGCTGTAACTTGCGAAGATTTTGTGTCTGCTATGGAAGCGGCTTCTGATGTGGACCTCAATCAATTCCGTCATTGGTATTGTCAGTCAGGTACGCCAACAGTTACTGCATCAAGGTACTATAATGAGCAAACATCTCAGTTAACACTGACATTGTGTCAGGAAACAGCACCAACGCCAGATCAAGCTGATAAGGTGGCTCAGCATATGCCCATCGCATTCGGACTGTTTGACATGCAGGGTAATGTGTTAAAGTCAAATTTAGGTGATATGGTCGAGCTTAAAGAAGAGCGTCAGGACTTTATTTTTGAGAATGTACCAAAGGGTACAATCGTTAGTTTGCTGCAAGGTTTCTCAGCGCCGATTAATTTAATAAGTGATCTAACTAGCGAAGAGCTTATTACTGTTTTGGCACATGAATGTGATGCTTTTGCTAAGTGGGAGGCTGCACAGACGTTAGCAAAGCAGGAGATATTAAGGTTGGTGGCTAATGTGCTCAGTGGTAGCGCATTAGAGGTCGATCCAATCATTGTTACTGCCTTTTCGGGGCTGCTCTCCTCTATGGAGGATGATCCAGCCTTGAGTGCGGAATTATTGGAACTGCCGAGTGAAAATACAATAGCTGATATGATGGATGTCATAAATGTTGATGCAATTCATTCAGCTAGGAATGCCTTAATTAAGGCTATTGCTGTTGATATGGGGGCGAAGGCCACTACTTCTTATAAGCATGCTCATGATGCTGAATTATCCTCTGAAATTAAACAGATTGAAAAGGCATGGCGACGTTTGAAAAACATGCTGCTTACTTATGTAGGAGCGCAACAAACAGCAGAAGCAGAGGCGTTAATTACAGCCCAAGCAATCTCGCCGAACAACATGACAGATAGTTTAGCAGCCATGAAAATGGTGTTAGCAAATAATTATGATGCCAAAGATAATTTGCTAGAAGCGTTTCATGATCGTTGGGTAGACGATGATCTCGTAATGGATAAATGGTTTGCAATGCAAGCTACTGTGCAAGTGGAGGGTCAATTGAATCATGTGATGTCGCTTATAGACCACCCAGAATTTAAGCTTGAAAACCCAAATAGAATGCGCTCGCTTGTGATGATGTTTGCAGCGCTAAATCCAATCAATTTTCATCATATATCGGGGCAGGGATATGAATTTCTTGCGGATACTATTATTAAATTAAATGAAATTAATCCCCAAGTAGCCGCACGATTACTCTCACCATTAGGTAGATGGAAGAAGTTTGAGGTTGCAAGGCAGCAATTAATGCAAAATGCACTTAAAAGAATATTAAAGCAGCCTTCATTGTCGCCAGATGTATTTGAATTGGCTAACAAATTGCTAACATCATGAAATACATATAGTAATTAAAATGTTTTGTTGAATATTATAATGGCAAAACTCAGGGTTAAATTGTATTTTTCTTGGGTTGTATAATGTTCAAGATAGTATTCGCAATGATTAGATAGCAATGTCTTGATATCATGATAATTTTATTGCAAAATAGGGTCAGTTTAAGGGTTAGACTTATTATGTTTGATATTTAAACTTTGTTTAGTAATGTACTGTGTGTGCCACTTTATGGCAAAAAATGAGAGATAAATAATGATTAAAACTCCAGATCCTATCGACGTCCATGTTGGATCACGCGTAAGGGCGCGTCGTAAGATGCTTAGTCTGTCGCAAACGCAACTCGGGCAAGAACTAGGCGTTACATTCCAACAAGTTCAAAAATATGAGCGCGGAACTAATAGAATTGGTTCTAGCCGTTTGTTCCGTATGTCATCAGCATTAGATGTGCCTGTGGCTTACTTTTTTGAAGGCGCTGAAACTAAACTCCCAGGTTACAATGAGGGACTTGAAGGTTTAGATAGCGATACTTTTGAGCGTCAAGAGACTCAAGAACTTGTTGAATCCTATTATCGTATTAATGATCCGCGTATTCGTAAAAAGGTTTTAGGCCTTGCGCGTTTATTATCATCAGGTGTTGATGAATACGGCATGTAGGTATTTCTGCTATTACTATATTAAATAGGGAGTGATTATGTCGCTCCCTTCTTAATATCTAAATACTGCGTTATGCCTTCACAGGCTTCTTTTTGCGCCTACGCCTTTCTCGACCAGCGAGTAATGCAAGGCCTGGTATAAGCATAAGCATGGTCTCAGGCTCAGGGACCGCTGCAATAATAGTAATAACCGCAGTATCAATGCTGGTAAGTAATAGATCACCAGGCAGGAATAAACTAGACCCATCAGCGAGTGTTATGGTTATTCCATCGCCGACAATACTACCATCATAGCGCACAGCTAGCTGGACTTCATAGTCATCCGCACCATCAAATGGTGTGTCTAGTCCTGTGGTTACTACTAATGTTTCACCAGTACCTATCTCTTCACCATCTAACAACCAGACAAGCTCAAAAGCATCAGTGTCCGTTAAATTACAGACGCTCTCAGCTGCAAATGTAGAGCCACAGCCATCTAGGGTAAAATCTTCACCAAGTGAAATAGGTTCATAGGCACCAGCTTCCGCAATTATTTCTGGAATATCAACAGGAGGTGTTACAGGTGGCGTAACAGGGTCGGGTGTAACAGGAGGTGTAACAGGAGGTGTAACAGGAGGTGTAACAGGAGGTGTAACAGGAGGTGTAA
>CBFDCC010000023.1:0-8812 GCA_965603205.1 uncultured Kordiimonas sp. | reverse complement strand
TTTGGTGATCCAAATCTTGTTAAATACATAAAGAGAGTATGGCCTCGACTTGAAACAACAGGCGATATTACCTTTTCTGTAGGACAGCAAATGGAGCGAAGTGACGCTATTACATGGACAGATTATACTTTCTCAAGTGGTGACGCTAAGATAGATGTTGATGTATCAGGACGGTTTATCGCTTTTAAAATATCCTCTAATACTAACGTAACGTGGTCATGCAAGGATTATGATGTTGAGTTTGAAATGAAGGGACGATTCTAATGTATGAAATGAACCCCTTATATGATGATTCTGATTTAGGCCGATATTTACGAGAAGAATTAAAGAAAATAACCGAGCAATTCAGAACGAATGATATTGAGGTAGCACAGTTTAAAGTATGGCATAATGAGCCAGACAAGCCGCGACAAGGCCAGTTATATTATGCTGATGGTTCAGACTGGAATCCTTTGAGCGGTGGTGAAGGATTATATCGGCATACAGGGTCAGCATGGGTGAAGGTAGGATGATAGCAGCAATACCAAGACAAGACATAGGCGGGTTATGGCCTGTTATCGAACCTTATATTGATAGGGCGTTAAAGTTTACTTTTGGAGAATATAAAGCAAATGATGTTAAATCCAAGGCAATGGATGGCAATGTTATTTTCTTTGTCGTTTCTAAAGATGGATTGATACAATCTGTTATTAGTGCTGAAATGATCGAAACACCACATAAAAAATATTTAAACATACTAACAACAGCAGGAATTAACTTTGATGAATGGATAGATGACACAGTTGATACTATAATTGCTGTGGCGAAGGAGCAGGGAGCAGAAAATATTACAATGGTAGGCCGTAAAGGCTGGTTAAGAAAGATGGAAAAGTACGGATTTAAGCATCAATATACGGCAATAAATTTAACGCTGTGAAGCGTAACGGAGTAGATTATGAGCGCAGGCGGAAGTTATAACGAATCAAAAAACCAAAGCAGCAGCACACAAGACGTATGGGGGCAACAGTCTCCCTACCTGCAAGATTTATATGGGCAAGCACAAAACCTATACAGCAACCCTAATTCACAAGGGATGAACATGGCAAGCGATTACGCCAGATCTAACGCGCTGCAAGACACTATAGCAAACACACAAAGAGCGCAGAATTTCAACTTAGACCCAAATAACGCAAATGCTAATCCTTATCTGCAAGGCGCGATGAGGTCTGCGATGCAGCCCCTACAAGAGAGCTATCAAAACGCATTAAGCGGGATTACAGATAGTGCGGTTGGCGCGGGTCAATCTGGATCAAGTCGGCAAGGTATTGCGGAGGGTTTGGCGGCTCAAGGCTATATGCAGCAAGCAGGCAACATGGCTGGCAATATGGCGTATCAAAACTACGGCGATCAAATGAATAGGATGCAGGGGGCGGTAGGTCAGGCTCAAGGCGTGGCTAATTTAGGTATGATACCTTCTACAATCCAACGAGGTGTAGATCAAATGCCGTGGCAAAACCTAGCTAACTATCAAGGAATCATAGGCGGGCCAACCACTTTGGGTAGTAGCCAATCTAGCGGCAGTTCTTGGGGCACATCAACTCAAGCGAGCATGAGCTAATGGACTGGTTAGCACAACTATTTTCAAGCGGTGGTATGCTTGAGTCATCAGGAATGGGAATGGATAGCCTAATGAGTATGGGTGACGGTGGTATGGGAAAAGGCCATTGGGGTGAAGGGATAACAACAGGTGAACAACAACCAAGCAGCAGTATGCCTATGATGGATTTAAGTCAGCCACAACAGCTTCCATCATTAATGAATGAAGGAATGATATATGGTCAAGCTCAACAGCAGCAACCTCAATTAAGTCTTATGGAAATATTAAGAAACCGCAGAATGGGGTATTAGGATGCAAGATCCAGAAGAAAGAAATTTTTGGGGTTTATTAAAAGACCGCTATATGGAAAAGAGTGGATTAGGCCAAGTACAGCGTAATCGGCAAGGGTTAATGCAGGCTCAAAACCTCGTAGGCACAAGAAGGACGCCTTATGAGCTAGACGAAAGCCAAAAGTTTGATTCAACAGACAGTGCGCATCAAATGATGTTGCGTAGCTTGCCTTCTACAAACCCGAACTTTTCACCGGAACAAAACGAGCAAATTTTAGCGCAAAACCAAGCATCACTTAATAAGCCCAACTTTATGAATAAAGGCACAGGGCTGATAGGCGGAGAAATAACGCCGGCAGAGTTTTATGGTGGATTAATGTCAACTCAAGGCTATAAGCAAATTGGGGCGCAAGGTTTGATTAATATGGCAAATAATGCGGCGGCATTGAAACAGGCTGCCGCAACTAACGCACTCAAGCCTAAGTTTGGTATGTTTGATAACTATAAAGATTATTTAACGACACAGTCTGATATGAATAAGCGCGCAGCATCTCAACTAGCAAGCTCAAGAAAGAGCATGGGTAAGTTTGAAGCAGCAACAAGCCTAGTTAATAAGCGCAAAGGGTTTAAAAACTTCACAGGTGCGGATGATACAGTATTAATGAAAAACTTTGCATCCATGATACTACCTACTGAGTCGGTAATGGGTGACGATATTGGAATCATCGCAACACAAGAAGGAATACCCGCAGAAGCTCGATCAATAATGATTAGATTGTCTGGTGGCGGGCAAATGGATAAGACAGAAAGACAAAAGATATATAACACTATGGTCACATTAGGCAAGCAGTCAGCAGATGAAAACGCATCCATTAGATCAACTTTTGGCGCAGATATAAAACAAGCTGGGTTTAATAAAGATAGCGTATTTAGAAAGCCTTACAGCTTTAATCCTTATGTTTCTCTCCCTGATGGCTTTGTACCAGACAAAAGGACGCAGTAATGGCTGAGATTGGCGATACAGCAACACACCCTGACGGCAGAAAGGCAACCTTAACTGAGAATGGGTGGGTTGTTAATGCTCCACAACAGGCTGCGCCTGTTCAGCAGCCAAGCAACCTGATGACGGGCAAAATAACACCTCAAGAATTTACTGAGAAAACAGCACCTATGGCTGGTTTAGGTGAGGGGTTAATGACGGTAGCAAGCGGTATGGCTGCAATGCCAGTATCAGGGCTGGCAGGTCTAACCTCGCTATCAGATCCTATTGAGGCGGAAAAAAGAATTAACGCGACCCGCGACTTTATGACGATCCCCCCAAAATCCCCGCAAGGGCAAGCATCATTAAACAGTATTGCAAACGTCGCAGGAAAGGTTGGCAAAGCCGTTAATTATCCTATATCTGGATTGGCTGGATTAGCTGATTTAGCGATGGGTGAGTCTCCTCAATACGCAGGAGAAACCATTAAAAGCGTTCAAGATGTTGGTTTAAATAAAACAGCAGGCAGTCAGGCGTTAGCGTCTGGTAGCTCCCCGCTTATGGCTACAGCGTATGAAACATTACCCGCAGCAGGAGAAATGTTTTTAGGCGCAAAAGGAATACAATCAGTAAGGCCAAAAGCGCAAATAATGGAGCAAGGCGGTCTTGTTCCAACTAAAGATATGAGGGTGGCACTCGATAAGCTAGGGTTAAGTTATGACGATTTAACGCCACAAGCTAAGGCGCGTATGCCTCAAGAAATCACACAACCATTACTAGGCGGTAATGCTCAAAGCAATATAGCCAAACAAGCACGAATCGACCAAATGAAAACGGGCGGAACTTCTGACTCTTTGGCTGGACTCCAATTAATAGGCGATGATGTTGTGACATTCCCAGCGGGGAAAGAAGCAATGAAGCAAGGATTCAGCGGTGGTGCAGTTCGAGGTATAAGCTCAATGACCCCAGCAAGCAAAGAAAAAGCGCGTGAAATGGTCACAATAATGCAGGCAGCAAAGAAAAACGAAAGGGCGGCAATGGATAGGTTCCCGTCTGACCCAGCAGGACGATCAGTAACAGATAGAATTACTTTTATCCGTGACAAATCGCTAGATGCAGCAAAAGAGCTAGACAGAATGGTTAAGGGTAAAGATTTAGCTT
The DNA here is from genome assembly GCA_965603205.1 of uncultured Kordiimonas sp. Taxonomy (GTDB): domain Bacteria; phylum Pseudomonadota; class Alphaproteobacteria; order Sphingomonadales; family Kordiimonadaceae; genus Temperatibacter. Next base: position 4,806 of record CBFDCC010000023.1, on the reverse strand, counting down.
ATACCCCAATAAACACAGAATCAGTGGTTAATTCTCTTAAAGCATCATTAGCAAAACTGGAAATCCCTTACCCAAAAACAGCGCAAGGAAAACCACAGCTAGACTTTAGTGAGTCACTAATATCAGAAGATCCAGCCTCTCAGCGGGTAATTCAGAGCGTCCTTAACTTAATGGCTAAAGGCGGCACACCAAACGCCGCAAAAGCCCATAAGATTAAAAAACAACTAGACGCCATGCTAGATTTTAGAAAGAAATCAGCGGGCGGATTAACGGACGCAGGGAAAGGCGTAGCGATGGATATACGACGTAGTTTAAATGATGCCATTAGAGATGTTAGCCCAGAATACGCAAAAGTTAATGACACAATGTATAAAGCCTTAACCTCCCTTGATGCCGTTAATGCGGGAACAGGGAAGCTAGATATATTTGGTGAAAACGCAGCATCACAATTAGGTGTTAGCGTAAGAAAATTAATGAGCAACTATGCTTCTCGTCAAGAGTTAGTTAATGCGCTTGAATCTTTGGATAATGTATCAGCACAATTAGGTGGCAATTTTACAGACAACGTAAAAGATTTAGCTTTCATGGCTGATATTTTAGATGATCGCTTTGGCACAATAAAGAAAAACTCACTAGCTGGTATAATGAATAAAGCGGCAGAGAGAACCGTAGAACAAGGGCTTTATAGCACAGCGAAAACTCAAGCAGCGAAAGCAGCGGGGGCAGTAGCAGACAAAGCACAAGGAATAAGTGATTATAATGCTTATGAGTCTTTGCTTGAGCTATTAAAAGAATAATCAATATGTACACAGAAGCCACTAACAACACAGCCCTATATGATAAAGCCAACCCATCAGAAACAATATGGGATAGTGGTGCAACTCAATGGGATTTAAGCGGAAACGCAAGCATAACGGATTGGGATTTATCAGACCCAACAAACTATACAGAATCGCCATCTAACACTGTAACTTGGACGGAACAATGACAATATCATCCTCTGGAATAGACGACACAAAACCCGCAGAAGGCAGTGCTACAACTCAGTCTGTGAGGGATAATTTCACCGAGATTAAAGCTCAATTTGATAATACACAAACTGATGTAGCGTTAAAAGCTCCTATTGCGTCCCCTACCTTTACAGGGAATGCTCGCGTATCCCGTGGCGCACACATTGGTAACTATACAAGCAGTCATACCAATACAGGTTCAACTACTACTATATTTGGTAATTACTCTGGCGGCGTTTACTCAGGGATGATGATTGATAACACATGGGATGGCACATATAACGATGATGCTATTCGTTTTGTCACGCATGATGGTGGGGCAACTTCTCATACACCTTTAACGCTAACTAAGGATGGTGATGCTACCTTCGGCGGGAATACAAGCATAGGCGATGCCGGCGTCCAGTACCTCGGCACAGATAACGATATGCTTATAAAGCATAACGGGGCCAACGGGTATATACAAAATGACACCGGTGCATTACACCTATATGGCTTTGAAACAAGTGGACTAATTAGGTTAGAGACATTCAACTCTGCTGACGCAGTTAAGACAGGCATCGTAGTAGGTGGAACAACTCCTGCCGTCAGCCTGTATTATGATGGAGTTGTTGCCCTATCTACAATAGCGGGGGCAGGAATATCTGTTAGTGGTGATGCTTCTTTTGGTGGTGAAATGTATATGATAGATAATAAGCCTATATATTTTGGTACTGGGCTAGACTCTCGCGTCTACAATGACGGCGCAACTCTGTTTGTAGAAAACTTACAAAACAGTCAAGTCGTTAATATTTCCTCAACAAACTCAGTTGGAGCAAGGAAAGATGGAATTAATGTTGGTGGTGCAACCCCTTATGTAAGGCTTTATTATGATGGAGTTGCTAAAGCAGAGACAACAGCAGCAGGTATGCAATTTCAAACAGGAACAGGAAATGTTGAGATAACAGCAGATGGCGCTGGACCTTGGTTTGGTACTTCAAGTGCGCATGATTTAAGGTTTGTAACTAACGGCTCATCAAGAATGAAAATAACTAGCAGCGGTACAATCCACATGATACTACCTACATCAGCATCAGGCTTGTCGGCAGGTGATTTATGGAATAACTCTGGTGTTGTAACCATTGTATAAATTCTAAGTAATATTAAAACAGAAGGAAATAAAATGATAAAAGCAAAAAAAGTAGAAATTAAAGTTAACACACTTAATGCAATCATGAGTTATTTAGGTAAGCAGCCTTTCCAAGATGTGGTTGGTTTAATCAATGCAGTACAGGAAGAAGCTCAACCACAACTATCTGTTGTGCCTGATAAAGCTAGTAACGAGGTGAAAAAATGTTAGACGAAGCAATTTTATTTTTACAATTCGAGGCGGGATTACTCGCTACATTATTGGCTTATTTCTTCTATAAGTCTGGCTTCTCAATAAAGAAGTTTAAAGAAAACTGGGTTATTTCGGAGGGCACTAAAACGCCGATGTGGAAAGCTATTGCAGTTATATTGGCTGTGCCTGTTATCTTTGGTCTTATTCTCTATACAGCTAATGCTAAAGCAGAATGGTTTGAAGGTGCGACTGCCTTTGCGGGGATTGATAGAACATACAACCCTAGCCCACTATGTCAAAGCGTAGGAGTGGATGATAACTTAACGTCTAACATAGGATTTACTCAAAACATTTACACGAAAGACGTAGTTAATTTAGGCTTTAAATACACTCATCATAGTTGTGCTGTGTCTCCTGATAAAAACAGCTATGACGCGGCAGGTATTTTTGTTGAGTGGAAAATCTGGTGATACTAAGACGATTCAGATCTGATGAAATAGGAATGTTATGAGCTTAGGTGAAAAACAACGTAAATTCCCTCTATTGCTTATGTCTTTAATCCATTACATCTATGGGAAAGGGTATGAGGTAACGTGGGGTGACGGCTACCGCGATCCGCGCGTATTTGGTAACATAGGCGATAAAACAGGCTATGGTCACAAAAACTCATGCCATAAGCTAAAATTAGCTCAAGATTTAAACTTATTTAAAGATGGTGTTTATTTAAGTAAAACAGAAGACCACAAAGAATTTGGTGAGTACTGGGAATCATTAGACCCCGATTGTACATGGGGTGGAGTGTTTCAAGATGGAAACCACTATTCAATGACCCACAAAGGTATGAGATAAGGATTAAGCATGACCTCGATAAGTAAAAAAATAACAATACTCGACTTTGTTGCCGTACTGACAATCCCCTTAATCAGTACGATAGGGTATTTGAATATATCCTCGCAAAATAGACTTATTGACGGTCAAGACGAAATACGGAAAGAATTAAGTAGCACCAATGTCTTTTTACAGGTTAATACAAGTCAAATATTAACCCTTAAAAAAGAAATATCGGAGGTTAAGATAACCCAAAAAAAGTTCTCAGACGATGTCCTTATAAAGGTCGACGGAATATCTAAGCGAGTCTATAAACTAGAAGGAGCAAGATAATGGCTAAGAAAAAAGATTGCCCAAAACCCAAACCAAAGCCCAAGCCAAAGGGTAAGCGAGCGATAGCATGAAGTTTCTAAAAGAGTATTGGGCTATTATTTTAATGGCGGTAAGCCTTATCTCATCAACTACCGCAGCACAAATACAAGTAGCTCAGAATAAAATCGATATATCTGAAAACGACAAAGCGGCTATGAATTCAGACGCTAAGATTATCCTTTTGGTTCAAAAGGAAGTTGAGACAGCCTCAGCTAAAGCAGAGAAAGCCCATGCTGAAACTGAAAAAGAAATCGAGAAGCTAAAAGCCAAGCAAGAAAAGCAAACAGCCTTACAGATTAATCAGCAATATTTAATAAAAGGCATGGACTCAATGCAAGATGCCATTAAAGACCTAGCAAAAGAAATCAGAAATAATAGGAGTAAGCCATGATTAAAATGCCAGTAAAAGACCAAATAAAATCTAAAGGAATATGGGCGGGCTACATTCTTATTGGGATAGGTATTTATGTTATAATTGAACAGAAGGATGTTACAGGCGGAATGACTGTTATGGGCGGCGGCTTAGGTATATTGGGAATTAGAGATAAATGAAACAAGAAATAATTAAAAGGATATTTCATTACAGTCCAGATACAGGGCTGTTTACTCGCCTCGTCAAGCAAGGTCAAAGAGGCGCTATTGGCTCGATTGCGGGAAGCGCTGACACTAAAGGATACACAATAATAAAAATAGACGGGAAGTCGCATAAAGCGCATCGCCTCGCATGGCTATATGTTTATGGAGAGATGCCAGACAGTCATATCGATCACATTAACCACAACCCCTCCGATAATAGAATATCGAACCTTAGATCTGTAACCCAAGCAGAAAACAATAAGAACAGACCTCCACAGCACGACAATAAATCAGGGGTTTCTGGAGTAATTTGGCGAAAACAAAGCAAAAAATGGATGGCTAGAATAAGCGTTAAAAACAAAAGAGTCCACCTTGGGCTGTATAGCGACATAAACGAGGCGATTAAGGTTAGGCTTATAGCTAATGTTCTGTACGGCTTCCACAAAAATCACGGAATAAGTACCCATGTTTAACACTATCAAAACATACGCCCTAGCCGTATTAGGAGCGATTGCAGCCTTTGGAATGTTTATGTGGCAAATGACTCGCGCAAAGCATGAAAAGGCGTTAAAAGACGGCATAGAGAAGTCTCGCAAGACAGAAAGCAAGGCTACAGACGCAATGATTGAGGGTTTAGATAATGAGGCAAAAATACAAGCTGATCGCAGCACTAATCGTGACAACTTTATGGATTAGCGG
>CBFDCC010000022.1:0-12425 GCA_965603205.1 uncultured Kordiimonas sp. | reverse complement strand
CCGCCAGATCTTCTAAAGATTGTAGTAAAATTACACTTCATCCATAATGTTAGAGAACAATTGACCGCCTTAGGGCGGTCTTTGCGTCTATATGATATACTTTATATTTGACGCGGGATGGAGCAGCCCGGTAGCTCGTCAGGCTCATAACCTGAAGGTCGTAGGTTCAAATCCTACTCCCGCAACCAATTAAACCCTTGAAAACACTATGTTTTCGAGGGTTTTTTATTGCCTGCGATTTTTGTAAAGCTCTCAAAGGGGGCAAGTGGAAGGTATACGGAAGCGCAAGGACGCGCAGTGTATGTCGACAACCATCGTAGGTATGTAGTCTTTCTCAACCCAGCGCCGTCGTTATCTATCGTAAATAATGAGACGTGAGTGTTTCTAAGCTGAACTCATTTCCGATAAAAATAACATTCAATAAATTTGCATCGAAAATTTCCAACGAAAGGGGCGAACCCCTTTCGTTATAATTCAACAATATCCTCATAAAGAGGAAGTATTTATTGGCTTAGAAGCGTTTAGACAAACGAACGCCAATAGTACGTGGTCTGTTAGTCGTCGTTCTTGGCTCTGTGTACTCATTTTTAAAGAGCTCAGCACGAGTATCTGTTAAATTGTTGGCGAATAAAGATGCGCCCCAACCTTCAGCCTCAACACCAACAGATACATTAATCGTATCATAACTGCCTTGCAGATAACTATTCAGATCAACCACACCAGGCGCATTATATTGCAATGCATTATAGGAAGAACCTACATGGTTCCATGACATTTGAGCAAAGGCAGGTAGTGCAGCCATTTCAAAATCATATCGAGCGGAGATGAAAGATTTAAACTTAGCAGTTCCAGGTAGTCTTGAGCCTGCAGGTATGACGACCTGATTTGGATCAGTATAAGTGGTCGTCAAAGTTGAATCTATATAGCTTGCTGAGCCAGATATTGTTAAACTCTCTGTAACAGCAAAAGCAGCATCTAGTTCAATACCTTTTGACCGTGCTCCACCAGCATTATCAACGTTCTGTACTAGTGATATTGCAGGATTAAAGAAAGGAAGCTGAATATCAGTCCAGTCCATGATGTATACAGAACCGTTGAAACGAGCTCTATTATCAAGAAGTGCTGCCTTCCAACCAAATTCATAGTTTGAAACTTTATCAGCCTTGTAGGTAGCGCCTATTGCGTCATTGCTATCGCGGTTAGCACCAGCTGGGCGGAAACCTTCTGAATATGTAGCATAAAGCATCAGATCATCACTAGCCCGGTAAGTAAGGTTACCCTTAAAGAGCTCGCCTTTATCATTGGCATCTACATCAAATTCTGATAGGCCATCAGGAACTGCTGTCCACCAGAAAGTGCCCATAACACCGCCCATATGGGATTTGGTCTCGAAAACCCTGACGCCCACGGTAGCGGCTAATTTATCAGAGATATCATAGGTAAATTCACCAAAAGCAGCTAGCTCTTTACGTGAAACATGTTGATCGTTAACAAAAGTAACATCATCGCTATACCCAGTTAAATCAACCAGTGGATTTCTAAAGACTGCATTACTTACATCTTTAGTACCATTGCCTCCCCAATAGGTTAATTGGTTTAGCTCTGGAGTATACCATTCGTCTTGGAAGGACTGCTGTTGGTCCTGATAAAATACACCAGCGATGAATCTAAAACGCTTCTCTTGATCGCTAGATAGGCGGAATTCATGTGTTTCTGTTGTCCAAGAAGAATCAAAACGTGCGCCTTGTGTAGGGTCAATACAATCTGTAAAATCATAATGCCCACCAAGATACACATCGTTAGCATCATAGTCATAAGCCCAACTCTGATAGCAGCTATAATAAGCCGAAACTGCTGAGTATAAAGCGTATGAGGAATAATCCATTTCAGCTTCACGATCACGACTTAGGTGTGATCCAGCATACACAAGGTCCATCCCAGCAACTTCGCCTTCAAGAACCAATGATAATTGCGTAAATTTATCCTGACTGTTGTCTGGCATAAACCGAGATACCTGAAGGTCATCAAATTCTTCCGTATTATGGTCCCATACACCGTTGGTCTTTTGATCTTGATGCATAACACGCGCATTAGCGGTCCAGTTATCATTCAAATCAACTTTTAATGCTAGTCGAGCACCAGAGTTTTTCTCAACGTTAAAATCGTCTTTTACAAATTGTGCATCATTCGTAACTGTCATTGCGCCAGATGGCGTTAAAGCGTTATTAAGGCGCGGGGTATCATATGTTCGCGTAGATTGCACACTATCGATATATCCGCCGTCACGCATGTTCCAGGCCGTGAGCCTTATGGCAGCATTGTCTGATACAGGGATATTGACAAAACCTTCAACATTATAACTGCTATCACCATATCGTGTATTAGATGCTGTTAAATCAATACCAGCTTCAAAACCTTCTAGGCTTGGTTTTTTTGTTATAATACGAACAGTACCAGCCTGAGCACTAGCACCATATAGTGTACCTTGTGGGCCACCAAGAGCTTCTACGCGCTCTATATCATACATGTGCAGATCAAGTGTAAAACCAATTGTTGTTACAGGCTGTTCATCTACATAAATACCAACAGGCGGCATGTTACCATTAGAAACAGATATCCCTCCAGGATTCAGTCCGCGCATGAACACTTGAGAATCTCCAGGTCCAAGGCTTGCCATTGCTAATGAAGGTATCATGGCAGCAAAGTCTTCGAAGTTTGTCACACCAAGACTTTCTAAGTCGCTAGCACCAATCGCATTAATACTAATAGGCACATCCTGCATATTTTCAGCGCGCTTTTGTGCTGTAACAACAATCTCCTCTAAGGCAAAATCGCTTCCCCCATCTTGCGCTAATGCTGCATTTACACTAAAGGCAGCAAAGGCTGCTGTTATAGCAAGCCTTGAGGCCGTTTGATAGAAGTGCCGGTGACGTCGTCCGCCCGTTAGCCCTTCATTTTTATTGACGTTATTGATAACATGATGCTTCATTTTTTCATTCCCTATATATTATATTTTTATTTATTAATGGTATAATCCTTACTCATGACCTCTGGGCATTTGAGCCCTTTATGATAGTATTTTTATTTACTCTTACTCATTAACCTCTGGATACTCGGAAACAATGTCCTCTAAAATTGCGGTAAGAGGACTTAGATACTCTTCATAGTGCCGCCAATGCTGTAGCGCTGATTTATAGATCGGTTTACGTACCTGTTCTGAACTCGCTGTTTTAACGGCACGTTCAGTCTCGTAGAAACGCAAACATTGATCCTCAAATGGCAACTGGCAATACTCTAGCATTCGCTTGATTTGATTTTCCGTGTCACCAACAACTTGTTCATAATGAACGCGTAGAACACGCCCTGGCAAAACGGTGTCAAAATGATCCATCAGTTCCACATAATTCTTATAATAGTTGGCTATTTCTTCTAAATTATAAGTAAAGTTTTGGCCATGAGCAAACAACTGTTTGAAACCGCTAAAACAGCAATCCATTGGGTGCCGGCGTGCATCTATAATTTTAGCATTCGGTAGTATTGAGTGGATCAAACCAGTATGAGCAAAGTTATTCGGCATTTTATCAATGAAGAAAGGCTTATCAGTTCTATGAATTCTTGTACGGTCTATATATTCCTGCCCCAGTCCCTTTAATTCAGAAGGTGATAACTTTGCTAAAATATCGGGATACTGTCCCTCTTGGTCAGGATGGTCTACATCATTCAATCTGTATGCAATTGAGATAATATCGGGTAATTCCATTGTCCCTTCAACCATTGAATGACTAGAGAGTATTTGCTCTAATAAGGTCGATCCAGCCCTAGGCAGGCCAACAATAAAAATAGGGTCTTGTGCTTCATGGCCCATACCTTCGACGGATTTCAGATAAGCAGGACTGAAGAACTCTTTACTTTTATTAGTGGTGTGCAGGTTTTTCTGTGCGTCATAATACACTGCTTTACGACGAACAAAGTTACCCTTGTAATAAGCTTTAAAGGAGTCTTCATATTGCCCAGCATCTTCTAGGGCCTTACCCAGACTAAAGCATAGGTGAAAATATTCTGTTGCCGCCATTTTTTGAGCAGTAACATCTTCCTGCATTGCCTCTATCTCTTCAGGTGTGAAGCGGAAGGTTTTTAAATTGGCAAGACTCCAATATGCTACGCCAGCCTGCTCGCGAGCCTTAATAGCAGCGCGATAGGCCTCAATAGCATCCTCCTGTCGGCCGACGGTTTTTAGAGTATGACCATAACTTAACAGCATAGCCCCGTGGCTTGGGAAGTTGTCTATAATAAATTCATAAATACCTAGGGCGTCATCAAATTTACCTATTTGAACAAGGATATTAGCTTTCAAGCTTAGAACTTTGGGGTCCTTGGCTTGTGCTTTCAGCATGGTTTCGATCTCATTAAGCGCCTGTTCATGCTTATTCAGCTTTTCCAGAACAGTCGCATAGTTAAGTCGCGCTAGATAAAAATCGGGTGCAAGCTCAAGACATCTCACTAGCAAGTTTTCAGCATCTTCATATTGCCCTACTTGCAGGGCAATATCAGCTAACATTCGTATGGCAGAAACGTTATTAGGCTCTTTTTTTAAGAAGTCTCGGCATATAGGCTCAGCAAGTCCAAGGCGGCCCTCATATATATACTCTGCCGCTTTCACCAATTCAGGGTGATCTTGGCTATGAATGATATATTTTTTAAAGGCGACTTGCGCTTCGGCCTCGTCCCCTTGATCGGCGTAAAGGTTAGCTAAGTTTTTCCATGCTATGGCTAACGAAGGATCAAGGGCAATAGATTTCTCTAACGCTTCTTTTGCTTTGCCTTTATTTCCCCGACCTAGCTCTACCAATCCAATTTCTTGATGGGCAGCAGCATAAGATGGCGTTGATTCAAGAATTTCGCTGAGTAAAGTAAGACTCTCGGATGAGCGATCTTGTAGGCGTAACGCTATAGCTAGCATTAATAAAATATCATTTTTTTGAGGCCCGTCAGTGCCTAACCCGTCGCCGAGAAGCGCGCGTAGGCTGGACTCTGCAACAGCTGGCTTTTGACCCATATATGCTTGGATACTGGCCAACTGTTCGTGTAATTTTTTATCTGATCCATGCACTAACACTTGTGTATTAACTCCTGTTACCCATTATCTGATACTGCCTCATCCCGTATTTCACTTAAAAAATAAGGGCCATTTAGCAATCTAAAATTGAATACTACGGGGCATAACCAGTCTACCCTGCGGGACCGCATGAAATGATGTCACCTCGCGCCATTGCCCTTGAGTTGACAAATTAGGGGCATACCATGAATTCCTTGCGGTCCCGCACGGACGCGGGGTTGGATCGACAGTGCATATGCTCTATACTACCGTTTCAGCTTAAAGTTTCAGGCGGGCGTTTAATGCGTCCTGAAAGAACAGCGCCTTGGGAGGCTATTATGTCAATCTTCAGTCGACTAGTAATAATTCAGACAGTCCTGTTATCGTTTATGATGTCAGGTTCACTGGTTCAGGCAGCTTCTGGAACAAAGGACAAACCCAATATCGTGTTGGTATTGATGGATAACTTTGGCTACGGCGAGGTCGGTGTCTACGGTGGCGGCGTCATGCGCGGGGCACCCACACCTAATATTGACAGCATCGCAGCCGAAGGGTTTCAGCTGACAAACTACAATGTGGAAGCTGAATGCACACCCTCAAGGGCGGCCTTGTTGACCGGCCGATATGGTATCAGAACACGCCTGCGCAAAGGCCAAGAGCCACGCGGTGTCTGGTACGGGATTGCTAAAGAAGAGATTACCCTAGCTGAAATGCTCACAGACAAGGGCTACGCCACAGGCATGTTCGGCAAATGGCATTTGGGTGACACCGAGGGCCGCTACCCCACTGATCAGGGTTTTGATGAATGGATTGGACTGCCACGCTCATCAGACCGAGCCTTCTGGCCAGACAGCACTAGCTTTGACACTACCGCTGGCGTTCCCTTCACCCATGTGATGTCGGCAAAGCGCGGCGAAAAACCTAAAGAATTAGAAGTTTACGGCCGCAAAAAGCGTGCAACAATTGACCGTGAAATCACCGATCAGGCGATTGATTTTATCGAACGCCAAGCAAAGGCTGAAAAGCCATTCTTTGCGTATCTTCCCTATACACAAACCCATGAACCAGTTGACCCACACCCAGACTTCCACGGTAAGACGGGTAACGGAAAATTTGCGGACGTTCTGGCCCAAACTGATGCTTATGTGGGCGAACTGCTGGCGACTATCGATAAGTTGGGTTTAAAAGAAAATACCATCTTTATCTTTACATCCGATAATGGCCGCGAAGGTGTGCCAAGGTCGTTTGGTTTTACTGGCCCTTGGCGCGGCGGTATGTTTTCGCCCTACGAAGGGTCCTTGCGCGTACCTTTCCTAATCCGTTGGCCTGGGAAAATTCCAGCCAAGCAAGTCTCTAACGATATTGTGCATTCGATCGACCTGTTTCCTACAATCGCAAAAATTATCGGTACCGCGTTACCTACGGACCGCACCATGGACGGTGTTGACCAATCGGGTTTCTTCAAGGGGGAAACTGGGAAATCAGCCCGAGAGTCAGTGATGATTTACATCGGCAACGACCTATTCGGCTTGAAATGGCGCAATTGGAAGATTCTGTTTAAAGATATAGATTCAGATAGTTATGCGATCAGAAATCTGGCCTATCCTTCTGTCTACAATCTACTCGTAGATCCAAAAGAAGAAGTGCCAGAGCTTAACTATCTCAATGACACTTGGGTAGATGGACCGCTATACAAGGTTTTAGAAGCCTTTGAGGCATCACTTGAAGCTGACCCCGGGATACCCGGGGAGCAATAATTCCCTTTAGAGCTGGGGGTGACGGCTTAGATGTTATCTTCGATGAATAGGCTAGTAGAACAGCAGATTTTTGCATCTGCTGTTCTACTACATGCCAGTTATCACACTTTGCCTCGCGTGGCCTGCGGAATTTTCTCAGGGGGCATCTCAAGCATCCCAACTCAAATCAATAAAGACCATGCGCTGAAAGTGGTTGCTTCCAAATCAAGGTCTGATTAAACTTAATCTATTGGTGAAACACACCCTGCTATTATTGCCTTAAAAATTTAACATTTATAGAAGACCAACAGATGGCCGTACAAACTAGCGTTAATAATTATGATCATCCATTAGATGTGATTGAATTTTTAATCGAAAGCTATGATGGTGGTCAAGACTGTGCGTTAGTTGCAGTTACGGACACTAGCGGTGGCTCCGTTCGGGCCGTAGGTGCTATTGTGGGTGTCTCTCAGGATGGCACTATCGCAGGGTATATATCAAATGGTTGTATTGACGCTGATCTAGCATATAGGGCTCTTGAAGCCACCCGCAGTAATGAGACTATTAAAATTCGCTATGGCGCTGGATCAAAGTTCATCGATATGAAATTGCCTTGCGGGGGGAGTATTGATCTGGTGGTTCTGCCTAAGCCATCCCAAGCTATATTAATTCAGGCGCGCGACAGACTTAAAAGCCGTCAGGAGATCAACCTTTATGTGGGGCTAGACGGCAATTTTGAGATAACAGACACTGTCTTAAAGTCATCGGATTGGCATGATGATCAATACCGTATTTATATATGCCCAAAATTACAATTGCGTATCGCTGGCGTTGGCGCAGAGCTGATGGCACTGGCGCGATTAGGTACTGCGGCTGGGTTCGATATCATCGTTCAGTCACCGAACAAGGCCTTTCTGCAGCAGGCAGATATTTTAGGTGCGGTGCAAACTGACTATTTACAAACACCTACCGCTCCCCTTGTGGTGACAGATGATCGATGGACAGCTTTTGTTTTGCTATTTCATGACCACGACTGGGAATTAGAATTGCTTCAATCCGCCTTGGCCGCGGATGCTTTTTATATTGGTGCATTGGGTAGCCGTAAGACGCACGCGATACGGTCTGATCGGTTGCGTATTGCGGGTGTGGCTGAAGAGGCTATACAGCGTATTCACGGTCCAATAGGTCTGGTCCAGTCTTTGCGGGATGCATCTATGGTGGCAACATCTTGCATGGCCGAAATTATTCTGGAATATACGAAATCATAACAAAAACCTTTGAGATCCTGACGTCGTTTCTACGTTACCCTTGGAGGTAAGGCGATGCCATAACGCTGGGCGTCTTCTGGTGTATCTAAATCTTCGATAAAATGGTTGTTCTGGGTTTTAAACCAAGTCATTTGATCAGGGTTTTCATCAATATATTTCCGACAGCTAGGCGCCTTTTTGTCAGCTTGAATTTGGCGCGCTATAGCGGCTGGAAAGAGGATCGGGTTGCCTCGCTGTCCGTCAATTTCCGGTATGAATATCTTATTTTGCGGGCCTTGTTCATAGGCAGCAATAAAACTCTCTAGATCATCTTGGTTGAGTCTGTGCTGGTCGGCAAGGCCAATGAGAACCGCATCGCCTGAGATCGTCAGCTGTTCCAGTCCATATCGCACGCTTGATTGCCGCCCCTTTTCATAGTTGGGGTTGATCAAATTATCGGTATCTAAATCGACTAGCGCATGGGCTACCTGTTCGGCTTCATGGCCAAGAACAACAGTTAAGGTCGATGAAACTCCTTGGTATAGCCTAGCAGTTTTGCGGACCATAGCCTCCCCATCAACGTTGATGAGTAGCTTGTTGATGTTGCCCATACGCCGTGACAGTCCTGCGGCTAGCAAGAGAGTGTCTATTGATATTTTGACCCTAGTCATCATGCTGCAGCATTACCTTTGCGTTGAATTTGGCGCATTTGTCCGCGTTGTGCTGGATAACCAGCGGGGTGAAAGCCTTTTCGGCTTAGGCTAGCCAGTCCCCTTTATGAGTTTCAACAAAGTCGGTGAGGGCTTCTAGCGCGCGTGGGAAAATAGATTCACCAAAACCAATGCGGCAGTAATCCTCAAAGCCTGTGGTGTTTTCGCTAAATACATAAGCTGGTTTTATGGAAATCCCTGCTTGTGCTAGTTGTTCGCCTAATGCATTAGAATCTAAAGGGCCTTTAAATTTAATAAAGGCGATAGCGCCAGCCGTTGGGCGTACCCATGCAAAAAACTGGCTATATCTATCCATGAAAGCATCAAGTAGTGAGAGATTATGTCTGATGATCTTCAGATTTTTGCTAATGATGGTATCGCTTGACCGTAACACCATAATTGATTGTAATTCACTGGCGCGGCTGGGGCAGGCAGTGCCGAAATATTGAGTGTCGATAATTCGCTGTTTCAGCGCCATATCTTGCAATGCTATCCAGCCAATCGTGATGCCACAGCCTCCCCATGGCTTAGATAAGGTGCAAACACTTAACCCTTTGTCATATAGGTCTGCCATCGCAGGAATACGATCTTGTTCATTATGTTCTAGCAGACGGTAAACCTCATCTGACATAATGTGAATGTTATGCTTTTTGGCTAAATCTTTTAGCTGCTGCTGGCGCTGGCCTCCCATAGATAGTCCTGTAGGATTGTGGGGGTCATTGAGGGCTATATATTTTGTATTGGGTCTAATAGCCGCGGCCACTTCGCTTATGTCTATTTGCCAGTTATTTTCTGGGCGCAGATTGATCGTCGTGACGCTACTGCCAGCTTGTAAGGGGGCTTGTTGTACCGATTGATACCCTGGGGCAAATACAATTGAATGGCAGGTATCATCTAATAATGCCATGGCAGCCGTTTGCAAGGCCACCTGACCGCCGGTAAAGACAACAATATTGTCTGCGTTGATATTGGGACCATAGAGGCTGGCTATTTCAGCGCGTAGGTCTAGACTGCCGCCATTGGGTGTATAGACGAGAGAGTGATTGTGAAATTCATCTACAAGGGCGTTGTCGCCGCGTGCTAGGGTCATCTTTATGAGTTCAGGGTTATTAAGGGGCTGGGCAAATGAATTAGATAAGCTATAGGGTAAGCCACCAGTTACTTGCTTGTGTTTTTTAGACCAAGGTTCAATCTGTGCCATTTATAAGTTCCCAAAATACAGTAAAATAGAAATGTAATTTATTAGGCCAGATCAATCAAGCTAAGACGAGAGGTCATAAAGGGCATTTCATGATTATTATTGATTTATAACTTTCTTTTCTAAGTATCTCTATAAAAATAGAAAAGACGCTTGACCTTAGGGTTGAACGCCTTTTTACTGTGACTTTAGTATAATGATTTTTAAAAGGTACTTTTTATGACGCTGAGCCGTATGGTCAATGTTGGTGTTTGTAGTATGTTTATGCTGTTTAGCCCTGCTGTAATGGCTGAACAAGTGTCGCTTACGCAGGCATTACAGGCTTCGCTTAGCCATGATAGCCGTGTGCAAAGTGCCAGCTCCGAAGTGTCTAGGGCGACTGAAAAGTTATCAGAAAGTATGGGGCGGTTTCTGCCACAAGTTAATGGTCTGGCTAGCTTTGGTGAAATTAATACCAAACAATATAGTGCTGAAGGTACAAGTGTGCAAAACGGTGGCCGTGCTTATGTGGGAGTTGAAGCGTCGCAAGCTCTTCCAGTTTTTGGCCGCGTAGGTGCGGCAAAGAATAGCCAACGCGCCAAAATAAGAGAAGCCCAATCAGAATTTTCACTGACTAAAAAGCAGGTGCTTAGTGAAACAGCAGAGGCTTGGGTGCAGCTAAAGGGTCAGTTAAAAACCTTACAAGCCTTAAAAGAAAACACGGCGGCACTTCAGGAGCTTATGGATGGAACTGCTGAGCGTGCTCGTGAAAAAATTGCTACACAAACTGATGTGAATATGATTAGGGCGCGTCTTGCTGAGGAACGAGCAGAATATAGCCTTGCTAAGTCACGACTTAATCAAAACGAATCAAATTTAACGTATTTAACGGGTATTACTGCCCCGCGACCAAAGGGCAGTGCGAACCTTGGTCATAATTTCCCCGTTAGCATGACTGATGTCGTTGATATGGCCAATGACGTAGACCCACAGCTTGCCGTCATGAAGATGCGTCTTGATTTTGCAGAGGCTGAGCTTAAAAAAATACGACTGGAGCGCATGCCTGAGTTTACGGTAAGAGGTAAAGTGATACGTGGACGCCAAAGCTCTATTGATACAGGCACGGACGAAGTTACCTTAAATATTAATGTGCCTTTATATCAGGGTGGAGTTAAGGCGTCGCAAGTGCGCCAAGCAAAGCATATGGTATCAACAGCGAAAAGCGATCTGCGTCACGCGCAGGATAGTGTGCAAATGCAAACGCAGTCCCTCTGGCATCAATATAGGGGTGCGGGTGATTCTGTTACAGCATGGCAAGAGGCTGTAGCCAGTCAGAGACAAGCACTTATAGACATTAAATCTGAAGTGGATTCTGGATTGCGTCCAGTTTCATATCTACTAGAAGCAACAGAGCGTAAATTACGCACAGAGTTGCAGGCTATTCAGGCCGAGATTAGTCACGAGGTCGCCTCATTGCGTTTGTCTGCTGCTCTTGGTTGGTTGCAAGGTGTGCCAGAATTGCAGTAGCAAGATTACTTTAGGAAGAGCATGTAGTATTTTAGTTTCGGTGAGTTGCTTTATTTCTATTTTAAGCATACTCGGCTAAGATCTAATTATTATTTAAGAATTGGAGTTTTTTATATGGCGAATATCGTCCCTTTACACAGTGAGACACATGGTGATTTAAAAATTTTAGAGGGTGATTTCTCTCATGTTGCGGATCAGCATATTATACCTGTTGTCGTCCATGAAATAGCAACGGCGAGTGCAGATTTTCCAATCGTTTTTGTTAAAAATGCTGACAATGATCAATATCAGAGCGTGGCAATGCTGGGCTTAAAGCCTCAGGAAAACTTATTCATTAAGGGTAAAAAATGGGATGCGACTTATATACCTGGTGTGATTTCCAATTATCCATTTAAGTTAATGTCGAGTGGTGAGAAAAATGATCAGTTAATGGTTGCCATTGTTGATGATGCACCACAGGTGGGTACAAAGAAGGGTGAAGCCATATTTAATGAGGATGGCACCGAGACCGAATATATGGTGGCGCGTAAAAAAGGTTTACGTCAGTATTTTGAGCATAGTCAAATGACAGCAGCTTTTATAGCAGAGCTTGCAAAACTTGATCTGCTTGCTGCGCGTAGTTTGACCCTTGATGTAAAGAGTGAAAAAATCACATTGGACGGCTTGTATTTTGTTGATGAAGAGAAACTGAATGCATTACCAGACGATAAGTTTTTAGACCTGCGTAAGCGTGGGTTCCTTGCTATTATATACGCCCATCTTGCTTCACTTAATCAAATTCGAAGCCTCGCACATAGAAAAAGCATGAAGAAATAGTTAGAAACTATACCTAAGCACAAAAAAAAGCCCCGCTGAAAAGCGAGGCTTTTTTTATATTTATGTCCCGTCCTGAAATAGGTTTACACTTTGGAGACCTATTATGAAGGAATTAGA
>CBFDCC010000021.1:0-15254 GCA_965603205.1 uncultured Kordiimonas sp. | reverse complement strand
CTAATTCCTTCATAATAGGTCTCCAAAGTGTAAACCTATTTCAGGACGGGACAGTGTTATAAAAAAGGGCAGACCTCTCGGTCTGCCTTTTGTTTGTAAGTATCATTTATCCATTATTGATCAATAGTTAAATTATCCGCCCCACTTGTGCGACATCCATAGGCCATTTCATCATTGCTATCGCGTACAACAAAAGCAGTTAGTCCTTTAGGGCAGCTAAATGATGTGCGGCCGCCAGATGGCAATTTTACACTCATTGAATCCCGGTCGTCATGGCTGAAGTCACGGCCATCTCCAACAGAAATGGCGCAAGCACTTAGTGATAGTGAAATTAAGGCGATATTCATCGTTTTGACAAAAGTCATTTTGTTTTTCCTCTGTTGTCGTGGTCATTATTGACCTTTTTATATACTGGTTATTTATTAACCTTGGCTTAGAATGTTGACATTTATCGTTCAATACCAACAAAAACAAGCTTTATTTTTGAATCGTATCTAGTCTGTATTCGATCACTTCTTATAGAGCATCCTTCCTGATCAGACAATTTATACAGGCTCTATATATATTACTTGAATAGGTTGTTTAACTAGGATTAGATACCTTGAATAGGAGCTCTTATGGATGAAATAGACCAAGTCGCATTTTTTATATATGCAATGGTAACACCTGATTTGGAACTTGATGATGGTGAAATGATGATTGTTTCCTCAATAGGTAGCAAATTAGCCCAAGACCTAAAGGCCAGTTTAAAGTTAAATGAAACCTCTGATAATAGAGAAATGGTCTTGGAATCATTAAAGGTTGGGCTTCATAGTAATAATTTATATACCGTATGTGTTGCCAATAGCATTTTATATTATATTTCGAGCGAAGTATTATATTTGAAAGAGCTGACGAGAGCTTTGAAGAAATATGATTGCCAATATTTCACTCAAAATATTGATAATTTAATTGCACTTTCTTCTATTCTTTTTCTGCCTAATGTTGAGCAAAAGGAGCAGCAAAAGGAATATATTGATCGTGGTTTGCTCCAAAAAATATTGACAGCTGCAGTTGATAACGGACAACAAATTTTAATTGCTAATGATGCTGTTCCAGAAGAAAAATTTGTAAAGAATGATAGAATTGTCATTATCACTCAACAATTTATAACGCCACCACATGCCCCAAGCCAAGATGTTCTGGTTTTTGCTGAAATGTTTACACGTGATTATAATAAAGAGGTTCTGATCGTATCAACGTGCGAAGTTGGTGGCGCTCAAAATGGATGTGTTCTGCCTAATTTTCAGGCAGGGGTTCAATTTGATTATAGTTCACTTAATACTATAACCTATAATGGTCTTACATTTGGTTTATACCAACATACAGACGCATATATGTCACCAGAAAACCTATTAGGTTGTTCTAAGGCTATTAATGATTTCGAACCTGAAATGATATTAACTGTTGGCACGAGAAATGTTGTCGCGGAAATGTTTTACAAAAGTGCTTTTTTGATGATGTATCCAATTTCACGTGGTATCCCAACCACCATACATCATCATTTCCATACATGGGATGCACCCGATGATGATATGAAACAGATTGTTCAGAATGAAAATCTAGAAGAATATTATTTATTTGCTCAACATCCAGGATTTAACCCCAAAATTGCCTCGATGATTCTAACGCGAGAAGAATTCGACTTGCCAAATGATGCTTATGTTTTTGCCGTAATTGGTATGCGACTTCAGCATGAAGTTGAACTAGATTTTCTTGAAATGTTAGAAAAGATTGTAGCGCATGAAAATGCATATATTGCTTTCATAGGGAATTATCCCACTTATAACGATGTTATGAAAGATAGAACGATCTTAAAGGAAAAGACAAGATATCTAGGGTTTCATAAAGATGTGATGTCAGTTTTGTCGTTGTGTGACGCAACTATTAATATGAAGAGGATAGGTGGCGGTAGTGGAGTTGTTGATGGTCTTTCCGCTGGTCTACCTGCATTAAGTTTGCCCTACGGGGATGGCGGTATGGCTGTAGATATTTTTCCGCTGATTGAAGATTATGATGGCATTGTTCGTGTGGCATTGGATTTATGCTGTAATGCAAAGACCAGAGAGGCATATGATGAATACACAAAATTATCTTGTGATAAATATTGTTCACGAGAGCCATTGGTAACAAAAATAATGCATGCATTTGATAACCACTGCACTAAGAACAACTTAACCTAAAATTCATATGCCATATTAAAAAAAATGCCGGTAACACAAGGTTACCGGCTTAAGTTTGCTTATATTCAGTAAATAGTCTTTACGTCTATTTGCCTCCTATTTTTAGAATGGGAAGATAATATCATACAACTGAGCGCCGTAGCGTGGTTGCTGAACATCGGTGATTTGTCCCTTGCCGCCGTATGAAATACGGGCTTCGGCAATTTGGGTATGCTGAATAGTATTTGTTGAAGAAATATCTTCAGGCCTAACTATGCCAGCAAGTAGTAATTCGCGTTTTTCAAAATTCACACGGACCTCTTGGCGGCCTTGTATGACAAGATTGCCGTTAGGCAGAACGTCCGTAATAATGGCAGCAACTGTAAGCTCTATAGTTTCACTGCGGTCTACTGTGCCGGTGCCTGCGTAACTGCTGTCTGAATTTGCGCTAACGAGGCTTTCAGCGTCATAGCCATTACGAATTGCATTCATAGAAGCAGACATTGGTGTGCCATCTGCATTTAGTTTATTGCTTGTGCCAAGGTATGGTAGGGCTTTTTCAATACCGAACAGATTAGGCATACCCATGCCTTCAACTGTAGCGCGGTTCTTAGCTGTTGTATTTGCAACAGATGCTTTGTCTGCAATGGCAATATTTACCGTTAGAATATCACCGACACGGCGTGCACGTTGGTCTTTAAAGAAAGCCCGTGCGCCTGTACGCCAAAGTGAATTGGCTTGAAATACTTGTGGGCTGTCATCTGGCATTGGAAGGCTGATAGAACGTTGTATTGCGGGCGCTTTGATATCCTTAATAGGTGTCATATCTGGTGCTGAACCAATATCAGTGACTCTATCGAGCGCGCCGCATGCTGTGAGGGCAACCAAGCCAGCACCGATCAATGTTCTTTTAAATATTCTATTTAACATATTTTAATCCTTTCAATACAAATAGTAAGCGTTTTAAGTCTTTGGGACTTATGTCGGGCTCTATTATGGAGCCTCTTATGACCGAAGTTCGTTGTTATTTGAGGCGACTGTCGTAGCCGCTGGCATTTGCACAACAGCTTTGCCTTTACTTATAATAGTCGCTTCAAAGGTTCTGTTGGAGGCTGTATTTTTGATGCGTATTACATCACCAATACCGCCATGTTCTAGTGCACGGCCTGTCATGGTGAGTTGCAGGCCACCAGCCTTTAAATTTACTGACACACTGCTGCCTTTTTTAACAGCAATGGGGCGCATAACATCGTTTTGACGTACAAGAACACCAGCTGTAATGGGGCGTTTCACTGTCATGCCAACCATGTTGTGTGCTGCTTGAACCATGTTGCGCTGAATGCGATTAACGGGTGTTTCTTTCCATATAATATCTGTGGCTTGGATGATATCCCCAGGAAGAATTTTACGACTTAAAATAGGCATATTTTGAAGCTTGTTTGCCATGCCGGATACATTCAGGCGGCGGAAACTATCATCACCATCAGGGATCAAGATAGTAGCCATAAAGCGTTTATTGCCTTGTTGCATTTCAAAACGATTCACATGAATTTCATTGAGATCACGAGTAACTGGAATGAACATTTCGCTCTGACGGCCATAAATTTTAACGCTAACTTTATCGCCAGTAACACTTTCTTGAACATAATCAAGCAATAGGGGTTTAAGGTCATTCATGTCAAAGCCAGTCCCATTGCGTTTCACATTAACGCGCTTGATATAATCAGGCTTATCCCATGTCAAGCCATGACGCTTTGTAATTTGCATAATATCTTTAGCGGAATATTGCTTGCTTTTACCTGGCTTGGGAGAGGATAGGACAACTTTTGCTCCCAAACCTTCAGCGTCGATGAACAAGTCAGCTATTGTGACTAGATCGCTATCAACCACGATAGATTGTTTTAATTCCGTCGCATCAGCTAATCCTGTAAAGGATATAGCCGTTACGGCTGATAGTAATATTGTTTTCAATGTATTGTTCATCTATGCCTCCTTTTGAAGCTAAGTTTTAATCAGCTATTATTAGCGCATGTTATTGGCTGAGCTGAGCATCTCGTCTGCGGCTTGAATTACTTTTGAATTCAGCTCGTAGGCACGCTGGGCTGAAATCATATCTGTGATCTCGCCAACGGCATTGACGTTAGACTGCTCTAACATGCCCTGCATGATTGATCCAAAACCTACTGATCCAGGGTTGCCTGTGTTGGCTGCGCCTGATGCTTGTGTCTCTAACATTAGACTTCCACCAATTGCCTCTAGTCCAATCTCATTAGGGAAAAGCGCTAGTTCCATTGTGCCAACGGTCTGTGGATTAACTTGACCTGATTGCTTTATTTGCACTTCACCTGATGCGTTGATTGAAACATCAACAGCATCTTCTGGAATAGTAATACCTGGCTGTACTAAATAACCTTGTGGTGTTACCAGCTGGCCATTTTGATCGATTTGGAAGGAGCCTGCGCGAGTAAAGGCATCATTTCCATCTGGCATTTGGATGCGGAAGTAGCCACGCCCGTTAATAGCCATATCGTATTTATTACCAGTGTTGCCTAGTGCGCCTTGATCAGCGATACGGTACACACCTGCTGTGCGAACACCCACACCAATCTGTACGCCTGATGGAACAACTGTTCCTGCGTCAGATGAATTAGCACCAACGCGCTCAATGTTTTGATAGAGCAAATCTTGGAACTCAACGCGTTGGCGTTTAAAGCCTGTGGTATTCATGTTGGCAATATTGTTTGCTATAACTTCGATGTTGCGTTGTTGTGCTAACATACCTGTTGCTGCTGTGCTTAGTGCTTTCATCGTATTTACCTTCCTTTAATTCTGTAGTCTCTGATAAAATGTTAACCTTAGGTGTTATCTAACCTTGGCCATCCTATCGAGTGAATCCTTACGCATATCTTCATAACCTGAGTTTGCTTTGCTAGCGCGTTCATAAGCTCTTTGAACAGTAATCATCTGCGTCATCTCTTCGATGGCGTTGACGTTAGAGCCTTCAATAGCGCGTTGGTGAATTTGAAAATCATCCGCGTCTTTAGCTGCTTGATCAGTTTTATATAGGGATGTACCGACGCGCTTCATGGCTTGTTCGTTCGCAAATGACTTGAAACCGATTTTACCCTTTTCACCAATATTTGTTGATAGGGTACCGTCTTTTGCTATCATGATATCAATTTCATCTTCGTCAAAACTAATTGGCGCTCCAGAATCATCTAATACCTTTTCACCTGAGAGAAGTACGAGGTTTGAATCAGCATCTAGTGACATACGGCCATTACGTGTGTAATAGGTATTGCCGTCCTTGCCTTCTACGCTGAGATATGCATCGCCTGATATAAAGATATCTAGGGGATTGTCTGTCGAAATTAAAGTGCCTTCTGCCGTGCTTCGGGATACGCCGAAGTCAATGACAGAAGCAATTTGTCCTTCAATGGTGCCAGGGGCATCCATTAAGTATTCTTTGAACTGAACTTTTTCCTTTTTAAAGGCTGTTGTGTTCATATTCGCTATATTATGGGCTACTACGTCCATCTTCCGTTTTAACACGGATTTGTGCGCTAGCCCCACATACAATGCGGTATCCATATTCACCTCCTGCTTTTAGCAGTTTAATATAAGCTTTAGTGCGTCATATTTTTTATCAACGCATCTTTTATTGCGCTAACCTTTGCATATGCCGTGCCAACTTTTTTATATATTAATATCAATATGTTAGTGTAATTCAGTGCTTTAGAAAAGGGTGGGGTGGCACAATTGCCCATGAAAAATACTGCTGCTAGGCAATATTTTAGCCGCCCAGACAATCTTCCTAATTGTATAGAGCCTATAAGTGCTAAGGATGGTGGCGTAGGAGTGCAGGACCAATTCAATGGCAAACTTTTGATACAAAAGAATTTTTTCTCTTGTTTAGCCATGTTAAATGGACATAATGTCTTAGAGTATAGAAAGTTGGTTTGGTCTTTGCATATAATAAAGTAGTAGATATATGAATGATGAAACACAATAAATCAGATGAATGGTCTTTGAATTATGGTTGAAGATATTGATCCGCTTGGCGAGATGGAACTTGCTAATGGTCTTGAAAAAAAGAAATTAAGTGGCAAAAAACTCGTGATGATCGTGGGGGGGGCTATCGTAGCCTTTGTTGTGGTTATGGGCGTTATGTCTATGATGGGTGGTGATGACTCTTCGCAAAAACCTGTTGACCATGTTCAAGATAATGGTGTTGATGCTAAGTTAGATCAAATGGCTGAAGAACATCGTGAGACTGAGCAGCTGGAGCAGGACTTGCCCGCGGAAAAACTAGAGCTTCTTTTTATTGAGATTCCAGAAATGCTTGTGAATTTGAACACTGGTGGTAGTGGAACTAGCTTTTTAAAGATTAGAATTAATCTGGAAATTGACCGCGAAAGCTATAAATCTGATTTAGGGGCGAAAATGCCACGCATTTTAGATGATTTTCAGGTGTATTTAAGAGAATTACGGCCTGATGATTTAACTGGATCTGCTGGTATTTTTAGGCTCAAAGAAGAATTATTAAGCCGCATTAATCAATCCGTTGCGCCAACGCGTGTTAAGGATGTTTTATTTGCTGAATTTATTGTCCAAGGGCAATAGATAGGGTAATTGGTAAAGGGTAGGGACTAGTTCATATGATGATGGATGACGACAAACCTGTTGACGAAGAAGCAATGATGGCTGAATGGGAGGCCATGGCTTCTGAGGGTACAGATGGTGATGATCAAGATGATGTAGCCGCTGAATGGGAAAGCATGGCCGGTGGCGAGGATGATGATGACGATTCTCAGCCTGGCCGTGTGCTTGACCAAGATGAAATTGATAGCTTACTCGGCTTTGATGGCGAAAGTGCTGATGGTGAAACTACGGGTATCCACGCGCTTATAAATAGCGCTCTTGTTTCATATGAGCGTTTGCCTATGCTTGATATTGTCTTTGATCGAATGGTCAGGATGATGTCCACAAGTCTACGTAACTTTACTTCTGATAATATTGAGGTTTCACTAGATAATATTACCAGTGTACGTTTTGGTGATTACTTGAACAGTATCCCATTACCGGCAATGCTATCGGTATTCCGTGCTGAAGAATGGGATAACTATGGTTTAATGACCATTGATTCCAGCTTGATCTATTCTATCGTGGATGTTTTGCTAGGTGGCCGCCGTGGAACAGCCGCAATGAGAATTGAGGGTCGCCCCTATACAACAATTGAGCAAACGCTTGTTGAGCGAATGGTCTCAGTGGTATTAAAAGACATGTGTGCAGCTTTTGAACCCCTTAGCCCTGTTAACTTTACCTTTGACCGTCTTGAGACTAATCCGCGTTTTGCAACGATTGCCCGCCCACCTAATGCCGCTGTTTTGATTAAATTGCGCGTTGATATGGAAGATCGTGGTGGTCGTTTAGAGCTGTTATTCCCCTATGCGACACTTGAGCCTATTCGCGAGCTTCTTTTGCAGCGATTTATGGGGGAGAAATTCGGTCGAGATTCTATCTGGGAAAGTCACTTAGCGACAGAGCTATGGAAGGCAAGAGTTGAATTAAACGCCATCCTTGACGAACAGACCATGTCTCTAAAAGAGGCAATGAGTCTAGAGGTTGGTCAAACATTAGTCTTCAATAAAACGCCAGAGGATGAAGTTGTCATTAAATGTGGCGATGTGCCCTTGTTAAGTGGTTCTATGGGAAGATCAGGACAAAAGGTTGCTATTCAAATTCATCGTACGGCTGAAAGATTAAAGCCAGTAAACGCTGAGGGATAGTTGAAAGAGATATAGTATGAGTCCAATAATAAATATAATGATTGATGGAATACTCGCGGTTTTATTAGTTGCTGCTATTGTGGCATGTTGGTTTGTGTATAAACGATTAGCAGTTATAAAAGACGGGCAATATGAGCTTAAAATACTCATCGATAATTTAAATAATGCCGTCATGAATGCACAATCTAGCATATCTGACCTAAAAGGTACTTCATTAGAAGTGGAGGCGCGTTTGCAAGGTGAGACTAAGCGAGCACAAGCCATATCTGATGAACTTACGATTATTACAGAGGCTGGTAATAACCTAGCTGATAGAATTGATGCGGGGTTAACACGCAGTTCTACTAAAGAGCAGAGACCTTCGAGTGCAGCCGCAGATTTTGGTCAACAAGATGTTTTTTCTGAACCTGTCGAGAACCAAGATAATAATGCAAGAAAAGAACAAAAAGAATTATTAGCAGCGCTACGTGAGGCGCGTTAATAAGATTTTAGTAAATTTCTATTATGATCTTGTGAGTAAAATTTGTGTGATGAAAGAATGAAGAATGACTAAGAAAATTGGGTTGAGTAAAATCAGATTGTTTCCTACATTAATGATAGTAGGGGTTTTAGCGTTTGGGCTAAAAATATCTAGCATTACTAAGGGGTTGTCTATTCTAAATTCACCAGTTCAAGCGGCACAAGAATCTTCTGAATCACAAGATGAGGGTGCGGATCAGTCCGCTCAGAAAGCTGAAGATGAGGCTCCGGCATCATCACCATCTGATCAGCCATTAATTATAGGAATGCCTCCAGCTGAAGAAATGGAACTTATTTTACAGCTGAAACATCGTCGAGAGCAACTTGAAGGTAGAGCTGCAACACTTGATTTACAAGAACAATTACTCGCCTCAACAGAAAAAAGAATTGATGATAAAATTGTAGAACTCAAGTCCCTAGAGGATGCTATTAAAATATCGCTAGGTGAATATGATGAGCGTGAAAAGAAAAAAATGAATAGCGTTGTTAAGGTTTATGAAACAATGAAAGCTAAAGATGCTGCAAAAATATTTGAGACATTAAGCTCTGCTATACAGCTGGATGTAGCAACGAGAATGAATCCAAAGAAGATCGCAGATATAATGGCTAAAATGCAGCCACAAAAAGCTTCAGCGCTTACCACACAGTTAGCTACATATGCACAACCACCAGCATATAATAGTGTTAAAAAGAACTGATTGTTTTATATAACTATCTAGATTGAGATTTGAAGAAGGACGAGGGTATATTTATGACTGCCACACAAACAATGAGTTTTGAGGATCGTGTCGCTTCTATCATCGATGAGCGTGGAGACATGGTGTCAATAGATGAAGTCGGTAGTTTAGTTAGCAGTTTATTAGAGGCAACCTCTCATGACATGACGAATGTCTCTCTTGCTAAGGAAATCGCGGAGCTTATCAGCTTTATTGATTCAGCCAAGCACGAACTTTCGACCATGAACGCAAAGTCACTTTCTGTTGTAGATATTCCTAACGCAGGAGATGAACTTGAAGCTGTTGTCAAAACAACAGAAGATGCAGCAAGCACTATTATGGATGCTGCGGATGCCATGTCAGAGATGGCTTTTGAGCTAGAGGGTGAACAGGCGGCTAGTCTGATGGAATGGTCAACAAAGTTATTTGAAGCTAGTAGTTTTCAGGATTTAACGGGCCAGCGTATAAATAAGGTGTCGACTACATTAACGCATTTAGAAGAACGTTTATGTGCTCTGGCTGATGCCATTGGTGATACTTATATTGAAGATGTCGAGGAAGATGCCTTTGATGCCAATTCGGGTGAAGTCGTTAATGAAGATGCACTAATACATGGCCCACAACTGGATGGTGATGGTAATTCTCAAGCAGATATTGATGCACTAATGGCTAGTTTTGATTAAGTAGAGATTAGAACCGTGCAAATCGTGAGGCATAATGCAAGAGCCTGAAACAGATAAAGTCAAGATATTAGGTGGAGACTCAACCATGGGTCTTTTTGTTGCGCTATACCTTATCTTGCTTGGTTTTTTTATAATTTTAAATATTGTATCGCGGCCATCATCCGTTAAAGCAAGAGAAGCCATGGAGAGTGTTAACACTACATTTGTCAGTGCTGATGCTGTTAGTGATGATGAGGTAGCAGCCACAGGCCAACAGTCTGCGCCGCAAAGTGATGAGTTTTTAACTAATATTCAAGGTCTACTCTTTTCCGAATTTGAAATTCAAGGAAGATTTTCAACATATGGCGGTAATGTTTTAAGTGTGGAAATCCCTCAAGAGTATTTCTTTGATAAGGGTTCTCTTCGTATAAAAACAGATAGACGACCCTTTCTTAATCGATTAATTGAAATGCTGCAATCAGGTAAGAAGAGCCAGTATGAACTCGCTTTTCTTTTTGGTAGTGGTCAAAGGCTGTTTTCTACTGAAATAGGTAGAAAAGAAGAAATATTAGTGCTTAAAGCGAGCGCACTTGCACGACTTCTAGGACGTTTAGGTTTGAATGGCGGGAGTTTTAGTACGGGTATTGTTGCGTCTAATTCTACAAGTATTACTGCGGTGTTTAGAAACAAAGCCCCTATTACAGCGTTTGAAGTGCCGAGATTATCAACGTCTTCGGCAGCTCGACCTCTAAGTCAAGGAGAGGGTTAATGATGGACCCTATTAATAAGAGGCGCAAAAAGTATAAATCTCAAGGCGATGAAAGCTGGGTTCTAACTTTTGCGGATCTTTTATCCTTGATGCTTACTTTTTTTGTTTTGATGTTTTCGATGAACCATGTGGAAGTTACAAATTGGTCGCGTGTGGTCAAGACAATGACAGATGAGTTTAATCCCAATGCAGCCCGTATTGTTAAAGAAGAGATGGAAACCTCACAAAATCAAATTAATCTTAGCGAAGACCCTGGATTGCATATTTCATATCTTGCCTCAATTTTAAAATTAGAGCTTGCCGAAGAACCATTACTAGAAGGCGGCAGGATAACGGTTAAATTTGATCGTGTGATAATTTCAATACCTGCTACTAATCTTTTTGGTGAAAAAAATACTCGAGTAAAACAGGATGTTAAAGTTGCCCTTTCACGTTTTGGCACAAAATTAGCTCAATTGAAGAATAAGGTTATTATCGCTAGTCACACTAACCTAAGCCCTGTAATTGGTGGTGTTTTTCGCTCTAATTGGGAATTATCATTGATGCGTGCACATGTTATTGCTGGTATTTTAACTGAAACAGGTTACAGAAATAGTATGATTATATTAGGCTATGGTGAAAGTCGATACGATGAAATGGATGAAAGTTGGTTGGCGGCCGATAAATCTAAGTTCGCAGAACGTGTTGACTTGATTGTAATTGATAAAGAGAAGAAACAAGGATCTTTTAGTGTATTCTAATAAGACTATTAATATAAAGTTTAGATGGTTGCAGATGATGGCATTTGCCGCCTTCATATTTGTGAGCACTACTAATATTGTAGACCAGAGCTTTACTAGTCTTTCAGCACAGGATCGTATTGATATTACCGTGAGAGGTGGCGAGCAAACTAATTTTTCCAGACTTGTTTTTGACTTCCCTGTAGAAGTACCATACCGAATTACAATAGAGGGGAATATCCTGAGTGTTGCTTTCGATGCAGAATTTGTACCGCAGTATGATGCTGCAGTGAACGCGGGGCTTCGTTTTGCAAAAAATTATAGGATGTCATATAATGCTGGGCGGACAATCATATCCATGACTGTACCAGATACAGCATTTCCGCGTCACTTTAGACAGGCCGAAAGCATTGTTCTTGATATATTTGATAAACCTCAGCCTAATCTTGGCAGAAGATTTGCTGTAGAAAGTAATAATAGGCGACCGACTATAAACTCGCGCACGCGTAATAGCGCACCAACTGTTGCTCAATCTACGCAGACAACGCCAGCTCCAGCCGTAAATAGACCTGTTAATAAGGCACAGCCCGGTGGTGCCATTAAGCTACCAAATGCACAAAAGGTTGATGCTACTCAAAATGCGAATGGACCAGCTAATAATGATGCAGTTTCACCTGCTAATCGTCAACAAGTACCAGGTGCAGATAATGCTTCTATCACAGCGCAATCTCAAGGTGGAGATACAAGTACGGAGCCAACTTTAATACCGCAAGCACCTCAAGGTAATAGAATAACAGGTAATTTCATCTCTAGTGATATTTCGGCTCAAGCTGCGATAATCCCCAAAGAGCGCCCATCATTTAAATCGTCTCGTGATGAGGGTGATAAGAATGTTGATCCTGACCTTGAAGTAGCGAAGAAAAGCCGGACAGTGGATATTTCTCAGGCCAATACTAACTCGTTACTTGGCAATGAAAAAGTGGACGTAAGTATTAAATCACTAGCTGACCTTAATGGTGTGTCTATTACTTTTTCTATGAACCAGCGTACACCCGCTGCTGCTTTCCAACGTAGTGGGTTTTTATGGGTTGTTTTTGATAAAAGCCTAGGTCTCGCTAATGAAGGATTTCAAACTGGCAAAAAATTGCTAGAGGGCAGAATTAAAAGTGTATCCGCTACAACTAACCGTGACGCTCTTGTTATTAGAATGGGCGTGCGGGCAAATCAAAATTTAGTGATGGAATCCAAAGACAATGACTGGATTTTACAGTTAAAGGACACGCCAACACGGCCAAGATTTCCAATTGTGCCGAATAGACGAAATGACCGTCAAAATGGCTCTCATATATTCCTGTCGGCATCGGAAATTGGTACGAAATTAATATTAGAGGATCCTGCGATTGGTGATGAGATCGTTGTTATCCCGCTTAGGGGACCTGGGCGTGGTGTGGCACAGACACGTAATTATGCCGAAGCCAGCTTGTTAGCGTCAGCTCAAGGTATTGCTATTGAGCCTTTATCTGATGGCGTTATGGTTGAACGTTATAGAAATGGTGTGGCCATTAAATCTGACGCTTTGTCGAAAGGGCCTGTCACGGCCGGTTCATCGAATAGGTTAATAGATTTTCCAGCATGGAAAATTGGTGAAAACTGGGAATTTAGAAAATATAAAGCCCGCTTAATGATGCGATTGTCACTGGCAACACCAGAAGAAAAAAATCAAGTACGCTGGGATTTAGCCCGTTATTACCTCGCACATGGCCGTCACTTTGATACGATTGGTATTACAAAGGTGATGTTAGAAACAGAGCCTGCGCTTGAGAAGAGAGGTGAATTTTTGGCTGTTCGCGGTATCGCGCGTTTCATGGCTGGTAGATTAGATCTAGCTGCAGAAGATTTGTTTAAGCCAGACCTCAATGCCGAGCAAGACGCAGAGCTGTGGCGTGCCGCGCTTGCAGAAGCACAAGGCCGCAATAAAGCAGCGCTCAATTATTATCGTCGCGGCAAAGATGTGATGGGAACATATGACGCTAAAGAACGTGCAGAATTTCAGCTTGCTATCATACGGGCTGCTCTTGAAGAAGATGAAATTAAAATTGCGGGTTCTGAGTTAGAGCTATTAAATGGATTGAACCTTAGCAAGACGCAAGCTATTGAGGCCAAATATTTAAAAGGGCTTCTTGCGCAACAGCATGGTCAGCTTGATGCTGCCTTAACATTGTTTGATGATCTAAGTGATGTTGCTTATCGCCCTATATCAGCAAAAGCACGCTATTCACGTGTTAAGTATAACCTTGCGCGCAATGAAATTGATGAGGCGGATGCGATCGAAGTGTTGGAACGTTTACGTTATGCATGGCGAGGGGATCGTTTTGAGAGCAAGCTTATTGCGGATCTTGGTACATTATATTTAAATGCCCAGCAATACGATGAAGGCTTAACAGTGATGCGTCAGGGTATAACATATTTCCCGCGCGAAGCTGCGCGAGCAAAGTTGCCTGTGATTATGCGTGATACCTTTAGGGGGTTGTTTTTAGATGGTAAAGCAGAAAATTTACCGCCACTGAAAGCAATCGGTTTATTCTTTAAATTTCAAGAGCTTACCCCTAAAGGGGCTGATGGGGATAGACTGGTAAGGCGTTTGGCTGATCGTCTGGTCAATGTTGATCTGCTTGATCGGGCTATTGAATTATATGAATATCAAGTCTCATCTCGTGTTGAGGGTACTGCTAAGGCTGTGGTTGCTATACGTCTTGCTAAGATACATATTCTAAACAAAGAACCAGAACGCGCCGTTGGAATACTTCGTGCAACACGCCAGCAGCGTTTGCCTGATGATGTGATATCTGAACGACGTTGGGTTGAGGCCCGTGCGCTTATTGAGCAGACTAAATACGAAGAAGGCGAAGTGCTGCTTGAAGATGATGAAAGCATAGAAGCAGAATCATTACGCGCTGATTTATTTTGGGGTTCAAGAGATTGGAGCAGGGTAGTTCGCACCAACAAGCGATTACTTGGTAATGGTTGGCGTCGTAATGAGCCCATTTCAGCTGTAGAGCGCTTATACCTAATCCGTAGCTGTATTGCCATGTCGTTCATGCAGGATAAAGACGGACTGAGTGAGGTGCGTGATCGTTATGGCTTGCAAATGCGAACAGGTGATTTTGCTAATGCTTTTGAGCATCTCACGGGTCAAATTGACCTTAGCGGTGGTGAACTTGGAACAATTGCAGCGCAAATTGCGGGCGTTGAGAAGCTTAGGACATTCATGCGTGATTACCGTGGCGAGTTTGCTGGCTTTTAATCGTCTATATTAAGCATTAACTCCATTGCCAATAATGTGAGATAGATCAATAATTTTAGTCATGCTTAGGGTGCCTTTTTAATAAGGTAAGCCAATAACGTTGATATACCACTACTTTTTTAGATCACGCAAGCGTGATCATAGTATGATTTTATTTTTACCTCATAATCGGCGACACTATATTCATGCCTAACATAATGGCGGCATGATAGCGGGCAGATTCAGTCGGTCCAAAATAAATATGAACAAGGAATCTAAAATGAAAACTAATATTACACGTCCAGTTATTGCTGCTACTAGTGCAATGGCATTCGCACTAACGATGGTTGGTAGTACAGGTGCTGTGCACGCAGAAAAAAAGCCAGCGATGGAAAAATGCTATGGCGTAGCAGCAAAGGGTAAGAATGATTGCCAAACAGCCGCACATAGCTGCGCTGGCCAAGCAAAAACAGATGCAGAGTCCGGTGAATGGGTATATATGCCAGCAGGTCTATGTAAGCGTATTGCTGGCGGTAAAACGACTGCTAGTTAAAAGGGTTTATCTCTTTTAGACTAATATATGGGCTATGTTACGA
>CBFDCC010000020.1:0-19795 GCA_965603205.1 uncultured Kordiimonas sp. | reverse complement strand
AATCGTTCCTACGTTACAGTGCGGCTTTGTACGTTCAAACTTTTGTTTAGCCATTTTAACTACCTTTTCTTCTCGGCCTACTTTGCGTAGGTCCATATCTCAGTTCTTATTGTTTCTTAACCTGCAAGCTTGGTCTTAATTTCTTCAGCCACGTTTGTAGGTACTGCTTCGTAATGATCAAATTGCATAGAGAATTGTGCACGACCCTGTGAGAATGAACGAAGATCATTCACATAACCGAACATATTTCCTAGCGGAACCATTGCGTTCACGACCGTGTTTGGACCGCGGGTTTCAGAACCCTGGATCGTACCACGACGCTTATTAATGTCACCAATCACATCGCCCATATAGTCATCAGGAGTGACAACTTCGACCTTCATAACCGGTTCCAAAATCTTAATACCTGCTGTTTTAGCTGCTTCACGCATCGCACCGCGACCAGCGATTTCAAACGCAAGAACGCTTGAATCCACATCGTGATAACCACCATCATACAGACGTACTTTAAAGTCGATGATCGGGAAGCCAATTAGGGCGCCCTGAGCAGCGATATCACGTATGCCTGTTTCAACACCAGGAATATATTCTTTAGGAATGTTACCACCCTTGATCTCGTCAACGAATTCGATACCATCACCACGTTGACCAGGAATGATTTCCAATTTTACGCGACCGAACTGACCAGAACCACCAGATTGTTTCTTGTGGGTATAATCAATATCAACAGCCTTAGCAAAGCTCTCACGATAAGCAACCTGAGGGGCTCCTACATCACACTCTACACTGAACTCGCGCTTCATACGATCAACAAGAATATCAAGGTGCAGTTCGCCCATACCTGAAATTACTGTTTGACCAGATTCTTCATCTGATTGAACACGGAAAGATGGATCCTCAGCAGCCAAACGGCCCAGAGCGATACCCATTTTTTCTTGATCAACTTTAGTCTTTGGCTCAACAGCTACGGAAATCACAGGGTCTGGGAATTCCATACGCTCTAGAATAATCTGATTTTTAAGATCACATAGAGTGTCACCAGTTGTCGTTTGCTTTAGACCAGCAAGCGCGATGATATCACCAGCACGAGCTTCTTTTAGATCTTCACGGTTGTTCGAGTGCATTTCCAGCATACGCCCAACTTTTTCTTTACGTGTCTTAACAGAGTTAGCAACTTGCATACCTGTCGTTAGAACACCAGAGTAAATACGAGCAAATGTTAACGTACCAACAAATGGATCGTTCATTACTTTAAACGCTAGCGCAGAGAAAGGCTCGTCATCAGATGACGCACGCGACATTTCAATAGAACTATCATCAACATCAACACCTTTAATAGCATCAACATCTAGTGGAGACGGCATAAAGTCTACAACAGCATCTAGAAGCGTCTGAACACCTTTGTTCTTAAACGCAGTACCGTTAAGTACAGGCACGAACAAACCATCCTGAGTACCCTTACGAATAGCGACTTTGATTTCGTCTTCTGAAATCTCTCCGCCTTCTAAGTACTTTTCCATTAGGTCGTCATTAGCTTCAAGAGCAGTCTCAATCATTTCTACACGAGCAACAGTTGCTGCATCTAGAAGATCAGCACGAATATCATGATACTCATATGAAGCACCAAGATCTTCACCAACCCAAAGAACTTCTTTGAATTTAATAAGATCGATAAGACCTTCGTATTCTGCCTCAGCACCGATTGGAAGCTGAGTAACACAAGGCACTGAACCTAGACGTTCGCGGATCATCTCCACACAACGGCCAAAGTCTGCACCCATACGGTCCATCTTGTTAACGAAACACATACGTGGAACGTTATATTTATCAGCTTGACGCCAAACTGTCTCAGACTGAGGCTCAACGCCTGCTACTGAGTCAAATACAGCTACAGCACCATCGAGCACACGCAAACTACGTTCAACTTCAATCGTGAAATCAACGTGGCCGGGTGTATCAATGATGTTAATGCGGTGATCATCCCAGAAACAAGTAGTCGCAGCTGAAGTAATTGTAATACCTCGCTCCTGCTCTTGCTCCATCCAGTCCATAGTGGCGCCGCCATCATGTACTTCACCAATTTTGTGACTACGACCTGTATAATAAAGAATACGTTCAGTCGTTGTTGTTTTACCAGCATCAATGTGTGCCATGATGCCGATATTACGATAACGTTCTAGTGGCGTTCTACGAGCCATACTACTAATTCCTTATTACCAACGGTAGTGAGAGAATGCTTTGTTAGCATCTGCCATTTTGTGCGTATCTTCACGCTTCTTAACGGCAGCTCCACGATTATTACCAGCGTCCAAAAGCTCTCCAGACAGACGGTCAACCATTGTTGTTTCATTACGCTTACGTGCAGCAGTAATTAACCAACGAATAGCTAGCGCTTGTGAGCGCTCTGTGCGCACTTCACATGGAACCTGATAGGTAGCACCACCAACACGGCGAGAACGAACCTCTACAGCAGGCTTGATGTTATCTAGGGCTTCATGGAACACAACCATTGGGTCTGACTTAATTTTAGTCTCAACTGCATCAAGTGCACCGTAAACGATACGCTCAGCAATAGACTTTTTACCGTCAAGCATTAAGCTATTCATGAATTTTGATAGTACTACATCTCCGAACTTCGGATCAGGGAGTACTTGGCGTTTCTCAGCTCTATGGCGACGAGACATACAATATATCCTTTTCTGATCTTACTTAGGACGCTTAGCGCCGTATTTGGAACGAGACTTGCGACGATCTGGAACACCTTGTGTATCCAAAACACCACGAAGCACATGATAACGAACACCTGGTAAATCTTTTACACGACCACCGCGAATAAGTACCACGCTGTGCTCTTGCAGATTATGACCTTCACCCGGAATGTAAGATGTAACCTCGTGGCCATTTGACAGGCGCACACGAGCAACTTTACGAAGTGCTGAGTTAGGTTTTTTCGGAGTAGTAGTATAAACGCGAGTACAAACACCACGTTTTTGAGGGCACGCTTCAAGCGCTGGGACCAAATTACGGCCTGGCTTGTTTTTACGTCCCTTACGAACCAATTGGTTAATGGTAGGCATTATATGATTTCCTTGCCGTTTTTCTCTTCCACCATTGTTACAAAGGTAAGTATTTTTGCCATAAACCAGCAAAAAAAGCCTACTCCATAACGAATCATCGCCACAAAGAGACATCTTACCCAACTAAATTTCTTCTCATTAAGCCCTAAAACGCAGCGTCTGGCTTGAACCACCACCACCTACGCCTAGATTTACTGAGGTGCGCCTTACTACTCCAAAGCCTAGACGGCGTCAAGAGCAAAAAACAGAGAGCAATGAAATGATAAAAAATAGCGTAAATCCACAAGTTATCATCACCATTTAAGATCGCAGTATATTAGATACAGCCTGTTATATACGAATTAAAAAAAGAATCTATGTTTAGGGTATCAAAGAGCTAGTTTCTGACATAACCTTTAAGTACCATTATCAAAGTATACAATATTTAATATCTAAGAGTTTTTGAATTTATGAAAATCATCCTACACATTGGCACTCACAAAACGGGCACCACGTCTATCCAATATTTTTGCATGGATAATAGAGCATTTCTTGCAAAACATGGCATCCATTGGCCAGAGGAAAAACTACCCAAGAATTCATATCAGCACTCCCAACTGTCTCAATATATTATAGATGGTGAGCAAGAGAAGTTTGAACAATATATTCAACGAGCCGTAGCAGGGGCAAAAAAAGATGGGCAAAAAACATTGTTTCTATCTGGTGAAGGGTTTTGCCGCCTTACCACCGAACAGGTCATGGCACTTTCTAGGATACTTTCAAATCACGAAGTTATCATTTTAATCGGATTTCGGAACATCTATGATTATGTAAAGAGTGCCTTAACCCAGAGATTTGAGAGAGCCGAAAATTTAGAAAGTCTGCAAAACATAATAAAAAGTTATACAAAATCCCTTAAATATACAGCGACTATTAACAGATGGGAAAAAGCATTCGGCGTAAAGAACATTACAGTTTTCTCTTATGATCAGATCAGTAAAGACCTCATCCCTCAATTTCTAACTTTGCTAGACATTCCCATAGAGCAGAGCAATAAATTTATCACCAAGTCTACTATTCGACACAAAACAAGCATTGACTTAAGCACTCAAATATTACTGGCGGCTTCTGGCTACAACTACGGCATTAAAAAACATAAAGAGGCTAAAAAGGTTTATGGACAGACCTTCAAAAACAAACAACAGCTCCCCCTCGATCCTGCTCTATTAACCACCATTGTACGAAATACCAATTTTCAGGTAGATCACAAAAAGCTACATGGTTTTCAAAAGAGTTTGTTGAAACCACCTCAAGCCATTTCAGATAGCTATGATCCATTACCCTACATAGAAAACACTGGTAAATTCCTTACCTTGCTAGCTCGTCATGAGAAAAGAGTTAGGATTATACATAAAGTTACTAAAAAAATTAAACTTCTAATAGATACATCGAATAGATATCTAAGATACGTTGGCATTCAAATCCCCACCACCAACAACGGCCCAACAACGGCCCAGCAACGGCCCAAAAATGATGATGGCCTATAGCTTTTATCCACAAGTTCTCATCACCATTTAAGCTCGCTTTTCATTAGATGCAGCACAATATATACGAACCTCTATATTTAGGGTATCAAAGAGCTAGTTTCTGACATAATCTTTAAATTACGCATTATCAAAATATACAACATTTAATATCTAAGAGTTTTTAAATTTATGAAAATTATTCTACACATTGGTACTCACAAAACAGGTACTACCGCGGTCCAGCATTTTTGCATGGATAATAGAGCATTTCTTGCAAAACATGGCATCCATTGGCCAGAGGAAAAATTGTTCTCAAAGTCAAAACAACACTCAGGTTTAGCGCATTATATAATGAATGGAGACACCGAATCATTCTCAAAATATATAGGCCGCGCAATAGCATGTGCAGAAACCGAAAACCATCACACCTTGTTTCTATCAGGAGAAGGCTTCTGTCACTTCCACAATGGTCATATAAAAACTCTTCGCCAGCTTTTATCCGAACACAAAGTCTACATCATCATAGGCTTTCGTAATGTCTATGATTATGCACTCAGCGCACTTTCTCAACGATTAAAAGTTACCCATGAATTTAAGCTTGCTAATAACTTACCTAAAGGATTAACATTTGCATTAAATTATGCTGGCACCATTAAACGATGGGAAAAGCAATTTAGCTCAGAGAATGTTAAAGTATTCTCATATGAAAATATTAAAAAGAACTTAATACCTGAGTTCTTATACTTTTTAGACATACCAAAGAAAAAAACTAAGGTTATAGCCCTTCAAAACCAAGTTATCCAAAACAATAGCATTGATCTATCTACACAGCTCTTGCTCGCAGGGTCGGGGTATAATGAGACGATGAAAAAATTTAAAGAGGCTAGAGAAATATACAGTAGCTCCTTCAATGATAAAATGACGTTACCTATTGATTACTTTCTATCCAAATCCATCATCCACAATATAAAATTCAATCTTAAACACCCAAAACTTAAGTTACTTCGACAAGAACTAACTAAGGGGCCCACACTAATTTCTTCAGAGCAGGATACAATGGCCTATCTAGAAAATTTAGCGATTTTCATCAAAAAGCTATCCCGCCACCACAAGAAACAACGCATAAAAGCAAAGCTCAAAAGATACCTAAGCCGTATTAAACTCGAATTTCTAATTCAATAGATTATAGGACATTGCAACCAAGATAACATCTCAATGCAAGGATCAACATGGGCCACACTAAAATCATAGATTATGCGCAGAATTTAGCCTCTATAATTAGACGAACTATTAGAGGCAAGAGAAATGAAAACTCTCCACTAAGATTACCTAAGGCTGCTAAGAAGTTTCAAGATCAATATGTGAAAATCGCACATCTAATCGATAACAAAAAATATCAGCGCGCCTATGAGTTAGTCCATATGATTTTAAGTGAAGATGCTAGCCAAGAGCTAGCTTACTATCACCTTTTCATTATTTTCAATCTACGAAAAACCGACAAGCCTGAATATGAAGCATCTCTATATGCATACAGCCAAGATACCGCTGGAAAATATTTAGCCACCTACAATGCAAAATTCTATAGAAAATACAAAGACTGGCCTAACTGGAGACTTAGCCTTAGTCAAATCCCCCCTCTGCATAAAATGAGGCAATTTGTTCAAAATGAATTTTATCTCTTAGATATTATGGAAAAATTCCCTATCGAAGACACTATTGATCAGGTTAATGCGTTAAATTCAGTGATGGAGCAAATTTCCACATCCTGTTTTATTGATTTAATCATTGAAAAATATAATACAGGTAAGAGCTGCCATTATCTTAGGCTAGGGGACGGGGAAGGTAGCATCATAAGTGCCTTCAACCAGTATATACCGAGCAAATCTATTCAGCGCCAAGCCTTAGGTCAAATTTCAAAGATAATGTTCGGTGTAGGGCAATTAAAAACTACAGATTTAAAGACTATAGCCCTCCCTCTCCAAGAGGCTTATTTATCTGCAGATATACTTAACATCCCAACGCCCAGACGCATTGAAGCAACCGCCTCCAGAATTTGGCGAGGCTACTATGGATTAGCGTCAGGCATTCATTATTTGTATCAAAATATTAAAAAACTAGAAGGCCATCACCTCATAGCAAAAAGTGATTGCAAAGAAATTGCGAGCAAAGAGAATATTCAAAAGCTTATTAATAGCTGCCCCAACATTGGTATAATATCTTGTCATGATGAACTTCTAAATATTTTTTATAAATTGGGAGCGAAGGATGTGCACTTTATTGCTATTCCTCCACAGATTAATTCTATACCAATTGAGGACCGCGACAGAGCACCCAAACTATACCCCACCGAACATAATAACATCCTAACTCAAATAAAAAAATGCAATGCACCCAGACTGTATTTTGTCGCAGCAGGTATCGTTGCTAAACAATATTGTCATGAACTATCCAAAATGGGACATATCGCGTTAGATTTAGGCTCATCAATCGACAAATGGGTAGGCGAAGACAGCCGTGGAAACGACACCAATAAAATAGATACTAAATTTAACTTATAGCTGGTGCTGGCTGTAACTGCTGACTTTACGCAGAAACACCATCGTCGAATGACTGTAACCACAAAAAAAGGGCAATCCAACAGGACTGCCCTTTTTATTTCTCTATATTCAGTAAAAACTTACGCTTCGCTGTTTGACTCAGCTTGAGCAGCTGTTTCTTCTGCCATTGCAGCCTTAAGCGGATCGACGGCTTCTGCTGCTGGTTTCTCAGCAGCTGCTGCAGCTTCTGCAACACGATCTCTACGGAACGCTTCTTGGCGTAGGCGGTTAACAACACCACCTGTACCAGCAGGGATCAGACGACCCACAATCACGTTTTCCTTCAGACCGATTAGCTTATCTTTCTTACCTGCAACAGCGGCCTCCGTTAGAACGCGTGTTGTTTCTTGGAAAGACGCTGCCGAGATAAAGCTACGTGTCTGCAAGCTGGCTTTAGTAATCCCGAGTAGAATTGGGACACCAGCTCCAGGCGTACGTCCTTCTGCAACAAGCTTAGCATTTGCTTCTGCAAACTCTTCACGTTCAACAAGCTCACCAAGAAGGAATGTTCCATCACCAGATGATTTTACTTCAACTTTTTGAAGCATTTGACGGACGATCACTTCGATGTGCTTATCATTGATCTTCACACCTTGCAGACGATAAACGTCTTGAACTTCTTTAACCAAGTAGTTCGCAAGGGCTTCGATACCAAGAACATGAAGAATATCATGAGGCGCAGGGTTACCGTCGATTAGATATTCACCCTTTTGGATGAAGTCACCTTCGTTAACGGCAATATGCTTACCTTTTTGTACTAGATATTCTACTGGCTCACCTTCACCGTCCCGTGGACGGATCACAATGCGACGCTTGTTCTTATAATCACGGCCAAATTCTACGATACCATCACACTCGGCGATAATAGCATGGTCTTTTGGACGACGCGCTTCAAACAATTCAGCAACACGTGGTAGACCACCTGTAATATCTTTGTTCTTAGCAGCTTCACGTGGGATACGCGCAATTACGTCACCCGCAGAAACCATGGCACCATCTTCAACAGAAAGAATGGCATCAACTGACAAGAAGTAACGTGCTTCTGTACCATTAGATAGCTCGATCACTTCGTCCTTGTCATCACGTAGTGTAATGCGTGGGCGAAGATCAGTACCCTTTGGTGCAGTACGCCAATCAACAATAACGCGGGACGCAAGGCCCGTTGCATCATCAACGTTCTCACGAACAGAGATACCTTCAATAAGGTCAACAAGACGAACAGTACCAGATTTCTCTGTGATCACTGGAATAGTATAAGCATCCCACTCTGCAAGCTTTTCACCACTTACAACGCGATCGCCTTCATCTTTAGCTAGATGTGAACCATAAGGAATACGGTGCTTAGCACGATCCTTACCCATGTCATCAGTCACAATAATCTCAAGATTACGGCTCATAACAACCTTACGGCCCTTACTATCTTCAACCACATTACGGTTTTCAATACGCACAGAACCATCAGCGGATGATTCAATAGTTGATTCAGCGTTCACTGTCGCAGTACCACCAATGTGGAATGTACGCATTGTAAGCTGAGTACCAGGCTCACCAATTGACTGAGCCGCGATAACACCAACAGCTTCACCCATATTAACCTTAGTACCGCGTGCTAGGTCACGACCATAACATTTACCGCAAACACCAGATTTGGCTTCACATGTTAGCACTGAGCGAATTTTAATCTCAGAGTAACCAGCAGTTTCAACAGCATCAGATGATACTTCATCAAGTAATGTACCTGCTTCAAAAAGAACTTCACCAGAAACTGGATCCTTCAAATCTACCGCAAGTGCACGACCAAGAATACGTTCAGATAGTGGTACAAGAATATCACCGCCCTCTGAAACTTCATTAGTCATGATACCATTTTCAGTACCGCAATCGTGTGAAACGATTACGCAATCCTGAGATACATCAACAAGACGACGTGTTAGGTAACCAGAGTTCGCTGTTTTAAGCGCAGTATCTGCTAGACCCTTACGAGCACCGTGAGATGAGTTAAAGTATTCGATCACTGATAGACCTTCTTTAAAGTTTGAGATAATCGGTGTTTCGATAATCTCACCAGAAGGTTTAGCCATTAGACCACGCATACCAGCAAGCTGCTTCATCTGCGCCGCACTACCACGAGCACCAGAGTTAGCCATCATAAATACTGAGTTAACGTCTGCTTCACGACCGTTTTCATCAACAGCAACTTTTTCCATTTCGGCCATCATCGCGTCGGCAACTTTGTCACCACACTGTGCCCAGGCGTCTACAACTTTGTTGTATTTCTCACCTTGGGTAATCAGACCATCTTGATACTGCTCTTCAAATTCCTTAACGAGAGCTTTGGTATCGGCTACCAATTTCTCTTTCGCTGGTGGAATAATCATATCATCCTTACCGAATGAAATACCCGCAGCACAAGCACGACGGAAACCTTCGCCCATCAAGCTATCTGCAAAGATAACGGATGCTTTTTGACCACAGTGACGGTAAACAACATCGATATTCTCTGTCATTTCCTTCTTCGTTAGAAGACGGTTCACTAGGCTAAACGGCACGTTAGCGTGCTTAGGCAAATGTTGTGCAAGAAGCATACGACCAGGTGTGGTCTCTACGCGTTCTATAACAGGGTTACCCTCAATATCAATAGTCTCATAGCGCGCTGTAATCTTAGAATGCAATGTTACAACTTTATTGTCCAACGCATGTTGGATTTCATCCATAGTTGCAAAAGCTTTACCTTCGCCGATGTCACCCTTACGCACTGATGTCATGTAATAGATACCAAGTACAATATCCTGTGATGGAACGATAATAGGCTTACCATTCGCTGGTGACAGAATGTTGTTTGTTGACATCATCAACACACGTGCTTCTAGCTGTGCTTCAATAGACAGAGGCACGTGAACGGCCATCTGATCACCATCAAAGTCAGCATTAAAGGCTGAACATACTAGCGGGTGCAGCTGAATAGCTTTACCTTCGATTAGTACGGGTTCAAACGCCTGGATACCAAGACGGTGCAACGTAGGCGCACGGTTTAGCATCACTGGGTGCTCGCGAATAACCTGCTCTAGGATATCCCATACTTCACGACGCTCTTTTTCCACTAGTTTTTTCGCAGCTTTAATAGTTGTTGCGATACCTAGCTTATCAAGACGTGAGTAAATGAACGGCTTAAATAGCTCTAGCGCCATCTTCTTTGGAAGACCACACTGGTGCAATTTCAGCTCAGGACCTGTTACAATTACAGAACGACCAGAATAATCAACACGCTTACCAAGAAGGTTTTGACGGAAACGACCTTGCTTACCCTTAAGCATGTCTGAAAGTGATTTCAGCGGACGCTTATTGGCACCAGTAATTGTACGACCACGACGACCGTTATCAAACAATGCATCAACAGATTCCTGAAGCATACGCTTCTCGTTACGGATGATGATGTCAGGCGCACGTAGTTCAATCAGGCGCTTTAGACGGTTGTTACGGTTGATCACACGACGATATAGATCGTTTAGATC
Source organism: uncultured Kordiimonas sp. (assembly GCA_965603205.1). Lineage (GTDB taxonomy): Bacteria > Pseudomonadota > Alphaproteobacteria > Sphingomonadales > Kordiimonadaceae > Temperatibacter. Next base: position 9,104 of record CBFDCC010000020.1, on the reverse strand, counting down.
TGATGTAGCAAAACGGCCACCATCTAGTGGCACGAGTGGGCGCAGCTCCGGCGGGATTACAGGAACGATTTCTAGGATCATCCACTCTGGCTTATTACCAGATTCTAGGAAGCCCTCGATAACCTTCAAGCGTTTTACAATTTTCTTTGGCTTTAGCTCTGACTTTGTCTCAGCTAAATCAATAAGAAGCTTCTCACGCTCGCCTTCAAGGTCAATCGCCTGAAGAAGTTTGCGAATAGCCTCAGCGCCAATACCTGCTTGGAAGCTATCTTCACCATATTCCTCTTGAGCACGGTAGAAGTCATCTTCTGACAGAAGTTGGAACTGTTTAAGCGGCGTTAGGCCTGGCTCAATCACAACATAATATTCGAAATAAAGCACACGCTCTAGATCTTTAAGAGTGATATCAAGCAAAGCACCAATACGGCTCGGCAATGATTTTAGGAACCAGATATGCGCAACAGGCGCAGCTAGTTCAATATGGCCCATACGATCACGACGTACCTTAGAAAGTGTAACTTCTACGCCACATTTCTCACAGATAATACCGCGATATTTCATACGCTTATATTTACCGCAAAGACATTCGTAATCTTTTACAGGACCAAAAATACGCGCACAGAACAAACCATCTTTTTCAGGCTTGAATGTACGGTAGTTAATAGTCTCAGGTTTCTTAATCTCCCCAAATGACCAAGAGCGAATGCGCTCAGGTGACGCGATAGAAATTTGAATCTGGTCAAAGTTCTCGCTCTTTTGGTTCGGATTGAAGTATTTCATCACTTCTTGGTTCATGGTCCGGCGTCTTTCTATTATTAGTCTAACCACTCAATGAGTGGCGGGCAGGAACGGTAACTATCGCCCTGCCCTACGCTCAATTACTCTTCGCTGTTTAAAAGCTCGACGTTCAGACAAAGCGAACGCATTTCCTTAACGAGTACGTTAAACGACTCTGGAATGCCTGCTTCGAATGTATCGTCACCTTTAACAATAGCTTCATATACTTTTGTACGGCCGGCAACATCATCCGACTTAACAGTAAGCATTTCCTGAAGGGTGTAAGCTGCACCATAAGCTTGCAGCGCCCACACTTCCATCTCACCAAAGCGCTGTCCACCGAACTGTGCCTTACCACCAAGCGGCTGCTGGGTAACAAGAGAGTACGGCCCAATTGAGCGCGCGTGGATTTTATCATCCACAAGGTGATGAAGCTTCAGCATATAGATGTAACCAACAGTAACTTTACGGTCGAACTTTTCACCCGTACGGCCATCATACAGATCAACCTGACCTGATGTGTCTAGACCTGCTTTTTCAAGCATTACACAGATGTCTGCTTCAACAGCACCATCAAACACTGGTGTACCCATTGGGACACCGTTTGTTAAGTTACCAGCTAGCTCAAGAATTTGTGCTTCATCAAGATCAGAAACATCTTCTTCATACTGCTTATCGCCGTATATATCTTTGAACTTACCATGGAAATCATCAATTGTAGCTTTACCATGTTTGTGATCATCTAGCATCTGGTCGATTTGACGACCTAGACCACGAGATGCCCAACCAAGGTGAGTTTCAAGAATCTGACCAACGTTCATACGCGAAGGTACACCAAGAGGGTTCAGACACACATCAACAGGTGTTCCGTCCTCTAGATATGGCATATCTTCTTGTGGTAGAATGCGTGAGATAACACCCTTGTTACCGTGACGACCAGCCATTTTATCACCAGGTTGAAGCTTACGCTTCACGGCAACAAACACCTTAACCATCTTCAGTACGCCAGGTAGTAACTCATCACCACGTTGTAGCTTCTCGATTTTCTCGTCGAAACGGGCTTGCAGTGATGCTTTAGATTCGTCAAACTGACCACGTAGACCTTCGATATGATCCATTGAGCTCTCGTCATCAACGGCGATATCCCACCACTGAATCTTAGTCATCTCATCCAGTGCTTCGTCTGTTACAACAGCACCTTTCTTAAGATCTTTGTTACCAGCCGTTACAGTACGGCTAACAAGCAAAGGCTTAAGACGAGAATAAATACTACGCTCTAGAATTACACGCTCATCTTCACGATCTTTTGACAGACGTTCGATTTCTTCACGCTCGATAGTCATCGCACGTTCGTCTTTGTCCACACCATGACGGTTAAAGACACGAACCTCAACAACAGTACCAGCAACACCAGGAGGCAAACGCATTGATGTATCACGTACGTCAGATGCTTTCTCACCAAAGATGGCACGTAGAAGTTTTTCTTCCGGTGTCATTGGGCTTTCGCCTTTTGGTGTGATCTTACCGACTAGGATATCACCAGGATGAACTTCAGCACCGATATAAACAATACCAGCCTCATCCATGTTACGCAGACCTTCTTCACCCACATTTGGAATATCACGCGTGATTTCCTCAGGGCCAAGCTTTGTATCACGGGCCATCACTTCGAATTCTTCGATATGGATAGAAGTAAATACATCCTCTTTCACAATACGCTCAGAAATAAGGATTGAATCCTCAAAGTTATAACCATTCCAAGGCATAAACGCCACAAGTGCGTTACGACCAAGAGCCAGATCACCAAGATCAGTAGATGGGCCATCACAAATGATGTCGCCTTCTTTAATCAGATCACCCACTTTTACAAGTGGACGCTGGTTGATACATGTATTTTGGTTTGAACGTTGGAACTTACGCAGTGTGTAAATATCAACGCCAGATCTACTAGCATCTTTTTCATCAGTTGCGCGGATCACAATACGTGTCGCATCAACCTGCTCTACTATACCAGTACGTTTTGCAGCAATCGCAGCACCACTATCTTGTGCTACTACGCGCTCCATACCTGTACCAACAAATGGTGCCTCAGCACGCACGAGCGGCACAGCCTGACGCTGCATGTTCGATCCCATAAGTGCGCGGTTAGCATCATCGTTCTCTAGGAACGGAATGAGTGCTGCCGCAACAGATACAAGCTGCTTAGGTGAAACATCCATTAATGAGATATTTTCTGGCTTTAGGAGTACAAACTCACCAGCTTCACGACATGATACAAGATCACTAGAGAAGGTACCATCTTCATTAAGCTCAGCGTTCGCCTGAGCTACACGGTAATTAGTCTCCTCCATAGCAGATAGATAAATAACTTCGTCAGTTACTTTACTGTCTACAACTTTACGGAATGGACTTTCAATGAAACCATACTTGTTCACCTGCGCATATGTAGCCAATGAGTTGATAAGACCAATATTTGGTCCCTCAGGAGTCTCAATTGGACAAATACGACCATAGTGCGTTGGGTGTACGTCACGGACTTCAAAACCAGCACGCTCACGCGTTAGACCACCGGGGCCAAGCGCTGATAAGCGACGCTTGTGTGTGATTTCTGATAGTGGGTTTGTCTGATCCATAAACTGAGACAGTTGTGATGAACCAAAGAACTCACGTACAGCAGCCACAACAGGCTTTGCATTGATTAGATCGTGCGGCATTACTGTGTCGATGTCTACTGATGACATACGCTCTCGAATAGCACGTTCCATACGCAATAGACCGATGCGGTATTGATTTTCCATCAATTCACCAACAGAGCGAACACGACGGTTTCCAAGGTGATCAATATCATCGATCTCGCCTTTGCCGTCTTTAAGCTCTACAAGAGTCTTAAGCGTTTTAAGGATATCTTCACGGCGAAGAACGCCCATTGTGTCTTCGCACTCAATGCCAAGACGCATGTTCATCTTCACACGACCAACGTCAGACAAGTCATAACGTTCTTCATCGAAGAATAGACCATAGAATAATGCTTCAGCAGTTTCCTTGGTAGGAGGCTCGCCTGGACGCATTACTTTATAGATCTCAGCTAGAGCGCCATCAGTACATTCAACCTTGTCAGCTGCAAGCGTATTACGGATGTAAGCGCCTACATTAACATTGTCGATGTCTAAAACATTGATCTGGTCATGACCTGCAGCTGAAAGCGTTTCAATATGCTCAGCTGTGATCTCTTGACCACCTTCAATGTAGATGCGACCTGTTTTCTCGTCGATTAGATCAGCGGCAGCATAGCGACCTTCGATCTGCTCATCAGGAACAAGAATTGCCTCAATACCAGACTTTTCAAGTTTCTTAGCAAGACGAGGAGTAACTTTCTTACCAGCTTCTACAATCACTTCACCAGATGCTGCGTCAACAAGGTCGAACACAGGCTTTTGGCCACGCCAGCTATCAGCGGTAAATGGCACGCGCCATCCGCCTTCTGTACGAACAAAGCTAATTGTATTGTAGAAATACTCTAGAATATCTTCAGCAGATAAACCAAGAGCGTATAATAGTGATGTCGCAGGTAATTTACGGCGACGGTCAATACGTACGTTCACAATATCTTTTGGATCGAATTCAAAATCGAGCCATGAACCACGATAAGGTATCACGCGTGAGGCAAATAGGAATTTACCAGAGCTGTGTGATTTACCACGATCATGATCAAAGAACACGCCTGGAGAACGATGCATCTGAGAAACGATAACACGTTCAGTACCATTCACTACAAATGTACCACTCGGAGTCATCATCGGCAGATCGCCCATGTAAACGTCTTGTTCTTTGATATCCAACACAGATTTTGCCTCTGTATCAGGATCAATTTCAAATACGATCAAACGCAAAGTAACACGTAGCGGACATGCATACGTGATATCGCGTTGAACGCACTCTTCAACATCATATTTAGGTTTTTCGAGTTCGTAGCGTACATATTCTAGTGAAGATGTGCCCGCGAAATCTTGAATAGGGAATACAGATTTAAGTACCTTTTCCAAACCAGATTTTAAACGCTCTTCTTCAGTCGCACCTGTTTTGAAAAAATGATCATAGGAATGACGCTGAACCTCAATAAGATTTGGCATTTTTGCCACTTCTGTAATGTGTCCAAAGTCTTTACGTACCCGTTTACGACCAGTAAATGAAGCCGCCATGCTTAGTCCTCGCATGTTATTACCATCCCTTAGTGCCTGACAGTCAGACACAAGCCGATAATTTGTTTACAAGACAAAAAGAGATGATCTGCGGATATAGTCAACGCGATCGCTCGATCCTTAGCCTTAGAATTCTTTGGTTTTCTATAGCGAACCACCGCTTTTAAAGACGTATATTTTGTGTCCTGTTCTTAAAGACACCAATAGGCCGAGAGTGAAAAACACTCCCGACCCTTGGAACTATTAACCGAAGATATTACTTCAGTTCAACTTTAGCGCCAACTGCTTCCAGCTTAGCTTTAAGTTCTTCAGCTTCAGCTTTATCACAAGCTTCTTTAACTGTCTTAGGAGCACCTTCAACAAGATCTTTCGCTTCTTTCAGACCAAGGCCTGTAATAGCGCGAACTTCTTTAATCACGTTGATTTTCTTTGCACCAGCTTCAACAAGTACTACGTCGAATTCAGTCTTTTCCTCAGCAGCAGCGTCACCACCACCAGCAGCAGCAGCAGCCGCAACTGGAGCAGCAGCAGATACGCCCCAAGTTTCTTCAAGCATTTTAGAAAGCTCAGCAGCTTCCATAACAGTCAGAGCAGATAGCTCTTCTACAAGTTTAGCAAGATCAGCCATTGATCGAACTCCAATATATTAGGCCCTTTGTTATGATAACAGGGCGTGTTTCAGTTTCACATTCAGTATCAACTAGGCGGCCAGAGCCACCCGGTTATGCCATTTAATTAGGCTGCGTCTTTTGCACCATAAGCGCCGAATACACGAGCAAGCTGACCAGCTGGAGCAGCAGTCACTGCCGCCACTTTTGTTGCTGGTGCTTGTAGTAGACCCACAAGCTTGCCACGTAGCTCGTCCAGAGAAGGCAGACTTGCAAGTGAATTAACACCAGCAATATCCAGAACAGTTGAACCCATACCACCACCAAGAATGCGAAGTTTTTCATTACCCTTCGCAAATTTAGCAATAGCTTTAGGCGCTGCAACTGGATCGGCAGCAAAGCCGATAGCCGTTGGACCAGTGAAAAGGTCATCAAGACCTTCATATTCAGTATCTTTTAGCGCAAGACGAGTCAGCCGGTTTTTGCTTACCTTAAGCGTCGCACCCACTTCACGCATTGACGCGCGTAGTGAAGTTATCTCAGCTACAGTAAGACCGTCGTAGTGAACAACCACAACGGAAGCTGCATCAGAGAAAACTACACCGAGTTCTTTAATCAGCTCCTGCTTTTGGCTTTTTTCCACGTTCTCGTCTCCTTTAGAAAGCACTTGGCAAACAAGCCCGTTTACTTCCCGGTTGAGTTAAAGTGATAACAAATATTGCTACCACCATTCCTCTGCCCTTTGTCGGTGCTAACCGGACTTCAAAGGATCGGACAAACCAATCTAGTGAAACCGCATCACCCCGTCTCATACCGGCCAAATCAGGACTGCGACATCCTTCTTTTCATTATACTCTGGCGGTCTAAACTAGAAACACACACCAAAGCACCAGTAATCTTGGACAGTCAAACTAGCTTTCAAACCCGCAAATTACATTCGAGGCTCATTCAGCTAATTTCTTACTTCACCTCTCACCATGAAAGGTGAAGTAAATTCTTAATACCTCTCTGTCGCAAAGAGAGATATATTCCTTATGCTTCTAAAGAAGCAATATCGAGCTTAAGACCAGGACCCATTGTAGAAGTCAAAGTCACACGCTTAACGTATGTGCCTTTTGCTCCTGATGGCTTAGCTTTAAGCACTGCAGAAATATATGAAGAAACATTTTCAACTAGGTTAGCTTCTGAAAAGCTTAATTTGCCTACGCCGCCATGAACGATACCGGCTTTTTCAACACGGTATTGCGCTTGACCAGCTTTAGCAGCTTCAACAGCACCCTTAACATCCATAGTTACAGTACCCAGCTTTGGGTTAGGCATAAGGCCTTTTGTACCAAGGATTTTACCAAGACGACCAACTACACCCATCATGTCAGGTGTTGCGATCACACGGTCGAAATTAATTACGCCGCCCTGAATTGTTTCCATTAGGTCCTCAGCACCCACGATATCAGCGCCAGCAGCCGTAGCTTCATCAGCTTTCGGGCCACGAGCAAATACTGCTACGCGAATTGATTTACCTGTACCATGAGGAAGATTAACAACGCCGCGAACCATCTGGTCAGCGTGGCGAGGATCAACTCCAAGGTTCATAGAAACTTCAACAGTCTCGTCAAATTTAGTTGCTGTGCGCTCTTTAAGAGCTTTTACAGCATCAGTGATAGAATACAGAGCTTCGCGATCGATGCCCTCATATACTTTTTTCATTCTTTTTGCTACATGTGTCATAACAATTAACCCTTCACTTCATAGCCCATAGAACGAACAGAACCTTCGATAATCAGCATAGCTGCATCGATGTCATTCGCACTTAGGTCAACCATTTTAGCTTCAGCGATTTCTTTAACCTGTGCACGCGTTACAGAAGCTGCAACCTCGCGACCTGGTGTAGCACCACCTGATTTAAGACCAGCAGCCTTTTTCAGGTAGTATGAAGCAGGTGAAGTTTTAATTTCAAATGTAAAAGACTTATCCACATAGACTGTAATAACAGTCGGGATAGGCATGTTTTTTTCCATTTTTTGTGTCTGAGCGTTGAATGCCTTACAGAATTCCATGATGTTAACACCACGCTGACCTAGCGCCGGACCAATTGGGGGCGATGGGTTAGCTGCACCGGCAGGTACATTCAGCTTTAGAAAACCTGATATCTTCTTAGCCATTTTAAAGTCCTTCCAAACTAATAGCCCCCTGCAATATACAGCGGGCATTTAAAAGTGTGTGGTACGGCCAAAATGGCGGCCTCCCACACTATGATAAGAGCTGCCCCATAAAGGGGAAGCTCAAATTAACTTACCTGTTTCTCAACTTGAGCATACTCAAGCTCGACAGGCGTTGCGCGACCAAAGATAGAAACAGACACTTTAAGACGTGAACGCTCCTCGTCAACTTCTTCAACTTCACCGTTGAAACTAGCAAACGGACCATCAGTCACTTTAACTTCTTCGCCGATTTCAAATATAATATCAGGACGCGGACGATCAACACCCTCTTCAACCTGATTTAATATACGATCAGCTTCGGCTTGCGTAATCGGTACTGGGCGACCATGATTACCAAGAAAGCCACTTACCTTTGGTGTCTCTTTAACAAGATGATATGTATCATCAGTGAGTACCATCTTAGCAAGCACATACCCTGGGAAAAATTTACGCTCTGACGTAACTTTTTTACCTTTGCGCACATCGACAACTTCTTCAGTTGGCACGATGACCTCTTCGATAAGCGCGTCGAGACCTTGACGTACAGCAGCATCAAGGACCGCAGCAGCCACCTTCTTCTCGTAACCAGAATAGGCGTGTATAATATACCAACGAGCTTTAGCCACGGTTTAACCTCCAAAGTTCAGTAACCACTGAACCCCATTTCCAAGAACACTATCAACAAGCACGAAAAATACTGCCATCACAGCAACCATGATGAACACCATAACGGATGTAAGACTTGTTTCCTTACGCGTCGGCCAAGTTACCTTGGAACCTTCCTGACGCACTTGGCGAACAAATTCACCTGGTGTGGTATTAGCCATCTATTTTCGTCCTCTACTACATCAAACGCCTTAACGCCTGAAACCTCTAAATTCTCTTCTTTTTTATACAGGAGAAGGCCTGTTCTATCGATCTTTTAATCAAACCAAAGTTTGATCAGCTACCACCTATTTAAAGTGGCAGGGGCGGAGGGACTCGAACCCACGGCACCCGGTTTTGGAGACCGGTGCTCTACCAACTGAGCTACACCCCTAAACCAATCAATAACCCTTTAGACTAACTTAATAAAAAATAAGTCATCAGGAGGTGCGGTTTAACGGACCCTGAGCTGCCTTGCAAGCACTTTTTTCATCTCAGTGAAGATTCATTCAGAAATCTTATAATCACCGAGAACCAACAAAGCGTCTATCGAGCAGGAAAGTCCCAAAAACACTTCATAAAAGTAGGGCAGACAAAGCCCGCCCTACTTCTATTATTTTATGCTAAGATTTTAGCAACGACACCAGCACCAACAGTACGGCCACCTTCGCGGA
>CBFDCC010000019.1:0-27001 GCA_965603205.1 uncultured Kordiimonas sp. | reverse complement strand
TACAGATCATGAACAAGAAAGATATGAAGGCTTTAGACATTGATTCGCCAAATGAAGCGGATAGCGTTATGATGTGTTTATTTAAGCCTGTTCAGCAAGTTGTAATGGAACCGCTTAACTACCCTGAAATGTCAATTGTATGAGTGATACCTTATGCCAGAACAAATGAACGAACTAACCCTGCTAAACGAATTAGATCAATTATCTGAAGATGCCACAGGTAATAACACCACATTCATGCGAGAGAACGAATGCCTCTTAGATAGGTATATGGGTAATCCATACGGTGATGAGATACCAGAGCGATCAAAGGTAATATCAAACGATGTAATGGATGTGGTAGAGGCTGATATGCCTTCATTAGCTAGAGTATTTCTAGGGCCTGGTGAGATACTAAAGTTTAGACCCAATAAGAAATCAAACGAAGAAGATAAGACAGAAGCAGAAAGCAAGACTAAATATGTCAATTGGCAGGTAAGAGAACAGCCGTGGTCGTTCACTGTTCTGCATGGGTTTATTAAGAATGCGCTAATAGAGAAAACCTCAGTAGTTAAATACTTCATTGAAGAAACCACAGAGATTGAAGAGCATAAAAAGACAGGGCTTAGTGATGAAGAACTGGCTGTATTTCAAGAAAGTCTTGAAGGTGAAGACGTTAAAAGCGTTGAGGTAGTTCGAGAAGAGCAGGGCGATACAGAAGAAAACGCGGTAGTTCTCAGAGTTGAGAAGATGCGCAAGGAAGTTAAGATATTAGGCGTAGAGCTTGAAGACTTCCGCATGACAAAGAACGCTACAAGCAAAGATACTGCTCCATTAGTGGGTGATGTGTCATTGATGACAAGGGGCGAATTAGTAGCTCGTGGTATTGACCGTCAATTAGTTGACTCTTTACAGTTAGCCGGTGATATACAGGAAAATACACGATTACAAGATATTAGAGATGCTGATGAAGGCGGCTCAGATGAAAGCTCAGAAGCCTCAGAATCATGGGCCAGTGAAGAGGTAGAAGTTCAAGACCTATATCCTATGGTTGACTATGACGGTGATGGTATAGCTGAACGTAGGCATATCATGCGCTCTGGTGATGATATTCTGATAAACGAAGTATTTAATCACGTTCCATATGCTGTGATGAGTTCTATCTTGATGCCTCATAAAGCCATTGGTATGAGCCGCGCAGAGATAGCAGCGCCTACAGCAAGAGTTAAGACGTCTATTCTTCGTGGTATCTCAGACAATATTTACGCTGTAAATAATCCCCGCATTGCTGCAAACAAACAAGTTAACATGGATGATCTATTGGTCATGCGCCCTAATGGAGTTATCAGAACGGTTGATGATTCTAACCCTGGTCAGAACATGTTCCCTGTCGAGATTCCTTACATCGGCGATAAGGCTTTGCAGGTCATACAGTATTGGGATCACTCAAGATCACAGACTACAGGTTCACTATTAGCTTCTCAGGGGCTTGATGCTGATAATCTAGGCAAAGAGACAGCTACACGCTTCCAAGGCGTTGAGCAGGCTTCTGAGGCTAAGATTGAGCTAGTCGCTCGTGTTATGGCTGAGACTGGATTTAGGCAATTATTCGAGGGGGTGGCGTGGTTAGATGCAAACTTCCAGAATGCTGAAACAGAAATAGAGATATTAGGTGAAGAGCTAGCCGTTGACCCTTCTGATTGGAAGTTTAAGCATTATGTAGTTAGTAAAGTCGGTTTAGGTGCTGGCGATGATGAGAAGATTCTACAGACTCTTACGGCATTATGGCAGTTACACCAACAGTTACAAGCTAATGGCTCTCCAATGACTGATGAGGTCAAGCGATACAACGTATTGAAGGGCATGGTAACTGCTTCTGGGCTACCAGAGATAGCAGAGTTCTTTAACGATCCTGAGAAGCCTGAAGAATTAACCTTAGCTGAGAATGAGATATTAGGCGGTATGGTTCAACAGTTACAGGGCCAGGTTGAGCAGATGCAAAACCCACTCGCTGAAGCTGAGACAATCAAGCAGCAAGGCAATCTAATCAAGGCTCAGAGTGATGCTCAATTTAATGTAGCTAAACTTGCTGAAGATCAAAGACAATTCAATATTGAAACTACCCAGAAGCAAGATCAGTTTATGAAAGACTTAGCATTCCAAATAACAGAGTTACAAGCGAAGGTTGAAGGTAAAGCCGTTGAAGTAACTGCTGACACAATAGGCGAACAGCAATGAGCGAACAAGAAGAGCAATACGAACGTGAAGTAGAGTTTGCTGCTATGGGCGCACAAGTGCTTAACAATGCCGCCTACACTCAAGCTATGACTATCCGCAAAGCCCAGATATTTGAGCTATTCTGCAAGACCAAACAAGAGCAGGGTGATGTACGTGAGGAAGCATGGAGAACTATGCAGAATATAAATGCGCTTGAGGACTGGTTAAACACAGCATTAACTACCGGAAAGATGGCGCAACAGAGTTTAGATCAAAATAAAGATGAGTCATAATATTGGCGCGTCAATTAAATTACGCCAATTATTTGGCAAGTGTCAATATTTAGGCTAATATATCCATATACATAAACAATTAGGAATAAAATAAATGTCTGACAATCCAGCAGTGGAACCAGCCGATATATTTTACGCAAACGACACAGTTACTGAAGAGCCTACAAAGCCAACCGAAGTAGCCGATGTTACGAAGCAGGAACAAGAACCTGGGCAGGATGCTGAAATACTTGAAAAGCCGGAGGAAGAGACTGAGCAATCAGATTCTAAATCCGAAGAGCTAGAAAGCAAAGACGAAGAACAGGAGTCTCTATTCATCGAATTAGACGGTGAAGAGATAGACCTTGAAGACGTTAAAAAGTGGCGTGATGGTCACTTGATGCAATCTGACTACACGAAGAAGACAACCAAGCTAGCAGATGAGCGTAAAACCTTTGATACTGAGCGGGAATCTGAGCGTGAAAATCTGAACCAGGATAGAGCTAAAGTTTCTGAGATGACTGACATGTTAAGTGTTTTAGTTGAAGAAGACGCAGCGATAGATTGGGCAGAGCTAAAGGAAGATGATCCAGATAGGTATATTGAGCTGAAGGAAAAGGCAGATAATCGCAAAGCCGCATTAGAGAAAGTTAAGGCAGAGCGTGAAACTCCTTTAGATGATCCAGCAGTTATCGCAGAAGAGCAAGGCAAGCTGTTTTTAGCTAACCCTGATTGGCTTGATGCTGATAACAAACCAACCAAAACTTATGATGAAGATATTAATCTCATGAATAAGTATGCGGTTGAAAGTGGATTCACTAACGAAGAGATCAGCCAATTAACGAGAGCGCATTATATTACTACCATGCTTAAGGCGGCTAAGTTTGACGCTTTACAAGTGAAAGGTCGTGAAATAAAGGCAACTCGTGAAAAAGTACCTGTTGTATCGAAACCTAAAGCAAGCAAAAAAGCAGCCGCGTCTAAGCCTATGGCAGATGTTTTTTATGGTGATAAGGCCGGTTAATTTAATGGAACGTAACAGGAGCTAAAACATGGCTACAATTAATAGTGATGTGCTTACTATGTTAGATTGGGCAAAATCAATTGACCCAGATGGCAAAGTAGCAAAGACGGTTGAGCTTTTATCTCAATCAAACCGTATCCTCGATGATATGTTATTCAAAGAAGGTAATCTTCCAACAGGTGAACAGACAAGTATTCGTACAGGTCTACCTACATCTTATTACCGTTTAATCAATCAAGGTACGCCAAAATCTAAGTCTACTAAGGCCCAGGTAACTGAGAACGCAGCAATTTTGTCTGCACGTTCAGAGGTTGACGTTGATGAAGCTACACTTAATGGCAATGTAAATGCTTTCCGTATGAGTGAAGCAGAGGCATTCGTAGAGTCTATGTCTCAAACTCAAGCAGAAACATTAATTTATGGCTCTGCATCTAACCCCGAAGAGTATGTGGGCTTTGCTCCTCGCTATAATGATCTAGACGCTACGAATGGTCAGAACATCTTAGACGCAGGCGGTGCTTCTACTGATAACACTTCAATCTGGTTAGTAAACTGGGGCGCTAATAAAGTATTTGGTGTATTCCCTAAAGACTCAAGTGCTGGTTTAAGTCATGATGATCTAGGTATTGGCGATGCATTCGATGCAAGCAATAACCGTTTCCGTGCCTATATGGACGAATGGAAGTGGAAGAACGGCCTAGTTGTTAAAGACTGGCGCGAAGTTGTTCGTATCGCAAACATTGATGTATCTGATTTAGTTGCTAAAGCTACTAGTCAAGCAATCACAGCCTCTACAGCTATCGATAAGTTAATGGCACGTGCTATTGATCATCTACCTAATGGGCCTGGTGAGAAAGCAGCATTCTATTGTAATCGTACGGTTGCTTCCCATCTTCGTATTATGGCGATGGATCGAAGCACCGGTGCTGTAACAATCGAGCCTGCTATTAATCAGTGGGGCAAGACTATCCAGGAGTTACGATTCCTTGGTATCCCTGTTCGCCTGGTTGATCGCATCATTAACACTGAAGCTGAAGTAACTACTTAAGGAGTACATAAAATGTACGTAGATAATGAATTAGTGTTGTCTGACACTCAAACAGTGACAGCAACTGCTGTCGGAACAAACGTAATTGATTTGGGCGTTGCTCGATCAATTGGTAATGGCGAGCCGATGGCTGTTCTGTTTACTATTCAGTCAGATGCCGTTCAAACTGGCAGCGATGAAGATTATACCTTTGAGGTTGAGTATTCTTCTGTAGCGGCTCAAACATCTGGTTATATAACTATAGGTCGTAGACTTTATGAGTCTGGCACCCCAGCAGCACCAGCGCAAAACGCTGATTTGTTGGTAACTGGTTATAAGCTAGTGATTCCTATCCCACCAACTTACGAAGGCGATGACGAGCGCTATCTAGGTGTGCGTTATACAATAGCAGGCGCAGCAGCAGATGTTGATGTTCATGCAGTTGTAATACCTATGAGTATGATTGACGCTTCTGTTGATTATGCTGATGGCTTCACAATCGCTTAATCAGTAATGTTAATAATCCTCCCTCGTTTTGGGGGAGGAACTAACGGAGATACAAATGAAAGTACGTGTTAAAAAAGATCAGAAAGGCTTTATTTATGGAAGTATGCGAAAAGAGGGAGCTGAGTTTACTCTTGAGGCTTTCAAGCATCCACGTAAATTAGATGACAACGGTGAGCCATTAGTGGTTTCTGTTGAGGATCAATTCAGTAAAGTATGGATGGAGGCAATTGATAAGCCTAAATCTAAGCCAGGGCCTAAGTCTAAGCTAAAATCAGTAGAAGATTCAGACAAAGAATAAATAAGATAGGGTGTAAAAGCCCTATTCTTTCTAATTAAAGGTGATCTATGAGTTTATCCGATTATGATGGTTTAAAAGCAGAGATCATTGATTGGTCACATCGTGATGATTTAGACTTAAAGATTGATACATTTATTGATCTTGCTGAATCAGAGATGTTAGCTAATACCGTTGAGCCTTTGCAGCTAAGGTCAGAGGAGACTTTAACCGCATTTGCCACTAATACATCGGATAGATTCGCAGCACTTCCAGCGGGTTATCAATCAAGCCGAAAGCTACGCATACAGATAGCTGATGGCGAATCATATGAATTATATTACAGAACACCATCACAGCTTAATATCATAAGCTCTACTGGTCAGCCTCAATTCTTTACTGTCACAGATCAGATTGAATTCGATCGTGTATCAGATCAAGTTTATAACGGTGAGATTCAGTATTATCAAGACTTCACCGCGTTATCATCTTCTAACACTACTAACGATGTGTTGACTAATTTCCCTACTATATATTTATCAGGTGCTATGTGGGCGCTTAAAACGTACACAGAAGAGCCTCAAGCAGCAGCAGGATACTATCAGAGTTTTATCAGCGCTATACGAGGTGCTAACAAGAAAGATTGGTTAGGTCGCTATGGACCGGCTCCGGTGATGCGTGTTGAAGGATATACACCGTAATGGCTGAGTCTCCCTTTCAGACTGTTCCTGTTAATATCACAGGCCCTGTGTATAGGGATAGATCAAGGCCCCTATCTTCTCAGGAAACCCGTAATTTTTACCATGAGCTTGTTGAGTCTGGAAAGGATAAGTATGTAATTAAATCCTTCCCTGGTCAAAATAACATAGGCTCAACAACGGCTGGAACTGAGCGCGGTTCTCATCAAATGTCGGAAATAGGATACAGAGTTGTTGATGAGACATTATGGGAGTTTCTATCTGATGGCACTCATATAAATAGAGGAACCATAGATGGATATGAGAGGTGCATATTTGCTGATGATGGCGTAAATATGTTTATCGTATCTCACGGAGTAGTGAATCAATACAGTTCAGATACTAAATTAGTAACAATTGTCAGTGATTCAAGCATAACCGGCGCATTATCTGTTTCATTTATCAACAATCAATTCGCTTACACCTTCCCTCTGTTGACAGTTTTCAGCGTTGTTGGTGATGGGTCGAGCGCATCTAGTCTTAATGCTGTTGGTGCTGAAACTGACCCTGACGAATTAGTTAGAGATTACGCATTTGATCAAACGTTATATAGATTTGGCACTAGATCGTGTGAAAACTGGTATAACTCAGGCGTAGGTACGCCACCATTCGATAGAATAGAAGGGCAGATTATAAACACTGGTTTGTCGGCTAAATGGTCTGTTAATAATACAAAAGATTTCGTTTACTGGTTAGGCACAGATTTGCAAGTATATAGGGCTAGAGGTGGTCAAGAGCAAGTTATAAGCACTGCGGCTATATCTGGAGCTATACAGAGCTATTCTTATATTGGTGATGCCTTTGGTCAGGTTGCTACAATAGATAATAAAACAATTTATATACTAACTTTCCCGACTGCAAATAAATCATGGGGATTAATTGAAGAACTTGGTAAAGATGGCTGGTTTGAATTGTCTGAAGGCATTACTTCTGGTCAATATAATGCAGGCTCAATTCTTGAAGTTTACGGTAAAATAATTATTGGTGATCGTTCAAACGGAAATTTGAATGAGTTGGATTTTAATACATACGATCAAGCTGGAGAGGTCTGGCGTAGACGCAGAATAATTGCTTCGGTTAATGGTGATATATTTGGACAAAAAGGTCAGCGTGTTCAGATGAGTCGAATGGAGTTTATCATTGAGACTGGTACAGGATTGCTAACAGGCCAAGGCGAAGACCCTCAAATTATGGTAGAGGCGTCATATGATGGTGGTCGCTCATGGGATGAAGGCACCTGGATAAAAACAGGGCGTCAAGGTGAGTTTAATATCCGTGCAGAATGGTACAGCATGAAGAGCTTTTACGATATGGTTGTGCGTTTAACAACCTCTGATCCTGTTGCATTTAATCTTTATTCAGCGGCTATTGATTTAAGGCTGGCAGGTCGATGAGTATGTTATAATTGCAATGCGGCTAGGTTAATTACCGAAAGGAAGAATACTCAACTTCTTGCCGCTTTCTTATTGAGTTAGCATTGGAGAATGTTATGGAATTAAGCGTAGAAGAATTAAATAATATATTTGAATATCGTGATGGCGAATTGATTTGGAAAGCAAGAAGTAGTAAATGTGTAAAAATAGGTGATATTGTGTCTGGTGTTGGTGGAAATGGATATAAACGAGTAACAATAAATTATAAGTCATATTTGGCGCATAGGATTATATATTTTATGCATAATGGTTTTGTTGCGGAATATTTAGACCATATCAATGGAAACAAATTAGATAATAGAATAGAAAACTTAAGAGCATGCACAGTTTCAGAGAATGGGCAAAACGCAAAATTACGAACAGATAATTCATCAGGGATAAAAGGCGTTAGCTGGCTTAAAAGAGAGCGCAGATGGAGAGCAAGAATAGAATCAAAAGGGAAAGTGATTGCAACAAAATATTTTTTAAAAAAAGAAGACGCTAAAGAATACATTGAAAATATTAGGGCCAATATACACGGTGAATTTGCGAGGAACAATTAGTGGCTAACAAAGTAAATCCGCCGCCTATTTTGAGAATCCCTGAAAATTTCTTTTCTGACCCGAAAACAAGGGGGTTCTTTGAAGAAATTAGAACCATTTTGTTTCAGCTTTGGGTAAGAACCGGAGGCAGTAGAGACGCTGTAGCGGGTCAACAAGTTGTCATTATAATTGGTGGAGACACCATTTTAGATTCTAGTGCTTACGGTGCGCTAATCGTTGTTGAGGCGGATTCTGAGCCTGTTGAGGTCACACTTCCACCCATTACAGGGAGCAATGAAGGTGAGACTGTAGATATTGCCATTATAGACGCAACTTACGACACAACAGTTATTCCTTCTGGAACGGCCACTATATTTGGAGATACTAGCGTACTTATGAATCAGCAATGGATGTCAATTCAATATACAACGGTTAGCCAATCAGCATGGGTGGCAACATGACATATATTCCAATGCCAAAAAATGCAGCCGGAGATGCTGTTTTAACAGAGCAGAAGGCAGGAACTAGCTCTACCGTTGACGATGGCGGTCTATCTATCACGGTTGATACTGATGACGGTTCGCTTTCAACGTATCATAAACCTGATTACTCAATTCTAAGCACAGAAGCAAAACCAACTCTTACAGTTACAGATGAAGGCAAGACGCTAGAGTATACGGACAATGGAATAAGGTTTAGATGGACTGGTACAACATGGATAAAAACTCATATATCTGGCGCCAATATAACATCAGAGTTTTACTTAGAGTTATCAAAAGGTAATATTGCTGGCCATACTTTGCTGCATAAATTTGGGCATAGCGATGCGATATCAACAACGATGGTTCCTGTTACCTCTGGTAATGTTTACCAAACACCAACTACGGCTCAATCATTGGAATTAGTTTCAACGGCAGTAGCAGACAATCAAGCAGGTATAGGCGCAAGATCAATCACCATTATTGGATTAAATGCTAATTGGGATGAGCAGACAGTGGTTGCTAATATGCATGCAACAGACGGCACAATAGCTCAAGCTGTAACCGGCACATGGATGCGGGTTTATCGTGCTTACGTAACAGATACAGGCTCTTATGGTACGTCAACAGTTGGCTCTCATCAGGGTGTCATTGATCTTCAAGGAACCGGTGCTGGTGTTTTATGGGCTAGGCTTGATACTCATGGTGGTTTTCCACTAGGCCAGTCTCAAATAGCAGCAGGAACAGTTCCGAAAGGAAAAACGGCTTATATTGGTAATCTTACAACTGAAACAGACTCATCAAAAGCTATTGATATACTTGGATTTCAGAGATTGAATGCTAATGTAATATCTGCGCCTTTTGGAGCAATGCGAGGCTGGTCTACTTTCACAGGAATAACAGATAGTCAGGACTTGTCGCCTAAAACGTGGCATGGCCCATTTCCAGAATATACAGATGTTGGCTTTATGGCCGTTAGATCAAGCGCAGGAACTTCATCTGTTTCAATTGATTTTGAAGTAATTTTGGTGGATAACTAATGGCTAGCATGACGATAATTGGTGCAACTAATAATGTCGTTTTATACGTTGATGATAATGGATATGAAATGCGAACATCATTAGCTCATATTATTAATTGGTATAAAGGCAAAAATAACACAATATATTTATCTACAATTAAGGGTGATAATAGATTTACACTTGATAGCCAAGCCGCAGTAGATGAAGCAATAGCATTAATAGATGGAAGTATTTAGGTGAATGTGCAAGAAATAAAAAATACAGATGAGATTAAAAAGGTTCTTTGTCATCCAGAAATATACGATCTAATCAATGATGATAATAGCCCAGATGTAGAAAACTGCAATATACCGCTAACCAGTGACATAGAGTATATAGGTGGTTTTGTAGAAGGTGACATTATAGGAATAATGATCTATCATACGACTAACAAGGGCGTTGAATTACATATTCAAGTATTGCCTGAGTACCGTAAAGAATACGCAAGAGAGTTTGCGCGAATGGCTTTGAAATTCGGTGAAGCCAAAAACGCCTATATTTATTCCGAAATTCCGATTTGTTACCCTAATGTAATTAGCTTTGCTAAAGAGTTTGGGTTTACAGAGTCTGGAAGCATCAAAGATAATTATGTCAAGAATGGCATAAAGCATGATGTTATTATTATGAGGATGAATTAATGGGTTTCGTCAGAAGATTAACCGGATCAAATGTTGCAGCCGCATCGGGTCAGGCTGGAGAATTACAATCTCAAGCCGCATTAGAAGCGGCTGAAAAGTTCGAGCCATTTAGAGAGCTTGGATTATCAGGTATAGAGCAGGCCGGGTTCCTAACAGACCCCCAGGCGCAATTCGATTTCTTACAAAGCAATCCTTTATTCCAATCATCATTGGAAAACGCTAATACGCAAACACAAAACTTAGCCGCCGCAAGAGGCAGGTTAAGCGCGGGTGATACCCTGCAACAACTAAGTCAGAATACTTTGCTTTCAGCCTCCCCCTTAATTCAAAGCCAAAAACGAAGCATAGCAGACCTATTAAATATAGGCTCAGGCACAGCAGCGGCTCAAGGCGGGCTAATAACTGATGCAGCAGGAGCACAGGCGGCTGGTCGTGTTGGTGCGGCTACGGCTGCGCAACAGGGCGCGGCTGGATTAACTGGATTAGCTGGAGGACTTTTAGGCGGCTACTTATCTGACAACAGACTAAAAGAAAACATCGAGAAGATAGGCTCTGAAAAAGGCCATAACATTTATTCATGGTCATGGAATAAGCTAGCTAATAAGCTTGGTTTATTTGGTGAGAGCTTTGGCGTAATAGCTCAGGAAATAATTCAAACAAGGCCTGAAGCTGTTGTTAATGATGGCGGCTATCTAAAGGTTAACTATTCTATGTTGGGTGTAAAGCATGGCCACTAATCCTCTCATCCCACTACAAGGCAGAGTAAAAGACATTAGCGGCATTTTTAATAATGCGTTGCTAGGTGTTCAGCGGCTAAGTAATATTCAGAGGCAAGCGGCTGAGGCTCCTGATAGAGCTAGAATATTACAGGCTCAAGCGGCAGGCGCAGAGGCGGCTGTTCCTACTGCTCAACAGATTTCAAATAAAGAGAAAAGACAAGAGTTTCAATCAATTGTCGATGCATCAGTTCAATTGAATACATTTACAACTGATGAAGACAAGCTTAATTTTGCTAAAAATAGACGAGATCAAATAATAGCTAGAGGAAAAGAAACTGGACAGCCTGTAAATACAGAAGATACAGATTTATTTATCAGTAAACTAGAGTCTGGTGATTCAGTAGGCGCACAATCATTAATAGATAACAGCATAAAAGCCGGTCAACAGTTTGGTATAATTGGAGAATTGAAATCTGATATTTTGAAAGCAAAAACAGGAGCAGTTATTGATGAGGTTAAATCAACAAAAATAAATGATGCTGGAATTGTTACAATAGTTCGAAAAAGCGGGAAAGTTGAAACTGTTGAGCCTACTCCAGAAGAAGCGGAATTAATAAAAAGAGCGGAAGAGCGCGGGGTTGATGTTCAGCAAAGACGCGCACAAGGTCGTGTATTAGGAAAAGATGCGGCGAAGATTTCAACAAAAGCATTTGAGCAAACAGAAAAAATAAGAGATAACAATAACAACTTAAGAAAGGTTATTGATGAGGTTCGTGGAGGCGCTGAAACTGGGCCTCTAGCTGCAAGACTTCCTAGCTTTAGGGCTGAATCTGTTAGGCTTGAGAGGCTCAGAAATCAATTAGGCTTAGACGTTGTTGGATCGGTTACTTTTGGCGCGTTGTCCGAGGGCGAGTTAAATCTTGCGCTTAGCACAGCTTTGCCAACTACTTTAGATGGCCCTGAATTAGTAAAGTGGGCTGAGGATAAAATAGCCGCACAAGAAAAATTAGCTGCTTATTTGGAAGACCAATCGATATTTTTAAGTGAGCCAGGCAATTCTATAGGAGATTGGTTAACTAACATTAAATCAAAAGGCGCACAAGATGCAGGCGCTACAGAGCCTGCAATAGAACAAACGCCGTTAACGGCAGAGCCTCAAGCTGCTATACAATCACAAATACAAGAAGGCTCAACGGCAACAAACCCAACAACCGGACAAAAGGTAGTGTTTACAAATGGCCAATGGCAACCAGCTCCCTAGCGGATTTGTACTAGATCAGTCATCGCAAGCCTCTGGATTGCCGGAAGGCTTTGTGCTGGATGCTCCTAGTAAAATTCCCGCTGTACCTCAACAGATAGCAGAGCCTCAAGAAGCCGCACAAGATGGTGGATTAGGAGAGGCTCTATTATCAGTTGGTACTAGTGTATTTGCTGAGCCTATTGCTGGAATATCTGGTTTGGTCATGAGCGCTTTAGAAGGCTCAAAAACAGGCGCAGAAACAGTAGATTTAGTAAGAAATGCGCTAACATTTGAGCCAAAAAGCCAAGAAGGAAAAGGAAAGCTTAAAGATATAGGTGAATTAGTTAAGAAAGGCGTTGATGTTGTTAGATTTCCAGTATCAGGTATTGCTGGATTAACCACATTAGCTACAGGTGGCGATATACAGGAAGCAGCAGGAACAATAAAGGAAGTTCAAGAGCGTGGCATATCTCCTGTTCTTGGCGAGGCCACATTGAGAGCGACAGGGAGTCCTGAGCTTGCTGCGATTGCTCATTCATTGCCAACGGCAGCATTAGAAGTCTTAGGCGTTAAAGGCTTGCGCACAGGAAAATTAAAAGAAGCAAAATTATCAGGTAATGTAGCTGAGGCTATCACCCAAGCTGCACCAGATTTAAAAACGATAAAATCGCGTACATCTAAAGCTTATAAGGCTCTTGATGATTCTGGAATTAGAATAAAACCAGCCGCTTTCGATGGGTTTGTTGATAAATTACAAAACAAACTAGCAAAAGAAGGTATAGACAGGACTTTAACTCCTAAATCACAAGCCGTTATAGACAGGTTTATAAGTGAAAAAGGGCTTCCAAAATCACCAAGTCAATTAGAAACATTAAGAAAAGTAGCTGGTGGAGCAGCAAAGAGCATAGACCCGCCTGATTCTCGTATAGGGTCAATTATTATCGATGAACTAGATAATGCTATTGACAGCGTATCATCTCAAATAGGCGGTGAATTTAAAAAGGCGAGAGGATTAGCTCAAAGAGCATTTAAATCACAAGCCATAACTGACATGATAGAAAATGCAAGCCATACAGCCAGTGGGATGGAAAATGGCCTTAGAATTGAAGTAAGAAAACTCCTTAAGAACAAGAAAAGGCTTAGAGGGTTCTCTTCTGATGAAATATCAGCATTAAAGCAAGTAGAACAAGGAACAACCGCCGCCAATATGGCTAAGTTTCTTGGTAAGTTCGGAATATCTGAGGGGCAAGCTACAAGTATGTTAGGCGCGTCTATTGGTGCTGGTGGTGGAGGAGCCATAGGTTCTATATTTGGCGGTCCTGCTGGGGCTGGCATTGGAGCCATAACGGTTCCTGCTATTGGTCAGATAGCTAAAAAGACAGCACAAAGAATAACGTTAAATAATACCAAGTTCTCTGATGATCTTGTTAGGTCTGGGAAGAATGCAAAGCGAGTAGTAAGAACTTATTTAAAGCACACGCCTATAAAAGATAGACGAGTTTCTGACTTAACAGATTTATTGCTTGATCAAAACCTTGATATTAATAGCATTAAGTCTCTTCCTAAGTCACAAACAGGGGCTACTAAATTAGTATCTGATGCAATATTTTTTGCAGATGAAATTAAACGTAGAACAAAACAAGCTGGTGCTGGTGCTTTGATAGCATCCCCAGCATTACAGGAGCAATAAATTGGCTTACGCACCAATAGCACTAACCATACCGCAATACGAAGATTACCCTAATAATTGGCTAAAGGCGTATGATCAGGGCACAGTTACGCCCCTTAGCATGGCAACAGACTCAACAGGCGGCACATTACTAGTTAAAGCTGAGTTAGACACTCAGGGCTTCCCTATTACAGCGGGAGACGCACGTTTTATTCCGTTTATTGATGGGGATTACGATCTTTGGTTATTCCCTACCTCAGCAGAGGCTGATGCAAACGATACAACTAACGCCATACAATTTGCGGATAATCTAAACGCTGACCCACAAAGCAGCAATGCTGTCGTTTCTGGGTCTTATACTGCGGCTAATAAAGCAGCGGCGGTACTATTAACACCGGTATCTGGTAAGTCTCTTTTTATTGAGAGTGACGATGGCGGTCTGTTTAGACCTGTTTTTGATGTGGCTAGTACGTACTCAGATGATAGCTCTGCATATTGCGGAACGGTATTCATCCCAACCGGCGGTGATGGCTCAACAGCATGGGAACGAGATTTATCTGATGATCAATCAATTGACCCTGTTGCTTTTGGTCAAACGGTTGACGGCACAACGGATGATACAACATTTATCCAGGATGCTTTTGATACTGGTTATGATATTAATTTTGGTAAAAAAGGCGTTTCTTTATGCGCTGATGTGCGTCCGGTTAGTAATCAGAAGATAACCTTTTCAAAAGGCTCGAGCTTAAAACAACCAGATTTATCAGGAATCAATGCTGGCTCTGGTATTATTACTATATCAGGCAAGTCTAATGTAGTTATTGATGGTGCTGTTATTGATGGCAATGATGCTAATAATCAATATAACGTGACCACTTATCCAAATAGCTACCCATGGCATGGCATTGTTATTTCATCAGCATCTACTGATTGTGTAGTTAAGAACGCGTATATATACGATTGCGCAGAAGACACTCATATGACAGGTGATCAGGCATGTATAACTATCAGGGCTGGAAGTGCGAGGTGCGATGTTTACGATTCAAGGCTTGGCGCTTCAAACAACAATCTTTATCTTGAAAACTCTCATAATTGTAAAGTCGATAATATCTTAATAGAAGATAATACATTGTCTGAAGGATTAGCTATTTTCAATGATACAACCACAACATCCAGGGCTAATGGTCACACTATCACAAACATTACATTTAAGAACTGCAGGCAGGGCTTGGTTATAAACGAATCATCTGGCAATGTCATCGCTAATATTGTGGTAGAAAACTGGATTGATGCGGCTTATGCGATCAGATGGGGCGGCAATCAATTAACAAATTGTTACTCTAAAACCGGCGCAGATACCACGGGAACATTTGCCGTTGTTTTAAGCTCATCCGATGTGGGTACAACTGACGTTAGGCCTGAAGAGATAACATTAACTAATGTCATAGCAGAATGGGATGGTTACGATGCGCTAAATAGTAATGCATTTCAAATATCAAATGAGGGCGAGTTTCCTATTACCTTAAATAATTGTAAAGCGACTAATAAAATAGCTCGTTGGGAAGCAAATACGGCCTATGCTGTTGGTGATATTGTTCAGCCTACTACCTTGGATAGTTATTACTATGAAATCGGCGGTGGTGGTGCTGGAACCTCTGGTGGTACTGAGCCAACATGGGTAGCTTCTACGTCTGATGGCACAGCCACATGGACTCAGGCTACTCCAAATTCATGCTCTGGATTTAATGTTAACGGCTCAAAGAACGTCAGGATGATAGGCTGTGTTGCAGATAACATGGCTGGATCTGGATTTAAAGTTCAGGAAGGGTCTGAAAATGTGTCGTTTTTAAACTGCGAGGCATCAGATAACAGAGAATACGGGTTAGTTGTTGGTGATGCTGGAGGTGCGTTTGTACACGTATCTGGAGGCAGATATTACAATAATGCACAAGATCAATCAGGGAAGCAGGGAATTTTCATTAGTTCTGGAACGGCCGTCCCTCTGAATGCAAATATAGTGATAGATCAAAATGTAGATGTATATGATGATCAGGCGGTAACCACTCAAAGCATGGTTGAGCCTATATTCGCTGGCGCTCATTCAGGATCGCCAATATCTACCGCACCTAGTGGGCTACCGCCTCAACGTGGTTTTTGGAGAACAGGTCAATTAGTCTATAGCACTGCACCTACCGTGTCCGGTCAAGGCTGGTATGTATGGAGCGTATATCAAACAACTACAGATGCTACTGTTGCGGCGGCGGCTACAGTGATTCCTGTTACAGCGACTACAGGCTTTTCAGCTAGTGATACAATGGGCGTACAGCTTACGGATGGTTATTGGCACTGGTCAACCGTTGCCACTATTAGCGCTGGCGTGTCGATTACTATTAATGATGCTATACCAACTGGAAAAAGCGTGGCTAGCGGTGCGAAAGTTATTTCACACGATTGGAATGCGTTTTAGATTAAAAAATATATTTATATTTAAATAAAATTAGGAGTAAATTATATGACAGATCATCAACCAGGTGGAAGCGGATTAGGCTTTTCACTTGATACAAATGATACCCCAGTTCCAAACAGGGGCGCAGGCGGGGCAACTTACGTTAATGATGGGTTTTCTCCATCACAGTATGATGCTGATTTAACAATGGATGGAACAGCTCAATCTGTGGCACTAGCAACAGGCGTAGGAAAAGTTAAAGTTGTTAATCGTGGGGCCACTACAGAGGCTATACGCTTTGCTTTTGGTACGAGCGCATTAAATGCAGAGTCTAACTTAAACATTGCAGCGGCGGAGGCTACAACAGGTGATTATATTCCTTCTATTGCAGATGGAGAGCCTGCTGACCCATATAAAGTTCCAGCTTTAGCCACACATTACGCAGTAGCCAATGCTGTTGCGCTAGATGTGCAGGTAGTTTCTATTACTCAAGGGGTTTAGTCATGGCTAACGTATTTATACGACCTTCTCTTGGCGGGCCTTATGGTGCTGCTGATGGCTCAACATATGCAGATGCCTTTGCTGGCTTTGATAATATGGCGGGTGTTGCTGACGGAGACACTGTGTGGATAGGTGGAGGCGTACACGCTAAGGACTTGCTTATTACTTCTGGTGGTTCATCAGCAGCTAACACGATAACCTACAGAGGCGACGTTAGTACGCTTGATTCTAGTTATGTAGATGGGACTATGGCCCCAACAGAAGGAAGTGTATCGCTATATTTTAATGCATCATCTGCTTCTTTTGGTAATGTTACAGTAAGGGACTTAACCATAACGAATACGCAAAACCTAACTGGAGCAATTTTTGTTTATGGAGGTGTTGGTGGTTTAAATGCAATAACTAACCTTACATTAAAAAACCTTAATGTAACTAACGCTGTAAGTAATAGAGGGCTATATATTAATGGCAATTTACATACTTTTACTATTGATAATGTGAATATACAACAAAACCCAAGTGTTGTCGGGAGCACGCAAGCAGTATTTATTTTTGGAAATAGTGCAACTGCTGGCGCTGGTGGAACAATATTGGATTTAACAGTTACTGGGTTAGCCACATATGCTAATACAAGCTCTAATCACGTTGGCTTGCATGTTGATGATTGGAATGGACTATTAATAGAAAACTACACATGCACTAATATGTTCTCAGGCGTAAGACTTACAAACGCAGACAGTAATACTTTGCTCCGTCCAAATATAAGCGGCTGCGGCTTAGGTTTAAAATCTGATGCTAGTGGTGGCGGTTACGGAATTACCTTGGATGCTAGTTCGGCAAGTAACAAGGTAATAGCAGGAAGGCTTGACAATAACTATCAGCATTATGTCGATTCGGTTACATCTGGCGGAAATAATGAGCTGCATGGAAGCCTTTTAACTAACCCATTAGTTAATTCAATTTCTTATGTCTCAACGTCTAACAGTACAGGATTATTTTATAATAATATAATTATTCACAACCCAGCAGACACAGAAGGACATGGGCTTGTAGTACAGAATGGCGGAGCGGTTACAAAAGCTAAATTTATAAATAACTTGGTTGTATGTGGCACTACAGGTGCAAACATTCAATGTGTTGCAGTTGGTGGGGTATCTGGTACAAATTATCAGGATATTGATTTCACTACTAATGCTTATTATGTGACTAATGGTGCCATTGTAGGAGAATTGGGTGTAACAGAGTACGCAACTCTCGCAGCTTGGAGTGTTGCTGCTAATGCTGACATTAGAATCACTGAAACAACCGTTATTGATTCAGACCCGTTACTAACATCTGATTATAAACTAGGTGCTGGCAGTCCATGTATTGGCGCTGGAACTACAGGGCTGATAACTGGTGAAGATACTTATGATCAGCCTATACCGTCGTTTGGTGGGGTTGACATTGGGAATCAGTCAACTAACGGCCCATTCCATCCTGTTAATTTATGAAAACGCTCTTAATACGTAGAGTAACAACGGGAAAGCATGGCACATATGGGGCTATAGTGTATGAAAATAGCCCTTTTGCGGTTACCTTAGAGCGTGACTGGCTAAACAATAAGCCTAGCGTTGGTGATGTTCCAGGCTCATGCATTCCTGCTGGTGAGTACGTCTGTAGGCGTGTAAATTCGCCTCATTTTGGTGATACGTTTGAAGTGACTAATGTATTTAACCGAACTCATATATTATTTCATAAGGGAAATTTAGAAGATGACTCTCATGGATGTATATTAATTGGTGAGGAATTTGGCAAGCTAGGTGGTAAAACTGGTATAAAACGCAGCAAATCTGGTTATAATGAATTTATGGCAATACTATCTGATGATAATGAGTTTAGATTAGTAATTTGTGATGACTGGAAGACTAACCTATTAGGAGAATAGTTATGGCAGGTAACAAAGGCCCAAAGAAGAGAAAAGGCAAGGGCAAGCCTAAATGAGCGAGCTAGTAGACATGCTAACTCTTCCACTATTAATAATGTCTGGTTTAATCGCTATAGTTGGGATTAACACTAAGCATAAATGGATAGGAGCCGTATTATTTATAGAGTTTCTTATGATGACAGGCTATCAGGAGATTCTACTTGATCCGGAAAACGGGGTTTATTTCTATGAATATACGGAAATGGCCCCTTTTTATATGTATAAAATGATGATTCAAGCCCTCTTTACGATGGGCTACATATATTTATCAGGTAGAGGTTTAGCAATTATCTCTGCTGCTATCATGGCAAACTTGGCTGTTAGTGTTTGTTTGTCACTGTACGATATGCAGGCGGTTTATTATGAGCATATAATGCTGTCTTTGTCAGCCTTGCAATTGATTGTAGGCGCAATGGGAGTAATTAATGGTCATCGGCATAATTTTAATAGTCTTCTCCATTATCTTACTTTTCGCAGTCATAAGGGCTTATAGTGCCAGCAGAGCAGATACTAATAGATCACGATCTAATGGTGACGATAGCAATTAGCGTTACCGGAGCCTTATTTGCTTCACTTGGAACATTATCATTCTGGCTTGGTAGACTTCTTTTAAATAAATTAGATAAAAAGATTGAAACAGGATACGACAAGCTGGATAGTAATATGCAAGCATGTCAACTTGCTTTAAATACTAAAGTTGATTCATTAGTTGCATATGAAAAAGAAAATAGGAAATCAACATATCACGCCCACGATAGGATGACTGAACACGTAGAAAAACACCATACAAAGGATTAAGCATGAAATATCTACTATTATTAATATCATTCAACGTCATGGCTTCTGGCTCTCATGATCGAACAACCATTAACGAAACCAATAATTACTTTACGTTAGTAGAAGAAACCTATATTAACGAGTCTTACATTAACGATAAAGACATATCTAAGGGCATTGCTTTAGCTATTGCTAGCTCACACCCGTTCGATTTTGCGACTAAGAAATGGCAAGCCTCGGTAAATGGTGGCTATTATGACGGTGAGAACGCATTAAGCCTTGGTATTGCTAAACGCTTTGATGGTGCTGATGCTTTATTTCATAGTTCTTATGGACAGAATGCCGGCAAACAAGCTATTACATTTGGCGGAGTGTGGCGGTGGTAACTGAGCGCACATTAGGCCAGAAGGTTGAGCAGTGGATAACTAATCTAAAGCTTCTCATTCCTTTTATCTCATTATTGGGCTTAAGCTCCATCTATGGAAACTCTGAAACTGTTAAGAATCTTGTGCATGGAAAGCCCGAAGTAGTGCCGGCAGAGCCTAAATTAGTGGTAGAAGTATTGCCGGCAGTTAAGCCGGTAGAACATAAGCACGACAATCATAACGCACGTTTCAGCAAGATTGAGAAGAGAGTTAAAAAGCTTGAAACCAAAGTAAACGCAAATACTATTAATATAACAACAAACTCAAGGTGGCACGAATGAATAAAATAATACTAGCAATATTTGTCTTAGCAGTAGTTAATTTATGGGGCTGTGATGGAGAAATCAATTTAACGCCAACATTTGACGGTGAGAGCTTTAGTGCAGAGACTTATGATGGTTTTGAAGGGTTCCCAGAGGGCATAGCAACAGTCTACCGTTTAGGCGATGGTTTCTATACCTGTAACCCTGCTGATAACTTTGTTTATGGGTTTACTGGTGGTTCTGTACTTAATCTTGATTCAACTCAAGTTATTTGCACTACTGATACATTCTTCCATACCGACCTGGCTATTGATTCACGACCTGTTGCGGCGGCTCCATGAGAGACTTCATGGGCGCTAAAGGCTTTATAATGTGGTATCGTGATAACAATATCAAAGGCACGTTAGAACAGCGGTTTAACTTATGGCTGGAGAGAGATAAATGAGTTTTTTTGGTAGATTAACAAGTTTATTTGGTGGCTCAGAGAATACAGGTAAAGCACTAGATACAGCAGACAAGGTGCTATCCGGTGTTGGTGGCTTTATTGATGGATTAAGCTATACAGATCAAGAAAAGGCTGTACATGCTGGAAAGGCTGTAGATTCTCATTTAAAGCTCGTAGAAGCGACAGCAAATGAAAACTCTATACGTAGTGTAACTAGACGCTGGTTAGCCTTTGGAATAGTCGCATATACGCTATTCTGGGGTAGTGTGGCTATGGTATTTGCAATATTAGGCAAACAAGGCATAGTGCAATCAATGATAGATATAATGGTAGCATTTAATCTTGGTATTGCCTTTGTTGCTGTAGTTGGTCTTTACTTTGGCGTTCAATTCTTAAGAAAATAACACATAAGCCAGAATAAACACAATAATCCAAGGAACTAATATAAGCCCTATTAATGGGCAGTATGTTTTAGATTTCTTCATCTTCATCACCTGTAGTCTAATGGTTGTTAAATAGCAAAAATTATAGCTAAATACATTGCTATACCAATTATCACCCCGTTTAAAATATTGAGTAATATAGGGAACCAATAATTAGGTTTATTGGTAATACTATTAAGCACATCTGGTAGAATTGTTGATAATATTCGCTCAATATCATTAGAATGCTTATCATATGCCTTCACAGTTTTTTTGTAACTATCTTCATTTGCTTTATTAACGCAATTTAAAACATAGCATTTGAACTCTTCTTTTTCTTCTTTATTCATATATCACCTGCTATATATTTATCTAAATGAACCCTGAAACAATGAAGGTGTAAAAGCAATTCAGGCATATCTGACATTGAGCTTGCTATATAAAGCTCTTCATTCTCATCAAATCCAATTACAACAGCAGTTTTAATCTTATCAACAGCGCCATTTAATACGTCATTAGCTGGTAAATCTACCGTACTAAATCCATTAAACTTTATTACATCACCCATAAATCACCTCTTCTTATTAACAAACTTAAACCCATTAGGGCCATCAAAAGTTATTTCTTTGAAAAACGTGTAATCTGTAAGGTCATCTTCATCACAAGCATCTACACCCGTTGCAAACATCACTCCTGCTAATAACAGGGCGTAAACTATTGATCTAATCATTCTCCATACCTCGCTATCATTATTGCATCTGCTCTACCAATATCCTTTTTCCTGCTTAAACTAGCATTAGGATACATGTTGATTGCTTTCGTTCTAGCGGCATCCTTATCCTTACCCGTTAGTGCGGCCCTAGATTTCCAAGATTGTGGCGTGACGAACTCCACAGGCACCTTTAAAGCCCCTAAAACCCCCTTTATAATGCCAAATGACTCACCAAAGTTAAACATAGAGGTAACGCCTTGCTTTGGCATTGCATGAACTTGCTCAACATAGGCTATACAATCAAACTCTAATATAATCTCTTGTATTATTTCAGCTAGCTCTACTGAATTTACTTGATTCCCTTTTTTACCTCTCGACATAGTAGGCATATCCCATACATCGATAAACTTATTATCTTTATCAAGCCAAGCGATTGCACCTGTTAAACCTGGGTCTATTCCTATTTTATTCATTCTTCTAGCCTCTTTAGTGTTTCAGCCAATAGATGCAGCTCAGAGCCGTAAACATTGGTAAACTGCTCCTTACTCATATGAATAGAGAAATCGCCTCTATGGCACTGTACGCACAGCGGAACGGTCAAAAAATCATCTTTTATGCGCTCAGTCCTAATATGGTGAACTTCTACGGGTGAATTACCACAAGCCGCGCATGATAGCTCTGCTATTCGTCCCATATGACGCTTATTCTTGCTCATCTTCTTTCCCTTCATACAAGCTTCGCCTATCGCCATCATTAACCAGCTTCAAAGTGTCTTCAAGGTTCATCGCTGCTAGGCTCTCTTTGTTCGTTTCTTCTTCGAATCCGCTGTCTATTTCTTCTTGTGTCATATATCACCTGTAATGTTATCGCGTACAGCCTTATATACCTTCCTTGCCTCTTCAATGCTGCGAATATTTGCTGTGTGGTATTTCCAGCCAAGTTTTTCACTTAGTTTCTTGTATAGCTGATTTCTGCTAATTTTTCCGCTTTTCCAAATTGGGTCTAAGATCTTATGTATATGCTGCCTTGCGTTTCTTAATTCTGGCGTAGGAATACAACCTAGCGGCCTTGTTCTATTATCCGTCTTATGATGACATCCAACAAAATTTCCGCACTTGTCGCACTTCCAGAAAGGTAGAGTTGACAAATCTGCTCTATGTGGGTAAATCTCTGTGCCATCTGTCAATCTAGCGTCTACCTTCTCATCGCATCCGCAGCACCTGATATTAATCACATCTACCATAATATTCTCATAAACTCTTAAAAAGCCCGCCACTGAGGGAGTGACGGGAATGGGGTACTGCTATGACTCGGTTAGTAGCTTATCACTACGTTAGGGATTAAACGCTTTGCAATTAAAGTTACGGCATTTTTTGCGGCTGTTTTGCTTAGTCCGTGTTCAATAAGTGCATCAACTGCTGCGTTGTTTATTTTCGCTCTGTGCATTTTATTGTCTTCGCGCTTCTCAGCTTCATCTATTTCTCGTTGCTTTTCTGCCTCTGCCTCATCTTTTAAACGTTGCTCTGTTTCCTTTGCCTCACGTTCTGCGCGTTCAGCTTGATCTTTTAAATCCTGCTCACGTTTTGCGGCTTCATCGCGTTCTTGTTGTGCCTTTAATTCAGCGGCCTTTGTTGCTCTTTCTTCGGCTTCCTTTGCTATCTGCTCATCGCGTTCTTTTTGTCGATGTGCGGCTTCCTGCTTGTCGATTATGGCCTGTTTCGCGTCAAGTTCTGCTTGTTGCTCAACCATTAGTTTTTGCTGTGCTTCATACTCTGCTTGTTGCTTCTCGAATATCTCACGATCTGCAATGGCTTTTTCTAGCGTATCTTTTACATTAAGCATTGACTCTTTTGCTGTTTCTATTTGATCTTCAAACTCAACATTGTTGATAACTATTTCATTTGCAGTATTTAGCCTGGATTGTAATGTTTTTAAATCGGCACCTAGCAAACCCTCAACCAGATCATTTATATCAGACACTTTTTGCTCAATAGCTGCAATATGCTCGGCCTCTTCATCTAGCCTAGCCTGTTCAATTGCTTTCAATTCGTCATCACGCTTTTGTTTTGCTAGTTTAAAAGGACTCTCAATATCAAGTATAGCCGTTGTTATGCGCTTTGCCTCTGCATCTATTAAACGACCACGAGCCAGAGAATCTGCTTTTAACTCTTTTCGCTTCGCCTCAATTCCTGTGCGATAAGGTGAAATTATCTTTAGTGCTGACTTAATATCAGCGTAACCTTTCTCTGTTGATGAGTCTGGCACTAATGAAAACTTACTCTTTAGCTCCTGCAAAGCCGCGTCTGTTATTCCATATTCTACGATCTGATTTGTGTCGCTCATTTACTTTCTCCGTTCATTGCTAATAATTTTTTAATAACTGATCTATACAAAAGGTCACAACCTTCAGGCTTTTCTTTCCCGAATTTGCTAAAAACAGCCATTTGCTCGTCATTTGATAGCCTTCTATAGCCTTCTTGTACGCGCCCATAGTCCATTTCATCTACATCAGCATCGACAACCTCTTTAAATGCCTCATATGCAGATTCAACCTTATCCCATTTTATTTTATCAGGGCTTATCTGCTGACCTTCAAAGCCTTGCCCATCGTTGTCCATTTCTTCTACTGCCAGACCAGTGATAGATAAGAACGTGTAACGCTGCAAGTACGTAACCGTTGATGCAACTTGCTGTATCCCGTTTTTCTTACCAGATGTGTCTGGGCTAGCTTCAAGCGTTGTTTGTTCGCTGTGCCCGTCTCTATGCGTCAATATACAGGTAACTTTAACCCTGGCGTCTGCCTGCACTGTTTCCCATCTATGTGATAGGCCGTGTTTTGACATAATTGGAACTGCTGTACCTACAATATTTCCAAGTGATGCATGAGTGTAACCATAAGTTCCTGCGTCTTTTGTCTCAATAGTTACAGTTCGGTCTTTCTTAATACATAAGTCTTCTGTCTTAAATGCGGCTAATGCCGCTGTAAAAGCCTTTCTAGCCATCTCATTATCATAACGCTCTTTAAGCTGTAACAACTTATCAAGCTGATCCATGTCAGCGCCTTTAGATATTGCCATTTCTAGCAATTTGTCAGGCTGGCTAATTTGAATAACAGGCGCTACTGACTCGCTTGCTACTATCTCACTTGATTTCTCTATTGTATTTATTTGCTTTTCCATTTCTTACCCCTCGAACACTTGTGATCTGGCTAGTTCTTGAATCTTCTCAATGTATTGATCGTTAAATATATCTAAATCAATATCATTTAGAGCTACCCCGTTTTTATACTCGACATAAGCACAGTAACTTTCCACACAGTCCGGATAGTCCTTCTTGCTTAAGCCTTCTAGCCTTATGGTCTTTAAGTTAATTTCTTTTATGTTCATCAGTGCTCCATAGTTTTCTTAGTTGCTGCTAAATGCATAAGGAATAACAAGTCTGTTGACTTTGTGCAATCACTCCACACTACAGCAGCATGTAAATAATGCATTAGCATATCGTGATCTTTACCCCAATAGTTTTGCAGTGATTCAACTGCTATTGGCATGGTCAGCTCTAGCTCTGAAATTTCCTTAGCATCACATAGAGGCTTCTTTTCTTGGCGGTTATAATACATCTTCGTTGTCCTCAACTCCGTTACAAAACTTAATAGCATCTTCTACATTATTAAACGTGCCCAGCTTAATTATCTGTGGCCCGCCTTTATCGCCATATACCAGTTTTACATACGTCCATGCTTGCTCATCTATCCAGTATTGGCCTCTTTCTCCATCTGCTACTAACTGGCCGCTTATTTCATTTGTTTTAAATTCCATTAGTCTTTATCTCCTACGAATATATATTCACCCATATCAAATACACCCTTAGCTATCTCATTGCCTTGAGGCTCTGGTAGATCGTTTTCGTGGTAGCGGTTAAATTTATCTTGAGCCTTAGCTTGGTTTGTTTCTTTTGCTAGTTTCTCAAAGTCTATGTCTATAATTGTTCTGCTCATGGCTATTACTTCTTTGGCTCAAGTAGAATTTGAACAACTTCATCTTTAAGAAGCCCTTGCTCTTTCATTCCAATAACAACTTGATTGGCAAAAGCCGCATTGTATTGAGCTTTCAACTCTTTTCCGAAGCTTTGTGCAATTTTCTTAATATAATCCTCTGGGCTGCTCCAGCCTGAATGCTGCAAGAATAGATTTTTTATATGCTCAGTTATTGGAATTTCTTGACTATTCTTTTTAATAACTCCAACAGCCAGCAAATCAGTCAATTTGTTATCGACAACTTGTGAAAGCTTGGTTTTAATGGCCTCGCTAACCTTATCCGATATCTCCCTTTCAACCTTATCCTCAATATTTTTCGATATTTTCATAATTACATCATGTGTAATATACGCCTTTAATGCTGACTCTATATCCTCATCCTCTTCAAGCCAGAACTCTTCAATATCTACAGTAAATTTCATCTTATATCCCCTTGTTTATTTCGTATTTGTTATTGACTATGGATTAATAATAATGTAATCTGTAATACAAGTCAACTGTTTTAAGGAATTAATTTAATGAGTACAAAAAAAGATATTACCCGTATAGCTCGCATTACAAAGGAGCATGATAAGAAGCTAGATAAGAAGTTAAAAAAGAAAGGTATCACGTTTTCACAGTGGTTAAGACTTACTATAGAGGGGATGAGATCATGAATTATATAATTTTAGCGCAATTGGTATCACTGGCATTGGTATGCATGGTGGGGCCTTACGTTTTATCGCTTTTAATTAGAACTGCCATTAATGATAGAGGCTACAGTATGACTGCGGTTGACTATTTAATAGGAATATCGATAGCTGTATTGATTTACTTTGGAATACCAAGCTTTTAAATAAGAACCGCCCCAACAAGTGAGGCGGCAACCAAAAAGCTCCCTGTCATAGAAGATTTGCGGAGACTTAAGTATAGCATAGGATATAGATATGGATAACAAAACAGTAGGAAGAAACAGAGACGACGACGAAAAGCGAAGGATAATGATTGAAGTCAGAGAAAAAGAAGCCAAAGAGCGAGAGATTCAAGCATTAAGAGATCAATTCGCCATGAATGCATTGACTGGAATGCTAGCTAATCAGCAATATGATGCACCTAGACGAAATAGATCAGATAAGTTTGCAGAAGACGCTTATTTGTTTGCAGACGCAATGCTAAAGGCTAGGGGTTAGATATGAGCGATAAAGGTTTATTTCACGAATGTCCGTGGTGCAATT
>CBFDCC010000018.1:0-33076 GCA_965603205.1 uncultured Kordiimonas sp. | reverse complement strand
CGTCTACGACAACTGGCCTAATATAGAAACCGTCAACTTATTCTAGGACGGGACATAATGTGGATTAAGCTGCTGCTTGTGCCTTAACCATCATTTGTGTCAAGCGATGCATTTGATGCATTGACGCAAGCTGCGCATATATTGCAGGCAGCAGTCCGCGTTTACGTAATTCTTCAAATTTATCAGTCTCTAGACTATTTAGTTTCTCTTCGTCGATTATACTAATGCCCGAGATGACAATCTTATCCTCAATATTAGGGACCGTAATGGTCAAATCTTGGTTTTTAATTAGGTCAAGCTCTGCAAGATATTCTATTGCAGCACGTGATTCAGTGATTTCTTTAAAGTGATTTTCAATTTGTTGTTGGCATCTATCCATTAATTCAGTGCCCTTGCCTTCATCATTGAATAATGCGTCACCTTCTGAGGTGCTAATGTTATTAGCATTTTCATCAACGATAATTGTATGCTGATCACCTTCTTTTGATGTGCGGGCAATCTGGAAAGGATATATTTGAATACAGCTCGGCATATAAACAGCATTCCATGTGCCGTCTTGAATAACAAGATTTTGGCTTGGCTTTAAGCCCAGCATTGCAACAGCTTGATATGGTTGGTCTTCGCCTGGTTTTACGAAAATAATTGGTAAGCTCGTTGAGCATTTAACAAATTCATGTAATGCAACGGGTGCCATATGTTGGTCTTTAAGGTGACTAAAATCAGTCAGTGATTTTAACTTTAAATCTTTATGATCTTTGATGTTTAGAGGTTTGTAGCTTGCAGCCATGATGATCTTCCTATTTATACAAAATATTTGAGGCCACATTGATCATATACAGCGCTATTGTAAAGGCTGAATCTCATAAATACCGTAAATATTATTGGTTTTTTGATGTCAGGTACTGGCTGGTCCCAAAAAATGTCCATAAGGCGTCATCTATGAGTGGTCCCCAGTTTTTCCAGTTGTGTCTCTCTTTCACTTCTATGTAGGTAAGGTCATAATTTTTAGTCTTTAAAACCATCATGAATTTTCTAGCGGCCTTAGTGTTGTCCTTTATGGTGCCGATGCTAAAAAATATCTTAAGCGGCAGTGTTGGTTGTTTTTTGTAAAGGTCTGATAGCATTTTTAAATGCTTACTATTAGCGGGTGAATGCATGGCAATACCGTGAAAGACGTTAGGGGCCATAAGGCCAAAACAGGCACTATTCAGCCCGCCAAAAGATAGCCCCATAATAATACGGTCATCGGGATTGTTGCTGACTGCATAGCGGGCTTCTATAATTGGTATTAATTCACGCATGTAAAATTTGGCGTAACTCGCGTTGCACATAAACTGTTGGTTTCTACGATTGTTTTTGGGATTGTCTGGATCACGACTATCGACAAAAACAGCAATTACTGGCTTGATGCGCCCTGCTGTAATTTCTGTATCTAATATGCTTACCATACGACCATCTGACAGATACCACTGACCATCTGTTATATAAATAACAGGCAAAGGGGCGGTATATAGAGACGGATCAGGTGTGTAGACTCTATAGTGTAAATCGTACCCCATTATGGCGCTGCTGATGCGAATGTTGCTCGATAGATCACCGTTGGCGCCCGCTGGTGTGCCGAGGCAAAAGAATATGACTAATAAAAGATATCTCATCATTACTTCCTTTACTAAGCGGTTGTACTTTCAATACAGTCCATAAAAGCTTGGTTAACAGGGCTAAGGCCTACTGTGTTACGGATGATGGCCGTATAGTCATTCAAGTAGTTTAATTTATCCCTCTTTAGGGGGCGCATGTCACTCTCCCATCCCATATGTTTAACATATTCCTGCGATATGTAGCCAATATAATTGCCGGTATGCACCAGCAGGGCGCGGGCCTCATATTGTAGGGCAGAGGCTTGGCGATACCATTTTTCAGCCTCTGGAATTAGCATTTGCCCCGCCCGCATTTTATGTGTTTCAATATATTTTTGCCGCCCCAGTGTTTCCATAGTGATCTCATTGTCACTAACCTCATATAAAGGGTGTTTTTTACCGCAATATAACTGCATGGTCTCTGATGCATTTAGGCTGTGGGTGGTGATGACTTTCGATTTCATAGGAATAGAAGTGATGCCAATGGCCACCAGTTCGCTCATGACGGCTTGGCTGACTTTGTCGGCTGAATAGGTATGAATATTTACATAGACATCGGGCGCTAAATCCGTGAAGGCAGTCATCGCCTTGGTCAAAATGTCTTCGCATGAGAATAAGCAAAACTCCTCAATGCCTAGATTTAAGGTGCCGACTAAGCGTTCCTGCGTTTGATGGATATTACTTTGAAACTGCTCTAGCGCTGTGAGGAGTTCGAGTGTTGCATTATAAACAATCTGGCCTTGAGCCGTTACGCGAAACCCTTTGCGGCCACGATCACACAGTTTCATCTCTAAACGGCGTTCTAGATCGGCTAGATGATTTGATATGGTGCATGTGGCAATATTTAATTCCATCTCGGCTGCTGCAATGCCGCCTTGCTCTACAATGGTTTTAAATATCCTGAGCAGCCTAAGATCTACATCTGCGATTTTGCCTGCCAGCGATGCTTTGCGTTTTCCCATTTATCTTCTCTTGTTTTATAAATTTAAAGTTAATATTACAATACATTTGGATATACAAAATTACTAGAGTGAATATTTTCATTCTTGCAAATGACATTTTTTGACATGCTGCTATAGAATCACCAGCTGATGAGTAAGGCTGTGGACATATTTGATTGGGAGTAGGGTTAATGACGATGAAATTATCAGATCCAAAGCTTTTAAAGGAAAAAGCATATATTAATGGCCAGTGGGTAGACGGTGATGGTGGCAACACATTTCCTGTTTATAATCCATCTACGGGCGAAGAGTTAGCACAAGTGGCTGATTTGGGTGCTGCTGAAACGACACGCGCAGTGGAAGCTGCTCATCTAGCAATGCAGGATTGGAAGGCTAAGACACCAAAAGAACGTGCTAGCGTTCTACGTCGCTGGCATGATCTTATGATAGAAAATCAAGAAGATTTAGCTATCATCATGACGCAGGAGCAGGGCAAGGTTCTTGCTGAATCTCGTGGTGAAATTGGTTATGGCGCTTCCTTTATTGAGTGGTTTGCAGAAGAAGGTAAACGCCTTTATGGTACAACTATTCCTCTGCCTATTAGCTCGCAGCGCGGCGTTACTATCAGGCAGCCTATCGGTGTGGTGGGTGCGATTACGCCGTGGAACTTCCCCAATGCTATGATCACACGCAAGGCTGGTCCTGCACTGGCTGTTGGTTGTGCTATTGTAATTAAACCTGCGGCTGAGACTCCGCTATCGGCGCTGGCGTTATGTGAGCTAGCTGATCGCGCTGGTTTGCCGGCTGGGCTGTTGAATATGGTGACAACACGTAAGTCTGCGCCAGTAGGTGAGGTTCTAACAGGTCATGACCTAGTGCGTAAATTCACTTTCACAGGATCAACGCCTGTTGGTAAAATGTTGCTCAAGCAATGCGCGGACACGGTTAAGCGTACGTCTATGGAACTTGGCGGTAATGCGCCCATCATTGTTTTTGATGACGCTGATCTGGACGCTGCTGTTGCTGGCGCTATTGGCTCAAAATACCGTAATTCAGGCCAAACATGTATCTGTGTAAACCGCATGATCGTGCAAGAAGGCATTTATGACGCTTTTGTTGAAAAGCTAACGGCAGCGGTTAAGGCCTTTAAAATGGGCGATGGCATGTGTGCGGACAGCACGCATGGCCCTGTGATTACTGAAAAGGCAATTGGTGATATCCATGCAATGGTAGAGTCAGCTGTTGATGATGGTGCAACGGTTGTTACGGGTGGCAAGGTTAGCGATCTTGGTTCGCATTTCTATGAGCCAACAATTCTAACCAATGTGCATGACCAGATGCGTGTTTTCCGCGAAGAGATATTTGGCCCTGTGGCACCTGTGTTTAAATTCTCGACAGAGGCTGAGGCTATTGCCATGGCTAATGACACACAGTTTGGACTGGCTGCTTATGTTTATACCCGTGATGTGGGGCGTGTTTGGCGTGTTAGCGAGGGCATTGAATACGGCATGGTTGGTGTCAATGAGATTGCAATTACTTCTGACGTTATCCCTTTTGGTGGCGTCAAGGAATCAGGCATGGGCCGCGAAGGGTCGCTGCATGGCATAGAAGATTATACGGAACTTAAATATATTTGTATGGGTGGTATCTAACGATGACTAAAAATGATGATTTAAATGCACGTCGCGCAAAAGCAGTTGCTGGTGGTATAGCTTCTGCTGCACCAGTGTTCACAGCTAAGGCAAAGAACGCTGAAATTTGGGACCCTGATGGCAAGCGCTATATCGATTTTGCTATGGGTATTGCCGTTTGTAATACAGGCCATAGCCACCCAAAGGTGGTTGAAGCTGCCAAGGCACAGGTAGAAAATTTTGCGCATACCTCTTTTCAGGTTTCAGCGTATGAGCCTTATATTGAACTGGCTGAGAAAGTAAATGAGCTCGCGCCGATTAAGGACGCAAAATCTGTTTTCTTCTCAACAGGTTCTGAGGCCGTAGAAAATACAGTGCGTATCGCGCGTATCGCAACAAAGCGTCCTGCGGTTATCACGTTCCGTGGTGCCTTCCACGGACGTACGGCGCTGACTGTGACTATGACAGGCAAGATCGCGCCTTACCGCGCTGGTATGGGTGCTGGTGCTCCAAATATATATCATGCACCCTTCCCTGTGCCACATCACGGTATATCGGTTGAAGACGCTAAGGCGGGTCTGGCAACAATCTTTAAAACAGATGTGGAGCCGCATGATGTGGCG
Organism: uncultured Kordiimonas sp.; assembly: GCA_965603205.1. Classification (GTDB taxonomy): domain Bacteria; phylum Pseudomonadota; class Alphaproteobacteria; order Sphingomonadales; family Kordiimonadaceae; genus Temperatibacter. The sequence goes on along the minus strand of CBFDCC010000018.1, from coordinate 28,244 downwards.
GCTATTGTCATTGAGCCTGTTCAGGGTGAAGGTGGTTTCTATCAGGCCCCAGTAGAGTTTATGCAGTATTTGCGTGATATCTGTGATGAGCATGGCATCATGATGGTTTGTGATGAAGTTCAAACTGGTTTTGCCCGCACGGGTAAGATGTTTGCTACAGAATATGCAGGCATTGAGCCTGATATGATGTCTATCGCAAAGGCAATGGGTAGTGGCTATCCAATTTCTGGCGTCGTGGGCAAGGCATCTGTGATGGATAAGGTTGCCCCGGGTGGCCTTGGCGGCACGTATGGTGGTAATCCTATCGCCTGTGCAGCCTCACTTGCGACGATAAAAGTAATCGAGGAAGAAGGTCTTGTTGAGCGCAGTAACAAAATTGGCGCCCGTATGGTTGAACGGATCAAAGAGATGCGTGACCGTAACGATACAGCAGCCATTGGTGATGTGCGCGGTCTTGGTGCTATGGTTGCCTTTGAAATGGTATTGGAAAAAGGGACGCATAAGCCCGATGCTGATACGACCGCCAAGGTAATCGCCACAGCGCGTGAAAAAGGATTGATTTTGCTGTCATGCGGTTACTGGGCTAATACAGTACGTTTGCTAGTGCCGCTGACGGTGCCGGATGCTCATTTAGAAGAGGCGTTGGATATTATTGAAGCCACGCTAATAGACGTGGCCTAATTACTCCATATTAAGAATTGTAAAAAAAAGGGGGCGGGAGCTCCCTTTTTTTGTAGATTATTAACTTGTATAGGGCGGCTAGAATTACTTATAATGTTTATTATATTAAACATTCAGGAGTGTCTTGTGGAAGATGTAGGGCAAAAATTAAGAGCCGCGCGTGAACAACGTGGTGTATCTCAGCGTGAATTAGCACGGATAGTTGGTGTGAGTAATGGGACAATTTCGCAAATTGAGAATGATCAAACTGACCCTTCATTCTCACTTATTATGAAAATTTTAGAAGGGTTGGAAATCACCATCACTTCCTTTTTCCAAGAGAGAGAACAGTGTCAGCAAAGAGTATTTTTTAAGCCCGAAGACATGATCGATGTGGGCAGTGGTAATATCCAATATCTACAGCTTGGCGCTAATAGTAGTGGTCGAAAACTCCAGTTTATGCGCGAGGTTTATCCCGCAGGAGCAAGCAGTGGGCCAAAGATGCTTATGCATGTAGGGGAAGAGGCTGGTATGGTGATTAAGGGTAAATTAGAAGTGCAGGTGGGTGAGCAAATTCGTAACCTTGGGCCAGGTGAATCTTATTACTTTGACAGCACAATCCCACATAAATTTAGAAATAGAAAATCTGAGCCTTGCGAGCTGATCACGGCTTGTACACCACCATTTTAATTGGAAATTAGGCTGGTCATGTTATTGTTCACTTTGACGGATGTTTAATATTTTAAATTACATGGGGTTGGAGAGAATGTATGCAAGTGCTTGTGAGTGAGACTGATTTAACTTTTGATATATCAAAAGATGAAGCAAGCAGACTAATAAGAGGTGATAAAATTTCCGTGCGAGTGCCAGGGCGTTCATCAAGTGAATGTGGTTGGATATTACTTGCTAAACAATTACCTACAGCAATAGAATTATTGCATTCCCATGTCCTGATTGACAAATCCATACTCCAAAGAGAGTTAAACGCAGGAGGCAGTGAGTCGGGGATTATCATGCAGATTGAAGACTATAATGTCGCTATTCATGTAAGAGGTTAAAACTCAACCAATATTTGAGAGCTTTAAATATATAGACAGCGCTGTCACAATGCTGCATTTTAAAACTATGGTTTAAAGGGTTAAGGATTAAAATGTGGGCAAAGCGATAATTGATGATGTAGCCACTATGGCAGGCGTATCAATCAAAACAGTCTCTCGGGTAATGAATAAAGAGCCTAATGTACGCGAGATCACCAAGAAAAAGGTTGAGGCCGCTGCAAAAGCTCTGAACTATAGGCCGTCACGGGCGGCGCGGGGGCTTGCCAGTAATAGCAGTTATCTGCTAGCCCTGCTTTATAACAATCCTAGTCCGAGCTATTTAACGCAAATCCAAAGTGGCGTCCTAAAGGCATGCGAAGAAAACCATTACGGCATGGTTTTGCGCCCTGCCTATGAAATTGGCGAAGGACTTGTGGAGCAAGTTGTTGCAACTATAGAACAATCCCGTGTAGATGGCTTTATTTTGACGCCGCCAATTTGTGATGATGAAGCTTTGCTAAATTATATGCGGGATCATAAAATCCCATATGTTGCCGTATCGCCCCCAGACACGTCATTAGGTCTGTCGGTCACAATTGATGAGCAACGAGCGGCAAGAGAGATGACAGACTATTTAATAGGGCTGGGCCATGAACGCATAGGCTTTATCAAGGGCGATCCAAGTCATGGTGCGTCACGCAGGCGTTTTGATGGCTACTGTGAGGCTTTAAAAGATGCCGGTATCGAGTTTGAGGAAGAGCTAATTGCTGATGGTAAATTTACATTTGAATGCGGCATTGCTGCGGCAGACAATTTTTTTAAATTAGCTAAACCCATAACAGCAGTTTTCGCGAGCAACGATTACATGGCTGCGGGTATTGTACAGGTGGCCCTTAATAGGGGCATTAAGATACCAGAGAATTTGTCTATTGTGGGCTTTGATAATACGCCTATTTCACGTCAAATTTGGCCTACCCTTACGACAGTGAACCAGCCCATTCATCAGATGGGCTATACGGCTGCTTGCAGTTTGCTAAATCATCTCGGCGAAAACTTACCGCATGAAAATACAGAGTTGCCTTTTGAAATTATATATCGTGATTCCAGTAGTAAGCCTGTATCCTAGATTTTATTAAGGGCACTCGCTTTCTCCCCTGTTTTAGCTTGGTCCACATTACCATCACTATCACGGGCAACAATCCATGATCCACCAACAACGGGTACGTTGCCCAGTGATAGATATTCCTGTGCGTTAGATGGATTAACACCACCTGTTGGGCAATATTGAACATTAGGTAAAACGGCACCTGCTGCCTTTAAAAAACTAGGGCCGCCACTGGCGCTGGCGGGGAAAAATTTAAGCACATTAAATCCCTCGTAATGGGCACTCATGGCCTCAGATAATGTGGCGGTGCCGGGCAAAAATGCCCAGCCTGAATTTTTAATAGCTTTTGCTAATGCTGGTGTCAGGCCCGGGCTAACACCAAAACAGGCACCCGTATCCATTGCGGCTTTTAATAAGCTTGGGTTCATGATCGTACCAACGCCCACATATGCGTCATTAGGCAGGTCATTTTGCACCGCCTTTATAGCTTCTAATGCTGTTGGGTGGCGTAGGGTAATCTCGAACACGCGTACACCAGCATCATATAGGGTACGACTTGTCTTCACGGCCTCATCCACACCGTTATAAGCAAGAACAGGGATAACCTTACCAGCGTTTAGAATGTCTTGAATATCAACCATTATTTAACTTTCATCTTCGAATTAGGTGTTGGGGAATTGCATGTGTGGAAATATGCTGCCACCACTACCCGCTGTACCTACCATATGTCTGAAGGGTTCAAACATATCGCGGCCATATGTCTGAAGGGTTGGGCGTTGCATCGCTTTTGAACGGGACGTTATATCAACCAGTGCTTCTAATATTCCTGCTTCTGCGTCAATACGAATAATGTCACCGTCTTTGATCTGTGCGATGGCACCGCCACTTGCCGCCTCTGGTGACACATGTATGGCCGATGGTACTTTGCCAGAGGCACCAGACATGCGGCCGTCAGTGACAAGCGCTACCTTATACCCTTTGTCCTGCAACACGCCTAGTGATGGCGTTAATTTATGCAGCTCTGGCATGCCATTAGCTTTTGGTCCTTGGAAGCGAATGACAGCGATAAAATCTTTTTCCAATTTGCCTGCCTCATAGGCTTTTAACATATCATTTTGATCATCGAAAACTACAGCAGGGGCTTCGACAATTCTATGCTCGGGCTTTACAGCTGATATTTTCATCACTGCTTTGCCGATGTTGCCGCTCATAACTGCTAGACCGCCAGTAGCTTGGAAAGGGTTTGACGCGGGGCGTAATATTGAGTCGTCGCCTGCGATATCTCTGGCGGGTTTATAGTGAATGTCACTCTTTTGAAGTGTTGGCTCAATACCAAAATCAGCCATGGTACCACCCATAATAGTCGTCGCGTCAGCGTGTAACATGCCAGCCTCTAACAGCTGTTTCATCACATAAGTCGTGCCACCCGCTTGTTGGAAGGCATTAACGTCTGCAAGGCCGTTGGGGTATACGCGCGCTAGTAGCGGCACAGCAGCAGATAGATCAGAAAAATCATCCCAAGTAACATGAATACCAGCCGCCGCTGCAATGGCGACAATATGTAATGTGTGGTTGGTTGACCCACCTGTGGTGAGCAGTCCTATAATGCCGTTGACTACCGCGCGCGCGTCGACAATGTCGCCGATTCCAATTGGATTGGCCTCATTTGCATTTTTAACGACTTGCTCGGCGGCTAATTTACTAATGGCGGGGCGCATAGCATCGCCAGATTGGATGAAGCTACTGCCGGGGAGTTGCAAGCCCATCATTTCTAACATGGTTTGGTTGCTGTTGGCAGTGCCATAAAATGTGCATGTGCCGGGACTGTGATAGGCGCGAGATTCGCTCATTAACAGCTCGTGGTGATCAGCCTCGCCTGTTGCAAACTTTTGGCGCACGGCAGCTTTTTCACTATTGGAAATACCCGTTGGCATTGGTCCCGCTGGTACAAAGACAAAGGGCAAATGCCCAAAGGATAATGCCCCCATTAACAAGCCCGGAACGATCTTGTCGCAGATGCCAAACAATAATCCGCCATCAAAAACATTATGGGTCATGGCAAGGGCCGTCGACATGGCAATCACATCACGGCTAAACAGCGATAGTTCCATGCCAGGTTGGCCCTGTGTTACGCCATCACACATGGCGGGTACACCGCCTGCCATTTGCGCGACGCCACCAGCGTCTAGAACATTGCGTTTAATCTGGTCCAACATCCCGTGATAGGGCTGGTGGGCGCTCAGCATATCATTATAGGCGCTAACGATCGCGATATCAGCGACTTTACCGTCTGCTAATTTTTCTTTTTCAGCCTGCGGGCAAGCAGCAAAAGCATGGGCTAAATTGCCACAAGATAGGTTAGGGCGAGCTCTGCCATCACGGCGCATAGCCTCTAATTTTTCCAGATACGCCGCACGCGGGGCTTTTGAACGCTCGTGAATGCGGTTGGTTACATCTTGGATTGCTTTTATGGTCATAATTATATTCCTAAGGTGCCCAATAAACTTGTAGAGGTGTGTTTAGCATTTCACAGAGCCTGACGATTGGTAACTTTATATCACTCTTGAAGGCTGCTTTAAATGTTTCAAGCTTGGCATCGCCAGTGATCATCAGATAAATGTTATTTGATCTCGCGATTGCTGCGGCAGTTAATGTCATACGTTTGATCTCAGATCCCGTCACATCGCTTTGTTTGGCGATGATGCTAGTGGTTTCCCGCTCACTATTAGGATCAAAGGCACGATCAAGTCCGTCAGCACCCGGGAATAATGATGCGGTGTGACCATCAGGCCCAAGACCAATGTGAATGCAATCAAAAGGTAGTTTGAGCTTGTCGTAACGTGCCTCAACTTCTGCTTCGCCGTCTAGCGGGTTGTCGTGCCCCGTATACATGCCTGTGAAACTCGCTGCTGCGGCTTTATTTGTTAACAGCTCAGTTTTAACAAAGGCCTCGTTGCTACGGTCATGGCTTTCTGGCACCCAGCGATCATCGACCAGTGCTACATCTATTTTGCCCCAATCAAGATCAGCGTTTCTGATGACGCGAAACAGTAATTTAGGTGTGGAGCCGCCAGACACAGCCCAGCTAGCATTGCCTGTATCGGATATAGCTTGATTTAAACATGCCTGCGTATCTGCGCTCAACGCATTTACGAGTGCTGTGCTATCTTTAAATTTTTTAAGCTCAAACAAAGATGCCATTTTATCCTCTAGATTCATGAAACCACTTTCTACCGTCATTGCGCATCAGCGCGTCTGCCTCATATGGCCCCCAAGTACCTGCCGCATATGGTAAGGGTGTTACATTTTCGCTCTGCCAACGCTCTTCAATTCCATCGATCCATTTCCATGCTTCTTCAACCTCACGTCGGTGAACAAACAGGCTTTGATCGCCAGCAGATGCTGCAAGGATTAACCGTAAGTAAGGCCCAAGGCGTTGACCATCTGATATATCGAGATTTAGTTCAGATTCTTTTAGTGCGTCTTCGCCTTTTGTGTGATCCTTGACCATTAAACGTAGTGCTAAGCGATCTTCGGGCTGTAGATGAATGATGAAACGATTTGGATGCAAGTCGCCAGTCCAATTTTGGTTTGCCTTATGCGGCACATCCTTAAACTGGACGACAATCTCTGCAAAACGATCAGGCAGGCGCTTACCAGTACGCAAGTAAAATGGCACACCCGCCCAACGCCAATTCTCAATATGGGCCTTTATGGCGACAAATGTTTCTGTCACGCTATCACCCTCAATTGATAAATCTTGCTTGTAGCTACCAACTACTTTGCCGTGCATGGCGCCAGATCTATATTGGCCCATAACTACGTCCTTAGTGATGCGCTCCTTAGTGATGGGCTGTAGGGATTTTAATACTTTTAGCTTTTCTTCACGAATGCCATCTGCGTCAAGCTTTGCGGGTGATTCCATCGCAACAAGACATAAGAGCTGTAAAAGATGGTTTTGTACCATATCACGAAGGGCGCCAATGCCTTCATAGTAACCACCGCGACCATGTAAGCCTAAATCCTCTGCAATAGTGATTTGCACATGATCGACAGTGTTATTATCCCAAAGTTTTTCAAAGAGTATGTTTGAAAACCTGAGCGCAATTAAATTTTGCACAGCTTCTTTGCCTAAATAATGATCGATACGGAAGGTTTGTTCTTCTTTGAAATGCGTACCAACATAGTTATTGATTTCATGGGCGCTTGCTTGATCATGACCAAGTGGCTTTTCTAATACAAGACGACAACGATCGCTGTTGAGGCCGTAACTGGCTAGTAAATCACATACGCTGGTGAACACGCCCGGCGGTATGGCAAGAAAATGTGTGATGGGCCGATCACTTTCTTCATGCAATAAATTTGAAAATTCAGCCCAATCATCTCCGCCGTTTTTTAAATTAAGCGATACAATTGTCACTATCTTTGCAAAGGTCTTAAGATCGTTTTCATCTGTAGCTTGCTCGGGTAGATGCTCTTTTCTGCTGGCTGCTAACCAATCAAATACAGACCCATCTGGCATTGTACGTGTTGTTAAAAATATACGACTGCCTTCGGGTAAATTCCCAACTTTCCAACCGGAAAAAAGCGCGGGCAGCAGTTTCTTACAAGATAGATCACCTGTACCGCCAAATATTATTAAATCGAATGCTTGTGTCATGATCGCTCCGACAGGTCTCAACTAACCTGCATCATTCATATGTTTTCTACTGCCGCAATGTGGCATGGTTTTGGTAAATTTACAATTGAATGTACAATTAATTGACAGCGCTGTCAATTATGCTTTATAAGAGGAGTGGAAGTTATAGTGGGATGGTTAGTAAATAGGGATAAAAATGGACAAGCGATTAATAGTATCAGACATTGGCGGCACCAATGGGCGCTTTGCGATCGCAAATTTTAAAGAGGGTGTAATCTTGCCCGTTATTGAGGATGTGAGTGTCTTTTCTTGTCAGGATTATTCAAACCTAACTGAATTACTAAATGCTTATATTGGCCAATTGGGCGCACGGTGCCCCGATACGGCGCAATTGGCTATCGCGGGGCCAACAGGCCCACGTAAAGGACATGTGACTAATCTGGGTTGGCACGTAAATTCGTCGAAAGTTGAGGCAGAGACAGGGCTTAAGAAAATCTCATTTTTGAATGACTTTGCTGCGCTTGGCTATGCGACTCTTTATATGAATGATCAGGATTTTTTACCTGTGACAAAATTCAGAAAAGGCATGAAGGGTGGTCCCGTTAGTTTGCTTGGTCCAGGAACTGGCTTTGGTGCAGCTATGGCTATTCCAACCAAGCCAGTCGATGGTATGTTAAGGTGGCGTGTCGTGGCGACCGAGGGCGGCCATATTTCATTTTCACCTAAGACACCGCTGGAATATGATCTTAGTAAGCATCTTAATGAAACCATGAATTATGTGCCAGTAGAGGCTTTGCTATCTGGATCGGGATTACAGCGCATTCACCAGTTTCTTGTCAGTTATGGCGGGTCTGGTGATGCATCGTTAAAACCAGCTGAGATCACTGCGGGAGCAGAAAGTGGCTCTATCCCATCTTGTGTACGTGCCGTACAATTATTTTTAGGTATATTAGGTGGCGTGGCGGGTGATATTGCCTTGCTACATGGCGCGCTGGGCGGCGTATATATTGGTGGGGGCATTTTACCAAAGATGCGTGGCCTCATACCACAAAGCGACCTATTAGAGCGCTTTACACAAAAGGGCGTTATGACATCGTATTTGGAAAAAATCCCAGTGCATATTGTCGCAAGCGAGACATCGGCGCTACTCGGTGCTGCTATGGCTGAGTTTGATTAGGCCGTGGTGTTAAATACAACAAACCCCCATCATCAGACAGGGGTTTGAATATTAGTTTAGGTAATTGAAACTGCCTATCTTAGACAGCCCTTACATCGATTAAGAAAGTATCAATTTCACTGCGTAATGTTTCCGCTTGCGTGGATAATTCATTAGATGCAATCTGTACGTTGTTAGCAGCGTCACCAGTTTCACTGGCAAGTTCACTTACTTCACTAATGTTAGACGTCACTGTTTCTGTGCCTTGAGCTGCCTCACCAGCGCTACGGCTGATTTCCTGCGTTGAGGCTGACTGCTCTTCCACAGCACTGGCAATTGATGAAGATATTTCATTTATCTGATCAATTGTTGAGGTAATACCCATTACGGCAGTAACAGCTTCCTTAGTCGCTGTTTGCATTTCAGTTATTTGCCCGCCAATTTCACTGGTTGCTTGTGCTGTTTGGTTGGCGAGGGATTTAACCTCGGATGCAACAACGGCAAATCCACGGCCAGCTTCACCTGCGCGCGCTGCCTCAATCGTAGCGTTGAGCGCCAACAAGTTGGTTTGCTCGGCAATATCATCAATTAAGTTTACAACGTCGCCAATTTTACCAGCGGCCTCTTCTAACATTTTAACACGCTCGGCAGTCGCTTCTGCTGTGGAAACGGCTTCCGCTGACACGTTAGAAGCATCAGACACCTGTCTACTAATCTCGCCAATGGAAGAGGACATTTCTTCAGCCGCAGCTGCGACCGTTTGCACGTTAGAGCTTGTTTGTGCTGTAGCAGAGGAGGCTTGCGCGGATTTGTTCTGTGTATTTTCAGCAGCACCTGTCATTTGCTGTGATGTTGCAGAAAGCTCTGTCGCCGCAGAACTGACACCGTTCAGAACATCGACAACGGTGCTTTCAAATTTCTCTATCAACTCATTTAATTTATCAGCTTTTTGCTGAATGGCACGGGTTTCTTCTTGCTCCCGTGCAGTTTTTGCAGCGGTTTCTTGTCTTTCTTGCTCTTGTTGATCCTTCTTAGCTTGTTCATCGAGTATGCGATTTTCTTCAGCCTCTTGGGTCAATCGATCATTTTCAACACCAGACTCTCTAAAGAAATCAACAGCGCGTGCCATTAAACCTATTTCATCAGTACGGTCAGTAAATCCGACCTCAAGATCATACTCTTTTTTGGAAAGACGTCCCATAACAGCGACCATTGATTCAATTGGATTTACAATTGAGCGTGCTGTTAAATAGGTTGCTGCAACAGCAAGCGCAATAGCAACGACCAATATAATCCACTGTAGAGTGTTCAAGCTATCCATGTCGTCAACTAAGCCGGTAACATCATCATTTAAAAGCTTGGCTTGATTAACCACCATACCGCCAGTGCGTTGACCATTACTGTTCTTCTTGCCAGCTAAAATGGTTAAAAGCTTACCAGCGCGAGGGGCTGCCTCATTAACTAATGTATAGTTAGCCATATTCCATTTTTTAGAATCTCGGATTTCAAACATTGCAGCAGGTAGGTCTTTAAACTCTTCACGCGCGGCATCCAATGCGTTAAAGGCTGTGCGCTGCGTGCGCGTGAACATACCACGATTGTTTTTAAGGTCATCAAAGCGACGAATATTTTTAGCCCATAATCCATCGAATTTAGTTTGGAAGCTAGTGTTGCCTGTTAATAGCATTGCCCGAATATTGGCAAGGCCAAGGCCCATGGTGCCGCGCACATCCGCCATCATACCTAGTAGCGCTTTACGCTGTGGTGTTGCAGAAAGGCCAGCCTCTTCATCAATCATTTTAGTAATATTTGACATAATGATAGCTGCGCGAGGTGCAGCATCATTTAAAAGTATAACAAGAGCAGGCTGCTCATCAGCGCTATTTGCAATGTCTTCTACTTGTTGCTGCGCAATCTTGAACTCCGCTAATATGGTTTTAAACTCACTCCAAACTTGAACATTTCTAGGGTTGGTCCATGTCTGTGACAGTCGGTCCATATTGCCCTTAACTTTTTCAATATCACTCCATACGGCTTTGCGCTCGACTTTGAAGGAATCATTGCCTGTAAGCATCCATCCGCGCAGTGCAGCAAGAGATGCATTTATGTCGCTTACCATAGACGCGCTGGAATTTGCCGTTGGTACGCGCAACTCGGCAATCCTATGGACGCCCTCTTGGTCTTTTGAAACATTAAATATTGTGATAGATATTGATATAATTAATATTAAACTAATGGCGCCAAAACCAGCGATTAACCTTTGGCGAATGTTGAGTGATAAATTCATAAAATACTCCCTGATGCAATGATCGGACGACCTTTGACTATTATTAGTAACAAGTAGGTGGTTAATTTTACATTAACAATACAAAATAAGTATTATATGTTAATGCGCCCAACTATTAAGGATGCACTAATAGCCTTTGGCGAATGTTGAGTGATAAATTCATGATGTTTCCCCTATAGTATTTGAATCTTGTATATAATCATACGATTGTATGCTGGATGCGATACCTAGAATAATCTTTGGGGTATATCAATGAAAGGAGGGTCCTGAAAGTGGTATATGCTAACGTATCGCAGCAAGAGCTGAGGTAAAATTTATGGTCCCTCAAAAATATCTACCTATCCCTTGGCTAAGCCGCTGGATGTAAGCTCCGCTACGTTACGCTTATCCTAAATCCAACATCATAAACAGCGTTCATGGATGATGGCCTTGTCTATTTAGGTAGGGTCAATCTATGCTTAATTGACAGCGCTGTCAATTATTATTTTATCTTTTATTTAGGCGCAGGACCGCGAATAAGATTTTTAGGGTTTAAGCTCCTAAAGTTAATGCTTGCCGAGCTTAGGCGAGGCGCATAAAAGTAAGTCACTAATTTTGATGCTTTACTTCTATTATAAAAGGAAAAACTGATGTCTCGTACCGTATATGTGAATGGACAATATCTTCCAGAAGAGGATGCTAAAATTTCGATCTTTGACCGTGGCTTTATTTTCGCTGATGGCGTTTATGAAGTGGCAAGCGTTCTTAAGGGTAAATTGGTTGATAATGCAGCGCATTTGGTGCGACTAAAGCGTAGCCTGAGTGAGTTGCGGATGAACGAGCCTGCAACGGGTGAAGAAATCACAGCAATCATGAAAGAGCTAATAAAGCGTAATGATCTAAATGAAGGTCTTGTTTATCTTCAGGTTACACGTGGTGCCTCAGACCGTGACTTTGGTTTTCCTAGTGCTGACGTTAAGCCTACGCTTGTTATGTTTACGCAGGTGATGAACCTATTAACGTCACCAAAGGCTGCTAGCGGCATTAAGGTTATTGTTGTTGATGATATTCGCTGGGGTCGCCGTGATATTAAAACGGTACAGCTGCTAGCGCCTGTACTTGCCAAGCAAGCCGCAATTGACGCTGGTGTTCAGGATGCTTGGCTGGTTGAGGATGGTTTTATCACCGAAGGGTCATCCAACAATGCCTATATTGTTAAAGGCGGCCAAGTTATCACGCGGGGGCTATCGAACAATATTTTACACGGGATCACACGTCGCGCTGCGCTGCGCCTTGCCGCAGAAGAAGGCATTGACCTTATTGAGCGTTCTTTCACGCCAGCTGAAGCGCTTGCTGCGGATGAAGCTTTTGTTACCAGCGCTACAACATTTGTAACGCCTGTTGTTGAGATTGATGGCAAGGCAATTGGCGACGGCAAGCCCGGCTCCATAGCGTCAAGGTTGCGTGAGATTTATATTGAAGATGCCTTAAATAATTTAGAATAACAATTTAGAATAATTATACTTTGGAGTAGATAACATGGCTAAATTTAAACGTATTAATGCAGAGGCTGAGATTACAGATATGGAACCTATCGCAGCCGAGAAGCTAGTGAGTGGTTTGCCAAACGGTGGGTCAAATAACCAGCACATAAATGAAAAGGGTAACTTTTTTGTTGGCGTGTGGCAAAGTGACGCAGGCTGTTGGAATGTGTCTTATAGTGAAGATGAATTTTGCACTATTTTAGAAGGCGAGGCCATCATCACAGAAGAAAATGGCACGCCGCAAAGAGTGAAGGCTGGCGATCATTTTACCATGTCGGCAGGCTTTGAGGGCACATGGGAAACCGTTGGCTCTGTTAAAAAGCTATATGTGATCTACGAAGATTAATCCTTCGACAAGCTCAAGATGAACGGACTGCCTCTAGTGAGGGTTGTTTTTAATAAAGATAAAAAGGCGGGAGTAATCCCGCCTTTTTTATTGAAAAAAGTAAGTCATTAAAATTTTAGCCAATTTCCTCGTATCCCTTTTAATTTCTATTCATTTTTTCTAATGAATATAAATAATAAATGATTTTCGAAATTGCATAATGATTCTGTCCATTATTTTCTTAAAAGGTAAAATATGTCTGATATATTTGGTGATAATAATAATAATACGCTAGCGGGTACTGTTGATGATGACTTTATTTCAGGAAATGGTGGCGATGATACGCTTTCTGGTGATGATGGTAATGACTACCTTAATGGGGGGGACGGTGCTGATACCCTATACGGCGATGATGGCGACGATACTTTGCTTGGTGGTTATGGCGCTGATACACTCTATGGCGGTGCTGGTGATGATTATCTACGTGGCAGTGCAGGTGTTGATGTTATCGATGGCGGAGCAGGTACTGATCGTGTTTCCTATTATTACGTTGGCCAAATTGATGAGGTTGGCGTTACGGTTAATTTTGAAACAGGTGAAAACCCTGATGGTGACACAATCACCAATGTGGAAAACCTATCAGGTACGGAATATGACGACAACCTGACAGGTGATGGGAATGCTAATATAATTTATGCTTATGGTGGTGATGATGCGCTATCTGGCGGTGCTGGTGACGACGTGCTGGACGGTGGTTTTGGCACGGACACATTTGATGGCGGCGGAGGAAGCGATACTGTTAGTTATTACGGTCTGAACGGTGATGGTACTGCGGTGTCGGTATATTTAGGCACTCCCTCCAGTAACAAGGGTGATGCAGCTGGCGAGACGTATGACTCTATCGAAAATGTAACAGGCTCAATCGAGAATGATTATATCAAAGGTGACGCAGAGGATAATATCCTGACGGGCATGGCAGGCGATGACTATCTTAACGGGGATTTAGGTAACGATACCCTTTACGGCGGTGATGGCGACGATACTTTGCTTGGTGGTTATGGCGATGATACACTCGATGGCGGTGCTGGGGATGATTACCTGAACGGTAATAAAGGCGCTGATAGCATTGATGGCGGTGCCGGTACTGATCGCGTTTCCTATTATTACGTCGGTCAAGCTGATGAGGTTGGCGTTACGGTTAATTTTGAAACAGGTGAAAACTCTGATGGTGACACAATCACCAATGTGGAAAACCTATCAGGTACGGAATATGACGACAACCTGACAGGTGATGGGAATGCTAATATAATTTATGCTTATGGTGGTGATGATGCGCTATCTGGCGGTGCTGGTGACGACGTGCTGGACGGTGGTTTTGGCACGGACACATTTGATGGCGGCGGAGGAAGCGATACTGTTAGTTATTACGGTCTGAACGGTGATGGTACTGCGGTGTCGGTATATTTAGGCACTCCCTCCAGTAACAAGGGTGATGCAGCTGGCGAGACGTATGACTCTATCGAAAATGTAACAGGCTCAATCGAGAATGATTATATCAAAGGTGATGCAGGGGATAATATCCTGAAGGGCATGGGAGGCGATGACACCCTCAAGGGTGGTGCTGGTAATGATATGCTGTACGGGCAAAGCGGTAGAGATGTTTTAAACGGTCAAGGAGGCAATGATATCCTAAAGGGTGGCGGTGGCCGTGATAAAATTAAAGGTGGCGGTGGGAAGGATGAGTTGCTCGGTGGTAAGGACAATGATGAGCTATATGGCGGAAAAGGGGCTGATATTCTTAAGGGAGAGATTGGTCATGACAAGCTCAAAGGCGGCAGTGGAGACGATAGGTTGGTCGGCGGTAAAGGCAAGGACAAGCTGTATGGCGAAAACGGCAATGATACCTTAAAGGGCGGCCGTGGTAACGATAGACTGATAGGGGGCAAGGGTGATGATACCCTTAGCGGCCAATCTGGTGACGATGTTTTTGTTTTTGACGGTGTTTGGGGGGATGACCTTATTAAAGACTTTGAAAATGGTTCTGATACAATCGATTTGTCGGGTACGGACCTAGTTTTTGAGGATTTAGCTATTAATCAAGAGGGCAATGATGTGATAATTGAGGATGGTAATGGAAATTCCATTAGGCTGGAAGATACAGATATTAGCCTAGTAACCGTCGATGATTTTATGTTTGGCTAAGTAAAACCCCTATGGTGAATAGCAAAAAAGGCGGGGTCATCTCCCGCCTTTTTTATGTTTGTTACTTACCCATGCGGGTCAGGATTTTATCGGCTTCATCCATTAGGCGGTTCATGCGTCCTATTAGAATGGTGTATGGCTCTTCAGTGGCTAGGTCGATACCGTTGCCAGCTAATAGATCATATGGATAAACCGACCCGCCAGCCTTTAGAACATTTACATAATCTGTTGTTGCAGATTTGTCGCCGTTTCTCATGCGCTCGGCAAAGGCTGTGCCGCCTGTAATGCTGGTCGCATATTGGTAAACATAGAAGTTGCGGTAGAAATGCGGGATATAAGCCCACTCAACAGCATATGCCTCGTCAATATTCATCACACCTTCATCGTGACCGTGATATTTCTTCAGCAGATCAAGATACATGGCTGTCATTTTCTTACCGGACAGAGGTTCCCCGGCTTCGACTGTTTCATGAATTTTTAGCTCAAATTCAGCAAACATAGTCTGGCGGAAGAATGTACCGCGAATACCCTCTAGCGCACGATCGATATAATATAAGCGCTCTTCATCGCTTAGGTCTTTAGCAAGCAGATATTCTTGCAATAACACCTCGTTGGTTGTTGAGGCTAGTTCCGCTGTGTAGGTGGAATATGAGAAATTCTCAAAGCTGTTGTTATCTTTTGACAGCATTGTATGCGCTGCATGTCCCCACTCGTGAGAGAAGGTTGATACAGCCTCAAAGTCTTTTTGAAAATTCAGGAGTACGTAAGGGTGAACATCATAGGCTGAGCCAAACATATAAGCGCCAGAACGTTTGCCCTCCTGCGGATATACATGCATCCACTGTTGGGAAAACCCTTCGCGTAGCGCATCCAAATATTCTTCACCAAAGGGCTGGAGTGAATCCAGTGTAAGCTTCTTAGCTTCATCAAGGCTAAACTCTTTGTCTAGCTTTGTGCTTTCTGGGTAGATGTCATAATAATGCAGGTCTTCTAAGCCCAGCATGCGCTGACGTAATTTTAAATAGCGATGCATGCTTGGTAGGTTTTTATTGGCAGCACTCACGAGTGTTTTATAAACAGCTGTTGGAATGTTTGAGCCTGATGTAGCACTAGCCATCGCGCTGTCATATTTGCGGGATTTAGCGCGGAAGATATGACCTTTTACGTGAGCGTCAAGATTGGCACCAATTGGCGCTTCATACTGTTTCCAAGCGCCCCAAAAAGCATCAAATACTTTTTTGCGGTCTTCGCGGTTTTGTACAGCACGGTATTTACCATAGCCCGATTGATTAAGCGTTACGTCTTCGCCCGTTGACAGGGTAACGGTTGGCCATTGAATAGCGGCGTTAGCAAGCAAACCATATACGCTGCTCGGTCCAGATAGTGGATCACCAGCATTGGCCATTACGCCTTCGGCCTCAAGCCCTAGTGTGTGGTCTTCACGGCGCAATGTATCGCGCAGGCTAAAGGCATGGTTTGTCAGTCCTTTATTAGACTTAATGAATTTTTCAACTTTTTTGGACCCTACGGTTAGTAGCTCTGGGTCTGTGAAGGCAACAGCCTGTGACATCTTGCCCATCATGGCCCGTGCTTTACTTAGGCGTTCTTGGTGGTCGCTTTCGCGCATGTCTTCGTCGCCGCGTAGGGTGGCATATACAAATAGGGTAATAACTTCTTTGTATACTGCGCTGATTTGATCGCTGGCCTTTTGCAGTGATTTAGCACTTTTGCCCAAGGTGCCTTTTAACGCCTTTAATCCGTCGATATCCTTTAGGGCTTGATCGTGAGACGCGGTCCATGCATCACCGCTTTTATAGAGATCAGTTAAATCCCAGCGGATTTGTCCATCCATGTCTTTAGCGGCCGTTGGCGCACTGATCATCAGTGTCGTACTCGCCAGCAGGATTGCTGTTGTCTTCTTAATTGATTTTAACATTGGTCTTCCTCCCTGAAGTCAAAATGGTTTCTTATGAAACTCATTAAGACTCAGAAAGATAAAAAGATCAATATATCCAAAGTTTATTTTTTACCACTTGTCCTTTGGTAACGGCGCAGTGCACCTCGGTGAGATTTTAATAGGTCGTCTTGCGTTAGGTTGCAGATGTACCTGCTATCCTTTTGTTTCAGGGCTGCGCAAACTTGATGGTATATATCCATTTGTATAGGGCCTGAAATATAGGTGGGATAAGGGTTCCCCTCTGTTACTACAGGTGAAATCTGTTGGTAGATTGGATCTGCCTTTACCTTAGTTTGACCGTAGAATGATTTTGTAGAGGCCAGCATACGCCTGTATGGCGCGCTGGACGCCAAGTCCTCACTAAAGGCAAACATATTTTTAACGGTATCTGTACTCATAAAATTAATGAACTTTCGGCTATCGCTGGCACAAGGGTCAGCAGCGCAATTAGCACTGCTGGCAGCGAAAGCATCGGCATAGAGTAACGGCCTGATTTGATTGCCCCAAGGTATAGGCTGGGCATATAGGGGGAGGTCATGATCTTGAAATAGCTCAATGTAAAAGCTGGTTTCACCAAAGCCTGAGGTGCTGCTGGCTTTTTTTGCGGCAAATTCACGTGCGGCCATGTCACCTTCATAAACCCCATTAATGCAATTATCAGTGCCGTTAAAATCACACGGCGGCGTTAATTGATACATATTATCAACGACGATTGGGTCTGGCGGCATTTGGATCGCTTGGGCAATAGTACGCTCAGGATAGGTCTGCCAATAGCTAGAGATATAAAAACTTGGGATTTCCCATGTTCCCTGTAGCTTACCAGCGTAATGCACTTGAGTTGGAGGATACCCCTTTAGAAAACCACGCAGCTCTCTTGATGTATTTATATTGTGGATTGCACTACTATAGGAAAATAAGAAATCAGTGCATAACCAAGTTGGCATGCCCCAAAGCGTACCGTCTACCATCGCAATTTCTAACGCAGAGGGCAGCGTGTTGGATGTGTCATAGCCATAAAGCGGCGTGATTAGTTTATTCTGTGCTAGATAGCCAAGATATAAGAAATCCAATTCCATCACATCAAAACCGCCCGTGCCAAGATAGTTAGCTAAAGCTTCATTGTCATATACTTCTATATTTTGATCGAGACGCAGATTGAGTAAGATGTCGGGGTTTTCTTGTTGAAACTCATTTATCAGCTGATACATCATCACACTAAAGTCAGTCTCAGGCATCGTGGGTAGATAGGGATATAACGCAACATTCAGGCTGCGTGTTTGCCGGCCGTTAAGAGTGATGAAAGCATTAGAACTTGCATCATTAACGCCAAGTGATTGTACCACTAGGTCATTACAGCGCACTGTATTGATGGTCTTGCCAGGATTGGCGGCGATGGTGAAATCTGAGTTAGGCTCAATCGCCACACTTACTCCACTAACCTTGCAAACAAATGGATCATTGCTGTTGTTTGTGATCAGTAATTCACCCGCAGACACAAGTGAGCTGGCAATAAACATCAAAGATGCGCTGATAAAATATTTTAGATTGTCCATGATAAAACCCCCTTACTATAAAGAGGATAGTACTTGGATTGAATAAAATACACCTAATATTTTGTTGGGGTTAATACCTAACCCCACAAGTCCCTCTCTGGGGTCGACATAATAGAGCCATTAAATTTGATCGGGGTGACGCGGTCTTCGGCTAGCAATAACGGGCCATCTAAATCAATTAAATCCACGTGACCATTTCTACCCGAGGCCAGTACCATCGCTGGTGCCATAGCTAGGCTTGATCCTACCATGCAGCCGACCATGATTTTCATGCCAGCGGCTTCTGCGGCGGCCTTTAATTTTAAAGCCTCGGTCAAACCGCCTGTTTTATCAAGCTTTATATTGACCATATCATATAGCCCTATAAGCTTTGGCAGCGTCTCAGCTGTATGGGCGCTTTCGTCAGCAATCAGCGGAATGGGGTGCGGCAGGTCTGCTAGCGCGCTGTCGTCGGCGGCTGGCATGGGTTGCTCAACACCGACAACGCCGCATGCAACAAGTCCTGCAATAATCTGATCGTAACTGTCGGCTGTCCAACCCTCATTGGCGTCAACCACAATACGGGCATTTGGCGCGCCTTGGCGCACGGCCTGAACCCGCGGCAGATCGTCAGCCGAGGCTAGCTTAATCTTAAGGAGTGGACGGTGTGCATTCTCAGCCGCTTTTGCGCGCATGGTATCTGGTTCGTCAAAACTAATGGTAAAGGCAGTTGTCAACGCGTCTGGTGCGGGCAGGTCCAGCAGTTCCCAAACGCGCTTGCCAGATTTTTTTGCCTCTAAATCCCAAAAGGCGCAATCAATGGCATTACGCGCAGCACCCGCTGGCATCGCGTCTTGTAATCCAATTCGGTCAAGGCCATCAGCTACCTTTGGGGCGATGGATTCTATCTCGGCGATGACGCTCTCAACGCTTTCGCCGTAGCGGGGGTAGGGTACACATTCGCCGACCCCTGTAAATTCGCCGTCCATTAGCGTGACAGTAACCACCTTTGATACGGTGCGCGATCCGCGGCTAATGCGAAATACACCATCTATTTTAAAGCTGTCGGCCTTGACGGAAAGTATGGTCATTATAGGTTTGCCACAATCTTGGTTGTACCCTGTGCGTAAGGGTCGCATGCTGGTAGGCCGTATTTATCCTCAAGCCCCTTTAAATACCCATCAATATCTGCCTTGTCCATCTGGCTGGTGTTGATCGAAAGGCCGACAAATTTAGCCTGATCATTCACCACACGGGCAAAGCCCGTTGCCATATCTAATAGGGCGTCCAATGTTGGAACTTTTTGATGGGGTAGGCCGCGCATATGTGTGCGGGTTGGCTCGTGACATAAAACCAGCGCGTCGGGGGCGCCCCCGTGGATTAACGCCGCCGTCACACCAGAAAAGGACGGGTGGAACAGGCTGCCTTGGCCTTCGATAATATCCCAGTGATTTGGGTCCTCATTTGCAGGTGTGATGGTCTCAACAGCGCCGCTCATAAAATCAGCAACAACCGCGTCAACAGAAACGCCCGATCCAGCGATAAGGATACCTGTTTGACCCGTTGCGCGGAAAGTGGTGTTCACACCTGCCGCTTTCATGTCTTTTTCAATGGCAAGTGCTGTATACATTTTGCCGCAAGAACAATCTGTACCAACGGGCAGCAGGCGTTTGCCCGTGCGTTTAACTGCGTTACCAATAGGGAAAATTTCTTTAGGATGGCGCACATCATATATGTTGCGATTTAATCGCGTTGCTAGGCCCGCGACTTCTTCGATATCCAACACCTTGTTATGCAAACCATTAGCAATGTCATACCCAATCTCTAATGCTTGTTTTAGCAGGTCAATCCATTCGCCAGGAATAATGCCGCCACGATTAGCAGTGCCTAGTACCAGCGTACGCGCACCAGCTTGATAGGCTTCCTCTAATCCCATATCAACAATGCCAAGATCCGCATTACAGTCATCTAATCGCATTTGAGCAATTACATTTTCAGGCCGCCAGTCGTTAATGCCGCGCGCTGTTTTGGCAGATAGGGCATCTGGGGCATTCCCTAGAAACAACAGGTAAGGGGTATTAATTTTAAACATAACAAATTTCCAATTAGCAACTGAACATAAGGAGGTGTTTAAATCATATTTTCCCTAAGAGGTAAATATACCATATTGGGTAGATTGTGACCCTCTTTGATGGAATATAGTCTTTATTAATCATAGAAATTGGCTTTTACAGATAAGTTAGTTAAAACTATATGGAAATATTGAGTTTAGGAAAATCAAGTGACTGATAATAGGCTTCTTATAAATGCAACGGCTGTAATAGATTTAGACGCTCTGCGCGCTAATGCAATATTTGCCCGCGATTTATCGCCCGACGTTAAATTAATCTGCGTGATTAAGGCCAATGCCTATGGTCACGGCGCGGTGCCAGTGGCGAGGGCGCTAATGGGTATTGCGGACGCATTTGCGGTGGCTATTGTAGCAGAGGCGCTAGAGTTGCGTGAGGCTGGTATCACGGCACCTATCTTGTTGTTAGAAGGATTTGTCAGCGAGGATCAGTTGGCAGATATTGCCAAATATGACCTGTGGACTGTTGTGCATAACAAAAGGCAATTAAAGGCTATTGAAGCTAACGCTTGCTATAAAATCACACATGTTATGATCAAGGTGGATACGGGTATGCACCGTCTAGGTGTTATGCCTGATGAGGTTGATGATTATGTAAATCGACTGAAAGCTTGTGATCATGTGGCTGATATTACGCTCGCGACGCATTTTTCTATGGCTGAGGAACTTGATGGCGAAAGCACACACAAGCAAATCAATATTATTGATGCTGTAGCTGAAAAGCATGATTTAAAAGTCAGTATGAGCAATAGTGCTGCCATTATGGGTTGGCCTACTATTAAGCGGGCTGCATGGAGCCGCGCGGGCTTTATGCTCTATGGCGGCGATCCTTATGCTACGCCTACCCAACAATCCTCTCAGTTAAAACCAGTAATGAGCCTGCTCGCCCCTGTGATTAGCCTGCGCGAAATTGCTGTCGGTGAAAGTGTGGGTTACAGCCATAATTGGGTGGCAAAACGGCCGAGTATCATTGCAACGATTGGCGCAGGTTACGCTGATGGCTATCCCAGAGGTGTTGAATCAGGCCAGATAAATGCCTATATTGGTGGTGGCTTTGCCCCCGTGGTTGGTAACGTGTCCATGGATATGATCACACTAGATGTGACGGATATACAAGGCGTTGATCTAGGCGATAGTGCAGAATTATTTGGATGTCATATCAAGTTAGGTAATGTTGCCGCAAGTGCAGGTACTATCGGGTATGAGGTTATGGCCAGCATAACAAATCGTGTCACACGTAGTTACAAAGGTTAACGATATTAACACCATAAAACATATAGCAATCATTGGCGGTGGCCCTGCGGGATTAATGGCGGCTGAGACAATACTGAAAGCCGCAGATGGTCGCGCTCAGGTGACTATTTATGACGCTATGGCCACGCCGGGGCGCAAGTTTTTAATGGCGGGTAAAAGTGGTCTGAATATCACGCACGCCGAAGAGTATAAAATATTTCGCAGTCGTTATAATCAGGGAAATACGTCAGATGCTTTTTTAGCTGCGCTTGATGATTTTACGCCTAATGATGTCAAAGACTGGGTACATAGCCTTGGCATTGAGACATTTGTTGGCTCGTCAGGGCGTGTCTTTCCAAAAATGTTTAAGGGGGCACCTCTGCTTAGGGCTTGGTTGAGGCGGTTGGATGATTTAGGTGCCAAGCTGGCATTAAGGCACAAATGGCGAGGCTGGGAAAATGGACAGTTGGTATTTGACACGATTGACGGGCGCAAGCTTGTCAGTGCAGACGCTATCGTATTTGCGATGGGGGGTGCGTCTTGGCCGCGTCTTGGTAGTGATGGTGCTTGGGTCAAGCCTCTAGCGGATGCGGGTCTTTCCATTAATCCATTTAAGCCATCAAACTGTGGGTTTAATGTGGATTGGCCAAGTGAATTTCAGCAGAAATTCGCTGGGGAGCCCATAAAATCAATTAAGTTGAATGTAGGTACTCAAACTGCCCAAGGTGATTTTGTTATTAGTAAATACGGCGTTGAGGGTAGTGCTGTCTATACGGTCTCTAGTGCCCTGCGAGATGCACTGGAAAAGGGTGAGGCTTATCTAGAAATTGATTTGCTACCTGATCGCAGTCTAGATCAGATAAAACAATCCTTACATAAACCACGCGGGAAAAATTCAATGTCCAATCATCTGCGCAAAGTAACGGGGATAGCAGGTGTTAAGGCTGCGTTGCTGCGTCACTGCACCACTAAGGATGATTACGCTGACATGGATGTGTTAGCGGGCCACATTAAGGCGTTGCATCTGCCTGTGGTTAGTCCTCGACCAATTGCTGAGGCTATTAGTGTAGCGGGTGGTGTTGATATGAATGATTTAAATGCGCACTGGTCACCTATTAGTGACCCTACCATTTTTATAGCTGGTGAAATGCTTGATTTTGACGCGCCAACTGGTGGGTATTTATTAACGGCATGTCTGGCAACTGGGCGCGCTGCGGGGTGTGCTATTGTGTCTTGTTTATCTGCGTAAAATGATGGGCCGTTAGTGTAGATAATGTGCGTAAATATTTAATATCGGCATCGGACCAGTCACGTATTTCACCACGGTTCTCGCAGCATATAATGCCGATGGGTTTATTATCTCTGAATAATGTGAAATCCAGCATGGAATAGATGTTTAAGGGTTTGAAATATCCTTTTACAAGTTCTTTAGTCGCTATGTTTTTAGTGACATCAGTGGCAGAAATTATGCCTTCTTTGACAATAGTGTTAAAATAAGCAGGATAATTTTGCTTTAAAAGAACTGCACCTGATGAGAATGACTCTTCTATAGCGTCATAATGGCAGTTGCAGGTGATCGACGTAAGATCTTTATCAAATACCCACAGGCTGACTAAATTCGCGTTGGTGCCCTCGGCGGCATCTTGGCAAATGGCTTTATAGACATCAGGTGTTTGTTGATCCTGCCTGTCAGTGTCAATTATTTTAGCTGTGCGTCTCATAGTCCCCCTAGAAGGTTTATTTCAATCCCATTAGTCTCATATTTAGAGCTATGTGTCACCCATAAAATTAGAGTAAATTTGTCTATATTGGGCAAGGATTGTCTATTTTTCTAGGAAGCGGGGTAAAAGTTCAGCAAAATTACACGGGCGGTAGCGGTAATCTAGCTGAGTCGCTAAAATCCACCTCCAGCCATCACTGCATGCGCTGGGGCTGCCCGGTAGGGCAAATATAAGTGTTGCCTTGGTGCGTCCTGCAAGTGCGCGTGACTGTATGGTCGAGGTGCCAATAAGTTCGTAACTCAATTGCCTAAACAGTTCACCAAATCCCGGGATTTCCACATCAAATAATGGACGCAGTGCCTCTGGTGTTACGTCGCGGCCCGTGATGCCCGTACCACCTGTGGTGATGATAACATCAATGTTATTGCTTGCCACCCAATCGGTGACAGTGGCCTGAATATCCGTGATGGTGTCTTTTTCAATTGCCCGTGTTGCTAGTGTATGACCGGCCTCTTCCAAATGTGTGATCAAGCGGTCACCGCTACGGTCATCATCTAGCGTACGTGTGTCCGATATGGTTAGTACCGCAATGCGCAGAGGTTTAAATTCACGTGTTTCATCAATGCGACCAGCCATATATCATTCCTTCTTTAAATGCCGAGTGTGTTTGGATGACAGTAGCGAAAATCACTAGTAGCCGTCTAGTTATTTATACGGGTTTATTAAAGTGTGTGTTTGAGCAGGATCAAGTGAGAATGATTTGCCCACCACACCTTCATCATTACCCGTCTTGATAGGCCTATCCATTTCGAAGCCTAGAACACGATGATCGCAAATGGACTCCAGATCAAGTCTGGAATGACCGAAAGGTTTGATAGTCATCACTCACCCCAAATGCTTTTGAAATCCATGCCGTCTTTTTCAATGCCCAGTTCGTCCCAAATCGTATCAATGCGATTGACCACGGCCTCGTCCATATGGATTTTCTTGCCCCATTCGCGGTGGGTCTCGTTACCCATTTTGTTGGTGGCATCCATGCCTAGCTTGCCGCCAAGGCCGCTTTCAGGGCTAGCGAAATCTAGATAATCAATAGGCGTATTTTCCACCGTCACGATATCGCGCACAGGGTCCATACGTGTAGACATAGCCCACATCACGTCTTTCCAGTCGCGGCAATTGATATCATCATCCACAATGATCACAAATTTGGTATAAACAAACTGACGCAGGAACGACCAAACCGCCATCATGATACGGCGCGCGTGGCCCGCATATGCTTTCTTAATGCTGACAACGGCAATGCGGTAACTGCATCCCTCTGGCGGTAGCCAAAAATCCACGATCTCGGGGAACTGCTGCTGCATCAAGGGGATAAACACTTCATTCAGCGCTTCACCAAGAATTGCAGGCTCGTCAGGTGGGCGGCCCGTATAGGTGCTTAGGTAAATAGGGTCTTTACGCATGGTAATGGCGGTGATGGTGAATACGGGGAATTTTTCGACGCTGTTATAATAGCCAGTGTGGTCGCCGTATGGTCCCTCGTCAGCATAGTCGTCTAAGCTAACATAACCCTCCAGCACGATCTCGGCCGTGGCTGGCACTTTCAGCGGAATGGTTTTACAGTCCACCAGCGGTACTTTTTTGCCGCGCAACAATCCCGCAAATTGATATTCTGATAATGTGTCAGGCACGGGCGTTACGGCCGCCAAAATTGTACCCGGATCAGCACCAAGTACCACCGCGCAGGGCAGAGGCTCTGGCTTTTGATCTTTCCAGCGCTGATATTGCTGTGCGCCGCCACGGTGTTTTAACCAGCGCATGACGGTCTTGTTTTTACCCAGCTTTTGCATGCGGTAAATACCCAGATTATAATCGTCTTCGCGCAGCGTTCCAGGGCCTTTGGTTACAACCAGCGGCCAAGTGATCAGCGGCGCAGGTTCGCCTGGCCAGCATGTCTGGATCGGCAGCATATCTAGATCAATATCATCACCCGTTAAGACCACATCTTGCACAGGGCCTTTTTTGACGGTCTTGGGGCGCATTGCCAGCACCCTTTTAGCCAGCGGCAGCATCTTCAGTGCGTCTTTAAATCCCTTGGGCGGCTCAGGTTGGCGCAGGAAGGCAAGCATTTCACCTACTTCGCGCAGCTCAGAAGGTTTGCGCTCCATGCCTTTGGCGACACGCTCGACCGTGCCGAACAGATTGACCAGCACTGGCATATCGGATTTGACACCTTTTTCATTAACAACATTTTCAAATAAAAGCGCAGGACCGCCCGCATGCAGCACGCGGGTCTGAATCTCTGTCATCTCTAGCTCGGTGGAAACTTCTGCGGTTATCCGCAGTAAATCACCATCCGCTTCTAGCGTTGCAATAAAATCTCGTAAACTGTCATATGCCATAAAATATCCTCTTGTGGTGCTTTATAGGGCAATCAGTTGGTTGGGGCTAGTCAGATTTTGACATGTTAGGCTGGGGACTATCTTTGACTACTTGATATATTTATAATTTGGCCAGAGGTTTTCCATTTTTTCTTTGCCAAATTTATCAGAGACGAATGCATAGGTATCGACATAATAATTAGCAACTTCTGATAATAGTGCCTTGTCTATGCCAGTGGTTTTTTTAGATACATTCACTTTTTTGTCAAAATTTGGTTCCAGTGCGGAAAGGTCTAAAAAGCTTAATAATGAATCGATGGACTCTTGCCGAAAAAGTTGTTCGTAAAACTCATAATGTATATCTTCACTCGGGAAAACACTCTCAACGTTTTTTATGGTTTTGTCATATTGAGTGCGAATTTTCCCTATATATCTTTTATAAACATATGAAAGCCGCTCATGCTCATAATTTTCAGATGTGTCTTGTGCAGGTTGCTTGCGTCGACGCATTCTTGCACTTGACCAAAGTCGCTCTACGGGGTCCCTCATTAAAAAAACGACTTTAACTTTAAAGCCTCTTTTTTCTAATGACTGTTTTATATCAGCATAAACTTTAGCAGGTAGGCCGCAATATGTGGGCGTAATATCTCCTACTAGGTGGGTTTCATCATTATCTGATGCAAGATGTTGGAAATAGTTATAGTAATTTTCAGTGTCGTCATAGAAAGACAGCCATTTTTTAAGGTTTTTTTTATCCAGAATTTCAGCAGATTCCATTTCTTTTTGGATATCAGAAATATGGGCCTTAAGCGGTGTTATGCATTTGGGAATATATAGTCTATCAAAAACATGATACTCTTTTCTAAACCCCATATTAACATTAGGGTGCTGAGATAAGAATTGATGCATCCATGTGGTTCCCCCTTTTTGACAACCAACACCTAATAAAAAAGTTTTCTGCATTATAGCCCCGTCTTCTAGAAGTATTTATATAAAACCCTAATTATTATGGCAGTTTATATGGAATTATAGGCAGGATGAAAAGCGAATAATAATATTGCTTTATTGTTTTATATGATTTTTAAGCCTTATAAACTTCCTTGGGTGTTACGCCGCCGATCCAATATGACAGCTCTGATGGATGATCCATATCAAAGACATTGAAATCAGCAACCTTGCCCACTTCTAATGATCCATGTGTCTCATCAATGCCCAGCGCTTTTGCACCATTTAATGTGATACCGCGCAGCGCCTCAACGGGCGTTAGGCCAAATAATGTGCAGGCCATATGTAGCATTAATTGGATGTTGGTGGCGGGGCTGCTGCCGGGATTGCAGTCTGTGGCGATAGCTATCGGTACGCCCTTGGATCGCAGCATTTCAACGGGTGGGCGTTTATTTTCCTTTAGGTTATAATATGCGGCGGGTAATAATACCGCCACTGTGCCCGCCGCCGCCATGGCGTCAATGCTAGCGGCATTTGCATATTCAATATGATCGGCGGATAGCGCGCCATATTCAGCCGCTATGCCAGCACCGCCCAGATCAGAAAGCTGGTCAGCGTGTAATTTAACGTCTAAACCCTCTGATTTAGCGTAGGCAAAGACACGTCGCACTTGATCGGGGGTAAAGGCAATGCCTTCACAAAAAGCATCGACAGCGTCAACAACTTCCGCTGCAACAGCAGCAGGGATGATCTTGTCACAGATATGATCAATATAGGCATCAGGTCTGTCTTTATATTCAGGCGGGGTTGCATGTGCTGCTAGCAATGTGGTGATAACGCTAACGCCTGTAATGGCTTCAAGCTCAATAGCGGCCTTTAGCATTTTAATCTCGTCGTCTAAAGTGAGGCCATACCCCGATTTAATTTCAACCGTGGTAACGCCGCTGGCTTTGAGCGCTTCTAGGCGTGGCAGTGATGCCTCAACAAGTTCAGCCTCAGTAGCGTTGCGCGTTGCAGTAACGGTTGATAATATGCCGCCACCTGCCTTTGATATCTCTTCATAGGTAGCGCCGTTTAAGCGCATTTCATATTCACGGGCGCGGTTGCCGCCAAATACCAGATGGGTGTGACAATCGATAAAACCGGGTAAAATCCACTCGCCGTTCATCGGGTTGTGCGAAATAGCAAGCTTTTCTGGCGTGTCAGTTAGGTCCGTCATTTTTCCAACAAAAGTGATCTCGTCGTCTAATATGCCAAGAGCAGCATCCTCGATAATACCGTAATTATCTGCGGCTTCGCTCATAGTAGCGATATTTACGCCAGTGATTAACATGTCCCACATATTTAAGTCCTTTTCTTCTCTTGATCCTCGCATCAGCTCGGCCTCATTGTCATTCGGTACGGCTTTGCCTA
>CBFDCC010000017.1:0-40444 GCA_965603205.1 uncultured Kordiimonas sp. | reverse complement strand
TAACCAGATAAGAGAGGCGGGATGATGGATAATAACTACGGATTAGATTCGAGATACTTTAAAGAAAAACTATCATTGATTGTTCGTGATGCTGGAAATTACACACCGGCTGAAATGTACAGAGAGCTTACAAGGCTTGCAGAAGTTGCTAGACCGAACGATATACCAAAAGTTCTAGATATTGACGGGCTTCCACACTTCGACAAAATATCGGCTTGGCTGGTTAATAATGAAAATCCAGTATTTGACCAATTAGCACAAACACTAATGGCTGTTGCTGATAAAGAAAAGATCACAGTAAAAATGAAAATAAAATATTAGCCGATTAACCAACCAAACAAGGGCAATACATAAACAAAAGTAAATACAAACCTGATTTATCATAAATAGATGTAATGGTTAATGGGTTGACTACTGACTGGTCACGTTATAAGATAGCTACAAGTTAAACGAAACGAGAGACAGGAAAATGACTAAATTAGATCTAGGAAACAACGAAACAATTTCAACCGGTGTTGTTAATAATCAAGACGGAACATTTACTGCATTAACTTACAGCCAGAGCAAGATATTCAAAACAGTAAAAGGCGCTGAAAAGTGGTTGGCAAGAAAAGCAAAATAGAATCAATTTTGATTTGGAGGAATTATGACAGACCAGCTTACAACGGATCAGATGGTTAAATGGCTTGCGGGTTACGGCAACAGGGTAACTAGGGAGGCCGCTAACAAGATTAGAGAGCTGGAGGAAAAAGCAAATCTCTTTGATGAGTGCATCAAACTGCTTGGAACAAAAGAAGATGATAGATTTTATGAAAGCAGTACATTTGCCAATTTAAGATTTGTTATCGCTAGATTTGATGAAAACAAAAAGACAATAAAATGACTAAATCAAACACCCAATCAAAGCGTGACGAAAGAGCGCGTAAACGAGCCAGAGGTCTAGTACCTAAAGAGATATGGTGCAAGCCTAGCCAATGGCCTGCCATACAAGCTTTCTGTCAGAAAAAGGCCAGAGAATCGCTATTAAACACCATTGATGAGGGAGAGGTGAAGTGACAGTCGAATTATTAAACTGTGATTGTATTCTAACTATTGTACAATGATTGAATGGCGCATTCAGAAGAAACAAAAAGAAAAATAGGTCTGGCAAACAAAGGGAAGCTTAAAGGTCGTAAGCGCTCACCAGAAAGTATTGCTAAAGGTTCGGCTAATTTAAAAAGAGGATCATTCTTTAACTGTCTGGTATGCGACGAGCAATTTTGGAGAGCGCCAAGCGCGATAAAGAAAGGGCAGAACAAGTATTGCAGCAAGGAGTGCTACCAGATACAACAGATCGGAAAGCCTAAGAGTGAAGCCTTTAAAAAGTATTGTCGAACGAGAACAGGTGATAAAAGCCCCACATGGAAAGGAGGGGTAACACCAGAGCATTTAAAGATAAGAAATAGTGGGCAGTATAGGAAGTGGAGAAAATCGGTTTTTGTGAGAGATGATTATAAGTGTATGCGGTGTGGCGATAAGAGCGAAAAAGGAAAGACAGTATATTTACATGCCCATCACATTAAAAAGTTTTCAGAATATCCAGAATTACGACTTGATATAAATAACGGGATAACTTTATGCAAAAAATGTCATTACAAGGAGCATTCTAATGGGTGATGTAACGCTGCTCAATATTGACTGTATGCAGTACATGAAAGAGCAGCCAGATAATAGCTTTGATCTTGCTATTGTAGACCCTCCATATGGGATTGATGCAGCGAATACATTTTGCGGTGAAGAAAGGAAAAGCGGCAACGGTGCTGCAATGAAAACAGCATTCGATAAGAAGGATTGGGATTTAGGTATTCCGGACAAACAGTATTTTGATGAGCTTATGCGGGTTAGTAAGAATCAGATTGTTTGGGGAGCTAATTATATGAGCCATTTCTTGCCGCCTTCTATGGGGTGGATTGTATGGGACAAGGACAACGGCACAACAAAATTCAGTGATGCTGAGTTGGCTTTCAGTTCATTTGATCGCGCACTAAGAGTGTGGAGATATACTTGGAATGGCATGATTCAAGGCGATATGAAGAAAAAAGAAGCTCGTATCCATCCTACACAAAAACCCGTAAAACTCTATGATTGGCTATTAACCAACTATGCAGAGAAAGGTCAAAGAATTTTAGATACCCATTTAGGATCAGGAAGCAGCGCAATAGCCGCGCATTATTTCGGTTGTGATTTTGTTGGTATGGAAATAGACGCGGATTACTACAAAGCGGCTTGTGAGCGTTTTGATCGTGAAACAGCACAATTGAGTTTGCTATGACACCAAAGCGAATAACAGCCCAAAGGGGAGAGGATTGTATTATCTCAAAGCTAAACAATAGCAAAGTTAAGTTAATCCGTGAAAACGCTATAAAACGGGATAGCTTAAAAACGGATTTAAAAGGCTATCCTGCTAAGACAAGAAAAACTGACGAATATTTAAGAAAACGAAACGTATTAAGAATCATGTCTAATAAAGCAATGGCTAATGAGTTTAAAGTCTCAGAAAAAGCAATTGAAGCGGTTATAGCTTATAAGACATGGGCGCATATTTAGGGGGTTAAAATGTCATATCAAAAACTATCAAGCGAGTCTATACATGAGATAATATCATCCACTGAATCACCGGAGGTATTAGCGAGACACTATCGGGTGAGTCTTTCTACGGTTCAAAAGTACAAAAGAAATAGAAATGTACCTAAAAAGGTAAAGCCTGTAAAAGCGTCTGATTATTCAGATAAATTAGCAGTCATTAACAAATGGCTATACGGTGCGAGATGTTAGATGTCAAATGCCCTTGGTGCGATAAGAGAATAGCAAAAACTGATTTTGCCGTTTCCTCGCATTTCAGGTCAAAGATACATAGCAACATAGGCGCAAAAGAAAAGCAGCGAGTAAGGCACGAAATCATTAATGCGACTTGCGAAAAAGGCACATTAAGCAGACAGCCAAGCAATCATTCAGAAGAACGTAAATTAACTAGAGACTTAGGAATAAGTTAGGAGATAGTAAATGAGCAGGCCGCCAATATCTCAAGAAAAATTAGATATTATTCTGTCATCGGAAGAGCCTACAATTGTAGTAGCTCGACAAATAGGTGTAACAACAAGGTGTGTAAGAAGATATAAGCAGAAGTTTAATTACCATCCGGTAAAGAAAAAGGTAATAAAAAAAGACGTGAAAGCAGCAGAGAAGAGTTTTTTGTATTGATAAACTAATTTAACAACATTTAAACAGGAGTGAGAGAGATGAAAGAGGTAAAATTAAATGAAAAACAGAAAGGAAGTATTAAACCAGAATTGGCTGGCGGCACCGCGATACTTGTTCTTATTGCGTGGGCTGTTGCCTCTTGGATTACCCATATTGTTGTATGCCTCAAAGCCGGTACGTGGGGCTTTCTCATCGCTGGTGCGATATTTGCGCCAATTGGGATGATACATGGCACTGGAATATGGTTCGGATGGTTTTAGCATAGCAACAATGAATATGGTGTGATAGCTGGTTATGCGGATTGAGGGTGTTCTCGGTCGGTCAGTTATCACGCCACCAGTTAGGCCGAGGTGAAAAAAAGTATCGCATCTTTCTCGGAATTGGCGATAGACGGTTAACCACCTAATGGGTAGTACGTCAGAGAAATTAATGATATTACTAATTTCGCAGTCAGTGAAAGCCTGACACTATTGAGATATAATAAAACTTATCCAATCATAGGAAGTCATTATGAGCGATACAGAAATTAAGCAGCCTCTTGATGCGTGGTCATTTTCTGCAACTAAGCCAGAAAAGCCCCTCCCTGAATTTGACATAAATCAATACAACAAAGAGAAGCGGGAAAAGCCAAAAATGCAATATTGGTGCGGTGAGGTATGCGACTTTAAAGTAATTGAATAGCCAAAAGGTCACAAATTAGTTAAAATCAGCTAAACCACTCAAGGATTCAAGCTAGTGACAAACAATAAGTTTATTCATAATGTTATTTGGGGAATAGCGGGAACGCTGTTTATAGGTATTGTCACCACAGCAGCGAGTATAATGTGGTCAACGAATACCATGAGTGCTCAGATTAAGAATAACGCTGATTACAGCCAAGAAAATAGGCGATTCATTGAAAAAAACACAATGGCTATAGATGAGATAGCCAAAAATGGTAGGACTCTAACCAAAATAGCTACCTCAATGCGATATATAGAAAAGTCAGGCGATGATAGAAACGAATTATTAAAAAAAGTAGTCGCAAGGTCTGAAAAAACAGCACTAGAACAAGCAAGCCGAACAAGCGCCATTAAATCAATCAGAGACCACGTGAACAGCAGCGGAAATCATCGGGATAAATGATGGACTTTGCATCTAAGAAATTTGTCATTATGTTATTGGCCTTGATATTCTCTTTTGTTTTGGCAATGACAGGGAAAATGACACCAGAATGGGCGGGTATAATCGCAGTCATAACCCCCGCTTATCATTTCATACAAGGCAAGATAGACGAAA
Source organism: uncultured Kordiimonas sp. (assembly GCA_965603205.1). Classification (GTDB taxonomy): domain Bacteria; phylum Pseudomonadota; class Alphaproteobacteria; order Sphingomonadales; family Kordiimonadaceae; genus Temperatibacter. The sequence goes on along the minus strand of CBFDCC010000017.1, from coordinate 35,926 downwards.
AGAATGATTAAACTTCCCTCTCTTCCGCCTTCAATCGCTTTAATACTTGGCTTATTTATCGGACTGGGTATTGGTGCGGTATCAGTGTATTTTTATGTCTCTGAACACCTTGACGCTAAAATTAGCAAAGCAGAGCTTGAAACCGTTATAAGCGGTGAGAAGGCGGCAAGTGAAATAAAACAAGAAACAGAGTATAATAAGCTGCAATCGAAAGCTTTAAAAGAAAAGGTCAAGGCCGGTGAAAAGCATATTGTTACCCCTGATAAAAAGCGTTTTACTGATGATTACGTTATCAAGTTGCAGTCCAAAATCAGCCGCGCTAAGTCCTTCCTTGATTGAGGGCATTGTACCTCCAGAGTTGCCATTAAATTCTAAAGGACATTTCATGTGTGAAGATGCAGGGCTATACATTGACGAACTATTTAACGAAATAATAGGCGCTAATCAGCGCTTTAAAGAGTTGAGAGATTCGCAGTAAATGCCTTATATAGTTAAAAAATCCAGTGGTGGAAATTCAAACGCAACCTCTCATGTGTTACAAATACCGGCACACGATACCAATGATTTAATCATTCTGTTCACCTCTCACAGTGGCGGCACAATGAGCAGTACGCCTACTAACTGGACGCAAGAGGCACACGATACTTACGACTCAGATATATACTGCTTATCTCATATAGGTCTAGCAACGCCAGCTACAACAGTCACTATTGCCTGCTCAACCAGTACGTATTTAACCTATCACTTTAGAGTTATAAAAGGCGCACCAACCACAGGCTATGTTGATGTTTTCGCTATAAGGGGTAATGGTGGCGGTAATAATCCCGTTAATCTTCCGAGTGTAACGACAACGACAGCAAACTGTTTAGTGTTAGCAAGCCCTAGTAATGTCGGTGGCACACAGTTAGCTATTCCTGATGTAACAGATTTTAGCTGTTCTTACGGCTCAGGTGGCACGTATCATTTAGGTAGTGTTTGCTCGGCTCGATACCAATTAACAGCAGGCGCTACAGGTGAGTTTTTATACCAAACCGAGGCAGTAAGAAACCCAGGCGGTATAACGATTGCCATTAAGGACAGCGGTAGTGCAACCATTGCAGCCTATAAAGACCCTAGTAATCCGCCCGCTACGTTACTAAATAGTTTTAATACAGGTAACTTTGGCGGTATTGACGGTACTAATCGGAGGGTTAATGTTACAGCCGATGCTTCCGGTGATAACACTATCCCTGACATTCATGGTGATGCGACTTATTCAACGGATGATGGGGTCAATATTGACAGAGGCACGACCATCGATTCTTTGGAGAATGATTTTCCAACGACTAGATTATACACTCAGGGAACATCTGTTTATGATGACTTGCCAGCAGTAGAAGCATTCGCGGTTAGTCCTTCGATGGATTTAACCGATAAAATAATTAGCTTCGGTATCAACATTAGTGGTCAGAGTCCTTTGACGTTTGCAGAGGGTGGTGCTTACTTTATCGCCTCTGATGGTGTTGATTCAATGTGTTGGTCTGCCGGTGGCAACGGTGTTTTACCGGATGCTTCAAAAGCATTTTTCCCTTTCCTTATCCAGATGCCTGATTCAAGTGACGTATCAACGGGCCATGAAATACAAGAATACGGTACGTTTAACAGAAGTGCTGTAACTCGTTTTGGGATGGGCTTTAGGCCGGTTGGTGGGTATACCAGTATATGGTTTAGTCCGTTGTATGTCTTGAATACCATGTCTATTCTAGGTGGCTATACTGGCGGTTCAATTGGTTTTGTTGATGTTTATAATCTAGCTCAAGAAAATTTACTTTACACAGTGCAGGCCCAAAACACACAGTCAACAGGTCAATTCTACTGCACCCAAAGCATCAAAATAGGTAATGGCGGCACTAATACAACCGTATGGGATAGTACAGGCGAGGCAATAGAGTTTCCATCGGCCCTGAATTTAACAGATTTAAGAGTGCAAGCACAAATCAACGCGGCTTCGTTAGGTGTAGAGTTTGATTTCGGAACAGGTAATTCAGCGACATTAGATTCTAATACTTATAACATGGGTGATTACCATGTGTTCGAATTAACGTCTGGTGATTTATCGACAAGTGGTTTATTAGTCTTAAATGGCACTGTTGTTTTAAACCCATTAGACAGCGCGTTATCTGGTGCGGCTTTCTCTGCTTGTAAAGAAATTACTCACAATAACTGTGATCTATCTGGTGGCTGTACTATTAGTAATAGCGCCGATACAGTGGCCTATACGGTCACACAAGCGTCGCACTTAACAAATCTTAATGATTGTACTTTATTAAACAATACAACCGCTATTCAGATCACTGGTAATCAATCCGGTACATGGACAGGTATAGAAGATATAACCTTCACTGGTAATACCACAAAGATTGAGTATACAGGCGCTACTGATTTCACTATCTCTGTTAATGCGGGTACCAACTTAGTCACAGCCGATATAACAAATTCTGGTGCGGGAACACTTACGATCACAGCGCCAGCCAAAGGTATTGTATTTAATAGTCTAGTGGCAGACTCACAAGTTAAAGTGTTTGCAACAGGTACAACCACAGAGCGTTTTACTACAGCATCATCCGGTACGTCTGAAACTTATACAGCAACGATTGAAGAAGATGTTGACTACACAATCATGCAGGCAGGTTATACGCCTATTCGAGTAGTCGGGCATACAGTGGGTGCAAATCAAGCAACACTGGCTATACAACAGCAAGTTGATAGGGCTTATGTGGCAAGCTCAGGTTTAACCTATACAACAGACACCTCTGCAACTACTGGAACTAAAATATTTGCTTTAAGTAAAGCCAGCACCTTACAAAACTATTACTCACACATGATCGAGGAGTGGATAGCTCAGGCAACGCTTAAAAATGTAGAGTTTCCAATAACACCTAACGGTGGTAATTCATTTACTTTATTCAATGGCTGGGAGTTTACTAACAGCACAGCGATTGCTTTCTTATCTCGTGACGGTCTTAGATATTTAGACACTGGCGATACACTAACGGCTACATGGTCTGCAATTCTAACAATCGGTGACTCGGATACATTCACAGCAGAGTATCAGCAGGTAGATGGAGCGGCACCAACAGATGCGGCTAATACAGGCAATGTAGACGAACTAATACAGGTTTATGGTGATGCTACACATGGTAATTTCGATTATCGTGCCTACATGGTTCTGAAGTATCAAGAAAACGGCTATCTACAAGACGTGGTTGATGTTGTCGGTACTTACAGCACATTAGCAGATGAGTTCTATGTAGTGGCGTTAGCGCCTACAGCAATAACAGGATTCGCAACAGGTGATCCAAGCATTACCGGTGTAACGATTACCAATCATGGCGCCACCCCTGTTACGTGGAATTCTAAAGACTGGTCTGTAACAATTACAGATACAGGTTCCAATACTGGTGAAAATATCATGCGGTGGATTAACTATAATCTATCGTTAGATGCTACATTCGAAGGTGATGATCCGTTTAATTACCCTGATATGGTTTATGAATCAGGTACAGGCTATAAGACGCTGTACGGTGATTTCATTGGTACAGCGGGTGCTACTTTAAAAGGTATCCGAGTTATAGACGGGGCAGGTGAGCCTCATTCTGATTTTATTACCATGCAGGCCGATGATGCTAGTATCTACACAGTACCCGTAACAGCTACAGGAGCGGTATCTGGTATGCCGGTTGCAGCAGGGGCTAGTACACGATTACAAGTAACAAATGAAACGGGTAGGGCAGGTACAGCGTGGGCTACTGGTCAAAGCGTATCAGCAGGTGATTATTATTTAAGATCAACAGGTGCGGGAGCTGAAAATAACGCAACAGGCTTATTCTTTGTGGCGGGCAATAGCGGTACAACACACGCGACAACCGAGCCTACTTGGGATACGACAGCAGGTAATACTACTACTGATAATGATATAACATGGACATGCCGTAATGTTCAGTATTACAGTAACGACCCTGCTAGTGCTTCTTGGTCATCAAACTATACAGACGGTGAAGAGTTCGCAAGTGGTGACACAGTAAGAATAAGATTTGCTGAGTTAGATGCAGGCACGACTTTTAAAACCTTTACACAAAACGCGGTAGTCACTAGCTCAGGATTTAGTGTGGCATGTGATGAAACGGCTGATAGTGTTTATGCTACTAATTCGGTAGACGGCTCACTGGTTACTAAATTCACAGCGGATTTTACGAATGATGAAATAGACCTTTCAGCTAATGAGAATTTTCATTCTAACGAGGCTTATGCTTTTTATTGTTACCAATTAACCGTGGCCGATGGAATAGAGATGTTCTGGGATGGTGTTGACTCTCCAGACTCAGGTAATTACAAAGTAGTTACAGCTAACTTAAATCTTTACTTTGATAACACAACAACAGCCTCAAAACGACAGACCGATGCGGCTAGAATTTATCGTGATGATGATACTTATCCGGTTAAAGACCCTACAACATCTGGCTTTGGTATCGATGTAAATTGGAAGAGTCAGGTTTATGTGGTTGAGGTGGCAACAGGTGACGCGGTAAACCAGGCGACAGTACAAGCAGCATTAACGGCTCAAGGCTACACGACCACAAGGGCACCCGAACTAGACACGATTAGCACGATAGACGGAAAAGCAGACGATATAAAGACTAAAACAGAGCAGCTAACATTTACTAAGGCTAATGAGCTAGACAGCAATGCTAAATCGATGAACGACGTAACAATTAACGGCACTGGCATAGAATCTGATAAGTGGAGAGGGTAGGACATGGCTGACAATATAGATGTAAACCCTGGCGAAACATCGAATAGACAGACTGTTGCTACTGATGATATTGGTGGCATTCATTATCCAATTTATAAGCATGCTTATGGCGCATCAGATTCTGTTACGTTGGTTGATGGCTCTAATCCTCTGCCTGTCGCTTTAGTCGACAGCGCTGGAAGTAGCATTGTTGAGGCTTATTCAAAGGCATTAAAGGTTATAGAGACGGATCACGCGCACATACATGATGGTAATGGTTATGAGGTATCAGGACTTATACCTGCATTAGCGGCTTCTGGAGTTTCGTATTTTTATATTAATCCATCTGTTCCGATTCACTGGCGCGATTTTTCCATTAAATCCGATGGTGGACCAGTATTAATAGAATTATTTGAAAATCCAACCGTAACCGCAGACGGGTCATCAATAACGGCATATAATAGAAATAGATTAAGCTCAAACACAGCAACAGCGGCAGTTTCTTCTGGGCCAACGGTAACAGCAGATGGAACAAGGATTTTTGTAGATAAAATATTTGTTGCTGGAAATCAAGGCGGAGAATCACAAGGGCCGCCTGTCGAGTGGATAATTGATGGCGGAAATACCTATCTATTAAAAATAACAAACGAAGATACCAATACAACTGATTTTGTTTATCAATTTTTCTGGTATGAAGTATGATAACCTACTCATCTCAAAGAAGAGGTAGATAAATGTTGTGGCTAGTTTTGAATCTACAGCGTTTGATAGCTCATCATTTGACTCATCAAGCTTTGACATTGAGGTTGCCGAGCAGCTAACTGGCGGAACTTTAGAAGTACCAATAGGCCCAGGCTTTTTTATATTCTTCCAGCATCAATCAATACCGTCAAAAAAAGGCGTTTATAGAGGCAAAACGGATCGAGACAGGGTATTAAAAGAGGATGATGAGTTATTGGATCTGATTATTATGCTGGCAAGTAGTGATATTATTTAAAACTAATCAATATGGTATAATACCCAAAACCCACCTAATAGGTGACGTATGGATATCAGAGATAATGTAACCAGCTTATTTGAGCATAAGCTGAACAAACAACGAATCAAAGATGACGAATTAGAGTCGAAGCGCTTTGAATACTCGCAGCAATGTGATGCATTATTTGTACGCCAGCACTCAGATGATGATTCATTTATAAATAATAAAGAATTCGAGTTTAATAAAACAGACTAAACGGTGAATGATATGAAAAGACGACAATTCATAAAAGGATTCGCGGCCTTGCTCGCTGCTCCTCAAGTATTAGCGAATCAAACCAAAGCCGAACTAATCAAATGCAAGAGAGTTGATAAATACGGGCGTTTCGGGATTGAAGAGTTTGGAGAAGGCTCAGATAAACAGGCTATGTATGTTATGGGTTCAGATGGCGGAATGTTTAAGCAAGCTGAGACACAATGCCTACCAGATAATACCGGAGCTAAATTTAGTGGCGTGGTGATTAAATCATGAGCAAACTAGGTATAAATGTAGACTTCCAGGACGGCAAGGTCCATGTGTTCCTCGACAGAGAAGTAAAGCACATAGAATTATCCCCTCAACAAGCTGGTGAGTTTGCTAGAGCCATTATCGATAAGGCCCTAAACGCAAGTGGTATGCCTTTAGAAACGGAGAGCGGGATAGTTATTCCTACTTCGTTCTAATCAATGACTGAAAAAAAGAAAAAAGGAAGACCTCCTGGGCTAACGCCAGAGCTAGGTACAGAGATATGTGACAGACTTGTAAGGATAGGGTCGCTTAGGTCTGTTTGTGAGGCAGATGATATGCCCGCTAAAACCATGATATTTAGATGGTTGCTAAAGGCCGAGATAGAAAATTGTGATGAGATGTATAAAGATTTTAGTGACCAATACGCGCGCGCGAGACAGCTTTCAAAGGATTATAAGTTTGATGAGCTCGAGCATAAACTAAAGGAATTGGCTGAAGTTGAGGGCGAAATAGACGGCGAAAAGCAAAAGATAATGACTACTCAATCAGTCGCTTTTGCTAAATTACATCTTGACGCATTCAAGTGGCAATCAGCTAAAGAAAACCCTAAAAAGTATGGTGATAAAATAGAGCACGAGCATGGCGGTAATCTCATCGTTAATCTGACTGATAAAGACTCACAAGCTTGAGTGGCTTTTCTCTAACGGTAGCGCAAGATAAAGCCAGGGATATGCTTATATCTGATGCAGTGCATTGCTGCCTGGGTGGTGGCTCACGTTCTGGTAAGACATTCTTACTAATTCGCATGTTAATCATTAGGGCTTTAAAGGCTCCTAATTCGCGTCATGCAATATTTAGATTCAGATTCAACGCTGTAAAAGCGTCCATTATTTACGACACGTTGCCGAAAGTATTTGCTTTGTGCTGGCCTGATTTGTGGGAGAAATGCGTACTTAACAAAACAGACTGGTTCCTGACCCTGCCTAATGACTCAGAAATATGGTTTGGTGGCTTGGATGATAAAGAGCGGACCGAAAAGATACTTGGTCAAGAGTACGCAACCATCTATTTGAATGAAACAAGCCAGATACCCTGGGCATCTCGGGTATTGGCAATGTCTCGATTAGCCCAGAAGACAGACAATCTTAAGCTTAAAGCTTATTACGACTTAAACCCAAGCGCAAAAACCCATTGGGTATATCGATTATTCATAGAGAAGAAAGACCCTGAAACAAAACAGCCTATCAATCGACCTCTCAACTACTCCTACTACAAAATAAATCCTATTGATAACATGGCTAATCTCGATCCTGAGTACATAGCAGAGCTTAATGACCTACCTGAGAAGGCGAGAAAGCGATTCAAGGATGGCAATTTTGCTGATGATACAGATGGCGCATTGTGGACCGAAGAGTTGCTTGCTCAGAATAGACGGCTAGGACAGGAAGGGACGCTCCCTGATTGGCTGCGTATTGTCGTTGCTGTTGACCCTAGTGGATGCAGTGGTCCTGAAGACGAACGATCTGATGAGATTGGCATAACGGTTTGCGCTCTTGGTACTGATGGTGATGGCTACTTACTGGAAGACTTGAGCGGTAAGTATTCCCCTGAAAAATGGGGCGGTGTTGCAGCTAGTGCTTACGAGAGACACAAGGCTGATAGAGTCATTGGAGAGAAAAACTTTGGCGGTGATATGGTCAGAGCTATTATTCAGGCAGAAGACGCAACAATTGCGTATAATGAAGTCAATGCATCACGGGGGAAGGTGGCGAGAGCTGAGCCTATTGCAGCATTATATGAAAAGGATAAAATACATCATGTGGGTTATTTCCCTGAGATCGAGGATCAAATGTGTTCAATGACGACATCTGGTTATCAGGGATTGAAGTCACCAGATAGGGCTGACGCTGCTGTGTGGGGATTTACTGAATTATTCCCTGGCATGACAAAGAAAGCAGAGAATGAATGGACGCCTCCCAAAGTACACAGACAAGCAAGATCAGCATCAAATTTTGGATCAAATAAGCGTAGGAGTTATTGATATGAGCGACGTTAGAGAATTATTCGATAAAGCATCAACATCTCTCGGTCTTAGTGAGAGCTTAGAGGAAAAACATAAAAATTATATCGCCTCGATTCCGGCCCCAACTCCTGACGACCTAACAAAACAAAAGGCAAGGCAGCGCGAGGCTGCTCGTAGATATTCCAAAGCTGGTAGAGCAGGAACGGTTCTAACCGGTACAGATGACAAACTAGGATAAGACTATGCTTGATATAGCCGGGCTAAAACAACTAGCCAACAAAGTAATAGCTGAACATCAGCCAATGATGTCTTTGTATCAGACATTAGCGGATAACTTCTATCCTGAACGATCCGATTTTACCAATGTAAGAAATGTAGGCGCAGAGCTGGCCGATCAATTGGCTGAATCTTATCCTATTCTTGTTCGTAGAGACTTGGGTGATTCATTAAGCGCCATGCTTCGTGATGGTGAATGGTTTGAGGTCGGTGTAAATGGCGAGCCTGATCAAATGGGTGCAATGTGGCTTCAATGGGCTTCAGGGCGCTTAATGGAGCTAATTAATGATAGAGGCTCTAATTTTACCCGGTCCACAAAAGAAGGTGATCATGACTTTGTTACGTTTGGTCAATGCGTTTTATCGATAGAGGTTAATAAAAAAGCCGATGGATTGCTATACCGGTGCTGGCATTTAAGAGATTGCTCATGGTTTGACGATGAGTCTGGTCAAGTGGGCGGTGTTGTTAGAACGTGGAAGCCGACTTATAGTGATATGATTAGTATCTTTGGTAAAGATAATTTACATCAAAAGATTATCGACTCCACAGGCAAAGACTTATTAAAGAAAGGCCATCTTAAGCATTTAGTTATTCCATCAGAAATGTATGGTGAATCTGAGTTCGACGAATTCCCTTATGTATCAGTGTTTATTGATATACAGAATGATCATATTGTTGAGAAAAAAGGTATTAACAATAAGTATTATGTTATTCCGAGATTCAAAACGATACCTGGTTCGCCATTTGCGTACTCACCAGCGACTGTATGCGGGTTGCCTGATGCTCGATCTATGCAGCAGATGCAGTTCACGTTACTTGAAGCTGCAGAAAGGTACACAAGACCGCCATTAATAGCCACTCAGAAGGCTATTAGATCAGACGTTGACTTGTCATCTGATGGTATAACGTGGGTTGATGAAGAATATGATGAGAGATTAGGCGCTGCATTGCGTCCATTGGCTCAAGATCGTGGCGGATTCCCTATTGGTTTAGAGATGAAAGACGGAATAGCAGAAACATTACGCTCTGCTTTCTATGCCAATAAATTGACGCTTCCTGATACAAGTCGTGAGATGACGGCCTTTGAAGTATCTGAACGTATGAAGCAGTATCGTAGAGAAAACTTACCATTGTTTGCGCCTATTGAATCAGAATACAGTGGCCAGATATGTGAATTATCATTTGATATTGCGATGAGTGCTGGATTTTTGGGGTCGCCTCAAGATATTCCAGAATCATTACTGAATCGTGATGTTGTGTTTAAGTTTATGTCTCCATTAAGCGAATCCGAGGAAGAGAAGAAAGTGAGTCAATTCGGTCAAGTAATTGATATGGCTGTTAGAGCTCGTGATATTGATCCTAATGCTTCTGCTAATGTGAATGTTGATGAAGCATTACGCGATGCTATGGGCGGCTCCGGTGCCCCTGAGAAGTGGAAGCGCCTTCCTGAAGAGGTTATGCAGATCAGGCAAGTTGATGCGGCTACTAAAGCAGCTCAAATGGCTGCCGAAAGCGGGATGTTAGAACAAGAAGAGGCGTAAAGATGACGGCAATACAGGAAACTGCGGATATACTGGCATCGACTCTTGCTAATAGAAAAGAATTCGCCATCATGGGCGCGATAGATAGCGTTATGGGTGATGGTGATTGGTGTCTTGAAGATGTTATCAATAGGTCTGAAATTGTTGTTGAGGCAGATAATACAGAGTCATTTTCATTTGATGGCGTTAAGTTGCTGGAATTTGGGCTGATTGAATGCACAATAGAGAACACAGATAACACAACGACATTTGAGGCGACTCAGCCTATCAGAAAACTATATGAGCATTAAATAATGGCAGTAAAGAAACCTGTATGCTTTAAATGCAAAGAGCTGAATAAGTCAGAGATTCAAGCAATCAAGGCGCTTGGTAAAGGCGAGGCTGACGAATATCAACAGAAGTTAGCGCTGAAAATTATTATTAACGACTTCTCAAGGGCTCACGATCTTTGCTATATTCCTGATTCACAAGATCAATCAACTTTTATATCTGGTCGCGCATTCGTTGGCCAGCAGATTTTGCTACACCTTAACATTCCCATTGGGAAACTAATAAAAGAGGAAGATAAAGATGAAACGGTTTAATAATGTTTATATGCAAGAAGCTGGTGAAGGTGATGATTTAGGCGGTGCTGGTGATTCTGGTGCCGGCGACGGCGGAGAAGGTGGTGATGGCACTGGGGGTGGGGATACACCTATTGATTTCTTTGGTACAGCTCCTGAAGATTGGCGTGACCAGGCTTTAGGTAAAGCAGGCTTTGAGCCTGGCGATGAGTTCGACAAAGCAAAGAAGCAGCTTGATCGAGTATCAGACTTCGGCGTATTCACTAAGAACTATCTGTCTGCTCAAGAAAAGATTCGCAGCGGTGAGATTAGTAATGGCTTGCCTGAAAATCCAACTGATGAACAAATGGCCGACTATCGATTAGCACATGGCGTTCCCGAAACAGCAGCTGATTATCAGTTAAGTCTTGATGAGGGACTTGTTCTTGGTGAGGCTGATGAGGCGGTGATGGGATCAGTTTATGAAGTGGCTCATGCTAGTAATGTATCCAATGAAACGTTGAGCGCAATGACTAATGCAATGCTTCAGAGTCGTCAGGCTGAAGCTGATGCACGCGTTAGCCAAGATGGTATTGATGCGCAGCTCACTAATCAGCAACTAAAAGAAGCTTGGGGCGGCGATGATCAGGCCAATAGAAATATGATTACTGGTTTGCTTAATCAGCTACCTGAATCGATCAAAGACCCATTTATGAATGCGCGACTTCCAGATGGTAAGGCTGTATTTAATAGCCCTGAAGTCATGGTTGCGATGGCTGAATGGGCCAGAAAGTTAAACCCAGCTGCTACCGTTGTGCCTAATTCGAATAACCCGATGCAATCAATGAATGATGAAATCAAAGAACTTGAATCAAGAATGGGAACTGACGAATGGTACAAAGATACTGAGGCAAATAATCGCCTTGAAGCTTTATACAATGCTCGTAACGGAATGAATGCGCAGTGAGGTTGTTCGAGTGCAATAATGGCACAATGATAAATCCACTAATGGTTTGCTCAGTAAAAACAGAAATGAGCGAAGGCAAGGTATTTGTGGTATTTGTGTTTGCCGGTGGCAGTATAGAGAGGTATCAAGTTAATCAAAGTGCGAGAATTGATAAGGAGATACAAGGATTTATAGATCATTTCGAATCAATGGAATAACTTGAAGGAGGTGATCGAAAGGATAGCTTTACTCAAGGACGATACTAATTCAGTTTCACCCGACTTGGAATACAAACAGGCAAGGATGCCACTTTATTGACACTCTTCACGCATAAGACTAAAATATACGTACAGACCAAAGTAGACCCCTGAATGAAGGCGCAGCGGCCCCTTTAAGGCTAACCCGCATACACACCATCAGAAGGCTAACTCGAACTGGGAAGTAGAGATTTTTATTACTTAACCTAATTTGAGGATACTCTGATGGCTGACTCAGCTTTTCAAGAAAAATTCCGCAAAGAGTTTATAGCTGGCTTCGAGAAACGTCAGTCTTTGGTTCGTAACACTGTTACAACCGAAACTGAAGTAGATGGCAATACTGCCACTTTCTTAGTCGCTGATTCTGGCGGTGCAACAGCAGTAACACGCGGTGTGAATGGTGACATTCCTACACGTCCTGATAACCTAAATCAATATTCTGCCACTTTAAAAGAATGGCATGATGTTCCTGAGCGCTCAAACTTTAACTTGTTCGCATCTCAAGGTGATGGTCGTCGTATCATGCAACAAACTTCAATGGGTGTAATTAATCGTAAGATTGATTCTGACATTCATACGGCTTTGTCTGCAGCTACTGTGACACAAACAATGACGCAAACTTCAAAAATTGCGTTCCTAGCTAGTTTGATTCAAATCAAAGTTACATTAGGCAATGCTAACGCTGCGCATGATGAGCTTTATGCTTTAATCACTCCAGGCTTCCACGGCAATATGATGCAGTTGGATTCGTTCACTTCATCTGATTATGTTAATACCAAGCCTTTCGAGAATGTAAGCAAAGATGACGCTTTCAGATGGCATGGCATTAACTGGATCGTTGACACTGGCTTAGATGGCTTGGCGGGCTCTGCTACATGCTATGCTTATGCTAAGAGCGCGATTGGGCATGCATGTGATAATGAGTCTATCAAAACTCACGTTGGTTACGACGAAAAGAATGATAAGTCATGGGCGCGTTGTACTGCGTACATGGGTTCTAAGTTACTTCAAAACAGCGGTATCATCAAGATTACACATGATGACACTGATCTGACTTTGACTTAATCTAAGGAGATTATGAAATGGCTTATTCAACATCTGCTCCGGCTGCATTGGTCTCTCAGCGTTTAGGCGCTGACGGTGGTGCAATTTGGGTTTATAAATCTGCTGATTCGCTGGCACTGGTATTAGTTGCTGATTATTTTTCCGATGGTTACGACCTAGGAATGAAAGTCGGTGATACTGTTATCGTAATTGATAGCACTAATAGCATGTCTAAAATTTGCTTAGTGACTACTGTCACAGCAAATGGCGCAGCTTCATTGTCAATTAACCAGACTCAGGAATTAACAGCGACGGCAGCAGTAACGCCAGGAGTTGGTATTCTTGAAGTAAATCATGCAACAGTCGTAGTAGCAGCAACAATTGCTGATTCGATTGCTCATGCTGGATTGTTTATTGTAAAAGATACAAGTGCGTCAGGTACGGCGGCGCATACTGTAACGCTAACATCTGGAACATGGAATGGCACTGCAACAATCGCCACTCTTAATGCTCCGGCTGAGCAGCTAACTGTATTCTTTGATGATGCTGGTAACGGCACTGTTATTGAAAATACTGGCGCTGTAGCTCTTAGTTAAGCAGTAAACCGTATTCACTGGCCTCATCTTGGGGCCGGTGCTTTTTTCTAACTATTAAGGAGCATACCTTATGGCTAAATCAGCCGATAAACGTGAAGAAAAAATCCAGCCCTTGTCTAGCGGTGACTTTGGCGCAATCACACACAAAGTTCCACAATTTAGTGCCGAAGTATCTGGCAAACTATCGAAAGAAGATTTAGAAAACCCCGATTTATGGACCCATGTAGCGCGTAGTATTACGATGGGTTGTGATATTCGATGTATCGCAGATGATATGTCATTCGTTGCACTTGGCGTTTGTACCTTTGTACAAGGATCATCCGTCAAAGTTAAGATTTATAGCTTTAATGAGCTTGATGCTGTTGACCATGAAGTAATGGGTGACACTGCAGGCAAGTTTATCACTAAGATGATGGGGCGCAATAAGTGGTGTATTGTCAATAACGAGACATCTGAAGTAGTAAAGAAAGATATGGCTACCCAATTGGAAGCCATGCGTGAACTAGCGGACTATCAAAAAGCTCTGAGGGCTTAATTAATGGCTATTGATAAGCTGTCTTTATATAACAATGCGCTTACTCTTTTAGGTGAGCGTACTTTAACAAGTTTAACTGAAGACAGATTACCAAGGCATTTATTAGATGGCGCTTATGATCTTGATGCAATCGAGTATTGTCTTGAGATTGTAAAGCCTGTATTTGCTAGAAAGACTGTTAAGTTGAGCTCTGCTGCAGCTAGTGCTGAGCATGATCTTGATAGTGTTCATACGCTTCCCTCTGATTATATTACGATAGATAAAGTTTATAGCGACTCTAAACTTGATCAAGAAATATCTCGTTTCATAATCGAAGGCGGAACAATAGCCTGTGAATACGCAACTATTTATCTGAGATATGTTTCAGATGATCACGTTACGTCATTTACAAACTGGTCCACTTCGTTTTCTCGTGTTGTCTCATCTTATTTAGCCAGAGAGATTTGCGCTAAAGTTAATCCAGGGCAACTTGATAATATCAGTACGCTGTTTCTTGATCGTGTTGATTCAACGATTCAATTAGATGGCGATAGAGAGCCTACTGACAGATCATCTGCGACCACTAATACATTAACCAACGATTGGCGATTGATTTATAACGATGCGCTATTGTGTATGGGGCTGGATGAGATTACATCGAATACTGATGATTCTAATCGACGAACTAAACTAGATAGAGCCTTAGATGCAGGAATTGTATCTGAGCTACTTGAGGACACTGGTTGGACGTTTGGTGTCACTACTACTAAAAGTCAGTACGATCCATCTGTAGAGCCTGCGTGGGGCTATTCAAGAGCTCATACGAAACCGGCTGATATGCATCGCATCGATGGAATTTTCTACGATGAATACATGCAACAACCATTAAAGCTTTATCATGATGAGGGCGGCAAATTTTATACGGACCAAGATGAATTCTATCTGCAGTACATTAGTTCTGATTGGTTGGTTAATCCGTCAACATGGCCAACTTTCTTTAAGCGGTTAGTGGCGGCAAAGATGGCTAAAGATACGGCTGCAAGCCTTAAATCAGAAGGTGCCGACGTTATGCTGGCCAGAGAAATATTTGAAGAGCGCGAGAGTTCAGCTAAATCTAATGATGCGATGTCTGCGCCACCACGATTATTAGCTACTGGTAACTGGGTAGGCTCGCGGTACAGAGGCGGTAACAACAGAGACAGACCGTAATGATTCGTAGCATAGTTAATCATTTTAACAGGGGCGAAATTGATCAACGAGCCCTGACCAGGGAAGATGTTAAAAGAGTCAATCAGTCGTCTGCACTGATGGAAAACTTTATTCCTTCACGACTAGGAAACATGGCGTATCGTCCTGGTACTGAATACATCGATACCTTAGCTGGTACAGATCACCATCTAGTTCCGTTTATATCCGCGGTAGATGACACAGCAATTCTTCACTTTTATGATGGCAGTGTCGATTTCATTGTAAATGACACTCAAATCGACACCACATCTGTTACTACGACAGTAGTAAATTCATCTCTAACAACTGATACATCTGGGTGGACTTCTGTTACATCTGGTGGCGCTGTTACCGGATGGTATAGTTTTGATGGTGATGGCGGTATGAGTTTAACTGGCGACGGCACAAGTAGTGCCGGCTTTTATCAAACAATAGCAACTGTAGATACTGGAAGCGAGCACTTTTTAGTAGTTAATATTGTTAGAGCTCCTGTGATTGTAAAGATAGGCGATGGCGGGGATGATGATAATATATATAGTGGTGAATTAAGGGTTGGATATCATTTTCTTGCCTTTACGCCTGCATCATCCAATCTCAAATTAACTTTTTCTAATTTCAAGAAATATGAGGCAGGTGTCACTTTAGCTGGGTTTTTCTCTAACTCAACTATGACTATTAGTACGGCATTGTCAGGATTAGATTTAAGCTCCGTTAGGTACGTGCAGTCATTGGATGTTGTTTATTGTGCGGCTAATGGGGCGGCTCCTTTTCAAATAGAGCATCGAGGCGATAAGTCTTGGTCTGTTGTGGATTTTAGAAGTGATGATGGCCCTTTTGATACGATCAATACATCTGCTATAACAATGACTCCTGCGAGTATAATTGGAGATACTACGCTAACTGCTTCAGAGGATTATTTTACAATAGGTAATATAGGCCAGTTATTTAAACACGCATCTAATGGTCAAGAGGTCCAAGAGTCTGTTTCTGTAGACACAGGGGCCGGAACTGGCGCAATAAGAGTAACAGGAGTAGGGTCTAGCCGTGTTTTCACGGTGGTTACAAACGGCCATGTGTCATCTACCGTTACTCTTCAAAGATCATTTGATGGGTTTACATGGGATGATGTTGAGTCATACACAACAAATCAAAATAAATCATTTGATGACACTTTCGATAATTCTATATTTTACTATAGGCTTTACGTGATAGCTGGAGATAACCCGACTCCTGACACTTTGACTTTACTTCTGACCTATGACTTTGGTTCAATAGAGGGAATATGTAGAGTAACAGAAGTCACTTCCAGTACTGTTGCTAAGATACAGATATTAAAAGATTTTGGAAACAACAATGAGACACTTAACTGGACTCCAGGCGCATGGATGGTTGGCAGCTACCCTTCGACTGTTGAGTTAGCTGAAGGCCGTTTATGGTTCGGTGGCGACGAGGAAATATGGGGATCAGTGTCTGATGCCTACTATTCTTTTGATCGTTCGATTGAAGGCGATTCGGCTTCGATTCTTAGAACGATAGGGTTTGGCCCCTCGGACCCTATTAAATGGATTAAATCAGCGAATCAATTGATATTGGGCACATCTGGTGATGAGATTGCTTTGAGATCAAGTTCTTATGGTGAAATATTAACGCAATCCACAGCCAATGTTAAAAGCGGATCAACTCAGGGCTCGGACAATGTAGAGCCGATTAAGATCGACGGCACTATTTATTTTGTTCAGAGAGCAGGCAATAAAATCTATTCTTTGGATAACACGGTTGATCAAGCTACATTTGGCACCCTTGATGCAACGATACTGAATCAATCAATATGCGCTGCAGGTATTCATCGGATGGCTATTACAAGGCAGCCTGAAACCAGAATATTTGCTGTATTAGATGACGGGAATGCCGTTGTATATACGGTTGATACCTCTGAAGATGTTGCAGGCTGGTCAAGATTCACAATGGATGACGATATTAAAGATGTCGTTGTATTGCCATCGGCTGATGAGGATAGCGTTTATTTTGTGGTTGAACGCGGGGCATCAACTTATCTTGAGAAGATGGCTAAATTCAAAGACTCAATTGGTGGTACGACTTCAGAAACTTTCGATAGTTTTTTGAGATATACATCACCAGGCACAAGTATAGCGATGGCGCATATCGCTAATGGTGAAACGGTGGGTGTGTGGGCTGATGGTCAAGATCGTGGTACTTATACGATAGCGGCCGGTGTTATTACAGTGGGTACGGCATGGACCGATGTTATTGTTGGTGTTCCTTATGTGGCTGATTATACGTCTAACAAATTAAGCGGTTATGACACTTACACGGTATTGACAGAGCAGAAACGCATTGTCGATACAGGTCTTGTGTTAATGAATTATTGGCCTGGGTCGTTGTCGATTGGTCCATCTGTTGCATTGCTTAAAGGCATGCCTGCTATTGAGGACGGTACGGATTTAGCAACTACCGCTACTATATCGGATTACAGTGAGCTGCCATTTGAGTTTGATGGCCAAAACGAAGTTGACCCGCGTATTTATATGCGAGCTACCGGACCTGTAACTATTCTTGCGTTATCTTATGGAATTGAAGGTGAGCGTGGTACTGCGACCAGCGACTAAGGCTGATATAATAGCCTACAGAGGAAAGACTTATAAAGAGTCGTTTAGAGGAATAGTAGCTGAATTGGATGGAGAAATACTGGGTATTGCTGGAGTGCTTCATACCGCTAATCTACAGGCATTTAGTAGCATTGATGATAAGCTTAGGAAATACCCGAAATCATTAGTTAAGGCGGCAATAATGTTTAGAGATATATTAAATAGCTATGATTCGACAATATACGCAAAAGCCGATGAACACGAAAAGAACTCAACGGGTTATTTAGAATATGTTGGGTTTGAACCTTACTCAGAGAGAATATATAAATGGCCGACCCAGTAACATTAAGTCTAATAGGCGCATCAACGGCCCTTGGTGTTGCCGGTGCTGTTGAAGAAGGCAAAACTGCCGAGCAAGTTGCTAAGTTCAAAGCTAAAACAGCGATGGCGCGTGGTACTCGTGGTGCTGCTGAAGCAACAAGAGCTGGTGATATTGTTGAATCAGATGCGAGAGCTGCAATGGCTGCCGGTGGCGGTAGTGCGTCAGATGCAGGGGCTATCGAAACACTTGGTAAGATAAAGGCTGAATCAGAATATAATGCATTATCTGCACTATACGAAGGCAGACAAGAGGCTGATCTTGCGATATATGAAGGCAAGGTTAAGAAAAAGGCCGCAAGAACAAGAGCCCTAAGCACTGCAATAAGTGGCGGCGCTGGAATGTATAAATCCTATAAAACACCAATGCAGGCATAAGCAATGTCAACCATCCCTGATTATAGGCAGCTAAAACGCGATATACCTCAAGCAAGGGGTGATATTGATACTCGCGGTGTTGGTGCAAATATTGGTAAAAGCCTTTTGGCTGTTGCTGATGTCACTTCTGATGTTTATAGAGCAAGGATTGAAAAAGAGACATCTGATGCCGATGCTGAAATGTATACGCACTTGGTTGGATCGGCTAATTCATTTGATGAGGATGACGATCACGATACTATGCGCAATCGTTTTGATACCGACGCGACTGGAAAGCTTGGTGAGGTTGCTGCAAAGATAACCGATGCTAATCAAAGAAATGCTTTTGTTAATAAATACAAGAAAGAGATTGCAAGTCGTGGCGAGCAAGTCAGTAATCAGGCATGGAGCAAGAAAGTAGATTTTGAGAAAGCTAATTTATTTGATCGCCTTAACAATATCAGAGACACATCATTAAGAGATAAAAGCCCTGATGGGTTGGCTCGTGCGAATGAGCTGTTTACTAAATCGATTAATTCAGCAAGAGAGCTAAATTACATTGATGAAGCGACAGGCGCAAAATTACACAAACAGATGCAAGATGATACCGCAAAAGCTTATGTGACTATGTTGCCACTTGAAAAGCGTCTTGGTGCATTAAAGTTGCTTAAAAAGCGATTGCCTCCTGATGATCTAGCTGCGCTAAAGAAAGGCATTGAAGATGAGCTAATTATTAATCAATCACAAGATCAGGCAGATGAATATCTTGATTCGGATATGAACAGAGCCGAAGTAATGAAGGCGATTGATAAGAAATTCAGCAAAAAACCAGAATTGAGAAAGGCGACTGAGGCCAGATATGATTATATTGCTCAGAAACGCAAGATAGCCATTACTGAGCAGCGAACAGAATTAAAAGATAAATGGTATGGTGATATTGCTTTAGGCGATAAAACAATTGCTGATATAAAAGCAGAGGGCGAATGGGATGTAATGGGTGCCGACGTTCAAAGAACAATGATTGCTGCCCAAAAAACCAGCGTATCAAGTACCAAGGTTCCTTTTAATGTCGATCATCATGATCACTTGTACCAGTTAAAGATTGCCTCGGACCGCGGAAATAAAGATGCTGGCATTGAGATGCGTGAATACGTGTTAAAGAATTTCAGCACCATGAGTACGAAACAACAAGAAGATTGGTCAAGCGCTTCTATCGATGGGTTGATTCCGCCTGAAGTTGATTCGGGATTAACGGATATTCAGACAATATCTGCCAAGTTACCTGCCACATCCGATGCTGAAAAAAGACGGGTTATGTTGGGTGATATGGGCGAGTGGCGTAAGAATTACATCGCAGACTATGGCAAGAATCCTTCGTCAGAAGATCGGGATAAACAAATTGACCGAATGTTCTTAGAGTATGATGCAGGGTGGAGATGGACGCAAAAACCTTTCTATGAAATGCCTGTAGAAGAAAGACGGAAAGTGCTTTCTGATATGAGGGAAGAAAACCCTAAAGAGTGGGCCCGAGCTAAAAAGTTCTATGAGGATAAAGGTGTATTGCCTCGCCCTGAAGAGTTAATGCAAAAAATGACAGAGCTAACTAATGCCGGTCAGTGATTACTTAGACCAGGTAATGGCTAATGATAGCCCTGATAGTGAATACCCTGCTGATAAGCTGGAATCATCGCTTGATATTGCGGCTCAAAGAAATCCAGATAAGCATGCAGAAAGTCTGTCTTTATCGATTCAGCATGATTTGCCTGTTGATACAGTTGATCGACAGATCGATGAAGTTAAAAAGCGCAATTTATTGCAATCGATTGATATTGATAAGTTGCGCAGCTCTCATCCTAAAACATCAAAATGGTTAAGCAATACCGATAACGCATCTGTGTCTATTGATGATATGGATATCCTAAAAGGAATGGAGGATACCTTAAAAGAGCCGGAGCGAGGATTTTGGAATAATGTAGCGCGAGGCGGTTTAAATACAGTAAATAAGTTAACGGGTGACTTGATAGAGTTTGCTGGCAATACGACAGATGACTTCGACGACTTTATTGTTAGAACAACCGGTCTTCCCAATCCAGGTATTGTATTTGGCGAAGATGGCGTTTCTATGTCTTGGGATGTTCCTCCTGAAAAAACAGGAATAGAAGAGTTTGGTAAGGCTATATCGAAAGCAGATGTCTATGATTACAAGCCCGACTTCACATGGGAAAAACTAAAGGGCGATGTTACTCCGACTAATCTAGCTGGTTATATATTAGAGCAAGGCGTTCAGTCATTACCTCATATGGCCGCTGTTATGTATACGCTCCCTGCTTATATCGCATCACGAACAGAGGGTATAGCTGAAGAAAGAGTTGCTAACGACGAAAGAGAAGACGTAACTGGCGCTGATTTAGCGACATCGGTTGTGCCCGCCACTATTGTTGCGCTAATGGAAAAATTAGGCGCAAAGGCGACGTTTGGCCTTGGTAAAACAGTAGGTGCCAAAGGTGTCGGCAAAGCTATTGGAGCGGCTGCAACGACAGAAGGGTTGACTGAATTTGCGCAAGAAGGAATTGAATATACAGGTGAGACACTAGGCACAAAAAAAGACTTTTCATTTGCTGAGATGGTTGATCGACAGTTTGCCGGTCTGGTCGCTGGTGCTGGTATGGGTGGCGGTATTCGTGGGGTAAGCGCAACCGTTGAGGCCATCGGAAACAGGACTCAGGCTAAAATAATAGAAACAGGGAGGTCTAATTCTGAACAACAAACAATTGATCAGATAGTCTCTTATGCGCAAACAAGCACAACTAATAATCGGGCTACTGCTCAATTTCAGGATTTCATCAATAGCCTGGGTGAAGATCGAGATGTATTGGTCCCCAATGATATCGCCTCTGAATTGATAGATGCTCCTGATTACATCACAGAGCAACTGAATGACTTGGGCACCAGCGTTAGCATCCCTATGGATAAGTTCGCTGGTGAGATAGCTAAGAATCAAGAATGGATGGCTATATTACGGCCTCATATCAAATTGAGTGAAGGCTCGTTGAGTCAGGCCGAAACAGAGACGGATGATCAGACCGAAATTCAATCATTGCTTAAAAAGGCGATGGACGAAAAAGAAACAATGACTGAAGCTGATCGAATATTTAAGGATGTTAAAGATCAGTTAAAAGCTACTGGAATGCAAGGCGAATCAACCGCAAGACAGAGCGCACAGCTATATCCTGCTGCGGCTGCAGCAATGGTTGAGAAGGCTAAAAAAGCCGGTCATGACATGAGCCTTGAAGATGCTTATGAAATGATGGGGTTTAGTGTTGAGCGTGGCGATGTTGATGCTGTTATTGCGGAAGGGCAGATACTTGATCAGCCAGCCGAGCCGGTCATTCCAGATGATCTAGAAATAGAAATGGAATCAGAAATAATCGAAACTGGCGAAACAGTAACAGAGACCTTTAATGCTAAAGAGTTATCAACAGAGATAAATGATAAACTAGAGTCATATCAACGATTAAGGGATTGTTTGGCGTGAAGAAGTCGATTAAACAACAGATAGCTGAATTGCCACCACAGCAACAGTCGTTATTCCCTGAAATTAATGTTGAGCCTGAGATTAAAGTCGAGCCGTTAATTGAGGTTCATACACCCGCGGCTGACATGAGGCCAATTGCTAATGCACTCAAGGCAATGAAAAGCCAGATCGATGTTCATGTACCTGAAAACAAACAACCAAATATCAAGCTTCATTTTGAACGCGATCAACGAGGATTCATCAAAAGCCCTATTACGATAGAGCGCGAATATGAGAATTAATTGGGGTCGTAAAGGTGTCTTAGCTGGTGCGCTGGCTGTTTCATTTGTAACGCCCGTTGTTGCTCCTGTATCGAATACAATCAATGAAGTACAGCATAGACCAAGCCACAAGGTAGAAGTCAGGCACATAACACCTGTAGCTGTTAGTGGAACCGGTTTAAATCGTGTACAGATCAGACCTGATTCAAGGTTTGAATATCGACATATCACACCATCTGCTGAAATCGTAGCAGAAGCTAAAACTCATCCGTTCAGAGGCAAGGCTGATCGTGATAGAATACTTGCTGAAGATCAGGAATTAATAGAACTAATAACTATATTGGCGAGTGTTGATGGCATCTAAGTGTATTAAATCTGCTGGATTGAACGAGGAAGAAATCCGAATATACGATTCAATGGTCGCTAAGTTTCAGGCCGATGGATTATCTGCGAAAGACGCTCAAAGAAAGGCGGCAGAATCACGTCTTGAAGAATTAAATGATGACAAGTCTGAAATTGAGACGAAAATCACAGAAAAATTACCAGAACCTGCTATAAGTAAAGATATAGAAGTTGAGGAAATTACCAATGAAGAAGAAAGACAAAAAATCCTTGAAGAATTCGCAGCCCTCTCAGAAGTTCGACGTGGGGGATTACAAGCCGAAGAAAAGCCTTACACAACTATTAGCGGACGGGAAGCTGACATCGGGTGGAGCGAAGCAACTAGCATCCTACGAAACGGCAAGCCAGCCCTTGTCCACAGAGGGTCAGGCGCAGAATTAAGCACTAATGATTTTGAACAAGATTCATTAGGTAAATCTACCGGACATCCTACATCTGGCTTGGGTGTTTATCTGTCATCTGATCATGGTGTTGCGAGCGGCTACGGATCGGTTGTTGAATCGGTCCATCTTGATATTCGCAATCCTAAAATTTACAAAGTTGATGACACGCCCGAATTTGATTCGGTTGAGAGTGCTTTTGCTCATCGTCAGGAATTACAAGAACAAGGGTTTGACGGCATTATATTTGATTACCGTGATATCGATGGTCCGGTAAACTTCGTCGCCTTTGATGCAGATCAAGTTATTCGACCGCCTAAAGCTGAAGATGTTAAGACTTTTTATCAGGGCGAGAAAATACCATTAATAGAATCACCTGAGTTTAAAAACTGGTTTGGTGATTCTAAAGTAGTTGATGAAAATGGTGATCCGTTGGTTGTTTATCATGGTACTAGCGCGGAAGATATAGGTGGTGATTTTGCTTTTGACTATTCAAGGATAGGCGAACAAGGCAGGGCTGAGGGTGCTGGATTTTATTTTACACCTAATAGAAATCTAGCTGAGGGATATGGTCAATTGATCCAAGGATATTTGGCTATCCAAAATCCTATTAAGTATGATCAACAAGGATTTTCTGGCGATGAATTAATCGAATTGATAACTAGAATTGCTGAAATTGAATCAAAGCAAACGGAGATGGACATAGCTGATGGATTCCTGTCTAATTTTGGTGATGCATCTTACGAGGGTCTGGATTCAGTAATACGCAATGCAGCTGATTTATTGGAGAATGATACAGCTATCGATCAATTAAGTGGAATAGTTGGTGCTGGTGTTGATATTGAGTCTGTAAATAGGGCGACACAAGAGGTTACTGGTCATGATGGATTTGTGTCTGAAGGGTTTAGTGGAATGGGTGGCGAGAAGATATATGTCGCTTTTTTCCCTGAGCAAGTTAAGTCATCAATAGGCAATATAGGCACATTCGACCCTGCTGATCCGAGGATAATGTATCAGGGTGAATTCTATTCTCACGTAGAGCGTACAGTCGAGCAATCGCCACAAAACAAAGCGACTGGTCAACAATGGTCTGCCGTACTCAAGAAAACAGCGGGGATTAAAACCGAGGAATTAACATGGCTTGGCGTTGATGAGTTTCTTGCTGGTAAAAAATCAGTTACTAAAGAAGAATTGCTTGATCATATCCAGCTTAATAAGGTTGAAATTGAGGGGGTGGTAAAGTCCGATAGCGGTTATACGTGGAGCGGAAACAATCTTGTTGATGATTTAAACAGACCCGTTGGTCAGATTCTTGATCTCAATGAGGGTTATGTTTGGTCTGATAAAGAAGGCGAAGAAACGCTATTAGCAGACGCGCAAAACATGCAAGATGCTGTCCGTGAAGTCGAGGAGCTAATTGACGACAGAACAAAAGGAGTTGAAAGCCGCCCTAAGTTTGGCGATTGGCAGCTACCTAATGGAGAAAATTATCAAGAGCTATTACTTACATTGCCAGCAAAACAGAAAGAGTTAGATCAATGGCAGGTTTTACGTCCAGATGGCGTATCCGATGGGTATTGGGCAACAAAAGAATCTGCAGAAGCAAGAGCAGAAAAAATAGGTGGAGCGCTGGGCAAGCATGACCCTATAGATATTGATACTGGATTTAGATCAGGCCACTACGATGAGCTGAATATATTGGCCCATACTCGATTCAACGAGCGCACTGATGTAGATGGCAACAAGGTTTTATTCCTTGAGGAAATACAGAGCGATTGGCACCAAGCAGGGAGAAAGAAAGGATATACCAGAGAGCTAACAACTGAAGAGCAATCGGAATATGACAAGCTTGTTTCTGAAAAGAAAGCCGTCTTTGATAAGCATGGTGGCGCTAAGGCCGTAATAATAGGAGGCAAGCAGCCGGATGCTCCGGCAGAGATTAAAGATGCGTTTGAAAAAGTCACTGATTTACGAGTTAGAATAAATGAATTATCGGCGATACGCGGGATACGTGAAGGCGGGGAATCTACGGGCGCTGTTCCAGATGCGCCACTAAAGAAAACATGGCATGAAACAGCATTTCGTCGAATGGTGAAATATGCGGCTGAAAATGGCTTTGATAAAATCGCATGGACTACTGGTGAACAGCAAGCGAATAGATATGATCTGAGCAAGCAAGTTGACTCAATAGGTTGGTACGCGAATCCAGATGATACGTATAATATTAGTTATAAAAAAGATGGGGCGACAAGCACCGCTAAAAACAACGTTCCTGAAAATGAATTATCTGATTTGGTTGGCAAAGACTTATCTGAGAAAATAGTAAATGCATCACAAGATGAAGTAGAGGGTAATTTTTCCGGCCTTGATTTAAAAGTCGGTGGCGAAGGTATGAAGGGATTTTATGACAAAATGCTACCGTCTTATGCTAAGAAATTTGGCAAGAAATTTGGCGCTAAAGTTGAAACATCAGAGATAAATATTAGTGGCGGAAAGCCAACTGATTATGCTGATTTTAATGCGTACTCAGAAGCCAAAGAAAAGCCTGCCGAAGTTTGGTCGCTACCAATAACTGAATCAATGATTGAGTCCGTATCACAGGGTGTTCCATTGTTTCAGCCAACCCGCGCATCAATCCAATTCACAAAAACAAATGAATCGATTATCAGATTAACAAAAGCATCTGATTTGTCATCATTCCTACATGAATCAGGGCATCTATTCCTTGAAATGGAGAAACGATTTGCTGATAAATTCGGGCAGACAAAAGAGCAACAGGTTTTACTCGATTGGCTGGGTGTTGAATCATTCGATGAAATCGAAGTTGAGCATCACGAGAAATTTGCAGAGACATTTGAAGTTTACTTGCGCGAGGGCAAAGCGCCATCGTTAAAGCTTCGTGAAGCGTTTGCAGCATTCTCTCGTTGGCTAACTATCATCTATCGTAAGATAACTGATTCACGGCTTGGCAGAGCTAATCTAACGCCAGAAATCCGTCAATACATGGATAGAATGCTTGCTACTGAGGTAGAGATTGAACAGGCCATGGCGAATCCTGCCTATGATCAGTTATTCAGGTCTGCTGAACAAGCGGGAATGACCGATGATGAATGGAAATCATACCAAGCTCAAGCGGCTAAAGCTAAATCAACTGCGACCACTGACCTAAATCAAAAGGTTATCGATGAGCTACGAAAACGCAAGACCAAAGAATGGAATGAAGAACGATCAGGGCTGATTGAAGAAGAGATTAAAACGCTATCAGAAATGCCGGCTTATAAGGCGTTGGACTTAGCCAAAGAAAACCCAATGAATAAGCAAATGGTTAAGGATGAGCTAGGTATTAAGCCTGGCAAGACCACAAAAGAACGATTCCTTGCTGGCTCAAATATTGATTTAGAGAAAGATTCATTATTGATTGCAGCTGCCAAAAAAGGCGGCTTGAATATGGCTGTTTGGGTGCGCGAATTTGTTGATCCTGAGTACTTAAAAGATCGTGCATTTAATAATCAAGTATTTGGTCGTCCGATATTCAGAAAGAATAAAGGAATGACGGCTGATGATCTGGCTGAGATGTCAAATGAGCTTGGTTATTCTGTTGATGCCACGGCTAACGACATACTGGATTTAGTGGATAGAGAGCTATCTGGTGATTTAGTCTTTACGCCTGAGGGCATTGAAGCCCAAGCCGAAGCCGAATATGCAGATTATTACGGCGAAGAGTACGAGCCAGAAGTTACTGAAAAGAAAGCCAAATCAAATCTTGAGCGATTGATAACGAGAATCACTGAAAAAGATGGTGTCGATCCGTCGGAATATGCCGAGGTATTTGGTTACTCTTCAGTAACAGCAATGATCAATGAAATGAGTGAAGCTGGTCCGATTAAGCGTACAGCGTTTAAAGCGGCTGAAGCGAAGATGATTGAGAAATATGGCGACATGCTCAATGATGGCCGCCTTGAATTAGAGGCGCGA
Organism: uncultured Kordiimonas sp.; assembly: GCA_965603205.1. Classification (GTDB taxonomy): domain Bacteria; phylum Pseudomonadota; class Alphaproteobacteria; order Sphingomonadales; family Kordiimonadaceae; genus Temperatibacter. The sequence goes on along the minus strand of CBFDCC010000017.1, from coordinate 8,810 downwards.
GAAGCGGTCCATAATGACGAGCAAGCTAAGTTATTGTTGATGGAGATCAAAGGGCTTAGTAAGGGGAAATCAAAGATTAATCGTGATTACCTGAAAGCCAAAGCAAAAGACTTAATTGACGGTATGACTTATAAGCAGATGAAGCCTAATAAGTTTTATCGTGCTGAGATCAAAGCAGCTCAAGAAGCGGCTGTTGCGACTACCGATGAAACAAAGCTTGCTGCTAAGACAAAACAGATTGCTAATCATTATCTATACCGTGAAGCGACTGATGCAAAAGAACGTGCTCAAAAAATGCGTAAACATATTCGAAGCGTTGAGCAGCGTAAATATTCAGCTAATCAAGTTCATCCTGAATATATCAGGCAGTTAAAACTTTATACTGTTGCTAGTGATTTTAGAGCTAATACTAAAATGACAGAGCAGGAAGCTATTGAGAAATTACGCCAGGTGGCTAATTGGGCTAACGCTCAAAAGGATGAGTCGATAGGTTTAGAGATTGGTCTGTATGACGAAAATCTTAACAACATATTAGAAGCTGATAAATTAGGCTTGTTATCCGAGGTTAAGTTGAAAGCCTGGGATGAAATGACAAACGAAGAGTTGTCAGGCATTTACATGATGACTAAACATCTTAGAGCAATCGGTGGCCGCATGTCCGATGAAGTCAAGATGAAACGAAAAGCGCATTTTCAGAGCGTTGCTGATTCGATACTGAAGAACGCAGTTAAACAAAAACGCGCACCAAAAGGAACAAAGAAACGAGATATTCAAGATATAAGAAAGAGTTACGCGGCTGATGTATTTCTGCATGCAGATTCAGTATTGCGTCGGCTAGATGGATTCAAAGATAATGGAAAAGTTTACAATGCAATAAAGCGGCCTCTTGATGATGCGATTGCTAATGTTCAGATTCCTATGCAAGAAGAAGCTGGCGAGATAATGGATAAGATTTATCATGATCATTATTCTAAAAGCGAAATTCGCAAGATGAATGGTCAGATAGATATTGAAGGTCACGACCTATCTCTAACAAAGTGGGAAGTGATGATGATGGCTGCTAACTATGGCACTGAGTCTAATCGTCAAGCTTTATATGATTCGGTTATCGAAGGTGATATGCCCTATACGCCAGAACTGGTAAGCGATGCCCTGGATCAACACATGACAGAGAATGACTGGAAATTCATTCAGGATATGTGGGCTTATACTGACACCTATAAATCTCGATTATTTGCGTTAGAGAGAAAACGAAAAGGAATTGCACCTCCTGCTGTCGAGGGTATTCCCATACAAACTAAGTTTGGTGAAATTAAAGGAATGTATCATCCATTGTCTTATGATTCTGCTGATTCGTGGAAAGTGACAGAGGATGAAGCCGAGGATTTGTTTAAGGGTGTATCAATGGGTCATTACGCGAAAGCACAGACTAATGATGGCATGCTAAAAGAACGTGTTGGCTCAGGTGGTCGCCCGGTTAATTTAACGCCTTCAGCATGGCATACAGCAATTAATAAAAACATTAATCTGATTGCCCTTGGTGAAGCGGTTGAAGAAGTTCAATCCGTGATGGCAAGCCCTGATGTGCATGCGGCTATGCTGGAAACTGGCAATCTGCAGTATTTAAAAGCCTTGGATGTCTGGTTAAAAGACACAGCTACTGGTGAAGTAGTTAGTATGGATGCGGTATCTCGTGTAGCACGATCAATCAGAACAGGATTCTCAGTATCAGCTATCGGTTTGAATTTCGGAACAATACTGCTTCAGCCGTTAGGCGTGTTTCAATCCATGCCAATAGTTGGTTATGGGAACATGCTGAAAGGTGTTGGTAAGCTGATTCGGCACCCCATGAGAGTCATTGAGGATATTCAAAGAGATAATCCGTTTATGCGTGAGCGTGGGTTGACATTTAACAAAGATATTAGAGACACCATGAATGCATTGCATGGAAACCCTAATAGGCCGTCATTTATTCCTCAAGCTGTTCAGGATTCTTTATTCTATGGGATTATATGGACCCAAAGATATGTTGATGCGGCCACCTGGTTGGCGGCTCATGACAAGGCATCTAAAGAATTCGGGCCCGAAGCGACTGAAGATGATTATAAGCATTATGCTAATCGTGCAGTAGCAAGAACACAGGCATCTGGAATATGGGCGGATCGAACACCTATCGAACGAGGCACGACAAGCGCAAATATCAGAAATGCCGAAATGGTCCGAATGTGGACAGGGCTTGCTTCATATTTCTTCGCAAAAGGCAATATTGCTGCAGAGCTGTTTACCAAGACCAAATTTAAAGACCCTGTTGAAGCAGCTAAATTCACAGCAGATATGATGGTTTTATTCACGGCAGAAATTGTTATTGTCGCGTTTATGAAAAACCTATGGCCTGATGAAGATGATGATCAGACTTATGCAGGATATCTGGCCAAAGAAACAGCTTTATCTGCAGTGAGTACGCTTCCTTTATTGCGCGAAGTAGCTAGTTACATGGCAGGGTTCGAGGGTGGCACTACTACAACCACATTCTATAAAGCGGTTGCTGATGTAGAGAAACAAATAGAACAAGGCGAAATAGATATGGCCGCATTCAAAGCCATTAATACGCTTGGCGGTATCACCTTTAAATATCCAAGCGGGTCAATAAATCGATTCGTTGATGCTGAATATAAGAGGCAGGCCGGTAAAGATATCGATCCAATTGATTATCTATTGTGGCGCAAAAAAGACTAATGAATATTAACAAATTAAACATGGGGAAATAACATGGCAACTTCGTACACATCAAGAATCGGATCGGCCCCTGAAGAGGGAATTAAGCAGCCGTGTGTCGTATCTACTCAAGCAAATATAACTTTATCCGGCGAGCAGACGATTAATTCGCTTGCTGTCGTCGCTGGTGATCGTGTATTGGTTAGAAATCAAACAGACAATACAGAAAACGGCATATATGATGTATCTACAGGCTCATGGGCTAGATCAACAGACTTTAATGCTGCCAATGACTTAATAAACGGAAACCTGGTTCCTGACGCTCAATCTGGCTTTTTATACCAAGTTTCTTTTTCTGGCTCGTTTTCTCCTGGCACGACAGCAATTACTTTTTCATTAACAACAACTGGCGCAGAAGATACGGTAGTAACCAATAAGGCGGCTGCAGTTCTATTAACTCCAGTAGCCAACACAACTTTATTCGTCAACGGCACTGATGGCGGCCTATTCAAAGGCGTAACAGGCGCAGCAGCAGCGACATACTCAGACAATGGCGGCTCATATTGCGGTACTCAGTTTATCCCTACTGGTGGTGATGGGAGTGCGGCTTGGGTTAGGGTTGATGGCGGGTATAATGTTGGGCTAGGCATTCAGTTGTCTTGGTTTGGCGCGGTAGGTGATGGTGTGGCAGATGATACATCCGCATCTCAGGCTGCATTAGATTTAGCCAAATCAGCGGGGTATAAGATTAAGGCCGAAACTGGCGAATTTCTAATAACCACGTCACTAACATTTGACACATCAGGGGATGGCAATGTTCCGGGCTTGATAATGGAGGGTGATGGTTATGCAAATACTATATTTAAAAATGGCATAGTCGCAGGTGGATCAACAATAATATTAACCAGCGGTACGTCTTACGGGAATAATCAGCTAGGCGGGAGAATAGAGGGGATAGGGTTTACAGAAAGCGGAAGTGGGGCAAACTCTCACGGCATCCAATATCAGGGAACGTCTTATCAAGAGTTTAATTCTCTAAAATTCGAGTCATTAAACGGCTCAGGAATCAAAGGCATTAGCACACTTGGCGATGCTGATAGTAGCTCTTATGTCACTATATTTAATTCTAACTTCTTGCAAAATGCGGGGCCGGGGTATGATGGCGACAATGGTAACGCAGGATTGGCAGTACATACAATTCAGCAATGTAACTTTGATAGAAACGCCACAGCCAATATCTTATTAGAAGGATGCGCTCAGTTCGATATTATTAATTGCTCTGTAACAGGACAAGGCGTATCAGCCTTAAACGTGCCGGGCATTTGGTTAAAGTCTGGCGCGTTAGCGAACAGATTAATTAGAATCGTGGGCGGCGAACATGGCAACAATCAAGGTACTAATATATTGGTTGATTCGGTGGCAAATCTTTATGTAGGCCACCTTAGAATGGTTCGCAGGGTTGGAGAAACCAACAACACCAAAGGTATCGATATAACAGATGGAACAGCGGCTTCTGTTAGTGGTGTTACTATTGAAGAGATTAATTTAGCTATTGACGATGCAACGCCTACATGGACATTCTTAACTATAGGCACACGGATTAATTCTGTTGCTGTAGGGCTAACAGTTAAAGCACCAACTGCAACCGCTTTCTTTGCTGGCAACATATACACGGCATTTAACGCTGGCGCAGAAGATAAGCCAGTAGATATAGAGGCGCTTGTTGGTACTACATCAGGAACAGCTCTCGCTATGCCTTTAAATAGATCAAGAGTTACTGAGGCAACAGCGGGAACAATTACTCCTGACCTGTTAAACAACGGAGCATGGCTACAATACAATCTCACTGATTCAGGCGCATATACAATAGCGAAGCCTTCTAACGGTAATTATGATGGTGCATTGTGGGAGCTAACTATAATAAACGGATCAGGCGCGGCAAGAGTTAGTTTTGGTACAGGCATCACAACTAATGGCTATATTGATAGCGCGAACCCTAATACAGCCAAATTCAGATACGACAAAACCAGTACAACATGGAGACAGGTAGGGAGCTGGTCAAATAGCAAGAGGTCAATCGTCACGGATGTTGGTAATATAACCACTGGCGAAGATGATCTTATGTCCCACATATTGCCGGGCAATTCTTTAGGCACTAATGGCGACTCTGTTCGCGTTATTGCTTGGGGTCGAACCATAAACAACGCTAACGCAAAAACAGTAAAGGTATATTGGGGGGCAACAGCTATTTTGACTTGCTCTCTAACCACTAGCCAAGCCAGCGTATGGCGCGTAGAGATGGACATAGTTAGAACAGGAGCAACAACATCTGAGGTTATCGTTCAAGCGATTGAAGGCGGCGCAGCTACTCAAGTGTTTGCAGGTTATGCAGATGCAGCATCAGGCACTCATTCTGGCGATATAACCATTAAGCTAACAGGAGAGGCTACAGCGACCAGCGACATCATACAAGAAGGCATGATTATAAAGCCATAGCCTACACAGCTAGGCGCTTGATCTGGTCTTTGTAGTACAGCTTAATCTCTATTAGGTCATCAATGCTGAATAATTATGATTTCTACTCGTGGGTTGCTTTTATCGACATCACCAAAGCTTTCAGATGATCCAATTATGTGCAAATAGTTGTCATCTGGAAGCTTGCCAAGTTCAACCAAGGCATCCTGAAAGAATTTCTTATGGATAGATATAACATTATCAATATCAACTAGCCTCTTAGTTTTTGGATAAAGCACATATCTAATTTCTATCTTGTCCATCTTATCGAGTTTTAATATTTGCTCGCTCATAATGGCCTTATAATTCTTTTTAACGGTATTTAAAACGTGATAATTTGCGTTTCTATATGCGTTTAAATTTAGATAGAATTTTTTAACGCTTGTATATTGTACGAATAGCGGTGAATCAAGAATCATGTTTTTATCAGCCCTTTATCGATTAATATTTTCTGAGTCCTCACCATGCCATCATAAAACATGAGCTGTATATCTTCTTTTGAGAATTCTGTTCTAACCCTTCCATCGACAACATCGTGACAACTAGAGCAGCCATAGGCCGCGTGTATGTCGTTATGCTTCATTCCAGCTCCGCCACCATTAAGATGACATAAAACTGTTGTTTCAGGGTCAAAGTTACAATGCCCACATATTCTTATCTGGCAATCCTCGCCTTTTGCTGATCTTCTTATATTAGACATAATTATCAACTCAATATAAAAATCTTAGCTACAGCCACTAAAGCGCCATAGATAATAAAAAATAGCGTTAGCGCTGACCATATGTTCATAAGTTGTAATCCTTTGGATCGCTCAAAACAGCCCCTTTCGGGATGTAGTAGTTAATCATATCGGTAATATACTGAGCTCCTTCTGATACCGTGAAATCCATTGTGCTTATGTGCTTATCGACGAACCACATTAATTTATCTGTATCGTTATCAGTTTCCTTTTTGACCATCTCGTATAGCCAAGCAAAGTTAGGGTCTTTTTCTAACATCACAGGAAGAGCAAACAGATACTTGCATTTAATATGCACGCTATCTGCTGTTTCCTCCCATTTTCCACCAATACCAGACCGGCTAACATCGGTATATAATCGCCATTGATATTTATGCTGGCGAGCTGTTTTAACATCGGCATTAGATAAAACCATTTGAAAATTATTACCTAACTCGCAGCGTCTTAGCTTAGATATTGCCTCATCTAGCTTGTTATCATCGGTTAGATATATGGTTTCAGCGCGCATTAGGAATAGCGCCAAACCATTTAATACTCCAATACCTTCTCTTTACTTGCCACATACCAAAGCGCCCCTTTTTCTTAAATAGAATACGTCCTTTATATATCGATCTGCCACCCACTCTTAGCCATACAGTTTCGCAAGGTATGATTTTAACGCCACAAAACTCGCCTTCGTTATCTGCATAATCCATTATTTCTCACCTCTCTTAATCTCATTTCTAAACTTCCAAATCTTTTCAGCCCACACTCTGCCATACAAACTAGATCTATGCTCAAACTCTTTAATCATCAATCCCGTCTTATCCTTTAGTAATTTCCTAGCATACATATAAGCATAGAAGTCTCTGGTGTTATTTGTTGCCATATATATCATTAATATATAATTTTCGCCTATTCCATTCGACTATAAGAGCCATCAGTTTTTTAAGTTTCTTAGCGCCTTTCATGTCATTGCAAATAATAATATTTAATTCGTGCAACATATCCTTTGCTAGTCTTTCGTAGTCGTCACCCATTTCATCACCTGTTATAATTTATTTATTAGCTCGTTTATTTCTTCTTCAAACTCTCTAATATCTGATCTACGTCCGCATTGACATCTACCTTCATACTGGAGAACAAAGCCACTGCATTTACATATATGGTTTTTAGCCTGTTCTAATCTATCTCTTGCTGTAATTATTTTATCTACTATATCTAGCGTATCCATAAATCACCTATGGTCTATAAGTTAGCTAAAAATTCATCCCACTTAAAACCAGTGCCCGGGTCAACTTTTCTCTCAGGACTAATATCAGAATGCCTAACAATCGTTTCAATGCTGTAATCATTCACCCATTTTCTGATTAGCTCATGCCCTGCTTCATATTGCTCAGGCGTAACGTAATCGGTTTTAATGGCTTCTAAGAACGTACCGTAGTTATGAACCCCTTTTACTAAGAACTCTACCCCTAGACTGTCTGTGTTAAACCCTCGCGCATGATAAGCACCTTTTCTCTCAGGTCTGCACATCATTACGTCACCATTCGGAATAATTAAAGCATGTGCTGATAATCCGATATTTTCCAGAAAATTAGGAGCAAAAACCATTCCCTCTTTAGTTTCTAAATATTCACCCATAGCATGAACGACGATCATTTTAGGGTTATTAAATCGTTTGCCGTTTTTTAACGGTCTTTCTATTATGTTCATATCTTCTCTCTGTTTGTTAAGTGTTAATCGAAATCTCTTTGATTACCTTGTAAATATCTCTAGCCTCATCAACGCTTTTAATGTTTGCCGTGTGATATTTCCATCCTATTTTATCACTGATTAACTTGTATAATTTGCTGCGCTTTATTTTTCCGCTTTGCCATATCGGGTCTAATAATAAATGCAAATGTTTTCTTGCTTCCTTAATTTCTTTAGTTGGAATGCAGCCAAGAGGTCTAGTTGGATTATCTGTTTTGTGATGACAACCCACAAAATTACCGCATTTGTCGCACTTCCAAAAAGGTCTCTGATGCAAATCTTTACGATGATTGTAAACCTCAAGCCCATCCGTAAGTCTCGCATCAACTTTCTCGCCACAGCCGCAGCAATATATATCCATTATGTATCCCTCTATGTTAAAAAGCCCCGCATCTCAAGGACGAGATACGAGGAAGTGCTGGAGTTTCACCAGCTTAGGAGAATTAATATCCCTTAATAACCTCAAGTATTTTATCACGTTCTTTAATCACTAAATCAAGCTGGCCTCTCAATCCTTCGCAAATACCATTGTCTGGCTCGTTACGAATAACCAACATAGGCAAATCAGGGTGGTAAAAAACAAGGTCGCACCATTCACGATCTGCTACCATCATTTGACCCTGCACTTGCTGGACATAGGTAGTCGGTGATTTCTTGTGTTTGTCGTAGTAAATCAAAGCAGCTATATGATTAGAGGTCTTTAAACACTTAAACTCTACTAAACCATCATCACCGATTAAGCCATCCGGTGAAACGCCATACAATCCGCTGTCAGGCGTTATAAATCCGACCTCTGTTACATCATTGCCCGTATCGAATTGATACAGTGCGCGAGCTTCTGATTCAAGCTCAGTACCTCTATCAGTCCATTGATTGCCCTCGAATGAATCAAGAGACTTACCTGCATATAAATCACCCGCCAGATTAGCCGCATAAGCAGCCATTGACTTTGAAGGCGCGCCCGTTGAGGTTATCAGGTCTTTAAACTTTGAGCCTGTGGGAATGCCCAGCCGGACATCAAACCATTCTTTTGTGCCTTGTTCTAAATCATCGTGAATAATCATTTTTTAGCCTTTATCTTTTTGTCTAAAGCGGTTTTAACATCCTG
>CBFDCC010000016.1:0-51966 GCA_965603205.1 uncultured Kordiimonas sp. | reverse complement strand
TTTAGGGTCCACATATACACTTGATATTGAGGGTTGGGTTAAGCAGCCAGAAAAACGATTAGAGGCCTGTGAAGCATTGATTGCATGGGGCAAGGATAGTGATGTTGTGGGCGTTCAGGAACATGTGGCGATGGCATGGGTGAATTTAGGGTCCACATATACACTTGATATTGAGGGTTGGGTTAAGCAGCCAGAAAAAGAGGTAGAGGCCTATAAAGCATTGATTGCGTGGGGTAAGGATAGTGATGTTGTAGGCGTTCAGGAGCGAGTGTCTGGGGCTTATGCAAATATAAGCTTCTCACTATTTGAGCGCTTTCCTGAGAACCCTAAGTGGGATGAAGCGATAAAATGGGCAGATGAAGGGTTGGCTAAATTTAAAGGCGGGGAATATGACTCGGCTGTTTTCCCTGATGTTCAAGCGTGTATTGGCGGGATGATGAATCATAAGGCTCAGGCGCTGTACCGAAAGGGTAAATGTGAGGATGTTGGCCCCGCATTGAAATTGGCGAAAGAGACTGTGGAATATCTAAAAGACGTAGATACTGATTTTGCACGGGGCAATTCAAAAGAAGTGACAGAGCGGGTAATTGACAAAATTGAACCGCCTAAGGGTGAATAGGGTAAATCATAAAGCCCCTTTAACCGTCACTCCAGTTCACGAAGTAGACGGAACGTCACTTGATCTGGAGTCTATTTATCCGTCCGAAAATTCTATCCGCGCTACACATGGATGCCAGATCAAGTCTGGCATGACGAATCTAGGAGAAGTGACGAGGGGGTAAATTAATTTTTAACCGTTCAAGCGCCACTAGTGGCTATTCGGCGAATGATCGCCGCCTCGCGCTTGCTCGGTACGGATGCTGGGCGCATCCTATAAAATCACCTTAAACATAAAAAACGCCGCGAAATTAATCGCAGCGTTTTTAAAAGATTAGCAGTCAGCTAGTGAGTGCTTACTCAGCAGCTACAGTTGCAGCAGCAAGTTTTTTCTTCTTTAATTCTTTTTTGATCTTTAGCGCGTTTGATGAAAGATTAGCGTCTTTAGCTTTAAGCAGGAAGTTATCAAGGCCATCGTTATGTTCAACAGAGCGAAGAGCGTGTGTTGAAATACGAAAACCGATTGAACGACCTAAAAAATCAGACATCAGCGTTACGTTAACTAGGTTAGGTAAAAAGCGACGGCGTGTACGGTTCTTAGCGTGTGATACGTTATTACCAGTCATCACAGCTTTACCTGTTAATTCGCATTTGCGAGACATATTCATTATCCTTGTTTTTTCTACACGGTCCGTTTTCATTATTGAAGGAGGGGACCGAGGAATCTTTGTGTATATGGTGTAGCACCTCGTTAACGGGCACTATCGATGCGGTATTTAAGTGATTCGGGGGTGCAGGTCAAGCCCTTACTCACTTTCATGAGCCTTTGGGTGTTTTTTATGTGGTTATTCCTGTAAATAGTCAGTATGCAGAGATTTATTGACCCATAAAGCGATCCGATAGTATGTCCAATATTAAAGCAGTCCTAGGCCCCACCAACACGGGCAAAACCCACTATGCAGTTGAGCGTATGTGCGCCCATACGTCTGGTGTTATGGGGTTTCCGCTGCGTCTGCTGGCGCGTGAAGTTTATGATAAGATGGTGGCGCTAAAGGGCAAGAATGCCGTGGCGCTATTAACGGGTGAGGAACGCATCGTGCCAGAGGGCGCGCGCTATTATCTATGTACGGCAGAGGCGATGCCACGCGGTATGGTCACGCAGTTTGTCGCCATTGATGAAGTGCAAATGGCGGCGGACTCACAGCGCGGTCATGTATTCACAGAGCATTTGCTGCATAGTCGTGGCAGGTCGGAGACGCTATTCCTTGGCTCAGACACGATGGAGCCGCTTATCCGCAGTCTCGTGCCAGAGGCTGAGATATTATACCGTGAGCGTTTTTCAAAGCTTAGCCACATTAAGCCCGTTAAAATATCACGCCTGCCAAGGCGCTCAGTGGTGATTGCCTTCTCTGCGGCTGATGTATATGGCTTGGCGGAGCTGATCAAACGGCAAAAAGGCGGTGCTGCAATCGTTATGGGATCGCTGAGTCCGCGCACACGCAACAAACAAGTAGAGCTATATCAAAGCGGTGAGGTGGATTATCTGGTGGCCACAGACGCTATTGGTATGGGGTTAAACATGGATATTGGCCATGTGGTCTTTTCTAGCACGACAAAATATGACGGCCGTAACGTGCGCTATTTAACCCCCGCGGAGCTTGGTCAGATCGCAGGACGGGCGGGGCGCTATAAAAAAGATGGTAACTTTACCACACTTGGCGGCGAATTACCTTTTGATGAGCGTCAGATTGCCCAGCTAGAGGGGCACAGATTTGATCCCGTTAAAGCCATTCAGTGGCGCAATAACAGGTTGGATTTTCACAGCCTTGGTCGGCTGATTAGCTCACTAGAAAAACCCGCGCAACTAAGCGGTGTTCACCGGTCGCGTGACGCGTTAGATATGCTGGCGCTAAAGAGCATGGCAGCCGACGATGACATCGTCAAAATGATAAAGACTCCAGCGGATTTACAAACTCTGTGGGATATTTGCCAGGTACCAGACTTCAAAAAACTGTCCATGGGCGACCATATTAACCTACTTAAGCAGCTATATAGTGACTTAATGAGCACTTCTGGCGTAATTTCGCACGACTTTTTGGCCAGACAGGTAAAGCGACTTGACAACACGGGTGGTGATATAGATACCTTGGCCGCTAGAATCGCCAGCATTCGCGTTTGGACCTATGTGTCACATCGCGGCGGCTGGTTAAAAGACGGTGCCCATTGGGCCCACGTAACCCGCAGTGTGGAGGATAAATTATCTGATGCCCTGCATGAAAGACTAACGCAGCGATTTGTAGACCGCCGTACTGCGGTTTTAATGAGGTCGCTGCGTCAAAAAGGCGAATTAAAAGTGGACATCAATACTGAGAACAACAAAGTCACGGTTGAAGGTCAAGAAATTGGCGAACTGAATGGCTTTACTTTCACTGTCGAAGCTGGCGCAGCTGGCGAAGATCATAAATTATTAAATGCAGCTGCTGAGACAGCCCTCAAAGTAGAGATTACGCGTCGAGTTAAAATCTTTGGCAATGTAGGCGCAAAAACACTGACATTTGATTTTACAAACGGCCTAGCAGCCCCACGCCTAATGTGGGAAGGCGCAGCAATCGCCACGCTGAGCGATAGTGGCGCATTATTTGCCCCGCGCGTGAAGATCATAGCAGGCACGCAGTTAGACGGCGATAATGCTGACGCTGTGCGCCAATCTGCTCAGGACTGGCTTGACGCCCGTATAGCTGAGAAGATGGAAAATCTGATCAAGCTAGCACAAGAGCTAAACGGTGAAGTAGAAGCGCCAGAGGGTGTAGCAGTGCTTACAGGTGTTGCCCGAGGTATAGCTTACCGTGTTCTAGAAAATTATGGTGTGCTCAATCGTCAAGAAGTGGCAGCCGATCTACGCAGTCTTGATCAAGACGCCCGCAAGGGTCTGCGTCGTTTTGGCATTCGTATTGGTGCAACGTCTCTTTATATTCCTTTTGTGCTTAAGCCACATGCAACCGAGATGCGCCTGATGATGTGGGCGATGGCTGAAAAGCTGGATACACTGCCTAATTTGCCAACACCTGGTATGGTTTGGGTTGATGTTGACGCGGAAGCCCCTAAGAAATTTTACTCGCTGGCTGGATTTACCGTTGCGGGCGCTAAGGCCGTGCGGATGGATATGTTCGAGCGTTTAGCCGATGCCACGCGCCCACTGGGTTCTGGCGGCGAATGGTTTGAGGTCACACCAGAAACGATGGGACTTGTTGGTCTAAGCGGTGAATTTTTCGCGGGAGTGATGAAAACAATTGGTTATAGCGTTGAAGAGCGTGATATCCCTGTGCCACCAAAGCCAGTTGTTGAAGCAGTAGCAGAGACACCTGCTGAGGGTGAAGCTGAAGTGAAAGCTGAAGAAGCTGTTGCGGACGTGGTTGAAGCGGTTGTTGACACACCTGTTGAAGAAGAGGCTGTTACGCCAGAATCAACGGAAGCGGTTACGGATGCTGCTGAGGAAACTGTAAAAAGACATTTCTTTAAATGGGTCGTTAAACGCCCTGCTAAAACGCATAATCGTCCTGCCCAAAAAGCCGAGAAGAAGTTTTCCACTATACCTGATGAAGAGAAGAAAAAAGCCTATAAAGACAACAAGGGTGGCAAAGGTGGCAAGCGCAGTAAGAGCGATAATCGCACACCACGCGTGATGTCAGCGGCGCCTAAGAAACAAGAAAAAGCGATGGATCCTGATAGCCCATTCGCTGCTCTTGCAGGCCTTAAGGACCAATTGGGTAAGAAGTAAAAAGAAATAAATTTTATCTTAAAACGGCGAATGGTCGCCGCCTCACGGTCGTTCGGTACGGGCATTGCCCTATATAGGAACTCTTGAGTTCCGTACCGAGCAAGCGCGAGGCATGCCTTATGGCATGAAAGCCGTTAGCGGCGTTTGAGTGGAAATAAGTAATATGACAACAGATAAAGCGGGCATACAAATACGGCTAGATAAATGGCTGTGGTATGCCCGTTTTTTTAAGACCAGATCTCTGGCGGCACGTGAATGCAAAGCCCATAAAATTCGCATCAATGGCACCATCTTCGCCAAATCCAGCGCGACGGTTAAGGTGGGGGATGTTTTAACCTTTCCAAAGGCTGATGATGTGAAGGTGGTAAAGATACTGGTCATTGGTGAACGGCGCGGCCCCGCCCCCGAGGCGCAGACGCTTTATGAAGACCTAACACCGCCAAAGCCAAAAGTTGAAGACCAAACAGCAACTAATGTTAACGCGCCGTCCCGTGACAAGGGCGAAGGCCGCCCAACAAAACGCGACAGACGGGCCATTGATAAGCTAATGGCACCAGAAGAAATGGATTAAATGGATTTTCACCCTTAAAATCCGAACTTTTTTGACAAATTAGAATAAAGCTGTTGTGCAGGCCTGTATTTTTCGTCATAAATCAAAAATGTTTTTATATATGCGGTCTATAGATAGAGCCGTGAATTATTTTAGGAGACTCACATGACGTATATTGTGACCGATGCTTGTATTAACTGTAAATATACAGATTGTGTAGAAGTATGCCCCGTTGATTGTTTTTACGAGGGTGAAAATATGCTGGTCATTAACCCCAATGAATGTATCGATTGTGGTGTATGTGAGCCTGAATGTCCTGCTGAGGCGATTTTGCCTGATACTGAGGACGGCTTAGAAAAATGGTTAGAGATCAACACTAAATATAGTGAAGAATGGCCTAATATCACTGTGCAACGTGATGCACCTGCTGACGCAGACGATTGGCAAGGAAAAGAGGGCAAAACAGAATTATTGTCCACTAAACCGGGCCAAGGCGACTAATTTTTTCTAAAATAATAGAATTTACATAAGTATATGTTTCTTAATAAAAAAGCTGCGGGTTTCCGTGGCTTTTTTTGTACTTTGGGTATGTTTTTGAAAGAATATTAGTTAATTTTGACTTGGGGGGGTACTTTTTTAGGTAAAATTATGTTATACTCGGTATTCGAAGCGCACAGATAAAACACTAAAGGGCTTAGGGTCTGTGCGGATTGGTGGCATATGTCATCTACAATTTAATGAATAGTAATGCGTCAAAACCGAAATACATTTATGTTTTCAGGTAAGTCTTTTTTTGATGTTTGTAGATCATTATGGCTATTTATTAAGGAATATGAGTTTCAGGGTTAAGCTTTTGAAACTGTGTATATTTAAAGAAAAGGATCGTTGTTTATCATGGCGACTAGTAAAAAAACTCTCCCATTCGACCTTGAAGATTTTATAGTTTACCCAAAACATGGTGTAGGCCGTATCGTTGAAATGGAAACACAAGAAGTAGCTGGCACCAAGCTGGAGCTATATGTGATCCGTTTTGAAAAAGAACGTATGACACTGCGTGTGCCGGTGAATAAGGCTCAAACAAGTGGTATGCGTAAGCTATCTAGCGATGTGACACTAAAGCGTGCTTTCACAACATTAAAAGGTCGCGCCCGTGTTAAGCGCACCATGTGGAGCCGTCGTGCACAAGAATATGAAGCCAAGATCAACAGTGGTTGCCTTGTATCCATCGCGGAAGTTGTTCGTGATTTGCACCGCGCTGAAGATCAGCCAGAGCAGTCATATTCTGAGCGTCAAATTTACGAGAGCGCCCTTGGACGTTTAGCGAGAGAGCTAGCCGCCGTTGAAGAGATCGACGAAGCAGCAGCGATTTTGCGTCTTGAGAAAGAATTGCGTCCTTTCATTCCGATAAAGTCTGCTGAAGAATTGGCAGCTGAAGCGGCCTTAGCTGAAGGTGCTGTCGCTGAAGAAGTCGTAGCTGATGCAGTAGTTGTTGAAGAAGCAGTAACAGAAGATGTTGCAGCTGCTTAAGTACGGCCTATAAAGATTTTAAGAACCCGGTGCCTATTTGGCGTCGGGTTTTTTATTGTCCTTTATTAACCGCAGTCGTTATTAACCGTAGTCGGGCTGTGTGGACAAGGTCAATCATTGGCCCACCGCCATATTCGCTCCAACCCCTTACTTCAATCTGTTTGCCTTCCAGTGCCTGTAGAGGAAAACCAAGTCTCTTCTCTATATGCTTAACGCTTGTTTTACTCAGCTTAATAGTGAAATCACTTTTCCAGTCATCACCAAAATTTAGATACTGATCTTGGCGCGCCTTGCCATGTTTTTTAACTGTGCCTTTGATAATGACAAACTTTCCGATGGGGATGCCTTTTGGTCTATCAGCAGACAGTGGTTGATAGGTTGTGTCTCGCCATATCCCCCGCTTTGCAGCGCGTGCCTGATCCTCACCGTTATAATAGCGCTGAGCCACACTGTTTTGGGTTTTGTAGGGGTAGGCAAAGGCCCAGCCATATTTGATCATGCTTTGATTGATGGATTTTCCAGAGAGCATGGCATGGGCGATAGTACGACCATGCCTGTCTATATTTCTGGCTTTGCCTGTACCTTGGCAATGAAGTGTGATTGATTTACCGAGACTAATCTTGCTCAAATAGTCTTTAGATTGTTTTGAAAATGGCCAACTTCGCGCTGGATCAAAGACAGTGTCCTTATAGAGATAAGAAGGGGCGCGGATACCAGCAAGCACAACCCTTGTGCCACCGTCTAAGGTCAATTTGTCACCCGTCTCTACGCTGGTGACTATGCCAGAGCCACAGCGTTTAAGGTGGTTTATTGCATCATCTGCCATATCATTTGCCCAATTTTCAGCATGGGCAGCAGCTGTGATGATCAAAATTAAAAAGTAAAAGGCGATGCGCACAGATTTTCCTTGACCTTTTCGTGTGGTGATATCAGCGTAATCTTAAGCAATGATGTGGATAGGGCAAGGCCTAATTGTGATCAAATAATAAGAGAAGGACCTTAGAGTGGGTAAAGGTACACATAGTTATCAGGATGATCCGCGTAACGCAGATATTCAAATTAATATCAACGGTGAATATTTTCACCGTGATGAGGCTAAGGTATCAGTGTTTGATAGTGGCTATATCCTTGGTGACGGCGTATGGGAGGGGCTTCGCGTTCATGAGGGCACTATCATATTTTTAGACAAGCACCTTAGCCGACTGTATGAGGGCGCTAAGGCTATTGATATGGATATGGAGGTTGGGCGCGGCGAACTAACCGAGCGGCTGTATGACACCTTGAGCAAAAATGATATGCATGACCGGGTTCATATTCGCCTGATGGTCACCCGTGGTATTAAGGCAACGCCTTACCAAGACCCCCGCATTACTATAACACCGCCAACAATTGTGATTGTGCCCGAATATAAAGAGGCGCTGCCTGCAATTGTGAACAAGGGCATTAGCCTGTTTACTGTGGCGGTGCGTCGTGGGTATCCTGATGGTCAGGATCAAAAATTAAATAGCCATTCAAAGCTTAATTGCATCACA
The DNA here is from genome assembly GCA_965603205.1 of uncultured Kordiimonas sp. Lineage (GTDB taxonomy): Bacteria > Pseudomonadota > Alphaproteobacteria > Sphingomonadales > Kordiimonadaceae > Temperatibacter. The sequence continues at coordinate 43,982 of CBFDCC010000016.1, read as the reverse complement.
GCCTGCATTCAGGCGGCCAAGGCTGGCGCTGACGAGGCGCTTATGCTCGACCCTCATGGATTTATAGCCACTTGTAATAGCACGCATTTCTTTATTGTACGCGGCGGTGAGCTTTGGACCAGTACGGGGGATTATTGTCTTGGTGGTATTACCCGCTCGATGATTATTGAGCTGGCTAAAGAAGCGGGCATTACAGTGAGAGAGAAAAACTTTTCTCTGACGGATGTTTACGGCGCGAGTGAGGCCTTTACCACTGGCACATTCGCGGGTGTCGTGCCAGTGCATACCATCGATGGACGAACAATCGGTCAGGAAATAAAGAAAGACCCAATGCCAGAGATGCCAGGGCTGATGGTTAAGCGTCTTCAGGCGCTCTACAAAACCCGTATTGAGATAGAGGCTGCTAAAGGGCGCTAATGATGAGTGATCATAATGCTAAACGAATTGCCATGTGGTCGGGGCCGCGCAATATATCTACGGCGATGATGCGATCCTTTGAAAATCGCCGTGATACAATTGTGGTTGATGAGCCATTATATGCTGCCTTTCTACAGGAGACAGGGATTGACCATCCAGGTAGGGACGATATTTTAAAGGCCCAATCTACGGATTGGCGCAGGGTGGCTAAGGAGCTTCTAGTGCCGCTGCCTGATGGGGTTGATATATTTTATCAAAAACATATGTGCCATCATCTCCTTGATGATATGGGGCGTGATTGGATTAATGATTTAACCAATGTATTTTTAATCCGTGACCCACGAGCGATGATTGCTAGTTATGTGAAATCACGTGAAACTGTTTGTCTTGCTGATATTGGTGTGGCCCAGCAACTAGAATTATTTAAGCGCACAGCCGATAGATTGGGCAGCGCCCCACCCGTTCTAGATAGCGCTGATGTGTTGAAAAACCCCGCTGCAATGCTGAATAAACTATGTGCTTCAGTGGATATTCCCTTTGATCAAGCGATGCTAACATGGCCAGCAGGCAGTCGTGATAGTGATGGTATTTGGGCGCCTTATTGGTATGATAGTGTAATAAAATCAACGGGTTTTGCCCCTTATAGAGAAGGGGAAATTATTTTATCAGCTGCATTAGAAAAAATAGCTGACAAAGCGCAGGTTGTGTATGAAGAGCTATTTAAGTTTAAAATAAATTGTTAATAGTATTTTACGAGTATAGTATACTCTAAGTTTAATATGGGGTTTTGTTTAATGCAGGTCAGTGATTTTAATGTACCGCCGATAGTTGATCGCCAGAAATTTGAAGAATTTTGTGCGATGTTTAGCATGGAAAAAGTAGCGCTTTTAATCCAAAAAGTTCCAAATAACCTTCAGCAGCGTCTTGATGGTATTTATAAAAATATTGAGATAGGTGACGTGGAGGGCGTGCGGCGGGAATTTCACACCATTAAAGGAGCTTCGGCCCAGCTTTTTGGCAATAGACTTGCTGGTGAAGCTGCTAGATTAGAGAATCTCAGTCATGACTTTGACGCCGTTAAAGAAGCGCTGCCAAAATTTGAAGAAATCATGCGTGAGACCACCGATTGGTGGATGAGCTATATCCAAGAATAATCGAATAGTATTAGTGATTCGTACTTAGAGAATAGTAACTGTGTTTTTTATGTTTAATATACTAAACACTTTGCCATATCCCGCTTAAATTTCAATGATTTACGATTATGTATAAATCGCTGTATTTTTGTAATATTTTGTCGATAGTAGTCTTAGTTCTATTAATTTTATGACGCTATTTCGGAGTATTGTTCATGACACACGTAATGAAAAATGATGACCTATCCGCCTATTGGATGCCCTTTACGCCCAATAAGGTCTTTAAGGAAAACCCGCGCATTATCGAAAGCGCTAAGGGGCTTTATCTTACCACATCAGAGGGCCGTAAAGTATTAGATGGTTTTTCAGGATTGTGGTGTTCAAATTTAGGCCATTGTCACCCAAAAGTTAGCGAAGCGATCAAGATTGCTGCTGAAACGCTTGATTATTCCCCAGCTTTTAATTTTGGCCATAATGGTGCTTTTGAGTTGGCGAATGTTATAGCAGATCAGTTCCCGGGCGAGCTTAACCATGTATTTTTCACAAACTCAGGATCAGAGTCCGTTGATACGGCCCTGAAAATGGCGCTGGCGTATCACCGTATTAATGGTGAGGGTACGCGTACCCGATTGATCGGTCGGGTTAATGGATATCACGGTGTTGGTTTTGGTGGTATCTCTGTTGGCGGCATGGTCAATAACCGTAAGTTTTTTGGCGGGTTACTGGGTGGGGTGGATCATATACCCTTTCCTTATGATGCTAGTAAACATGCTTTCACGCGCGGCGAACCAGATATTGATCCTATGGTTTATCTGCAAGAGCTAGAAAATATTATTGCACTGCATGATGCCAGCTCTATTGCGGCGGTGATTGTTGAGCCGATTGTTGGCTCAGCCGGCATGTATGTACCGCCAATAGGGTATTTAAAGAAATTACGTGAAATTACAGCTAAGCACGGTATTTTGCTAATATTTGATGAAGTTATCACAGCCTTTGGCCGTTTAGGTTCAGCAAATGCCGCAACGTATTTTGGTGTTGAACCTGACCTGTGTACCATAGCAAAAGCGATTAATAATGCGGCCATTCCCATGGGCGGTGTTGTGGCGTCTAAGACAATTTACGATACGTTTGTTGAAAAGACTGAGCCGGGCGTGGGCTTTTTCCATGGGTATACATGTTCAGCGCATCCATTAGCCGTAGCAGCAGCTCTAGCCACCCAAGAGGTTTATAAGACAGAGGGAGTTTATGAGCAGGTGGCATCTAACCAACAGTATTTTGAAGATGCGATACATAGTCTAAAAGGCTTGCCATATCTCAGTGATATTCGCAACATTGGCTACGCGGGGGGGCTGACCATTGAACAAAGAGACGGCGCTCCGGGTTTGCGGGCTTATGATGTTTTCTTAAAAACTTATGAGCACGGTGTATCTGTGCGCCCGAATGGCGATACAATTGCCATAGCGCCGATTTTGACCAGTGAACCAAGTGACTTGGATCCAATCTTTGACGCGCTCTCTAAGGCATTAAAAGAGGTGAATTAATATAAGGGTAGTGCCGGTCATATGATCGGCACTACACGCCATAAGATGTGCCGCGCCCTTACTCGGTACGCTCGCTAATCGCTGCCTAATAATTTATTCAATAGCCTTGTTGCGGGTGATATCAAATTCCCAGCGGTTTTTAGCATTAAATGCAACCGATGCTTTGATGCTATCGCCCTCTGCAACAATGGTCATAATATGAATGCCAACGGGCGTGATGAGGCCGTAATGGAACTTGCCCTTGATTTCAGCGATACGCACAAAAGGTAATTTTCTGTGAATAGGGCCGGCTTGGCCTTCCACCCATTGGTCAAAGCCGATGGGCATAGTGATAGTACCAATGCATTCTTTGCCAGCCTTAGAGAAGGTGGCACTGCCGCGGGCGCGCTGACCGTTATATTTACCCTTATGCTTAAAACTACCAATCATGCAAGGGCTTGGCATGTTGTGACCTTTTATGGCTTCTTGAAGGCCTATGCTAACAGCCGTCAGCGTATTTTTTGGAAATGACTGCCAACGTGCATTACTAACATAGGCAAGATGGATACCTGTGCTAGGGATGGTCATTATGCCACTGCCCGCGCCGACTGTATAGCCACCATGATAAGCAACTAATGTATCAAAATCATTTGAGGCTAATTTCCAACCTAAGCCAATATCGTTATCTTTGGTGCCTGCGTATCGACCATTTTCAAGTGTAGCTGGTACCAGCATTTTGCTATAATTGCTGGTGGATAATATTTTGCTAGACCAGAGGCCCGCAGCAAGCTTAACCAGACTTTCTGCCGAGCCATTGATGCCAGCGGCAGGCAAGACATAGCTTAAATCCCTTATCGGTGCTTTCAAGGATTTTTTGCCATTGCGGGTATAATGTTTGGTAACAGTTGCGGGTATTTCGTTTTTATTTTCAAATATCAGATCAAAGGTTTCAATGGGTTTAAAAACTTCCTCAACCATATATTCATTATAGGTTTTCCCCGTCGCGTCCTCTATAGCAGCGCCCAGCAAACTATAGCCGTAACTACTGTATAAATAGGCTGTGCCCGGGCGAAATTTTAGGGGCCGCGTGCGAAAGCGTTTAATACTGTCTTTAATAGTGCTGGTGTGGCGCATGCCGCGATCAAGGTCTAGTTGGGTGAAATGACCAATGCCACTGGTATGGTTTAATAATTGACGCACGGTGATGCGGTATCTCTTTTGCGGGAAATACGGCACATATGTTCTGATATCTTCATCAAGGTTGATTTTGCCTTTTTCCACAAGCTGCATGATGGCGGCGGCGGTGAAAACCGATGTTGCATCGCTATATCTAAATTGGGTTTTATTGGTAACAGGCATACCAGTACTAAAATCTGAGTAGCCGTATTCCTGTGTGAAGAGTACAGCCTCTTTATAGCCTATGGAAAAGCCTATGCCCGGTATAGCGCTGATACGTTGCAACTGCCGCATCATCGATTTGGCGCGCTCAATGGCTAAGTTATAAGCGGTAACATCAGCCTGAACAGCGCGTGTTTGCGCCATCACTGCATTAGACGGGGCATTAGATGTGGCATTAAGAGCAACTGTGGTTGCTAGCGCATATAAGCCTAATTTACAGCTTGATGGTCTGCTCATCAGTAATTTTCCTTAAAGTAATAATAGTCGTTTCGAATAATAATTTAATTATTATTAGGCGCTCAAGTGCCGCGCATGCTGCCACTCCTCTTGGAGTGCCTCGCCCTTGCTCGGTACGCTCACATCTGTTCGCTATATAGTCTTTTCTTGTTTGGAAAATACTATACTCAAAAAAGACTATAATCATTTTGATGAAAAAAAAAGGGCTATTAAGCCCTTTTCTATTGAATAGTCGTATCAGCACGACTTAAGCACCTGGTAATTGGGCCTTAATAGCCTTTTTTAGCTCCGTCGACATAGGTCTTGTACGGCTTGAAAAATAAGCAACAGGCTTGCCATCTGTGTCGATAAGATATTTATGAAAATTCCATTTTGGCTCTGATTTTTTGCCCAATGACGCCGACATAAAGTCATATAGTGCGTGGCGATTAGGGCCGACAACGTCAATCTTGTCACCCATGGGGAAGCTAACTTGGAAATTCATTTCGCAGAATTTCTTAATATCAGCAGCTGACCCAGGCTCTTGGTCCCCAAAATTATTGGCGGGCATACCAAGAACAACTAGTCCCCTGTCCTTATACTCAGTCCATAATTCTTGCAGGCCCTCATATTGTGGTGTGAAACCACATTCGCTGGCCGTATTAACCAGCAAAACTGCTTTACCTTTAAATTGTGACAGGTCCATATCTTCCATATCGATTGAGGTGATGGTAAAATCATGCAGTGATTTAGCGTCATCTGCAGAGACCATTGGTGCAGTGGCAATAGGTGCCATTAGAAACACTATTAAAAGTGCGAATAACTTTTTCATGGATCTTCCCTTTATTAAATATTGCCACCAGTATTTGTCTTTTAACTGCAAAAGTCTAGTGGTGAGTTAGATGCTCACTATAATGTGTTCAGTCAATTGTACGTAATACGGCCCGCACAGGACTGCCGTCACAGCCAGATAGTTTCAGCGGTAAGGCAATTAGCTCATAGGTACCAACATCCACATCATTTAAAAGGATGCTCTCTAAAATGGCGATGCCATGTGATCTAATCGCTTGATGGGCTGGCATATCTTTTGAATCCTCTGGGTCCATAGAGGGGGTGTCAATGCCGATTAATTTAACGCCCTTTGCCGCTAGCATATGAACGGTGTCTGCGTGCATGGCTGTAAAGCCTGTGGGCCAGATATCAGGGTCCTGATTACCGTCTGTTTTAATCAGGACGCGCTGGATGGCATCAGGTAGTTGACCCTCTATATGATGAGGTTCCACCAGCGCCCCAGCACTAGTGGCATCTATCACATGGGCAATGCCCATATAAATATCCAGATCGACCTCGCCAGCAGAAATGCCGTCGGGGTCATAATGAAAAGGCGCGTCCATATGGGTGCCTGTATGCGGGGATAGGGTTAGGCATGATACATTCACAGGATTACCCGGTGCAATGATCGAGACCCGTTCCATACCAAAATCTGTATCACCCGGCCAAACAGGTTTGCCGACAAAGACACGCTGGGTGATATCAATTATTTTAGCCATAGTAGATACCTTATATTTTGGTTCTGGCCGTCCAAAGCTCTGGGAAAAATCTTAGGTCTAGTGCCTTAACAAGATAAGATACTCCGCCTGTGCCGCCTGTGCCCATTTTATAACCGATAATCCGCTCAACCGTTTTCATGTGGCTAAAACGCCAGCCATGAAAATTATGTTCTAAATCCACTAGCTTCTCCGCTAATTCATATAGGTCCCAATATTTTTCGCTGTTGGTATAAACTTTGATCCAAGCGGCTTCGACTTTGTCATTAGCCTCATAAGGTTTAGACCAATCCCGATCAAGACACTCTGCGGGAATATCAAACCCGCGTTTAGCAAGTAACTGTAGGCTTAGGTCATAAAAACTCGGGCTGTTTAATGACCTTTGCAGTTGGTCATAGCGTTTAGGTTTTGATTTATGTACATCCGCCATTTTGGCATTTTTGTTGCCCAATGCAAATTCTAGCTCGCGGTATTGAAATGATTGAAAACCAGAGCTTTGGCCTAATGCGTCACGAAATGAAGCATAATCAGCTGGCGTCATGGTGGTTAAAACATCCCAGCTTTGTTGCAATTGTTTTTGAATTTTTGCCACGCGGGATAACATTTTAAAGGCAGTGCCTAAATTATCATTTCTAACACAGTCCATGGCCGCGCCCATCTCATGCAGGCAACATTTTAGCCATAATTCGCTGGCTTGGTGAATGATGATGAACATCATTTCATCATGCTGATCACTGCGTGGGTTTTGGCATTCTAGCAGTTCATCCATATTCAGATAACTACCGTATGAGATATCTTGATCCCAGTGGATGTCTTGACCCTCTATATCAACGGATGTTTTAGGGGCATTTGGGCTTGTATTCGACATAGTGTTTGTCCTTAATCATAATTTTGAGGTGTGGATAATGGAACTCACACTTTGATCAAGGAAAGAAGGTTGGGTTATCATCTATGTGCCACTGGCTATATTTTGTCATAATAGAGATGAAGCTATCGGATTTTAATCTCGCTTGCAACCATGCTTGTAATTTTGGATAGGGGGTAGATTTAAACCAATCAGGATCAACATTAGCGAACTGACGTATAAAGGGGAATATGGCGAAATCAGCCAGTGAAAGCGCCTCGCCCATCAGGTAAGTTTGTGTCTCTAATTTGGCGTCTAAAATACGCAGAAATACTTCACCCTGTTGGCGGTGCGCGCTAGGGTCGGCCTCCTCATATCTATTGGCGTATTTATAACGGTCAAGATGAGGCTTGAAGTCATGATCGCAGGTGTGAATAAGGTCAAGCATCTCTTGCCTATCTGGTGCCATCCATGCATCGGGGTCTCTATTACCTAGCGTCCATACCATAATGTCTAAGCTTTCATCTATCACATGACCATCAGGTAGAATGAGCACAGGCACAGTTGCTTTAGCTGAGGCCTCTATCATCGCGGGCGGCTTGTCACGCAACACTACCTCGCGCAGTTCAACGCGGGTATTTGAGGATGCGATTGCCAGACGGGCGCGCATGGCATAGGGGCAACGCCTAAAGCTGTATAAAATTGGTATCATTTGATTGTTAATAAAGGTCATCTAGTCAGATGGAAAGTTAATTATCTTTGGATATAAGCGGACATAGGGTATACCGCGATAAATAAACAGTGAGAAAAACCATGAGCGATAACGAAACATTAAAATCCCGCATTGAAGAGCTAGAGCAGAAAACAATGCATCAGCAAGATACCATTGATGAGCTTAATGAAATGGTAACCAAGCAATGGTCGATGATTGATAAGATGATGAAAAAACTAACGGATGTCGATGATCAGATTTACGCATTAGAAAATCAAACGGGCGGGTCGCCATCGCATCAGCCCCCGCCGCATTATTGATAATTTTATATTGATATCTGATCGCTCAAGCGCCGCTCGTGGCTATCCTCGCATAAGCTCGGCCTCACGCTTGCTCGGTACGGCTTCGCCTAGTTTATGACGCACCCCGCACCTACTTATATTTTTCAAACCAGGCTAAGATATTTTCAACCTTGGCAATCATGCGCGATGGCTTGCCCGCAATGCCGTGGGGTGAACCGGGTACCCGCACCATAATCGTGTCAACTCTGCGTAATTTTAAGGCTTGATAAAACTGCTCCGTCTCCGAAATCGGCGTTCTGCGATCGCTCTCGCCTGTAATCAGCATAGTTGGTGTGGTAACATTACCCACAAGCGACAAGGGGGAGCGTTTCCAGTAATGCTCAAAATTGTCCCAAGGCATGCCAGGGAACTGATAGGGGATTTGACCAAGATAGCTATCAGCGGTTAATACCTTTGATATCCAGTTGATCACAGGCTTGGCAACGGCTGCGGCCTTAAACCTATCCGTTAGACCAATGGCGTAAGCGGCGGCGATACCGCCCGCTGAACCCCCTGCGACATACAAACGCTCTGCGTCAACAAAGCCTTTGCCAATCATCGCGTCAACGCCTGACATATGGTCAGCAAAGTCATATTTGCTAGAGTATTTATTCTGTAACAGCAGCGCAAAACGTTCACCGTATGAGGTGCTGCCACGGTGGTTATCATAAAATACCACATAACCTTCTGCGGCAAAACGTTGAAGCTCAGCCGTGAAATGTGGGCCGTATGACAAATGAGGACCGCCGTGAATTTCTAGAATCAGCGGGTATTTTTTTGAGGGGTCGAAATTAGGCGGCGTGATATACCAGCCCTGCATCTCTTCGCCGTCGATAGAAGATTTATAAATCACCTCATGCATGTCACCTAGGGTCTTATGACCTAGCGTGTCTTCATTTAACCAGGTGACCTGTGCCCGTTTTTTGCCTTTAATGACATGTAGATCAGCAGGGCGATCATGGCGCCCGTTCGTATAGGCGATGGTGCCGCCAGCCGCGCTGTAGGTTGCGCTGGTATAAGGGCGTCCTAGTGATCCACCGCCGCTACCCTCGCTGAGGGTGCTATGCTTGCCCGATAAAGTGGTGTAACCCACATTGACGCCGCCCCGTACATTCATCTGATAATATAGTCCTGTGCTTTTACTGTCCCACTGAATATTCCCCAGCGAATTATCAATTTTGCTGGATAAATCTTTTGGCAATGTGCCGTCGGCTTTCATCACAAATAGATGACGATTGCGGTAAGCCAGCTTTTTATTATCCATTTTAATATAGGCGATATGCTTGCCGCTTGGCGAAACAGTTGGGTTGCTCTCCATACCTGGCTCTGACGTTATTTTACGAATAGCACCCTGCATATTTACGGCAAAAATATCTGACTCACGACCATCATATTCCCATGTATCACTGCGATTGGCAGAGAAATAAATCTCACGACTATCAGCGCTCCAGCTTAGTGAGCCACGGTGATGGAAATTACCAGATGATAACTGACGCGCCGTACCGCCATCTGCTGTGATGGTGAAAATATGGGTATAAGCTGGTTCTAAAATGCCGCGACCATCGGCTTGATAGCGGGCCTTTGTCACATATTTCATTTTTGGTGACCATTTAGCGCCTTTGGGTTTTTTAGGCATTTTAATTTTTAAGGGTTTTTCATCATACTTCACACTCATGGTAAAGGCGATGGTTTTGCCGTCAGGTGACCAGCTGATATTGCTTGCAGAAGACTGTATATTACTCAGCAACGCCGTTTGACCCGTATCCATCCAACGCACATAAAGCTGGGGCTTGCCTTCAAGCGTAGAGATATAGGCAATACGGTCACCTGACGGCGACCAACGCGGTGCATAAAAAGCCTTGGTACCAGATAGCAACGGGCGGTGGCTTTTGCCATCACTGCTCGCCACCCAAATATTAGAGCGCGATCCATCGCTCATAATGTCATAGCCGCGCCTCACATAGGCAACCTGTTTGCCGTTTGGTGACACCTGAGGGTCGGAGGCTACCTCTAGATTAAAAATATCTTCTGAGCTGAAATGCTGGCTCTCTGTGGCCATAACACCTGTCGCCACTAATGTGGCTGAGATTATAATAGACGATAGTTTTTTCATGATAGTCTCCCAGTGAAATCTAAATACTATTGTACGTAGATTAAGCATGGGCAGCTATGAATGCAATATGTGACGGTATTATTTTATGGCGTACCATAAAATCAAATAAAACAAGCTTAAGGTCTTACCTGTTTAGATGTCAGCACGCGGGCAATAATATTTAAGCCGCCGCGATAATGTTCTGACAGGCGGTTGGCACGCCTAGATTCAACAGACGTTGTCATGGTGGCGATAAGTTCACGCACGCGCCGCCACTGTATATTTTCAGTCGGGCGACCCCCTCGCCACGGTCGCATTTCTCCACTACGCGATAGTGCCGCACAAAAAACCAATTTACGGTCTCTATAATGTGGGATATAGCGCAACCAATCCAAAATAGTTTGCATCCTGTCAATATGGTGGCTAGCAGGCGGGATATTGACAGCCACCTCAAAGGCGCTTTTTATTTGGCTTTCGTACCCATACGCGAGATCAGACTCAGGTGCTGCCGCTACCCAAGCCGACCTTACCCACTGCAATCCCATTTCCCGATCAGGCAAGCGCCGCAGCGTCCATGCGGCCTCAATCATATACGCCTCTACACTAGCTTCATCCCACTGTGCAAAATCTTCAATTGAAGTGGTATCAGCGGCTGTTAAAAGGCTGTTGTTATTTTTGTTATTCATCTGGAGGTCCCCTAGGTAAGGTATTAAATATATACTGGGTGATATTAAAATTATAATCAGCAATAAATTGTATAGTATGAGTGTTATATTATTATCGTTGATTGTGTTTGTACGAAATATTAATACAAAGTGCAATGTATTTTTACGAAAATAATACGAAACATTCGTACTTCTTGCTTTTCTGCCATTACTGTGAGTATATAGTGTCACAGACTTTATTGACGATGATAAATTGGGTGACAGGTTATGAGCGATATTTCTATTACACAGGAACTTAAGGCATTGCGCAATCGCGCTGGCTTGACGGTGCGTGAAACCGCAGAGCGCATGGGTGTGCCACCATCAACATATGCTGCCAAAGAAGATCCTAAAAAGTTTAAACGCGAGTCGTACCCGCCAAAATTTGTAGAAAAGCTTATGGATGTTTTTGCGCCGCGCGGTATTAGTCATGAAGAAATATACCAGTTAACGCGGCCAATATTTGGCTTTCAGCCAGGTATGTCGAATGTAATCCATAAGGGCTTTATGGAAAGTGAAGAGCCTTTTGATCCTTCAAGCGCGCCTGTGCATAGTTTACCTAAAAACCTTGAATTACATGAGGTACCAGTGATTGATATGGTGCAGGCTGGTGCTTTTACTGAGGCCGTCAACCCCTATCCAAAGGGCTATGGATCAGAGACCATCCATGTACCTTACAGGCATAACCATATTTTTGCTGTGACAGTTAAGGGCCACTCGATGGACTTGGAATTTAAAGAAGGCACAAAGGTAGTGGTGGATTATACGGACAAGGATTTAACCGATAGAAAATTTTATGTAATTTTGTTTGATGGCGGCACAACGCTCAAGCAATATCGCGCACATCCCGATCGGTTTGAGCCAAGATCGACCTATAATCACTATGATACTATCTTCCCCGAAGGCGAGATCGAGGTTGTGGGTCGTGTGATCCAAGCGATCCAAACCTATTAAAAGTTTTTCCCGTTTAAATTCGGCTATTTTTCGCCTTTTTCGTACAAACATCAAAATTTGTACGAAATAAGTCTGGACAAAGTGGAAAAGTTAGGCTATTATTTTCTCAAGATCGAAGAACTGCGTCAATGGCGCATACCCCCTTTAAAGCGACCTTGAATCTGGTCCCACCTTTGGGGGAATACGGCTCTTGAATAAGTCACTTTATACGATCTTACTTCGCATATGATAAACCCACATCTTGACACTGATGAAGTGAGCGGGTTTTTTCATGCCTAATTCAGTCCCTTACATCAACATTATATCCTACTCATTAGGTTTCCATCTCCCTTGTTCCTAAGGGGTGGGTATATGCACGCTTTTTAATCCTTTAATGTGGTGTGCGTGGTGTGAGGGGCTGGATATATTATATCTTCTAACCGTTCAAACGCCACTCATGGCTTGTCCTCGCACTAGCTCGGCCTCGGGGTCCCTCGGTACGGATGCTGAGGCATCCTAAATATATCCTAATCCTCGCATAAGCTTCGGGCGCCCCCCGCCTAAGACTTTGGTGGTCGGAATACCCTCGTAATTAGTAGCGCGATAGCGCGTACCGAGCGACTGCGAGGCCGAGCCCATGCGAGGATATCTTAAACCCTAAAACAATAAGAAAATATATGACAGTGACCAAAAAAAAATTAAGTAAGAAAACTACAGCACGGCTGAATAAAATTTTAGCCGCGTTAAACGCAGGGGCAACTCTATCAAAGGCCGCCAGTGTTGGCGGTATATCATTAACCACCCTAAGAAATTGGCGCAAAGCAGATGGGGCGTTCGAGCAAGGCTGCTTAGACGCATTAGAAGCGGGTACAGACGCGCTGGAGGATGAGGCATTTCGCCGCGCCGCCATTGGCACAAAAAAGCCTGTGGGGTTTCATCAGGGACAACATACAGGTGTTTTCGTGACTGAATATTCAGATAGCCTGCTCGTCTTTATGTTAAAGGCGCGCCGACCCGATAAATTTAAAGATACCGCTAAATCCGAACCCACTAAAACCATAGATACAAAGGGAGCAAAAGATGCATTACTCAGCAAATTCTCTGCGCTCTCTGGCGCGCCAAGATCAACAAAAACTTCTAAATAGCCTCACAGATGATGAGGCGGCGGTGCTGATGTATGATTGGCATTTTTGGGCGCGGGAAAATCAATTACCGCCGCTCGTATTCCCCGGCGAAAAGCTATGGACCCATTGGTTAATTCTGGCGGGGCGAGGCTTTGGAAAAACACGTACGGGCGCAGAGTGGGTGCGGGGCCGCGCTGAGGCTGGCCTGTCAAAACGCATAGCCTTGATCGCGCCAACAGCCGCCGATGTCCGTGATGTGATGATAGAGGGGGAGAGCGGTATTTTGGCGATTTCCCCACCGTGGTTTAGACCCACCTACGAGCCATCAAAACGCAGGTTAACCTGGCCAAACGGTGCGGTGGCGATCACCTATTCCGCTGACGAGCCTGAGCGCTTGCGCGGGCCGCAACATGACGCGGCTTGGTGTGACGAACTATGTGCTTGGCGCTACGCAGACGCGGCGTGGGATATGCTGATGTTTGGCCTTAGACTGGGTAAGCACCCGCAGACATGCATTACAACAACACCAAAACCAACAAAGATGCTCAAGGCGATGATGGCCAGTAAATCAACCGAGATTACGCGTGGTACAACATTCGATAATATGGATAACTTAGCGCCGACATTCCGCGAAGAAATCATTGCAAAATATGAAGGCACAAGGCTCGGCAGGCAAGAACTGAACGCAGAGGTATTAGAGGATGTGGCGGGGGCGCTTTGGTCGCGTTGCAGGCTGGATAGTGGCCGTATGGCAGACGATACTGGTCAACGTTATGACCGCATTGTGGTGGCCATCGATCCACCGATCACTAGTCACGGCGATGAATGCGGTATCGTGGCGGCAGGCATTATCGGGGATCATGGTTATGTGCTGGCAGATGTAAGCGAGGGCGGATTGTCACCGCTGATGTGGGCACGCAGAGCCGTAGAGTTGTATCATAGTCTACAAGCAGATCGCATTGTGGTCGAGGTGAACCAAGGCGGCGAGATGGTGACAACGCTGATAGCCCAAGTAGACGTAGGCGTGCCAGTACGCGCTGTTCACGCCAGTCGCGGCAAAGTGTTACGCGCTGAACCCGTCGCCATGAAATACGAGCAAGGCCGCGTCCATCATGTGGGTGTCTTCCCCAAATTAGAGGACCAAATGTGCGCCTTTACCAGTACGTATAATCGCGCTGAGATGGGTGAAAGCCCCGACCGTGTTGACGCGCTTGTTTGGGCGCTAACCGATCTGATGATCGGCCATAAAGCACCTGCGAAAGTTAGAAAAGTTTAATTTACATCTTTAATCCTCGCATCAGCTCGGCCTCCCTTTTGGTCGGTACGGATGCTGAACACATCCTAAATATTACATTTTTATCCTCGCATTGGCTCGGCCTCACGGTCGTTCGGTACGGATGCTTGATGCATCCTAAATATTAAATCTTACCATAAGGAAAAACTCATGAAATTTTTCGGCTTAGACCTATTTTCAAAGACGACGCAATCCAAAGCTCGCACGACGAGTGACTATTTGACCAAGGCCCAAAACCAACAAGCTTTGAATATAAAAAGCAGGGGCACGCAGGTCAATCGGGTCACACCGTCGCGGGCTAAGGCCACACCCCACCGCTATGACAAGTTGGCTAGTGAAGGATACAATCAAAATGTGATTGCTTACCGCTCTATCAACCTTGTGGCGCGGGGTGTGGGATCTATTCCGCTAGAGCTATTTAGCCACGGGAAAAAACTACATGAGCATCCGCTGCTTGATATCCTGAAAAGCCCAAACCCCATGCAAAAGGGCGCTGGGTTCGTCTATAACCTGACGGGCTATTATATGATTGCGGGCAATGCTTATGTCATGCGTGTTGGTCCATCAAAGGGTGCGCCGCAGGAGCTGTGGTTAATGCGCCCCGATTCAATGGAGGTCATCACCGACGGCGACGGCACGGTGTCCCAATATAAGCAGCGGATGAATGGTCGTGAAAAACGGTATGGCTCAGAGACAATTCATCACTGGAAAAGTTTCAATCCCTTAAATGAATGGTACGGCATGGCGCCATTAGAGGCCGCAGCATTGGCCGTTGATAATCATAACGAGGGATCACGCTGGAACTTAGCGCTCATTCAAAATGGCGGCGCACCGTCTGGTGTGATGTACCAAGAAGGCGAAACCGCCCCCCTAACGGACGAGCAATTCGACCGCCTAAAAGACCAGATTGATGAGAATTACACAGGCTCAGCTAATGCTGGCCGCCCATTACTGCTAGAGGGTGGTTTACGCTGGCAAGATATGGGTCTCAGCCCAAAGGATATGGACTGGGGTGCTGGTAAAAATACCGCCGCCCGCGAAATTGCTATCGCGTTTGGCGTCCCAGCCCAGCTTGTGGGTATTCCCGATAGTCAGACATACGCCAACATGGCAGAGGCACGCCTAATGCTGTGGGAAGACACGGTGATACCGCTCGCCAAGGAACTCGTGGCAGGTCTTAATGGTTGGTTAGTACCAGCCTTTGACGACATGGGTGATGGCCTAGAGCTGCGTTTAAATCTGGATGATATCCCCGCGCTAGAGATGAAACGCCAAACCAAATTTGACCGCATTCAATCGGCTGATTTTATGAAGATCAATGAAAAGCGCGAGGCCATCGGTCTAGAGCCTATAGAGGGTGGTGATAAATTGCCCAACCAGATATCTGGCATAGTCGCAGGAGCGCCAAATGCAGCCCAGCTATAAAACCGACATTAGGGCCTATGAGGCCATGCTGCGTGATGCGGGATATAGCCGCAAGCGGTCAAAGGCAATTGCAGCCAATGGTTTTGCTGAGACAAACACCCAGCGCGGCCTCGGTGACATTGTAGACTATATGGAACAAAGTAAGTCGCGGTTAAAAGCTATTTTAACGGGTCAGACACCTTGTTCCTGTAACAGGGGACTGAGCAAAAAATCAGACGGCATATATGACAGCCTCAATACTGAATTAAACGAGGCTGTAAAGGCTGGAAAAACCCATAAAATATGGGTGGCGTCAGGCGGTAATAGCCGCGAAAGCCATGCCGCCGCCGATGGTCAAATGGTGGCGATTAATGACCACTTTTCGGTCGGTGACGATGATTTATTCCTGCCCGGCGATCCTGGTGGCTCTATCGGTGAGACAATCAACTGCCAGTGCAATGTTGAATTTGTGACCCAAGAAGCAAAGCCTATTGCTGAAGCAGCAGCAGTCGCTGGCGCTGGCGCAGAGCCAGAGGTTGCAGTGATCGTGAAACCTGTCGCCACAGTTGATCCAG
The DNA here is from genome assembly GCA_965603205.1 of uncultured Kordiimonas sp. Lineage (GTDB taxonomy): Bacteria > Pseudomonadota > Alphaproteobacteria > Sphingomonadales > Kordiimonadaceae > Temperatibacter. The sequence continues at coordinate 27,728 of CBFDCC010000016.1, read as the reverse complement.
TGGCATATAAGGCGAGGCCCTGCGGTGATATTCTTGATGATATAAATGGTATGTATGATGCAATAGATCGTGAAATTGAGGAGGCTAAGCAAATCGGGTATGATTTTGCCCGAGAAGCAAGAAAAGTTGATCGCGAAGCTGGTGATAAAATCGATGACGCCTTTGCTGAAATAGGCGCGGGAGGGCTAGCTGCAGCAGGAGATTTGCTACTGTTAAATCCTTTTGGTGCCGTTAAGGATATTGTGGCGGCGGTTGGTAGTGCCGTTCAAAATGTATCTTCTATTCATTCTAGTTACAAAAAAGTTAACGAAGAGACCATACCTAAGTATAAAACTCATCTGGGAAAGGTAGATGATAATATTAACTATTATCAAGGATACTTAGAGGACTTTGTCAGGCAGTATGAAGAGGCTGGCTGTGCCGTTGATAGATAAATAAACCTAAGGAAATGTGAACCCGCATTTACCTAGTGGTTCCACAATATGCACAGGTTTGATGAAGCCTTTTAGCTCTACATCAAACTTAGCGATATGGCGTTGAACGAGCTCATAATGTACTTTGTACATTTTTTTAGTCAGACTGCTGCGCAAGGCTTCATCATATGGATACCCCTTGTGTTTCATCCAAGTGAGAACAAGATATTTCTCAAAATATAGTGCATATTTATCAAGCAAAGCAAAACAGGCCAAAGCCTTATGGGCGTACGGCATATCTGTTTTGCCAGCTTTTATGAGCATGCTATGAAGATTGTCAGAATTCCATTTCTCATTATAGTCAAAATAAGGCTCTTGATCACGCTCTATCCTTTTTTCAGGGTCTAACATCCAACGGGCCGCTTCAATGGTGATCTCTTCACTGTGGCTTAAATAACCCGCAGCTTTGGCCCAAAAAAAGGCAATATTAGGGAGCTTTCGGCCTAAGAAATCACCGCGGTCAAAGGCTCTTGCTTGTTTGATGGCATAGTCATCAGGATTGTTATAAAATTGGGCAAGTTTTTGGAACTGTGGTTTCAATCGATTGGTCTCAGAAACAGGCAGGTCTTTAGGGTAGAAGTCTTGCCATTCATGGCGTTGGCGTTTGCCTGCTTTTCGCTCGCCGTCTATTATGCGTGATTCTGTATCTCTATATTCTTGGTAACTAATGTATTTAGGGAAACGTTCAATAAGGCCAAGGTCTATTATATACCTGCCTGCTTTTACATCAGTTTTCAGGCAGCCCTCGGTTAACATTTCTCTGCCCAATTTAAGTAGATACATAGAGGGAACTGGGGTGTTATATAAAAACTCTTTTACAGTGTTTATTTGGGCGGCTGATAAACGGTTACCGCAGATATTTTTACTCATGCGGTGTGATAGCTCACTGTCGGAGGAATTAGCAAAATACTTTGCAAATATTTGCTCACCCGACAGGCCTTGATCAGGCAGGTCGTCATCTGCGGCGGCTATTCCAGCTGCGCCGCCAAGATAGAGTATGAGTAGAAGAATATATTTCATTATCTGCAATCGTTTAATATGTGATGGCGTACAATCATAGGTGATCAAAAAATTAAGTCAAATTAAAGGCTGTGTATCTACGCACGGCGCATGAGCGGGGCTGTGCCCTATTATATCTTAATCCTCGCATTAGCTCGGCCTCGCGGTCGCTCGGTACGGGCTGCGCCCTATAATATCTTGATCCTCGCATCAGCTCGGCCTCGCGGTCGCTCGGTACGGGCTGCGCCCTATACTAAAATCAAAACTCAAAATGCCGCAATAATGACGGCAACTAACAAGGAAAACATCATGCAATTAAAGTCACAGAGCAGCGAGACAATATCACGCACGCACGAGGTGCCGCTAGAGATAAAGGCGGGCGCTGAACCTGGTACATTCGAAGGCTATGGCTCTATTTATGACAGTGTTGATCGTGACGGCGATATCGTTACCCGTGGCACCTTCACAAACTCGTTAAAAATGCGTACGCCGGCCCTGCTGTGGCAGCATAACCCAAAGGAGCCAATTGGTCGGTTTGACGAAGTGCGCGAGGATACAAAAGGCCTGTATGTAAAAGGCCGCCTGACACGCGAGGGACGCGGTAAAGAAGCTTACGAGCTGTTAAAAATGGGGGCGCTGAACGGTCTGTCGGTTGGTTTTGTCACAAAGGAAAGCCTTCGCGATGATACCAGCGGTGTGCGCACCATCACCAAGGCCGATTTAATGGAAATATCGCTGGTGACATTCCCCGCTAACGAGCTGGCACGTGTTCACGCCGTTAAGTCGGCGAGTTATACAGCGGATGCACCGACTAGCCGCAATGGTTTCTTAAAACTGCTGCAGCAAAAGGGTTTTGATATGCGTCATGCTATGCTGCTCTCAACCAAAGGCTTTGAGGCTCAATCGGGTGAGCAGAAAACCATGGGTGAAATTGTTGAGCGTCTTAATCCTGCGAATTTACTGAATTTAGTTAAAAAGGGACGTATTAGAAAAACTGTTAATATTAAAAAAGACCTTTGGGGCGATCCTGATGAATATGTGATGGATGGCCCGCGTGGCGTGAATATTACCCTTAGCGGCAGTGGTAATATTGTTGGTACACAAATGCGTGTTGAATATTGGGATGGTGCGCGTATGGCAACAAAGGTTTTGCAAGGGAGCGGATCAGTTAGCCTTGGTGATACTGAGAGAAATAAAACATATCAATATGATATACGTATAAGCCTAAAAGGGTTTTATGAAGGTAGGGTTACATATTCTCTTAATTGATCACCGTTGGATTAGATTCGCTAAATTTTATATCATTACATGGCTTTATGCCTTCGCCTGTGATTTGGGCGATAAGTTCAGACATCGTCGCCCAATCTTTTTCTATAAAGTTGAAGGTAAGGACCATCTTATCTAGATGGTGGTAATAGAAATTTAGACCGTCTTTATAAATATAATCTTTGTTTAGGATGATGCCTTTATAGGTGTAGCTGAATATTTTCCCCTCATGACTTTTCAGTAGGGCATATAGCTTTAAAGCAGCATCTTTGGTTAAAGTAGCTTCTATAATGGACGTTGTGAAGTCGCGGTTAGAGGCATAAGAAACAAATTTTGTACATACAAGTTCAAATTGATCAGCTGTGAAATCAAGCCGTTTTAAGATATGCTCTTGTTTGTTTAAAAATGCATCAGGCCGTGTCGCGAAAGCACCGATACTGAGCGGATATGGCATCATATAAAAGGGATGTGGATATGGGACATAAATTTCTTTGCCAGTCCAAAAATTCCATAAAGATTGGTTTTGAGGCATATGTAAATAGGCTGTTAGCGACAAAGACAACGTGGCGATGCCCACAAGAAACCCGATTAGATATTTTTTCATGCCACTACCCTTAACACTAAATATACGATCTAAATTCAATCATAACTAAACACGCCCTCAAGTCAAATTATAGGCTTTATATATCATAGATCGGTACACGCGTCATCCTCGTGCTTGACACGGGGATCCATGGGAAACCAAGGTGGCTGCAATATAAAGCCCGCTTCATCATGAAAAGACGGTGCTGTTATCCCTGTATAATGGATTACCCAATCAAGTTGGGTAATGACGAAGTCTAGGGGGGGGGGCGGCTCGTACTGCGTGGCGCGCATCGTTGCGCGTAAATCAATCGAAAATTATCGGCTGCTATCCGCGTGACGCGGATGATAGGCCGTAGGCTGTTTGGCATTAATCCAGACGGTTGTCAGACAGTTTCTGCGTGTGACTGTAGGAATGTGCGATGAAGAACGGTTGGACAAGAAAATTGTGCTGGAGCGCCTTGCCCAAAATAAAAGCTTGGCTCAGGTCGAATTAAATAAACTTGAGGCATCGCACGCATCGTTATTTGTAGCGGGTTGGCGACCCGCTGTCGGGTGGACCTGTGCTTTTGCGCTGGCTTGGCACTTCTTTGGCTATGATATGCTCTCGTGGGTACAGGCCGTATTTTGGCCAGACACCCCTAAATTACCAGCCCTCAATGGCACTGAAACACTGGTGACAGTTTTAATGTCTTTACTAGGACTTGGTGGTCTTCGCACCTATGAAAAGCTAAATAAGGTAGCCAGAAGTCAATGAGTAGAGCGGGGGACATGCCAAATATTGTTATTTTAGAGCATCAAAATGCCCATCAGCATATTATTGAACTAGAGGAAGCGAGGATGATTATCCAAGAGGCCTATAATGGGTTTTACCACGTGATGAAGTTGCTGTCAGATAGCCTGCCACTGAGTGGCAAAGATAAACGGTATATAGACCCCCATGAAAACGGTCTTGAGGACATCCATAGTGATATCTTAGTCCTCATGGATAATGAAATAAAAAATATTTCGGATGTGTTATGAGTTTAATCTTATCAGTGCATCATCATATTCTGCTTTTAATCGTTTGACTAGATCAGCAGTTTTTGGCACGTCTTTAATTTGCCCGACACCTTGGCCTGCGCCTAAAATATCTTTCCAAGCCTTGCTATCACTTGTCCCACCTGAGCCAAAATTCATAGCATTTTTATCACTGGTATCAAGGTTGGTTGGATCAAGCCCTGCCTCAGCTATTGATCCTGCTATGTAATTGCCGTGGATACCAGTAAATAGATTACTATAGATGATATCCTCAGCCGAAGATTCTGTTATATGGCGGTGATAATTGGCGTCAGCATTGGCTTCTTTTGTGGCGATGAACCTGGTGCCCATATAGGCTAGATCAGCCCCCATTGCCTTTGCTGCCAATATACTGCTACCCGTCGCAATTGATCCTGATAATATGATTGTGCCATTAAACCACTCGCGTGTTTGCTGGACAAAGGCAAGAGGGGAAAGGGTGCCGGCATGGCCACCAGCGCCTGTGCAAACAAGAATAAGGCCGTCGACGCCCATGTCAGCGGCCTTTTTGGCGTGGCGTGTGTTAATAACGTCGTGAAAAACAAGACCGCCATAACCATGCACAGCCTCAACAATAAATGAAGGTGGGCGCAGGGATGTGATAATGATGGGCACTTGATGTTCAACGCATGTTGCCATGTCTTCTTCTAAGCGGTTATTGCTGTTATGGCATATTTGATTGACCGCAAAAGGCGCTGGCTTAATACCCGTCTCAGCTTCAAATTCAGCCAATTCATTTTTGATACGCGTTAGCCACTCACCCAACATCGATTGGGGTCTGGCATTAAGGGCGGGAAACGATCCAACTACACCCGCTTTACATTGGGCGATAACTAGTTCTGGTCCCGAAACAATAAACATGGGTGATGCTATAACAGGTAGTGTTAACTGATTTTTTAATAGCGCTGGAATAGGCATGTCAATCCTTTGAGTATTTAAATATTTGTCATTAGCATAATGGTATTTATTGTTTGATCAAGTTACAAATCATATGATCTGTTGTAGAGCCGCCTTAAGCTTGCTATTGATAGAGTAAAATAGGATAGGGGTGATGATAATGACGGGGAATATAGATCAGGCTTGGCATAATCTAGAGAATATAGCTGAAGAACACAAAGGACTTTCACTGAAAGAACTATTCGACAGTGACCCTGATCGCTTTGATAAATTTAGCATGAATCTAGATGGTCTTATATTCGATTATTCTAAAAATAATCTGGGTGAGGATTGTGTAGATGCGTTGATTGCACTCGCAGCGGCAGCGGGGGTTGAGGGTCGTCGTTCTGCTATGGCATCAGGTGAACATATCAATGTTACGGAAGACCGCGCCGTATTGCATATGGCCCTTAGGTCACAGTTAAAATCAGCTGTGTCATCTGAGGTTGAAAATAATCGTGAAGCCATGCTTGCATACGCGGAAAAGATACGCAGTGGCGCCATTTGCGGCGCGACGGGCAAGGTGTTTACTGATGTGGTAAATATTGGTATTGGCGGCTCTGATTTAGGGCCTGCTATGGTTACGCTCGCCCTTTCGCCCTTTCATGATGGCCCAAATTGTCATTTTATCTCAAATGCTGACGGCGCCCATATCGCCGATACTTTAAAACCATTAAACGCTGAAACTACCTTGTTTATCGTCGCCTCTAAAACATTCACTACGTTAGAAACTATGACCAATGCGGCCTCGGCGCTGAGCTGGCTTTCGCATGTTATAGACAATGAAGCAGCGCGCGCGCACCATTTTGTTGCCGTTTCTGCTGCCCCTGACAAGGCGATTGAATTTGGTATTCCCGCCGATCATATTTTCGGGTTTCAGGCGTGGGTAGGCGGACGTTATTCTGTTTGGTCTAGTGTAGGGTTGCCAGTCGCTATTGCCATTGGTGCTGAAAATTTTAATGAATTTCTAGCGGGTGCTAGGGCCGTCGACGCGCATTTCATTGAAATGCCTTTAAATAATAACGTACCCGTAATGATGGCGCTTATTGGTATATGGAACCGTAATGTCATGGGCTATAGCGCTCAAGCTATATTGCCTTACGACCAGAGGCTTAGCCGATTTTCGGCCTATTTGCAGCAGCTTGATATGGAAAGTAATGGCAAGCGCGTAGGTCTAGACGGTGAGATTGTCTCAAAGGAAACAGGGCCTTTGATCTGGGGAGAGCCTGGGACCAATGGTCAACACGCCTTTTACCAGTGGCTGCATCAGGGTACAGATATAGTACCCGCTGACTTTCTGATTGCTAAGAAACCCCTGAGCGCTGATCCGCTTCACCATAATATTTTGCTAGCAAATTGTTTTGCCCAAAGCGAAACGTTGGCAGTTGGTCGTGATCTAGAGGCAACAAAAAACAGTCTACGCACACGCGGGTTTAGCGAAGGTGATGTGGCGCGTCTGGCATTGTATCAGACCTTTCCCGGTAATCGGCCTAGTAATACCATATTATATGAGCAATTAACGCCAAAGGTTATGGGCATGCTGATTGCGCTATATGAGCATAAGGTCTTTGTTCAAGGTACTATTTGGCAGATCAATAGCTTTGATCAGTTTGGTGTAGAGTTAGGTAAAGAAATGGCCACAATGCTTGCATCGTCAGTCAAAGGGGATAGTGATTGCCAATCTATTTCTAAGGGGCTGATTAATCGCCTGCGGGATTAATTTATACATTCATTCAAGATATCTGATATAAAAGCTGAAACTTTTATGTGCGGAGATTACCTACGTGGGCGATGATATTATTATACTTGATGGGGCTATGGGGACTGCGCTGCGGGCGCGTGGTGTTAAGGTACCTAATTATAAGTCATCAATATGGTCAGCACTGGCAGTGGTTGACGCGCCAGCGGCAATAAAGTTGTTGCATGCTGATTATATTCGTGCAGGCGCACAGGTGATCACAGCCAATAATTACGCGCTGACAATACCCATGCTTACACATGAAAATATGCAAGATCGCCAGTCAGAGATGATCGGTAAGTCGGTTGATCTTGCGCTGGCGGCTCGGGCTGAGGTTGGTGATATGGGTGTTAAAGTAGCAGGGTCTTTGCCGCCGCTTCACACCAGTTACCGCTATGATTTGGTGGAATCTTTTGAGGATTGTCTAAGGCAGTACCGTGATATTGTTGCCGCCGCGTCAGGCGTGGATATGTTTATTTGTGAGACAATGACAACAGTTGATGAGGCTCGTGCGGCTGCAACTGCGGGGATTGAAAGCGGTAAGCCCGTATGGGTGTCTTGGACTCTATCACCCTCTACGGCTAATTTGCGCGGTGGGGCGACGATTGAGGAAGCTTATGCAGCGTTAGAAGGTTTGGCTATTGAAGGGTTCTTATTTAACTGTGCGGCATGCGAACCTGTATCTAAGGCATTACCAAAGTTGCGGGCGCTGACAGACAAGCCCATAGGCGCTTACTGTAATCCTGTTATGAGCGAGCCTGTCGATGGTTTTGAGCCTGAGCATGTACCCACACTTCCTATTACTGCGGCTGAATATGCTGCGGTGGCAAAGGGGTGGGTAGACCTCGGCGCCACCCTTTTTGGGGGTTGTTGTGATACAGACCCTAGTTATATAAAAGAACTTTCAAGGTTAAAGGATTAGTTATGAGTGATACGCCAATTAAATTAACAGAGTATAGTCACGGCGCAGGGTGTGGCTGTAAGATATCACCCAAAGTTTTGGACGTTATGTTGAAGAGTAGTCTTCAATTTAAAACGGACCCAAAACTATTAGTGGGCAATAGCAGCAAAGATGACGCGGCGGCCTATGAAATTGAGGGTGGGCAGGTGATCCTGAGCACTACTGATTTTTTCATGCCCATCGCCGATGATCCTTTTGATTTTGGCCGTATCGCCGCAACCAATGCCATTAGCGATATCTATGCCATGGGCGGCAAGCCTATCATGGCTATTGCCATACTGGGTTGGCCTATTGACAAGTTACCAGCAGAGGTGGCGGGTCAGGTTATTGATGGCGGTAGATCGGCCTGCGCTGACGCGGGGATTATGCTCGCTGGGGGTCATACTATTGACGCGGGCGAACCAATATTTGGTCTGGCTGTAACAGGGATTGTGGCTAAGGAAAATTTAAAGCAAAATAATACAGCGACTGTAGGCTGTGATTTATATCTAACCAAGCCGCTGGGTGTGGGCATATTAACCACGGCACAAAAACAAAAGAAACTGCGGGATGAGGATGAATTTTTAGCCCGTGACACCATGTGTATGATGAATAAAATTGGCAGCGACCTGGCGTTAATTGATGGTGTTATGGCGGTCACAGATGTGACAGGGTTTGGTCTTGCAGGGCATCTAAGCGAGATGTGCGAAGGCAGTGAAGTTAATGCTCATTTATGGTTTGACAAAATTCCTCAACTGGCCCCTGTGAAGGATTATATGGCAATGGGCTGTGTGCCAGGGGGTACTCTGCGCAACTTTGATAGCTATGGCCATAAGTTAAACCCCTTAACTGAAGAGCAAAAATTACTGCTATGTGACCCGCAAACAAGTGGTGGTTTGTTGATTGCGGCAAAGAAGGGTGATCAAATAGCCCTCAAGGCATGCTTTGCAGATTACGGCCTTGTGCTTGAGCCTATTGGTGAAATGGTAGCTGCTAAGGCTGGCACCTTGATCGAAGTTATATGACCATGACGGCACGCGCTGATACGGCTGATTATAAGGCACTATTTTTAAGTGGTGCCCCTATGATGGATGTGCGCGCGCCAATCGAGTTTAACAAAGGCTCTTTTCCAAACACGATAAATGCACCGTTGATGACAGATATTGAGCGCCAACTTGTAGGCACTAAATATAAACAATTGGGGCAAGAGGCTGCTATAGCGCTTGGACATGAATTAGTTTCGGGATCGATACAAGGTGAGCGTGTTGGAACATGGAAAGAATTTATAGTTCAAAACCCTGAGGGGTATTTATTTTGTTTTCGTGGTGGATTGCGGTCTCGCACCACACAGGCATGGTTAAAAGAGGTTGGTGTCGATTATCCCCTAGTTACGGGTGGATATAAGGCTATGCGTCGTTTTTTGATTGACCAGACAGAAGAAATTCTGGGTGCGAGAGATGCTATTATTGTTGGCGGGCGTACAGGTAGTGGCAAAACAATTTTGATCAAGGATATTGACTGTGCGTTAGATTTGGAAGGGCTTGCTAATCATAAGGGCTCTAGTTTTGGCAGATCTTTTGATGATTATCAGCCGCCTCAGATTTCTTTTGAAAATGCGCTTGCTGTTGATTTAATTCAGATCGATAGCGAAATGAATAATGACCCCATTTTCTTGGAAGATGAAGGAAACCGCATAGGCAGACTAAGTATGCCCATGCCGATTATTGAAAAAATGCTGAATAGTCCGCAGGTTCTTGTGGATGAAGTTATATCATCACGTATACAAAATATAAAAATAGATTATGTGACGGACCTGTTAAAAATCCATGAAAATGAACCAGAAGGCGGAGGCTTTACTGCCTTTTCGACTTTTTTGTTATCGGGATTAGATCGTATTCGCAAAAGGCTTGGCGGGGCGACATGCAGTGAAATTACTTCGTTGATGCAGCAAGCATTAGATCATCACCGTGATACGGGGGAGGATCATCTGCATGAGGCATGGATCGAGGCTTTGCTGACAAAATATTATGATCCCATGTATGACTACCAGCTATCACAAAAAGATCAGCCCATTCTATTTAAAGGATCGCGGGCTGACATTCTCGAATGGCAAAAAGCCACATACCCTAATTAGTTCGCTTATGGCAGCATTATTTTCTTATGTCTTGGCTGCCATACCGCCATCGATGGGAACAACTGCGCCAGTAATGAAACTGCCGCCTTTTGAGCATAGCCACCGTATCAGGCATGCCATATCTTCTGGTTCACCCACGCGCCCCATGGGAACGTCTTCTTCAATAGCTTTACGGCTTTCTTCGGTCGCTAGGGCAAAGTCCATCATCTTACTAGGAAAAGGTCCTGGCGCTATCGCATTGACCGTAATATTGTCTGCGGCTAATTCATTACTGAGTATTTTTGTCAGATGATGCACGGCAGCCTTGCTGACAGCGTAGCTATACGCACCATTGTTATTAGCAAGTCCAGAACTTGGCCGTGTACCCATTACGGATCCGATATTAATTATGCGAGCCGGACAGTCTGCTGTCCCCGCGGTTTTTAATTCTGGCAACAAAAGCCTTGTTAGATCAGACATGGCTGTGACATTTAGCGTCAATACCTTATCCCATGCTTCACGCGGGAAATTCGCCATCGGGGCGCCCCAAGCGCAGCCACTATTATTAACTAAAATATCAATTTTATCAGTAGCGGCAGCGATCTGCTTGGCAAGACCCTCTGTGCCCTCTGACGTCATTAAATCTGCCGTTAGAGCGATAACCTTGCCAGATGAACTCTTGCCGTTCATCTCTGCGGCCATACGGTCAACTTCTTGACGTTTTCTTGACGCTATATAGACTGTGCAACCGGCGTCAACCAATGTCTCAGTGATCATCGCGCCGATACCCGAAGCACCACCTGTCACCAGCGCTGTTTTTCCAGATATATCAAATAATGTATCTAATGTTTGCATGTTTGTTTCCTTGAGTAGCCAGCCTACAGTTTAGTAACTAGACAGGGCGGCAAAACGGTCATTGTGATAAGCATAGCCGCCATATTGATTTTGAACAGCCCGTGCGCGCTTTATAAAAAATCCAACTTCAAATTCATCTGTCATACCCATGCCGCCATGCATTTGAATGGCTTCATTTGTTGCAAGCTCTGCGGTTTTACAGGCGCGGGCTTTGGCGATTGATGCCATAACAGATAGGGTCGGCGCGTCCGCGTCCGCCGCTTGTAATGCTGCAAGCACGGCTGAGCGCGTAACCTCTATCTCGCTATATAGATGCGCGGCGCGATGTTGCAGACCTTGATAAGTGCCAATGATCTGCCCAAATTGCTTGCGTTCTTTTATATAGGCCATCGTTTGATCAAAGGCAGCTTGCGCCACACCCAGCAGTTCAGCAGACAGAATAATGCAGGCCTTATCGAGTACAGGCCCTACGATATTCATTGCCTTGTTTTCTTCGCCAATCAGCGTTGCAGATGCACCCTCAAATGTGATCTTCGCCCAGTTGCGACTATCGGCCATTATGGTGCGATCTACTGTCATACCAGCGGCTGATTTATCCACAAGAAACAGACTAAGGCCCTCGCTTTCGCCTGCTTTTTGGCTTGTACGCGCTAATACAATTATATGATCAGCCACATGTCCGTCAGCGACAAAAGTTTTTAGGCCGTTAAGGCTCCATGTGTCACCATTTTCCGTTGCTTTTAATGCTGTGGCTAGTGGGTCATGATACGCACCTTCATCTATTGCAAAGGTGACAATTTTTTCGCCTAAACCTACCACCTTTAAAAGGGAGGTCTGGTCCGTAGCTGCAAGCAAACTAGCAGCGATCACGCATGATGACGTAAAGGGGCTAGCCGTTAACGTGCGTGCCATAGATTCCGCCACAATGCCTGCGCCTACATAGCCAAATCCACTGCCGCCGTCTTCTTCGCTGATGAGTAAGGAGGTGAAGCCCATCTCACTCATTTCTTGCCAAAGGTCAGTTGAAAACCCTGTTTCATCTGCGGTGTCGCGCAATGTACGTAATGCTTCTATGGGTGATTTCTCAGCAAAAAAACCTAATGCGGAATCTTTAAGAAGCTGTTGTTCTTCTGTTAGAATAAGTGCCATGATCTATGCCTATCTTGTCTTTAGCTTTTATGCGTCTGGTAATTCTATGATGCGTTTGGAGATAATGTTGAGCATTACCTCTGATGTGCCGCCCTCTATCGAGTTGGCCTTTGTGCGTAACCAACTTTTAGCAAGCGCACCTTCATCTGAGAATTGCCCTTCCCATTCCAGCGCTTCTGAGCCTAATGCCTTCATCCAAATTTCATAACGATCTTTATTTAATTCGGTCCCATAATATTTTAGCATAGATGAGAAAGCGCCTAGGCTTGCTCCTGCTTTGGCTTCGTCCCCTGCGCGTTCTAATGTCAGCATGAAGGCAGCGCCATCAATTTCGTGATCTGCGATTGTTTGGCGCATAACCTTATCTTGCAATTGACCCTGCGCGTCCAAAGGCATCTTACCCTTGGCAATTTTGGAAATTGGTACAGGCCTGCCCATATCACCAATCATAGCCCGCTCGTGTGTTAGCAGATATTTAGCCACATTCCAGCCCTTGTTAAGCTCACTGACGATCTGCACTTTTGGTACTTTGACATCATCAAAAAATGTCTCACAAAAGGGCGAGTTACCAGATATCAGCCTGATAGGTTTTGTCGTGACACCTTGGCTCATCATATCAAACAAAATAAAGCTAATACCAAGATGCTTGGGCTCGGTTGGGCCTGTGCGTACTAGACAGAATATCCAATCAGCCTTATCGGCGTATGATGTCCAAATCTTCTGACCATTCACTAGGAAATGATCACCCTTATCTTCAGCCTTTGTGGCGATGGCGGCTAAGTCCGACCCAGCGCCAGGCTCTGAATACCCCTGACACCAGCGGATTTCACCGCGGGCAATCGGCGGCAGATACTGTAGTTTTTGCTCATGAGTGCCAAAATGGAGTAAGGCAGGGCCAAGCATCCATATACCAAAACTAGAAAGCGGTGAACGCGCGCCGATTTTACCCATTTCTTGTGCGAGAATTTTCGTCTCATCTTTATTCAGGCCGCCACCGCCATATTCCTTTGGCCATGCGGGTACAGTCCAACCACGCGCCGCCATGCGGTCCATCCAACTCTTTTGATCTTCGCTCTGGAAGGTGGGGTTCTTACCACCCCAACACATGTCCTCGTCACCCCTGATGGGCTTTCGCATACTCATAGGACAGTTATCTTCTAGCCATGACCTAACCTCATTCTTAAAGGATTGTAAGTCTTCAGTTATTTGCGCCTCACTTGTCATGGTACCCTCCTTAAATAATGCCCGTAGCCTCTGTGATTAAAATAAAAAAGAAGCTTTGAATAAATTTGAACTTACAGTATGGTTTTTAAAGACGCAATAGATTTACGCGTAATTTTATTAGGATGCAGGATTGTCAATTGATAAGCCCATGATAGTAATAGAGAAAATTGTGAAATTAGATAAGACTCCAACTAAACGCAGTAAGAAGCGCGATATGATACTAGCCCAAGCTGCGGTGCTTTTTAACGAGCGCGGACCACGCGCAACCACACTTAGTGATGTGACGACTGCGCTTGGTATGACCAAATCCAGTCTCTATTATTATGTAAAATCAAAAGATGATCTAGCGTACCAATGCTTTCTAGAAAGCTGCGAGCGATTAAAGGCATTAGTTGAGCATGCAGCTAGCCATTGCGCTGAGGGTCAATTTTTACAAACACTTTTCACATCTTTTATCGAGGAGTGGCATGGGGTGTTGCGGGGTGAAAAGCTCGTTTTTGCTATTCTTAATCAAATTAAATCCCTTAAAGGGGATATGCGTAAAGACATTGAGGACCGCTATACTGGGTTAGTGGTGATGATCCGTGACAAGCTTAACGAGGAATCACAAAATAATTTAATTTATGTCCCTGACACACTGGCAACAGCGCATGCTTTTTTCTCGACCATGCAATGGATTGCCACATGGTATAAGCCATCAATGCGGGATGAGGCATTAAAGGCTAGTACAGATATTTTAAGTACAGGTATGGTCCCTAATGGTCATAATGTAGAAGATGCAATCCTCGCCTATGTACGCAAGACAAAACCTTTTGTTATAGAGCGCCGTGACACCAGTGAAGAAAAACAAGAAGTGTTTATAAGACGGGCAATCAAGCTGTTTAATGACAAGGGTTACCGCGCTACGTCGCTTGATGAAATATCACAATCCTTATCGGTGACTAAGGGTGCTTTTTATCATCACTGGGACAATAAAGAGGAACTGCTTTATCGCTGTTTTGACTATAGCTTTCAGGTGTTTGATATGTTGATTAAAAAGGTTCAAGAAACTGACGAGTCGGGCATGCGGCAGTTATATATGTTGTTGATGAATCTATATGCCACGCAAAATATTGGTGACGGCCCTATCATTAGATCTGATTTAATGATGGCAGTTGATCCAAAAAGACAGAAGCAATTATCCAAACGATATAAGCTTATGAGCGATCAAATTGGTGCAATTATAAGGCGCGGCATGCAGGATAAATCTATCAGGGGCATCAGTGTTGATATTGTCAAAAATATGCTCATGGGTATTATCTATGCTGGTGATGAATATGGGCGTTGGCGCCCTATTGAAAATATCGAAGAGAGTGCTGCTTTATATATGCGGTTTTTAACGCGCGGTGTCCAAGTTAGATGAGAAGGCTTTATGAACTATAGTTTTAAAAGTGTGAATCAATTGATTATAGAAGATGGTGGCCTAGGTAGGTTGGGTGCTATCGTCTCAGAGCGATTTGGCCTTAGCCGTGTGATGATTGTCACTGATATTGGCCTCGTGAAATTAGGATTAGCGACGAAGGCAGAGGCATCTCTTGCTGATGCTGGCCACGCGGTAAGTATTTATGATGGTGTTGAGGCTGATCCAGCCGAGTCCATTATTATCGAGGCAGGTACGCGCGCCCGTGATTATAAGGCTACTGTGATCATCGGTCTTGGCGGTGGCAGTAGTATTGATGTGGCAAAGCTCGCGTCAGTGCTGGCAAATGGTGATCAACCGATTAGCGAGATGTACGGCCTTGGTAAAATCACAGGCGATAGATTGCCTCTCATTCAAATTCCAACAACATCAGGGTCGGGGTCAGAGGTTACATCCGTGGCGGTTGTTACCATTGGCGCTGACAGAAAAATGGGTGTGGGGTCGCCTGTGCTAACGGCTGATATTGCTTTGCTCGACGCTGAGTTAACGCTTGGTTTACCCAAAAACATTTCCGCGTATACCGCCATTGATGCCATGGTGCATGCAATTGAGGCCTATACGTCAAAGATCAAGAAAAACCCTGTATCTGATATGTATGCCCGCGAGGCACTAGGCCATATTGGTTTAAACTTTAAAACGGTTTGTGATGATCCCAGTAATATAAAGGCGAGACGTCATGTGCTCCTTGGTGCATGTCTGGCGGGGGCTGCCTTTGATAATGCACCCGTGGCGGCTGTGCACGCGCTTGCATATCCTATAGGTGCCATTCATCACGTGCCGCATGGCCTGTCTAATGCTTTGATGCTACCGCATGTGCTGCGGTTTAATATGTCAGTGGCTGAGCGGCAATATGCAGAACTGGCTGAATCTATTGGCCTAGAGGCATCAGGAGAGGGGCTGATCACTTGGTTATGTGATTTAATCCAATATTCGGGTCTGCCCATGCGGTTGCGGGATGTTGGTATTGATCAATCGGATCTGGCGCGACTGGCAGCAGATAGCCAATTACAAACGCGGCTACTCATCAACAACCCTGTGGATGTAACGGCGGCTGACGCAGCAAAATTATATGAAGCAGCATGGTGAGCGATATGAATAGATATAATGATTACAAGCATTTTGCACCGATCCAAACTAGATGGATGGATAACGATGTTTACGGCCATGTAAATAACGTGGTTTATTACAGCTATTTTGATACGGCAGTGAATGAATATTTGATTAATGCTGGTGTGTTAGACATTCATGATGGGGCGGTTATAGGCCTCGTTGTGGAGACAAGTTGTAGCTACAGAAAACCCATTTCCTTTCCAGATAAGCTTGTGGCTGGTATCAGGGTCGCAAAAATTGGCACGAGCAGCGTGCGGTATGAAATTGGTCTCTTTTTAGAGGGTGATGATGAACCTGCTGCCACAGGGTATTTCATCCATGTTTATGTGGATAGCAAGAGCCGAAAATCGGTTAAAATTCCAGAGGCTTTCAAGCAAGCGCTGATGAAAATTCAAAAGGACTAGATATGCAGTTTGAAGATAAAATCATTGTTATAACAGGTGGTGCTAGTGGTATTGGCAAGGCCTTGGCCATAGAAGCAAAATCTGAAGGCGCGCGCGCAGTGGTGGTTGTTGATCTGGATAAGACCGGCGCTGATGAGGTAGCTAGTGGAATTGGCGGCATATCATACGCACTGGATGTATCAGACGAGCAGGCTGTGGCGACAATGATTGATCATATCGAAACTAATGTTGGTCCGATTGATATCTATTTCTCTAATGCTGGTGTGTTATTCACTGACGCGCCATCCTTTGATTGTTACGCGCAATCTACTGATCAGTGGAACAAAGCTTGGTCGATTAATGTGTTGGCGCATACCCATGTGGCGCGGGCACTTTTCCCGCTTTATAAACAGCGTGGTTGTGGCGGGTTTATTATTACAGCATCTGCAGCAGGCCTGTTATCGCAAATAGGTGACGTGCTTTATTCAACCACAAAACATGCCGCCGTTGGTTTGGCTGAGGCTATGGCGATTGCGCACGGCGATGATGGTATCACTGTTGCAGCGCTCTGCCCGCAAGCCGTTGAGTCGAAAATGACAGTCGGGGCAGAAAAAAGTTCGGCAGCTATGGACGGGATGCTAACAGGTGCAGAAATGGCAAAACGTAGTTTTAAACAGTTGAAAGAAGGACGCTTTATGGTGCGCCCCCATGAGCAGGTTGAAGATTATTTCAAGCATAAGGCCGAAAATTACGATCGGTGGGTCGGTGGTATGCGCAAGATGCGTCGTATGCAGATCAAGGAAAATGGAACACCCATGTAAATATGGGTTTACTATAGTGATGTGAGTAACTCTTGCTTTGGTTATAAACATACTGTAAGTTCAAAAAATGAAAAGATGTAGAAGAATAAATAGAGGGGTATAACCAATGAGCATGGATTTAGGCATAACAAAGCGCTGTCAGGAACTTAAAGACCGCATTAAAGTTTTTATCGATGAAAAAGTCTTGGCGGTAGAAGAAGAATTCTACAGTGAAGTTGGTAAGGCTGGCGATCGCTGGGTATATACCGACCGCATGACTGAGATTTTAGAAGGATTAAAAGCAGAAGCAAAAAGTCAAAATCTTTGGAATTTTTGGTTAACCGATAGTGAGGAGGGATACGGCCTAACGGCTGTTGAATATGCTTATCTAGCCGAAGAAATGGGGCGCTCACATCTGGCCTCTGAATCGTTTAACTGTTCAGCGCCTGATACAGGTAATATGGAAGTTTTAGAGCGTTATGGCAGTGCCGCGCATAAAGAAAAATATCTAACGCGCCTATTAGAAGGTAAAATCAGATCCGCCTATGTGATGACAGAACCTGATGAGGCATCATCAGACGCCACCAATATTTCAATGCCTGCAGTGCTTGAAGGTGACGAGTGGGTGATGAACGGTGAAAAACACTGGGCCTCTGGTGCTGGTGATCCGCGTTGCGAGATTTTTATTGTGATGGTGAAAACTGATCCCGACGCCCCACGCCATAGTCAGCATAGTATGATACTCGTGCCCCGCGACACACCGGGTGTTGAAATACTCCGTCCGATGATGGTGTTTGGTAATGACGATGCACCGCATGGTCATATGCATATTAAATTTAATAATGTACGCGTACCAAAAGACAATTTAATCTATCACCGCGGTGCTGGTTTTGAGGTGGCGCAAGGTCGTCTTGGCCCTGGCCGTATTCATCACTGTATGCGCTCAATTGGCTCAGCTGAAAAGGCGCTTGATCTGATGTGTAAGCGCTCTATGACTCGCGAAGCCTTTGGTAGACCTCTGGCGAAGTTGGGTGCTAATTATGACATCATTGCTGAGTGCCGTATTGAGATTGAAATGGCGCGACTGCTATGCCTGAAGGCGGCGCATATGATGGACACGATCGGTGTGCAGGCGGCACAGCCTTGGATTTCTAAGATTAAAGTAGTGGCACCACGCATGTCCTTAAAGGTTATTGATGAGAGCATGCAGATGCATGGCGGCCACGGCATTAGCCAAGACTTTCCGCTGGCGTCAATGTATACGGCCCAGCGTACGTTACGTTTTGCTGATGGCCCAGACGCCGTGCACCGTATGGTTATTGCCCGCACAGAGCTTAAGAAGTACCGCGACAATAAAATTTAGAGATCAAAATAGAAAAAGCCCTCATCTAGATCATTAGGTGAGGGCTTTTATATAATTGAATTCATTAATGGTATTAAGCTAAATCTTCACGAGAAGGCCTATGTGAAACATCACCTTCTTTTGCAGCGGCGTATTCGCTGAGTAATAGACTTGGGCCCCCCATTAGGGTGAGGCCAATTTCATCATCTTTAATCCATTTGACAGCACCCGCAAAATCACCAAGCCCTTCGATGGTGAGCATGACTTCTTCATCCATGTTAAGTTTAGCACCGCTGGCAATCATGGTGCCTGCGTAAGAAACATCTCTAACCTCACATTTAACAACGCTATCGTCGTCCAGTGTTAAAGTGGCATGCCACACAACAGGTTCTCGATCATTAACTCTACGTTCTTGTGACAATTTAAATCTCCACCCCTATTTAATGTCTTGTTGTGATACTCTAGTAACATAAAGATAGCTATAATTCATTATAATGTGAAGATGATAATTGGCCTTGCAGGTAAAAGCGTTGAGTTGTATGAAGAAAAACTGTTTAAGTTAAGTTAGCTTTTAGGAAATATAAGTGTTGAAACTGCTAAATGGGCTGAGGTCCATTCTGTTTAATCTAGTTTTTTATATATTCACTGTTATTTATTTAACGTTGATTTTGTTTGCTTGCCTTTGGCCAGACGATAAGTTGGTGCGTATTGGCGTTACGGGCTATTGTTCGGGTTGCTTGTGGATTGCTAGAATTTTTATGGGGATTACCCATGAATATCGCGGTCTTGATAAATTACCAACTGATGAAGCGTTCATCTTAGCCTGCAAACATCAAAGCTATATGGACCCCCCTTTATCGTGGATAGCACGTCGTGATGTAACGGCACTGGCTAAAAAAGAATTATTTTCTGTACCTGTTCTTGGGCAAATCCTTAAAAAAATTGGTATTGTCCGCATCGACCGTCAATCGCGCACGGCTCATACTGTTATGCCTGAGGTTGGCCGCAAGGTGGTTGAGGCGAAAAAACCTCTTATTGTTTATCCAGAGGGAACGCGGGTGCCGGTAGGTGAAGTGCGTAAGTTAAAGCTGGGTGCCTATCATTTACATAAAGAGAATGGTTTGCCTGTTTATCCTGTTGCGTCAAATGCCGGTGCTTGTTGGTCAAAGAGTTTTTGGCATAAACCTGGTCATGTAGTTTACGAAGTACGTGATAGGGTAGCTGAAGGCTTAGGCCGTAAAGAATTTATGGATGTCATTGCCCACGAGGTAGTGGATCGCAGTGATGAATTGATGATTGAATTTGGTGTGGACCCAAGCTTGCTTAAGAGAAATGAATAATCTTTACATAGCGCCTGTTTCTAGACGTACGATAAGCGCAACATGATCTCCGCGTAGCGCTAGCTCTTTAAATGAGCCGCGTGGTAGGGGAATAGACGATTCAATACAGTGATTAAGAACAGCAGCACCGACTTCTTTGCTGCTGAAAGTATGATCCTCCGCACCTATTTTATAGGTGATTAAAACTTCTCCTTCATTATCCAGCCCTGTGATAATTTCATCAGGTTCAGTTTCTGGCGCCAAAGCCTTTGTTGCCATAAGAGGCTTTAGGGCTAAGACTAATTCTTCTTCAGAAAATATAATGCTACGTGATTCTAAAATCATAATTCAGTAGTCTTTCACCCATTAATTTATGTTAATTTTTAAATATATATACACTCTAAATATAAAACACAGATTTTTGAAGCGTTAATCTGCAACTACTGTATTTTTTATTTGTATATCTTCGCGGCGTTTGCGCCATACACGAATAACAGCATTTGCCACAGTCGCTAGCGGAATAGCAAAAAATACGCCCCAAAGCCCCCAAATGCCACCAAAAACAAGAATAGCGATAATAATAGCGTTCGGATGTAAATTTACAACTTCCGAGAAAAGTAGTGGCGCTAATAAATTACCATCTAATGCCTGGATAATCAGGTACGCAATGACGGCACCAGCAAATTCAGGACCCATGCCCCACTGGAAAAAAGCAACCAGCGCAACGGGCAATGTGACTACAGCAGCCCCTATATAAGGAATAATAACACTCAGTCCCGTCGCAACAGCAAGCAAAGTAGCGAATCGAAGCCCTAGAATTTGGTAGACGAGAAAGCTCACACTGCCGACAATAATAATTTCATATACTTTGCCGCGAGCGTAATCACCAGCCCGTTCAACAACTTCGGTCCCTACTTGATCTACAAGAGGTCTGTTTGTGGGCAAAAATGATCCAAGCCAGCTTAATATTTGCTTTTTGTCTTTTAGGAAAAAGAACACCATTACTGGTACTAACACCATATAAACGGCTATGGTCATCGCACCTGCGACCCCTGTCATAGACATACCCAGTAGACGGGGACCTAGATTAGCGACCTCATTACCCAGTTTTCCAAACCAGTCATTAACCTGCTCTGGTGAGATAAGATCAGGAAAGCTAGTTTGTAAGCTTAATAGATTATCCCTCATTACGGTGACAAGCTTAGGACCTAGGTTAGCAAATTGAACAATTTGGTCAAATAGGGGCGGCATAATAGCAATGATGGTGATGAGCGCCGTAGCGATAAAAAGTGAAAAGGCAAATGACACGGCCAGTATATGGCTTAGACCTTTGCTTTTTAACCACTCTGCTACGCCATCCAGCAAAAAGGCAATGACAAGTGCGCCAATAGCCGGCGCTAACATTTCAGCAAATAATATGGTTAAGATCAAAAGGAAGACAAGGACACTCAGCATTAGGATAATCTGAGAATCTGAAAAAGCCTTATTGAACCAGTCACTAATTAAATTCATTACGAATCCTTTAAAACATTAAGTCTATGATGTGCATTAGCAAGGGCAGGATCAAGAAATATTTGTTATTTTATATATATTTATAGCGTTTTAATATCTTCACGTGGTGTGCCATCACCCTTTAGTAATATATTTTGCCCTGTTATATGGCGCTGTTCATGCTGTGTCAGCGATACAACAAGCTTGGCTACAATGGCAGGATCAGCAGGCCCTCCATCAGGAAACCCACCAGCAAATTTGCTCATATCACCATCAATATCAGCCAGCGCGCGATCAAGCATTGGCGTCTTCATCGGTCCTGGTGAAATGGTATTAATACGGATATTATCATCCTTATAATCCATCGCCGCACTGACGCTTAATCCAACAAGTGCGTGTTTGCTCATGCCATATGCGGACATCCATTCTGCGCCTTCGCATGATAAAATGGATGCCGTATTGATAATAGCACCACCATACGATTTTTGCATATGCGGTATTTGGTGTCGCATAGCATGCCATACCCCCATCACATTGGTGCGCCATAAGTCCTCGACCATAGCGGGGCGAAGGTCGGCCATTTTATCGGCGTGATGGCTAATGCCAGCGTTATTAAAGGCAGCGGTTAAGCCACCCATTTTACGGATAGATTGTTGGTGGAATGTCGCCAACTGGCTCTCAGATCGTACATCAGCATTAAAATACAATACTGGGTTATCTTGTGAGGTTAATTCACTTGCTAGTGCCTCGCCTTCTGCGTCGACGATGCCGCAAAAGCAAACTGTTGCCCCAATGTCGGCAAAGGCGCGCACGACCGCCGCCCCAAGCCCTGAGGTGCCGCCTGTAATGATTATTTTAGCCGTATTGGACATGCTGTTGCCTCACACAAAGTCATTTAACTATGGGCATTAAAGGCTATTGTGACAAGTCGCAAGGAAAATCAGGCAGTTTAATGCTGGTGCATATGATGATGATGGTGCTTCAGCGCAGGCACAATGGTCGAGAAAAATTGTGGTGCACCCACATAAATTAAACTTGAGGTGATGATCACCAAATATAAAGGCAGGGCAATAGCATTTTGCATGCTGGGAAAAAACTCTAGCTGGTAATAGCTGTTAATCAAAGACAGGCTAAACCAAGCAATCAGCGACCAAGGGGCGGCTTTGATCATGCCAGCCACAATGCCAGCACCAGTTTTCATTTGAATTTTACCAATAATGGCCCCGATGGCGAGCATCAGCAAAAGAAGCGGCGCATATCGTTCGCCGCCAGTGATAAGCAGGCTAATCATGTCAAAGCTTTGATGATGTACGCTGGTTTTGGCGATAGGCGTCATATGTGAAACTGTCATAAACGCAATAAAAATCAAACCAAGCACCGTGCCAAAACGGTGCGTATTTACCGTGGATTTTTTAGCAATCGCATTACATGCCTGCAAGGGGTGTAGCATCACATGCATGAGGGACCCTGCAGCAAAGGCTTGCCAATATCCCATAAGCGGCAGGCCGTAGAAATCACTAGCAATTGCCGCCATCATATAACCAACTACCGTTGTAGCGCCCAGTGTTATTAAAATCAGATAGCCCATTTTTTCGGAGATCACAGGCGCGAGCAGCCACCATACGGTGATAGCCACACCAAAACGATGCACTAATATATTAATGGCGATATAATGATTGTCGGGGCTGTCGCCAGCTAACGCAAGGATAGCGCCATCGCTGGATGTATGGACAATTAATGCTAGCGTTGAAATAAGCAGAATAACCCTGTGGGTGCGATCTTCACTTTTATGGGTAAGCGATTCTGCGATCCAAGGGGCAGCAAAACCTATGGCAATGATTATCATCGCCGTGATGCCGCCTATGGTTAAGGCCTCAGGTAGTAGCGTTAGGGTCACTAAGCCCATCACACTCATGAGGACAAAACCGTCTAGAGCCGATTTTATACGTGGCGCGCGCTGTATTACACGCGCAAGCATGGGCGCGGCGAGTAAAATTAACACTGATATTATCAGGGTTATTTGCATTTATTGTCCTATAAGTGTTGGCCGTATTATATCTTTATTATGTTATATTATCACATAATGACTGTTTAGACTATATTCAAGGTGAGATAAAGAGAAATATATAGGGTCTAGTTCATGCCGACTGTCGCAAAGCGGATGGGAGCATTGAGTAGTTTTTGAAACAGCCCGTTTTGGGAGAGATTAATGGGTGAGTTTGCATATGTTTTGATGTTACTACAGCAAGTTAGTTGCTAAAATACATCTACTTTTATAATTTTGGGGCGCGCCTAGCCGTGTAAGCAGCTTATGCTTGAGCGGGCTTAGAATATGTATTACAAAATAATAGGAAGATATAACGAAAATATAATGGGAAAATATAATGGGAAAATATAGTTATTTAAAATCATCATCATCGCTAGTGTTAGCATCTGTGATGAGTGGGCTGTTTAGTGGTCAAGTTATCGCGCAAGATAATCAGCCAGTTTTAGAAGAAATCGTAGTAACAGCACAGCACCGCGAGCAAAGCCTAAAGGATGTTCCTATCTCAGTGGCCGTAGTCGATGGTAGTTTCATTGTGGAACAATCAATACAGCATATGGCGGACCTTCAATTTTCTGTGCCCAACTTTACGATGGCGGAGAGTGGAATTGGAACCAACGTATTTATCCGTGGTATCGGCTCTGGAAACAATCAGGGTTTTGAACAGTCTGTGGGTATTTATGTTGATGGCATCCATCATGGACGCGCGCAACAATCTCGCGCTCCCTTTCTTGATCTAGCCCGTATTGAGGTATTGCGCGGCCCACAGTCTATTTTGTTTGGTAAAAACTCTGTAGCCGGTGCATTGAATATTACAACAGCTAAGCCAACTGAAGAATTTGAAGCTAACGTTTCATTGGCGTTTGAGCCAACTGATAATGAAAAAGAAGCCACGGTTGTTTTCTCTGGCCCTCTATCAGATAAGGTGCGCGCGCGTGTTGCTGCCAGATACCATAAATTGGATGGTTATATTGAAAACCTTACTTTGGGCCGTGACGAGCCAAAACAGAAAGATTGGACTGTCAGAGGTACAATTGATTTTGATCTCAGTGAAAACCTGACAGCGTCTCTTAAGGTTGAACACAGCGAATATGATGTGCGTGGTCGTAATATTGAAACCGATGGTCAAGTCGCTGCAACAGCGGGACCATTCACAGGATTAGTATATTCTCAACTTCTTGGTATATTTGGACAAGATGCATCCACTGCAAATAATGTATTAGATGGCAAGCGTCATTCAAACGGTGATTTCAGCTTTAATAAGCAAACGGAAGCCGTTCTTACCTTGGATTGGCAATTGGGTGAGCATTCTTTGGTGTCTACATCTGGCTATTCAAAATTTAATTATGATGACAATTGTGACTGTGATTTCACTGGCGCCAATGTATTCAGCTTACCATTGACTGAAGAATTCAAGCAATTATCTCAGGAATTCAGATTGACGTCACCCGCTGGTGAAACGATGGAATATATAGTTGGAACTTATTTCCAAACCACAGATCATACATTTAATGATGCTATCGAGGTGAATAGCTCATCAATATTGGTGCCAGTGCTAAATGGTAATCCCGCGTTTGCACCCTTTGCTCCACTGTTTGGTATGTTAGGTGTTACAGGGGCAGGTGATATTTTTGCAAATACTGCTGGTCCGCGCTTGGCGCAAGTTGATTCAGATACTTTTTCTGGGTTTGCTCAGGTCACTTACCATCTAAGTGATGATCTAACCTTACAGATGGGTGGTCGTCTGACACATGAGAAAAAAGAGGGTTCGCGTAACTTAAGCATCACGAATCTAGATGGCAGTGCGCTAACGGGCGCTAATCGCTTGGCGCCAGATCTATATGCTCTTGTGTTTCAAATTGGTGCATCCAACGCATATGGCGCCGATTTTGGGGCTTTGATAGATGAGCTTGTCCCTGGCGGCATGGGTGCTTATGTGGGTGGTCTATATGCTCCAACGTTTGGAGCATTGGCGAGTGCTTTTGGTAATCATCCAGTAGCTGGAAAAAGGTCAGAAACAAATTTCTCTCCTGATATAAAGCTCTCTTATAACGTTGATGATACTACCATGCTCTATGCGAGCTGGGTAAAGGGCAGCAAGTCTGGTGGATATGACTTTAGAGCCAACAACAAGGGTCGCTTTGACACGATGGAAGAGGCTTTTGAATTTCAGGATGAGAAGGCAACTAACTATGAAGTTGGTGGAAAGCTAATCGTAGCTGAGGGCGCTGCTGAAATTAACTTTGCAGCTTTTTATACTGACTTTAGTGACCTTCAAGTATCAATCTTTGATGGCAAGCTAGGGTTTAACGTTGGTAACGCTGCTGCTGCCCGTGTTAAAGGACTTGAGGCTGATGGTCGTTGGCAGGCTGGAGAGAATTTAACGCTTAATGCTTCTGTGGCCTATACAGACTTTATGTTTAAAGATTATGTCAATGGTCAGTGCTATTTTGGTCAGACTCCAGTTGGTCCGTCTGCGGCAAACGGTGACTGTGATTATTCTGGTATGACAAATCAGTTGGCATCGAAGTGGCAAGGTTCAATTGGGCTTAATCACGACTATAGCCTTACATCGGATTTGATGATGCAAACTTCGGTTAATATGTTCTTTACCAGTAAATACCATGCTTCAGCACAGCTTGACCCTAAGTTGGTCCAGCCTGGTTATGCTAAACTAAATGCACGCATTTCAGTCTTGAGCGAAGACAATGGTTGGGAAATTGCCTTGTTAGGTAAAAATCTGACTGATAAGAAAGTTAAGCTATTTGCTGGTGATGCCCCGCTTTCAGGGTCAACATTTGGTACAATTGCTAATTATAACTTTATGAGCCGAGGTCGTACTGTAACCCTTCAGGCTACCATGAAGTTCTAATCTGTTAAGCTAATGTAATTAAGGGTAAATACCTTTAGTGCCCTTGAGGATTGTACTGCAGTCCTCAAGGGTTTTTTATTACCTCATCTGTCCCTTAACTATCAATCAATCGGATAGCTGGTAATGTTATATTTCGGCTATTTTAAGAATATTTCGTTCGAGTAAATTTTGTAAAATTTCAGTATGGTTGGTAAACATTTCCGCTGAAAAGGGTGCTTCTTGTGCCATCGCATTAACGAGAAACAGATCGACGAATTCCAGTTCAAAGGATAGCCCACCTGCCGCGACACAATATTTTTGCGGGGCTTTTAAAGGGGTAACCATTATTTTTAACGAGGGATGCTTGATCAGCATGATGTTTCCAGCGATGATGTCCTTAACATTATCGTATGTATCATCGTCAACGTCATCGTCGTCGTCAAAGGTTTGCATGGGGCTGCTAAAGTAATGGGTCAGCCATTTGGTGAAATAATCCTGTTCAAAAACGTCTGTCATAAAAGACCTTAAGTCATTAATATGGTCTGGCGCGACTTGAAATGGGACGGCGCTCTCGGTGAGATTTTTCCCCAAATATCGCGGAACCTCTACGTGATGCTCTTCTATGTAATTACCAAAATCGGTGAGCATTTCGGACAAGGATGGCCCTAAAAAACCCACGGAATAGGTGAGGGATGGCTTTAAACTGATCCCTTGATGAGCAAACCTAGGGGGAATGTAAATGACATCGCCCTCTGTGACGGTGACGTCTTCACCTTCAAAGGGGGCCTTTAATATTTTGAGGGGGATGTCTTCGATATAGTCTTCACTTTTGATGGCTTCATTTGCGACTTTCCAGCGCCTTTCGCCTTTTCCTTGCACCAAGAAAACATGATAGCTGTCCGTATGAGCGCCCACTGTGCCGCCTTTTGGGGAAAAGCTGGCCATAATATCATCAAGCAACCAACGGGGAGAAAAGTTGAAGCATTTCAGCAGTTCCGCCGTCCCATCATGATATTGGTCGGTATTTTGGACAAGCAAGCTCCAGTCTTTTTCGCCTAATTCTGCAAAATCCGTTTCTTCAAAGGGGCCGTGATCACATGTCCAATCGCTCTGCGTCTCGCCTTTTTTAACAAGGCGGGATATGACCTCTTCTTCCATAGCAAGCCCCGCGAGATGATCTTCATCAATCAATGCTCCGATGACCTGCTTTGGGATCATGCCGCGTACGACAAAGGGCTTTTTATTCCAAAACTTATGGAAAAATTCTTCTGTTGTTGGAAGTGCATCAAGAATAAGAGACATGGATAAAAGCCTATTCATAAGGTAAAAACTATAGATAAACGGTAAGGAGAGTAGAGTAAAGAAGGTTTGATTTGACGAAATATAAGATATAAAGAATGACCTGTTATTGATGTCACGTTTTTAAGAAAGAATAGTCAAATGGAAATCACTGTAAACTTTTTGGACAACCTTCGCCTTGAGGCCAAGTTTGATGATTTTACCATAACGACCGATCAGCCTATTCGGTATAAGGGCGATGGAACCGCGCCAAGTCCTTTTGATTATTTTTTAGCCTCTTCCGCCCTTTGCGCCGC
>CBFDCC010000015.1:0-55745 GCA_965603205.1 uncultured Kordiimonas sp. | reverse complement strand
CGGTTTCTTCGGTTTCTTCGGTTTCTTCGGTTTCTTCGGTTTCTTCGGTTTCTTCTTGAGACTTAGCCTCTTCCGACTCTTTGGTGCGATTAGCCATAATATGATCAGTTACTTCTTCTGGCGTCATATCAGGCGTTAGGCCTTCTTCGTCACGCAGATTTTTAAACTCATCGATGAAAGGATCAACCTCGCGCTGAACCTCGTCGGCTAGGCCTTCGACACCCATGCGAAATTCTGATGCCATTGATCTAAGCTTGCGGATAAAACCCGAAACAGTCTTTACCAGACGCGGCAAGTCCTGTGGCCCCACAACAATAAGGGCCACAATGCCAACAATCAGCAATTCTACCGCGCCAATATCAAACATGTGCAGCCTTCTTTAATATTTCGTCAACAGGCTATCCGCGCAGTGATGCGCACCTCCCGCTTGGTCGGTACGCACATATTCATTCGCTATTTGACTCTATAACCTGATGATCTTGTGATTTACGCGTCTGTTTTATCTTTTGAGCTAACGACCTCAGCTTCGATAGTGCGACTATCTTCAACCGATTTTGTCTCTTCTGTTTCAGCGGATTGCGTAGCTTCAGGCTCTTCTTTCAGTCCCTTACGGAAACTGGTAATACCTTTAGCAACGTCACCCATTAAATCAGAGATTTTGCCGCGACCGAATAATAATACGACGAGCAATACTACAAGAGCAATCTGTGTCCAACCTGGCATGTTACTCACTATCCTTTTCTATGTTTCAAATTTTATTCTTGTTTCAAATACCATATATATAGTGAAATACTATAGTAAATACGGCGAAACATTATATTTTATCTTAGTTCTCAGAATCCATATAGTCAGATTCTGACGTGTAATCTTCACGTTCCCCACGGCCTAATTGTTCAGATTCTGCAATAGCATCCTCTAGATCCATCTGACCATCATCTTCTTCCTCTTCGGGCATAGGCACACCGCCCATTTTATCCAGCGCCACATCAACACTATCCAGCAGACCAGCCGCTTTCAGCTCTTGCAAACCAGGTAAGTCCTTGATGGTCTCCAAGCCAAAATGGACAAGAAAATTTTCCGTAGAGCCATAAGTAACTGGACGTCCAGGTGTGCGCTTGCGTCCCATCGGCCTGATCCAGCCAGCCTCCATCAACACATCAAGCGTTCCTTTTGAGATACTAACACCGCGAATATCTTCCAACTCGGCTCGTGTGACAGGCTGGTGATAAGCGATAATCGCCAAAGTTTCTACCGCCGCACGTGATAATTTACGTGGCTCATCCACTTCACGCCGCAATAAGAAAGATAGATCTGTTGCGGTGCGGAACATATATTTACTAGCCACATTAACGAGTGTGACGCCACGCGATTTATATTCTTCCATCAAGCTATCTAATTGATACTCGACATCTGCGCCATCAGGCAGGCGATCTGCTATATCTTCAATACTTAGCGGTGTCTCGCTAGCAAATAAGACGGCTTCGACCATACGCTTATGGGCTAAAAGTGTATCTTGTTCCACATCGTCTTGAATGGCATCAAAGCCATATTCTTGATTTTCTATATCAGTATCTGTCATCGCCCGACTTCCGGTGTTTTATGGCGTAAATATATCGGTCCAAATGTTTCCATTTGCCTAAGCTCAGCTTGACCTTGACGCGCTAATTCTAGACTAGCTGCAAACATACTAGCAATCGTTGATTTACGCATCTGTGGATCTTGTAGATCATCAGGCAAAAAAGTTGATAGTTGTGTCCAACTGAATGTCTCACCGACTAGCTCTTTCAGCCGCTCTAAGGCTTCCTCTAACGCAAGTATGGGTCTGCGCTCAATTTTTAATTCTGTGATCGAATGACGCTCAAAATGCTCGCCATAAATTTTTAACAGTTCATAAAGACTCAGGTCATATTGGCCACGCTTGAGCAATTTTAAACCTTCTGGTTGACCACGCGAGAATGTATCACGCCCAAGAATGTCACGCCCCATTAGCCGCGCTCCTGCTTCGCGCATAGCCTCCAATCGCTGCAATCGCAACTGCAATCGCAGCGCCATTTCTTCGGCTGAAATACCGTCCTCAACGCCCTCTTCTTTAGGCAATAATAGACGGGATTTCAAATAGGCAAGCCACGCTGCCATCACCAGATAATCTGCAGCAAGTTCAAGCCGTAACTTCTTGGCAGCGCTTACAAATTTAAGATATTGCTCGACGAGCTCTAGGATAGAAATTTGGGTTAGATCAACCTTCTGCGCACGCGCAAGTGTTAGTAGCACATCTAACGGCCCTTCAAAGCCATCAATATGCAACACAAGCTGATCAGCAACCTCTGTTGCTGTTACATTACTGATAGGGATATGTGCTTCATTGCTCACTATAAAAGTCTCTTAAATTTTAAAATGGTGCCCCAACCAGCTGCACTAAAAAATTAGCCAGTGCATAGGTTGGCCCCAAAATCACAGGCTGTGCAAGTATAAAAATACCTAACAATATTAAAAAGCCATAGGGCGCAACCGACATATAACTTTCAGCCACATCTTTTGGTAAATATTGCGCGAGGACTGTGCCACCGTCTAGCGGCGGAATGGGCAGTAATGAAATCACCATAAACAAGCAGTTAATCAGTACGCCATATTGTAAAGTTAGCACTATCCATTCATTAGTTAAAAGCGAAAATAAACCCGCAAGTCTAATAAAATATGCAAAGATTAGTGCCACAATTAAATTACTGAGCGGCCCTGCCAGCGCAAAAAACACAATGCTATTTCGACCACTTTTAAAATTAGCGGGCTGAACATCAATCGGCTTACCGTATCCCAGTAAAATAGGAAAGCCAAGTAACATGGAAATAGCAGGCATAACAACCGTCCCCATTTTATCTACATGCTTTAGAGGATCAAACGACATGCGACCCGCTAATTTAGGGGTAGGATCACCCAGATAGTTAGCAACATAAGCTCTGGCCGCTTGCGGCATTGTAACCGCAAACAAAAAAGGCAGCGCCATTAAAGTCAGCATTTGAATCTGACCTGAGATATAACCCATCATTCGTTATCACCATTATCTTCATCATTAATGATCGCTGTTAGACGCTCCATCAATTCATCATACTCTACACTTAATTTATCTTTATCCATTGTTGGTACATCCGAAAGAGGCTGAATTAAACTTTTAACCTTTTGGCCTAATTTTTTGCTGTTATATTTTTCTGCAACTGCAGCCACGTCAATCATCTCTTCCATATTGCCATTACAGTGTAACAACAGGTCACATCCTGCTTTCAAGCCACCCTCTGCGCGCTCTATCATCGTCCCGGAAAGTGCCTGCATACTGAGATCATCACTCATTAATAGGCCTTTAAAACCGATGACCATACGGATAACCCGACCAATAACCACAGACGATAATGTCGCACAATTATCAGGATCAATATCGCTATAGGTAATGTGGGCGGTCATGCCAAGCGGCGCATCATTCAGTGCTATAAAAGGAATAAGGTCACTATTGCGCAACTCGTTTAAACTTGTATCTACAACAGGCAATTCTAGATGGCTATCAACATTGGCTCGTCCATGCCCCGGCAGATGCTTAAGCACGGGAAGAACACCCGCCTCTTGTACGCTATCGACCACAATGCGTCCTAACGCTGAAATCAAATTTGCATCCAAGCTCAAGGCGCGGTCACCAATGATAGGATCAGCCTTATCCACAGGTACATCAAGCACAGGTAAACAATCAACATTAATACCCAACGCGCGCAAATCAGTTGCGATCATGCGGCAATTAAGCCTGAGAGCACGCGCAGCAATCTGTGAATTTTTGAGCGCTAAATCACCAAAGACAGACATGGCAGGGTATTTACGCCAATGCGGCGTGGTTAGCCGTTGAACTCTACCGCCCTCTTGATCAATAAGTATCATAGGGTCTATGCCTGAGCAGCCACGCATCTCAGCCGTTAAAGCCTTAACTTGTTCGGGGGTGTCAATATTTCTAGAAAACAGGATAAATCCAGCGGGATTAGCCTGCTCAAAAAAAGCTTTCTCTTCCTCGCTTAAGCTAAAGCCTGCACAGCCAAAAATAGCTGGCATGATTGTCAGGTTTTCAGGTTTATTATCTTGCTGCATATTATGGATTAACTACCATGCAATTTTGGCTTTTTGCACGGAAAGCAAGGCATATTTTATCAGCTCCCGCTCTATCAGCAATAGGGCCAATACGCAGCCGATATAAGGAGCGATTAGAGACATGCACGGCTTCTAAGGGTGAAATATCTAGACCCTCAATAATTGATGGGTATTTGTCTTTAATAGCCTTCCAAGCAGCATTGGCACTTTTCGTCGAGCCATAAGCGCCTAATTGGACGCGGTATATACCTTTGCCCTTCATTCCCATTGTTAGTTTTTGGGGTACTTGTTTAGATGCGGACCTAGTCGCTACTTTTATTTCAGGTTTTTCTACTATTTTCTGAGTAGGTTCCTCTTTTGTAGTCTCCACTATGTCTGATGCTGAAGTATCAGGAATTTCCTCCGCTGGTTCTTCAGGCTGGTTACCCATAGCCACCTGTGCGTCATCGCCATTACCTTCGATCCTTGTGAAGACACGCTTATCTTGGTCGGGTATTTTCATACCTCCTGGAGCCTCCGGTTTAGATTTGAAGGCTGTTTTAGGCGCAGCAACATGGCGCGGCGCCACTGTAGTGACACCAGCGCCCATTTTATAAACATAATATAAACCACCAGCAAAACCAATAACGAGCACAATAGCGACAAAAAGTTTTACCTTTCCAAAGCTTCCAGCCACATCCAGCTCTTCCACTTCATCCTCAGGACTAATGGGTTGAAGCCATGGCGGTGTATCAGCTAGTATATCTTCGCTCTTATCTTCATGCTCGTCAGACATTTACATTTCCTCCACTGGTGTTACCCCTAACACATTCAAGCCACTTGCAATAACGGTCGCAACCGATACAGCCAGTGCAATGCGTGCCTGTGTTACCTTCTCATTACCGTCAACAACCAGTCTTAATGACGGGTCGCTATTACCGAGATTATAGAAACTATGGAACGTTGAAGCTAAATCGTAAAGATAAAAAGCAATACGGTGTGGCTCATGCGCCTCTGCTGCTGCCTCGACCATACGCGGCCAAGCAGCTATTTGCTTCATCATTGTGATCTCAGCGTCCGTAGAGAGTATAGTAATATCAGAACCAGCCAGCGCTTTATCTGATAGATCAATACCATCGAACGCTGCCCTAGCTTTATTTTTTACACTGTTAACCCGCGCATGTGCATATTGAACATAAAATACTGGATTATCTTTTGATTGTTCAACCACTTTTGCAAAGTCAAAATCAAGTGGCGCATCATTTTTGCGTGTTAGCATGATAAAGCGTGTCACATCCTTGCCAACTTCCTCTACCACTTCACGTAATGTAATAAAGTTGCCTGAACGCTTTGACATTTTAACAGGCTCACCATCACGCAGCAAGCGCACAAGCTGGCATAGACGCACATCTAATTCACCATCATCAGAAAGCGCGGTAACACCTGCTTTTAAGCGTTTCACATATCCCGCATGATCAGCACCCAGAATATTGATCATCTTTTTAAAACCACGCACATATTTGTCATAGTGGTACGCAATATCTGCGGCAAAATAGGTGTAGTCACCGTTAGATTTTTGCAAAGGACGATCCACATCATCGCCAAAGTCTGTTGCTTTAAATAATGTTTGCTCACGCGGCTCCCAGCCTTCAGGTTTATTGCCTTTTGGCGGTTCTAATATACCTTCGTAGATATGACCACGCTCACGTAGTACTTTGATTGAATCTGCAATGCGGCTACTTTCATGCAATGTCTTTTCTGAAAAGAAAACATCATGATGCACGCCAAGGGAAGCCAAATCTTCACGTATTAAATCCATCATGGATTCTGTTGCTTCTGCGCGAATAGTCTCTAACCATTCAGATTCATCAACACCGATCCATTTATCACCGTATTTTTCCTTAAGTGCCTGCCCCGTAGCGATCAAATATTCACCAGGATAAAGACCTTCGGGAATTTCAATAGTCTGGCCATGAGCCTCGCAGTAGCGAAGATACGCGGATTTCGCCAGTACATCAATCTGGCTACCAGCGTCATTGGTGTAATATTCTTTTGAAACCTTAAATCCCGATTTTTCGAGCAAATTAGACAGCGCGTCACCAAATACAGCGCCACGAACATGGCCCACATGCATTGGCCCTGTTGGGTTAGCTGATACATATTCCACATTAACTGCTACACCGCCGCCAACATTACTGCTGCCATAATCAGTACCAGCTGTTAGCACATCGGGGATACGCGCCTGCCAAAATTCAGCAGATAGCGTCATGTTAATAAATCCAGGACCTGCAATATCGACCTTTTCAACACCATCAAGCGCCAATAACAGAGGGCTAAGCATATCTGCAACATCACGTGGCTTCATACGCGCCTGTTTCGATAGGACAAGCGCGGCATTAATAGCCATGTCACCGTGACTAACGTCGCGTGTAGGTTCAATAGCAATATTAGAGGTATCAAGATCAGATGGCAGTTTGCCAGCGCTTACGAGCGACGACAAGATTGTATCCAATTGATTGCGGTAGTGTGTAAAAACGTTCATTTATAAACTTACTTTTGACAAATCAAATAATTTTGCATGTTCACTAAAGGCATAGCGATCGGTCATGCCGGCGATAAAGTCTGACACCACACGGGCTGTCACTGGGTCATTTGCACCTGCTGCACGTGCGGCCCATTCAGTTGGCAGACATTCTGGTTCGTTGATATAAAGCGAGAATAAGTCACTGACTACTCTTTTCGACTTACTCGTCATACGATTGACCAAATAATGCTGATACATGCGAATATTTAAAAACTCTTTAAGCTTTCTTACCGCATTTCCCATCTCAGGTGAAAAAGCAATAACCGCTTCAGATGCATTTCTAATATCCTGAACAGATTCAGGCTTAAGTTCATCAATACGGCGACGTGATTCGACCATTACATCCGCAATAGTCCTATGAATAAGGCGGCGCACCAATTCGTGGATCGCCACATCCTTTTCAGCGTCTGGATAAGTCCAACGCACTTCGTCAATCAATTGAGCGACGATTGGTATTTGCTTTAGTTCATCTAATTCAAACAAGCCTGCCCGCAGTCCGTCATCAAGATCATGACTAGAATAGGCAATATCATCAGCAAGGGCGGCCACTTGTGCTTCGGCAGAGGCAAAAGTGTGAAGCTCTAGATCATGTTCTTTTGAATATTCAGCTAACCCAAAAGGAATGTCTGCATCAGAGCCAGCGCTATCGATCACAGGACCATTATGTTTTGCCATTCCTTCTAAACATTCCCATGTCAGATTTAAGCCATCAAAAGCGGCATAGCGATGCTCTAATTTTGTCACAAGACGAATAGCCTGAGCGTTATGATCAAAACCGCCATATTGCTCCATATATTCATTAAGGGCTGCCTCGCCAGCATGACCAAATGGCGGATGCCCCAGATCATGAGACAGCGCAAGCGCCTCGCCAAGGTCCTCATTCAGCTGCATATTTCGGCAAATAGAGCGAGCAATTTGCGCCACTTCAAGCGAGTGCGTTAGACGCGTGCGAAAATGATCTCCCTCATGATAGACAAAGACCTGTGTTTTATGCTTTAAGCGGCGAAAACCAGATGAATGAATAACACGATCACGGTCTCGCTGAAAACAACTACGACCAACTCCCTCAGGCTCTTTAATCAAACGGCCACGACTCTCTTGTGGCCGGCATGCATAAGGCGCCAAAGTATCTTCATAGGTCGATGTAACATTGTCCATATTTTCTCACTCCAAAACACACAAATTCAAACCACTGATCAAGCTCAAATTTACGATGACTATAATTTAGAGTGCACGTTAGCTTGGCTGAGCCATTCGCGCAACAAATTGATCGTGAAATTTTAATTTTTAATTTTTCATTCTGCAATGTATTAGCACGAGGTTAACGAAGCGCCTTGCCTGCATGTCTTTTGTTACCTAATCTTTAAAAATGATAAAAGATATCAAAATACCCGCACAGGATAAAGTCAGCTTCAAATCGAACTATCAGAGTAAAGTATTTGATCACTGGAAAGAAATTCGAGGCGCTCATAACATTCCAAAATCACAAGATTTTAGGCCCCAAAATTTTTCGCGACATGTTACTCAAATAGCCTTAGTTAAATATGATAACTGTGAGGGTAGTTTTTTTGACAAACTTATAGGCAGTAAAGTTAGCCAGACACTACATATTGACAAAGCAGGTGATTCTTTAAGTAATGCCCGTGACAGAAAAATCAATGACACCATGCGGTCGCTGCTTGGGCAATCAAGAACAAAGGCAATCCCACTTTATTTTGAAGGCACCATGCTACCTGATGAGTATTTACCAATTGGCTTTACCGCCCTTGCGCTGCCATTTAGCGATAACACTAAGGGCTTTACAGATGATGATGACCTAATGGCAGATACAGTATTGCTCGCCTTTGAGTTCAATAAAAACATCCCCGCTTCTATTGATTAATACTAAGGCCATTGATTTTCAGCCAAAACCTCCCTATTTAAGTCATAGATCAACTATTCATCAGAGAGATACGTTATGAGTTCACAAAGTACACCTGTATCAATCAGCGACAATGCGGCGGCGCGCGTTGCCTATTTGATTGAGCAACAAGGCAATCCGAACTTAAAATTGCGCCTATCCGTATCTGGCGGCGGCTGTAGTGGTTTCCAATATGGCTTTGATTTCGCAGAAAATGCCGAAGACGGCGATATTACCGTAGAAAAAGACGGTGTCACTATGCTGGTGGATCAAATGTCACTTTTATACTTGATGGGATCAGAAGTTGACTATGTAGAAGATCTTGTGGGTGCGTCATTCCAAGTCGTTAACCCCAATGCATCATCTTCATGCGGTTGCGGATCATCTTTCGCTATCTAATTTTACTATAGCTAGGTCTTTTTATGAAAATTGCTACCTTTAATATAAATGGCATCAAAGCACGCTTGCCACGTCTAGTGGAATGGTTAGAAGAATTTAGCCCTGATGTGGCTTGCCTTCAAGAGATTAAAAGCATTGATGAAAATTTCCCACGCATAGAAATAGAAGCCCTAGGCTATCATGTAGAAACACATGGTCAAAAAGCCTTTAACGGCGTAGCGCTGCTATCAAAAGAACCTATGCAGGACATTCTGCGCGGCCTACCCGATATGACTATTGGCCCCATGAAAGATGGTGAATTATCACCAGAGCAATCTAGATATATGGAAGCAACTGTGAGCGGTGTACGCATTGCCACCATCTATTTACCTAATGGTAATCCTATCGAAGAAAATGACGCCGTAAGCGGAAAATTCAGCTATAAATTAGACTGGATGGACAAGTTGATAGGGCGGGCTAAATACCTGTTATCACTGGAAGTACCTGTAGTATTAGCGGGCGATTATAACGTTATTCCCAAGGACATTGATTGCTACAACCCAAAAGCTTGGGTCGGTGACGCTCTCACCCAACGTGAGAGCCGTGATAAATATAATACCATCTTACATCTAGGCTATATGGACGCGTTGCGCCAAATAAAGCCGCAGGGTCAAGCCTTCACATTTTGGGATTACCAACGCGGCGCATGGCCAAAGGATGATGGCATTCGCATTGATCATTTACTTTTGTCGGCTCAGGCAGCTGATCGCCTTAGCGATTGTCAAGTTGACCGTGACCCGCGCGGTAAAGACACACCAAGTGATCATACCCCTGTATGGATTGAGCTAAAGGAATAACATCATGACTACAAGAACGGTAAACGGCGACCCAGAGCTATTTCGTGAGTTTATGAGTCATGACTTTGATGGTCCTTTTACTATGCTCAATATGCTGAAATTCGCTGAGACTGCATCCTATGAGAAAGACAGTGAATTTGAAGGCAGCACTGGCCGTGAAGCCTACGCACGTTATCTGGCAGGTGCAAGTAAGGCAATCGGCCACCTGGGCGGCGAGATGATATTTAAAGGCTCAGCCTTTGGTTTTCCCATCTGCCCACCCGATGAAAAATGGGATGAAATTTTCATTATAAAATGGCCTAGCCATAATGCGTTTCTAGGCATGATCAAAGATGAAGACTATCAAAAGATCACTTTCCACCGCACAGCCGCGCTTGAAGACAGCCGTTTGATCGCCATCAAGTAAAAGATTTAAGCCACATCCGCTGATTGATCTACGCATAACCTGTGACGAACGCCGTGCGCAATACCAATTGCCGCGCCAACAGGTATGCCTACTACCACTTGTAATATAACTGATGCAGTATATAGCTCTGCCCAAATCAGCAGATAGCTTGGTATAATCATGATCAGATACAGTATTATAAGCGCAGTGGCAAAATCAACTGCTTGTGGTGTCTCGTAACTAACAGCCTTCTCACGCAGAGCCGTCGTCGTTAAATTTGCTGAGAAAAAAGCATAGATAAAACAAACAAGCACAGTGGCTGATAGATTATAAGCTAATGACTGAGCAGACATAGACTGCGCCATATTATCATTCATCATCTGTATTAAACTACTAAAATCCCCTGACTGAGCAGCAGTCATATCCATGGAGGCTGCCTGCGGTAAATCAACGCCTAAAACTTTGAAAACAAACATTAAAACAACAACTGCCAGAGCTAGCAGTATTGTAATAAGGATAAACTTAAAACCATTTACAAGCCCTGCTTTAAGCACTTCTTTCCATGAGCCTTCTCCAGCCTCAACAACACCAAGCGCACCGAGACGGACCCAATAATTAAACAATGCTCCCATGCCAGCAAGGGCCAATAGAAAAATTACTAAAAAACCAATGATAGAAATAAAGTCACCAAGGAATGTAGCGAGAAGCCCCAATAGACCAGCAATAAGACTTATACCAATAATCATTGCGAGCGCGACGCCGATTGAAACAGCAAATACCCGCCCTATATGCGCTTTGGTAATATCTACCGATTGATTGACAACATTCATGATAGTGAAATTAGACATAAAAAATACCCTTTAAAAATGATTTTCTGACCATAACCAAAAGGTATTTAAATAACAATATAAAGTATTTTTACTGAACCGCTCTACGTCTTTTTTTAGCGCCACCAGTAATAGATCTAATAAAGTCACCAATAACATGATCACCATCTTGCATTGCCCCTGAGCCTGCCATCGCCGCATCATCTATATTTTTGCTATATCCAAACCCATCAAAATCATCCGCGTATATCTGCTGAACGAGAGCCACTTCTTCTGGGCCGAAATATTTTTTGATTTTTTCTACTGCATTTTTCCCATGATAACTCCGTTTCTTCATATCGATGTGCTGACTCGATAAATAATCTATTGTCTCGCTTAAATCTTCAAGGTATCCAACATGGTCGTATTTCACAGTACCCCATAAGACATTATATATTTGTGGTCGAAAATGACTACCCATCTCACTAGGAGGTGCTTTAGTTAACGCAACTAAAAAATTATGAAAATTTGGGCGAGACCAAGGAGATACATTAACCATTTTAGCATGTATTTCCCATGCCCCACTTTTTCCAAACTGCATCTTCATTTTATGAACAAGCCATTCAAAAAGGTTACCCCGCATCACTTGATGCAAATATGCAGATAAAACACGGGCATACGGATTTCTGACAACTGTAAAGAACGAAGACGCTTCAAAATTATCAATGCTATATTGATATATATCCTTAGCCCTCGATAAGAATGGAGACCTAGCGTAATCATGGACATTACTATTTAAAGTCGTGATGCCTTGACCAAGATGGAAGTCACGCCAGAGCGTATATTGCATACTGGTGCAACCACATTTTTGATTAGAAATGTATGTAAGCCCATGATAAGGGCTATATCTCAAAGAAGTCATCATTGAGCGTTCTAAAACTACTGTCATTGCATCCCCGACTTATGGAAAACCATCATTATTTAGCATATCACTCAAACTGGCTTAGGTCACGCACTGCGCCCTTTGACGCACTTGTCGCCATTAGCGCGTAAGCCTTTAAGGCTGTTGTAATTTTCCGCTTACGCGGTTTAGTTGGTTTCCAAGCATCCTTGCCGCGCGCTTCCATCGCCGCTCTGCGCTGTGCTAGTATTTCATCGCTTACCATAACATTAATGCTGCGTTCGGGGATGTTAATCTCGATGGTGTCGCCTTCTTCTACTAGGCCAATAGCACCGCCCTCTGCCGCTTCTGGACTAGCGTGACCAATAGACAGGCCACTTGTTCCGCCACTGAAACGACCATCGGTTAACAAGGCGCATTCTTTACCAAGCCCCATAGATTTTAGATAACTGGTTGGATAAAGCATTTCCTGCATACCGGGGCCACCACGTGGTCCCTCATGGGTGATGATTACAATATCACCAGCAACAATTTCTTTATCTAGAATAGCAATGACTGATGCGTCTTGGCTTTCAAATACGCGCGCTCTACCTGTGAATTTCCAGATACTTTCATCCACGCCCGCTGTTTTGACGATACAGCCATCAAGTGCGATATTACCAAATAACACAGCAAGCCCGCCTTCTTTACTATAAGCGCTTTCAACCGACCTGATACAGCCCTCACCACGGTCTAGATCAAGGTCTTCATAGCGTTTGCTCTGAGAAAAAGCGACTTGTGTGGGGACACCACCCGGCGCAGCGCGGAAAAATTCATGCAAAGCAGCATTGTCATTGGTTTTAACATCACATTTTTCAATGGCTTCACCCAGAGTGCGCGTATGCACAGTCGAGCATTCACGGTTCACAAGGCCGCCACGATCAAGCTCGGCTAGTATCCCAAAGATACCACCAGCACGGTGAACATCTTGAATGTGATATTTATCTGTCGCAGGCGCAACCTTACACAGGTTAGGCACCTTGCGTGACAGGCGGTCAATATCATCCATCGTAAATTCAACGCCCGCCTCTTGTGCGGCCGCTAGAATATGTAGAACCGTATTTGTAGACCCACCCATGGCAATATCCATAACCATAGCATTTTCAAAGGCGGCAAAAGATGCGATTGAACGCGGCAATACACTCTCATCATCTTGCTCGTAATATCGTTTAGTAATATCCACAATCAAACGACCAGCATTTAAAAACAATTGCTTACGGTCTGAATGCGTGGCAAGCGTTGTACCATTACCTGGCAAACTAAGCCCCAGCACTTCGGTTAGGCAATTCATGCTGTTGGCTGTAAACATACCAGAACAAGACCCGCATGTAGGGCAAGCAGAGCGTTCAATATTGGCTAATTCTTCGTCAGATACTTCAGGATTGGCCGCGTCGACCATGGCATCAACCAAATCAAGCTTGCGGATTTCGCCGTCATAATCCAACTCACCAGCTTCCATTGGGCCGCCAGAGACAAAAACGGCAGGAATGTTAAGACGCATAGCCGCCATCAACATACCGGGCGTAATTTTATCGCAATTTGAAATACAGATAATCGCGTCAGCACAGTGTGCATTGGCCATATATTCAACGCTATCGGCGATAATCTCACGGCTTGGTAAACTGTAAAGCATACCATCATGGCCCATGGCGATACCATCATCCACGGCAATCGTATTAAATTCTTTGGCAACGCCGCCCGCCGCTTCAATCTCGCGGGCAACCATCTGACCTAAGTCTTTTAAATGCACATGACCTGGTACAAACTGGGTAAAGCTATTCACTACCGCAATGATCGGCTTGCTAAAGTCATCATCCTTCATACCTGTAGCGCGCCATAAAGAGCGAGCGCCAGCCATATTACGGCCATGGGTAGAAGTGCGAGAACGATAATGAGGCATCTTTTAAGACTCCAAAAACTATATGAAACAGGCAGCGTTTATAGGGTGAATCTTATCATATGTCGAGTAATATATGAAATGATTTTACTATTATTTTGTAATTATATTTCAATTGAAACTAAATGTAGCAATACCCTTTATGCAGTAGAAATCCTTTAGCTGCTTGACTTACAGATATACTGAGGCAATCTTAATCTCAAATAGATGATAAAAGGATAATGGATTATGGGTAACTGGACAGATGCATATCTAGGCACAATCAGTTTTATGCGTTGTGAATTGGCAGAAACGGCTGAAGGCGCTGACATCGCCGTTATGGGTATTCCCTATGACATGGGTACCACAGGCAGACCTGGGGCACGGTTTGGTCCGCGCGGCGTCCGCGAGCAATCGCTGTCGGTAGGCGAATTTGAATGGGGTGTTTACCCTTGGGATTATGAAGTGCGCGACAAACATAAGGTCGTAGATATTGGTGACGCACAGGGATTCACTGCTTATCCAGAGCGTCTTTGCCCGATTGTAGAAGACATAGCAGCGAATGTATTTAGCCATGGTGCGTCGCTGTTGAGCATCGGTGGTGACCATTTCGTTAGCCTGCCCCTGCTACGCGCCCACGCAAAAAAGCATGGACCACTAGCGCTCATTCATTTTGATGCCCATAGCGACACTTGGGTTGATGAAGATCTAAACCATGGCACCATGTTCTACCACGCTATTCAGGAAGGCATCATTGACCCTGCTAAGTCTATCCAGATCGGACTACGCACACCCAATCCTGAAACCCACGGCATCGAGATATGGTGCGCCGATAAATGCTTAGCCAGCGATCCCAAAGACGTTATAAAGGCGATCCGCGAACGTGTCGGTGATAACAAGGCTTATGTTACATTTGATATTGATTTCCTTGACCCTGCATACGCCCCCGCCACAGGTACACCCGTATCAGGTGGCCCCTCAACGGCTTACGCACGCACAGTATTGCAAGGCCTTGCTGGGATGAAAATTGTTGGTGCAGATCAGGTAGAGGTTGCCCCACATTATGAAGGCCAAGGTCAGATAACGGCATTAGCAGGTGCTACTATCGCTGCTGATCTACTGTATCTAGTCGCAGAAGGTCGTGACGCGCTAAAATAGTGATAGGAAACTTGTTGCCGTACCGAATGACCTCGAGGCGGTGCTTATGCACCAAAAAGCCTAGTGGCGCTTGAACGGCAGCAAATAATCATTCGACGACTAGATCGGCGAATCCATACAAATATTTTTGCCTGATGATCCAAAATGAATAGGCCGACCAAGTCGGCCTATGACAAATTATATACCTAATATAAAACAGGGATTAAGAATTCTATTCATGCGGTCCGCAAACAAGAGCGCGCTTAACACCTTTACTTAAAGTTCCTAAACCATCACATAACTTCTCTTTGCCTATAATCACATCCGTGATTTGGCCAGAATATTTAATCGCCGTTTCGCGCATCATACCCAGCATCGGCCAGCCCCACAGCGCTGATATGGTCACACCGTCTTTCACAAAATGCGGATCTGTTAAGAAGGTACAATCTAGCACAGACTCAACAGGACTACGGTTTGTTGGGCTGCCACCAACCAGATCAATGATCACCGATCCATCAGGGATGATATCTTTAACCTGATTATCATTGATCAAGAAGTTTTTACCGCGCAATGCTGCTGGTTGCTCAGCACCATTAACGATCAAGTCCACACCGTCTAGCCAATAGGTCATGCGCTCTTTTTGCGTATGAGTGCGGCCTAAAATATGGATTTGACGTATACCTTGATCATATAACTCATGAATAGCGCCTTGGCCTACATTACCATAACCAAGAATAATAACCTTAACGTCACGCACATCCAGATCAGGTTTGTTTTGCTTAAGCAATTTCACACCATAACGGGCGCCTGCCATACCCGTTTCATGCAGGCACTGTATGCGGCGTAGGCCATACTCTAACGGCGGATGGTCTTCGCGGTAGACCTCAATAGCTTCTTTGCCTTGCTCCTTGGCAAATTTAGCAATATCAAAGAAATTCGTATTTTTCGCCGCGAGTTTCTTCAGAATTTTCTTTGGGTCTTTAAAGGTGCGACTGTCATATAAATATAAGGCATCGCGGCCAACAGCATCTAGCTTTTCAAAGGATACATCATCCTGCAAAAGACGCAAGGAACGTGGATCACGGTTACTACCACGGCGTACACAGTAACGCAGCTCATCGCTCCACCCTAGGATACGTATACGCAGGCTACCAATAGTGTTT
Source organism: uncultured Kordiimonas sp. (assembly GCA_965603205.1). Lineage (GTDB taxonomy): Bacteria > Pseudomonadota > Alphaproteobacteria > Sphingomonadales > Kordiimonadaceae > Temperatibacter. The sequence continues at coordinate 39,621 of CBFDCC010000015.1, read as the reverse complement.
GTGGCAATAAAGGGCGCTATCGCCTCTGCCATACCTGTACGGCCTAAGATCTCGCTATCTGTTTGAGTCTTTGGGCTTTCGGCCACCTCTTCCATGGCGATAACATTAATGCCGTGGTCTTCCAGCATCTTTGCCCGCTCTGGGTATGAATGAAAATGCGCCATACAAAATAGGATCGTGCCGCGTTTCATCGTTGGAATACTATCCAGCGCGGGGCCTTTAAACTTCAGTAGCATATCTTTATCGCGGTAAATCTCGTCCGCCGTTTCAATAATGCCGCCCGCAGCCACATATTCAGCGTCAGAGAAATCAACACCCTCGCCCGCGCCAGCTTCAACCGAAACAACAATCCCAGCCCCCACCAATGTTTTCACATCATCAGGAATTAACGCAACGCGCTTTTCCATTGCACCAGGATTTTCAGGGGATTCAATTTCTTTAACAAGGCCGATAGTTTTAATCGCTGACATATAGGGGCTTTCTGGGTGATATTTACTTTAAACAGACACTAGCGGGATTCACTTAAAAAGGCCAGATGACTCTCAAAAGAAAAGGGCCTCCAAAAATGGAAGCCCTTTAAATTAATACCAGTAACGCCGCTACTAGTTCTTTTCTTTATCAACCAACTGATCTTTTTTCATCCAAGGCATCATACCGCGAAGCTTAGCACCAACTTCTTCGATCTGGTGCTCAGCACCAATCTTACGGTGCGCCTTAAGCTCTGGATTACCAGCACGGTTATCAAGGATAAAGTCTTTAACAAAACGACCTTCTTGAATATCCTTAAGAACGCGCTTCATCTCTAGCTTAGTTTCAGCCGTGATGATACGTGGGCCTGTTTTATAATCGCCATATTCAGCCGTGTTAGAGATTGAATAACGCATGTTTGAGATACCGTTTTGGTAAATCAGGTCAACGATAAGCTTTGTCTCGTGTAGACACTCAAAATACGCCATTTCAGGGGCATAGCCACCTTCAACAAGCACTTCAAAACCACATTTAATAAGTTCTGAGATACCACCACATAGAACAGCTTGCTCACCAAACAGATCAGTTTCGCACTCTTCACGGAAGTTTGTCTCGATAATGCCAGAGCGTCCACCACCAACGCCGCTCGCGTAAGCAAGTGCGATATCTTTAGCTTTGCCAGATGCATCTTGATCCACAGCAATTAAGCAAGGTACGCCAGCGCCAATTGTATATTGATCACGAACAGTGTGGCCTGGGCCTTTTGGTGCGATCATGATTACGTCTAGATCGCTGCGTGCCTCAATAAGACCGAAGTGAATGTTAAGACCATGCGCAAAAGCAAGCGTAGCGCCCTTTTTCATGTTAGCCGCAAGATCATCAGCGTAGATTCCAGCTTGATGCTCGTCAGGGGCAAGAACCATCACAATGTCTGCAATTTTAGCAGCTTCAGCGCCTGTTAGGCATTTAAAGCCAGCATTTTCAACCTTTTTACGTGTTGATGATCCTTCGCGTAAAGCGACGATAACTTCCTTAACACCGCTATCGCGTAAGTTAAGTGCATGAGCGTGCCCTTGTGAGCCATACCCAACGATGGCAATAGTCTTGTCTTTGATCAGATTAATGTCTGTATCAGCATCAAAATAAACGTGCATTCTCTCAGTCCTTTTAGCTGCCACTATTGGCGTTTTTTATATGTTTAACGGGGCATATATCGTGATTTTAACGGGGTTGCAACACTTGCATGCGTAACCTTTTATATGCCATAAAGTTCCTATAGGCCTTTTGTACCACGCGACAGCGCCACAGCGCCCGTACGAGCAACCTCGACAAGGCCTAATTCTTTCATCAAGCCAATGAAGGCATCAATTTTATCAGTCGCGCCTGTCAGCTCGAAAACAAAGCTTTCAATGGTGCTATCTACTACACGGGCACGAAACACATCAGCGAGACGTAATGCCTCAACGCGTTTATCACCAACGCCAGCCACTTTGACCAGCGCAAGATCGCGTGATACATGCGCCCCTTCGACAGTCAGGTCAGATACCTTTGCCACCGATACAATACGGTCAAGCTGGGCTTTTATCTGCTCGATAATCTGGCGTGTACCATTAGTAACCACAGTAATACGAGAGCGCCCTTTTGTACGATCAACCTCTGACACGGTCAAGCTTTCAATATTATACCCACGTCCAGAAAACAGGCCAATCACGCGTGCAAGAACACCTGCCTCATTATCCACAATCAGCGAGATTGTGTGGCTTGCTTTTTTACGTGTATCGTAAATCGGGTCAGTTTCTACAATGTCATCAGTAGACATGTTTATTATCCTTAATTAGTTATCTTCATACTTATACAGTTGCTAAAGCTTCGTCGTCTTTTTCAATGATCAAATCACCATCTAAGATCATTACATTATGACACGCACCAGCGGGCATCATTGGGAAACAATTAGCCAATTTTACCACACGACAGTCCACAACAACAGGACCGGGCGTATCAATCATTTTTTGAATAGTCGTATCCAACTCTTTTGGATCATCAACTCTAAATCCCGTCGCGCCATAGGCCTCAGCAAGTTTAACAAAATCAGGCAGGCTATCTGTATAGCTGTGCGCATAGCGGCTTTTATAATTCAAATCCTGCCACTGGCGCACCATGCCCATATATTCATTGTTTAATATGAAGATTTTAACAGGTGCATCAAACTGCATAACAGTCGATAGCTCTTGAATATTCATCTGAATAGAGGCGTCCCCCGCGATACAAATACACAAACGGTCAGGATGTGCTATTTGTGCGCCCATTGCCGCAGGAAAACCATACCCCATTGTACCGAGACCGCCAGAGGTTAACCAACGATTTGGATTGGCAAAGCCAAAGAATTGCGCCGCCCACATTTGGTGCTGGCCAACCTCGGTTGAAACAATAGGGTCTTTATCTTTTGTCAGCGCGTATAGGCGTTCAATAGCCTTTTGCGGCATGATAGCATCATCTTGATCTGTATATTTCAAACACTCCCTACCACGCCATCCAGCGATTTGGTTCCACCATGCATCTAACGAGGGCTGCTTATCACTCAGGCTTTCCTCAGACCATACCTGCGCAATTTGTTCCATTATAACACCAGCGTCACCTACAAGTGGCAGATCAATCATGATGTTTTTATTGATAGAGCTAGGGTCAATATCAATATGAATTTTCTTTGAATTGGGTGAGAATAAATCTGTATTACCTGTCACGCGATCATCAAAACGCGCGCCAACGCACAGCATAACATCACATTCATACATGGCCTGATTGGCTTCCCAAGTACCATGCATACCCAGCATACCTAGGAACTGTTTATCCTCAGACGGATAAGAGCCTAGCCCCATCAAAGTATTTGTAATCGGCATACCTGTTTTACGCGTGAAATTCACCAGTGTTTCCGAAGCCTGTGGGCCAGCGTTAATAATACCGCCACCAGAATAAATAATCGGCTTCTTCGCCGTAGCTAACAAACGTGCAGCTTTACGAATCTTAGCGTCAACCTCAACTGTTTGAGGATGATATGTACGGTGTTCTGCCTCATTAGGCGTAATATATTCGGCCTTTTCCACCTGAACGTCTTTTGGTAGATCAATCACAACGGGACCCGGACGACCATTTGTCGCAATCCAGAATGCTTCATAGAGAATCTGCGGAATTTTTGATGTGTCTTTAACTAAATAACTATGTTTAGTACAAGGCCGTGTAATACCAATAGTATCAGCTTCTTGGAAAGCATCGTTACCAATAAGCGCACGCGCAACCTGACCTGTCAGACAAATCATTGGTATACTGTCCAGCATCGCGTCAGTTAACCCTGTAACAGCGTTCGTTGCACCGGGGCCAGATGTTACAAGCACGACGCCCGGCTTGCCAGTTGTACGGGCATAGCCCTCGGCAGCATGTGTTGCGGCCTGCTCGTGACGCACCAAAATATGTTTAATTTTATTTTGCTGAAATATCTCGTCATAGATAGGCAGTACTGCACCACCCGGATAGCCGAATATTGTATCTACGCCTAGCTCTGTTAGAGCGCGTATAATGATTTGTGCGCCAGAAAGCATCTCGCCATTAGCTGCACTATTATCTTGTTTATTACTCATTCAATCCAACTCATCGCCATCAAAAAATTACTCAATACCATAGCCTAATAACAGCCTCATGCTTTTTCAGCCATATAAAACCACATCCTACAACGGCCATACCAACTCATTGCAACGATACGCACCTTTTACTTTCCTAATATTACTCAGTCAAGGCATTTATGTGTAATAATATTTTTATATTCAGTATATTTTGTTTCCATTTGTTGCGCATTCACAGAAATCCAGTGTGCAAACTGGTTCCTGAACCACGTCATTTGACGTTTGGCAAAACGGCGTGTTTGCATTTTACCTTCATCAATAGCTTCATCCAAGCTCAATTCACCCGCTAAATAACGAGCCAACGAGGGATAGCCCAACGCCTTCATTAAAGGTAGTTTAGGATCAAGGCTGCGCTCTTTCAATGCTTCAGCTTCATCCATCGCGCCCTGCTCTAGCATCAGGTCAAACCGTAGATTACAGCGGTCATATAAATGCGAGCGTTCCGTCTCTAGGACAAATTTGGTTACGCCGCCCTCTTTATCTAATGCCGTGAGGGGACCCGGTTCATTTACACGTTGCCACTGGGTGATGGATTTTCCTGTCGTGTCTAAAACCTCAACGGCGCGGGCAATGCGTTGACTATCGCCTGGGGCTAAACGTTTGGCGGTTTCAGGATCACGCAGCGTAAGCTCTGCATGTAACGCCTCGCTACCCTCTTCATCAATACGTCTGCGTACCGCCTGTCTGATATCTTCTGGAATTTCGGGTATCGCAGCCATGCCTTCCACCAAAAAGCGGAAATACATACCTGTGCCTCCAACAAGGATTGGTATCCTACCCTCGTCCCAGCATTTACGCACTTCAACCATAGCCATTTCGGTCCACATGGCAGCAGAACAAACTTCCGCGCCATCCAACACCCCATATAGAGCGTGAGGAACCTCAGCCTCTTCCGCCTTAGATGGTCTGGCTGATAACACGCGCAGATCGCTATAGACCTGCATGCTATCGGCGTTAATAACCGTACCATTAAAATCTTTAGCTAGGCGAATAGCAAAAGCCGATTTACCGCTTGCTGTTGGACCCGCAATGAGAATAGCCTGTTGCACGAATTTATTTGCCCTATTTGTTGTTGTCCGTTACTTCATATTGATCTGTTATAGAAAGGAAATACCCATATGAGCAAGGAATTGGTTCTTACAATCATCACGAATGATGACAATAGCAAGCTTTTACCCGTCATTAAGGATAAAGCTATTGAAGCAATTCATGACTCTGATTTCACTTTTTTTGGTAAAGAAGTCTTAAGTGAAGGCATTGCCATTGATATATTTTTCCGCGGTGACGCCGCAGGTGACATCATCCTTAAGCAAGCAGGTGATGTTTTCACAACAATTTTTAAAGACCAACCCATTGATTGGTTTATCCAACGTGAGAGCGAACGCAAAAAAAAGATGCTGATCGCAGACATGGATAGCACTATGATCACCATTGAGTGCATTGACGAACTGGCTGATTTTGCAGGTATTAAGGACAAAGTGTCTGAAATTACCGAATTAGCCATGCTCGGCGAGCTGGATTTTGAAGAATCACTAAAAAAGCGCGTAGGCTTACTAGCAGGTATGAGCACCGATGTTTTACAGGAATGTTTTGATACGCGCGTAAAATTCACAAAGGGTGCAAGGCGGCTTGTTAAAACCATGCAGCGCGACGGGCATGTAACAGCACTCGTATCAGGAGGTTTTACCTTCTTTACTGATAAAGTGTCCAAGGAGCTTGGCTTTAATAGCAACAAGGCTAATCACCTAGAAGAAGAATATGGCAAACTAACAGGCAAAGTTTTAGAGCCCATTTCAGATGCACAGACAAAGCTTTTCACCCTATATGAGCTGACCTGTCAAAACCGCTTAATGATTGATGATGTTATTGCTGTTGGTGATGGTGCTAATGATATACCGATGATTGATGCTGCTGGTATTGGCGCGGCATATCGCGCGAAAACCAAAGCACAAGATGCTGCTGATTTCACCATCAATCACAGCGACCTAACGTCACTGCTTTATATTCAGGGTTACACGGACGATCAAATCATAAAGGATTAATAATGAAAACTCTTATCAAATATTTTTTCGCGCTTGTTGTTTTAACTAGCCAACCTGCCCTGTCTGATGACGCTGCAGATTTAAAACATCTGTTGGATGGGTTTCTAGCAGGCCAATCTTACGATGATCATAATGAGTTTTGGGCAGAGGATTTAATTTATACTGGCTCTGGCGGCACCCGCACTGACAAAAAATCAATATTGGGTGGAATGAAAGCTGCAATGACAGCGCCACAAGCTACCGACCATGCAGAAACCAAAACAGTATATAGCGCAGAAGATACAAATATCCGTGTCTATGGCACAACAGCTATTATTACTTTTAAGCTTGTGGCTAAAAATGGCACTGGTGAAACGCTGCAACATTATTTCAACACGGGAACATTCCTAAAACGAGATAACAAATGGCAAGCCGTAGCATGGCAAGCCACTAAAATCCCCAAAAGCTAGAAACCTAAGTTACATACAAAAAGGCCCCGACATAAACTGTCAGGGCCTTTTCTATTTGTAAATAACGTGCTGTTACTTATCGTCACTTTTCTCAAACTTCAGTGGTAAATGAACACTGCTACCATCACGTATGCGCACCTTTAATAGTGCACTAGATTTACCAGCTTCCTTGCGGGCATTAATAGCGTCCGCGACTGCCTCTGGTGTGTTCACTGTTGTACTATTAACCTTTGTGATAACATAACCTGGGCGAATGCCACGACGTACAGCATCAGACCGGCGCTCTAGGCTTATAATAACCACACCTGTTACATCTTCAGGCAGACGATAACGCTTACGCAGATCATCGGTAATTGTAGATAGCATCATACCCTCTACAATATTTTCATTCACTTCGCCTTGGTCCACGTCACCTTCAACTTTGCCATCTTTGCGTTCTTCATCTGGATATTCTCCAGTGATAACGTCGATAACCATCTTTTCGCCGTCGCGGATCAGTGTTACCTTAACTGGCTCTCCAATTTTGGTTTGCGATACAACACGTGATAGGCCACGACTGTCTTCGATTTCTGTTTTACCCCACCAAAGGATTACATCACCATCAAGTAGGCCTGATTTCTCAGCAGGGCTATTAGGCGCAACAGAAGAAATAATTGCACCGATGGCTTTTTCTAAGTCTTTAGCCTCGGCCATATCCTTTGTCATTGGCTGAATAGTCACACCTAACCATCCACGACGTGTATGGCCAAATTCTTTTAACTGTGCCACAACACGCGATGCATCATTCGATGGAATAGCAAAGCCAATACCAACATTACCACCAGTAGGACTAAAAATCAGCGTATTAACACCAACCACTTGGCCGTCCATATTAAACATCGGACCACCAGAGTTACCCTTGTTAATTGGGGCATCTGTTTGAATGTAATTATCATACTGGCCCGCATTAATATCGCGATTATTGCCTGAGATGATACCAGCCGTTACACTACCGCCCAGCGCATATGGGTTACCAATAGCCAACACCCAATCACCAACACGGCTTTTATTAGAATCAGCCCATTTCAAAAATGGTACTTGATCATCTGATTCGATTTTTAACAGTGCGAGATCAACCTCAGGGGCGCGACCAAGTAGCTTAGCCTCGTACTCTGTGCCATCTGTTGTACGAACAGTAATTTCATCAGCATCTTCAATTACGTGGTTATTTGTTACCACAAGGCCGTCAGCAGAGATAAAGAAGCCAGACCCTAGAGACTGAACACTACGTTCTTCTGGCTCGCCCTTACCTTTTCCATCCTTAAACTTATCAAAAAACTCATTAAAAGGGCTGCCTTCTGGCATACGCGGTGCACGCGGGCGTGACCTTGCCTTTACTTTTTGAACTGTAGAAATATTCACAACAGCAGGCTGGAGTGTTTCAACCAAATCGGCAAAACTAGTGGGAGTGCCACGTGCCTCAGCTGTTGTATTGTTTAATGTGAATAGCATCAGGCCGATTATAGCCAGTACTGACATATATATACTACCGCGTTTAAATCCGATATCTCGGTTTACAATTATCATGCTCACGCACCTACTCCTTATTCTTATTATATGGATTATGACTCTCTCAATTCGTAAATCCACTTTACTATATAACTATGGCAACATTAAAACGCTCATGGGTCAAGTATCAATCCATCCTTTGCGTTAAACGGTGCCTTCCCAGAGATACTTAGCATTCTCAAGGCATAAAAAAGGCCCGCTAAAACTATCAGCAGGCCTTTTTATATATTTATTAGCGTTTCTTCTTTTTATAGCCACCGTTCATCAGCAAATTAAAGAACTCACTATCTGGTGACAGAACAAGACGCGTGTCTGAATTACCTAATGCTTTCTTATAGGTCTGCATAGTGCGATAAAATTCGAAGAATTCAACATCCCTACCAAATGCCTCAGCAAAGACCTTAACGCCATAAGCATCAGCCTCACCACGAATGATTGATGATTTACGCGTTGCATTAGCGATAATTTCAGCAGCTGTACGGTCAGCACCCGCACGGATAGTTACCGCTGCTGATTGTCCTTTAGCACGTTCTTCACGGGCAAGACGCTCACGCTCTGTTTTCATCTGTTGGAAGATTTTATCACGGTTACTCTTTGGTACGTCAACACGCTTCAAGCGAATATCAGCAACTTCAAGACCAACAGCGCCAGCCTTTTGATTAGTGATGTCACTAATACGACGCATAATCACAGCGCGATCACCCGACACAACGGCTTCCATCGTATTTTCAGCAATAACCTGCAAAAGACTAGAGTTTAAAATACGCTCTAACAGTGATTCACGTGCAATTTCATTACGTGCAGACTGATAAGCCTTTAGCGGATCTGAAATACGGTACCGCGCAAAGCTTCTGATCACTAGACGACTTCTATCAGACGTAATAACCTCTTGCTCTTGAGCATCTAAGCTAAGCAAGCGGCGTTCAAGACGCATTACATCTTGTACAAAAGGTGTTTTGAAATAAAGACCCGGTTTAGTTTCAGTACGACGTGGGTCACCAAATTGGGTCACCAGTACCTGCTCTACTTCATTTACGATAAATACTGAACTTGTCATCACTAAAAAAGCGATAAAAAGAAAGGCAAGGCCAAAAATTGATTTAATGCTCATCTTAATTTCCTTTCTTCTTTAGCTGATCAAGCGGCAGGTAAGACACAACGCCATTACCATCTTTGCCGCCTTGGATAATTATCTTATCCATACCAGACATGATTTCTTCCATTGTCTCTAGATATATACGTTTGCGCGTAACATCCTTGGCCTTTGCATATTCATTATACACTGATAGGAATCTAGCGGCCTCACCATCAGAACGCGCGCTAACTTGTGCGCGATATGCCTCTGCCTCTTGAACCATTTGTGATGCTGTACCATTAGCCTCAGGGATAACTGAGTTTTTATAAGACTCAGCTTCATTTTGGAAACGTTCGCGGTCAGATTTCGCACGATCAACATCACGGAAACTTTCCACTACTTGAGCTGGAGGCGTAGATTCAGAAATCTGGATACGACGAACATCAATACCAGAATCATATAGATCTAGTGCTTCTTGAACACCGATAAGAACCTCACGTTGGATCCTATCACGTGCTGTTGTAATGATATCCTCAATCTTATTCTTAGCAACAACCCGTCGCATCGCGGCCTTAGCAACATCTGCAACAGTCTCAGCTGGATCTTTTAGCTTAAACAGATATTTATCAGCTTCGCGAATACGCCAAACAACAGAGAATTTAATATCAACGATATTTTTATCCACTGTCAGCATTAAACTTTCATCTTCATCGCCAATTGTTTGACGACCACGACGACGATTATTATTCGTCGTTACAAGACCGATATCGATTTGACGTTCCTGTGTTACATTAGGTGTATAGACAGTTTCTACAGGGAACGGCATATGCCAATGCAAGCCAGGCATCGTCGTTTCTTGATATTTACCAAAGCGCAGCACAACACCTTGCTCATCGGTCTCTACACGGTAAAAACCCGTTAGCATCCATAGAGCAACAATCACGAGCGCTATCACGCCAAAACCAGCAAAACCACCAGGCATAGCCTGTTTAAGCTGTTCTTGTCCTTTTTTGATCATTTCATCGATGTTGGGGGGCTGTCCGCCACCACCGCCGGGGCGATTGCCCCATGGATTTTTATTATCTCCGCCGTCGTTATTTTGCCATGACATCTGGCTACTCTCCCTATTATAATAACTTTTTCTGCATTAGGCATAAAGTCATTCGACAAGTCCCACTAGTGCTATATAAGGGACCCTAGCCTCTACATCAATGTGAACACACGCTTTTTTAACGAAAAACACAAGAAAAAGCCAAATTCCTTACAAAAATCCAATTTTATATGAGTAAACCATGAACCAACTGAGCAAAGAAGACATTCTAGAAGCCCTGAAATCTGTAAAAATGCCTAATAACCATTTGGACATTGTCACTGCAGGCATTATATCAGCGACTATTGTTGATAATGGTAAGGTTGGTTTAGTTGTAGATTTTGGCACTCATGTAGTAGATGACGTTGCAGCGCTGCGTACAGAAATTGAAACTTGCCTAAGACCCATTAAAGGCATTACCGAAGTTAATGCTGTTATGACGGCACAAAAAACGCCTAATAATGCGAGTGGCAACAGGATTAAACCTGCCCCAGCACCACGCACCCCATCTACAGCAGCACCTGAACCTAAAAGATTAAAGGGTGTTAAACATGTGATTGCTGTGGCAAGCGGCAAAGGCGGGGTTGGCAAATCTACCACCGCCGTAAATCTTGCTTTTGCTCTAAAGTCATTAGGTCTAGACGTTGGTATCTTAGACGCTGATATTTTTGGCCCTTCTCTGCCAACCATGCTAGGCGTTAAAACTGAAAAGCCCCCCATTATTGACGGTGCTATCCAGCCCGTAATTGCTCATGACATTAAGACGATGTCTATTGGCTATCTTGTCGACGCTGACCAACCTATTGTTTGGCGCGGCCCAAAGGTTATGGGCGCTGTTCAACAATTATTTAAGGATGTTGCTTGGGCGCCTCTAGATGTGCTTGTTGTAGACTTACCACCCGGAACTGGTGACGTTCAACTTTCTATGGCGCAGCAGGTCACGCTAAGCGGTGCAGTTATCGTATCCACGCCACAAGATTTAGCGCTGATTGATGCCCGCAAAGGTCTTGCCATGTTTAAAATGGTAGATATTCCCATCCTAGGTGTCATTGAGAATATGAGCCATTTTCACTGTCCAAGCTGTGGTGAACGCGCTGAAATATTTGGTCATGGCGGTGCACGTACTGCCGCCAAAGAGCTAGGTTGTCATTTTCTGGGGGAAATCCCACTACATATGAGCTTGCGCGAGCAAGGCGACGCTGGTTCGCCTGCTGTGCTCAGCGATCCTGATAGCCCCATAACTGCGGCTTATATGTCCATAGCGAGCGAGATAAAAGACACGCTATTCTAAATGCGATTATATTCCACAAAGGTAAAGGCTGGCACATCGCCATCTTGGGCGTGGGGTTGCCGACTAACTTCTGACCATTCAGTAAGATTAACTTCAGGGAAATAAGCATCACCATCAATAGCTAAATCAACTTCTGTAATATGAATGACATCAGCTTTAGTCATTGCTTCACCGTATATTTGACCGCCGCCAATAATCATCACATCACTATGATCATTTAGATGCTTAAGCGCCTCTTCAAGGCTGTGGACTACTGTAACACCGTCCACCATCCAATTTGCATTGCGTGTGATCACAACATTTTCACGACCAGGCAGTGCGCGGCCTATTGATTCATAAGTCTTGCGGCCCATCACAACTGGTTTGCCCATAGTCACAGCCTTAAAATGCTTAAGATCAGTAGAGATATGCCAAAGTAATTTATTATCGCCACCAATAACATTATTATGAGCAACAGCTGCAATCATAGAAATTTTCAAAAGAGATACTCCAATTAAATCATATCATTTTCATTATCATTATCATCGGTGGCTGATTCTGCATCCATAAGCGGCAAAGTAACTTTGAATTTTGATCCCTTACCAATATCACTAGTAATCGTAATTTCACCACCCATTCGAACAACAAGCTCTTTACATATAGCTAGCCCTAATCCAGAGCCGCCAAATTTTCTTGATTTTGTGTCTTCTACTTGGGTGAAGCGCTCAAATAAATTTGTCTGTTCGGCTTTGCCAATACCAATACCTGTATCAGTGACTTCAATCACCCAACTGGGAGAACCGTCTATGTAAGTTTGCAGATAAATAGCTAGCTCTATATAGCCTGCATCTGTAAATTTTACTGAATTTGAAAGTAAATTAATCAATATTTGTTTTAAACGAACTTCGTCTCCAATAATATACTCCGGCAATTCATCAGAGAGTTTTAACCTTAATTCAATATCTTTTTCTGAGGCACCATGTCGAACAATACGCAACGCACCGTCAATAACAGAAGCCATCGACACCACTGCTGAATCAATATTTAATTTACCCGCCTCCAACTTAGCTAGATCAAGAATGTTATTAATTAAAGAGAGTAAATGGATACCGCTTTCATTAATATCTCTAGCATACTCAACATATTTATCTTCCTCAATTTTACCAAGTGTTTCATCTTTAATAATTTGGGAAAAACCTAAAATGGCATTGAGGGGAGTCCGAAGTTCATGCGATACCGTTGTTAAAAACCCTGACTTGGCTGTATTGGACTCTTCTGCTGTTCGTCTGGCAGCATCAAGTTCAATATTCATCGCCTGTAGTGTCTCATAATGATTCTCTAGTTCTACATGAGCCTCACTTAATGCTGCAGTTCGTTTGTCAACCATTCTAGAAATAATTGCTGTTCGTCGCCCTTGGCGCCACACGAAATACACAGCCCAAACAGTCAACAACACACTAATAATAGTTACCATAATGACAGGAGCTAAGGCTGGCAGATAGTTTTCCCCGGATGAGCGTACTGTTACAATCCAATTTTTCTGAGCCACAGAAATTCCACGTTCAAATCCTAAAAAATCAATAGATTGATCTACTGAATCCTGAGAATCAAAATCCACCACATCGTCACTGTTATGCATATCAACATTTGAGATACTCACAGTTAAATTATTGAATTTTAAATCATAAAGAATATCTTCCATAGCCTCACTTACGTAAATAACTTGAGAGATATACCCTGTAATAAGCTTATGCCCCGCATCCAAAACGGGGGTAAGAAAAAAGAAGAATGGGCCATCAAATTCAACGCCGCCAATTCTATTCATAATTGGCAAGGCAACGGGTCTACGACTATCCATTAACAACTGCAATCCCTGTTTAAGTATTGGAATACCCCCCATATCGATCATTACAAATCGGCCAGCATCACCGTCGTCCTTTGACCAGATCTGTACAATTGGATATAAATATTGCGCGTCAGGAAAGTCAAAACCACCGGAGGCATTTTTTATTTTAAAGGGGATCCCACCAATTTCAGTTGCTTTGGCTTCATACTGCAGCCTCTCAGCTATGGGGACAACCGCACCATAAGCTATATTTGTTTGATAATCGTTAATCTGGCTTGAGGACTTTACAAAAGAAGCAAATTGAGCGCTGGTTAAATTTTTAACAGCCTTCTTAAGGGCTATGATTTGATTAGCATTATCAAGCGAATACCCTAATTGAGTTTCAATACGGTTTACAATCTGCTTAGCATCTGATTCAAAACGTGTTTGAGCCGTTAGTTTTTCACTCTCATAAGCCTCATGGATAATCAAATATGACAAAACCAAACCAATTGCAGAAACCACAACAGCAGTTAATACTGTTCGCTTCATCCCTTCGATTGTTATCTTGTCATTTGTCATGAAATGAAATTCCCCCAATTATAATACTTATCGATATCGAATCTTATTGTGTATGAAGACGTTTAGACAGAAAATGGATAACTTATAGCTTCGTGGTGCTGATAACCCTCAACTATAAAATCATCCGTCGTTGCCCAAGTCTCAATATCTCTCAGTGATTTGATATCTGGATTTATCGACAATTTAGGCGATGCGAACGGTTCTCTTTTCAATTGAACATCTTTCATCAAATCAAATTGATTTTCATATATATGAGCATTCACTATCTTATGATACGCTTTACCTGGCTTATGCCCTGTGATTTGTGCGACTAGGGCTAACAGTGTAAAGACCTGTATTTGATTAAAATTTTGTCCCAGAGGAATATCGCAGCTTCGTTGATAACTTGTAAGATATAAAGTATCACCAAGTAGAGAAAAATTATGTGTATGCATACAGGGGCGCAGGCATCCCAAGTCAAACTCACCCGGATTGAAAAACGTTACGATCTCTGCACGGTCGTCAATACCCTTAGATAAGTTATCAATAACTTTTTTTAATTGATCTAAGCTCGATCCATCAGGTTTTCTCCAGGACCGACCCTGCACACCGTAGACCCTGCCCATATCATCCTCGCCCTTGCGGTTAGGATTATTTAGCCAAGCATCATTTTCATTCGCATTTGCATTCCATGTATTACATCCAATTTCACGGAAAGCTGCGGCATTATCATAGCCTCTTAAATAGCCTATAAGCTCTGCAATTGCGGCTTTATAAAAGCTTTTTCGCGTCGTAATAAGCGGAAACTCATTGCGCGCAACATCATATTCAAAGTCCGCATTAATTACAGTCAGGCATTTGGTGCCTGTACGCTTGTTCTCGACCCAAATGCCTTCATCAATTATTCTCTGACATAATTCTAGATATTGCTTCATTGAACTCTTCTCACTGATTTAAGGACTATCTTTATTACTTTTTTTAACTGCATTGCAAACAAGATAATTTTTCTAACTGATTATTATCAGTTTTGAAACATAAGAATATTACTAGATATTCAATTCACCTCTTTTAATTACACACAAAGATAACTATATAGAGGGTGTCAGCTTGCTGACTATAGCGATAAAGGGCGCAGTTATTAACTATTGCGGACCCGGGGGCGGTACCCGGCGCCTCCACCATAAACAGTCTGAAGGCCAGACTTTTTATGATGGGGGCGAGATAGGTTCGACGCGTAACGAAAAGTGTTAGTCTTTCGCTCAGGATGGTACCGCTGTAATGGACCACAATTTGATAAATGCAAATGACAACAATGTCGAGTTAGCTGTTGCTGCGTAAGCAGTCATAGTTAACGCTTTATCTCAATCCCTTGGTATTGACGTATCAAGGTGGGGACTGGTCCACCTAGCAACAGAACGGACCACTTTATTCCCTATAAAAGATTTAAAGATATTTCATGAACTAGGAAAAACCCCTAGCTGGATTATTGTCAGGCCGCTGCAACCAATTAGCAGCAGGGTAATCACATGCCCCGTCTACGAGGTGAAGTGCATAGGCATGACGTGATTTATCAGAGTTATTAGGTCCTGACAGATGCGGGAACTGCCCATGCAGAACGATTAATGTACCTGCCTTAACTTCTAGTGGCACACGTTCATCTTCTGGCCATGGTGTATCATCAAGCACATCAAATGTTGTTGTATAGTCCCCAGTTCGGCTAAGGCGCGCTCGTGGTTGCTTTTCCTTATGAGAACCAGCAATGCCCCACAAGCAGCCATTATCAAGTGTTGCATCCTCCAGCGCCACCCACAGTCCAATACAGCTCGCAGGTTCTGTCCATAAATAAGGACTATCTTGATGGCATAGTACCTCACCGCCTATATGGGGTTGTTTGAAAATATACATAGACTGCATCAACAATGGGGCCTGCATGCCTAATCCTCTTACAATTGTCTCAAATCCTTTTTGTCTTGAAAAGGTATTAAAGACATCATCCTTGTCATGCAGTGCATGTCCAACTTTGTTAATAGTTAAACTTTTATCTGCAAGCACCTCCCCTTCACTATTAAACGCGCCTTCCTCAAAAAAGAAACGGATACTATCCGATGATTCGAGAAAATATTGATCACTTTGCTGTTCTTGGGTGATTGAAGAGAATACACATTTCTGTTTACTGGGCATAAAATCATCAACCAGTTCAGACATTCTATTCATTAATGAATTGCACTCGTCAATTGGAACCATATCCTCAAGTACCAAAACACCATCCCTTTCATAGGCTTGCAGCATATCCTCCGTTAAACAATCAAATGCTGCCGCCTTAAAATATGGAATATGTTTCATGGGATGTCCTGTTAAAAAAATAATACATAAATACTCTTCTACTTTACCTTAAGGCATACTATACAAAGCTAGAAGCTAATTTAGAGTTATAGGTTTAAAAATGTCAGATACTACAGACCCAACTATTTATATTGATTACGATGCTAAGGTACAAGAGGCACTACGCAGTGTTGTTCATTCTGTTTTATCAGATGCTGCTAAAGATGGCCTAAAAGGCGAGCATCATTTCTATATATCTTTTCGCACTCAAGATGAGGGGGTTAATATCCCACAGCATCTATCTGCGCGCTTCCCTGAAGAAATGACAATCGTTATGCAGCATAAATTCTGGGGTCTTAAAGTTCGAGATGATTTCTTTGAAATTGTGCTGAGCTTTAACCAGCAACCAGAAACCTTAGTAATTCCATTTTCTTCGATTGTAGGCTTTGTCGACCCTAGTGTTCAATTTGCACTACAATTCCATGACAATGTTGAGGGCGACAATGATGATGAGGGACTAGTTGACACCCATAATCTTGATGACGCTGAGGCCTATTTAACTGAGGGCAGCCCCCTAAAGGGCCCTCAGGCTGATCAAGACAGCGATGATATAGCCACCGCGCCTAAAGCCACCAACTCTAAAGATGATACTAAGGGCGATGCTAGTGGTGGTAATGTTGTTACCTTGGATGCTTTCCGCAAAAAATAATTAACTGCCTCAAAGCTTTCCTTTATTTCCTTGAACCTTTGATAGCCTGTCATAAAGCTTTAGAAGTGATTCTTTATGTTCTTTGACTATTACGTGATCAGTAGCAAGTAGATCAGCCATCACGTCTCTAACCTGTCTCATATGTTCCGCCTTAGCTAACGTTACCGACTTATGTTTCAACAAACTTTCAGTCGAGAAGGGCAAATTAAAGTTAGAGGCTATAAAGTCCACTTCTTTGACCGCGCGTTCTTTCAAAGCATTCAATTCAATCTTACTAAACTCACTCGTACCTGAATATTCAGGTTTGCTTGCTACAATCTTTGCTATAGTGCGAGATAATTTTAATATTTTTTTCCTGCCTATACCTGTTGACCTTAATTGCCTACATAATGTAGCTGCAACAGAAGGCAAGCTATGGTTTGTGATAGCATTCGCCACGATGGGCATTTCAGCTTTAATATTAGTGACGTTTAATATAGCTGAAACTATGTCTTGTTTATCTTCTTCATAATTTATGAAATTAATATTATCAGCCCCGACTATCTCCGTCCAAAATTCGATGGTTTTTTGCCATTGATGCGGATGATTAGATTTATTTAAAAACGCCTCAAAATTATCTGACAAATAGCGTGATTTACTAAATTGACGATATAGTGATGTGACGAAATCTACATAGGAACGTAGAACCATTACAATTTGAACATCAATGCCTTGTAGGCAATTCCGTGCATTTGCATCAAAAAATAACTTAAGGGCATATGGAGATGAAAAAATTTCAGCACTGATCAGGTATGTATTGCATTCTGTATCGGCTTTTAGTTTCTCTATTATTTTAGGTAGCTTTTTACCCTGTAATACACCGCGTTGCCCTTGACCAATATTTCTATTCTTATCAATGCCAATTAATGGATAAACAACGCCTGCTTTTTCTAAAAAGTCCTTATTATCAAAGAATGTATTCTGCACATGGGAGCTGGCTGTTTTATATGTACCAATATGAATAATTAACTTTTTTTTGCTATGTACAGCCGCTCCCTCAGACATAAACTTATCCTAACCGATCAATAGCACCTTTAAGCGCCTCAACCTGCGTGTCAAGATCAGCAAGCTGCTCTTTAGCTTGCTCAATCACATGAGCGGGTGCTTTAGCAACAAACCCCTCATTGCTTAAGCGACCACGAATAGAACCAGCTTCTTTAGCAAGTTTCTCAATTGACTTAGTCAGACGTGTTTTCTCTGCCTCGGTATCAATTAAGCCTTCTAGTGGGATGCCATATTCCTGACCCTTCACTACAAATCGCAGTGATGCCTTTGGTAAATCTTCCACTGAAGTAAATGTCGTGCTTTTCACACGTGCAAGCTTACCCACTTCTAAGGCAAAGTCCGCTAAGCGACGCTCTAGCTCTCCACCAACATCGGTTGATTTTAAGATATGCAGATTAACCTCAGCTGACGGTGGAACATTAGCCTCAACTTTAACTGATCTAATAGTTGTGATCAAATCAGTTAGCCAATCAACATCGGCTGCAGCATCGGCGTCAACTTTTGTCGCTGTTGGCCATGCAGCATGAATAAGGTCACAAGCACGATCTTCTTTAGTCTCGTGCCACAGTTCTTCGGTGATATGCGGCATAAACGGGTGAAGCAGAACCAAAATTTGATCAAGAGCCCAACCAGCCACTTTACGTGTTTCAGCTTTATGATCCTCATTTTCACCCCAAAAAATGGGCTTAACCAATTCTACATACCAGTCACAGAAAGTACCCCATGTGAAATGGTAAATCGCATCTGATGCTTCATTAAATTTAAAGGCATCCAGCGCTGTCGTCACATCAGTCGTAGCCTTAGCAACTTCACCTAAAATCCATTTATTAACGCTGAGCGTCGCAAGTGGTGCATCCACACTATCAGAGCCCGCTATTTCGTTCATCTCGCAGAAACGTGATGCATTCCACAGCTTGGTGGCAAAGTTGCGGTAACCCTCAACTCGCTTTTCAGATAATTTAATATCACGTCCCTGGGCTTCCATTGATGTCAGTGTAAAGCGAAGCGCATCGGCACCATATTTGTCACAGAACTCTAATGGATCAATCACATTGCCCTTAGACTTTGACATCTTCGCGCCTTTTTCATCGCGAACTAAGGCGTGAATATAAACATTCTTAAAGGGCGCCTTACCCATAAAGTGGATGCCAGACATCATCATACGTGCAACCCAGAAGAAAATAATATCAAACCCCGTTACAAGCGTGGCATTAGGATAATATTTATCCAGCATTGGTGTGGCATCACCCTCAACGCCAGTCCAGTCTAGTGTGCTGTAAGGCCACATAGCAGAGGAGAACCAAGTATCAAGAACATCAGGATCACGTGTCAGCTGGGTAGCGGCACCAAAATGCGCGTCCGCAGCAGCCTGCGCCTCAGCCTCAGTTTCTTCAACAAAAACACTGCCATCAGATGCGTACCAAGCAGGAATTTGATGCCCCCACCACAATTGGCGCGACACACACCACGGCTGGATATTACGCATCCATTGGTAATAGGTCTTTTCCCAATTCTTAGGAATGAAATTTGTTTCACCATTTTCGACAGCCTCAATAGCAGGCTTAGCTAGTGTCTTTGCGTCCACATACCATTGCTCTGTCAGCATAGGTTCGATCACAACGCCACTACGGTCTCCAAAAGGTTGGGCGATAACTTTATCTTCAACGCCACGGTAAAAACCTTCGTCTTCAATTTCTTTTAGTACAAGCGCACGGGCGTCATAACGATCAAGACCATGATAATGAGCAGGTACGTCATTTTCTGGTGTAGCAACCATCCGCGCTTCTTCATCCATCAATTTAATCATTGGAATATCGTGACGGCGCGCGACTTCAAAGTCATTCTCATCATGAGCGCCAGTAATCTTCACAGCACCTGATCCAAACTCTGGATCTGGGTATTCATCAGCGATAATTGGGATCAAACGATTAGCAACAGGTAGACGCACCATCTTACCCACAAGATTTTTATAGCGTTCATCAGAAGGATGAACAGCCACAGCACCATCACCAAGCATGGTCTCTGGGCGGGTTGTCGCTATAATAATTTCAGAAATGCCATCGACAGGACCATCCGCCAAAGGATAAGCAAAGCGCCACATATGACCGTTAACGTCTTTCTGTTCTACTTCGAGATCAGAAATAGCTGTTTTTAGTTTTGGATCCCAATTCACAAGACGGTTATCTTTATAAAGCAGTTTTTCTTTATACAGCTGAACGAATTTTTTTATCACTGCTGCGCTGCGCGGCTCATCCATAGTGAAGGCTTCACGAGACCAATCGCATGAGGCACCAAGGCGGCGAAGCTGACGTGTAATAGCCCCACCAGATTCATCCTTCCACTTCCACACACGCTCAAGGAATTTCTCACGGCCCATTTCTTGACGGCTTTGCTGCTCTTCTTGTAATTGGCGTTCAACAAGCATCTGGGTTGCGATACCTGCGTGATCAGTACCAGGCTGCCATAGAACGTCTTTGCCACGCAAACGCTCAAAACGAATAAGCACGTCTTGCAACGTATTATCTAGCGCGTGGCCCATATGCAGGTTACCCGTTACATTAGGTGGCGGCATGACAATAACATATGGCTCGGCACCGTCTTTAGCATTTTTACCAGCTTCAAACGCACCTGAATTTTCCCAGTGCTCATACCATTTTTCTTCTATATCGCTTGGCGAATATGTTTTATCGAGTGCCATTATTACTGTCTTTCAATCTTCAACTTATTTGAACTGATATCAGTTCACTAATCACTATGCATTTTGCTCGTTTTAAGGACTTGTTAGCGCTCCGTCAACGCTCGAGTCTCTTAATAAACAAAAAGCCCCAACTGAATAGTTGAGGCTTTTATTAATTCTATTTTACCAACAACTATTTTCGACGTGAAATACGTGCGACTTCGCGCTCGACTGCGTCTTGGACAATCTGTGGTAAATTCTGATCTAGCCACATCTTAAGCATTGGCTTTAGCATCTCGCGTACTAATGCCTCTAAGGTATTATCCGCACCAGGGTATTTCGCTACCATCATGTGGGTTAGATTATCAAACGATATGCCAGCCTGCTGACCAATATTAGCTGATACAATGCCTTCAATAGGCGCACCTGCCTCGGCTGGGCGTGAAACATACTCAGACTGAGCTGCTGCCTGCATAATAGGCGCAACAGCCTCTGTCAGGTCAAAAATATCTTCTTCTGGCTCTGGTTCATAAACTGGCTCAGGCTCTGGCTCTGGTTCATAAACTGGCTCAGGTTCTGGCTCTGGTTCATAAACTGGCTCAGGTTCTGGCTCAGGCTCTGGCTCAGATTCTGGCTCAGGCGTATCAAACATTGAATCGATATCATCCTGAGATGCAGCAACAGGCTCTTCTTCTGGCTCTGGCTCTGTTTCTTCTTCAGGCACATCTGCAGGTTCTGGCTCCGGCTCCGGAGTAGATTCCTCAACAGGCGCCTCTTCTGGTGCCTCGTCTTCTTCCGACTCATCTGAAATAATCCGGCGTATCGAAGCCAGAATTTCTTCCATGGTCGGTTCTTCGTCTGTATTATCGCTCATAAATCAGCCAAAGTTCCCTTATCCTTATTTAATATAAGGATCCCTGATATAAAAATGATTACCTACCGCCGACTCTCATGTCAATATTTCTTAATCATTTCAATGCTTTTTATTTCACTTTTTATGTAAAACTGCCCCGAAAGGCACATTTTGCGCTACATTTGGCACAACTATCTAAAAAGTCGTCTAAGACGTAAAGTCATGAAAAAAGGGACCCATAAGTCCCTTAAATCAGATTTATTGAATATTTCGCCTCGAATTAAAAGCCAATGAGCTTGTTTTTAACATCATCAGCATTCTTTTTGGGATCGTATAATTCTACGCCCAAAGCCAAATCACTGGCATTGAGACCACCCACAGCAGCCTTCAATCCATAGGCTGCTACAAACTCATCTCGCTGTGCGCGAATCAGGTTCACACGCGCGTCTAATAGCTCTTGATCAGCATTCAGCACATCCAGTGTTGTACGTGAGCCAACAGAAGCTTCTTGACGTACACCTTCTAGTGCGATCTCGTTTGCACGCACCTGCGCGTTTGAAGATACAATCTGTGCATTAGCAGCGCGTAAACGATCCCATGCGACAAAAGCATTCTCAACGGCAATACGCTCAGCCTGCTCTATATTCATCATAGCTTGGCTGCGCTGTGCCTTGGCACGGCGAATATCGGAATAGGAGGCACCACCAGAATAAAGCGGTACATTCACCTGAACACCAATTGTTTTAGCTGTGCGTGGAATATAGTTAATGTCCCCCGCACCGGCTTCACTTTTAGTGATTGATGCCTGTACGCCTATTGTTGGCAACAATGATGACTTTGCACTCTTAATCGCTGAGGCCGCTGCCTTTTCAGCGAAACGGGCTGCTATAACATTTGGGCTGCCAGCTCGGGCTTGCTCTAATGCATCATCGATACTACCAGGTAGCTGAGGTAAACCCTTTGGCTGAGCCAGACCTGCAGGCATTGACCCGACAACACGCTGATATTTAGCGCGACTAGCCGCCAAATTTGCAACAGACTGTAGACGCTGTGATTTTGAACGCTCTAAACGTGCCTCAGATTGCGCTACGTCAGTGCGGGTAATTTCACCCACACGAAAACGATCACGACTCGCCTGCAGCTGACGCTCTAAAACTTGAATTTGATTTTCATTAAGATTAAGGGTTGCCTGATCACGCAATACATCAACATAGGCTGTCACCGTATCAAGAAACACCTGCTGTTCAACCGATTTAAGATTGGCGCGGGCTGCCTTAACATTGTTCTTTGCACGATTATTTTCGCTCATAGTACCAAAGCCTGAAAAGATAGACTGGCGCGCCGTTAGTGACATTGTCTGATAATCAGATGTGTCTGTGGATACAGACTCATCCGTTACCGGATCAAAGCTAAGCGTCGACGTATCATTCTTTGTTTTACTTTTTTGGAACGATCCCGACAAAGTTGGCCTAAAGCCAGCGCGAGCACGTGATACGCCTTCGTCTACTGCGCGCAAGCTTGCACGTTGTGCCTTTAATTGTGGATTAGATGCATAGGCGGCTGCCATTGCTTCCTTTAGCGTTTCTGCAGAAACGGCACTAACGCCACCGACTGCACCTGCTAAAGCTATTGATATTGCTAGGACTGAAACGATTCCCGTTTTCATTGTAATCTCCTGTTTCCTCACTGTTTTTATTATTATAACCCTACCGCACCCTATATTAAGGACATCAGCAAGATCTGTTTTTTTATACCCCAAAAGGATACGCGCCCTATTTTAGAGAGCTAGGATGAGAGTTTTCCCTTCACCCATATAGTCGTTATCTCGTAAAAAAACAAGATAGGACCAATAGTTTAGCAACCTCCCCCCTTAAAAGGTAAAGGATGCCTTTTCTTCAAAACCCGGTACAGGCTCTACGTAGGCATCAAACAATGTTTGCTCTACTAGCTCGCCATCTACCTTTGTAATCTTGCGCGCGCGGCCAATGCCGTTATCATCTATCACACATAACAGACGACCACCGTCGCTCAACTGCTTGGTTAGATTAGCTGGCACCCTAGGCACCGAACCGTTGATAAAGATCACATCAAACGGTCCCTGCTTGGCAACACCAGCAATCAACTCGCCTTCGACAACGGCAACGTTAACCACTTCGATCTCTGCGAGGCGTTTCTCGGCTGACGTCACCATAACTGCATCTGATTCCAGCGCCACAACGGCGTCCGCCAATTGCGAAATAACAGCAGCCGAATACCCCGTTGCACCACCAATATCCAACACCACATCACTATCCGTGATAGCGGCAGCATCCATAAGGCGGGCAAATACCATCGGCTCCATCAAAAAACGGCCTTCACCCAGTGCAACATCTTCGTCCACATAGGCGGTGCCTCGTTTTGCCTTTGGCACAAAGTTTTCACGCGGCACTGCACCAATTGCCTTAAGGAGGCGTGGATCATTCACATCGCTTGGGCGAATTTGACTGTCGATCATCGTGGTACGGGCTATAGAAAAATTACTCACAGTTTTTATCCTTAGTGCGTTTGCTCTCTATTAATAGAGATATGACCTTTTGAACATATTTGCCTATTTTATACTAACCTTGCGTTAAAAGAACAATGCGTTTTATTCATCTGATGCATTTTCTTGGCCCCTCGTGCTATTTTTACCAAATTAATCCATTCATCATGACATCTTAGCAGCCCATTTAAACCAAAGATGCGCAGCAGGCCAGTTGCGTGCGATGAGCCGCCCCTGCTGTGCGGTAAGTTGTGGGTGGTACGTTGTGTGCGATAAATTGCGGGCGATATGCTCTAAGCTACAGGCTTAATAACACAGATATGAAAATAACTACCCTATAAGCCACTTAAGGATTGCTCTTTTAAAAGGGCTTTGCTATATGCCTGTTCACACCATAAAGAGGCGCGATGGCGGAGTGGTGACGCAGCGGATTGCAAATCCGTCCACGCGAGTTCGATTCTCGCTCGCGCCTCCATGGTTATTTCCACAGAAACTCACCATATTCACCACGCTAAGCATCTCAAAGTTTCGGCATTTTTTAGTATGTTTGCTTCCAGTCATAAGAAGACACTTTTATTTACCATTACCCAACGTTCAAATAGTGTCTGCTATCGGCCATAAGCAGAATCTTTGCCGTTTGTTGACTTGTTATTTGGGCCTGAGTGTTTCTATAATTTGCGCATCCACCCAGTAGATAGTTACATCTTCGTTTCTTGGTTTTGTCCGCCAATCAAAGAAGAGAAATTTTCCATCGGGTGACAAACTTGGATTTTTTTCAGAGGCCGCGGTATTTATCTTGTCGCCCATGTTTATGGCAGGGCCCCATGAATCATCTTCTGCTCGAAAACTGATGTAGAGATCTGATCTGCCATATCCACTTTGTCTTATGCTATCAAAGATAATGTAGCTTTCATCGGGTGCAATAAAGGGGTGGGCATTGTATCTGCCGATACCAAACTGCTGGCCCAGTGATTTTGGCTGTTCATATTTGCCATCTATCAAACGTGAATAGCGCAGAGGAATATCCAGTTTTGGGGTATAGGTATCAAAATAAATGGTTCCGTTGGATGAGGCAGAAGACCGCATAATATCAATATTGCCTAAAGGCGCACCGAGGCTTTTCAACTCCGACCAACCGCCGCCGGTGCGTTCTATGAATTTATTTTTCAAATAGATGGTCTTGCCATCGGGAGAGATAGATGGTTCACTAACGCCTTGTTTGACGACAGACTGCTGCCATTTATTATTTTTATATTTAATGACATTCAAGGATATATCTTTTTCATCACGCCTGACGAAATAAAAGGTCTTCATATCCGCCCCAAACATGCCCTCAATTTCAATAAATTCCTCAGTATTAACAATGCCTGGCGCAAAAATTTCAGGTGTTAAACCGGGAGGCGTTTGGCCGAGGTAGGGACCATCAGGGATGGGAGTAACGCCTTGAGCATGACTTATGCTACTCATCATAATTGACGAAAGTAGTAAAATCAGCGAGGCGTAAATTGGTTTCATGGTTTTTTCCTTATTTGAGATAAACAAACTACTTATCAACCTCATTACAATAGATTTCTAACGTGTCGGAATGATAAATTTCCAGAGCAACACGCCGCGCCTAATACGACACCCTCTTAGCTCTAGCCTTTAAGCATTGAAATGACCTGTGCACTATGATGTTGCGACGAAAGGTTATTACCATGAGATGAAATGTGAAATTAGAACAATCTGGACAGAAAAGTAGTTCACTACTCCATTTCCTCACTAATTAATTGCAGTGATTTAATATATTTAACTAGTTTTGGCGCGATACAGTCAGGATAACTCAATTTTAAAGGAAAGGAGATGACTGAAAACAAAACCATTCAACAAAGACGCTTGCAACATCGAAGGCAAGCTGCTTAATAGTAACAATAACCAACGTCTTCTAGTTGAATAAATTGAGCCTAATTTAGATGCAAAACAATAATAAATATCAAATTAACCAAGATACTAGTTTAACTTTATGGCGTTTTCCAAAACAAGATGAAACGTCATCATTGCAAGCTTGGGATAGTGCAGATCATTTATTAGCCAATCATGTAAGCCTAAACCTTACTGGTGCCAAATATCTAAATTCTATGCTGATCGTTAATGACAGCTTTGGCTGTTTAGCGTGCCACCTCCATCAATTTTCACCAAAAGTGTATACCGATTCAAAAATAAGTGAAATCGCAGCAAAAGAAAATTTAAGTCTAAATAATTTAAACCCAAACATTGAAATTACAAGTAATACTGATAGCTTAAAACAAGCAAAATTAGTTTTATTAAAACTGCCGAAAAATTTAGATTATTTGCAGTTTATTTTGCAACAAGTACATCAAAGCCAGTTTGAAGAGGTAGAAATTATTACTTCGGCTAAAGCAGCTGAAATCAATAAATCTGTGATGAAAATATTTAATCGTTATTTTACTCAAGTTGAAGTGAGTTTAGCGACTAAAAAGTCTCGTATCATCATAGCCAAAGGGAAACAATTAGCCCCCTTTTCTTCATTTTCAGCATGGGTAAACTGGCCTTTTAACGAGTTAAGCATAAGTAATGCTGCGAATGTTTTTTCACGCAACAGGGTAGATCAAGGTGCTGACTTTCTAATCAATCATCTACCAAGCTGTAACGGTAAAGCAGTTATTGATTTAGCCTGTGGCAATGGAATTTTAGGCTTGAATTTACTTAGCAAGCAAACGCCAAAATCAATCCTATTCTGTGATGAATCTTATATGGCAATTGAATCAGTTCAATTAAATTTGGAGGAGAATAATTTAAACAAAGGTTCAGTCGATATAACAACTAAATGTCAGGATTGCTTAACCGAACAAAATACAGCTTCCTCCGATATCATAATTTGCAACCCGCCATTCCACCAACAAAAGGCCATAACCGACCATATAGCGGTTCAAATGTTTAACGATTCGTATAGAGTATTAAAAAGTGGCGGAGAACTCCGCATTGTCGGCAATAAACATTTAGGATATTTTCAAAAATTACAATCTATTTTTGATGAAGTAAAACTAGTAGCAACCAATCAAAAGTTTGTAATTATTTCAGCGCTTAAAAATTAGACATATTACGATTTAAAATGACTTGCCCGTCATAATTTTTATGGTTCTGATACGCCCCTAGATTTGTAGACACTTTACTTGTTATAAAATGGAAGTAAGGAGTTAACAGATTATGTCTACAGGAATACGATACACAGAAGAGTTTAAGCGTGACGCGGTAGCGCAGATCACAGACCGTGGCTACAGCACCAAAGAGATAGCTGAACGACTGGGCGTTTGTACCAAGTCACTTCATGACTGGAAGCATCAAGTCTATAAACCATCCCAAGAACGCAAGCAGTAAGCCTTGCGGTATATCCACAGTAACTTTCTCGCGGACAGTACATTCCTTCTTGTCTGAATAGTCTACATACACACATTCATAGCGATCAGTTGATACATGATCAAACTCAGCCTCAATTGCACCTCTAAAGCTCGCACTGTTATAACGCCTTGATGCGCCACTAGGCCTATATAAAATATTAATATGTACTTGATGCAGTTCTTTTTCAGGGTAAACACGCGATTCTAAATACCATGACCCAGCCAATGAAATACGATCCTGTATTTTCGCTATAGAATCCTTAAAGCCATCCCTTGAAAAGACAGGCCCCGAAATCCGCTGATATTTGTCAAAATCGCTAACAAGTATAGTAGAGTCTTCGTAAACATTAGTATATGCCTTCAGTCTTTTCCTCTTCGCTTTTGCCGCCTTTTTAGCAGCTTTTTCAGCCGCCTTTTTAGATTTTTCCTTAGCTTTCTTGGCGGCCTTAGCTATTTTCTTTGCGGCTTTTCTTTGGCTTTTTTCTTTTTCTTTAATTCTTTAACAACCTTTTTTTGTCTTTTGTTGTCAGTATTTCCAGATCAACAGCCTCTAACTGCGTGATTGTGAGAGCTTTATAGTCGATCTTTACGTCGTCCAGCGCCATAACCACCTGCGACATCGTGACACTCAAAATAAATGTGGGTGTAATGATCAATTTTTTTAGCATTATAACCTCTCTAAACAATTACAATTTTAAAGATGTAATATTGGGCATATTTCAACTAATGTAAAGTGCATACGGCTAATAATGTCATAGATTCAAAGCATGTTAGATAATTTCTTCAATAATCTTCATACACATAAATATTTTCATCTTCTAAAAGCCCAGCCTAACCCTATAGAAAATAGCGATTTTCAATTTATTTTACAAAAAAATGAAATTGGGGCTTGGCAAGTAAAAAAATTTGAGTATAAAGAGGCCCACCAAGACGCATATAGCGTTTATACTGATCCGCCTTAGCTCAGTTGGTAGAGCAGCTGACTGTTAATCAGCTTGTCGCTGGTTCGAGCCCAGCAGGCGGAGCCAATTAAATCCAATCGGATTATGAAGACCTAGCTTTAATTAGCTAGGTCTTTTTTTTCATGACTGAATATCATTCATCGCTATGACATGACTGTTTGGCGTAACACGACAACGCCCCACACGTCGTTTATACTTCACAGGCATTATATCAAGCAGCGCAAGCGGATTATCCAAATTGGCTGACATTTCCATCACTATGCGTGTGCGCGCACAAAATTGTGGCTCATCAACGCTATCCACCGACAGACGATTAGCAATAGTGTTTAAATAGCTAACCACATCAATATTTTGAGTGCGTGCAAGATATGCTTCTAATCGCTGACCACTTTTTATCAACTGTCCTCTATGGTACTTTATGAAATTATTATAGAGGCGCGGCATGGCGCCGTTATTTGATTTACGACACTGCATGGCTGCCACCATCATTTGTGTCTGCATAAAACGGATTTTATCCGCCATCTCATCTCTTGCGTTCATACATGCCAGCGTGGACTGCGTAAAAACTGATGCTATCACCGCCCCTGCTGCTATATACTTAATTGTATTTTTGATTACCCTGCTCATCACGGTCTCCTATTAATATGACACAATAGTCACAGATATAGAATGCCCATAAATTCTTCACCGTAAATAGATAGGTAAAATTGGCTATTAATTGAATATATTCAATGATTTACCATGGAAACCATCGTTAAATTTTTAGCTAAATTACTTGAATGAATTAACATTAAGAACTTGTACTTTTATATCAATCAGTTAAGGCTATAACATAATAATATTGGAGAGAGGGAACATCATGATAAAAGCATGGTTTAATATAAAATTATGGAAGCGTATTCTAGTGGCGCTATTGCTCGGCGTTGTCGTTGGCAGCTTGTGGGGCGAAGATGCTGCTAGTATTAAATGGGTTGGCGACATATTTGTGCGCCTGATTCGCATGATTGTTGTACCGCTTGTATTTGTTACACTCGCATCGGGCGTTGTAGCGATGGGTGATCCTAAAAAACTAGGGTCTATTGGTTGGAAAACGATGACCATGTACATCGGCACTACAGCCATTGCTATTATCATTGGGCTAGTACTCGCCACCATTATTCATCCAGGCAGCGCCGAAATTGGCGTTTCGATGATGGGTTCCACCCCTAATGCCAGCATTATGGAAACCGTGCCACTAGCTGAGCGCATGATGAATATTGTACCTAAAAATCCTATTGCTGCACTCGCCAACGGTGACATGCTGGCTGTGATATTCTTTGCCGTTATGGTTGGTACTGGCATGATGCTAGCGGGCGAGAAAGCTAAACCACTTGCTGATGTGGTTGAAGCAGGATCAGAAGTCATGCTGAAAATCACGCATATGGTTATGGAGATGGCGCCATTTGGTGTCTTCGCCCTTATTGCAGCCGTAACAGGCACACAGGGCATTGGTGCGTTAGCTGGCGTTGTCCCTATGGCGGTTACACTAACCATTGGGTTTATCCTGCATATAGTTATCACGCACGGTATGATCATTAAACTTATGCTGAAGTTACCTATCAGTCGTTTCTTTAAAGATATTATTGATGCACAGTTAGTTGCTTTCTCAACATCATCAAGCAGTGCTACTATGCCAGTTACCATAGCCGTGGCAGAGGATAATTTGGGCATCAAGTCCCCTGTAGCCTCTAGTGTTATACCACTGGGCGCTACGATCAATATGGATGGCACGGGTATATATGTGGGTGTTGTTGCTATCTTTACCGCACAATCCCTTGGTATTGACCTAACGCTAGCGCATTATGGCCTCATTGCTTTAACCACAACGCTAGTATCTATCGGTACCGCAGCAGTGCCTAGCGCAAGTTTATTTTTGCTTGCGGGCGTGCTGGGTGTAATTGGTGTATCAGCAGAGCAAACAGCCCTAGTGGTTGGTTTCTTACTGCCATTTGATCGCCCACTTGATATGATGCGCACAGTTGTAAATGTAACAGGTGACTTGTCTGTTTCTACTGCGGTAGCCAAATGGGAAGGCGAGTTAGACGAGGATGTCTTTAGGGCTGATCCAAAAGTCTAAACCCATATTTTGTACGATTTTGCTTAAGTTTTTTATTGGCGGGTGTTATAGCATCCGCCAAATCTATATAAGAGACAAATGATGACGAATGAAAAAGCAACTAGAAAAAAAGCAATAGTATTATTATCCGGTGGATTAGATAGCGCAACCGTTGCCGCCATGGCGAAGGCTGATGGCTATGACGTTTACGCCTTATCTTTTAACTACGGCCAGCGCCACATCATTGAGTTAACAGCCGCTTCGCGTGTTAAAGACCAACTCGGTCTGATTGAACGCCGCACGGCCAATCTTGATCTCCGCACCTTTGGTGGCAGTGCGCTAACGGATAACATCGACGTTCCCAAGGACCGTGATGAGGAAACGATGGATAGCGATATCCCTGTGACCTATGTCCCTGCGCGCAATACAATTTTCCTATCCTTTGCACTGGCTTACGCCGAAGTTATAGGGTCAAAGGATATTTTTATCGGTGTTAACGCGCTTGATTATTCGGGTTATCCTGATTGCCGTCCTGAATATATCGCGTCATTTCAAACTATGGCAAACCTTGCGACAAAGGCAGGTGTTACTGAGGATGATAGACTAAACATCCGCACACCACTGATGCATATGACCAAGGCAGAGATTATTACCGCAGGAACCGCCCTAGGTGTTGATTACGGCCTTACCATCAGCTGCTATGACCCTGCACCATCTGGCGAGGCTTGTGGCCACTGTGATAGCTGCATATTGCGCAAAAGGGGTTTTGATGAAGCTGGTGTCGCTGATCCAACCCTATATGTGAGCCAATAGATGACTACTTATAGCGTCAAAGAGATGTTTTATACCCTGCAAGGCGAAGGCGCTAATACAGGCCGCGCGGCAGTTTTTTGTCGTTTTTCAGGCTGTAACCTATGGTCGGGTCAGGAAAAAGACCGCGAAAACTCTGTGTGTACATTCTGTGATACTGACTTTATTGGTGTTGACGGCGATGGCGGCGGCAAGTTTAAAAGCGCCGAAGCATTAGCAAATGAGGCGCGTTCACATTGGGCAGGGTCACAACGTGCAAAGCCGCTAATCGTTTGTACGGGTGGTGAGCCATTATTGCAGTTAGATACGGCTTTAATAAACGCGCTACATGCTGAAGGCTTTGAAATAGCCGTTGAGACCAATGGGACAATCATGGCCCCAGAAGGCATTGACTGGATATGTGTTAGCCCAAAGGCTGGCAGCAAGATTATCCAAACATCAGGCCAAGAGTTAAAGCTCGTTTTCCCACAAAGTGAGAACACACCAGAGCAATTTAAAGACATGAAGTTTGAGCATTTTTATCTACAGCCCAAGGACGATGACAAACAAGCTGAAAATATTCAGGCAACAATCAACTATTGCCAAAAGCACCCACAATGGCGCCTATCACTTCAAACGCATAAAATTACTGGGATTCGGTAAGAGCTACCCTCTGCCGCGATACGTCGGCACGCCTTGATCTGGTACCCAAACACCTTCTGGTGCTTTGCCTGTTTGGAAAAATACATCAATGGGGATGCCGCCACGCGGATACCAATAACCACCGAAACGCAGCCATTTTGGATTCATTTCCTTAACAAGACGCTCTGCGATACCAACCGTGCAATCCTCATGAAAAGCTGCGTGATTACGGAAAGACTGTAAAAACAGTTTTAACGACTTGCTCTCAACCAGCGTTTCACTGGGGATATAATCAAGCACTAAATGGGCAAAATCAGGCTGACCCGTCACGGGGCAAAGGCTTGTGAACTCTGGGCATGTAAAGCGCACGACATAATCGCTATCAGGACGGGGGTTTTTTACATATTCCAACGTAGAGTCATCAGGCGTCGCTGCTGCACCACCGCTGTTACCGAGTTGTTCTAGATCGCCGTATATTGATTTTACCATGATATATCTCGCCACAAGTGATGTTTTATACTGCTGCTATGGCGATATTAGACGAATTTGTCAAAAGAATCTTTAGCAGTTGCCTCAAACTTTTAGCAATTATTGGCTGGCGGATTGATTATCTGCGATATTTTCACTGCACACATCACTCTCATCAGAGAGAAACTCATCCTCAGCTGTTATCAATTGATTATTGAGGAAAGCCTCGCGGTAAAGCTTACGCTCTTCCACTTCGTCTTTTCCCCTAACAGGTCTATTTAAATAATTACTAACCAACATACAATCCCATTGTTTTGTGAGATAATTATGCACAAGCAATATTAATAATTTGTTAATAAATAAAAAAAATTATAGTCATTATTTCTTAAATGAACCCACACTAAACCTTAACAAACCCTTACCAACTAATTGTGTTTTGTTCAGCGTTTCTTAATACCCTATCCCTATAATCAGGCATATAGAGGTTAAATGTTTCGACCCGTTACAGATAATGTCATCAGATAGAATTTTGATGCCATCCCGTGAAGGAGAATACAAATGGCTAATTTTTTGAATGATCAAAAATCTGCAGACTTTGCACCTGGTATGATGGTGCGTCATCTGCAAAATGGCTATCTTGGGCTTGTTTATGATGTAGATCCTGTCTATTGCCAGTCTGAAGAATACTTTGAGATGATGCCTGGATCAAAACCCAGAAAAAATAGTCCTTGGTATCACGTACTTGTAGACGGAGAGACACATACAACATATGTGGCAGAAGAAAACCTTGAATTATGTGGTGTTGACGAGCGTATTGACCACCCACTGATTACTAGCTTATTTAGTGATGTGTGTAATAACCAGTATCAAATGCGCCAAACACTTAACTAAGGCCCAGACAGGCCCAGACAGGCAACGAGCTATGTACCGAGTTTAGTTTTGAGTATGAGTTTTGAGTAAAGATTATATAGTTCTGAGTGTTAAAGGGAGTCCTCTGGGGCTCCCTTTTTCTTTACCTACAGTTCAGTTCGCACTACCATACCCCTAAGATAAAACAGAGGTATAGTATGACACATAAATCCCCCCTAGTTTCAACCACATGGTTGAAAGATAATATAGATGATATTTCCATTAAAGTAATTGATTGTACATGGCATATGCCAGCTGAGGACCGCGATGCTAGCAGCGAGTTCAAGGACCGTCATATTGGCAGTGCCATTTTCATGGACATTGATCAAGTTTGCGATACATCAAGCGGTCTGTCCCACACAATGCCCAATAAAAATACATTCGAAGCATTTGCAAGACAAGCAGGCATCAACAATGATGATACGATTATTATTTATGATAATAGTGATATCAGCACCGCGGCGCGCGGTCGGTTTATGTTTCGCCATTTTGGTCACAGGAAAGTCTATATACTCGATGGCGGCCTACGGAAATGGATAAGCGATGGGAATTCTACGACATCGGATGAAACATCGCCAACTAAAGGCGATTTCACAGCGGACAAGCCTCTTTCACATTATAAACTAATGGATGATTTACTGTGCAACATAGGATCAAAAGTGTTTCAGGTAGTCGACGCACGAGCAAACGCACGATTTACAGGCAGTGTGCCAGAGCCGCGCACAGGATTAAGGTCTGGCCGTATTCCAGGTAGCGTTAATGTACCATTCCCCTCATTACTTGATGAGAATCAATGTTATCAAACGCCTAATGAACTTAAACAAACATTCACCGATGCTGGTTTTGATTTTGCAAAGCCAGCTGTTACATCATGTGGGTCTGGTGTTACCGCCTGTATTTTGGCATTAGCATTAGAAATACTGGAAAAACATGATGTAGCCATATATGACGGATCATGGACAGAATGGGGTGCCAATGCAAACACCCCCATTGAAACAGGGTAAAAAGCATGACTAAGCATAAAGACCATAAAATAAATACACAGTTAATTACGGGTGGCCGCCGCAAGGAATGGACACACGGCGTTGTGAACCCACCTGTTTATCATGCATCAACTTGTATTTTTGAGACATATCAGGAAATGCAGGACCGTATTGCCGATATGTCTGGGCACAATCTATTTTATGGGCGCAAGGGCACGCCAACCCAGTGGTCACTTCAAGAGACTATTTGTGACCTTGAAGGCGATAATGCAGCAGGTACGATGCTGTACCCATCTGGTTTATCAGCCATCTCTGGTGCCGTTATGTCTGTGGTTAAGGCTGGCGATCATATTTTAATCACTGATAGCGCCTATGAACCCACACGCGCCCTCGCCAATGGCATATTGGCCAGAATGGGGGTCGAGACAACATATTATGACCCCATGATTGGTGCTGCCATCAAGGATTTGATGCAAAATAACACATCGCTAATATTAGTAGAAGCACCAGGCTCACTAACGTTTGAGGTTCAGGATATTCCAGCGATTGCCGCAGTAGCGCATGGGGCTGGTACCGTCGTTATTATGGATAATACATGGGGGACTCCCTTAATGTGTAAGGGCTTAGACATCGGCGCTGATATAGTTGTGCATGCTGGTACAAAATATATGGTGGGCCACAGCGATGCCATGATGGGCGCCGCTACAGCAAACAAGGCCTGTTTCCCGGCCTTGCAAAACACTGCTTTTACTCTTGGTTTCACCCTAGGCCCTGATGATGCCTATTTAACCTCACGCGGTATGCGCACGATGGGCCTGCGCCTCAAACAACATGAATCTTCAGCGCTGACCATCGCGAAATGGCTAGCGAACCACCCTGCCGTTGACCACGTATTACACCCAGCCCTGCCGAACTGTCCGGGTCATGAAATATGGAAACGTGATTTTAGTGGTTCTACAGGTCTGTTTTCCTTTGTATTGAAACAAGGTGATTATCCAGACACTGCGGCCCTCGTTGATGATTTAGTTCTATAT
Organism: uncultured Kordiimonas sp.; assembly: GCA_965603205.1. Classification (GTDB taxonomy): domain Bacteria; phylum Pseudomonadota; class Alphaproteobacteria; order Sphingomonadales; family Kordiimonadaceae; genus Temperatibacter. The sequence continues at coordinate 4,213 of CBFDCC010000015.1, read as the reverse complement.
AAAATGGGCTTTAGCTGGGGTGGTTATGAAAGCTTGATATTACCATCCGATCCAAGTCGCTGTCGCAGCGTAACCCAGTGGCAGGCCCCAGGCCCGCTGATAAGGATACATATCGGCTTAGAAGATGTGGATGATTTAAAGGCTGATTTAAACGCAGGGTTAAACCGTTATATGGATCAATTTTAACCCTAGCCAATAGGAACTATAACCATAGGTACTACTAGGTTACCGCCACTTGGTTCGATGGCAAAAAAGTTTATAGCGCTAAGTAAACACTAAAAGGCCACCCTCATATTTCAAGGGTGGCCTTTTTTTGTAACCTTCGACTTATCATGTGAAAAGGAAATCATCCTCAGTAATAGTGCTGAGTGATGTGTTCAATAGAGTGATAGAATTACCATTATCATCCTCAATAAGAACTGAAGTGCCGCTTTGTGAGATACTAAGATCGTTAAAATCTAGTGCTGCGTCACTAAAATCAATTATATCCATACCATCTTCGAAATCTTTAATAGTATCATCACCCCAAGTGCCTGAAAAATCAAAAGCATCCGCCCCAGTTCCTCCCTTGAGAACATCATCACCTTTACCACCAACAAGCCGGTCAGCACCATTGCCACCATATAATTTATCGTTAGCTGAGCCGCCCTTGAGTATATCTCGGCCTCCACCGCCCTCTAGCTTGTCTTTACCGCCATTACCAAAGAGATCATCATTACCTTTACCACCATATAACTTGTCACGCCCCTTACCGCCGTAAAGATCATCAGAGCCACCATTACCGTATAGTTTATCGCTGCCCCTACCGCCATCTAGCACGTCGTCGCCTTTGCCACCCTTTAAAATATTGCCTTTTTTATTGCCGCTTATGGTGTCATTGCCGCTACCCCCATATGCATTTTCAATATAAACGCCTGGGGAAATAAATACAGTTTCATTCTCCCAAACTTCATCCCAAGTGTCCCCGCCTGTATCTATTTGGTAATAAATTGTCGTGCCTACATCAATCCAACTATTAGGAGAGAGGTCTATTTCTAAATCTTTCGAAACAGCTGATCCTATTTTAATAGTATCGTTACCACCTGTATCAAATATGGTCAGATAATAACGGTCTGCGGCATTATATTTATAGACAGTATTCCCACCATTTACAGCGGTCGCACCATACATATGCCTGAGCGCGAGTATATCTAAATACATGTAGGTTTGAGGGTGTAAATCCGCATAATAGGCTGTAGAATGCCTTGCGGAAAGAGTATAGGACATTACCGTATAATCAGTACCTTCAAGGCCTGATCTTAATTCCACACCAAAATCACCATCAGCTTCAAAGCTATGGGTCAAACCAACTGCGTGACCAATTTCATGCAGTAAGGTGGAATGAAAATATGAGCCAAGCCCACTCTCTGAATCAAGTTCTCCAGTTTGCAGCCAAACATCACCCGCAGCTTCACCATATAACGGCAAATATCCCCAAGCAACCGCATCCTCATCATACATATCCGTCCATGCAAAACGTACAGTACCTGCGGTGGTTTCATCGTCAGTAACTTTAACAAAGTCAATCTTTGTCATATCTTCAATCTGAGTGAGAACATTTTTAACTATCGCCTTTTCGGCTGACGTCAACTCGCTCGTGCCTGCCCAAGGTTCCTTGTCGCCATCGCTAGGCCCATAGGCGCCGTTAGCATCAGTAGAATAAAAACTATCCGAACTGACATAACTATATGAAAGTGTTGTGATATCGCTGCCTGGATCCGGGGCAAATATGCTGCCGTATATAATAGAATCTACATCATTATTACCAGTGCTATCCACATCCTCTACATCACGGATATCATTGGGGCCAAGGTTTGTATTGTCGTGAAGTTGCCACGAAATAGTTTGCCCATAAGAATTCAGTCCAACAACATTATTCATCATAAAATCCTATAAAATATCTAGAGTATCTAAGTATTATGTATACCTTAGCTTAACAAGTAATTGCTCCTAATACCATTATTGAAAATGAATTGGGCCATTTCAAGACATATAAAAAATTACACATAAAAAAAAAGCCGCGCTAATGCACGACTTGATTTATGGCGATCCCACGAGAAAAATGGCTTTTGTTTAATAACAATAGGTTAGTTTCCCCAACCTACCTTTAACCCCCCATTGATATCATTAAAGTAATTCAATTTTCCCCAACCTTTTTCGGTACATTTTAGAAAACCCCAAAACGCTTAATTCACATAATAACTGTGATGCACAATGAAATAGTAGTTAATTGTATAAACACTGACCAGTACCAATGCCTAAATTACAATTTAGACAATACATAAAACTGGGGAATGTGCATTGGGGTTTTTTCCCCGCCAGTCGTTATATAGCGGGGCTATCCTGTTGATAGCTGTGCGGGCATCTGGCGCTGGGTTTTCACCATGGTTCTTCATTAAAAACAAACGTACCTCTTGCCCTAGCTTCAAATCTAAACAGGTAATAGCAAGCACTCCATTAGCTATAGCTTGTAACACAGCTGATTTCTCTGGATGCTCCAACTCCCTGATTTTGTTTGCGAGTTCAGATTGTGGTGTGCGCTCTCCAACTTCAACAAACCGGCGTTGAGATTTCACCATCAATTTCAAAGATTCTTCATCATCCAAATCATCAGAAATCGCCATGATTACAAGTTTAAGTTCCTCATCGACACTGGATGAAGCCATAACTTTTTCAGCATTTATGAAAAAGGCATCCACATATTTTTGACGTACACGTTCCTGATAAGATTTCTGTTTATAAATCTCTCCAATATGTCGAGCGATAATTATTAGTGTTAATAGAAGAACAACCAAACTCATGAGCATAGATACAGTGATTTCCATTATAAACTCCTAAATCTAGGCTTTAACTCTGCCTCATCTTCAACAAGAATGTCAACATTTAGTGCATCATCTTCTTTATTTGCGGTTAGGACCTCGTGATCAGCAATTTTTTCAACCTTTAAATGAAGGCGTTGAATTTTCATTTTTTCATCGGTTTCATATCGACGATCTACACTTTCGCGGTAATATTTATAAATATGCGTAGCTAGGTATAAAAGGTAACACCCTGCCAGTATGGCCACGACCCACCAAAATGTTGATGCTGCCTCAAGCTTACTAAGCCACTTATCTATTAATCCCGCATCTGTGATATCTTTATCATAACCCACAACTGTTACACCATCCATATTTAGTCCCAAATAGTTTCAATTTAATGAATTTATAGTTTTATTTTGCTCTTAATATTTGAGTTTGCCCACATTCTGCAATCAATGTCACGTTATTTCATGTAAACGCCTCAGACATTCATCACTGTGGATTTATTTAAAAATGCACTTATTACAAGCCCAACAATACATTGTTAATTACAAACTATTATGTTCAATCTTAAAGTCGGACGGCCAAGTGTAATTATATACAGGCTTTGATGTTCCCATATAATGGGCCCATATGGTTAAAACTTGGTATCGGTTTTCAGCTTCACCAGTAGTTGGAACTAACTCTTCTTCAAGAACTATTTCCTCAACATCCCCATCCCAAGAAGGAAAGGCCTCCTTTATAGGTTCCACCAAAGTAGTTACATCATTTAAATATTGCGATTTCACTTACCACTCCTATTGGTAGTTAATATACACCCTAACATATCATAAATATAAAATTATACACTCAATATATGTATGATGAAATTTAGAACACAGCTAAGGTTGGGGAATTATAGTGATTATGCTATATATTTCAGATAGATAGCAGCATAAATGCGGTCAAAATCAGGATTGCCATAACCGAATGATATCAATGACTTACATATGGAAACTTCCCCAACCTTAAGGTTGGGAAAGCTAAGTCTTTGATATCTAAAGAAAGTGGCGATCCCACGAGGACTCGAACCTCGAACCCCCTGCTTAGAAGGCAGGTGCTCTATCCAGTTGAGCTATGGGACCCTCTGAATATTAAGTGCCTCTTATCCTGATATACGCGCCGTATGTCAAGCCAGTATTATAACTAATATGGATAAAAAAAAGGCCTCTCGTAAAGAGAGGCCTTATTCTTAAAACCCTATCTGGTAATTAGGGTTTAGGGTAGAATTTATCTTCTCCGAGAAGAAGATGGTCGGGGAGACAGGATTCGAACCTGCGACCCTCTGTTCCCAAAACAGATGCGCTACCAGGCTGCGCCACTCCCCGGCGCGG
>CBFDCC010000014.1:0-59229 GCA_965603205.1 uncultured Kordiimonas sp. | reverse complement strand
GTCTACGACAACTGGCCTAATATAGAAACCGTCAACTTATTCTAGGACGGGACACACACATATGCCGAATTTAATCGTCTCTATGCACTTTTTCAGCACGTTCATGGGCTTCTTGTGCCTCGATAGTCATTGTAGCAATTGGCCTAGCATCAAGACGGCGAAGGCTAATAGGCTCGCCACTAACATCACAATAACCATATTCATCTTCAGCAATACGACGCAGTGCCTTGTTAATTTTATTAACTAACTTACGTTGGCGATCGCGTGTACGCAGCTCTACTGACCAATCGGTCTCAGCGGAGGCTCGGTCAGCAATATCAGGCTCTCGTAGATTATCTTCTTGTAAGTTATGCAAAGTCTCAGCTGATTCACGCTGTATATCGTTTTTCCAATCTTCGAGTTTTCGACGAAAATACTCAAGCTGCATTGGACTCATAAAGTCTTCTTCATTTGAGGGTATATACCCTTCTGGAAGCTCTATTATTGCAACAGTTTCCTGTTGTGCCATTTTAAATCCCCTAAATAATTCACTAGTAGTTTCTGCATTAGATACCACAAGTCAATCTTACACAGGCATCAATGCCTGACAGTTCGCGGTTTATATAGAGTTTCTGAACAAAAATCACAAGCAGGAAATTTAACTAATTGTTAAACTTTATAACTGATGAAAAAATAATCTTATATGTGGATAGAAATTATCAATAAAATACAGAGGGTTACAAGCCAAGTTTAGCAAGTTCAACTTCTGCTCTCAATTCAATCTCTTCTAATATTTCACTAAGATTAGGGTCATTTAAATTCTCTTTACGGCCTCGAGCCATATCCGCAAGGCCGCGTAAGTTAGCTGCGGGAATCGACCCAAGTAAAATACCGCGCCTAATTTCCTCCAACATATCAAGCATATCCGATGCACGGGCCATAGCCTGATCTAGTCCCTTTGATCTTCCAGAAGAAGCATCAGGCACCTCTTGCAGGCTAAGCAGGGAATCAACAGATGTCACAGGGCCACCCGTTGATGTTGCGGCAGTAGCTTCAACTTCACCCCCAGAGCTACCGAGAGCGCGTGCAAAGTCAGCACCTGAACCACTGGAGGTTTTTTTTGCTTTTTTAAGGCTTTTTGACTCTATTTTACTCGATCCAGAAATCTTCATATTACATACTCTAAGGCCAAATTACCAAATCGGCAATAGCATCCTAGTAACTTGTTTACAGTGAAATATATTCCTAGTCTATAGGACTTTAAAATTAATAATAATCTAAATAATTCAACACGTTACTAAACAGTCGACTATTGGCACGATTATAGCATTAATCATAGCAAGATATGTAGGTGGACAAAAATTCCACTGAATGAAATTTGAAAAGGAAATATTTATGACACTTTGGATGCGCACAATTAGCTCAATATCCTTAAGCTTTGCCATACTGATCACAGCGGCAATGCCTGCGACAGCAGCTAAGTCACGTATCAAGGACATCGTGTCATTTGAAGGTATCAGAGAAAACCAACTCGTAGGATACGGCCTTGTTGTTGGCCTTGGTGGCTCAGGCGACACCCTGCGTAATGCTCCCTTCACTGAACAAAGCTTAGCATCAATGTTAGAGCGTCTAGGTGTGAACATCAAAAACACTGACATGAAAACTAAAAACGTTGCAGCGGTAATGGTGACAGCAAATCTTACAGCCTTTGCTCGTCAAGGTACACGCATAGACATTACAGTTAGCTCACTGGGTGACGCACAGGATTTAAAAGGTGGCACATTATTGCCGACCCCCCTTATGGGTGCTGACGGCGAAGTATATGCGGTTGGGCAAGGTGTATTAGCCGTGGGTGGTTTTACCGTAACAGGCGATGCAGCGACAGTAACACAGGGTGTGCCAACAAACGGTCGCATTGCCAACGGCGCACTTGTTGAACGCGAGCTTCCTTTTGAACTTGCTTCACTTAACGAGATTAAGATCTCCCTGCGTAATCCAGACCTAACAACTGCAAAGCGCATCACAGATGAAATCAACGGTGCAATGAAATCTGGTATGGCGAGAACGCTAGACCCTGCTACAGTGCAGCTTATTCGCCCCGTAGGGCACCGCCTTGCTATGGTGGATATCCTAACGCAAATCGAAACCCTATCAGTTGTGCCAGATCAAAAGGCAATGGTCGTGATTGACGAACGTACAGGTACAGTAGTTATTGGTAATGATGTCCGCATCAATGCGGTTGCCATTGCCCAAGGTAACTTGATAGTAAAAGTAACTGAAGAGCCTGAAGTATCACAGCCCCAACCTTTTGGCCAAGGTCAGACAACTGTAACACCGAATTCAACAATTAATATTGATGACGGGTCAGACCAGCGCCTGACACTCATCCCAAACACAATTACACTACGCGATCTTGTTAATGCCCTAAACGCATTAGAGTTAGGTCCGCGTGATATCATCATCATCTTGCAAGCCATAAAATCAGCTGGCGCTATGCAAGCAGAAATACGGACTATGTAAGATGGATAGTATGTCTCAAATGCAAATGGCGACATCAATGGCATCAATGAGTGCCATGCAGAAAGCCAATAGTGATGCAAAATCAGCTGGCATGAGCGAGGTTGATGTTAAAAAAGCACGCAAAACAGCTGAAGACTTTGAAGCAGTATTCATATCACAAATGATACAGCCAATGTTTGAAACAGTTAAGACTGATTCATTAACTGGTGGCGGCCCTGGTGAAGATATGTTCCGCAATTTGATGGTAACTGAAATGGGTAAAGGCATTGCTAGAAGCGGTGGCATTGGTATTGCTGATAAAGTATTTGCTGAAATCATAAAGATGCAGGAGGCCCAATAATGCCGCTGGACCCCCTATTCCCAGACTATAAACCTAAAGAAAAAGAGTCACTCCTAACTGGCCCTGGTGCTAAGCTGATTAAAATCACGCAAGGTCTGACAGATATAATTAAACGCGAAACAGATTTGATGGTCGCACGTAAAACGCAGGCCGCAGGACATCTACATGGTGAAAAATCAAGATTGATTGCTGAGTATCGCAACACACTCAATCATATCCAAGTAAACAGTCACTTGCTGGGTGAGGCGGAATCACCAATTCGCACCAAAATTAAAGAGGTAACGGATAATTTTCGTAACGAATTACGGAATCATGCACGTGTTGTGTTGCGCCTAAAGACAATTACTGAAGGCATTGTCAAAAGCGTCGGTGAAGAAATTGCAAAACGTGATCAACCCGTCATGGGATATGGCTCGAATGCAAGTCTGAAAGCCCCAAATCCACTTAGACCTACGTCGCTTAGTTTAAACCAAACCATTTAAGCAGCGTTAATTACGGAGATTATTTAACATGGAGCCAGTTCACTCACCCCCTATGAACGGTACGACCATGTATATATCTCCTACTAAAATAAATACTAACCCAGCGCCAAAGCATATTGAAGCTTTTGAATTTCTTGTCAAAGCTAAGATATTAATCATGTCTCCTAAACCGAGTACAGCCTCAATAGTCATGTCGTCAAAATCTATACAAACCTCTAATCTAGTTAGCTCTCAAATATATTTACCTGGCTCAGTAGGGGGCAGTAATTTAACGACGCCCCCCTCTTATGCACCGTCTAATACTCCTGTATCCAAGCCAGCAAAGAAAAGCCGAAAGTCCGTCGCACAAAAAAGGCTGGATCTAGCTAATGCCTAATACAATCAAGGCCGTAGGATAGGCAGATTTGACCCCCCTATAGCTTACAGAGAAAATAACAGAGAAATATTTACCTAACCTTCATAAACTACCCACTTTTAAAAGCAGGTAATTTTATAAAAAAATATGATTAAAATGTAAATAATATCATATAAATCAACAAGTTATATGGTTTTAAAAAGTTGGCACGCCCTTTGCTATTAGATGACTGTGCAGTCAAAAAGACTGAATTTGAAAATCTAATAAGGAGTGGTAAAAATGACCTTCTCTATAAATGTGAACCCAGGTGCACTATCAGCACTTAGAAACTTAAATAAGACTAGTAAGGAACTGAATACAACGCAGTCCCATATTAACTCAGGATTAAAAATTGCTTCTGCAAAAGATAATGCAGCAGTATTTTCTATCGCCCAAAAATTACGCGGTGACCTAAAAGGTCTTAACGCTGTGAAACAATCACTAGATCGTGGCGTTTCATCAACAGACATTGCGCTCGCAGCAGCTAACTCAATTTCTGATCTTCTTATTGAGATGAAAGAAAAAGCAGTTTCCGCAGCCGACCAAGGTCTCGATACGACTAGCCGTACAGCGCTTAGTCTCGACTTTAACGCGCTACGCAATCAAATCACTACAATCACTGCAAATGCTGAATTTAACGGCACGAACTTGATTGATGGTAATAGTGATGCAGTCGTTGCTATTACAAATTCAGATGCTACACAAACTTATTCTATTGCACATGAAAACCTCACACTAGGTGGTTCCAATGTGACAATTACTGCAGCTCAGTCTATTACAACACAGTCAGCTGCTCAAGCCGTTGTGTCGGGTATTGGTACAAGTATTGATAACTTAAACGCAGTGCTTACCCGTCTTGGGTCAGGTTCAACTGGCCTAGAAGCTAACCGTGTGTTTGCTGGCAAGCTATCAGATGTGATTGAAACAGGCATTGGTAATCTGGTGGATGCTGACATGGCCAAAGAGAGCGCGAATTTACAAGCCTTGCAAGTTAAGCAACAGCTTGGGGTTCAGGCGCTATCAATTGCCAACCAAAGCCCACAATCTATCCTTAGCCTATTCCAAGGTTAAAAGGACACTAAAATTGGGTAAAAATTACTCCATAGATTTTCAAAATAATGTGTGGGAGAAGGCATTCCTTCTCTCACTACATTACTGCATGAAATTTATGCGACTGTTTTTTCCTATTAAAATAACACCTACTATTTGATTTTATTATATTTTTCTTGATTATCTACCCTCTCGTCATGCTATCCTACGGAGGATACAAAGACAGGAATGTTGCACTATAATATTATAGGCTACTTTTTAATTGATGGAGAGATGCACTATGGAACTAAAACACAAACGAGTTCTAGTAACTGGTGCTAATGGCTTTATAGGCTCCCACTTAACAGAATCCCTATATAACGCGGGCTGCGATGTGACAGCTCTCAGCGAATATAACAGCTTTAACGACTGGGGCTGGTTGGATAGCTTAGGCTGTAAAGACCAAATCAACATTATCAGTGGTGACGTACGCGACCCCCATTTTTGTAGAAATATTACAAAGGATATCGATGTAGTGTTTCATCTGGCAGCATTAATTGCCATTCCATACAGCTATGTAGCACCAGCTAGTTATGTTGATACCAATATTAATGGCACGCTAAATATGTGCCAGGCGGCGCTAGACAACAATATCAGTCGATTTATTCATACATCTACCAGCGAAGTCTACGGCACAGCGCAATATGTGCCTATTAACGAAGAGCATCCTATGCAGCCACAATCGCCCTATAGTGCGAGTAAGATTGGCGCAGATGCAATGGCCATGAGTTTTGCCAATAGTTTCCAACTGCCCCTGACCATAGCGCGTCCCTTTAATACATATGGCCCTCGTCAAAGCGCACGTGCTGTGATCCCAACAATTATCTCTCAAATTGCCTCAGGTAAAAATGTCATTGAAGTTGGTGACCTAACCCCTACCCGTGATTTCAATTATGTGACTGACACTTGCCGTGGCTTTATAGCTCTTGCCGAAAGTGAAGATGCGATTGGTAAAGCAGTCAATATTGGTTCAAATTTTGAAATCACAATCCAAGATACATTTGATCTCATAAAGGAATTAATGGGAAGCAAGGTTGAGTTCAAGCAAGACCCCGCGCGCATTAGGCCTGAAAACTCTGAGGTCTTTAGATTGTGGTGTGATAATACACTGATTAATTCTCTAACAGGTTTTGAGCCAGAGGTAGACATCCGCGAGGGTATCAAGCGAACCATCGAATGGTTCACAGACCCACAAAATTTAGCAAGGTATAAAACAGACATATACAATGTATGATGACCTAATCAGTTTTGTTAAAAGCCAGTATCCTGGCGAAAGTTTTATCCCCTTGCACGCCCCTGTGTTTAAGGGCAAAGAGCGTGACTATCTTTTAGATACAATTGACAGCACATTCGTCTCATCTGTTGGTCAGTATGTGACTAATTTTGAAATTGAATTTGCAAAAAAACATGATGTAAAATATGCCATTGCCACATCCAATGGCACATCTGCGCTGCATATGGCAATGATCATAGCAGGTGTGAAACCTGGCGACCTAGTCATCACCCAAGCGCTTACTTTTGTTGCCACTTGCAACGCCATAAGTTATTGCGGTGCCAGCCCTGTTTTTCTTGATGTGGACAAGGAAACTCTTGGGTTATCACCAGATGAATTAGCAAGATTTTTAAGAGAAAATTGTGAGCGCCGCCCCGATGGTGCTGTTATTGAGAAAATTTCAGGCCGGCAAGTTCGCGCTGTTATTCCTATGCATACCTTTGGTCATGCTTGTAAAATAGACGAACTGCGCTCTATTTGTGATGAGTATGATCTATTCTTAATCGAAGATGCAGCAGAAGCCGTTGGCAGTAAATACAAAGGCCAGCCACTAGGTACATATGGCCACATTGCCGCCTTTAGCTTTAATGGTAATAAAATCATCACGACGGGTGGCGGCGGAATGATCACCACAAATGATGACGAACTCGCCCAAAAGGCTAAGCATCTAACAACGACCGCTAAAAAGCCTCACAAATGGCATTTTGAACATGATGATATCGGTTACAACTACCGCATGCCCAATCTAAATGCTGCGCTTGGTCTTGCACAGTTAGAACAATTAGACAGTTTCATAGATTGGAAACGTGAGCTTGCCACACGGTATCAAGATTTCTTTCATGGCAGTGATTTGAAGTTTGTATCAGAGCCTAATGATTGCACGTCTAATTATTGGCTGAACGCTATATTAGCGCCTGATGAAAAATCACGTGATGCAATATTAGAAGCAACCAACAACGCAGATATTCAAACCAGACCTATTTGGACACCAATGTATGACCTGCCAATGTTTGAAAGTGCAACAGCTGGCCTAATGCCTGTGACAAAGGATATCTTTAAGCGCTTAATAAATTTACCAAGCGGCATCCACGCCCAGAGTATGTCATGAGACGTGTATGTGTACTAACAGGATCCCGCGCTGATTACGGGCTTTTAGCGCCAACTATGCGCGCATTAGATGCTCATCACGACTATGAGCTAAAAGTCATTGCCAGCGCTATGCACCTCAGCCCCCTATACGGCGATACCATACAAGAAATTGAGGCCGATGGATTCACAGTTGACGCGCGTGTACCCATGTTATCAGACGATAACAGCCCTAAAGGCACCGTTAAATCTATGGCAATGGGGCTAGAAGGTTTTGCAGATGCCCTATCAGGAGTTCAGCCCGATTTAGTTATGATTTTAGGGGATAGGTTTGAAGCATTAGTTGCCGCAGAAGCCGCTGCTACCATGAATATACCTATTGCGCACTTGCATGGCGGCGAGCTGACCTTTGGTGCCATAGATGAGAGCTACAGGCACGCCATTACCAAATTAAGTCACTTACATTTCACCAGTACTGAGGAGTATAGGCACCGTGTCATCCGCATGGGTGAGCAGCCGCATAACTGTTATAATGTTGGTGCAACAGCTATTGAGGCTATTAAAACATTGCCACTGATGGATCTTAAATCATTAAGTAAAAGCATTGACTTCGATTTAACAAATAAATTCTTTATCATAACCTATCACCCTGTTACCCAAGGAAACTCACCAGATAGCGAGGCTCTAAAATCTTTGTTAGACGCCTTAGATGCATTTCCTGATTACAGGGTATTAATTACCTTTCCAAATGCAGACGCTGAAAGCGCACAGCTGATTGAAATATTAGAAAGCTATGTGGCAAGCAACAAAGAGCGCGCCTATCTAACACCCTCACTTGGGCACCTCAGGTATCTAAGCGCAGGTAGCCTAGCAATAGCCTGTATCGGCAATAGCTCTAGCGGTATATTAGAAATGCCATCGCTTGGCACGCCTACGGTCAATATTGGCACGCGGCAACAGGGGCGTATCTGTGCTAGCTCTATTCTTCACACAAACCATCACACAGCTGATATAATTAAAACGATCAAGCAGGCATTATCTAATGACGCGCAGGCTAATGCTGCATTAAAGCAATCACCCTACGGTGACGGCACTACTTCAAGACAGATATTAGAAGTGCTCGACAGCACAGACTTTAATAGCTTGAACCCAAAGTATTTTTATGACGGAGGTGATGATGTCTCATAATTCTACCTACATCATCGCGGAAGCTGGCGTTAATCACAATGGCTGCATGGAACGAGCTAAGGCCCTTATTCACGCTGCGGCTGAAGCTGGCGTCGATACGGTAAAATTTCAAACATTCTCTGCTGACCATCTCGTCACTAAGAATGCCGCCAAAGCCGATTATCAGCAGCAACAAACTGGTAGCGATGAAAATCAATATGAAATGCTTAAAAAACTAGAGCTTTCACATGAGCAGCATCATATGCTGAAGGCAGAATGCGATGTTGCGGGCATTACTTTCTTTTCCACCTCCTTTGATGACCCTAGCCTGACATTTCTAGCCGAGGATATGAATTTACCATTTTTCAAAATACCATCTGGTGAGATTACCAATGCACCATCTATATTACGGCATGCGCGGTATGGTCGCCCGATTATCCTATCAACAGGCATGTCAACGCTTAAGGACATTGAAGAAGCACTAGGTGTTATTGCTTTTGGTTACATGGGGAACCGTACGACCCCAAGCCGCGCAGAATTTCATGCAGCCTACACATCTGACCAAGGCAAGGCATTACTAAAAGAACGTGTGACATTACTACATTGCACGAGCGAATATCCTGCGCCAGTGGATAGCATTAATTTAAAAGCCATGGACACTATGCGCGATACATTTGGTCTAAAGGTTGGCTATTCTGATCACAGCATGGGCATCACAGTGCCTATCGCTGCCGTAGCGCGCGGCGCATCTATCATTGAAAAACATTTCACCTTAGATCGCTCCCTGCCTGGCCCAGATCATAAAGCATCATTAGAGCCATATGAATTAAAAGCTATGACCCTTGCAATCCGCGAGATAGAGCTAGCCCTTGGCAACGACATTAAAGCCCCGCAGGCTGGTGAAGCCAACACTGCTTCTGTTGCGCGCAAAAGCTTGCACGCGGCGACTAGCATATCTAAGGGACAAGTTATAACATCTGATAATTTAGCTATTATGCGCCCAGCATCTGGCATCTCACCAATTGATTATTGGGATATTATTGGGAAAAAATCCTCTAAAGATTATATTCAGGGTGAAAGCATGATTGTTAAGGATTTTAATAATGACCAATAAGCCTGTCATAATCATTGGAGCCAGCGGCCACGCTGCTGTCGTTGCTGATGCCGCACTTCAAGCAGGATATTCTATAGCTGGTTTCACTGACAAAAACATTACTGCAGACACGGTGGTACTAGATGGCGTTTCAGTCTTAGGCAGTGATGACATACTTAATCAATATCCGCCGAGCAAAGTAGACTTAGTAATGGGCATTGGTTTTATGCCAGCTAGTACCCTTCGCATCGACTTAATTAAAAAATACACTGAGCTTGGCTATGATTTCCCCAGTATCATTCACCCCTGCTCTATCATATCCCCGCATGCAACTATTGGTGTGGGCGCACAGATTATGGCAGGTGCTATCATTCAGACATGCAGCGTCGTGGGTAATAATTCAATTATTAATAGCGGCGCTATTGTCGAGCATCACTGTGAAGTGGGCACCGATTCCCATATTGCCACAGGGGCAAAATTATGTGGCGAAGTAAAAATTGGCCAAATGTGTTTTATCGGCGCAGGTTCAACTGTTATTCAGGCAATAAATATCGGCGACAATAGTGTTATAGCTGCGGGTTCATGTGTCATTAAAGATCTGGCTAATAACAGCAAGGTTGGTGGTGTGCCAGCAAAAGCTATAAAGGGCAGCGCATGATAAATGGTAAACGTATCATAGCCGTTATTCCCGCACGTGGCGGCAGCAAAGGCATCATCGGCAAAAATATAGCTGACTTAGGTAATAAGCCATTGATTGCCTGGCCTATTGAGCAAGCCATCGCCTGTGACTATATCGATCGTGTGATCGTTTCTACGGATGACGCAGATATAAAAAAATCTGCGATAGACTGTCACGCGGAGGTTTATGACCGCGCAGACGAGTTGGCAACCGATACAGCGCTTGTAAGTGATACTTTGCGCGATTTATACAATAGACTAAAAGATGAGAATGAAAATTGTGATATAATTGTAGTATTGCAATGCACTAGTCCATTTAGAGAAGCGGCCCTCCTTGAAAAAATAATTGATAGCCTTGAGGAAAATGGCTATGACAGTGTTGCTACCTTCAAAGAAATTGATGAACCGATCGAGCGTATGTGGGATGTGTCTGGACCTATACCAAAACCCTATATAGATGACGCCAATCCGTGGCTGCCACGCCAAGCCCTAACAACAGTCCATGCACTCGACGGGGTTGTTTATGCCTATAGGCCGTCATTATTGCCTGATAACAGCCAAGGTATCTTATTTGGTAACTTTGGTGCAGTAATAAATGATAGCCCATTATCCATTGACATTGACACCCCACAAGATCTAGCTATCGCACGTGCTATGCTATTGCTTGAAAATGATTAAATGGCCTATTGCTTGCAATGAGAACGTTAACCTAGCAAATGCTATGACGAATAAAGGATAAGATTTATGCCAAGTTGGAGAGATGTCTGCATATCCAAGGATATGAGTGTATCAGCTGCAATGGCCGTGATTGATGCAGGTGCAATGCGTATTGCACTCGTTACAGACGGTGATGGGCGCCTTTTAGGCACTCTATCCGATGGTGATATTCGTCGTGCTTTGCTGAAAATGTTACCAATGGAATCAAAAACAGCGGATATCATGAATGCGCAACCTCAATTTGGCACTCCTGGTGACAGCAGAGCTGAGCTACTGAAACGCATGAATAGAAATGGAATCATTTCATTACCAATAATTGATGACGCCCACAAAGTTGTCGGCATAGAAACACTGCGATCTTTATCGCAAGAAATACGATTTGATAATCCTGTTTTCCTGATGGCTGGTGGTTTTGGCACGCGTTTAGCGCCGCTCACCAACGAATGCCCAAAGCCTATGCTTCAAATAGGTGATAAGCCAATCCTTGAAACGATCTTAGATAATTTTATACAAGCTGGTTTTCATCGTTTTTATATCTCTACCCACTATATGCCAGAGATGATTCAAGATCATTTTGGCGATGGTAGTGATTGGGACGTTTCTATTGACTATATCTATGAGGAAGACCCCCTAGGCACAGGTGGTGCTCTATCGTTATTACCTGAGGGTATGTCTGACCTACCTATCATTATGATGAATGGTGATATCTTAACCAAGGTCGATTTCCCTGGGCTATTAAAATTCCATGAAAGACAAAATGCCACAGCAACTGTTGGTAGTCGCCGCTACACTTCTCGTATTCCCTATGGCGTTATGGAATTAGACGGTAATATCATTAATGATATTGTTGAAAAACCAGAGCATCATTATTTTGTTAATGCGGGCATCTATGTACTTGATCAAAATATTTTACAGTATATTCCACAAGATGGGCGTATGGACATGCCTGATCTATTAAAGGCCGCTATCTCTGATAAGAAAACAGTTTCGTCATTTCCTATTCATGAATATTGGATGGATGTGGGTATGATGCCCGATTTCAAGCAGGCACAAAAAGACTATTACAAGCAATTTTAATGTAAAATCTGTGCATCAAATTATATCATGATGTATGAGCTACTGATGCACAGTAAAAACACCCTGTTAGATTTCACAATAGTAACCAAATATTATAATACTATTGTGAGGTAGAGTTGTCTTGTTTTTTCTGCTCACTCTTAGCAATCAATTCAACTTTTATATCATCTATAAAGTCTGTCCAGTCACCAAATTTCTTAATACAGAAAGCCTGCGCATCATCGTAAAATGGAATATTTTTTCTATCGCCTAACGTCCACCATAAATGCCAACGGCTCATCACCAAAACAGGACAACCAGAAGTCATGGCGAAAATCGCAGGTGAAATACTAGGTGAAATGACAAGGTCCAAATTATCGATCAAGGCAAAATTACCTTCAATATCAGCCTTCAGATCCAAATCCTCTATGGCATGAATTTTATGACCCGTCTTTTTTTCAAATGCTGCTATTTCATCATCAACTTGAGTATATTGCAGCTTTATGAAATCCACCCCTTCAACCTCAAATAAAGGAGCCAAAACCTCTAAATCTAGATAGTGAATATTTCTCGCAGCATTTCTATGGCCACTCTGCCATGCTATACCAACTTTAAGATTCGGACCTAGCCCCTCAATAATCTTTTTATAATGTGCGCTTCTATCCGGATCAGCCTTTAGATATCCCCCAGCATATTTAGGCAGAGCATTTTTATCACCCCAAAAAAATTCTGGCAGCGTAGCCATCTGAGTATAGTAATCTGGTTCTATATTATTGTCGGTTAAATGCTTCTCTAGTGTCGGATAATGTCTATAGACGAAATTTGCATGCATTTTATCGTATGTGAAACCAATAATAGCTTTTGGAAACCTTCTTTGAAATAGACTGATTAAACGCTTGTCACACGCAATATATACTTGTTCAGCCTGATCATAGATATGTTGCATAGTAGCGCCATAAAATACTTCATCTCCGATACCTTGCTCGTTTTGAATAAAGATAGATTTGCCCGTTAAGTCAGCTTTCCCATCCCACGCCAGGCCATTTCTAACATATATAATACCCTGTTTAGCTATTTTATTTCTGGATGAATCAAGCCTGACACGATTACATTGCCATCCCTCTTCTAGATTACCAGTCATCTTCAAATAACTAGCTAAGCCCATTTTTGCTTCGACATGATCAGGAGATATCTTAAGTACTTGACGTTCAAACTCTATAGCCTCATTTACGTCTTCACAGTGTATTGCAATATTATGCAATGCATTTAAGTTTTTAGGGTCAACCCTAATTGCTTCTTCAAAAAACACTCTAGCCGCTTGTCCGCCATCTCGATGTGCAACTGATATAGCAAGAACATTCCACAAGCCTGACGCACGTGGGAATTTAGTAAGAGCCATTTGTAAAAAATCTATTGCCTCATCGAACTGTTCAGTTCTCATTAAAGTATCAGCATAACTCACATAAAGCTCGTCAAGTTCTGGAGACATCTCAATCGCCATGCCATAAAATTTCCTCGAGGCATCCCACATATCAAGATCCCTCGCAAGATTACCCATAGTAATTGCCTGTCGAGTGCTAAATTCACCTTCAGAATGAACGATCGCATGCTCCATCATCAGCACAGCTTTATCTCGAACACCTAATCTGGTTAAACAGTCTGCCATAGTAGCCATTACTTCAATATTACCTGGCTGATGGTCTAATGCTTGATTATACAGAGGCAGAGCTTCTTCAAAAGCACCTTTTTTAAATAAATTATTGGCTTTCTTAATTAAACGATGCCCCTTCACAGCAGATGATTTTATCTGCTTCGTTTTTTTTTCTTGGCCCATAATATAACTCCGTAGTATTCATCAATTTTAGAATATGACATTAGTAGCAAATTCCTTGCCATAATCCTTTAAAAAAAGAACTAAATCTAATAAACAAAATAAGTTACGCCTTATATTGTCTACTAATATATAATATGCTAAAAATAGATATTATATATTAGTAGATAAAATAAGTAGGAAAATTCTACATAAATAGTAGATGTTCAGGGAGCTATACACAGCATGGCATTAAAATTATCATTAAAACCAGATGAAAAACTTGTCATAAATGGCGCAGTTGTTGCAAATGGTGATAGAAGGTCCACTTTAATCGTACATAACAAGGCTTCTATATTACGAGAAAAGGACATTATGCAAGAAGAGGAAGTGAATACGCCTGCAAAACGTATATATTTCCCAATCATGCTTATGTATATGGATCCCACGAGCGAACAAAAATACTATGAGGAATTTGTCATACGTATTACTGAGTTCATGGGTGTTATTCAAGATGCAGATGGCATAGAATTATGCGCAAAAATCAGTGGCGAGATAATGAATAAGAACTTTTACAAAGCGCTTATGCATAGTAAAAAGTTACTAAAGTGGGAAAGTGATAGATTAAACTTCTCCCAATGAGATAGAATAAGAGAGTTATAGTAAATGTCTTATAATGCTTACAAACGAGCGCAAACGGGTTCTGAAACGCCTCAGCAAACTGAATACCGCCTATTTACAGACGTAACAAGAGCATTAACACAAGTGATCGATGCGCCACGCCATAACAAAGAACTTATAGAGGCTATTGACTGGAATAGACGCATTTGGTCAACACTCTCTACTGATTGCAGCATCGAGGGTAATCAATTACCCAAAGAGTTACGCGCTGGCATTATCTCCTTAGCCATATGGGTATCAAAGCATTCATCAATGGTAATGCGGGGAGAAGAATCTGTGGAAGATTTAATAAGCATAAATCGTACGATCATGGAAGGCTTGGCCGATCAACATCGGAACATGGTAAAGGCTAAACAAGAAGCCTCGCCTGAGGGCACCACAAACTTCACTGGTGCGTCAATTTAATATATCAGGCAATTACTGCCCGCTACACGGCAATAAATTCCCACTAGTAGGCAGATTGTGCCGTATATATCAGCAAGCCCCAACCTCCACACAAGCTACTAATTGTTTAGTCAATAAATTTATTCTATATATTTCAAATAGTTATTATAATATTTACCAAGATCATATAAATTGGCACGCTCATTGCTAATCACTATTACAAGATGCAGAAGCGTCTTTGGAACAAAATGTTCCATACATATTGTAGAAACAACAAACTCTCAGAATGGAGATATACTATGGGTTTTTCAGTAAACACAAATGCGGGCGCATTCGCTGCCCTTCAGAACCTTAACAAGACTAACAAGTCTATGACAATGGTTCAAAATCAAATCAATACAGGCATGAAGGTAGCATCTGCTAAAGACAACTCAGCTGTCTTTGCTATTGCTCAAAAGCTACGTGGTAACGTTGCTGGTATTAATTCTGTTAAAGGTTCACTTGATAATGCAATGTCATCTCTTGACGTTGGCATCGCAGCTGGCGAAGCAGTTTCTGATCTTTTAATTGAGATGAAAGAAAAGGCTGTTGCCGCTAAAGATGCAGGCCTTGATACTGCAAGCCGCGCGTCACTTAATAGTGACTTCGGTCAGCTACGCGATCAAATTTCATCTATCGTAAGCACAGCATCATTTAACGGTAAAAACACTGTTGAAAATGCTGGTGATGCTATCGTTGCGATTACTAATGATACTGGCTCAAGCACAATCTCAGTCGCTGCACAGGATTTATCCATTAGTGGTAGCAATGTAACTTTCTCAACTACTGAGGCAATTACAACTGCTGCTCTAGCTTCATCTGCAGTTCAACACATTGAAAGCTCAATTTCTAATGTGAACACTTCTCTTTCAGCTATGGGTGCGGGTCATAAAAGACTTTCACTACAGAAAGATTTTGCTAGCAAGCTATCTGATAGTATCGAAACAGGTATTGGTAACCTAGTTGACGCCGATATGGCTAAGACAAGCGCGAACTTGCAATCATTGCAAGTGAAGCAACAGCTTGGCTTACAGGCTCTGTCGATCGCCAATCAGGCACCATCGACTGTAATGTCACTCTTCCGTTAAAACTTAACGACAAAAAAGTTACCACAAAGAGGCCTTTAGAGGCCTCTTTTTTTTGTATTTTTCAGTAGGAAATATACTCCCTTCCTCAATAGCTTATATAGGCAAATAGTACCTAAAGGCATCAATACTTATATATTTATCTTATTTATACAATAAATTCAGTGACTTAACTATTGGCACAGCTCTTGCGATTATAAGAACAAGCAAAAGGCTTTAATTATATTCTTCAGAAGGGAGATGCGAGATGGCATTCACTGTAAACACTAATGAAGGCGCGATGTTGGCATTGCAACAACTAAACAAGACCAACGCAAGCTTATCAAAAGTACAAACAGCGATTAACACGGGGAAAAAAGTGTCTAGCGCTAAAGATAACTCAGCAGTATTTGCAATTGCCCAGAAACTCCGCGCGGATGTTTCCGGGATTAATGCTGCAAAGGGTTCAATCGATAGAGCACTTTCAACCATTGATGTTTCGATTGCCGCTGGCGAAGCTATCTCTGATCTACTAATCGAAATGAAGGAAAAGGCCGTATCTTCCAAAGACCAAGGCCTTGACACCTCGAGCAGATCCTCTCTTAATCAGGATTTCACTCAATTACGCGATCAGATTACGTCGATAGTGACAACAGCGGAATTTAATGGAACTAATGCGGTTGATGGCGGCACAGATAATATCATTGCGATTACTAACCATGATGCAAGCAATTCGTTGTCAATTACCAACCAAGACTTAACTTTGGGCGGTACTAACATTTCAATTAGCTCGACATCGGTTATAAATACGCAAAGTGCAGCAGATGTAGCAGTAACCGCTCTTGAAAGCTCACTTTCCAATGTTAATACTGCCTTATCAGTACTGGGCGCCGGTGCAAAACGCATTGAATTACAAAAAACCTTCATTGGTAGATTGTCAGATTCAATAGAGATAGGTATCGGCAACCTTGTGGATGCAGACATGGCTAAAGTAAGTGCTAAGTTGCAATCATTGCAAGTCAAGCAACAACTTGGCATTCAAGCACTATCGATTGCAAACCAAGCACCGCAATCAATCATGTCCCTATTCCAGTAAATAGTGGGAGTGGGCCTCAGGGCCCACCCCCTCCTTACAGCACCCCTCCCAACTAGGCAAATAATGCCTCATCGTCCATTACAACGTGACACCTCTTGCCTACTAGGCATATATTACCCATGCCAAATGCACTCTATGCTGCAGTGCAGTATTATATTATTGAGCTATTTCAGGTAGTTACAAAACACCGGCATCTTTTCAGGTCTGGCACACTAATTGCTTATGTATACACGAGACAAAAGGTCTCAAGGGCAAAATGCCCCGTAACAACTCCAAAAAGGAGAAGCAAAATGGCTTTCTCAGTAAATACGAACTCTGGTGCCTTCTTGGCCCTACAAAATCTAAATAAAACAAGTACTTCGCTTCAGAAGGTACAAGGTCAAATTAATACAGGTATGAAGGTAGCGTCTGCTAAAGACAACTCAGCTGTCTTTGCTATTGCTCAAAAGCTGCGTGGTAACGTTGCTGGTATTAATGCTGTTAAAGGCTCACTTGATAATGCAATGTCATCTCTTGACGTTGGCATCGCAGCTGGCGAAGCAGTTTCTGATCTTTTAATTGAGATGAAAGAAAAGGCTGTTGCCGCTAAAGATGCAGGCCTTGATACTGCAAGCCGCGCGTCACTTAATAGTGACTTCGGTCAGCTACGCGATCAAATTTCATCTATCGTAAGCACAGCATCATTTAACGGTAAAAACACTGTTGAAAATGCTGGTGATGCTATCGTTGCGATTACTAATGATACTGGCTCAAGCACAATCTCAGTCGCTGCACAGGATTTATCCATTAGTGGTAGCAATGTAACTTTCTCAACTACTGAGGCAATTACAACTGCTGCTCTAGCTTCATCTGCAGTTCAACACATTGAAAGCTCAATTTCTAATGTGAACACTTCTCTTTCAGCTATGGGTGCGGGTCATAAAAGACTTTCACTACAGAAAGATTTTGCTAGCAAGCTATCTGATAGTATCGAAACAGGTATTGGTAACCTAGTTGACGCCGATATGGCTAAGACAAGCGCGAACTTGCAATCATTGCAAGTGAAGCAACAGCTTGGCTTACAGGCTCTATCGATCGCCAATCAGGCACCATCGACTGTACTCGGACTCTTCCGTTAAAACATATGAATTTGCGAGCTCGGCATATCGCCGGGCTCGCTATTCACTATAGCTGATACAGGTGTTTCGTATTAGTTTCTTTAGGAAGTGTCAGAAGAGGTTTTATAGGAAATACCGTAAAGGTAAGGAACATGACAGAAATAACACAATTAAATGGACCAGCCCAAGTGATAACCTTGCGCACTCCATCAACAGCCAAAGGACCAGATAACCCACCGGCTAATAGTATAGATAGATCAGCAGTTGATGTAGGAAATGTAGAGACCTCCATCGCTGTTCAAACTGTATCTAAAGACCAAAAAGCAGACGAGCAAGAAACTAAATCCCCATTCGATAGAGCGGCGGAGGAAATTTCTAAATTAATGCCTGATCAAAGTAACACACGACTTCGCATCAACAAAGATGACGAGACTGGTGGGTATTTCTATGAGAATGTAGATAATGACACTGGTAAAGTCATACAGCGTTTTCCAGCAGAAACTATTATGGAAATGCTCGCAAGCTATCGTGATGTTGAAGGTATAGCTGTTGACTCAAAAGCATAAAGTTTACAAGACTTTATAGCCACAGAAGCCTCCCTCGAAAAGGAAGTGCTATCTAAATTATTGTCCTGTTCAAAACAAGTGTTTTGATATCGGGATATTTTTGCATGACAAATATTTATTTATTTTAAACTTCCACGTAGACTGTAAAAGACTTGAATATAGTTAAAAGCTTCGCCATTGTGCTCTCCGATAGGGCAATATAAAAATGCCCGTAGTAATCAGCTTAAATAAGAAGAGTATTAAACGATGAAATTCCAAGGCACCGAGTCCTACGTCGCTACAGAAGATTTAAAAGTAGCCGTTAATGCAGCAGCAACATTAAAACGCCCTCTCCTGATTAAAGGAGAACCTGGTACTGGTAAGACAGTCCTAGCCCATGAAGTGGCAAAAGCTTTTGGAACGGACCTTATTGAATGGCATATAAAATCCACGACCAAGGCACAACAAGGCTTATATGAATATGACGCCGTGTCGCGCCTACGTGACAGCCAGTTAGGTGACGTAAAAGTCAAAGACATCAGTAATTACATAAAACGCGGAAAGATGTGGGATGCATTTATCGCAGATAACACCCCTATTCTATTGATTGATGAGATTGATAAAGCCGATATTGAGTTTCCAAATGACTTGCTGTTAGAAATTGATCGCATGGAATTTCATGTCTATGAGACAGGTGAAACAATTAAGGCCCTTAATCGCCCTATTGTGATTATCACATCTAATAACGAAAAAGAATTGCCTGACGCTTTCTTGCGTAGATGTTTCTTTCACTTCATTAAATTCCCAGAAGCCGACACAATGCGGGCTATCATTGATGTTCACTTCCCAGATATCCAGCATGAACTCGTCAAAGAAGCCCTAAATGTCTTTTATGACATCCGTGAAGTACCGGGCTTGAAGAAAAAACCATCTACCTCTGAGTTGTTGGACTGGTTAAAGTTATTAATGGCAGAAGATTTACCGCTAGAAGTGCTCAAAAGCAAAGACCCAAGCAAGCTTATACCACCGCTACATGGTGCTCTGCTTAAAAATGAGCAAGATGTACATCTATTTGAGCGCTTGGCCTTTATGAACAAACGTCAACAGAGATAAATCCATGTTCATCAATTTCTTTTATGAGCTCAAGAATGGTGGCCTCCCCGTCAGCATCAAAGAATATCTCATCCTTATTGAGGCGATGAAAGCTGGATGCGCTTCCTATCGTGTTGAAGATTTTTATTATCTATCACGCGCTACATTTGTCAAAGATGAGGGTAAACTTGATCTTTTCGACCGAATATTTGGCAAAGTTTTTGAAGGTGTCGAATTCATAGGTGAAGAGCAAGTAGAAATTCCCGATGAATGGCTACGTAAAATGGCGGAACTGACCCTATCTGAAGAAGAGATGGCAGAGATTGATAAGCTGGGCAGTTGGGATGAGATTATGGAAACCCTCAAGAAACGTCTTGAGGAGCAGGATGAACGTCACCAAGGTGGTAATAAATGGATCGGCACCGCTGGTCGCAGCCCCTTTGGAGCCTATGGCTATAATCCAGAAGGCGTACGTATAGGCCAAGATAAAGGCCGCCACGGCAAAGCCATTAAAGTTTGGGATAAGCGCGAATTTAAAAACCTTGATGATAGTGTTGAACTTGGAACACGTAACATAAAGATAGCCTTAAGAAAACTTCGCCATTTTGCCCGTGAAGGAGAGGCTACAGAGTTAGATTTAGATGATACAATCAGATCTACTGCTCATAAAGGTTACCTAGACATTAAAATGGTCCCAGAGCGTCATAACTCTGTGAAAGTATTGATATTTTTTGACATTGGCGGATCCATGGATCCTTTTATTAAAATCTGTGAAGAGCTATTTTCAGCCGCTAGAACGGAGTTTAAACACCTAGAATTTTTCTATTTTCATAATTGCCTATACGAAAAGGTCTGGAAAGATAATGTCCGTCGGCATAACGATCATATCCCCACTATGGATGTGCTGCATAAATACCCGCATGATTATAAAATCATCTTTGTCGGTGATGCATCCATGAGCCCTTATGAAATAGCTTACCCTGGTGGATCGGTTGAGCATTGGAATGAGGAATCTGGCGAAGTATGGATGAAACGAGTGACGCAAATATATTCACGCGCAGTTTGGTTAAATCCTGTTCCAGAAAAACATTGGCAATATGGACAGTCTATCCAAATGATCAAGGATATCATGGGTGATAAGATGTACCCACTAACGCTGGGCGGTATCGATAGCGCCATGAAAGAGCTGAAACGTTAAAAAAGGGACCAAAAGGTCCCTTTTTCCATAAATATTGTCTGTTACGATTAGTCCCCAGCGCTTGTAAGAATACTAACGCTTGCTGACAATGGACCATTACTTGATGATGCTAATTCCTCAGTAGATACTGTACCGAAGTGCTTCATTGTATATGATTCCGACGATGTAGCCGCTATGCCATAATTTAACTTAAGGGCAAAAGTTAGCTCGTTGCCGGCAAAATCACGTGGCAGAGCAGGGAAATCAGCCTTTTTAACCAAACTACGTGCCGCAGAAGTTAAAGACGAGCTTCCAACACGACTAATAACTTTAGACGCTATTAGATCACCTTCACGATCAACAGTAACTTTCAGCGTAGCGCCCCCTTCTTGGTTCCGGCTTAGAGCCATTGAAGGGTACGTCATTTTATCATCAACAGCCTCAGCCGCATTTTGTGCCCAGCCAGTTAGGTCTGATGCTGATACTGATGTTGCACCTGCAAAAGCAGTAGTAGCCATGATAGTTGCGCCAATTACATTCTTAAGATTTAACATTTTATTATCCTCGCTTGTGATTATGCCCCTCCCCCTTTTCGGCTATGCCTTCATGGCTTATGGGCTATTCATATTTTGCCAACAGCATTTTTTATGTTTTTACTTGCTGACAAGACAAACCTACCGATTTATGGGAATAAAACGCATAGTTTGCGACGAATTGCAGGATATATACGGTCAATTGCTAAACTCATTGATCATTAGTTATAGATTTTGAATATATTATAGGACAAAGTGAGAAAAACTATTGTTAAGAGGGGCATCTACATGCGTAAAAAATTACTTATTACCACAGCTATTTCAGCGATTATTTCAGGTTCACTATTCATCCACGCTGCGGATCAGCGCCCTACTTCTGGTTATGACGATGAAAAAACAGGTTATTGGCTCAAGCAAGGAAAGTCAGCTGTTGAGAAGCGCATTGCCTATAACCCTAATGTAAATCAAGCAAAAAATGTTATTTTGATTGTGGGGGATGGCATGAGCGTAGCAACATTGTCTGCTGCACGTATATATGAGGGTCAGAAAGATAGTGGGCGTGGCGAAGAGCATCTCTTATCATTTGAAGAATTCCCACACACTGCACTGGTTAAAACCTATAATACCAACGCCCAAATAGCGGATTCTGCTGGTACGGCTACCGCACTTAATACAGGGGTTAAAACGCGCATTGGTGCTATTAATACAGGACCAGAGCAAAAAGTAGGTCTTTGTGAGGGTACAAACAAACATACACTGACCCCTATTGCCGCTTACGCAGAGCAAATCGGCATGTCGACGGGTATTATCTCGACAGCCCGCCTTACCCACGCAACACCAGCAGCCGTTTATGCAAATGCCTCTAAACGTGGATGGGAAAGCAACGGCGACTTACCTAATGAGGCAATAGAAAATGGCTGTAAAGATATAGCGAGCCAGTTACATAGCTTCAAACATGGCAACGGCATTGACCTCGCTCTTGGTGGCGGCCGCCGAAACTTCAAACTTAAGGGCGATGGCAAAGGCAAACGTACAGACGGCAATGACCTTTCTCTTGCTTGGCAGAACGCCCGTACAGGAGCTAAGTATATTGAGACACGTGAGGCACTCTTAGCCACAGACCCAAATTCTAATGCGCCACTCCTTGGCCTGTTCACCCCCTCGCATATGTCGTATGAAGTCGATAGAGCCAGCAATGAGCCATCTCTACAGGAAATGAGTGAATTCGCCATTAAAAAGC
The DNA here is from genome assembly GCA_965603205.1 of uncultured Kordiimonas sp. Classification (GTDB taxonomy): domain Bacteria; phylum Pseudomonadota; class Alphaproteobacteria; order Sphingomonadales; family Kordiimonadaceae; genus Temperatibacter. The sequence continues at coordinate 36,597 of CBFDCC010000014.1, read as the reverse complement.
TATCCAAAAATAAAAAAGGCTACTTTCTAATGATTGAATCTGGTCGCATTGACCATGCCCACCATGATGGCAACGGCTATCGCGCGTTAGAAGAGGCTACAGAATTATCGCAAACAGTTAGATCAATCATATCCATGGTCGATACTAAAGAAACTCTAATATTAGTAACGGCAGACCACAGTCACACCATGACTATTGCAGGCTATTCAGATCGAGGAAATCCTATCCTTGGGTTATCTACAGAAGAGGGTAAAGTTACGCTAGCCAAGGATAATAAACCCTATACCACTATTGGCTATCAAAATGGTGTTGGCGCTATCAAGGGAGAGCGAGAAACCTTAACCGCTGAGAAAACAATGGATAAAGACTTTATCCAGCAGGCAGCCATCCCACTTGGTAGTCAGACGCATGGCGGTGATGATGTAGCCTTACATGCTATTGGACCATGGGCACACCTAGCCAGAGGCACCATAGAACAGAATGAAATTTTTCATATCATTGACCATGCCTTGCAACTGCGCAAACGAGCCAATAAGTAATTAGGAAATAGGTTTTTTAAAGCGATAGACAAAACGATCAGTTTTACCGCGTATAGACTTTTCAAACATAGGAATATTAAGTGGGTCTGCCTCATTCCTTAGCACGTCTATTTCGCCGTCAAAGACAAAACCAACCGCTTCCATCTCAGTAAGCACAACATCAGGCTCAATCCTGTGAAGTGTTTGTGCTGCCATCAGTCCTGAACCTGCTTCTGCAACATGATCAACGATCCCAACAATGCCGCCAGGCTTTAAACCTTTGAATATTTCAGCTAACAACCTTGGTGCATCTATGGCCAGCCAACCATTATCAATATAATATAAATCATGATATGTGAGAACCATCAGCACCATATCTAGGCTATCAGGCTCAATGGTGATGTCATTGGCCTCTGATATAAGGCGTTCTATATTAGGTAGGCGGTTATCCTTTTGGCGCTCTGCCAGTTCTTTTTCAACAAGATTTAAATAAGCTTGATTGTTATGAGAGAATACCTGCCCCTCTACGCCTACAATACGTGAGACAATTTCACTATAATACCCACCGCCTGAGAAAAGATCAAATACCTTCATGTTTGGCTGAACACCAAAGAATGTTAGAACTTCAGTAGGTTTTCGTAAATCATCCTTCAATCTATCACTGATCGAGCGGTCTGGATCATCGAGGGCGTCATCAATAGAGGACGGCGTAATTTTCACAGCTATGATCACTATAACAGCGAGAAAAACAACACTTAGAATGGTCTTTTTCATCGCTCTGCCCTATTTAGTGATTATTCAGCGTATTTTTCAATAGCGGCATTCAAACTCTTTGTTAGTTCAATACCTATCTTGCCGCCATCACCACTCACGCGCCCTTTAATAACAGCGCGCATAGCATCTATATGAGCTCTCACAATTTCAACTTCGTTATCAGTGCGTAAGTGTTTACCATCTGTGAAGTTATAAAGAGAATCTGAAAAGGCCGATATTAGTGGATAACCAAATGTACCACCTTGACCTTTCATATCATGAGCCACATGGTTAATATCTTCAAAGTGATCGTTTCTTTCCTCGGGTGTATCTACACAGCGTCCATGATGTTCTGCCAAAGTCGCCAAAAGGCTGGATACCCAATCTGGGTAATCTTCCGACATTTTCTGCATCGCCTCTTCGGCTTTTTCTAACGCTTCCAACGAGACAGAAGCTTCTCCAGGCTTGACGCCAAGGCCTGCTACTTTTTCACGCAATTTGTTTGAAAAACGATAGAAACGAACAATGACACCTTTATCTGATTTAACCACGGATAATCTCCACACCTTCGCTTTTATCATTCAATAAACGACGCTCAGTAGCACCACCTTCAAGTTTACGGCGCCTACGATCAGGCCCAAAATAATCAGCGGTATGAACAAATTGGCGAGGCCTATCGACAATAGCTTGTAATTTTTCAGCAATATTCTTAACCGTAAAAGGCTTTGCTAAGACTTCTGTCACGCCCATTTTTCGTGCCTGTGTTATACGTTCAGGTTCTGTATAGCCTGTAATCATAATAAAGGGTGCAAAACGATCGGGACTATCCTTATGGCGACGCAACCAACGCAATAACATCATACCATCGACAGGGCTCATATCCCAATTTGACATAACGATATCAACTCGCTGACATCCCGCCTTTATGGGATCTTCTTTTACTTTTTTAAGAAACTCTATAGCAGCACCACCGTCCTCCACTGCAATCACAGTCCCGACGCCTACAATTTTCAAGGAATTAATTAATAACGATCTAATGAACGGACTATCCTCGGCTAAAAGGACCGTTACACGACCAAAATCAAAATCACTCATATGCTATCCCCAAAACAAACTCCATTGCTCGTCATGCTATTTTTTTCAAACTAAACCATTATCACTCTATAATCTATAGATTTTTTCAAACAATCCCGTTTTTAGTTGTCTTGACTAATTAGCAATAAATATGCATTTAATTCTTTTATGGTCTCACTTGTTATACGTAATAACTTGGGGGCGTATTTTTCTTTAATTGCTATTGTGTTTGCATATTGTGTTTGAAATTCATCTTCAGCCTCATCCGCAATCAGCGCTAACTGCTCCGCGCCAATAGACCTAGCCGCCCCTTTTAATCTATGAACACATTCCACCAAACTTGATGCATCAGCGCGATTAATAGCTGATATATACTCGCTACTATTATCAATGAATACATTCAGCACCTCTATTTCTAGACGTTTGTCACCCATGGTAAAGCTCTGTAAATGCTTAATATTAAATATTCTTATCATTAAAAAAGCCCCATAAAAATATCACTTGTCAAAAAAAGTGCGCCCCAGATCAGTTAGCTTGCAAACTAGCCAATCTGGCTTGATAGCGTTGCTATACCATGGCTCTGCCCAACCATGATCAATACATGCTCGAATAGTCGTCGCCTTAACACGCTGCCCCATTGGATCAAAGAGTGGCAACTTTCCACCAGGCTCTCTCAAGCCCCGTTCTAAATATTTAATCTGTGGTTTACTGGGCTTAACTAGCCCATCCATAACTGTCATTTGAATACCCTCACGGAGATTTATAGGACAAATATAGCTTATATTACAATAAATTGTAGCCTGAATGTCAATCTTAGGGTAAAAATGGAGTAACTCGGGGTAGAAATATAGGGAACACACCAATGAGTGAGGTCGAAAAAAGCTTTATACAGAGTGACGCTGATGCTGCCTTACAGGCTAATCAAGCTGAGATTGATACTACTAGTAGTGCTGATGATAAAAAGAAAACATCAAGCTCTAGGCGCCTGTTACCTGTTTATATTGCCACCATCTTATCTATTGCTTGGATAGCTATTGCTAGCTTTTGGTCCATAGAGACCAATGCGTTCAATAACGCAGACCTAAGCCTAGCAGATATTGGTGCACTGATCGCTGGCCTCACAACACCTCTTGCAGTCTTTTGGCTTATTTTGCTGGCCTTTCAACGCACAGACCCTCTTCTCGAGAAACGCCTCGCCATGAGCCAAAGCTTACACAAAGCTATGGCACCTGTAGAAGAGGCTGAGCAACGTCTTTCCGAACTCAATAAAACACTGACTAAAGAATTAATCAATGTTGAGGCCGTTGCTGATTTAGCGGGCGATCGTATTTCAAATCTAGAGAACCGTTTCCAAGAACAGGTGTCGAACCTGTTTAACGCCACCGCTGACGCAGAAGCGCGTACTAGCTCTATCCGGGAAGTGTTAGAGCGCGAGCGTAGTTCCATGGATACGCTCACCTCAGAGATGGAAGGTCGCTTCTCTCGTCTTGAGGGCAAGATTGAATTTATGACAACGACACTGAGCGTTGCAGGTAATAAAGCTGCTGACACAGCAACCGCTGCTAGTGAGGACACAATCACACAAGCAGAGAAGCTCATTAGTGTCACAACCGAGATGGAACAGCGATTAGCCACTTCAGGAGAGCAACTGACAGATCGTGTTAATAGCGTTCAAGACATGACCACCGATATGGAAATTCGCCTTCAATCCGTTGGCGACAACATCTATGGTGGCATTGATAAAATGCGTCACGATGTGGAGGGGCTAGAGGAACGATCCGCAGAGCTTGCTGAGCATATGCAAACACAAGCACGCGTATTAAACGAGCTTGCCATTCTAGCTGCTACTGAATCCAGCAAAATTGAGAATAGTCTTAAAACTCATGTGGAGGAAGTCAAAGGAGCCGCCGAAGACGCCCTTAGCCGCACAAGTGAAGTAAGTGATCTATTCTCTGATAGAGCAACAGCAATGTCCGCAACTGTTATTGAAACCGTTAGTAAAGCTAAAGACCTGCTTGAAGATGCTGGAAAAACACTAGATGCGCACTGCGAAGACGCCCTATCCACATCTAGCGAACTTAATCAACGTGCCATGGAGCAAACGCAGGCGACCGCAAGCGCTGTTCATGAACACGCGCAAGAAATTAATCAGCTACTGGTCGCCAGTTTACAGCAAGCCAATGCAGCCCTAGATGATACCGCTAAAAACATTACAAAGCATGCTGAGAGCGCAGAAGAGACTACCCGAGGCTCTACGGAGCGCTCATTGCAGCACCTACGCCAACTTCAGGCTAGTGTTGAAGATGAAATCCGTAGCATCGGTGATATCACACAAACAACAAGCGAGCGTATGACCACATCCGCAGCTGAGATCAATGCACAAGCCAAAGAGCTTAATGAAAATGCAACAACAGCTAATGCCAGCATAACAGACACGCATATAAGTATGGTCGAGCGCGCAGAAGTTCTTGATAGTTTGATGGGAACAGCCCGCGAAAAGCTTATCTCGCTAGAAAAAGAATTACATGAACACCGCAGTCGTCTAACTGATACCGCAGAAGAAGCCGCAAACCGTGTTATAGATGCATCTGAACGTTTCAAGGTGGAATCTGACGCTATTGAACAAACGGGTGAGCGCATCGATAATAAGCTTAAGCTAGTAACCGACAATCTGATCTCTGAGCAAAGCAAACTGTCTGAAACTGGAACTGCGGCAGGCGAAAACCTATCATCAAGTATTGAAGCATTAAAAGATACTGCGTCTGGACTGGAAGAAAGCGTCACTAACACCAGCGTGGCGTTAGATAAGGCCATATCGACCTTCTCTAACGAGCGTGATCGTATACGCACAGAAACAGACGAGGTTGTTGAACGCCTCGGTCATGCGTCCGAAAATATGGTAACAAAAGTCGATGCTATTACAGCGTCATCCAATGACGCAGCAGAACGCCTAGATAGTGCTACACAATTACTAATGGATGAAACAGAAGTTGCCAAAGAAAACTTAGAGCAAGCCGTAACGGGTGCCAGCGAACATCTACGCAAAGATGTTCAAGAAATGAGCGACGACGCAGCCGAAAAAATCACGGTTATGCAAGAAGATATGCAAGCAACAATCGCCCGTCTGCTGCTTGATTATCAAGAAGCTGCTACAGCTGCTGAAAAAGAAAGCGCCCTACTGTCATCGCGTATCGGCAGAGAAGCAGATAAAATTGCAGAACGTGCTGATCAATTTGTTAAAACTACAGCCGAAATTGAAAAACGCATTACAGAAACCACTAAGGCTGATTTCTCTCGCACATCTCAAATGCTTATTGAAAGCTTACAATCGTTGTCTATCGACATTCACAAGTTGTTAGCAACTGATATACCTGACACCACATGGAAAAAATATCTTGAGGGTGACCGTTCCATCTTCTCGCGCAGCACCATAAAACTTGGCACACGCGGCACACGCAAATCCATTGCTGATAAATTCACCAAGGATAAAGAGTTTAGAGAGTCTGCAACGCGGTTTATGCGTGATTTCCAGGGACTGATGGAACGTGCCATGCAAGGTGATCGTGGCAATACACTTTCTGTGACCCTCATATCCTCTGACATGGGCAAGTTATATGTGTTGCTAGCCCAATCTTTATCAAAGATGTCATAACAAAATCACTTGATAGCTTAGTCGCTACAGGGTACCCCTTTATATATAAGAATATAAAGGGGATTTTATGCGTCACATTATCAAAGCAACTATCGCTGCTATCTCATTTTTGCTAGCCGCCTGTGGTAGTGAAAATGCATCAAATGATGCTACGAGTGAAGTTACGGCAATAACCCCCGTTAGCTGGCGCATGACAAGCACATTCCCTTCAAGCATGCCAATACTAGGTACATTAGGAATAGAAATTGCAAAAAATGTAGAGGCAATATCAGGAGGTACAGTTAAATTAAATTTCGTAGAACCTGGCGTTCTTGTACCTGCTCTTGAAATATTTGATGCTGTTTCATATGGCGCAATAGAGGCTGGTTGGTCTACATCAGGTTATTGGGGGGGCAAAATATCAGCGTTACAGCTGTTTACAGCAGTCCCTTTTGGACCATCTGCACCAGAATATATTAGCTGGTATGACTATGGCGGCGGCAAAGAAATTTATGAACGTATATATGCTGAGCATAATATCCATGGTGTTATATGTGGTGTGACACCACCAGAGGCTGGTGGTTGGTTCAAAGAAGAGATTAAAACATTAGAAGATTTCAAAGGCAAAAAAATACGCTTTTTTGGTCTAGGCGGTAAAGTATTAGAAAAAGTTGGTGCCTCTCCTCAATTAATAGCTGGGGGCGAGATATATCAAGCATTAGAATTAGGTACTATTGATGGCACTGAATATGCCATGCCTGTTGTTGATCTTAATCTAGGTTTTTATGAGGTAGCTAAACATTATTACCTACCTGGCTGGCATCAACAAACATCATTTTTTGAGCTGCTTATCAATGAAAAAGCATGGAATAGCCTTCATATAACACAACAAGTCCAAATAGAAGCCGCCTGCAGCCATAATATCCGCGTAGGTCTTGGTCTAGGCGAAAGTTTGCAAACCGATGCTATCGCTACACTCAAAGAAAAGGGTGCTATCATTCACCGCTGGTCACCTGAGATATTGGCTGGCCTGAAGGGTGCTTGGTTAGAAGTAGCAAAAGAACAATCTGACATGGACCCAAATTTTGCCGAAGCTTGGCATTCACTCTCTGCATTCCGTAAAAAATATCGTGTTTGGTCGGAATTAGGTTATCTGAAGGACTGATGATGAAAAGCCTGTTTCAGTTAGCCACTCTACTAGAGAAAATTGTCAACTTCCTTGGCCGTATTGGCGCTTGGATGATGGTTCCTCTTATGCTCGTCATTGTTTATGATGTGATCATGCGCCATTTTTTCGTCATTGGCTCTACACAGCTACAAGAATTAGAATGGCACCTTCACGGCGCCCTATTCTTGCTATGTCTCGGCTGGGCCTATAATCGCAATAGCCACGTCCGTATTGAGATTTTATATGATACATTTAAAGTACGTAGCCATGCGCTAATTGAATTACTAGGCTGCCTGCTATTTCTTATCCCATACAGTGTAGCTCTCATCTATTTTGGCGTGGATTATTTTGGCGCGAGTTATATGTTTGATGAACATGCTGCAAGTGCCACTGGCCTGCCTAATCGCTGGATCATTAAGGGCATTATGGTACTGGGGTTTTCCACATTATTTATGGCTGGACTTTCACGCACACTCATGGTTATAGCCTTCTTATTTGGCGGCAAAGAGTTTGCCCGCAACACAGGATTTGAGGAAGAGAATATACACATCGAAAAACAAGGGGGAGCATCATAATGGATATGATGATCGAACTATTACCCCTATTTATGTTCATCGCACTAACAGGGTTATTATTCACAGGATTCCCTGTGGCATTTGTGCTGGGCGGTGTTGGTCTATTATTTTGGTTACTGGCCGTTGGTTTGGGCCAAGAGAACCCCAACAGCTTTTTCCTGATAATTTCCCGTATATTTGGTGGTGTAGTCAGCAAACTGGTGCTGGTGGCCATACCCTTGTTTATCTTTATGGGCACGATGCTGGAGCGCAGTGGTGTAGCGCGCGACCTACTCCATACACTACAACTCATGACACGGCGTGTGCCTGGTGGCCTGGCACTGTCGGTGACATTCCTAGGCGTAATCTTAGCCGCCACTACAGGTATTATTGGTGCCAGCGTGGTGATGCTAACCCTACTTGCTATGCCTGTGATGTTAGAGCGTGGTTATAGCAAAGAATTAGCATCTGGTACTATCGCAGCTTCAGGTACGCTTGGCATCCTAATCCCACCGAGCATCATGCTGGTGGTGATGGCTGATCTACTGTCTGTATCAGCAGGATCATTATTCATGGCCGCCGTTGGCCCTGGTATATTGCTTTCGGTATTATATATTTGTTACATTCTCATTCGCACCAGTCTAAACCCTAGCTTAGCCCCTCCGATGACAACAGATCATGGGAGTTATGAAAAGATTAATCTCAAAATGCTGGTGGTCAGTTTCTTGCCGCCTGTTATCTTGATTTTTATCGTCCTTGGGTCGATCTTTGGCGGTTTCGCCACACCTACAGAAGCCAGTGGTGTCGGAGCCTTTGGTGCGACTATTCTAGCATTGGTAAAGCGTCGCCTATCATTTAACGACTTGAAACAAGTCGTAGAAAGCTCAGCGCTGACAACCACCATGCTTTTTGGCCTGTTTGTCGGCGCAACTGCCTTTTCATTCGTTTTTGCCCTGCTCGGTGGTCATGACCTAATCATCCAAGTTATAGAGGCGACAGGATCTGGCAGTTGGGGCATATTAACCGTCTTGATGATTACCATATTCCTGTTAGGTTTCTTTTTTGACTGGATAGAGATTACCCTCATCATATTACCCATCTTTGCCCCAGTCATTGCGGCGCTAGACTTTGGTGATCATGTGGTAAGCCGCGAGCTGACTATATCGTGGTTCGCAATCCTAATGGCGGTGAATTTACAGACCAGCTTTTTAACACCGCCTTTTGGATTTGCATTATTCTATATGAAGGGCGCTGCGCCCAAAGGATTAACAATCCAACATATATACCGGGGTATCATACCCTTTGTCTTGTTGCAGCTATTTGGGCTTATTCTCATTCTTATGTGGCCTGAAATTGCTTTATGGCTACCAAGCAACATGCAATAAGATGAGCTTAAAAAAGCGCCGATTATCATTGATTATGTTATATTATTACAGTATAAAACATTCATTATGGGCAAACGCAATAAAACCATCGGCGTGACAGTAGCACTGCATCATCGTTTTATGATGATGTTTATTGCTGCCCTATTTTTGTTGACACAAACACTAGCCGCATCTCATGACGCTACCTATGCCGACAAAATTCACAGCCATAATGGCCAAGTATGTACTCTGTCTATTGCCAATCATAATGACAAAGCTAATTGCGGTATTAGTATACAAGTAGTTATACCTCTGAACCTTACTCTGGATAAGCAACCTGAATTAACCAGCGAGCCTTCCCGCCAGACTCAACTTTCTCAAGATGCCATTCGCGGCCCCCCCGCCCTTTAAATTTAACACCAATAAAAATTGTCGCCTTTTGGCTATAACTATCTGTTAAATGTAGAGTAATATATCATGCTTAAGAATAACCACACGTGTAAAATCACTATAAATACATTACTATTTGGAACCTTATTATCTTCACCAGCACTAGCTGCGGAACCACCTCACGACAGCGACCATGTAGATGAAATTATAGTTTCTGCCGCATATGAAGGCCGTAAATTAGGCGAGACTATACTGGGTGCAACCATTTTGCATCAAGATGACATCCTGCGCCAACTGGATGGATCATTAGGTGAAACATTACGTCGTCAACCAGGCATTTCTTCCACATTTTTTGGCCCGGGGGCAAGCCGTCCTATTATCCGCGGCTTAGGTGGCGACCGTATTCGTATACTTGATTCTAGCCTAGGATCAATTGATGCATCCTCGACTAGCCCTGATCACGCCGTATCGGTAGAACCTGCCATGGCTGAGCGTATTGAAATTTTGCGCGGCACAGCGATGCTTATGTATGGCAGCTCTGCTGCTGGTGGCGTGGTAAATGTTTTTGATGGTCGCATTCCTGATCAAGTTCCCGATAATAACGTAAGCGCGGCGATACGGTACGGCCATACCAGTGTTAATAACGGCAATGAAGCAACTGTTGCCATGAACGGTCTTATAGCATCCTTTGGTGACCTTAAGCTTGTGACACATTTTGACGCTATGCTACGCGACACAAGCGACTATGACATTCCTAACTACGCCGAATCCGCAATTCTACGCGCATCCGAAGAGTTAGATGAAGAAGGTCATGACGACGATCCTGAAGAAATGTATGGCACAGTAGAAAATTCTGCGACCAATACCAAAGGCGGATCTGCTGGTTTATCGCTGATAGGCAATGATGGATTCATAGGGTTTAATCTAAAATTACTCAACAGCCAATATGGTGTACCCGCTGGTCATGACCATGGAGACGAGCATGCTGAAGAAGAGCATGAAGAAGAGCATGAAGATGAACATGAAGATGAACACCATGGGGAAGAAGAGGCACCTGTTTCAATCGATTTGAACCAAATTAGGTTTGATGTAAGAGGCGCATTAGAGCAAGATTTTTTATTCTTCAAAAAAGCCAAAATACGTTTCGGTTTCGCTGACTATGATCACAAGGAACTAGAAGGCCCTGAAGTTGGTACAATCTTTAAAAACAAAGGTTGGGAAGGTCGCTTGGATTTTACAGACAAAGGCGGCGACAACTGGAATGGCGCCACAGGTATTCAATTAAGATCACGCCAATTTTCAGCCATAGGCGCAGAGGCTTTTGTTCCTGCAACATCAAGCTTTCACACAGGTATCTATAGTGTAAAAGAGTTTTCTTTTGATGAAGTACAGATTGATGTTGGTGCCCGTTATGAACACACAAATTATACGGTAAAAGTAACAGATGAAGGCAGAAGCTTTAATGGAGTAAGCTTGTCCACAGGTACAGGATTTGACCTTGGTGATAATAGCTTCATTGGCTTGGCATTATTTAGAACCGAGCGTGCGCCCTCGTTGGAAGAGTTATTTTCCAACGGCCCCCACCTAGCAACCAATGCATATGAGTTAGGCGATACCAACTTAGGCATGGAAACAGCGCTAGGCACAGAGCTGACCTATACGTATAAAACAGAAAAATATAATTTTGTCATCAATGCTTTCCATACAAAGTATGATGATTTTATCTATGAGAACGGCTTAGACCAAGAAATAGATGGCTTGCCTGTCTTTAGCTTTACAGCCCATGACGCGAAACTATATGGCTTTGAATCTAAAATAGAAATGCATGCTGCGCGTTTTGATACTAAACTACTTGATAGCATAGACTTACATATTGATGCTCAACTAGATTTAGTCCGTACCCGCTTATCTGGCAGTGGAGAGAAACGTCATCTACCCAGAATCCCACCTGTCTCTGCTCTTGTTGGGTTCACCATAGAGAACGAGACTTTTAATTTCCGCAATGAAATTGAAATAGCAAGTAAACAACAACGCCATACAGTCCATGAATTACCAACAAAAGGGTATAAGATACTTAATAGTTATTTAACCCTTAGACCGTTTGCGGACCCAAGTATATTCATTGAACTGCGCGCTACAAATATAACGAATGAAGATGCACGCCAGCATACAAGTTTTCTCAAAGACTTAGCGCCATTACCTGGCAGGAACATCCGTTTCTCAATTGGTGCAAGATTCTAAAAAAAAGGGCACCTATTAAAGGTGCCCTTTCAAATTAAGATACGGATAGTTCTAAGCAGCGTCAGTCAGATCAACTTTATGAAGCTTGCCAATTAGATAATCAATATTTTCACTATCCAGCTCAACTTCAATAAGTTCAAATGCGGTTAGAACGCGCTCTAACATTATCTGTTTGAAATGCTCGCGGTTATCACCACCTGTCATCACCATTTCATCCGCTACATCTAGGGCCGCACGAGCAACCTTGATAAACTGGGTCGGCATTTTAGCCGCCTTAAATAGTTTAGAGAGACCCAGTTCACCCTTATCATGTACTAATTGATAAGCATTAATAACGGGAATACCTGACATTTTAGCAAGCGCTACTTCAAAGAATGTTGTATCGCCCATGCATAGTGCGCGTAGCACTAATGTAGGTGTTAACCGCTCATTATTATAAAGCTGGTTTACCAGTGTCACCACATCTGAGGCAGAGTTTTCATCATCTAAGAGTGATACCGTCGCCTTCTCCCGTGATTCCAGCAAAAGATCAGTGGCTATGCTCGCAGACACTTCATGATTGGACAAAATATGCTGTTGTAGTTTTTCAGATACCAATGTTACCAGACGCTCTGAAACATCAATTGGTAGCTTATCGCGCATAACTATCGGTTCGTTTATTTTTTCGTTCTCACCAAATTCATCAATAACTTTATCAAATGTCTCTTCTGATATATCAGCGCCATTATTAGCCACCAGCGTTGCCACGACATCTTCATTGCCAGTATCAGCTAACTTATCAGCAACTGAGGCTGAAACAGTTTCACGAGAGGCAACCGCTTTTTGTAGGTCGGCCCCTCTGGTTTCAACAATTGCTATCAAATCTTCATCAGACAGCACAGACGAAGATTTAATCATCGGCAGCGCGACTTCATCAACATCCTTAGCCAGTGACACAGCAACATCGTGCGGCACATTTGGGTTTTCTTTTAAACTTTCAGATAAAGCGGAGCGTACACGCACAGCTGCGTCAGCTAGCATTGCATGGAAAATATCCTCCGCGATTGCTCGTTCAGAGTCAGTTAATGCATTTCCACTGAATGTTTTTCCAACACTTGTAGCCGCCTTTGCGCGGTTCTCTGGCGAAGGATCCTGCAAAAGCTTGGCTACATCTGCAATACTTAACATTTCATCACTCACTATATTGCCTCATTTCATATAATTATTTAGTATGAAAAATAATATATATACACCTTAGCGTCCAAATCGGAGAGTGCAATAAATTTAGTATATATAAAAAGTTAAAATTTCCCATACATATTAACAATTGTAACTATTTTACCCATTTTAGCATCTTTCCATTGAGGCTGAACAGCTAAAGGGTTAGGATATACCCATAATGAAAAGAATCATCATATATATTGATGATTATATCTATCAGGGAACCTATTAAGGTCATCCATAAAGGCATCGTCCTATAGGAAGGGGAATTATGTTTAAACGTATCGTGGCAGCACTTGTGTTGCCTTTAATTATATCTGTAGCATCTATTGCACAGGAGGCCGAGCAATCTGTTTCAGAGGCAATTAACACAACGATAGTACCATATACAAAGGCTATTTCGGATGCTATTTTCTTCGAAATTCCAATGGACTGGCTATCTGAAGGCTCTCCTGGCATTCCATTCATTGTACTCTGGCTATTAGGTGGCGGTATATTCTTCACCTTTTATATGGGGTTCATTAACCTACGTGGTTTTAAGCAAGCGTTACGCATCGTGTCAGGGAAATATGACGACCCAAGTGACCCAGGTGAAGTAACACATTTCCAAGCCTTAACTGCTGCCGTATCTGGTACAGTAGGTCTTGGCAATATCGCTGGTGTGGCTATTGCGATCTCCATTGGTGGTCCTGGCGCTACTTTTTGGATGATCCTTGCAGGCCTATTTGGCATGACCAGTAAATTTGTTGAATGTACACTCGGTTTGAAATATCGCGAGTTCGATGAAAATGGAGTCGTTTCTGGTGGCCCCATGTATTACCTATCAAAAGGTCTAAAAAATCGTGGGATGCCTGGCCTTGGTAAATTTCTAGCCGTTGTTGCTGCAATGTTTTGTATCGGCGGCGCTTATGGCGCGGGCGCTATGTTCCAAGTCAATCAATCATCGCTACAATTTACTAATGAGATTGTTGCCTTAACCGGTGGCGTTGACAGCTTATTTTACGGCAAGCCTTGGATATTTGGCGTTGTGTTCCTAACCGCTGTAGGTCTTGTGATTATTGGCGGCATTCGTCAAATCACCCATGTGACAGAATTTCTCGTCCCTTTTATGGCACTCCTATATGTGGGCGCGGCTTTTGTAATTATTGGATCTAACTTTGGTGGTATTCCTGATGCTATTGGCCAAATATTTACAGGTGCCTTCACTGCTCCTGGTGTTGAGGGCGGTATTATTGGTGTTCTTGTGCAAGGTTTAAGGCGTGCCACATTCTCTAACGAGGCTGGGCTTGGTTCTGCTTCTATTGCACACTCTGCCGCGAAAACAAGAGAACCTGTGGCAGAAGGACTAGTTGCAACATTAGAACCTTTCATCGATACAGTGGTTATCTGTACGATCACAGCACTTGTGATTATCTTAACAGGCACTGCTGATCCAACAGTAACAGAAGGCATTACGCTAACATCACGTGCTTTTGCTACTGTGGCTGATTGGTTCCCATATATACTAACTGTTGCGGTGATCCTATTTGCATTCTCTACATCCATTACATGGTTCTACTATGGTCAACGGTCATTCCTATATTTATTTGGCAACAAACCAAATGCTGACCTAGCCTTTAAAGTATCATATTTGATTGTGTTATTCATTGGTTCAGCTATGGCGCTAGGGCCTGTTATGGACATTGCAGACGCCTTGCTTCTTGCGATGGGCTTCCCTAATATTGTAGGGCTTTTCCTTCTACGTAAAGAAGTCAAAACAATGCTAGTTAGTTATTTAGCTCGCATTAAGTCTGGTGAAATAAAGGAAGTGAACCACAATTAACCACTGGTTCCTGTAATCCTAATCACATTATTGCCTTAAAGTAATGATGTATATTGTTCAGGAACTGTTAATTATCACTTAGTTAAAAGTGGCGAAATTAATTTTTCGCCACTTTTTTGAATCTAAGGATTGGTTATGTGGCAAAAATTGAGTAAAAGACTTAAATAACAATACAGAATTAACAATTACGATAGGTAGTAACATGAAAGTATTTTTTATCAGTGCTCTAATCACCATGGTTTCCCTTGTTGGATTATCTGCACAAGCAACAGCTCTTGATGCTGCAGACACGACATTATCTTCCGCTGGCGATGTAAAAAAAGGCAAGCGCCTTTTTAATCGCTGCAAAGCATGCCACAGCTTAACTGCCGCTCCACGTCATCGTATGGGACCTAACTTAGATAGTCTTTTTGGACGACAGTCAGCCTCTGCTGAGGGCTATAAATATTCAAAAGCAATGTTGGCAACCGACTTTGTTTGGGATGAAGCAAAGCTTGATGAATGGCTCGCAAAACCAAAGGCTTTTTTACCCGGCAACAAAATGATTTTCCCTGGCCTTAAAAAAGAGCAAGACCGGAAAAATATTATGGCTTACCTACGTGAGGCAACGATTGCTCAATAACAGCTCATACCTAGGCAGTCATATCGGCCGCCTAGGTATAAGACGAAATGAGGATATTATGTTTAAACACTTTTTATTATTAAAAATGACAATTACAGCCTTTTTATCAGTTGTTTTATTATCTTTTTCAATAGCAACAACAGCGCAAGACCTTGCCTCAGATGATCCCGAGGGTGCTATTAGCTTTCTAGAAGGATTGGCTGAGGAAACCAAGACAGCTTGGAGTGACAGCACTCTAACTGAAATTGAACGTGATACAGTTTTTAAGTCTATATTTGCTAAAGCTTCTGACTTAAATTTAATTGGCCGTGCAATGCTTGGCAGGCATTACCGCGCAATCAATGCAGCTCAAAAACAAGCTTATACAACTGCCGTAGAGGCCTTTATCATCAGTGAACTTGATAAAAATATGGCGCAAATTGGATTTAAAGACTTGAATGTCACAGGTTCTGTAGCAGCACCTGGCAAACGTGGCCACATATATATACGGACCAAAATTGACCGTGAAGAAGGTGAACCCATAAAAGCCGATTGGCGCATTCGAAAAAAAGCTGGAGCTTTTCAAATTGTTAATCTTGAAGTTGAAGGTATAAATCTAATCATCACCAATAGGGAAATATTTTCGAGCCGTATTAAAGCGCTCGGTATGGATGATTTCATTATAGAATTAGCTGGTAAGAACAGGCTTCTGGCTGAATAGAAACTAGACCAAGAAAAAGAGGTTCACAGGCCTCTTTTTTTTATGATTTATCCAATTTCTTCCACTGTCAATTTAAGACGCATACTACCCGCCATGTTAGCCAATGCATTTTTACATTTAACGGCCTGTGATGGACCAATCGACACAGCAAAACGCGTACGGTATTGCATTGAACCATCAGCGGATTCTACCCGGCGGCTATTCATACGCACAATATTAGCATTAAAATCACCCAACACTTCGCTAACACATGCAACAAGGCCAGGTCTATCCCCTGCTGATACTTCAATAATATGCGAGATAGAACCTGTATCATCACGGTCTAAATCAAAAGGAAATGGCGTTACTGTCATCCGAGCACCCGATAAAATTTCTAATGACTGTAACCCGCTTTGTAATTCTTCAACCGTAGTTACATTATCAAAAGTTACTACACAGGAAAATTCATAGCCGCGCCCCAGCACAGCATAGGCAGTATCAGCTAAATTAGCCCCTATCTCAAACAAATACCCGGACACAGATGCAACAACCCCAACACTGTCGCCCCCTGCTATTGAAATCAATAATGTTGTATTTTGAACATTTGACACTGATTTATTCTCCAAACACTATAAAAACTATATCAACAATGTTATAACACACAAAAGGACTAGCATTATCTAGAAATTCTGATAAGTCTGCGCTTACATTGCTGCAAAAAGCAAATATATATTATAAATACAAGGAATGAGATCCATGGGCAACACACATAAACTACATCTTGTACTGGGTGGTCAAGTAGACGACCCACAAGGTCTTAATTTTACTGACCTTAATAAAGTGCATTTAGTAGGCGTATATCCCAATGAGCAAGAAGCAACAAATGCTTGGCGCCAAGAAAGTCAGAAAAATGTTGATGATGCAATGACCAAATACGCCGTGGTACATCTTCATAAGTTATTAGAGCCTGAAGAATAAGAATATTACTCTTCTTAAATTAATAATATAAAAGCCCCGCATCGATTGATGGTGGGGCTTTATTGCATCAGGGTATTATATGTTATGTTATATAGCCTTAATGCTTTGTATGACGCCCTAAATACGCAGCTACATCATCTGACATTGCGCACATATCCATCTCATAGGGGCCCATAGTCGATTGAAGATGCTTTAGGGCTTCTTTATGCGTCAGGGGGGCATGTCTTGCCAACTCTAGACGCGCTATGCGGCGTAATCCCGCTTGATCTATTGTTCTATTCATTTCTTTTTCTTTTCTATTTTCATTTTCATGCCTCCTTATAACAAGGAACTATGACAGAATTATGAATGCAAGTATAACGCCAGATAGGATGAAATGCAAAAGACTACATTTAGTGCCTAAATATCACCAAAGACTTATTGACACTCATGCCACAAGAACCTATTCAATGGATAAGGAGTTACTATCATGAGCGAGACCTTATCATACAGCTACGGTGAAGAACCAATTGTGACCAGCGACGCGCTGTTTTCCATTGGGCAAGTTGTACGTCATCGCCTTTTTGATTTTCGCGGCGTCATTGTTGATGTTGATCCCGATTTTGATAATACCGAAGAATGGTGGCTATCAATCCCTGAGGGTATTCGCCCCAGTAAGGATCAACCTTATTATCACTTACTCGCTGAAAATAGCGAGTCGTCTTACAAGGCCTATGTTAGCCAGCAAAATCTTCTAGCTGACGATAGTGACGAGCCTATTGTCCACCCTGAGGTGACAGAACTATTTGGTCACCTATCTCATGGCCACTACGAGCTTAAAGGTATCGCTGCCCACTAAAGTCTCTCTCCCACATTTCCAAGTCAACAAAAAGCCCCGCCAAAATTGGCAGGGCTTTAAATTTATTCTATGAAATCAAGCTTATGCGATGGCGGCTAATAGAACCAAAATTGCAACACTGGCAACTACGCCTATTTTTGTAGATTTGATAAAGCCTTCGTATGTATTCTTATGCTCGTTCGTTACCATTTTAATGCTCCCCAGCGTTTAATGTTTGATCATGCCATTCATTGGCAATCATCTTGCGTATTTATATAACCCAACAAGATTAGTCAGAAAAGAGTTATTTCGTATAATTATTAACTGCCTTAGCCAAAGTCTCACTATCTATATTACCGCCACTGATAATACAGACAGTAACTTTATCCTTTAAATCCACTTTCCGCTCTAACACAGCCGCCAGTGACACCACACCGCCGGGCTCTCCCACCAGCTTTAAATTCTTAGCGGCAAAGGCGATAGCACTCATTGCCTCTTCGTCCGTCACCGTTAATCCCTTCACACCAAGTTCTTTTAACTTTTGGTATGTCATCTTGCCCGGCGTAGGGGCTAGCAGTGCGTCACAGATACTATGCTGGGTTGGATCAACGCCTACACGCTTACCCTGATCCAGTGACATCTGTGTGTCATTATACAGCGCTGGTTCTACCACATATTTATCATGTGGTGGGCATACTTCATTAGTTGCAGTGAATACTCCTGATGATAAGCCTCCGCCGCCGCAATTTATTAATATTTGATCTGCAGCCAAGCGCAACATACGTAGATCATCAGCAATCTCTAGACCGACAGTGCCCTGTCCGCCCATAATATAAATATCGTCATAAGACGGCACTAACGTTGCCCCTAATGTTGCACAAAGCCCCTTGGATATCTCTTCTCGGCTTTCAGTGTAGCGATCATAGGTCACCACCTCTGCGCCAAGCTCTTTAGTGCCTTCCATTTTAATGGTTGGTGCATCCTCAGGCATAACAATAGTCGCCTTAACACCAAGCATACGTGATGCTAAGGCTACGCCCTGCGCGTGATTACCCGAAGAGAAGGCCACAACACCCTTTTTCTTGTCATCGTCACTAAGACGCGATATGCGGTTGTATGCTCCTCGAAATTTAAATGATCCCGTATGTTGCAAACATTCAGCTTTAACAAACACACGACCACCTGCTATTTCATTAAGCACAGGATTTTCAATTAACGGCGTGCGAAAAGCTCTGCCTTTCAGCTGTGTCTCGGCAGACTTGACATCATAATAACTAACATTTGGCACCTGTGAGAATTTAACCGCCATTATACCTACCCAATCCCATTCAAAAACTTACTACAAGAATACTTTTGCCAAATCCGAGATAGAACAGCAATAGTATAAAAAAATGGCATAAAAAAAACTGGCTAAAAGCCAGTATTTAATTTTATATTTTCCACTCCGACACTGCACCTACAAGCATTTTAAACATGCCTATCGATCATAGAAAATTTCTTCAAAATATACTCATTCTCTTCCTGATATCTCTCTTTAATTTCATTTTTAAAAGAATCAGTCATCAAAATCGGTCGCGGTTCCGTTGCATTAGAAAAGTTTTCCTGAAGAAAATCACGAACTCGCCTAGTTTCCCCTCCATGTTTGCGAAGTAAAGGGTTTATTCTCAACGCCATTTGCAATCCTCTATCCGAAATACTGAAATTATGCTTCTTACCATATGCGATAGGAATATCTATCCCAGGGAAAAAGGTTGAAGAAAACTCCTGCAGAAAAGCCTTTTGCCCTTTTTTAATACTATTAAAATCACCAACAAATACATTCTCTTCACCAAAAGTATTAGCGAGTGCCTCTATAATAGGCTTCCAAGACAACTTCTCAATATTTGCTTTTTCTTCAAGGAATTGATTGAAAGTATAAAACTCACCTTGGTGCACTAATTGTAAATAGTAAGATTGAATATAATCTTCTTGTGACCTGATATAGTAAGAGATTTTAACATCCATATCCTTCAATACATGCCGAAGCTCTTTTGCGTATTTTTCAGCATCTGGATATAGACTTGGCGCGCCAGCTTGAATTGGGTGCCCTAATGCATCTTCATTGGAAATAGCCACAATATTATTACCATTTAGACCATCAGTAATAACTTCACGAAATTTCTTGGTATGAGGCTTTATTTTTTCACCCCAGCCAATAAATTTGCTGGTTTTTCGCCTAGGGTATAAAATAACGCCCTCTTTTTCATATAGAGATTTATACTTACTTTTAAAAAAGCCCTGAAGTAGTGACGTTGCGGTCTTATGTGCTCCCAAATGGCATACAACATATTTATCAGATGGCATGAATTTAATTCCCAATATATTAACAAGTTAATATTTGATACTCTTTGCAATATCATTCGTCAATAAATATGATCACAACAAATATGTATATAATCTATAAATTTGTAAAATATTAAATTTTAATTAGTAAATACTTTAAAGCTATGCTTTTTATAAGAAAATGGTGATCCCTACGGGACTCGAACCCGTGTTTCCGCCGTGAAAGGGCAGCGTCCTAGGCCACTAGACGAAGGGACCATTTTCTTATATTATGACCAAGCTTAAAGATGGTGATCCCTACGGGACTCGAACCCGTGTTTCCGCCGTGAAAGGGCAGCGTCCTAGGCCACTAGACGAAGGGACCATTTTTAAGCTCGTTCATACTCTGAACGGGGGCCTAGATAGCCTTCCCCCCGCTGTTGGTCAACATCTTTTTACAAAATAATGTGATTATTTCATTTTATTACGCAACAGATGTAATTATAGAGCAATCATCCATGGTCATTTCCACCTTAGAAGTCCCGCCCCAGTCGTCTTTTTTCAATTTTCCAGCTACATGAAAACGCTTACCTATAGATTTCTCAAGCGCATTACCTAACGGCTCTCCAATTGCCCTAAAAGCCATTATTTTCATCGACGATCCGTCTTTACCCTTAAAAATGCAACGCAAGTGATTCTGTCCTACCACATCGACCTTTATGAGCGTAATATCAGGAATCACAAATCGTGGTGCCGCATTACCTGTTCCAAAAGGACCTGCTTGGTTAATTTCATCAATTAGATCAACCGTACAGCCCATGAGTGAGATCGCCCCGTCTAACTTAAGCGCACGACTTGCAGAGGCTTTTTTAACGGCGTCACGCATATGATCACTTAAAAAGGCCTCAAGCTCCTCTATACGGTCCTCAGCCACACTTAGGCCCGCTGCCATGGCGTGACCACCACCTTTGAGTAATATACCCTTAGCTTGCGCTTCAATCACTGCGGCACCCAGATCAACACCACTGATAGACCGCCCTGAAGCCTTAGCAATACCATCTTCAATAGTCAGTACAAATGTTGGGCGTTGATATTTATCTTTTAACCGACTGGCAACAATGCCTATTACCCCTGCATGCCAACCTTTACCAACGGCAAAAACCATTGTCTCTGGTCCGCCATCAGGGCCAAAATGCTTATTCATCAGGCTCATAGCCTCTTCTTGCACGCCAGCCTCGATCTCACGACGATCAGCGTTATAGCTATCCAACTGCCCTGCCATAACGCAGGCATCGCTATAATCATCACAGGTGAGTAAACGTGACCCAAGAGGGGCCTCACCCACACGGCCACCGGCATTAACCCGTGGCCCTAGTACAAAACCAGCATGATAGGTTGTTGGCGCCTCATTCACGCGCCCAACATCAGCTAGGGCCGTCAGACCTACATTGCCGCGCTTAGCCATCACTTTCAGCCCTTGGGACACAAAAGCTCTGTTAACGCCTGTAAGTGGCACAACATCACATACAGTACCCAGTGCAACCAAGTCTAATAATGACAATAAATCTGGCGCACTGCGGCCTGTTCGCTCATACCAGCCACTCTCACGCAATGCGCGGTTAACACCAACAGCAACTATGAAAGCTACGCCAACGGCGGCGAGTTGCCCATATTCACCGCTTTCATCTAATCTATTAGGATTAACGACAGCGACGGCCTTCGGTAGTGTGGTCTCCGCCTTATGATGGTCAACGACAATAACATCTAGTCCTGCATTAAAAGCATCTTCTAGCGGCCCATACGACAAGGTACCGCAATCCACAGTGATCACCAAAGCCGCACCATCACGGTGCAGTGATAGCAACGCGTTTGTGTTAGGGCCGTAACCTTCGATATTGCGATCAGGAATGTAAATTTTACAGGCTACACCAAGGCTAGAGAAAAACCGCGACAACACGGACGAGGACGTAGCACCATCGACATCATAGTCACCAAAGATCGCAATTTTCTCACCCTTGGTAATAGCAGCGACGATTCGCTCAACAGCCTTATCCATATCTTTAAATTCATCAGGATTGGGCAAACTATCGCGAATAGAAGGATCAAAGAAACTAGCCGCGCCGTCAAGGTCAATACCACGTGCAGCGATAAGCTGACCAACAATACTTGAAACGTCTAATTTTTCAGCGATTGCACCTGCAATGCGCGGTACATAGGGGCGTTCGACCCACATTTGCCCCAAAGCAGAACGGCGGACCCCAAGAAAAGGATCCGCCGCACCAGTATCTTTATCATGTATGCTGCTAGGCAACATGGTGTCCTTTTACATAACGTACGGTCTTTGACGATGAACGCAGTGCTAATGTTTCAGTCGTGAACCCAGTAGCCGTTTTGTGAACGCCTTCAACCATGTCACCATCCGTTACACCAGTTGCTACGAAGATAACTTCTTTGCTTACTAGCTCTTCAAGACAATATTTACGGTTTAGGTCTGTAATGCCCCATTTCTTAGCGCGTGCACGCTCATCATCGTTGCGGAATACCAAGCGACCTTGGAACTGACCACCGATACAACGAAGTGCAGCAGCGGCGAGAACACCTTCTGGTGCACCACCTGAACCTATATACATATCAACCATGGTGCTTGCTTTTGTTGTAGCAATCACACCAGCAACATCACCGTCGCCAATAAGCTTGATAGGGCAACCAATGCCGCGCAGCTCTTTAATCAGCTCAGCGTGACGAGGACGATCAAGTACACATACACATACATCCTTCACATCCTTACCCTTAGCAGCCGCAACAGCCATAGCATTTTCTGTTGGGCTTTTATCTAGATCAATCACACCATCAGGCAATCCACCACCAACGGCGATTTTGTCCATATATACGTCAGGCGCATTCAACATGCCGCCTTTTGGTGTTGCTGCGATAACAGCAAGTGAGTTTGGCATATTTTTAGCACAAATTGTTGTACCCTCAAGTGGGTCCATCGCTAGATCAACGCCTTGACCACCAGAGCCTACCTCTTCACCAATGAATAGCATAGGTGCTTCATCACGTTCGCCTTCACCAATAACAACAACGCCGTCAATTGGTAGTACATTTAGCGCTTCGCGCATGCCTTTAACAGCAGCAGCATCTGCTGCCTTTTCATCACCGCGTCCGATTTCACTGTAGCAAGACAAAGCTGCCTTTTCAGTGACTCGTACAAATTCCATTACTAAGTCGCGCTCTAAATCATCAGAGGACATTGGGCAAGATTCCTATTCTATTTAACAGTTTCAATTCTAAGCAACACTGGCGCATCAAGAACATGATCCATAGCTGCTATTGTTTGTAGAGTATTATCAATAATTTGATTACTGGTTTCATGTGTAGTCATAACAATATAAACACCACCACCATCGGCGGCACCGCGCTGCAGGATACTCTCCATAGAGACATCATGATCACGCATTGTTGTTGTAATATCTGCCATAACACCTGGCTCATCTTCTACCCTTAGTCGGATATAATAAGCACCCTGATGTTTCTGGGACGGCAGTGACTTTAACGCCATTAGTTTATCGCTTGGCACGCCAAAGGCAGGTCGGTTAGCACCTGATAGGATATCCGATATATCACCAACAACAGCACTGGCTGTGGGACCTTCGCCTGCGCCTGCGCCGATATATACGGTTTCTCCAACATAGTCGCCACCAACAAGAACAGCATTAGTTGCCATATGGACGCCTGCTAAAGCCTCCGATAGCGGTACCATTGCTGGATGTACATGTTGCTCAATACCCTCTTGTGTTTTAACGGCCACACCCAATAGCTTGATGCGAAAACCAAGCTCTTTAGCGTAGTCAATATCCACGGGGGCGATTGAGCGAATACCCTCGCAGTCTATGGCATTAAAATCTGGCTTTACGCCAAATGCTAATGCAGCGAGAATTGCTGTTTTATGGGCCGTGTCAATACCGTCCACATCAAAGGTTGGATCAGCCTCAGCGTAGCCAAGACGTTGAGCGTCGGCCAGCACGTCATCAAAAGGCAAGCCCTCTTTTTCCATCCGCGTTAAGATATAATTACAGGTGCCATTTAAAATACCTTGAACGGTAGATATATTATTACCTGCAAGGCCTTCACGAATAGCCTTTAAAATTGGAATGCCGCCAGCAACAGCAGCTTCAAAATATAGGGGTGCATTGTTTGCTTCGGCAAGAGCCGCTAGCTCTGCGCCGTGGATAGCAATTAGCGCCTTATTGGCTGTTACAAAACCTTTACCACGCTCAAGTGTGTCCCGTGCCAAATCAAGTGCGGTGCCTTCACTGCCACCAATAAGTTCAACGACTAGGTCAACATTATCAAGTGCTGCTAAACCCGTAGCATTATCCACCCAAGTCATACCGGACAAATCAACACCACGGTCTTTATCTTTTGTGCGTGCGGAAACGGCAGTGATAACGGGCATACGCCCCGTCCGCTGAGCAATCATTTCGCCATTCTGCAGTATAATTTTTGCAACCCCAACACCTACGGTGCCAAGCCCAGCTATAGCGATATTAACTGTCTCAAATTCTGTGTTCGGCATAAAAAACTCCACGCGGCCTAAAAGCAGTTGTTAACCTAGTGAATGTCACTCACAAATGCTAGTAAAAATACATATATTTATTGCGCAAATACCATGAAGATCAATGCTCGTCTAGTTGATTCATTATAATAACATTGCAAAAGGAAACTTATGTAGCATTCTCTAACCTGAGCCATTGCATATGATACGCCAAATTGACAATATATACTCTCCTACACTTTCAATAGAACTCTACATAAACATGTGCAGGGAGAGGCCTAACATGTGGACACGTCGTTATTTTTTACAATCGTCAGCTGCCATGGCAGGTTTATCAATTTATGCACTACCTCTAATGGTAACATCTAAATTAGACAATATAGATACGGTAATCTTTCAAGGCAAATGAGACACAACGCACTTAGGATATAACGCTCCTAAAGCACTCGCTATCCGTGGCAAGCATATCGTTGCTGTTGGTACCATTAACGACATCAAGGACTGGGCTACACTAAACACCAAAGTTATTGACGCAAATTGTATCTAGGCTTGCAATAAACTTGGCAACTACATTTTGAAAAATAAACCTTAACACCTTAAGAAAACACCCCTGAATTTACGACATAAGCACCCCAAAGCGCATGTAGTAAAATCTACAACATTAGACTTATCCTTTTTTTCATTGTAGCGTTACATGAAATACATAAAGGGAGGGTTATATTATGTGGACACGTCGTAATTTTTTAAGAAATTCTGTTGCCACTGCGGGACTTGCAGCATATGCACCGGCAATTTTAGCAAAAGCCAATTTAGGTACTGTCGATACGATTATTCTTGGCGGTACATATCACACCATGGACCCTCTGTATAAAAACATTGAAGCTATTGCCATTCGCGGCAAACATATTGTTGCCGTGGGCAGCATAACCGACATAAAAGAACTAGCTTCATCTGGTACAGATATCATTGATGCCACTGGCATGACTGTTACCCCCGGATTTATAGATAGCCATAGCCACCCACTTATGGCGAGTGCAGCGACAAGTGCCAATGTAGGATTTCAGACGATTCCCGAAGTGCAAAATGCCCTGCGTGAGCGCGCAGCTAAAACACCTAAAGGCCACTGGGTTCTTGGCACCATGTATGATGACACAAAATTTAAGGAAGGCCGTCCCGTATCAAAGTCTGATCTAGATGCGGTGAGCACTGAACATCCTATTTTTATACAGCATCGCGGTGGCCACACTGGTGTGGTTAACAGCAAGGCTTATGAAATATCAGGTGTCACTATGGATACGCCTGACCCTTCTGGCGGTAAATTCTACCGCGAAGATGGTGAATTTACAGGCCGCATTGCTGAAAAAGCCATTGCCGCCTTTAATAAGGTTGGCGTTTGGCCCGTAGCAGGACGTAGAGAAAATCAAGAAAATGCAAAATTGATGACAAAACGCATGGCTGCAAGCGGCCTGACTTCGACAACTGATGCATATGGTTCCCATGAGGACTGGACCTCATACCAAGATGCTTATCACGCAGGAGAGTTAAGCTGTCGCGTTTCCTTTATGCCTAGTGGCCGAGCTTTTGGTGCGTCAAAATCAATTTTTCACACATTAAGTGATGCTGGCATGAAATCAGGTTACGGTAATGATATGCTTAGCATTGGGGCTGTTAAGTTTGGTGCTGATGGTTCAGCGTCCGAACGCACAATGCGCATGAGCACCCCCTACAAAGGCCGAGCTGACGATTATGGCATTCTAACGATGAGCCAAGAAGAGATTGACGCAGCCGTTGATGATGCCGTTGCCCGTGGTTATCGGATCGGCATTCACGCTAATGGTGATGTAACCATTGATATGGTTCTCAATGCTTATGAGCGCGTTCTTAGAGGATGGAAAGGTGAAAACCCTCGTTTCCGTATTGAGCATTGTTCGCTGATTAATCCATCCCTGATTAAGCGCATTAAGGATACAGGCGTTATTCCTACACCCTTTTACACATATGCCCATTATCACGGCGAGAAATGGCATGAGTATGGTCCTGAAAAAATGGAAAATATGTTCGCCCATAAATCCTTTATCGACGCAGGTATTCCAGTAGCACCAGCCTCTGACTTTACCCCAGGCCCTTTCGAGCCGATGATGGCGCTGCAAAGCCTAGTAACACGCAAAGATGCTGCTGGTGACGTTTGGGGACCTAGCCAACGCCTAACGATTGAGGAAGCCATGCAGGTTTGCACAATGAACGGCGCTTACGCGTCCTTTGAAGAAGATATTAAAGGGTCGCTAACGCCGGGAAAATTGGCTGATATTGTTTTATTAGAAAAGGACCCGCATAAGGTCGACCCTGATGAATTGAAGCATATCAAAATTAACAGAACCCTGCTGGGCGGCAAGACCGTTCATCAAGGATAAAGATTAATTATCTGTATCTTTATCGTCTGTTTTCTTTTTTGGCCAAACGGTTTTATCTTTAGCGGTCTTATCTTTGGCGGCTTTATCCAGTATGGTTTTAGCCTTGGCGTCGGCCTCGACCTTGCCCATATCAACCTTTAAAGCATTTTGAGCTTCTTTAAGGGCATTTTCAACGTCGGTTAGAATACTATTAATTTCGGCATCATCTGATAATTCTTTAATATCATTTAGTTTTTCTTGTCTTAATGCAATATCCTCTTTGACAAGATTACTACTTGATACTTGTTTTTGCCATTCAATCTTACTTTTTGACAAAGCACCTTCTAAGGCTGAATTTTCGCGCATAATGACCTTTAATTTATCTTGATCTGCTTTATCAACTACATATTTTTTGCCAGCCTCAATACGGTGTTGCAAGGCTTGCATCATGGCATCAAATTCATGGCTCTCAGCTGAACAACTGCTGTCATGAGCATGCGCCGACAGTTTAATGCCGATAGCTGCATTATTGGATTTAGGTTTAGCATTTTTAAGGTTACGCACTGCGGCACCAAAACTATCCATAGAAAAGGGTGGTAATTTAGCAGTAACAGAACTGGATTTCTCTTTTGCTTGAGCATTAACCGCACTAAAGCTCATAGCCAGAGCCAGTGGCGCAACTAAAATTAGTTGTATTTTATATTTATCTCGCATGCTTTTCTTCATTTTGTGCATGCTATTGTTATTTTTTGCATGTCACCCCTCGCCTAATTTATCTGCATTCTATCGTTGCAGCACCTAACGTATATGATAATAATACCACAGATATTCAAGACTATTTACGAATCTTTTTCTCTGGCTTTCATTCTTTCCTTCATAGCCTTTTTGGCCTTTTTATACTTTTCTTTGGCTTCGCGGGCTTCTAACTTTGCCTCAAGGCGTACTCTTGATCGCCTAATGTCTTCCTCAGCACGTTTTAACTTTCTAAGCTCTTGCTCTTCCATCCGCGCCATATTACGTTCAGCACGTTCTAACGCTCTTAACTTATGCCTTTTCAGATCTTCATCGTCATTATTTTCACGAACTTCCCTTAATGCTTCTTTAATTTCCTCGCGGGCATCGATCATTTCCTCTTGAATTTCTATTGCCATTTCGCCTAGTTCAACTTCGCTATCACGCAGGTCCTCTAGCGATTCAATCATACTTTCACGAATGGTGGCGCCAAAATTACCGAAATCAATGCTCATATTGCCTACCATATGATGACCCGATTGTAGACCTTCCATAGCAGCCTCTAAGCTTGCCTTTGCCATTTCAAGCGCAGCACGGGCAATACGGCCGCCCTTATCATTATCCCCATCAAGGTTTTCTAGCTTACGTTCAACTTTGATTAAACTACGCTCTATCTCGGCAACGGCTTTTGTCTTGTCTTTTTGGGATAATTCGTAGTGAAAAACATTACGGTCACGCCCAACATGATGCTCGTTACCATCCCCGTCAACAACGATGGTATCTCTATCGTCGTCACTATCACTAGTGCTGGTATTATAGGATGAAGAACGTGATGAAGAACGTGATGAAGAACGTGATGAACTTTTTGCACGAGCTACGGGCGCACTCTTTCCCTGAGTAATGACTATTTTTTTATTTTTTTCATCGCCATCATCTGCCTGTGCATATCCTGCACCTGCTATTAAAAGCGCTGTTAAACTAGTCGCAACTACTGCATCTTTTATAAGTTTTATACCGTACATCATATTATCCTTCGATTTCTTCTAACTCAGTGCTCTATTTGTTTTATATTTCACTTCCTACTTATTTGTAGGATTGCGACCTCGCTGTATGTTTCGTGTCTCGGGCCTTTATGAGCTTTTGCTCTTTTGTTGTTAAAGACACACTAACATCCGCGAAAAGCAAAGAAACAATCAATCGGTGAATGGTGCGGTGGTTGCGATAAACAGTTTAACTTGGCGGTAAGTCGTGCATTACCTGCGTTAAACAGCAATTAAAACCGCGGCAACACGGCGCGCTTCCATGGTTAGCACATTAAATGTGCGGGCCGCCGCACCTGTATCCATGGGGTCAAAGCCGATACCCTTGGCTTTTAGGTCGGCTTTTAATGGAGCTGGCAATAGCATCATACGCTCACCAGTACCAATAAGTAGAATCTCTGGTAGATACTCTGCATCGAATAATTTCTCTAGATGCCCTAAGGTTAACGCATCAATTGATGTAGCCTCAAGGGGGAAAAAACCTGTGGGCATAACCAGCATACTGCCCATGATACGACTGCCCCGCATTTTAAAGCCGCCGTTACCATACCCCTCAACCAGTAATAAATCATCATCTGATTGAGGCGTAAGGGTTAGACCCGCGGATTTAATCTCTCCGCGCATTATTGCTCAAACATTCCAGGGCGAGATGCTTTATCAACTGTTGGATCATTCTGGTGTGGATCATCTATAATCAAATCCTCAGAACGCAGGTTGAACATCATCAATACAGGGGATGCTACAAAGATAGAGCTATATGTACCAATAACCACACCCCAGATCATCGCATCAGCGAAGCCTTGTATCACCTGACCACCAAAGAAAAACAGCGCTAGCAATGCCAGCAACGTTGTCACAGAGGTCATGATCGTGCGTGTTAGTGTTTGGTTAAGCGATAGGTTAAGAACATCTTCCATAGGCTTCTTACGGAATTTACGGATATTTTCCCGCACGCGGTCATAAACAACCACGGTATCATTCAGCGAATAACCAACAATCGTCAGCAATGCCGCAATGATTGACAGATTAAACTCAAGTTCCGTAAAGGAAAAGAAACCAATAGTTAGCACCACATCATGCACAAGAGCAAATACAGCGCCTAGACCAAATTGCCACTCAAAACGGAACCAAATATAAATAAGCACCGCAAAGATAGCCACAGTCACCGATAACACACCATCAGTTTTCAACTCTTCTGACACCACAGGACCAACCACATTTTCTTGGCGGTATGTAATGCCTTCGATTGCAGTATCGAGTGCTGTTTGTACCGCGTCGATCGCATCCTTTTGCGCTGCATCACCGCCTGGTTGACGCTCAATACGAATAAGCGCCTCTGTTGGGCGGCCATATTCTTGCACCTTCACGTCACCAAGATTTAGAGCCGATAATGTCGCGCGCACTTTGGCAATAGGCACAACATTGGGTGTGCCTATTTCAATGGTGATACCACCCTTAAAATCGATGCCGTAATTCAAACCCTTGACTGCAAATAAGCCAATAGAGATGAACATGCATATTACAGATAAAACCAAAGCTATTTTACGATAGCTAAGAAACTTAATATCAGAACCGCTGATTAATTTCTGAAACATCTGACGGCCTCCTTACAATGGCAACTTGGCAGGACGCGAGAGGCGCAACCAAGTGGCAAGTATATAACGTGTTAACATAACAGCGGTGAACATGGATGTGAGGATACCGATGGCCAGCGTAACAGCAAAGCCCTGAACCGGCCCTGTACCAAGCATATAAAGTACCGCAGCAGCAATAAATGTAGTGATATTGGCATCCATAATGGTCGAGAACGCCTGAGCGTAACCAGTATCCATTGCAGCAAAGGGTGCCTTGCCGGCATTTTGTTCTTCTCGAATACGTTCAAACACCAACACATTGGCATCAACCGCCATACCGATTGTTAGAACAATACCTGCAATACCCGGCAATGTTAATGTGGCTTGAAAAAAGCTAAGAGCAGCCATAATCAATATCAAATTCACAATCAACGCCGTATTGGCAGCAAGACCAAAACGACCATAGCTGATCCCCATAAAGACAATCACGGCAACAAAGCCCAGCATCGACGCCCATTTACCAGCCTCAATAGAATCTGCACCAAGATCAGGACCAACTGTGCGCTGTTCCATCACGGTTAACGCAACAGGCAGTGCACCAGCTTTAAGTAACGTAGCGAGATTTGTTGATTCTTCCACACCGCCCATGCCAGTGATTTGGCCACTACCACCAAGGATAGCCGTTTGAATACGCGGCGCACTGATGATCTCGTCATCAAGACGAATAGCGAATAATTTGCCGATGTTTTTGCGCGTATAGTCACCAAAACGGCGGGCACCACGAGCATTGAATGTAAAGGCAACTGCAGATTCGCCATTCTGATCAAATGCAGCCTTAGCATTGGTCAAATCACCACCAGACACAATCACACGACTGCGAATGGCAATTGAGCCACCCTCTTTCATCTTCACAATCTCAACGCCAGGGGGTACACGACCACGGGCCATATCCTCTGGAGACAGAGTATTCATCACTTCATGGAATGTCAGCTTAGCTGCTTGTGTTATTATCTCGAGTAGGCGACGTGGGTCGCTCTCACCTGGCACTTGCAGAATAATGCGGTCTTCGCCTTGACGCTGCAGAGTGATCTCGCGCGTTCCAGCGGGATCAACACGCTTGCGAATAACCTCGATAGAGCGGGTAACGGCGTCACGCTTTTGCATCAACACGCCCTGTTCTGTTAGGCTGAGTGTAAATAAGCGGCCTTCGCGCTCCATGTCAATCTCTGTTACACCACCAGCAATACTAGTCGTCGCAGCAACTGCCTGTGTAACGGGGAATAATAATTTACGGACTTTTTCAATAGTTTCGTCAGTCGTTTCTTCAGTATTTCCCACGCGCGCCTCTACCACAACAGTATCACCAACGGGGCGAACACTGCGGATAAGGCGACGATTGCCAGGGTTGTTTTTATCACGGCGAATATCCTGAACTTCGCCCAGTAAGTTACTGAGGCGCGTTTTCACCACATCAGCCGTATCAGCCTCAAACAGCAAGTGAACACCACCTTGTAAATCCAGACCCAGCGCTAGGGTTTGAGTCGGCATAAAAGCAGGCATTTCAGCACGAGTTTCTTCGTCCAAGAAATTAGGCAAAGCCCCTAGAAAGCCGAAAAAGCAAACTAATAAAATCGTAATGACTTTCCAGCGCGGGAAATCAAGCATCGCATCGTCCTTTAAAACTCTACTAAATTGTAGATAAGCAGAACCCCGAAAGATAATCGGGGTTCCTGTTACTTTATTCTATTTTTTGTCAGCATCTTTATCTTTTGCTGGCTCGCCTTTGACACGTACATCCGATAGCGTCGTCGAAACCACTTTGATCTTAACACCATCAGCAATTTCAACTTCAACTTCGTTGTCATCGCGTACCTTGGTTACTTTGCCGATAATACCACCAGCCGTCACAACAGTATCGCCGCGCTTAACGTCCGCAACCATTGCGCGGTGTTCCTTCATACGCTTTTGTTGTGGGCGTAGTACCAAGAACCAAAAGATAAGAACGATAAATAGTAGTGGCATTAAGCTTTCTAATAGACCTGGCTGACCCGCGGCCATAGCAGCGTCCTGAGCTTGTGCATATACTGGTGATGAAAACATAGATAAATCCCTTTAATTTCTTCCCACATCAAGTGTGTTATTTTTGTCTGTTGAGGCGACTATAATCACGCCCACATTAATTGCAACATATCAGCGCTCTAATTACCAAAAAAACCTTGGCAAAACGTTATGTTAAGAGATAGGTATGAAATAAGGGTGATACAAGTGGTCATCGTCAAAATAACAATGGTTAAGAGAAAATAATATGGATAACAGGTATTTAGAGCGTATCGCAGCTGCGCTAGAGCGTATTTCTCCAGAACAAGCTACCTCTTTTGATGCCAATTCTGCCCATGCGTTTGTCTACGGCGCGCATACATTAAACCTACGCCCAGTATCTGAGATATCAGCTATTCCACTGAGCCTGTTAAAGGGAATCGATAGAAGTCTAAATACCCTCTTTGAAAATACTGAGCGCTTTGCCAAAGGATTTTCCGCCTATAATTGTCCGCTCAAACGCCACTAGTGGCTATCCTAGCATTGGCTCGGCCTCCTACTTAGTCGGTACGGAAACAAGTTTCCTATTTTTGACCGTCATCCCGTACTTGATGCGGGATCCATTATACAGTGATGTTCACACTAGCAGCTCAAAATTAGATACAATATTCAATCCTAAAGCACCCCGCTTTCAATAGACACCATATCAAGTGCGGAGTGACAAGCTTCTACCCCTTGGCCAAATACCTCAGTGGATCAAGGGCTTTGCGGGCGCGGCGGATTTCAAAATGGAGCTGTGGCTTACTAACGCCGCCTGTTGCCCCAACCTGCCCAATCATCTGCCCCTTTTTAACTTGCTGACCGCGCGTGACTGTCATTTTTGATGTATGGGCATAGGCTGTCATCCAGCCGCCTTGGTGCTTTATCAAGATTAAGTTGCCGTATCCCTCGAGCGCGTTAGACGCATAGACAACAATGCCTGTTTCTGACGCGCGGACCGTAGAGCCTTTTTTAGCCAGTATATTAATACCGTCATTATGTACGCCGCCCTGCTTTGGCCCAAAACGCTGAATAAGCTGACCGCGTACAGGCCAAGCAAAATATTGACCTGATTTTTTTGGCGGCGTTAAGCGTGCGACCTTACCGCCTTTTTTGGGTGTATAACGGGAGGCCTTCTTTGGCGCAGTTTTTGGTCTCCATTTGGACTTCGGGGCCTTAGCAACCTTAGTAGATCGCATGGTTGCACCACCAGGCAGTTTCAACTTTCGCCCAATGCTAAGACTAAAAGGTGCCCGCACCCTATTAATCTTCATCATGGATGAAAGATTCACGCTGTATTTCTGCGCGATAGAATAACCTGTCTCGCCCTTTTTAACTATGTGGGTCTTGGGTGAAGGCAAACTAAGACGTTGCCCCAGTGACAAGGTATAAGGCGAACGCAGACGGTTAGCGCGAATAATATCTCGCACCGTCACCTTATAACGCTTTGATATATTATAAAGAGTATCACCCTTTCGTACCACCACATTGCCCGCAGAAGCTACGCCTCTTGATCTTCTAGGATTGGCCTTTGGATATGGCATAGACTTGGGTGAATTACGGACCTTATTCACGCCTTTAATAGCAGCGGGGTTACTGCCCCCACCGCAAGCAGACAGCACTAACAGACTGACGACCACTAGTGGCGCCAGTATATACTGTTTAATCTTTAATGCATTGCTACTCATCATGAAATCACGATAAGCAGAAGAATTTGCAAGATCAAGATAATCCTTACATGAGTTCCCTCTCCCCGTCATTCCCGCGTAGGCGGGAATCCATTTTGGACCACCAAACTCAGTGATTAGGCATAGACTCCCGCCTTCGCGGGAGTGACGAGCTTTAGGGATATGAACTAACCTTTTATAACCTCAAGGCCACCCATATACGGTTTGAGAACATCAGGCACACGGATGCTACCATCGGCGTTTTGATAATTTTCTAATACAGCAATTAATGTGCGACCAACAGCAAGGCCAGAGCCATTTAACGTATGAATAAAGCGTGTTTGCTTCTCACCCTTAGGGCGACAGCGAGTTTTCATACGGCGCGCTTGGAAATCACCCGTGACGGAGCAACTAGATATCTCACGGAAACGATCTTGACCCGGTAGCCATACCTCGATGTCAAAGGTACGACGTGCACCAAAACCAATATCACCCGTACATAGCTTAAGCGTGCGGTGCGCTAACTCTAGACGCTTTAGCACTTCCTCGGCGCAACCAAGTAGGCGCTCTAATTCAGCGTCAGATTCCTCTGGCGTTGTCATGGCTACCATTTCAACCTTAGCGAACTGGTGCTGACGGATCATACCACGTGTGTCACGACCAGCAGAACCAGCCTCAGCGCGGAAACACTGTGTTAAGCTAGCATATCGCAGTGGCAAGCTCTCTTCTTCGATGATATCACCTGCGTGTAGATTGGTTAGCGTAACCTCAGCCGTTGGGATCAAATAATGCCCTGTGTCTTGCTTAAACAGATCATCTTCAAATTTTGGTAGCTGGCTAGTGCCGTATAGCGCTTCACTGCGCACAAGCACAGGTGTCACCACCTCTGTATAGCCATGCTCGTTAGTATGCAGGTCAATCATGAACTGACCCAGCGCACGCTCTAGACGCGCTATGCCACCTTTTAAAATCACAAAACGCGCACCTGACATTTTCGCAGCGCGCTCAAAGTCCATACCGTCCAGTTTCTCACCCAAGTCGAAATGCTCTTGCGGTTCAAAATCAAAGCTCGGCTTTTCTCCCCAAGTACGCATTTCCTCATTATCATCTTCGTCTGCACCGTCTGGCACATCCGCGTAGATCATATTCGGCAAGCTTGACAGGAGCGTATTTAACGCATCACCCGTTGCGACCTCTTCCACCGCTATTTCAGCAATGCGATCCTTCAGCGTGCCCACTTCAGTCATAAGGGCTTGCGCTTCTTCTTCATTGCCTTGCCCTTTGGCCGCACCAATTAACTTTGACGCAACATTACGGCGCGCTTGTGCTTCTTGGCTTTCGGTTAGTAGTGCGCGGTATTTTGTATCTAATGCTAAGATAGAATCAGATTGAGGCTCGACCTTACGACGCGCCATAGCAGCATCAAATTCAGCAGGGTTTTCGCGAATAAACTTTATATCAAACATAGTATTTCCAAATGGTTATTATTCTTGAGTTTCATCATCAGCATTTTCTGCTGTTCGTTTTTTCTTTTCCGACATGGCAATCAATATGATCGAAATCTCGTATAAAATCATAATCGGTATACCCAGTGCAACTTGGCTCATCGGATCAGGTGGCGTTAAGAATGCGGCCATTAAAAATGTCACCACCACCATATAACGACGCTTATCACGCAAAGTAGCTGCCGATACAATACCAGCACGACCCAAAAGGGTCAAAAACACTGGCAGTAAAAAGGCAAATCCAAAGGCAAAGATCAATTTCATGATCAGGGATAGATATTCATTCACTTTCGCTTCTGCTGCGATCTGTAATGTACTATCACTGCCAAATTGCTGGTAACTGAGCAAAAACTCCCATGCCCATGGTATAACAAAATAATAAGCAAGAGATGCGCCGCCGAGAAACAACATAGGGGTCGCTAGCAAAAACGGGAAAAAGGCGCGTTTTTCATGCTTATAAAGACCTGGTGCAACGAATTTCCATATCTGCATGAGAATGAAAGGAAATGTCACCATAAAGGCCGCATATAGCGCCACCTTTAAATCAACGACGAACTTCTCAGTCAAACTGGTGTAGATCATGCGCACGCCTGTATCTACGCCACTATCAGCTTGCAGGCTGGTTTGTGCGTCCACATAAGGCTGTGCGAGAAACTGGAAAATCTCGTTGGCGAAGAAAAGCCCCACACAGAAGAAGATTATCATACCAGTCACCACATAGATCAAGCGACGACGTAATTCCTTTAAATGGTCAAGAATTGGGCTTTTACTGGCCTCAGTCTCATCGACAGTATCACCCTCGATAAAATCTGGTGGACTCGGCTGATACTCATCATCGGACGTCATGAGCGTCATCCTTGTCTTCTTTGGCATTATCTTCTTCGACACCGGTTTCTTCGGTTTCTTCGGTTTCTTCGGTTTCTTCGGTTTCTTCGGTTTCTTC
>CBFDCC010000013.1:0-75381 GCA_965603205.1 uncultured Kordiimonas sp. | reverse complement strand
TAAGTGAGGCAAGGCCAAGTGGCCGCCCGAGCTAATGCGAGGATCAAGAAATAAAGAAGGACTATACAATGGTTAAAGTATTAATCTCAGATAAGATGAGCCCATTAGCGGAGCAAACATTCAAAGAAGCTGGCTGTGATGTAGACGTAATAACAGGCAAGACTAAAGAAGAATTGATCGCCATGATTGGTGATTATGACGGTCTTGCAATTCGCTCATCCACGAAGGTTGACGCCGACGTTCTAGCTGCTGCTAAAAACCTAAAGGTTATTGGTCGCGCTGGTATTGGTGTAGATAACATTGATATTCCTGCGGCTACTGCAAATGGTACGGTGGTGATGAATACGCCATTTGGTAACAGCACAACAACGGCTGAGCATGCTATCGCTATGATGATGGCGCTGGCGCGTGATATCCCGCAGGCGAGTGCATCTACACACGCTGGAAAATGGGAAAAGTCAAAGTTCATGGGTGTTGAGATTACCTGTAAAACATTTGGTCTTATTGGTTGTGGTAATATCGGCGCGCTGGCTGCTGAGCGTGCAATTGGTCTAAAGATGAAAGTTATAGCTTACGATCCATTCTTAACGCCAGATCGCGCAACTGATCTGGGTGTGGTGAAGGTCGAGTTAGACGAGCTATTTGCAAAAGCTGATTTCATTAGCTTGCATACGCCCTTAACAGATACCACGCGTGGTATTATTGGCAAGGATGCATTTGCCAAGATGAAAGATGGTGTACGTATTATCAACTGCGCTCGCGGCGGCTTAATCGACGAGGCTGCGCTTAAAATTGCGCTTGATAGCGGCAAGGTTGCAGGCGCTGCGCTTGATGTGTTTGAAGTTGAGCCTGCTAAAGAAAATGCTCTCTTTGGTCATGAAAAAGTCATCTGTACGCCGCATCTAGGTGCCTCAACATCTGAGGCGCAAGTTAACGTGGCGGTACAAGTGGCTGAGCAGTTATCAGATTATCTACTGAATGGCGGCGTGACAAATGCACTGAATATGCCGAGTCTGTCTGCTGAGGAAGCACCCAAGTTAAAGCCTTATATGGATTTGGCAAAACAAATTGGTGGCTTTGCGGGGCAATTAACAGAAACGGGCCTGAAATCTATAACGATTGAATATAGTGGCCATGTGGCAGCGCTGAACACTAAGCCATTAACGGCTGTTGTTGTGCAGGGCGTGCTCTCACCACTTATGGATAGTGTGAATATGGTCAATGCACCTGTGATTGCTAAGGAACGTGATATTAACGTGACTGAGACAAAACATGACTTTGAAGGTGACTATCATACGCTGATCAAATTAACAGTAGTGACTGAAAAACAAACTCGTTCAGTATCGGGTACTTTGTTCGCTAACAGTGCGCCACGTATTGTAGAGGTTAATGAGATTAATCTAGAGGCTGAGATTGCACCAAATATGATTTATGTTGTGAATGCAGATAAACCTGGCTTTATTGGTGCTTTAGGAACAATTCTTGGTCATAATGGGCTAAATATTGCTAACTTTAACCTTGGTCGTCACCCAAATGGTGGTCAGGCTGTGGCTCTCGTGGGTGTTGATAGTGCTGTGCCACAAGTAGTGCTTGACCAATTAAGCGCACTGCCGCATGTACTTCAGGCAAAAAGTTTAACTTTCTAGAGGAGCAGGCGAACATGTCTGGTTCAGATGTAAATAATGTTGGTGGCGGGCAATCTGCCCGTCAATATTCAAAACAGGCATTGTTGCCTGAAGGGTTGCGTGATCAGCTCGCGCCTTTTGCTGAGCAAGAGGCCGGTATTATCCGAAGCTTAATTGATGTTTTCTTAAGCTATGGCTATGACCGTGTTTCTCCACCTCTTGTCGAGTTTGAGGATAGCTTGCTCGTTGGGCCGACTGCATACCAAAGCGCTAAGCATGGCACACAGATGTTTCGTTTGCTTGATCCTGAAACACAAAAGGTTATGGCGCTGCGCACGGATATGACGGTGCAAATTTCGCGTATAGCTGCAACAAGGTTACAGTCGGTCGAGCGACCACTGCGCCTTGCTTATGCGGGTAATGTCATGCGGGTTAAGGGCAGTCAAATTCGTCCGACTCGCCAATTTTATCAAGCGGGTGTCGAATTAATTGGCGCCACTAGCTTGGAAGCTGATCTTGAAGTCATATCATTGGCCGTTAATTCCCTTAAGGGACTTGGTATTTCAGACCTGTCTCTTGATTTAACTGTGGCTCCTCTTGTGTCGGCAATATGTGGGCAGCTTGGTTTGGGTGAAATGCAGACAGAGGCAGCAAGAGAAGCGCTGGATACAAAAGATGTCGGTGCATTAGCTGGTTTTGATGATAGTAGCCGCGCACTATTAACAGCGCTATTGAATGCTGCGGGACCCGCAGATTACGCGCTGGCTAATCTGCATTCTCTAAAACTTGATGGCGAGGCCTTAAGGCTTATTGAGGGTCTAGCTAGTTTATCTGCTATGATATCAACACAAATGCCTGATTTGGCCGTTACTATTGACCCGGGCGAAAGTCATGGTTTTGAATATAAAACGGGTATTGGATTTGCACTATTTGCACGTGGTGTACGTGGTGAATTAGGTCGCGGTGGTCGATATGAAACTAGCCACGCTGATGGTAGCTTTGAGCCATCAACTGGTTTTTCTGTATATTTGGATACATTATTACGCGCGCTTCCGGCTCCAAGTCCTGTGGATAAACTATTTGTCGCCCATGGTGTATCATCGGAGCAGGCAAATAACTTACGCAAAGAGGGTTGGCGTGTGATTCAAGGCTTGACAGATGCGGCTGATTCATTAAATGAAGCGAGTAGATTAGGCTGTAGTCATTATTTTGATGGAACAGCGGTAAAAACTCTTTAAAGTGAGTTTTTATATACAGATTCAAAAATCCAGAAAGGGATTAATATGGGCAATGTAGTTGTCGTAGGCTCTCAGTGGGGCGACGAAGGCAAGGGTAAGATCGTTGATTGGCTGTCAGAGCGTGCTGAAGTAGTGGCGCGTTTCCAAGGTGGTCATAACGCAGGTCATACGCTGGTTATCGATGGCAAGGTCTATAAGTTATCACTGCTACCTTCTGGTATTGTACGCGGTGGCAAGCAATCAGTGATTGGCAACGGTGTCGTTGTTGACCCTTGGGCATTACTTTCTGAAATAGAAAAATTGCGTGGGCAAGGCGTGGATATTAATCCAGATAGTTTGCAGCTTGCTGCAAATGCAACACTCATTATGCCATATCATGGTGAGTTGGATGGTTTAAGAGAAGATGCATCAGAGGGCGTGAAAATTGGTACCACTCGTCGCGGTATTGGTCCTGCATACGAAGATAAGGTTGGACGTCGTGCTATCCGTGCCTGCGATCTGGTATCAAGAGAAATTGTTGAGGCACGTCTTGTTGTAGCGCTAGAACATCATAATGCACTGCGTCGTGGTTTTGGTGTTGCAGAGATTGACCTGAAGACTGTAGCTGATGCGCTGATGGAAGTTGCGCCACAGATTACACCTTATGTGACTAATACTTGGAAGACCTTAGATGATGCCCGTAAAGCTGGAAAACGTATCTTGTTTGAGGGTGCGCAAGGGACACTTCTTGATATTGACCACGGCACATATCCTTTTGTGACAAGCTCTAATACAGTCGGTGGTCAGGCTGCTAATGGCTCTGGTATTGGACCTGGTAGTCTTGATTATATTCTTGGCATCACCAAGGCCTATACAACACGTGTGGGTGAGGGGCCTTTCCCAACTGAATTAGATGATGAAGTTGGTCAATATCTTGGTGAAAAAGGCCATGAATTTGGTGTTGTAACTGGCCGTAAGCGCCGCTGTGGCTGGTTTGACGCTGTTCTGGTACGTCAAAGTGTTATTGTCGGGGGCATCACGGGCATTGCCTTTACTAAGCTTGATGTACTTGATGGCCTTAAGGAAATTAAAATTTGCGTTGGCTACATAGTGAACGGTAAAGAATATGACCACCTGCCATATGGCATGGAAGATCAGGCCGCAATTAAACCAGTATATGAGACAATGGACGGCTGGTCTGAAACCACATTTGGCGCCAGGAGTTGGGTGGATTTACCCGCCGCAGCTGTGAAGTATGTACGCCGTGTTGAAGAACTTATAGGTGCGCCAGTTGCGCTACTGTCTACTAGCCCAGAACGCGAAGATACAATACTTGTGCGCGATCCGTTTCAAGATTAATTCGGCTAACTTTTGATTAAAGGCGCTGTGTCATATTTGACTCAGTGCCTTTTTCTTTTATAAATAAGTGTAAGTCTTTGATGACAGGCGAGTCTTTTCAGGTTACAAATTAATTGACTTGTGACTAAGTTGGGGAATTGACAAGATAATTGTCTATAAAGTATTAAGTTATTAGCTAGGGAATAGGAGCTAAAAGTGGCGGGAGAGACTGCACCAGTGCCATCAGTGCAAAGCGCATTTGGGGAAAGGTTTAAGGTAAGTTTATCTTCGCCGCTCGCCGAATTTGATACGCCTGGAGGTCAAGCTTATAGTGTGGTGGATAGCAGTAAGCCAGAT
This sequence comes from uncultured Kordiimonas sp., assembly GCA_965603205.1. GTDB lineage: Bacteria > Pseudomonadota > Alphaproteobacteria > Sphingomonadales > Kordiimonadaceae > Temperatibacter. The sequence continues at coordinate 70,844 of CBFDCC010000013.1, read as the reverse complement.
ATTCCTTTATACGCACTTGTACAAAATCCTGAAATTCCAATTCGTAATAACGCTTATATCGCTTTAACTGGCGGTAAAATATCCAATGTGATCTGTCCTGTTGAGCGTGGTCTGATGACTTTACCTATGGATATTAAAACGGAGAGATTAGTCACTATATTCGAGCGCCCTACAGGTGGACCTTTATTTGGCCCTGATGGTCGCCATCCACGCCTTGACGCAAAATTTATGCGAACATCCTTGCCTTTAAGTTTGGTAAAAGCCCTCGCTAGTTTGCACAAAAAGGGTATTAATCATCGCAGAATTCGCCCTGATAATATGTTCTTTTCATCAAAAGAAAGTAATGAAATATATTTAGGCGAGTGTTGTAGTTGCCCTGCGGGGTATCTTCAGCCCGATAATTTTGATCCCTTAGACGTAGTTTTTGCTGATCCAATATCACGCGGTGAAGCGTCATCTGCCGCGGATTTTTATCAGATGGGTGCAGCTATAATCACGCTGTATTTAAATAATTCAATGGAGCCGCCAAAAGATAAAAATACCGCCTTGATCACGAGGGTAAACCAATCATCCTATTCGGTTTTGTCAGGTGGCCAAGATGTGCCAGGGTCTATGGGGGTACTCTTAAGAGGGCTATTGCTTGATGGTCCTCAAGATCGCTGGAAGACAGAAGATGTCCTTAGTTGGTTTGAGTCCAGCTTCAAGGAACGTCGTATTGGGATGACCAGTTGGTCTATGTCAAGGCCTACAAATTATAAGGGCGTTTCTTATGTTGATAAACGCTTGCTAGCACAAGCCTTAGCCGAAGATCCAAATCCGGCTGCAGCTTTTATTCGCTCTTTAGATTTTGTAACTTGGGTACAGGTATCTATGGCTGATGATGTTATATCAGAGAAAGTGGGTAAACTGCTTAATGTGTCTGCTGCGGATACGGGTATGGGACATGAAGAAAACTTTAAACTTGTTGCTCGCTTTTGTTTATTTTTACACCCCACTGGTCCTATCAGATATAAAAATATTTCAGTTTACCCAGATGCTATTCCTGCATCAGTTGCTAGTGCATTTGAGGGTGATGACCGTGATAAAGTAAGAGTTTTTTCAGAATTGTTTGAGCATAGGTTTTTATCAACTTTAGTTGATATCATGTCTGGAAAGCTGCCAGATGAGGGTAGGTTACTGAATTCATACATCAAATGCGGTGTCGCTTCGAAATCAACGAGTATAGGTATGGGGATGGAACGCGTATTATATGACTTAAATCCTACACTGCCTTGTCGGAGCTTAAAATTTGATCGTAACTGGGTAGGGTCTATCAAACATGTGCTTTTGGCATTAGACCGCTTGGCGAGTAAGGCTTCTATTAAGAGTGTGCTGCAAGATCGACATATCGCTGCTTTTATGGTTTCACGGGATAGTAGTCTTGATAAAGCCTTTACGAAATTAGATGTAGCAAAAAATGATATGCCCCGGTTTAATGCGCTGACAACTGAACTTGTTGGTAAATTGCAGCGTGAATTAAAGATTGTGGATTTGCCCCATTTAACATCAAAACTCGTTGATGGCCTGATGACGGTTGTGAAAGCTCTTAAAAATAGAAATAATCGTGATAAGCTTTTAACAATGTTGGAAAAGCTTAAAAAGAGTGGTGATATTGGCAAGTTGTCTAAGATGATTGATGTGCCAAAAGTTCAAGCGCAAGATAGTCGTGATTTTACAAGAGCGCGTTACGATCTGTTGAAGATGAATAAAGAGCGAGATCAATTATTAAAGCCTGTAAAAATTACTGATTATGAAGTTTTACAAAAAGGGTATAATGGTAGCCGCAATATATCATTATTATCAGTCATCGGGACTATAATTTTGTTTTTATAAGAGAAAGACTTTAGATAGTGTCTAACAGCAGAGCAGACAAAAAACGTAAAAAACGTCAATCGGGTGGCGAAGGTGTAGCCATAGTATTATTGATGGTGCTTCTTTTTATGGTTATTGCCTTTATGCGGTGGCAAGTGGCAGTGCTTATCTTAGGAGGGATGTTTCCAACATTTATTCTTATGATTACAGGGCGCGGTATTTGGCATACTCAACGCCTTATGACCGTTGGTCTTTTAAATCTAGCGGGTATAGTTCCTTACGCATTACGCTTGTGGGATTCACCTGAAAGTTTTCAGTTTCTTGCCTCTAACATTCTGACGTGGTTATTGATGTGGGGCGCGGCTTCACTAGGCTATATGCTATTATTTGTTGGGCCATTTATGGCATCTGTTGTCGTGCAGCATTTAAATAAAGAACGGCTTAAAAAATTACTTAAGATACGTCAGGCTACCATTGATGAATGGGGGCCTGAGGTTGCTCATGCTCCAGAATCTACGAAGAAAAAATAATTGAATGACGCGTATAATTTAATCTGTTTGCTGCATTGTTTGTTGAACTTTTTCAAAAGCACGTACTTCAATTTGACGAATTCTTTCGCGGCTAACATTATATTTCTGTGATAATTCCTCCAGCGTTGATGGGCTGTCTTTTAGTCGGCGTTCCATCAAAATATCACGCTCTCGATCATTTAAATCACCCATAGCTGCAGCTAGCATGCCACGGCGTTGTGTTAATTCTTCTTTTTCCGCGATGAGTATTTCTTGGCTAGGGCTATCGTCCTCTAACCAATCCATCCATTCACCTTCGCCATCCATCTGCATTGGGGCGTTTAAGGATGCATCACCAGCCGTCATACGACGGTTCATGCTGACAACGTCTTTTTCAGGTACATTAAGTTCTGTGGCTATATGCTCAACTTGATCTGGGTGCAAGTCACCAACTTCTAGCGCTTGAATTTTACCTTTAATACGACGCAGGTTGAAAAACAGCTTCTTTTGTGCAGCTGTTGTACCGATCTTTACAAGCGACCAACTGCGTAGAATATATTCCTGAATAGAGGCGCGTATCCACCACATTGCATAGGTGGCAAGGCGAAAGCCACGCTCGGGATCAAATTTTTTCACAGCTTGCATCATGCCTACATTGCCCTCGGCAATCAGATCAGCAACGGGCAAACCATATCCACGATACCCCATGGCGATTTTAGCCACTAAACGTAGGTGACTAGTGACCATTTTATGTGCGGCCTTACGGTCTTCGTGATCGACCCAGCTTTTGGCAAGCATATATTCTTCGTCTGCTGCAAGCATAGGAAATTTACGAATTTCCTGTAAGTATGAATTTAAACTACCCTCGGGCGATAGTGTGGGTAAATTGCTAGGTGCGGCCATAATTCCCTCTTAGAGACTGTCTTTATATTTTGTTATTTTATCAAATTATTTTCATTATATCAAACATCAAAACTTTCAGTATTTGCGTCGTAAACCTCACCGTACTTATCGAAGATTTTGAGCAGATACTGCATATCATGTGGGGGATCACTTTCGAATGTCAAGGCCTCGCCTGTGATAGGATGGATGAAACCCAGCAACCTTGCGTGTAATGCTTGACGCTTAAAGCTACTGACGCTGTCTTTAATGATTTTGGCAGCCATGCTAGGAATGGTATTGGCATTACCGTATATTTGGTCGCCGACCAGCGGATGGCCGATATGGGCCATGTGAACGCGGATTTGGTGCGTACGACCAGTTTCTAACTTGCATTCCAATTGAGTGGCGATGGTTTTACTGCCGCTTTGCAAATATTTTACGGCGCGGTAATTGGTCGCGGCCCATTTGCCACCACTATCAACCACTGCCATTTTTAAACGATCAGAGGAACTGCGGTTTAAATTGCCTGTAATACGTCCAGCACTGTCTTCCGGTTCACCACGACATATGGCAGTATATAGTCGCTTTATAGAATGATCCGCGAATTGCTCGGATAGTCCATTATGGGCCTTGTCATGTTTAGCCATTACAATCAGGCCTGATGTGTCTTTGTCAATACGGTGAACAATGCCTGGGCGTCTAACCCCGCCAATGCCCGACAAACTTCCTTTGCAGTGATGAAGTAGGGCATTGACTAGCGTGCCTGTCTGACTACCGGGGGCTGGGTGAACCACCATACCCACAGGTTTATCGACGATGATTAGATGCTCATCCTCAAATATCACCTTCAGTGGGATATCCTCTGCTAGTGGTTCCGCGTCATCGGGTTCGGGCATTTCGATGACGTATATTTCATCTGCCTTTACCTTGCCTGCAGGGTTAGTCGTGATTTTACCCTCTTGCAGTTTGACGCTACCCTCTTTAATGAGAGCCTTAAGACGTGAACGAGAAATGTCAGGCAAAGACTCTGCCATGACCTTGTCGAGACGCGATCCTGCTTGCGCAGTTGCGATAGATACTGTTAATGTTTCCTGCATGGAGAAAACTTATGACCGCTAATGATGATAATGTCACCTCAAATGATGCCCTAAAGGCAGAAATAATTGAAAAATCGTTAGAAGCAACGCCAAAAGGCATGAAAATCGTTGTTTTAGTGCTGGGAATATTAATCATTGGCATGCTGCTGCTTATAATAGGCAAGATTGTTTTTCGCGCACCCAAGGAAACTGTTGTACCTAAACCTGCTGTAGTAACAGAAAGGGTTGTTGCTGCTCAGCCCACATCGCTCATGCGCATTAAGCCGATGATTGATGTAGTACGTCCTGATGGTGCAACACTCGTTTCCAGTCATATCAGTGGTAAAAGATTAATGTTGCAATTCAAGTCAACTGATGGTGCTGATAGTATTATGATAGTTGACCTAACGAATGGCTCAGTGATTTCAAAGGTGGTTATTGCGCCTTGAGGATACAAATTGATCAGATTCTTATTAGTGAAATGGAATCGGCTGCACGGGTTACATTCCCCAATGAGGCTTGCGGTATTATAATTGGACGAGAGAATCATATTAATAGATTTATGCCTGTATCCAATAAGACTACCGCCGATCCCGCTATATCATTTGCCATTGACCCTAAGGACTATTTTAACGCTCGGCGAGACGCAAAAGAGGTTGGAGATCGGGTTATGGGTATATGGCATAGCCATCCAGATGGTCTTGCTGAACCTTCAACCCAAGATAAAGCTCAATCATATGAAGGAAATTGGCTGTGGTTAATCACCGCTATTTCTCATGATGATGTTATGATGACCAAAGCTTACATCTCTGGCCCTAAAGATTCTCATGAATTCTCAGCAATCGTACTTGCAAAGCTATAATCGCGTTATATAGTGTCTGCTGAAGAATGTTATAGTAGGGATTTAAGGGAAATTTTATGCTCGGTTTAATGCAGTCTAGCCAATTACTGATTTCAAAATTTATTGATTTCGCAGAAGTTAATCATCCAAATTCAGAAGTAGTAGGTATGTTGCCCGAAGGTGGTAAAATACGCACTAATTACGGTGAAATAAGTTCACGGTCTAAGAAACTAGCACAAGCCTTAGGACGTATGGGCATTAATCATGGTGACTGTGTTGGCACTCTTGCTTGGAACTCGCATCGCCATATTGAGCTATGGTACGGTGTTTCTGGTTTCGGCGCTGTTGCGCATACGATTAATCCTCGTCTATTTCCTGAGCAATTAATATATATTATTAACCACGCAGAAGACCGCTTGCTGTTCCTTGATATTACATTTGTACCCCTTATTGAAAAATTAGCTGAACATTTAACAACAGTTGAAGCCTATGTGATTATGGTCGGGCGTGAGCATATGCCTGAAACATCACTGGAAAATGTCATTTGTTATGAAGAGTTAATTGAGGCTGAGGACGGCAATTATACTTGGCCATCTTTTGAAGAAGATACAGCCTGTAGCCTTTGTTATACATCGGGTACAACGGGTAATCCAAAGGGTGTTTTATATAGTCATCGTTCAAATTACCTGCACACTATAGCTTCTTTAATGAAGGACGCCATTAATATTGGTGCCTGTGATACTATGCTGCCTGTTGTGCCAATGTTCCACGCCAATGCTTGGGGTATTCCATATGCGGCGGCTGCATCGGGGACAAAGCTGGTATTAAATGGCCCTCATCATGATCCTGAAACATTACACGACCTATTAATCGATGAAAAGGTAACTCACACGGCGGCGGTGCCTACAATTTGGTCGGGTATGCTTGCTTACCTGCGGGCCAATGATCTTGGCGTTGGTGAACTGAAAACTGTGGTTATTGGTGGCTCAGCAGCACCGCGGTCGATGATTAAAGCCTTTAAAGATGATTATAATGTTTGGGTTGCTCATGCTTGGGGTATGACTGAAACATCGCCACTGGGTACTATTGGTATGCCCAATGCGCAGACTGCGCAGTTAGAGGGTGAAGAGATGACCGATATGCAATGCAAGCAAGGGCGTGGTATTATTGGCATTGAAATGTGTATTATGGATGAAGATGGTACTCAATTGCCTCGTGATGGCAAGACTTCAGGCCGCCTTATGGTGCGTGGCCCATGGGTTGTTGCAGAGTATTTCCGCGGTGATGGTGGCAACATCATTGAAGGGGATGGCTGGTTCGATACGGGTGATATGGCTTGTATAGGTACTGATGGCTTTATGCAGATTACAGATAGATCAAAGGATGTGATTAAATCAGGTGGTGAGTGGATTAGCTCTATTGATCTAGAAAATGCGGCCGTTAGCCACCCTGATATATTAGAAGCCGCTGTTATTGGCGTATATCATCCACAGTGGGAAGAACGCCCGCTGATGATCATTATCCCTAATGAAGGTAAGACGGTCACCTATGAAAGCCTCATTGAGCATCTGACACCGCTTGTGGTTAAATGGTGGTTACCTGATGGTATGGAAATCGTGAGTGAAATCCCTCATACAGCTACGGGAAAAATCTCTAAGAAAGATCTGCGGGTGCAGTTCAAAGATTTCAAATACAGTTAGAGTGAGCGTTGTGAGGCAAGGGCGACTGCCCGCTCGAGCTGATGCGAGGATATATTGACATAATTATAAGTGACGTTCAAGCGCCACTAAGGCTTTTTCGGCGAATGATCGCCGCCTCGCAGTCGCTCGGTACGGAACCTGCGGTTCCTATTTGGATACCCTACCCAATTCGTCATAGGCCGATTTAGTCGGCCTATTCATCTTAGAGCATCAAACTGTATGGCTACCATAGACTCGCCGATCTAGTCGTCGAGTGACGAAGTGGGGAAAGGTAACGGTTTACCCTATTTTAGCGTACCACGGGCCATCCAAGCGAAAAGCTTGATAGCGGGGAATATCCAGCTGATGCCCGCTACAGCGTACCAGATCATTTGAACGGCGATATGTAGGTTAACCAGTGTGTCACCAATTGCCGCCGCTGCAAACGCCCATAATGACAGGCCAATGAGAAAGATAAATATACCAAGAAGGTTACGCGGGTTGGGCTTGTAGTCCTGTTCAGACTCATGATCAAATTGGCTCATTATAGTGGGCCTCCTAAATATTTATTGAGATACCATACGCCTTGTAGGATGGCATAAGCACCAAGGCCAAAAACAGTGGCGATGCCAAAAACGCGTAAGTGAATCTTCAACTCACCGCAAAGCTTAGCTAAGGTGCTGCTATTTTGCTCTTCACTCATTTAAGGCCTCTACGCTCTGCGCTTAATTCAATAATACGTTTGGTATCAGACCATGCAACACGCATGGCTGCCTCACGCCAAGGCATGAACTCAGCGTGTTTAGCATCACTGCCGCCTTTTGCAAGACTATCTGGCGCTGCGTCGGCCATATAATCAATTAATGTGTAATGATACTGGACATCATTATTATTATCCCGCGCGATATAATCCAGCACCTCTAACAAAACAGGATTTGTGATTTGAACATCTGTCTCTTCTAATATCTCACGAACGATAGCATCTTCTAATTTTTCACCGATATCCTGAGCGCCGCCAGGGATTGACCATTCACCCACACGCGGTTCCTTATTGCGCTGAATAAGTAATACATCTTCTCCACGCCATACCACAGCCCCAACGCATGCGATGGGCCTGTCTGGGTAATCTCTCTTAATATCACTCACTAATGTTTCCTTTGTGAATTGTTGGTCCTATAGTGCAAAAATTAACAAGAGAGGCAAGCACTATGTGTGGTCGTTACACTTTAACATCATCAGAAGACATAATAGGGGATATGTTCGATGTGGATACCCATGCCGCTATTTTGCCGCGCTTTAACATCGCCCCCGCCCAGCCTGTATTGATCGTCCGCAAAAGCCCCAAGGGTGAGCGCGAACTCGCGGCTGTTGAATGGGGACTAGTGCCAGAATGGAAAAAGGAATTAAGTGCTGGCAAGCCTTTGATTAATGCGCGCGCCGAAACTGTGGCCGAGAAAGCATCTTTCCGCTCTCCTTTTAAGCGCACCAGATGCCTAGTGCCGTTTAATGGATGGTATGAATGGAAAACACGCGCAGGCGTTAAACATCCCTATTTGATCGAACCCGTTGGTGGTGGCATTCATGCCTTTGCTGGTATTTGGACCGTCTGGCACGGTGTAGGCGCTGAAAATTGGTTGGAGACTATGGCAATTATCACAGAGGAAGCTGTTGGGCCTATGCGCGCTGTGCATCATCGCAGGCCACTCGTTGTGGCGGCTAATGATTATGAACGCTGGTTAAGCCCAACTGACCCTGTGCCGCGTAATTTCATTGAAGAGACCAAGTTTTTAACTGAGGCTGAATTTCACTGGCATGAGGTATCACGTCGGATAAACGATGTTCGTTATGATGCGCCTGACTGTCTTGACCTACCAGCCGAAGATAAACAAACTTCTTTTTTATAGTGTTTCGATTAATTAAAATTAATCTGCGCTCAGGACGCCACGCAGGCTTCGCCACAGGAGTGGCGGGTCGCGATCGCTCCCTGACTAATATAAGTTAAGTGCCGAGACCCAAGCCGTTCAGGGCTGCTTGCAGACCACTTACACCCATATCTTCAATAAAAAAGCCTTTGCGCGTGACTTTGGCTAGCTTGGCAATGTCACCAGCTAAAGGGTGATCAGGATCACTTAGGAATATTACGGGGTAGTCGACTGCCTGCATGAGCGCTGTGAAATAGTCTATATGGCATTTTCCCAGCGCCTCAGTCATAAGACCATAGTGGTTACCATCAGCGCATAAAGTATCGATGATTTCTTGATGAAGATCATCAGGATCAAGCGCTTGATTAGCGGCTAACTTACTATCACGAATACGCCCCCATACTGTCACGAGATGCTCGCCGTAACTCGAGGGAGTAAGGTTGGGCGTTAAATGTGCGATAGCTTGTGCCATGCTGTCATCATCTAATATGAGTGGCTGATTTAAAATAAGACCTGTTGGTTTCAATCCCGCCTTATTGATAGCCTCCATGATCAAGGCTCCCATAAGGCCGTCGGAGTATATGGCAGTACGACTAGGCAAATCAGCGAGCATAGCGCTTAAAAAGTCTTGAAACTCATCTATGGTATAGGATAGGGCATCAGCGGACGCGCCGCAGCAGGGTAAATCAGCAGAGACGACAGTCATTGCCTTTGGCACAGATTTAAGCGCTGGTAGGATAGACTTTGTAGAGCGGCCTAACGCATGTACACCCAAGAGCGCCTCATTAGTCATCCCTGCGCGGCCATAAACCATGATGTCGCGGTCTATCACATCAACAAATACTTTGGTAAAACTATCACCTGCTATGGGCATAGTCTCCACATGCTTGGGGCTTTTAACGGGATTGCCGCGCTTGGCGAGTGTGATTAACTTGGCTGTGAAATCTTCATTAGCAATATGGCTAAGGCCGTCTATGGCATCAAATCCTGACAGGCATTTTAGCGTTTCGCTATAAATACCTCCTGCCATCAACTGCTCTAATAGACGATCCTGAGTTTTAAGGGTGTCACCCAGTTCATCCTTTATATTCTGCCACATGCCAACCAGATAGCTGGCATCGCTGGTTGGCAGTATGGGTAAGCTGCTATCACTTTCCCCTAGTTTCACATCATTGCAGATAGCGATTGATATCTTGTCCTTGTGACGCCTAGCAATGCGGGCTGCGATAACAGCAGAAGTATCAAGGGCAACCAAAACGGGCTTGTCCAGATTAAGCGCGTGAAAAAAATCGATGGTGGCATCAGCTAAACGATTGAGATGCTGGTCACCTGTTAATCTGTCTGACCAGCCATACCCCGGCAGATCAGGGGCAATAACTGTGAAATCAGCAGCTAGCTCCTTCATTAAATCACATAAGCTTTTTGATGAGTCTTGCAGGTTATGTAATAGAACCATCGCTGGGCCATTACCTGCTTTTCGGTAATGAACCTGTCGGTTGCTGGTGGTGATGAAATGTCGATTAATCTGCAAAGACCTGCCTTGTTTTTGTGGATAAAGTTTCTTAAATTCACTATAGCCTATGTATCAATAGATACTGACTATGCCTTAAGCAGAGAAATGGTCAATGTAAAGATTAGAAAGAGCAGCCAAATGACAGATTTTTTTGATAAGAGTCAAAAGCTATATATAGAAAAAAAGGATGGCATTGGCCGCTTGGTGTTGAACCGCGCTGAAAAGCATAACGCCATCACAGAAAAAATGTGGCTAGATTTCCCTGCTTATTTAAACGCACTTGACGAAGATAAAGACGTACGGGTTATCTTGATTACATCAGCAGCGCCAAAGGCATTCTCAGCCGGTGCCGATATTGTAGAATTTGGTGAAATAGCCACTAACCCAGAACGACGCGAGCGTAATCGAATGGGTATTCGTGATGCTCAGCGTACGCTAGCGCGTCTGAAAAAGCCAACCATTGCAATGATTTCCGGCGTATGTATAGGCGGTGGGTGTGGTGTTAGCTTGCACTGTGATTTCCGCTTTGCCGCAGAGGGGTCAAAATTTGGGGTGACTCCAGCTAAGTTAGGACTGGTCTATAGCTTAAATGATACCAAGCATTTAGTGGACCTGGTGGGGCCGTCAAAGGCCAAGAGTATCTTATTCACTGGTCGTATGGTCAGTGCGGATGAGGCGCTAACCATTGGTCTCATAGATGAGCTTTTCACTGTGGAAAAATTAGAAGAAGAAACGTTGGCCTTTGCAGCTCAAATGGTGGCTGTGTCCCAATATAGTATTCAAGGGTCTAAGCGCGTTATAAGGCGTATTCTTGATGGTCAGAGCGACGATGATACCCAGACATCACGTTGGTTCACTGATGCTCATGATGAGATTGATAATGCAGAGGGCGTGAAGGCCTTTATGGAAAAGCGCAAACCTAATTTTAAGTGGAATGGCTAATGAACCATCTATTCTTTATCTGATTTTTCGTCTTGATCTTTTTCCAGCATAGCCTGTAAATCCTTCACAGGATTTGGCACGTAATGCAGTGCGGCTAAATGCAGGGCTGCCGCCATGAAACTAAAGACACCTTGAATGAGGATAGGAATTGGCAGTAATGCGGGCACGGTGGCAGCACCTGTTATGCCAAGATACAGTGATATGAATAGCTCCGCTGTGATAAAACTAAGCAGGGTGAGCATAACCAAACATCCAACGGCAGGGCGGGCGAACATGGTGCAACGCATCCAAGCAATTCTGATATGCTCATGACGGTCACAGCTTTCACTATTGATGGCTAAGCCAACAGCCGTTTGCACAAAAAAGTAGAATGTCAGTAAAAATAAAAGGACGAGGGCGGTCATAATGATACCAAAGGCAGGCAGTGCTAAATTGAAGATAGTCAGGACTAGCAAACCTAGTCCCAGTACAAATATATAAGCAAATACACCTGCCAACATGCGTTGTACAGAATGTGCGTAGCGTCTAATGAAAGCGCCCACGCCACCATCAATCGGGGATAATGGCGGATGCGCGACGGCCCGTGTCCAAGGAATAAAGCCGACTATATTTATAAGCAGCGTAACAAACATACAAAAGACCAGCGTGGGCATGCCATCGCCAAGTATTTGCATGGCGTTAGCTGATTGCCCATCGTCAGACGTTGATGGATCAGATGGCATGGCGAGTATGGCTTCTTGCATGATTTCCAGCATTTTAGCTGCAAAAGGTGCGCTGAGAATGCTGACAACCAGACCAAGCAATAACAAAAGCTGAAACCTACGGTGGCCAGCTAGTAGTGCATATTTCAGGAGTTGCGTTGTTGTAAGCGGTGCTGACATAGGTCTCTTTCAAAGTTCGATCAATTTATATGGCTATCTTTAACAAAATTACTTGCCCCTTGATATGATTTATATAGGTTAATCATAATATCTTTTGGAGGGTAACATATGGCAGGGCCATTACAGGGTGTAAAAGTATTAGATTTGTCTAGGGTTCTAGCGGGGCCTTGGTGTGGGCAATTGCTCGCAGACCTTGGCGCTGATGTGATTAAAATTGAACGCCCAATTGTTGGTGATGACACGCGTGGCTGGGGTCCGCCGTTTCTAAAAGACGCTGATGGCAATGAAACGGATGAGTCTGCTTATTATCTATCCACTAACAGAGGTAAGCGCTCTATTGCGGTTGATATAACTAAGCCAGAAGGTCAAGCGGTGATCAAGCGTATTGCTGCGACATGTGATATTTTGGTCGAAAACTTCAAGGTCGGTGGCTTGAATAAATACGGCTTAGATTACACGTCAATGCATGAAGAGTTTCCTTCACTCATTTATTGTTCCATTACGGGTTTTGGCCATGATGGGCCATTGGCACCGCGTGCGGGTTATGATTTTATGATACAGGCCATGGGCGGATTGATGTCTGTCACAGGAGAAAAAGATGGAGCTGTAGACGCAGGTCCACAAAAGGTTGGGATTGCTATCTCGGACATTGCAACGGGGCTTTATAGCTGCATTGGAATTCTCGCCGCCTTGCGCCACAAGGATCAGACGGGGCAGGGTCAACATATTGATATGTCGCTCTTAGACACCACCGTAGGGTTGTTGGGTAATCAAAATATGAATTATCTGATCGGTGGCACAACCCCACAACGTATGGGTAATGCCCATGCTAGCATTGTGCCATATCAAAGCTTTGCTACCAAAGACGGTCACATCATTTTAGCCGCGGGTAATGATCGTCAATTTGCTGCCTTTTGCACTGTGTCAGGCCATGCAATCCTGTGTGAGAATGACGATTATAAGACAAATCGTGGTCGTGTTGAGCACCGTGATATATTGGTGCCTCTCGTCGCTCAGATAATGATGGAGCGTACCACAGATGAATGGATTGATCTGTTAGAGGGTGCTGCTGTGCCGTGTGGTCCAGTGAACACTATAGACAAAGCATTAAATCAGCCCCAGATTAAGGCGCGGGGATTGCGTATGGATATGGAACATCCTTTGTCGGGCACTGTGCCACAGGTGGGTAATCCAATTAAATTTTCTAAGACGAAAATTGAATATCACAGGCCGCCTCCAATGCGGGGGCAGCATAGTGATGAGATAATGAATGAGTTAGGCTTCTCTATTGATGAGATCAGTAAACTTAAAGAGCGAAAAATTCTAGATTAAGGAGGGATAACAGATGCAGAAAGGCCAAGTTTCATGGATTACAGGCGCATCATCAGGTATTGGTGAGGCCGTAGCAAAAGAGCTAGCATTAAAAAATCATCGCTTAATATTATCAGCTAGGCGGTTAGAAGAATTAGAACGCGTTAAGAGAGAATGCGTGGATGCTGGTGCGTCAAAGGGCATGATCTATCTGTTGCCAATGGATGTGACAGATTATGATTCTATGGAAGAAAATATCTCTAAAGCTCATAAGGCATTTGGTCAGATTGATCTGCTGTATAATAACGCTGGTATATCACAGCGATCCTTAGCCAGTGAGACAGAGATGTCAACATATCGGACGTTGTTTGAAGTGGATGTTTTTGGTCAAATTGCCCTAACAAAATATGTAGTAGAGATCATGAAAAAACAGGGTAATGGGCATATCGCCGTTACATCCTCTGTAGCGGGTAAAGTCGGTGTGCCATATCGCACGGGTTACTGCGCGGCTAAACATGCGGTGATGGGGTTTTTTGACGCACTGCGGGCGGAGCTTTCAAATGATAATATTCAGGTCTCAACCGTTGTGCCAGGGTTTATCAATACTAATATCGCTAAATATGCGGTGAAGGGTGATGGTAGCGAATTTGGTGCTAATGATGGTGATATTGCGGGCGGGATGGATGTGCGTAAATGCGCTAAAGTTATAGTCAAAGGATTTTCTAAGGGCAAAAAAGAGATACCTGTGGGCAAGGGAATGGAGATGCATGCACTGTGGATCAAGCGCCTATGGCCAAGTTTAATCATGAAGATGATTGCACGCAAGAGACTAAAAAAGGCTAAATAGGCTAATGGTCTTTGTGTTTTTCGGTGGATGTTGAGGCAGTTGCTGGCTTTGGGCCTGGCAGTATTCGACTCCACCAACTATGAGCAGAGGGTGGTGGTATATGGTCTGCAATAGGCTCAATAAAGGTAACTTCAGGCATGCCAGCACCGACATCAAAGAATTTAACTCCTTTTATTTGACGGTGATCGAGCACAAACCGGTCTTTTACTGTGCCGCGCCAGTTATGATGTGCAGGTAGTGTGCAGCCAAGAATATAATTGGGGTTGCCTGCAAGATCGCACAGCGGCAGATACATTGATGTGACATCAAGAGTGCGGCCGTGAGCGTCAACAGAATGTTCGTTCGATACGGCTGCCGCAGGGCCTATTTGGTCAAAGCTCTTGCCTAATATGGCATCATAAAACCGCGCTACATTTTCACGCATTGATGGGGCCGTTAAGTCAAAAATATTCATGCCTGTTAACTTGCGATCCCAAAGTTTATCAACTTCGCTGCCCGTCAGGCCGATAATAATTTCATGACGGTGGATACGCTTCATCAGGGATATACGTGGTAATAGGTCTATAAGCTCATCAGGTCTAAAGGCTATACGGGGCGGAAGGATTGAGCCACCCATCTTGGGCAGGGCATTCCAATAGCCCCACAGTCTTTCCAGTGGATCGGGTAAAGGTTGCATCGCCCAGTCTCCCCATTACAAAGTAGGTTTCCTCCCCAAAGTTGATTTAGAGTAGCACATATGGAATCACAGTCTTAACTCATGGTTAAAACTAAGGCGTAACTATCTGACTAATTTTAATAAAATCTTGTAAGGACAGAGATGCTGTCCTTATGGCATTTTTGAAACGAATCGGTATATGAAAGGGATAGTATGTAATCTACGCTTTTGTTGTTTCCTTTATTTCACCAGACTTAAGTCTAGCCAAATAGCTCTTTAAATCGCGTTTAAGCTCTGGTGCCATAATGAAGATGCCGATGATATTTGGCATTGCCATCAGGAAGAATAGGGCGTCCATTAGATCGAATACTTCTTTGGGGCTGAAAACAGCGCCAGGAATAATGGCAACACAGAATATAACTTGAAAGATAAACGTTGATCTGCGGGTGCGACCAAAGACAAAACCCCAAATTTTACTACTGTAATAGCCCCAGCTAATGATAGTGGAAAAGGCAAATAAAATACCAGCGATAGCCAGTACATACGGAAACCAACTTATTTTACTACCAAAAGCGACGGCAGTCATTTGAATAGCATTAACGCTGTCACCTTCCATCATATAAGCACCTGTAATAACAATCACAAGCGCCGTCATGGTTGAGACGACAACGGTATCAATGAATGGCTCCATTAGGGCAACCATGCCTTCAGATACAGGCTCATTAGTCTTGGCCGCAGCGTGGGCCATTGTGGATGACCCAAGCCCAGCCTCTGTCGAATAGACAGCACGTTTCATGCCGATGATTAACACACCAACCGCACCGCCTAGAACGCCGTCAGGTGTGAAAGCACCTGTGATAATAGTGGTAAGTGCCGCCGGTACTTCTGTGATATGACCTAAGATGATAAACAGCGCGGCAACAATATAAAGTCCGCACATGATAGGCACTAATTTTTCCGTTACGCCTGCAATAGACTTAATGCCGCCAACGATGGTGAAGGCTGTAAGTATAGCCAGTAGAATACCATATATCCAAGCTGGTGTTGTGCCTTCAAAACCCGCTACATAGTTAATTAAATTATAAGATTGATTAACTTGGGCTATTTGAAGTAGTCCCATGATGGCCAGTAATCCGTATGTCCAAGCTAGTATTTTACCAAATTTAGCCATGCTTGAGCCGCGACCTGCCAGTCCGGCCTCTAGGTAATACATCGGGCCACCTGATACGGTGCCATCTTCGTGGATTGTTCTGTATTTAACGCCCAAGGTGGATTCTGCAAATTTGAGGCTCATGGCAAATAGACCAATGAGGATCATCCAGAATGTAGCGCCGGGGCCGCCTAGATAAATTGCCATAGCCACTCCAGTGATATTACCTAGACCTACAGTGCCAGATAGGGCCGTTGAGAGTGCTTGTAACTGCGTTACTTCACCTGGTGCTTTGGCGTCATAATAATCACCACGTCCCACTTTCCATGCAATCTTAAAACTACGTAGATTGATGAAGGCGAAATAGAAAGTCAGAAATACCATGGGCAACATTAAGGCGACGACGATCCAATTGACTGAAATGTCGCCAATAGTAATTTGGGCAAATACAAGGGTATTTAATTCATTGATGGCGTCTTTTAGCGTCTCAATAAAAATGCCTCTATCTGCGGCCAATGTTGGCGCGGTTGTTAGCATCGCTAAAATAAAAGCGCTGATGATTTTTTGACCGAAATTTAGTCGGTTCATGATGTGCCCACCCCTGTAGAATTTATAATTTCATCGAAGACTAGGCGACATTTATAAAATGACAAAGGAAAATATAATCGAACTTGATAATGGGTTAATTTATATGCAAGGCTAAGATATATTTAAACAACTTAATATGATGGATGTTGCCTGTGAATAAACCTATGCCGACCTTTACCAGCCGTTTGGCTTTTATCCTAGTTGCTGCAGGCTCTGCGGTGGGACTTGGTAATATTTGGGCCTTTCCCTATGTGGCAGGTAAAAATGGCGGTGGTGGATTTGTTTTGGTCTATATAATTGCCTTGGCGCTTATTGCAGCGCCTGCTTTGATGGCTGAGCTGACCTTAGGTAGACTAGGGCGTGGTAGCCCACCAACAACGCTGAAACGCTTGCAAAAAGCCGTGGGTAGCAAAATTCCATGGTCCTTCTTTGGTTGGATGGGCACGATTGCCAATGTTTTTGTGCTTAGCTTTTACGGTGTGATCGCGGGGCAAGCTATGGCTTATGGGTGGTTTGCCTTTGAGGGGCAGTTTGCAGGGTTTTCGGCTAATCAAGTTTATGGCATGGATGGTAGCTTTAAAGCCTCATTCTATGGGCCTATTTATTGGACATTAGCTTTCATCGCCATTACCAGTGTGATCGTTGCCTTTGATATCCGTGTGGGGTTAGAGCGCGCGGGCAAGCTTTTGATGCCAATGCTGTTTGTATTACTACTCGTACTTGTTGGATATGCAGGCATATACGGTGATATGGCCGCAGCTGTTGATTTCTTATTTGGTTTTAGTGATGCTCATATTGATATGAACGTTATTATGGAGGCCGTTGGACAGGCTTTTTTCACCCTATCCGTCGGTGTGGGTGGATTAATGATGTATGCGGCCTATATGGGCGAAGATGTGAATATAGCCCGCGCTGCGCTGTGGATTGTTCTCCTTGATCTATCTATAGCCCTATTGGCAGGGCTGGCTATTTTCCCGCTGGTGTTTAGCGAAGGTGTTGATCCAGCAGCTGGTCCGGGTCTAGTCTTTGTTACATTACCCATATTATTTGCCAAATTACCTGGTGGTATGTTTATGGCAGTGTTGTTTTTCTTATTGCTAACATTTGCTGCCCTTACATCATCAATATCAATGATTTCATCGGCCGTGGCTCGTTTTGAAGAGGCTGGTCGTAATAGAGTACTGTCCTCAATTATTGTTGGTGTGATTACGATGATTTTATCCATGTTCACGATCCTTAGCTTTGGCCCTATGGCTGATCTATATCCGCTTGCAGATATATTTCCATCCTTAGACGGTATGACCTTTTTTGATCTAATCCGCGAAGGGATCAATAATATTATTTTACCTGTTGGCGGCCTTGCATTTGTGCTGATGGTCGGATGGGGATTAAAGTCCGACATGATTAATACAGCCCTAAAGGGCAGTAGTCCCGCCTTTATATCTAGGTTAATGATCATATGGCGCTACGTTGTGCCTGTGGCCATTATTGCGTTGATCTCAACAGCTTGGTTTGGTCATTAGAGTGACGAGTAGAAGGTTTTAATCATGGTTCAAGTATATTTAGAAGGGCTAGTCATTGGTCTTGGCTTGTTGGTGGCGATAGGGCCGCAAAATGCTTATGTGTTACGCCAAGGCATTCGGGGCAATCATGTCTTTGCTATAGCCACTACTTGTGCGCTATCTGATATTGCACTTATAGCTTTAGGCGTGATGGGTGTTGGTAAATTAGTTGCTGATAGTTTTATATTGTCGAGCATTTTGGGCTGGGGTGGGGCTGCTTTTTTATTGTGGTTTGCGTATGCCTGTATCCGCTCAGCTATTAACCCTAAAGTATTAGATCAAGCGATGATCGATGGATCGGCGGGGGATGCGGCTGGTGGTGGGCGCTATAAAGCGATTTTACACGCTATGGCTTTCACGTGGTTAAATCCTCATGTATATTTAGATACATTGGTGATGATTGGTGGCGTATCTATTAAATATGATAGTGATGAGGCGCGGCTCATGTATTTTATGGGGGCTATCACTGCCTCCATCATATGGTTTTATGGTCTTGGCTATTCAGCAAAAAAAGCTGCGCCTCTCTTTAAAGTGAAGAGTACCTGGCGCATTTTAGATAGTGTAATAGCGGTGGTGATGATACTCATTGCCAGTGCGTTGATATATCATCAACTTCAACAATTATAACGGAGCTAAAAAATGAAATTATTCGGTGTTTCCTTGTCGCCATATTATGAGCGTAATATAATCCTGTTATCTCTAAAGGAGGCTGTAGATAAAGTGGAAACAGGCGGTATGCCAGAAGGTGGCTTGCGCTCTCCGGCCCATTTGGCCGTGAATCCGCTAGGTCATATCCCTTATTTAGAAACAGACGATGGTACGATTTTACCCGAAGGTCAGATTATCGCCGAATATTTAGACGCTAAGTTTGATGGGCCTGCGATGGTCAGTGATGATCCAGACAAGGCGGCGCATGAAAAACTAATTGCTCGCATCGTTGATGTACATGTGTTTCGCGCACTTTGGCCTTTATTGATGGCTTCCGCGTGGGGCAACATAGATGAAAAGGCTGTTGAAGAAAGCAAAGTATCTTTGCCGATAGCACTTGATAATTTAGATCATTTCATGAGTGATAGTTTGCGTGCCTCTGGTGATGACTGGTCGGTTGCTGACTGTGCTATGATCCCAATGATGTTTTCTGCTAACTTATGCTGCGATAAATTTGGCATCTCTGTGCTTGGCGATCGTCCCAAATTAAATGCATGGTGGAATAACGCCAAGGATAGTGATGTGGTTATCCAGTCACATGCACGGATGCAAGCCTCTCTTAAGGCTATTATGGCGATGAAGGCAGAACAAGCTAAAGCTTAAATTACCGACCGATTATGCACAAAAGTTGATGTGAGGCTCATAAATCCATTTAGTTTACCCTAAATGACTGATTAAGCTTGAGGGTTCTGCTGATTTTCGTTAACAGAGGGCAAACGTATTTCTGACTTATAGAAGGATAACATCAAATGGCTTCATTTGAATTTGTGTATCAGATGCAAAATATGACTAAAGCTTACCCAGGTGGTAAAACGGTTTTAGATAATATCACGCTGAATTTCTTGCCCGATGCAAAGATCGCGGTTATCGGTGTTAACGGTTCTGGTAAATCATCCCTTATGCGCATTATGGCGGGTATGGATAAGGATCATGGCGGCGAATGTTGGGCGGCCAAGGGCGCTAAGGTTGGCTATTTGCCGCAGGAGCCAGTGCTAGACGACAGCTTAGATGTTGTTGGTAACGTTATGCTGGGCCTTGCTGATGCTAAGGCTGTAGTTGACGAGTTTAATCAGGTGGCTATGGATTATGGCATGGATCCTGATAATATGGACCTGCTCAATAAAATGGGCGAATTGCAAGAGCAAGTGGACGCGATGGATGCTTGGGACCTAGAGGGTCAAGCAGAGGTTGCTATGGATGCGCTTGGTTGCCCTCCATCTGATTGGGCTGTTTCTCAGCTTTCAGGTGGTGAGAAGCGTCGTGTGGCACTTTGTAAGCTACTTCTTGATAAGCCAGACCTACTGCTTCTCGATGAGCCGACCAACCACCTTGATGCTGAAACAGTAGCGTGGTTAGAGCGCTTCCTGCAGAATTACAAAGGCTGTGTGATCCTTGTAACGCACGATCGTTATTTCCTTGATAATGTTGTGAATTGGGTACTTGAGCTTGATCGTGGAAAATCTATTCCGTTTGAAGGCAACTACAGTCAGTGGTTAGAGATGAAATCTAAGCGTATGGCTAAGGAAGAGCGCTCTGATAAGTCTCGCGAGAAAGCTATTAACCGCGAGCTAGAGTGGATCAAACAGTCACCAAAAGCACGCCAAGCAAAATCAAAAGCCCGTATTAAGGCCTTTGACGAATTGGTGGAAGCCAATGAGAAGGCAATTGCGGGTACTGCGCAGATCAAAATTAGAACACCTGAGCGCCTTGGCGGTAAAGTGATTGAGATTGAGAATGTAACCAAAGCTTTTGGTGATAAACTACTATTTGATAATCTGACCTTTAGCTTGCCTCCTGGGGGTATCGTTGGTGTTATTGGTCCAAACGGCGCAGGTAAAACTACGCTATTTAAACTGATTACGGGCGAAGAGCAGCCAGACAAAGGTACTGTAACCATCGGTGAGACTGTTAAGCTTGGTTATGTAAACCAAAGCCGTGACGCACTTGATGGCAGCAAAAACGTTTGGGAAGAAATTTCTGGCGGTCATGACATCTTCTATTTTGGTAAAACCGAGATTAATACGCGCGCTTATGTGGGGTCTTTTAACTTCCGCAAAGGTGATCAGCAGAAGAAAGTTGGTATATTATCTGGTGGTGAACGTAACCGTGTTCACCTTGCTAAGATGCTCAAGGAAGGCGGCAACGTACTGCTACTCGATGAGCCAACAAACGATCTAGACGTTGAAACACTTGGCGCGCTTGAAGAGGCGTTAGAAAATTACGCTGGTTGTGCTGTTGTTATTTCGCACGATCGCTTCTTCCTTAACCGTATTGCAACGCATATCTTAGCCTTTGAGGGTGATAGTCATGTTGAGTGGTTTGAAGGTAACTTCGACGATTATGAAGAAGATAAAAAGCGTCGTCTTGGTACTGACGCAGATCAGCCGCATCGGATTAAATTCCGTAAGTTTGCGCGTTAAAATTCATCAGCAATATTTTAAAAGGCGGCCCTTCTGTGGTCGCCTTTTTTATGCCCTTTCTATATTAGACTTGTAAGTCTAGTTAATTTATGAAATCGTGACTAAGATTTTAACTAAGGAATGAAAATGTCAGATATCGTTGTTAGTACTGAAAATAATATCATCACTATTCGCATGAACCGTGTGGAAAAGAAGAATGCCATAACGGCTGCTATGTACGCTGATATGGCTGACGCGTTAGAGGCGGCTGAAGCCAATACTGCAATTAGATCGGTGATAATTTGTGGTGTGGGCGGCGTATTTACGGCTGGTAATGATCTCGCTGATTTTCTGCAAAACCCTGCTGTGGGTGAGGAAGCACCCGTATCTCGTTTTATGATGGCGATGGTGAAGGCTAGCTTTCCTATCGTTGCGGCGGTTGATGGTTTTGCCATTGGTATTGGTGTGACGATGTTGCTCCACTGCGATCATGTGATTGCGACTGAGCGTGCTCATCTGCAAATGCCTTTCACTAACCTTGCGCTTGTACCTGAATTTGGCTCGTCAATGATCTTGCCAGCAAGGCTTGGTCATACTGTCGCGGCTGAGCTAATTCTAGAGGGGCGCGCGCTTAATGGCACTGAGGCACATCACTTTGGTATCGCAACCACAGTCGTCGAGCCTGACGCATTAGAAGCGGCAGCTAGAGCAAAAGCTGAGATATATCTGTCAAAGCCACCGGCATCAATAAGAGCGTCAAAGCGTTTGCTGAGAGGCGATGTTGCACAGCTGCGTGAGTATGTAATAAAAGAATCTACCGCCTTTGCCGAGGCGCTTAATTCAGATGAGTGTAAAGAAGCGTTGTCTGCTTTCATGGAAAAGCGAAAGCCAGACTGGTCAAAGTTTGGTTAGATTCTATACATTGTCCTACCTATAGTCATCCCGCACTTGATGCGGGGTCCAGTATGCAGTCGTATCCACGCCTAGGCTTCTAAATTAAACACAATGCTGAAACACTTGGCTTTCAATAGGCCCTGCTTCAAGTGTGGGGTGACGAAATGGGAGGGGTAGCCTTTCCCCTCCGTCACCCCGTGCTCTGCACAAAGTGCAGGTTACGACACGGGGTCCAGAATATAAATAAGGCCTACGAAGCAAGGCTAGGCTAATTGTGCGACTTTCATTATTGTTTCCAGTCTTTAATGATTGTTTCACCGCCATCAGCAGTAATTCGAATAATTTTTCTATGGTGATTAGGGTTGATCGCAGCGTGGCCCAAATATTCTAAGTTACTTAATAAAACATTAAACTCTGTAACTTTTGTCTTGCCATTGGCGCATGAGGCAAAATGCAAATAACTACTGACTTGGTTCACATATATTTTTACTTGGTTTTTATGAATAGGACGGGCTAATGGATCAAAACGCAATATCCCTTCACCCTTTTTCTGAATATAGGACAAATCAGGTAAATAATCACAAGCCTTAAACAGGGACTGTTTTATGCGTTCTCGCAAAATTTTATTTTCCCATAAGCTAGGATGTAATACCACCCCCCTACAATTGGGACGATACCATCCCCCCGCGTTCATGCATTCGTAAAAGCCACCGCCTCCAGTGATTTTACAATCACCATACTTGGCACCTTCGGATAATATAGTATCAGCTGTACAATATAGAGGTATTCTCTTTTGTCGGTGATTTCTATGATAATAGAAAGGGGCTGTTTTTAAGTGTTCTTTAGGCAACAACAGTATACGCTCTGTAATCGGCCCATACCCTTGATTTATTTGATATCCAGCCCCCATAAAGGACCTAAAAGATAAATCAAAATATCCAGCGATTCCTTTGCCAATCCCGCCCATATCATTGCGTAGATGCTGGCCAATAAACAATACATTCACCAATGACAGTATCGCCACGATATAGATAATGGATTTTATAATCTTACTTTTCTGATCTTTTATTTTAGCCCACAGCTTCATCACACCTCTCCCATCACGAGCATTTAAGTGCAACACGCACGACTATGAAATACAGTAGCGTCATGCGAGAGCTTTGAGAAGCCTACATGTAATTGCTGAATAGATAAAACGGTTTTTTGAACTGCATTTGTCGCTACGCGTCTTTGTTGGATTCTGGATCCCGTGTCGTAACCTGACCATAATATATGGGCAGAGCACGGGATGACGGTGTGTGGTGGGATGATCGGCCTAGGAGAATTTACTGACCCTCGTCCTCATCTTCAAAATCAAATATATCATCTTCATCAGACATAGGTGCAGGGGCGCCGTCGCGGATGTCATAGGCGCGAGATTGCAAATAGGCAGTGCGGGCAAAGATATAAGTATCCTTTTCGCGGTACATATTATCCAACGCTTCGCGGAATTCTACACGTGTTGTGAATTTATCCATGAGGACACGGCCATAATTCCACATCTCTTTGTTTTTTTTATCAGCGTAATACCCAACAGGTTCAGCGAAAAATTCAACGCCGGTCCCCACTGCGCCGCGTACGGTGCTAGGACCAAAAATTGGTAGAACAAGATATGGGCCACCCTTAACGCCCCAAGTAGCCAATGTTTGGCCAAAATCTTCTTTGTGACGCTCGATCCCAGCCTTTTTAGCTACATTCCACAGCCCGCCAATACCAAAGGTGGTGTTAATGGCAAAGCGGCTGAAAGTAGCACCTGCGCGCTCAAATTTAAATTGCAGCAGATCATTTATAAAGGTCCAAGGTTCACGTAAATTCCTTATGAAGTTACGGATGCCCTTTTTAACTGGTTTTGGTACATTCTCAGCGTAGACTTTAGACGCTGGGGATAGGATGGCTTTATCAATAGCAGAGTTAAAGGCAAAAATTGGTCTGTTAATACTTTCCAAGGGGTCATTAATCTCGCCTGTAGACGTGCGTGTTGAAGCGCAAGCACCAAGCAGTGTTATGCAGCAGAGTGTTAAGATGATTTTAAATTTTTTCGATAGTATAGTCATCATGCTGTCCAAGTTATATTTACCAATAGTTATCTTAGTTTTAATGTTACTAAATAATTAAATACGCTAAATAGACGAATATATAGCCTAAAACAACTAAAGAAAAGTAAAGTAGCAGATTAGTTATTCATAATGATGAATATACTTATTCCCCGAAAAACAAATCTTTTCTTTACTATATATAAAGATATGTTTATATCCTTAATCGCAAGGTGCCGTGTGATTCTGCGCTATTCTTAATATGGGCAATAAAAATGGATGTTATATTATCAGTTCTAAAAGCAGCCGGCGAGACCACACGCTTGCGCATATTAGGCTTGTTGGGGCATGGCGAACTGACGGTTAGTGAATTAGTGCAAATCTTGCGTCAAAGCCAACCACGGGTATCACGGCATTTAAAATTAATGGTAGAGGCTGGCATCTTGTCGCGCTTTAGGGAAGGTACATGGGTTTTTTACCGCCTTGTTGATAGTGGCACCCATCGTCAAATCGTTAATGATCTACTTAAATATATTAATGGTGATGCGGATGATTTCGATCGTGATCTAAGCCGTTTGGAAACCATTAGGGCAGAACGCGCAGAGATAGCACAGTCGTATTTCCGAGAGAATGCCGATAAATGGGACGGCATTAGATCGCTGTATGTTGATGAGAATGTTGTTGAGGATGCTTTGCTTGCTATGGCAGGTCCAGAGCGTAAGGCATCCATTCTTGATGTGGGCACAGGCACAGGTCGGATGATAGAGCTATTTCATGGTGTTGCCGATGAGGCTCTTGGTATTGATCTATCACGTGAGATGCTGTCGGTAGCACAGGAAAGCCTGAGCGCTAAAAATATTGACTGTAAGTTACGTCAAGGCGATATGTATACATTGCCCGTTGACAAGGCCAGTCAGGACCTTGTCATTTTTCATCAGGTCCTACATTTCAGCGACGAGCCATTACAAGCAATTAGAGAAACAGCTAAAGTGTTAAAAGATGGCGGTGCCGTCCTCATCGCTGATTTTGCGCCTCATGATCTTGAATATTTACGCGATGATCACGCACACCGCCGTCTTGGTTTTGGCGAAGCAGAAGTTGCAGGATGGGCAAAATCAACAGGCCTAGAAGTAGAAGATGTACGTCATCTTGAGGGTGATGTGTTAAAAGTAACCGTATGGCGACTGGTAAAGACGCCAACGCGTGGTTTGGAGTTTTAAGATGAGTAAGATTGATTTAATCAAGGGCATGTCCCCATCATTGTTCGCGGATCCTGTTAAGGATGTGAATATTTCTTTTGAGTTTTTTCCGCCCAGTTCAGAAAAAATGGAAGAAACATTGTGGAATAGCATTCAAAAACTTGAGAGTTTAGGGGCTAGTTTTGTATCTGTTACATATGGTGCAGGTGGCTCGACCCGTGAACGTACCCATAATACTGTTAAACGTATTTTGGATGAAACCAGCATGAAACCAGCAGCGCATCTGACATGTGTTGGCGCGTCAAAGTCTGAGATTGATGAAATTGTACAAAATTATTGGGATATAGGTGTGCGCAAAATTGTGGCGCTACGTGGTGACGCCCCTGACGGCGAGGATAAATATACACCGCACCCTGATGGCTACACCAATGCAGCTGATTTAGTGGCGGGTATTAAAAAGATAGGTGACTTTGATATATCTGTTGCCGCTTATCCCGAAATTCACCCAGACAGCCCAAATTTGGCGGCTGATCTAGATAATCTAAAACGCAAAGTTGATGCAGGTGCCAGCAGGGCGATCACTCAAAGCTTTTGTGAGGCTGATCAATATTTTCGTTTTCTTGATCACTGTCACAGCTTTGGTATCAATGTACCCATTATCCCCGGTATTTTGCCCATGAGTAATTTTAAATCGCTTAAAGGCTTTGCGGCTAAATGCGGCACATCTATTCCTGCGTGGATGGGTGATCTGTTTGAAGGGTTAGACGATCATCCACAAACACGCCAATTGATTGCAGCCTCTGTTACCAATGAATTATGTCGAAAGCTACATGCTGGCGGCGTCAATGATTTCCATATTTATACCCTTAATCGCTCTGAACTGACGATGGCTATCTGTCATATGCTCGGCAAGCGTCCAGTTTCACAGAAAGCTTAGACCATGAATAGATCCCAAAGAATAGACGCGCTTTATGCTGCCGTGAGCGAGCGCATCGTTGTAATAGATGGCGCTATGGGCACCATGTTGCAACGTGAAGGTTTAACTGAAGATGATTTTCGTGGGGCACAGTATAAAGACTGGCCGTGTGATCTACGCGGCAACAATGATATCTTGTCTGTTAGCTATCCTGAGGTGATTAAAAAAATCCACCGCATGTTCTTAGATGCTGGCGCTGATATTATTGAGACTAACAGTTTTAACAGCACGACAATATCACAGGCCGATTATCAAGCCGAAGCGATCACCCGTGATATCAATCTAGCCGCTGCGCGCATCGCCCGCGAAGTTGCCGATGAATATGCGCTCAAAGACCCTAGTAAACCACGTTTTGTGGCAGGATCAATCGGGCCAATGAACCAATCGCTTTCGGTGTCACCTGATGTTGATAACCCTGGATATCGCTCGGTGACATTCGATCAAGTCAAGGGCGCCTACCGCGAGCAGATTGATGCATTGATTGAAGGCGGTGTTGATATTATCCTTATTGAGACAGTGTTTGATACGCTGAATAGTAAGGCGGCTATCTTTGCTGCGGAAGATGCCTTTGACGCACTTGGTTTTAAACTGCCTATCATGATGTCTGGCACGGTTACGGATATGTCAGGGCGTAATTTGTCGGGTCAAACGGTTGAGGCATTTTGGTATAGTATTCGCCACTCTAAGCCATTCTCCATAGGGCTTAACTGTGCTTTTGGCGCGGAGCATTTACGGCCACACGCTGTGGCGCTGGCAGAAATTGCCGATACTAATGTTTGTGTTTATCCTAATGCGGGATTGCCTAACGAGATGGGTGAATATGATGAAACACCAGAAATGACTGCTGAGCATCTGCGTGGATGGGCTGAGGAAGGTCTGCTGAATATGACAGGCGGTTGCTGCGGCACCACGCCAGATCATATTGCAGCGATTGTCAAAGCCGTGGAAGGTATTAAGCCACGTATCATCCCTGAGGTGAAGCCTGCCATGCATCTTTCAGGCCTAGAGCCAATCACAATTATTAATGCAGCGGAATAGAAAACGTCATGAGTCAGTCAACAGCACAATTTATTAACGTCGGTGAACGTACCAACGTTGCCGGTTCCGCAAAGTTCAAAAAACTGATCTATGAAGGCCAGTATGATGAAGCCTTAGCCATTGCTCGCGACCAAGTAGAAGGTGGCGCACAGATTATTGATATTAACTTTGATGATGCCATGCTCGACGCCGAAGAAGCGATGGAAACATTCCTCAAGCTCATAGCGTCCGAGCCAGATATCGCCCGTGTGCCGATCATGGTGGATAGCTCAAAATGGTCAGTGATCGAGACAGGGCTAAAATGTATTCAGGGTAAAGCGGTTGTTAACTCAATCTCTATGAAAGAGGGCAAAGAGCCCTTTATTGAGCAGGCGCGTAAGATACTGCGTTACGGTGCTGCTGTGGTTGTTATGGCCTTTGATGAAGATGGGCAGGCAGACACTATTGAGCGCAAATTTGATATTTGTAAGATGTCTTATGATATTTTGGTTAATGAAGTTGGCTTCCCGCCAGAAGATATTATCTTTGACCCTAATATATTTGCCGTGGCGACAGGTATTGAAGAGCATGACCCCTACGGCGTCAACTTTATCGAAGCCACACGTATGATCAAAGAAAAGCTACCACATTGTAAAGTGTCGGGTGGTGTTTCTAATATCAGTTTCTCTTTCCGTGGTAATAATCCTGTGCGAGAGGCTATGCACAGTGTGTTCCTGTATCACGCTATTAAGGCTGGCATGGATATGGGTATCGTTAACGCAGGTCAGTTAACGGTTTATAGTGATATCCCTGATGACCTGCGCGAGCGGGTTGAAGATGTGATCCTAAACCGCCGCAGTGATGCGACTGAGCGCCTGCTTGATGTGGCAGGGGATTACCAAGGTAAGGCTAAAGAACGCAAAGAAGACCTGTCATGGCGTGAACAACCTGTTGCCAAGCGTATTGAACACGCATTGGTGAAGGGTATCACAGACTATATCGTTGAGGACGCCGAGGCGGCTCGTCTAGAGCTTGATCGCCCTATTGAGGTGATCGAAGGCCCACTGATGGATGGTATGAATGTGGTTGGCGATCTATTTGGTTCTGGCGAGATGTTCTTGCCGCAGGTGGTGAAATCTGCCCGTGTGATGAAACAGGCGGTTAATCATCTTAATCCGTTCATTGATGCGGAAAAAGAAGAGGGTGCATCTGCCAAGGGTAAGATCGTCATGGCCACCGTTAAAGGTGACGTGCATGACATTGGCAAAAACATCGTTGGTGTTGTGCTGCAATGTAATAACTATGAAGTTATTGATCTGGGCGTGATGGTGCCTTGGGCGACTATTATCCAAGCTGCTAAAGATCATAACGCTGATATTGTTGGTCTGTCAGGGTTGATCACACCGTCCCTCGACGAGATGTGTACGGTGGGGGCTGAGATGGAACGCGTGGGTCTTGATGTACCTATCATGATTGGCGGCGCGACCACATCCAAGGTCCATACAGCGGTAAAAATAGCCCCTAATTATTCAGGTCCCGTTGTTTATGTGCTCGATGCCTCACGCGCTGTAGGCGTAGCATCGCAGTTGCTGAGCGTAGAAGGTCACGCTGATGAATATAAGGCCGAGATCAGAGCCGAGTATGATGATATTCGCGAGAAGCGTTTAGCTAATCCTAAAGGTCAACGCCTTGCATCGCTTGCTGAGGCACGCGCCAATAAAGAGAAGTTTGAGTTTGCACCGGTTGAACCTACATTCACGGGTACTAAGGTCTTTGATGATTATTCACTCGCTGAGCTAGCTGAAACCATTGATTGGACGCCTTTCTTCCGCACGTGGGAGCTTGCAGGTACTTATCCAAAGATTCTAGATGATAAGATTGTCGGCGAGAGCGCGCGCAATCTATTTGCTGACGCCAAAGCGATGCTAAAGCAGATCATTGATGAAAAATGGTTAACGGCTAAGGCTGTGATTGGTTTCTGGCCAGCCCACGCTGAAGGTGATGATATCATTCTTGATGATAATGACACCACGCTACATTGTTTGCGCCAACAGGTGAGTAAACGTGCAGGTCGCGCAAATGATTGTCTTGCTGATTTCATCGCGCCTAGTGGCGACTATATTGGTGGTTTTGCCGTAACGGCTGGTATTGGTATTGATGAACATGTGGAACGGTTCAAGGCTGCCCATGATGATTATAGCGAGATCATGCTTAAGGCACTGGCTGATCGCCTCGCCGAAGCCTTTGCAGAGCGTATGCATCAACGTGTCAGGACTGAATTCTGGGGTCACGCCGCTGATGAAAGCCTTAGCAACGAAGACCTGATTAAAGAGCGTTATCAAGGCATACGCCCAGCGCCCGGCTATCCAGCCTGTCCTGATCACAGCATGAAGACTAAGCTGTTTGATCTGCTAGGTGCGACAAAAGCAACTGATATCACACTGACTGATAGTTACGCTATGCTGCCAACGGCGGCGGTGTCTGGTTTCTATTTCGGGCATCCTAAGGCTAAATATTTCGGTGTTGGCAAAATCGGTAAGGACCAACTAGAGGATTACGCAAAACGTAGTGGACTGTCGATTGATGAAGCCACTAGGAACCTGCGACCTAACCTCGCTGATTAAAAATACGATAAAGGCCAGTGCATAATAACACTGGCCTTATTTGTAACTATATACTGCTCATGCTTTGACAAGCACAGTACGAACGGTTTTTAAGGTTAAATATTACTTCTTTTTAAAGCTCAGTAAAAAGCGATCGGTCTTGCCGCGGATTGAGGCGTCGAATACTTTCTTTGTGTGATCATCAGTAGTGGAGCGCAGTAGCTCGCTTTGGCTATCTAGGGTAAAGCCATGGCCCAGCAGTTCATCAATAACAAATTGCATTTCAATTCTATGAAGCGTTTTGGTAGCCGTTGCACCACTGCCCGCTGCCGCGTTATGATCGATGATAACAAAGCTGCCACCCGGTTTCATATGGTCGGCTACTGCTTTTAACCAAGCTGATCTATCCAGCGTATCTGAATTCACTAGGTCATGATAATTGAGCGCTGTGAAAACCACATCGGCTTTAGCCTCAATATCCGTCATTAATGTCTCGCCCGATGCTGTCATATTTGTCATTGATGCAATATGGTCGGCCTCTGCGCGTGAACGCACGGTGTAGACCTTGCCGTGATTACCAACTATGGATGAGAATAAATCAGCGTAATAGCCCTTTCCAGAGAATAGGTCGATGACCGTATCGCCTGATTTTACGCCAATATAAGATAGAACTTTTTCTGGATGACGGCTGGCATCGCGGGCCTTGTCTGTGTCGCTACGGCTGGCGCTCATGATGGCGGCCTCAATAGCGGGGTTAGTATGGCTATCAGCTGTTGCGGGTATCGCCATTAGCATCGTGGATGCCAGAATGGTTGTTTTTAGGCCTGTTAATATGGTTTTTTGAATATTCATCGCTGTTTCCTTTTTTACTTATTTGCTTAATTTCATATGTAACATGGCGTAGCAGTGGGGGTTAGGCCAATAACAAGTCTGTGATAATGGGGGTAACATTGGTTTAGTCATCATGATGCGTTTCGTGCATTAAATAGCAATTTCCACTTGTGTATTTGCCCCCATACGGCTATTTATGCTTAAACCTTGTCAACGCGGGTCTTGCCTGTTTGCATGCTGTCTGTTTCACAAACTTTGTGATGGTCCTCAGACTATAGGCATGCAAATTAACGCCGACCCCAAAACTGGAAGATAACACAGATGAAACCTGGTGTCGTATTCGGCGAAGATTACGCTAAACTTGTTCAAAATTGTAAAGATAACGGCTTTGCGCTCCCTGCCGTTAACATTGTGGGTACAAACTCAATCAATGCCGTGATGGAAGCAGCAGCCAAAAATAAGTCAGATGTGATCGTCCAATTATCTAACGGCGGCGCTCAATTCTATGCTGGTAAAGGCATAGAAGACGGTTTTAAAGCAAAAGTATTAGGCGCGGTTGCCGCAGCCCAGCACGTACATTTGCTAGCCGAGCATTATGGTATCTGTGTTATTCTTCACACTGATCACGCGAACCGTCCACTCGTCCCTTGGGTTGACGCGATGATCGAAGAAGGCCGTAAATATAAAGAGCTAACAGGCAAGCCACTCTTTACATCGCATATGCTTGATTTATCAGAAGAAGATATCGACGATAACCTAGCAACGAGTGCTGAATTCTTAAAGAAGATGGCACCGCTGGGCATGAGCCTAGAGATTGAACTGGGTTGCACAGGCGGCGAAGAAGATGGTGTTGGTGGCGAAGTTGATAGCTTTGATAACCCAAGCCTATATACACAGCCCGAAGATGTGTTGAAAGCCTACGACCTGCTGAACCCGCTGGGTCATTTCACGGTTGCTGCCTCATTTGGTAACGTACACGGTGTTTATAAGCCCGGAAATGTTAAGCTACGCCCTGAAATTCTAAAGGCGTCACAGGAAATGCTAACGGCCGAGCGCGGTACTGCCGCAAATGAGCTTAATTTTGTATTCCACGGTGGTTCTGGTTCAGAAAAAGCTAAAATCACTGAGGCTGTATCATACGGCGTATTCAAGATGAATATCGACACAGACACACAGTTCACTTTCTCTCAGCCAGTTGGTGAGTTTGTACTGGCGAACCAAGAAGCCTTTAAGTGGCAGGTACACCCTGAGACGGGCGAGCCTTTTAAGAAAAAATATGACCCACGTGCATGGTTGCGCAAAGGCGAAGAGGGCATGATTGCTCGCTTGACTGAGGCCTTTGAAGACCTAGGTTCAAAAGGTAAGTCAATCGCTGAATAAGTGGTGGATTTATAACGAGACAAATAAAAGCCCTTTCAGTTATGCTGATGGGGCTTTTTTAATGAAGGGGTAGCGAGCGTGTTGAAATTAGATTTTAAAAATAGTGCGATAGGTAATGCGATGTCTATTGCGCTGGGTGTCAAGGGTATTGTCTTTGTTCAAACTGACGGGTTGTGTGATCAGCATGATGCAGCCTGCGTTTTAGTTCAGGATCAAACAGTTATCCTTGGTGAAGCCGCTTGTCTGCTGGTATTAGAGGAAAATATACCGACCCCAAGTTTTTTCCCAAATGGAAATAAGGGTATGCCGATCGCGCTATCTCACTGGCGAGACCGTATGTTTGAGCAAAATGATGAGACTACGCTAAAGGCGCAAGTGGGTCTTGTGATGCGCCAAATGGATGACGGCCGCGATTTTTTGCAAGGTCCAAATGTGGCACTAGCAGATATTCACTCTGCTGCTTGGGTGATGGATAAGCCTGCTGTGCATGGTGTCGCGGGTGTTGCTGCGTGGCTGGATAGAATGATTGCCCTGCGTGATGGCCCGACGAGGCAAGCTGATAAATTCATCGTTTCATCTGGTGAGGGCCTGCTGTTAAGTAATGGTGAAACCACTACATCCCCGCTAGATATATAGGCCAAAATACAGTTGGAACGCGCCTTATAGAGCACGTTCCAATTATTTATGAGGAACCCCCAAGGTTAGTTAATCTAGTTAATAGGGCGACTAATTCGTTCTGCGCGCATAGCAGCGGCTATCTGTTCTTTATAGGGGCTAAGCGGTGGCTTAGATGGGAAATGCGTATGTTTTTGACCATACATACGTAGCATCTGCTCTTGGATTTTCTTAATAGTAAAGGGTGGAGCAATAATACTTTTAACACCAAGCTCTTTTGCTTTTTTGATATCACTGGCTGATGGATCTGTCATGCATAGCATGGCCACTGTATCATCATCAACTTGGTCAGTAATTTTTAAATATTCGTATAACTCTATGCCTTTAATACCGGGCAGGTTTTGTTCAATCATATAAAAGTCATAATGATTATGCTTTAGTGCATATCTGACTTGTGTTTGACTATCGGCTATAGATACTTTTCTTGCGCCCGATTTAGCTAAATACTGCTGAATAGGGTTAGCAACTTGATTATTATGCATACAAATTAATGCGTTAATGGGCGGTAATTTTAATTCAGTCATTTTACTGTTTGCCTTTCTTGCTCCTCACAAATACACCTAAACAAGTAGGTGATCATATTTTTGATCACCAAATTTTTATCCTCCGTACCAATTAAAGATAAAATCTGTCTAGTATCGCTATATGAGCAAAATCTGGGCCAACTTGATTTTTAAATACCATATATGCTTAAGAAAAAGTTAAGCCCCCAACTGCGCATATGCGTGGTTGGAGGCTTAAGCATTACTTTTCTGTTAGTATTTAGTGGCTTACTTACCAAATGACCCATTCGGACCGGGGAAAACTACGGGGCTTTCAGCACCGTCTTTTGCAACACTGGCTACGCCAAAGAAGAAGTTATCAATCACGGTATTTTTTAAAGTGTGGGTATCAACATTGCCTACATAGATAGATTTTTCCCACTGGGCAGATGTTGTTAGGCGCCAATAGATACGGTAGCCAGCAAGGTTTTCAGCCGCCTTACCTGTTGGGCGCGTCCATGATAATGTTGTATCAGGGCGAACCGCACCTTTGATCTTAACCTCAGTTGGAAAAGCTGGGGCACCCGCCATGCCAGCAAGGGTCACTGCGTTAAGGCTGGTTAGTTTGCGGGCATAATCGAAGTTTACGCCTTCGATTACATCACCGTATTCGGTGCCATTTTCCGTGCGGATGTCTTGGTGTTGGCGCTCATATTGCTCATTGGTTTCCATGATGCGAACACCTGGAATGCCTGCCAGATTAAACGGGCGGTGGTGGCCTCCTCTGGCAAAACGATCAAGGCGGTATACCATCATTACATCAAGATTAGGGATGTAATGATCTGCCATACGATCAACGTAACGCGCGATGTTACGTGAAGCGCTATCGACTTCGCCGCCACGGAAACGGCGATAACGTGCATCTTTTTTACTCTCATCTGCGGGTGTCGCCTGAGAAAAGACGCGAGCTGTTGTATTGTTGATGATGCCGTTAATGCCCTCAATATTACCAATCATATCATTATTGAGTACGGCCTTAATACGCCAGCCATTGGCTTTTGCATATTGTGCGACACGGCGTCCACCATATAGGCCTTGCTCTTCGCCAGACAGACCAGCGTAAACGATTGAGCCAGCAAATTTATGTTGTGATAATACGCGGGCAGCCTCAATAGTACCCGCCATGCCAGATGCATTATCATTGGCACCCGGGCTATCATTGGTATAATCCATTGGGTCAGAGATACGACTATCAATATCACCAGACATAAGTACCATACGGTCAGGATCGCTAGTGCCGCGCTGCACTGCAATGATATTAACAATATTTGTTTGTTTAGAAATACGCTCGCTGCCTGCCTCAAGCATCTCTGAGATTTCTAATACCTCAAGGCACCCCCCACAGTCAGCGGAGATGCGTTCAAACTCTGCCTTGATCCAGCGTCGTGCAGCACCAATGCCGCGGGTATCTGATTTTGTATCAGACATTGTGTGGCGAGTACCAAAGCTAACAAGCTTGCGAATATCCTTTTCAATGCGATCTGCAGATACGGCGGCTTGAATATTGTGCAGGATTGGTTGCTCGGTTGGCGGTACGTCATTAGCTATTGCGGGCAAAGATAGGCTAGTTGCTATCAAAGCTGCTATGATTGATTTTCTCATGGGATATCCTTTAGTTTGAATGAATATACATTTGCCGAGATATAATCAGACGATGGTAACAAGAGCAAGAGTAATAAATCTATTGCTAAGTAGTTAGCCAACCTTCATAAGTGCGTCAAACATCATAGGTTGGAGTATCCATGAGACAAAAGCTTGCAGCACGTAATTTATTAACACCAAATGTATGCTTGATTTTAATGGCAGGTGCTGCGCCCTTTAGCTTTTCTATTTGGATGGCACTGATTAATAACTTCACATTTGAGGTCGCGAATTTTACGGGTAAAGAAATTGGTATTCTTCAGTCGGTGCGTGAAATTCCAGGTTTTTTGGCTTTTACAGCGGTGTTTATTTTATTGATGCTACGAGAGCAGGTTTTTGCACTGTTGTCGTTGTTGTTGCTGGGGTTAGGTGTTGTTCTTACAGGGTTTTTTCCTAGTGAATATGGTCTATATATTACCACCTTAATCATGAGTATCGGTTTTCATTATTATGAGACTGTGCAGATGTCGCTATCGCTGCAATGGCTCAGTAAAGAGGAAGCCCCAAAATCACTTGGTTATCAGATATCAGCCAAAGCTATAGCCTCGATCATTGCTTATGCTGGCATATGGTTGTTGTTAGAGTTGGCGGGTGTTTCTTATAAATGGCTTTATGCATTAGGTGGCGGCGTCACTGTTGTTATGGCGTTGGCTATCTGGTTGCTTTTCCCGCGTATCGACGGCCATACACCCCAAACTAAGAAATTAATTTTTAAAAAACGTTATAGCCTATTTTATGCGTTAACTTTTGTGGGGGGCGCTAGACGTCAGATTTTCGTGGTTTTCGCTGGCTTTTTGTTGGTGCAAAAGTTTGGCTATTCGGCCTCGACTATTTCCGCGCTTTATCTGGCTAACTATGTGATTACCACATGGGCAGCGCCAAAGCTTGGTGGGCTGATTGCGCGGTTCGGCGAACGTAACGCATTGATAGCTGAATATATTGGGCTTATAGGGGTCTTTTCAGCTTACGCTGTCGTCGAAGACGCTAATGTAGCTGCTGTATTATATGTGGTTGATCATCTGTTTTTCTCATTCGCCATAGCGCAAAAAACATATTTGCAAAAAATCGCTGACCCCGCAGACATTGCAGCAACGACGAGTGTTAGTTTCTCAATCAATCATATTGCGGCGGTATTTATCCCAGTGCTTTTTGGTACGTATTTGTGGTCCCAGTCGCCAGCTTATGTATTTTGGGCGGGGGCAGCAATGTCTGTTATGTCGCTATTGCTGTCACTGCTTGTGCCGCGCCATCCAAGTAAGGACAATGAATTTTCGTGGTCGATAAAAAAGACATAAAAGCTGACTGATATATCTTTGAACTTGCCATTTACTTCTGATCACTATCTTATGATTTTAGAAAAGAGGGAGAGATATAGTGAATACCATTCTAAAAGCAGTATTATTAACAGGTGCAATGTTAACCACGCCAGTGACGGCAAGTGATGACTGGAAAGCTTCAGTCGCAGCAGGCGTTGAGGCGGTTAATCCAAAAGTGATTAAATGGCGTCATCATTTTCACGCCAACCCAGAGCTTGGAAATCGTGAATTTAAAACAGCAGCAAAAATTGCAGAACATC
Organism: uncultured Kordiimonas sp.; assembly: GCA_965603205.1. Lineage (GTDB taxonomy): Bacteria > Pseudomonadota > Alphaproteobacteria > Sphingomonadales > Kordiimonadaceae > Temperatibacter. The sequence goes on along the minus strand of CBFDCC010000013.1, from coordinate 34,122 downwards.
TAAAATCACTAGGCATTGAAGTACAAACCGGTGTGGCACATACGGGTGTCGTAGGCACATTGCGCGGTGGCAAAGAAGGATCGGTTGTTATGCTACGCGCTGATATCGACGCCTTGCCTGTGACTGAAAAAACAGGACTGTCTTTTGCGTCAAAAGTAACGGTTGATTGGCGCGGTAGGAAAACGGGTGTGATGCACGCTTGTGGTCATGATGCTCATATTTCAATCCTCATGGGAGTTGCAGAAGTATTAGCAGGCATGAAGGATGAAATTCCGGGCACTGTTAAGTTTTTCTTCCAGCCAGCTGAGGAAGGCCCGCCTGAGGGTGAAGAAGGCGGCGCTCAATTGATGATTAAAGAAGGTGTTATGGATGGCCCTGATGCGCCTAAGGCTGCTTTTGGTTTACATGTATCGCCAGCGCCTGCTGGTGTCATCGCCTATAAGCCTGAAGGTATATTAGCGGCGTCAGATAGTATTTATATAAAAGTTAAGGGCAGACAAGCTCATGGTTCATCGCCTTGGTTAGGTGTTGATCCCATTACCGTATCAGCGCAAATTATCAATAGTTTACAGTCTATTGTCAGCAGACAACTTGATATTTCAAACGCGCCAGCGGTGGTTACTATTGGGTCCATCAATGGCGGTAATCGTGGTAACATTATCCCTGAAGAAGTCGTGATGACAGGCACTATTCGAACATTGGATATGGATATGAGACCTGACGTCCATGCACGGGTTAAACGTACAGCGGAAATGGTGGCTGAAAGCTTTGGTGCGACAGCTGAAGTGGAAATTAAGTATGGTTACGGTGTCACCTATAATGATCCCGATTTGTCAGCAAATATGAGACCTTTGCTTGATGAAATTTCAGTTGGTGGCAAAGCCGTTGATATGAAGCCATGGATGGGCGCAGAAGATTTTTCATACTTCCAGAAAAAAGTGCCAGGCCTGTTTCTTATATTAGGTGTGGCTAAGGACGGAGATACCAACCCTGCGTCTAATCATTCACCTTATTTTTATGTCAATGACAAAGCATTACCTGTAGGCGTGAAAGCCTTAAGTAGTCTAGCCATGAAATGGCTACACGACAATAAATAGAGCTTAGGTATTTAGATGACTATATTAATAAAGGGCTGCTTTTGCAGCCCTTTATTTTATGAATATTATCTCGTTAACTTATTGTTAACCTTACTTTGCTTATACTAATAATTATTATCGGTACCCTATATTTAATAAAACTTATATTTCTAATCCGCCAATTTTAAGACAATATTTAAGGACTTTATAATGAGGATTTCAACGCGATCTACCTCGAGCGAAGAGCAAAATTCAGTTTTGGATAAAGTAGATAAGGCTCTTCATCTGCAGCCTCAGTTAGAAAACATCTGCAGGGATGAGTGTTCCTTTTGTGACGGTTCTCCGTGCCGCCGTGACTGTGGTAAAGCGCCTGCTATGCTATCAAGCGACGGTGACGACTATCCATTAGACATTAAAATTGCACCATTGGTGTTTGAGCTAAAACGAATGGGGTTTTACACGCCTTGTTGGTCTTGTCAGGGGCATTTAGGCGCTGATGGGAAACTATGGAAGTTGCCGCGCGTTTGGTTTTATACAACATCTGATATTTATGTACGCATGCTTAATGACGCTATTCAGAGCTTTGCTTTTTCGCGCAAATTAAATGCCGCATGGGAAATTAAACTTGTTGCCATCGCAGATGCATCATTCGACACCATGTATTCCCTAGAACCTGCTAGTGAAAATGAGGAGCATCAACTTATAAAACTTCAAGAAGATATTGGCCTTCTTTCAGAAAATTTGTTTAAATTGGTAACTAGCCGCGCTTATGAATTAAATGAAAAGTTGAGATAGTGTGGGTGCTGTTATTTTTTCTAGTAAGCAGATAATTGAATATTTATTAAGAAATCCTAATGGTATCCTCAATCTAGGTCCCTTCACGGCCAAACTCCTTATTCCGCATTATCACCAGAATGTCAGTAAGCATTATAATATTACCGATGGTGATGGCCCTCGTTACCAAGATTTTGTGCATTTAGGCGTTTGCATTGAATATAAACAGCATACGGACTTAACCATATACAAAAATGCATGCTTGGATCAATCCATTAAGGATTTGATCGATGTATTTGGTTTTGTTTCCATGCGCAATGTTGGTGCTTTGAAAGGCGCTGGTGAAATTTTACAAAAAAATATTTTCCCTAGTCTAACCTTCCATACGGATCGTAGCCCCCGATTTGATAATCAATATTCTTTATTCATTCGCGACCCTAAAGATGCTGAGCATTTTAAACCAAGGGGGTCTTCCTCTCTGATTGTAAGTTATCAGGCGGCTATCTCCCAAGCTGCTAAAGAAGGATTAGGTGAGTATAATCCTTCTAGAAGTTCGATTCTATTTAGTGATGAGAATATCCAGAAGTTAACATCTTCTATAATATTAGAGCAGCGTTGGGACGCGGCTGATGGTATCGGAGAGCTTTGTATCTTCAACAATCGAACCGTTGTACATTCTAGCTATTACGAAGGCGATAGGGGTTATAAGATAGCGGTGAAATACCTAACCTAATGTGGATAAATGACTCTCAGATTTTTCTATCAATCTTATTAATTGTTCAGGAAACCCATCACGCAATATAGTGTGTATCGCTTGTTGGTGCATAAGCCTATCTGACCAGGCTTTTAAATTGGGATGAGGATCTAGTAATGGATGACTATATAATGCATCGATAGCCACTTGATATAAGAAGAAGGGTGTAATCGCAAAATCAGCAATACCAATGATATCACTATCGAAATAGGGTTTTTGTGATTTTAAAGCAGATAGCTGTTCGATATTATCACTGATAGCGCCCCAGATATTCTCAAAATTTGCAGCCGTAGGTGCTGAGATTAAATTTTGTTGTCCTAATGTTATCTTATCAACAAGCGCCAGTAGTGGCGATAAAGAGACGAGCGTTTCCTTTGATATGCTATGCCCTGCTATTTGTAGAATACAAGCCAAAATGGCTTGCGGGGTAATATGGAGTTGCCCGTCATAGTTAATGTTTGTCAATTCATGAGTTTGGTCTAATGAATAGTGAATGTCAAAATGCTGCATCAGCAATTGATACCGCATGCCAAATGGACATGTCGCTGAGGTCATTAAAGTGATATTAGGCATCATTGGTATCCATCCAAATGGTAAAGGGACCATCATTTGTTAGTGATACTTGCATCGATGCGCCAAAGACGCCTTTTTCGCATGGCACACCCGCTGTAATCAGTTGCTCACAGAAATAGTCATACAAGTTTGAGGCCAGTTCTGGCTCGGCGGCGCTTATGTAACTGGGCCTGTTCCCCTTTTTCCAGTTGGCGGATAGCGTAAATTGACTGATCGCCAGCGCTGAACCACCAATATCTTTCACCGATAGATTAGGTTTCTTCTTTTCATCAGGAAATATGCGTAGTTTGGATATTTTACCTGCTAAAAATTCTGCTTCAGCCTTGGTGTCCCCTTCCATTGCACATAGTAAAATCATTAAGCCCGCCCCTGTTGCTTTGCCGGCAGTAACGCCGTCTATATCGACACTGGCGTTGGAGGTGCGTTGTATAAGGGCGCGCATAGTTGTCATCCATCATTAAAATATATTACATAAAATCTCAGGTTTGATGTTAACCATTATGTGACATTTGTCTAGAAATACTAGGATGCAGGTATGTGCGTATTAAGTAAATTTTAAAGTCCCTGAAATTGCCTTAATTCATGATTATAAAATCTGCATGTTAGCTCTTGCCCTTTGGTTATGAACTACTTATGATCGCGCGAAATACAGGCCTTGTTGTAACTACGATATTTATGATGTTAGGGCCGCTGACCAATGTCTGTGAAAGGATAAAAATGTCATTACTGAAGTCGACAAAGCTTAAAAATCTTTTAGCTGTGGCAGCTATTGGGGTTTCCTTAGCGTCATGTTCAAGCAATAATCCACTAGAAGTAACGCGTTCTCATTGCCCTGCGGTGGCTGTGGTTGGTGATGTTGGCTCGATGACACGCCTAAATGGTGATCTGCAACGTGCTGAGGATGTTGTCTTTACAGCCACTATTGTGAATATCGATACATCCTGTACAGAAAGTGATCAAAGTGGTGTGAATAGCCTCGTTACTTTTGAAGTAGCAGCTTTGTCTGGTCCAGCATTAACTGGAAGCAGTGTAGATGTTGAGTATTTTGCCGTAATTCTTAAGGATAACAGTCAGATTGTAACGAAAAAACGTTACCCACTTACGCTATCTTTTAATAGCGATGGTCGTGCAGTGGTATCGCAATCACTGACCCAGTTAATTCCGTCTCTATCTCAAGCGCGTCGTTATGACTATGAATTATTGCTTGGGTTCCAAATGACAGCGTCTGAAATCGCCTTTAATATGGAACAAGAGCGGTAGGCCCATTCACTTAGATTATTCTAACGCCTAAATCTTCAACATCGCCAGGGTTTTTGCTGATGAGGTCGTAGGCTCCATTCCCTAGGTCTAGGCGTTCAACAGATATGATGGTTGTGTGGGCTAAACGAAAAGTATTAGCAAGGCTCCAGTCGCTGGCCTTGTAACTTTCTGGTTGCATTAATTTTCCAGCAATTAGATAATATTTCAGATTTCCATCACCATCGCTCAGTGGTAAGCAGCATGTGGAATAAAGCCAACCGTTACCCCATGAATGATTGATCTTTCGCGTGGCGATCATACCATTTTGATGCTCGACCATGCCCATGATTAATGAACGTTGAAGCTCCACCTGATTAACGTTAGTCGGTTGGTCATGTTCAGTTGTGATGCCTTTTAAATTGGCGCCATATAAAATTTTGATCTGCTCACCAACGAGGCAGTATTCAATTATACCGCGGCCCTTGTCTTCTAAAAGAATTACATAGGGTAGGATTTTACCAAGGTCCTTAGGGCTAATGCTTTGCCGTGAGGGGAGTAATGCATGATCTTCACGGGGCCACGCCTTCCAAGCAGTGATCAACTGCTCAAAAATATCATGAGGTGGCTTTGTGATTTGTTCCATATAATAAATTCCCTGTAGGAGTTAATCTTATATGAAAATATTTTAAAATACACCTAAAAATAATAGTATATCCGATGATAATTACGTATCGCTTAATAATCCTTACGCTCAGCTCCAGTGCGTTGGGTGCGGATATTGCCGCTTTTCGGTTTGTAACCCCTGTTATTGCTTTTCCCTTTTTTGCCACCAGTGCCAGGTGGTTGAAAGCTTGGAATTAAAAATTCAGGGCCACTACCGATCAAATCTGCGCGCCCCATATTTGTGAGCGTTTCACGCAGCAAAGGCCAATTTTCAGGATCGTGATACCGCAGAAATGCTTTATGTAACTTGCGTTGATTTGCGCCCGTAATAGCAATCACGTCTTCACTATCTCGACGTATAGGCTTGATAGGGTTTTTGCCACTATAATACATGGCGCTGGCCATGGACATGGGGGTTGCCATGAAATTTTGTACTTGGTCAGCGCGGAACCCATTTGCTTTCAGCCAGATGGCGAGATTCATCATATCTTCATCCGTGGTGCCGGGATGGGCGCTGATGAAATAGGGAATAAGATAATATTCCTTGCCTGCCGCACGCGCCGCCTCGTCAAACATTTCTTTGAAACGATCATAAGAGCCAATGCCCGGCTTCATCATCTTGGTTAGCGCATTTTCTTCGGTATGCTCGGGTGCTATTTTCAAGTAACCGCCCACATGGTGCGTCACTAACTCTTTGACATACTCAGGGCTTTCCACCGCTAGATCATAGCGCAGTCCTGATGCAATGAGAATTTTCTTAATGCCGGGTATAGCGCGTGCTTTTTTATAAAGCTGAATGAGCGCACTGTGGTCGGTGTTGAGGTTTTTGCAAATGCTAGGATAAACGCAGCTTAATCTACGACATGTTCTTTGGATGTTATCATCCTTACAGGCTAGGCGGTACATATTGGCTGTCGGGCCGCCTAGATCGCTGATAACACCAGTAAATTCAGGGATTTTTTTCTTTATATCTTCTACTTCGCGTAGGATGCTCGCCTCTGATCTGCTCTGAATAATGCGACCTTCATGCTCTGTAATAGAACAGAAACTACAGCCTCCAAAACAGCCACGCATGATGTTGATAGAGAAACGGATCATCTCCCACGCGGGAATGCGGGCATCACCATAAAAAGGATGCGGCGCGCGGGCATACTCTAGATCAAATACACCGTCAATTTCAGGTGTGGTTAGCGGTATCGCGGGTGGGTTGATCCAAACATTGCGGTCACCATGCTTTTGAATGAGGGGGCGGGCGTTGCCTGGGTTGCTCTCTAGATGCAGCACGCGTGACGCCTGTGCGTATGACACAGGGTCTTTGCTCACTTGTTCAAAATCGGGCAGGCGCACAACGGCCAACTCATTTTTGTTCAACCGTTTAGTGATAACGGCACCTGCCATAGGCTCTTGCATCGCCTCATTGGACTCTGCTGTGTAATTTGTGTCCTTAACCTTTAAAGGGTCAGGTTTCCCCGATGTGTCGCAAGATTCATCACCATATTTATATGGGTTTTGATGGGCCTGCACGATGACAGTGCCCAGATCAATGTCGCTCATATCCACAACATTATAATCTTCGGGCGCGTCTTTTACCATGACGGCAGTACCGCGAATATCTATGATCTCTTTGGGTTTTTCACCAGCAGCTACGCGGTGTGCAAGCTCGACGATGGCGCGGTCGCTGTTGCCATAAAGTAAGATATCAGCCTTGCTATCAACCAGCACACTGCGGCGCACCTTGTCGGACCAGTAATCATAATGGGCGATCCTGCGCAAGGATGCTTCAATACCGCCAAGGACAATAGGCACACCCTTGAAGGCTTCGCGGCAGCGCTGTGAATAAACAATCACGGCGCGGTCGGGACGTTTGCCGCCTTCATCATTTGGAGTGTAAACATCATTATGGCGTAAGCGGCGCTCAGACGTATAGCGGTTGACCATGCTATCCATGTTGCCAGAGGTGACACCAAAGAACAGATTGGGTGGCCCTAATACTTTAAAAGCGTCAGCCGATTGCCATTCAGGTTGCGCGATAATGCCTACACGAAATCCCTGCGCCTCTAACAGTCTGCCAATAACCGCCATACCAAAGCTGGGGTGATCAACATAGGCGTCGCCCGTGACTAGAATAATATCGCAGCTATCCCAGCCCAACAAATCCATCTCGGCGCGAGACATGGGCAAAAATGGTGCCGTACCAAATCTTTTTGCCCAGAATTTCTTGTGGGAAAATAATCCAGTGGTTTCAGCTGCGCTAGTATCAGGCATGTATGTTGGTTCCATTTCCCAAGTCTTTATTCTTAGGCCGTCATACAGTGTATCAATGAAATGGTGAAGAAAAAAAGAGTTAGATAGTTCGCTTTTATCTGTTATGAAATTATTATGAAATTTAGGAGAAGGCATATGCGTTTTATCATTGTAACATTGAGCTTGCTAGTGATGACTGTGCCGACCAATGCCGAGACCATCTATTATCTGGTGCGGCACGCGGAGAAGGTAAAGGATGATAGTAAAGACCCAGCCCTAACACCCAAAGGCATTATACGTGCTAACACAATTGCAAAAATGCTGGCAGATAAGCATATCACTCATATTTTCAGTAGTGACCTTACGCGTACCCGCGATACGGCTGCGCCTACTGCCGCACATTTTGACCTAAAGCTAGAATTATATGACCCTGAAAATTTGTCAGAGATTGCAGATAAAGTAAAGGCGATGACTGGCCGCATCCTGATTTCAGGTCACAGCAATACAACGCCACCACTGGTTAATTTAATTGCTGGCACTCATTATCCTGATCTGGAAGATCATCAATATGACCACATGTTCATCATCATTAAGGATAATAGTGGTCATTATAATGTTAAAATAGAGTATATTGAGCCCAAAACCCCATAATATTAAAACGCTAAAAATTAGTACTAATAATATTAAAATATGAATATTTATTAAAATTATATCTATATATTTCTATATTTAAATTAAGTAGTTATACTGATATCATCGATTGATGGCACAGGGTTATGGAGAAGAATTTGTGGCGCGGAAACCTATAAAGAAGCCGGCTGTAAAAAGGCGGGCTAACAAAAAACAAAGCAAGATAGATATTGGTGTGAAGATAGCCGCTGGCTTATTCATTGTCTTTGGGCTTGGTATCATCATGAATAAATTCATACCAAAAGAAGAGATCAATTATTCCCCCTATAACCGTAAATATGCCTCAAAAAGTTATATGGTATGCGAGGATGAAGATGAAAAAATTGTTTTTGAGGGCTATTCTGAGACCACTATTGTTTATGATGGTCAGACGGGTGAATATTCATTTACCCTGCCAGGCAAGGGCTATAAAATTAAGTTAAAAGCTAGTTGTTCTGTCGATAGCAGCAAAGAAGTTCGTGCTGAATATGATAGTATTCATTAATATTGAATGTATATTTTAAACAAAGATTGACTCTGGCTACGTGGTGCCTATTATCGCGGCATTGTTCATCAATGAGTCATCATTGTATCCCGTGCGGGAGAGATCAATAATTTGGCTATGTCAATATATTGACGCCGAAGGAGCAACCGCCTCGGAAACTCTCAGGCAAAAGGACCGCACTAAGGAAGGACACTCTGGAAAGTAGGGTAAGAAATTATCCTCACCGACGGGGTAAGTAGGTAGTCTATCACCTATGAAATCTCTCAGGTTCCGTGACAGAGGGGGCGCTTATATATCCAGCATGAGTTGGAGATATAGTTGAGCGCAACTTTGACATTGGAACCTAAATCATGCCAGCAGAGATAATCAATCAGTCTGAACCATTAAAAACACCGCTATACGACCTACATGTTGAACTTGGTGGCAAGATTGTCCCATTCGCAGGTTATGCTTTGCCTGTGCAATATCCATTAGGTATTATGAAAGAACATCTGCATACCCGCACGGGCGCAGGTTTGTTCGATGTGTCTCATATGGGCCAAGCCTATGTGCGCACCAGCGATGGCAGCGATCCGATGGCAGCACTAGAAAAATTAATGCCCGCAGCCCTGCAAGTGCTAAAGCCCGGTAAGATGAGATACTCAGTTCTGCTTAATGATGAAGGCGGTATCGAGGATGATCTAATGGTCACACGCACTCACGAGCCTGATGGCATGGCTTATATTGTGGTAAATGCAGCCTTTAAAGATAAAGATTACGGTATTTTAGAAGATAAGCTAGGCGATACAATTCTACTAGAGCCGCTAGAAGATCGCGCACTGCTAGCCCTGCAAGGCCCAAAGGCTGAGGCGGTTCTCGCCTCCATCGCGCCAGAGGCAGCCAAACTAGGCTTTATGGAAGCAACGTCTATTACAATGGAAGGCGTTGTCTGCTGGGTATCCCGCAGTGGCTACACTGGCGAAGACGGTTACGAGATTTCAATTCCTGAAGAAGCGGCCGATGCCTTTGCACGCCGCCTGCTAGCACATGATGATGTCGAGGCTATTGGCCTTGGCGCCCGTGATAGCTTGCGCCTTGAGCCGGGCCTGTGCCTATCAGGTCATGACTTTGATGGATCTATCAGCCCAGTTGGTGCGAATATCATTTTCTCGCTGGGTAAGAAACGGCGCGAGCTTGGTGATTTTGTGGGTAGCGAGCGTATCTTAAGAGAATTAAAAGACGGTGCAGACAATGTACGCGTTGGCATTTTGCCATCAGGCCGTGCCCCCGCCCGCGAAGGCGTAGAGATCGCCGACATGGACGGCAATATCATTGGTAAAATTACATCAGGTGGCTTTGGCCCTACTTTGGGCGGTCCTGTTGCTATGGGTTATGTGCCAGCAGCTTTTAAGGCTGTGGGGACTGAGTTAAATTTAGTGGTGCGCGGTAAATTAATGCCTGCAAAGGTCGCGGCGACACCATTTATCGAACAGCGTTATAAACGCAAAAAATAATTTAGATATTAAGGAGATATATGATGATGAAATATACGGAAGACCACGAATGGCTATTAATTGCTGACGGTGTTGCAACAGTTGGTATTACTGACCACGCTCAAAACGCGCTTGGTGATGTTGTATTTGTTGAAGTGCCAGAAGTTGGCGCCGAGTTTGCGCAAGGTGACGAAGTAGCTGTTGTTGAATCAGTGAAAGCAGCATCTGAGGTTTACGCGCCGATCACAGGTACAATTACCGAAGTGAATGAAGATTTAGAAACTGATCCATCACTGGTGAATAGTGCGCCACTCGATGGTGGTTACTTCTTTAAGATCACTGCTGCTGACGCATCTGAGTTAGATGCTTTGATGGATGAGGCTGCTTACAACGATTTTATCGCTGAGTAAGTATTAAGATTTAATCTGAAAATGGAGTTTCCCCCATGCGCTATCTACCCCTGACAGGCGATGACCGCCAGCAGATGCTAGACAAAATTGGTGTTAGAGATGTTGACGCGCTGTACCGTGATGTACCAGTTGCAGCCCTCAATGTTGATATTGATCTACCGTCCCATAAATCAGAGCTAGAAGTTGAGCGTTATCTTGGCCGTATGGCGGCTAAGAACGTCGCGGCTGGTTCTGTACCATTTTTTGTTGGTGCAGGGGCTTATCGTCATCATGTGCCAGCGACCGTTGATCATATGATTCAACGCGGTGAGTTTTTAACGGCTTATACGCCGTATCAGCCAGAAATCGCGCAGGGAACACTGCAAACAGTTTTTGAATTTCAAAGTCAAGTCGCTGAGCTAACAGGCATGGATGTATCAAATGCCTCTATGTATGATGGCTCAACAGCTTGCGGCGAGGCGGTGCTAATGGCGCGTCGTGTTACCCGTAAGGTTAAGGCTATTATTGGTGGATCACTACACGCGCATTACCGTGATGTTGTTGAGACTTTAACCCAATATACACCAGACGAGATTATCTCCCAGCCGCCACTGCCAGATGATCCTAAGGCTGAATTGCAGGCAGCTATAGACGCTGTGGACGATAAGACAAGCTGTGTGGTTTTCCAAAACCCATCGGTTACGGGCCATATTCATGATCTGCGCGAACTAGCAGATGTTTGTCACGCCAACAAGGCGTTGCTGATCGTTGCTTTCACTGAGGTTATGAGCTTAGGCGCGATGATGAGCCCCGGTGAAATGGGCGCTGATATCGTTGTCGGCGAGGGACAGTCTATTGGTAACGGCCTAAACTTTGGCGGTCCTTATGTAGGATTATTTGCCACCAATCAAAAACTGGTGCGTCAGATGCCCGGTCGCTTGTGCGGTGAGACGGTTGACGCTGATGGTGAGCGCGGTTTCGTGTTAACGCTTTCAACGCGTGAGCAACATATCCGCCGTGAAAAAGCCACATCAAATATCTGTACTAACGCTGGCCTTTGCGCGCTGGCCTTTACCATTCATATGACATTGCTAGGCGAGAAGGGCTTGCGTGATGTTGCCATACTTAATCACAAGAAAGCTGTTGATCTGAAAGCTGCGCTGAACGCTGTTGATGGTGTGGAAGTGTTAAACGATACATTCTTTAACGAGATGACAGTGCGCCTAAAGGGTGATGCTGCGGGCATTGTTGATGCGCTTGTAGAAAAGAACATTATCGCAGGGGTGCCAATGTCTAGGCTTTATCCAGATGCTAACATGGATGATCTGCTGCTGGTTGCGATTACAGAGACATCAACGGACGAAGATGTTGCGGCACTCTGTACTGGCCTTAAGGAGATTTTATCATGAGCATGAATAATCAAGGTCGTCCATCAGGTGTAGAGGGAATGGAAACTTCGACAGAGACTTATGAAAGCTTCTCAGGTCACAAGGGTCTGCGTCAAGCAGAAGGCCTGATCTATGAAGTTGGCTCACCCACCTTAACAGGTGTTGATGTTGCTGATGCGGGCGAGTTTACGCATGCACTTGGCGGTATGGAGCGCACAGCCCCAATTGGTTGCCCCGGTTTGCCAGAGCCTGACGCGGTGCGTCACTATACGCGTTTGTCACGTCGCAACTACGGTATTGATATGGGTGTCTTCCCGCTTGGGTCTTGCACGATGAAGCATAACCCTCGTGTGAATGAGAAAATGGCGCGTCTAGCGGGCTTTGGTGATATCCACCCTATGCAGCCACAGCAAACAGTGCAGGGTGCACTGCAGTTGATGGAAGAGCTAGCACATTGGTTAACAACACTAACAGGTATGCCTGCGGTTGCTATGTCGCCAAAGGCTGGCGCACACGGCGAGCTATGCGGTATTATGGCGATGCGTGCGGCCCATGTCGCCAAAGGTGACGCGCGCACAACAATCCTTGTACCCGATAGCGCACACGGCACGAACCCTGCCACCGCTGCTTTTTGTGGTTACACGGTGAAATCTATTCCGGGTCAAGCAAATGGTCGTGTTGACGTTCAGGCGTTTAAAGACGCGCTGGATGAAACGGTTGCGGGTGTGATGATCACCAACCCTAATACATGTGGCCTGTTTGAGGATGAGGTCGTCGAAGTGGCAGAGGCTATTCACGCCGTTGGTGCTTATTTCTATTGTGATGGTGCTAATTTTAACGCTATTGCAGGTAAAATCAGGCCCGGTGATTTGGGTGTTGATGCGATGCATTTCAATCTGCATAAAACATTCTCTACGCCGCACGGTGGCGGTGGTCCCGGTTCTGGACCTGTTGTTTTCTCTGACGCGCTAAAAGCCCATGTGCCACTGCCTTATGTCGTGCAAACACCAGATGGTATGCGCCTAAAGGAACATAGCGATGGCAACGGCGATCCATCCTTTGGTCGCCTAACGGCTTTCCACGGTCAGATGGGTATGTATGTGCGGGCGCTGGCCTATATGCTTAGTCATGGTGGTGATGGTATTAAACAAGCCTCAGAAGACGCGGTGTTAAACGCTAACTATCTCAAGGCTTGCCTTGATGATGTTATGTCGGTGGCCTTTGACGGCCCTTGTATGCATGAGGTACTGTTTGATGATAGCTTCCTTGATGATACGGGCGTTAGTACATTAGATTTTGCTAAGGCAATGATTGACGAAGGTTATCACCCGATGACCATGTATTTCCCTCTTGTGGTTCATGGCGCCATGTTGGTGGAGCCAACCGAAAGCGAGAGCAAGGCTAACCTTGATCAGTTTGTTAAGTCTATGCGTGGATTAGCCAGCGAGGCTAAGGCTGGCAAGGTGGAACGTTTCACAGGTGCGCCTTTCCATGCGCCGTGGAAACGCCTTGATGAAACACTGGCGGCCCGTAAGCCTAAGTTGCGGTATATGGCTGAGTAGGGATAATCACCTATATTTTGCAATGAAAAAAAGAGCATTTCACCATGCTCTTTTTTTATTAACCATTTTCATGCTATGGTAATGTTAACTATATTTACTAGGAGATAAGTGTTGCAGAAATCAGTGTTACTTATTGATGGTTCAGCGGTTACAGCTGACATGACCGCGCAGATATTGCGGGATGGGGGGTATTTAGTTGCTACCACCAGCAACGGTGAGGACGCGCAGGATATTCTAAATTCTGAACGCTTTGATTATATCATGGCCGACACGGATATGGCTGATCTGTCTGGTAAGGATTTTATTCGAAGGGTTGCTATGCTTGATTGGAATCCTGCGATTATCCTATGCGGGGAAGAGGGGTCAGAAAACCTTGAACTGTCAAAGGAGCTAGCCCTATCCTATTCGATTGATTTGCTGGCAACGGTATCTCACCCCATAGATAAAGCTGATTTAATGCGGGCCTTTAGGCGCACGCGCAGTGGTTTTGGTGGCTCTATGCTGAGCGAGACAGAATTTATGCGCGGCCTGATGACGGACGGCCTTATCCCCATATTTCAGCCTCGTATAAATTTAAAAGACAATACGGTCGCTGGTGTTGAGGTTTTTGCGCGTTGGCAATCGCGTGACGGCGGTATGCTGGGGGCGCAAGCGGTGCTTAGCCTTGCGCGTGAAAAGGGCTATATGGATTTACTCACCTATCGCATGATGGAGCTGGCCATAGAAAACCTAGGGGTATGGGTCAAGGACGGTCTAAATCTTGCCATGGCGATAAATCTATCTGCTGCGAATATGCTAAAGGATGATTTCGTTGATGTCGTAACAGGTCTTGCTGATCAATTTCATGTGCCGCATGAACTGATTACGCTGAAGATTGGTGGGACGCAGCTGACCTCAGACAAAGAAAAGCTGATTACTGTGATGGCTCTGCTTAATAAGCGTGGCTTTAATTTAGCGCTGGATAATTTCAGTGCGGCGTTTGGGTCATTAATGCGGATGCATCAAATTCCCTTTGACGAATTGATCGTAGATCGCGATTTGATTGAACAGGCCCTTAAGGTAAAGACAACACGCATCATTTTAGAGTCTGCTGTGGAGCTAACTCATAAGCTAGATTTAAAAAGCGCCTGTGCAGGTATAGAAGATAAAGAGCTCTTAGTCTTAGCGCGCGAATTAGGCGTTGATCTGGTACAAGGATATTATCTGGCGCACCCAATGCCGACCGATGACTTTAAAAAATGGTACATGGATTTTCAAGATGGTATTCTTTTGTTTTAACTAATTGAAATCACTAGAGTATAAATATACTTGTTCTTGCTTTGTTCTTATGCTATACAATAGGTATGAGACATCAAGAACATATGATAGCCCCAGAAGGCTATATCGCTGGCCAAATAGAAAAATCTGACTATGTGGCCACAGACGAGCGCCGTGGACGTGGGGCTGTAACCAACCGTTCAGGACGGTTTGAAAACTATCGCCGTGAATCTTTTTTTGATGACTGGGAACGCCCAGAACCTCCATCTGTGGATTTTAAAACCCATGTTACGGTTGAAGCACCCAAAAGCATTATAACGCGTAATACATCACCAGATATCCCCTTTGATCGTTCGATAAACCCATACCGTGGGTGTGAACATGGCTGTATTTATTGTTTTGCACGCCCTAGCCATAATTATATGGGTCTGTCTGCGGGGTTAGATTTTGAGCGTAAGTTATTTGTTAAACCGAATGCGGCTGCATTATTGCGTAAGGAGTTATCAAAGCCTAATTATAAAATAGCACCTATCGCCATGGGTACAAATACAGACCCTTATCAGCCGATTGAGAAAGAGCATAAGATCACCCGCTCTATATTAGAAGTATTAAGCGAGTTTAATCATCCAGTGACTATACTGACTAAATCGCGACTTATCGTGCGTGATATGGATATCCTTACATCCATGGCAGAACGCAACTTGGTTAAGGTGGCCCTGTCGGTGACTACACTGGACCCTAAGCTTGCTCGTGTGATGGAGCCTAGAGCCTCGTCTCCACAACGTAGATTAGACGCTATTAAACTGATGAGCGATGCTGGCATTCCTACTGGCGCTATGTTCGCGCCGCTTATCCCGGCGCTGAATGATCAGGAAATGGAACAAGTGCTAGAGGCTGTGCGTCACGCAGGGGCAAAGGATGCTGGTTATCTGCTCTTACGCTTACCACAAGAAGTAAAGCAGCTATTTGAAGAATGGTTAGAAGAATATTTTCCTGACCGTAAAAAGCATGTGCTAAATCGCCTATCTGATATGCGAGGGGGGAAGGTCAACGATCCCCGTTTTGGCAAGCGGATGAAGGGCAGTGGTTACGAGGCGGAAATGATATCACGCCGTTTTGCTGTCCATACAAGAAGATTGGGCTTGAATATGATTAAGTCTAAATTAGATCAGTCGGTGTTTGATGATCAACAACAAAGATCAAATCATCAACTTGATAAGAAAAAGCCAAAGGCTGCGCAGCTCTCACTTTTTGCCTAGTGCCTACTGCATTAGGGGCCAGAATTAGGGTAATGGTAATTTATGTCATAAATAGTATATGTTAAAATAATTAACTATATGATTCTATTGAATAAATTATTTACCTAATCAAATCACCTCTTGGCATATAAATTGCTACTTAATCTTTTAAATAAAGGAGATTAAGTTATGGATCAGCCATTTAACCATCAAAGTAAGTTACGCATAGACGATGCTATGCACATAGGTGCTCATCAACAAACTGGCACGCAATCGTTACATAAAATTTTTGCTAGAGGTGAAGAGAAAGCACAGTTCTGGGCGGATGTACTTGCTAGCATGGCTGGGAAATTGATGAATATCACCGCTGAGGTTTCTCCTGACATGGGACCGCTTGAAATTACTGCGGCACTCCAAGAGGAATATAGATTCAAGCCATTGATTGGTTTGTCTTCTGCACTTGATAGGCCGCATATGGTCCCCTTTATTGAGGATACAGTGAACCTTAATGGTGAAGAAGTGCCTGGCATATCTCAGGTCGTTGCTGCTTTTGATAAAATACTGCATAAAGAACGTCTTCTAGAGCCTGTTCCTTATACGAGAATTGCAGGTAATTTATCTCTTGAAAATATGCAGTATGATTATGATGAGCATGAACTGGTATTAATGGGATCGAAAAGACGGCAGCCTTTTGGTGACTTGCGTCATGATCTAGCGCGTTTTGCATTTTCTCTTCAAGGAGGTCAAAAAAATCTTAAGCTTCGCACTAATGGTATTTTAGGCATTAAGCTTGGTTGGATGTCAGGGTATCCATTTGATGATATTCAAAATATGTTCACTAATTGGTTAGAGGTGTTAAATCCAGCACTTGTACGTCAAATCCCGTTAATCATTGCATTGGATTGCTTTGCATCACTGAAAAATACTGATTTATCTCCGCTCGATCAGCAGGCATTATTGGTGCGTGGATTAATTGGAATGAAACCATTCGTTACTGGTGAAGACCTCGTTAGAATAAGGCATGTGGCTTAAATTAAATATAGGGAACGCCTACAAAATCTATGCGCAGATAGAGAATTTACATACAAGGCATGTATGAGTTGTAAAAATTGATGAAATAGAACAATTGTACTAATATATTCTTTGTTTGCGCAATAAAGTATTGCGTAACTAGTAGAGTTAATACATATATTGCTAATATCATGCATATAAGTGGGGTTCTGACTGGGGAGTTAGTTAATAATTTTTTAGGGAGCGTATTAAGTGTTAAATTTATTAAGAAAATCAAGGGAGCGTATTAAGTGTTAAATTTATTAAGAAAATCAAAAGCAGTGACATCTGCGGGCGTAGACACATCTAAAGCTGATGGCCTACATAAGTATAAATCTTTTATGGATAGTATGTCTATACCTGCAATGTTATGTGATAAAGACACTGCCGTTGTAACATATGCTAATAAAGCCAGTATTGAGACATTGCGCACGTTAGAACATTTGTTACCAATTAAGGCTGAGCAAATAGTTGGTTCTTGCATTGATATTTTTCATAAAACGCCAATAATACAGCGTAATATCCTCGCGAATGAGCGTAATCTACCCCATAGCGCTGTTATTGCACTTGGGGATGAGAAATTAGACTTAAATATTAATGCATTGCATGATGCTAATGGTAATTACGCCATGGCATCACTGACATGGTCAATTGTTACAGCGCGCGAGAATTTTGCTGTTGATTCTGAGCGTCTGTTTGAGATGGTAGATAAGATGCCAATCAACGTTATGATGTGTGATCCTGAGACACTCGAGATTACATTCATGAATGAAGCCAGTAAAGCCACACTGCTTGGATTACAGCAATTTCTACCTGTTCAGGTTGATGATATGGTTGGAACATGCATTGACATATTCCATAAAAACCCTGAAAATCAACGCCGTATTCTGCGTGACCCTGCCAATCTTCCTTGGAGGGCAAAGATTAATGTTGGACCAGAGACGCTTCAGTTGAATATTTCTGCAATTGTTGGTGCTGATGGTACATATTTTGGTGCTCTTGCAACATGGGAAATTATTACCGATCAGATGCGTATTCAAACAGCAGTAACTGATACTGTTGAAAGTATCTTGGGCCAAAGCTCGACACTAAAGAGCCAGTCTTCGGTTATGTCAGCTGCGGCTGATCAAAATATTGCTACAGCGACGTCTGTTGCTGCGGCAGCTGAAGAAGCTACCGTTAACGTTCAGACTGTGGCAGCTGCTACAGAAGAGCTTGGTATGTCAGTGACAGAGATTAGTAATCAAATTAACCGTGCCGCAGATATTTCAGGCAAGGCGTCAGCTCGTACGCAAGAAGCTGAAAAACAGGTTAAAGAACTTGCTGAGGCATCACTACGTATTGGTGAAGTTGTTAAGCTGATTAATGATATTGCTGATCAAACTAACTTGCTAGCACTGAACGCAACAATCGAGGCGGCGCGCGCTGGTGATGCTGGTCGTGGTTTTGCCGTTGTGGCTAGCGAGGTTAAATCTCTTGCTAATCAAACAGCTAAAGCAACAGAAGACATCACAGTTCAGATTGCTGCTATTCAATCTGAGACTAAGAATGTTGTAACGGCTATTGATGAGATTGGTACTGTCATCGGCGAGGTTAATGATATTGCTGGTGCGATTGCTGCTTCATCAGAGCAACAAAATGAAGCAACAAATGAAATTGCTCGTAACGCTCAAGAAGCTGCGACGGGTACACAGCAAGTGTCAACGCATATTATCGAAGTGCAGCAAGCAACTAGCAGCATGGCATCAGGCATCCAAGATGTGTTGTCAGCCGCTCAAGAGCTAGAGACATTGTCAACTGACCTAAGAACTGTAGTTGAAGAAGCTAATAAGGACTAAGTTAAGTCCAATAGAATATTAAAAGCCCCTGACTTAGGTCGGGGGCTTTTTTTTGTTAAGGGTTTAATGAGTCTGGCTCATCACATATGTCACCATTTTCATCTTTTGCTAGGGCGTGTTTATGACCTTTAAATAAATCGCTAATGAAGTCATATACTGCACGAATACGTGCACTTCGTCGTAAATCAGCGTGCGTTACCAGCCATATATCATTATGTAATCTATGCTCAGGGAATATTGGTATCAAGTCAGGATAGCGCATAGCTGTTAAGCTAGAGCTAAATCCAATGCCATACCCTTGTCTCAGCGCCGCGATGATCGCAGTGGAGCTGTTTGATGAAAAGGCAGGTTTGCCCAGTTCCACATTTGATTTTTTTAAGACAGGTCTCAAAAACTGGAGCGTGGCCTCAGTTGGTAATACCATATCATGTTCACGAATGTCTTGAATCTTAGTCAGAGTCCCCTTGCGATCAATATAGCTTTGTGAGGTGTAAGTACCGTAATGCATATGCGCCACTTTTTTGGCAATTAGATCGGGCTGTGTAGGCCTATACATGCGGATAGCGATATCTGCCTCATGACGCATGAGATCAGCTGATGTGTCTTCAATACGCATTTCAATGTCAATATTAGGATATAACTCCCTACATTTAAATAGCTCGCACGTTAGCCATTCTGCGCCGATGGATTCAACCACGGTAATACAAACAGAACCTGACAGCCTCTGATCTTGGCCAGAGGCGATGCGCTCAATGGCAACCGCTTGATCGGACATTAGTTGTGCATGGGATAACAAGCTTTCACCCTCAGCCGTTAATTCCAGCCCACTAGACTTTCGAGAAAATACCGACGCACCAAGAGATTCCTCTAATGCAGTTAAGCGTCTGCTAAGTGTGGGCTGGCTGACTCGCATAGATTTGGCCGCACTGGAAAGTGATCCAGCTTCGACCATAGCTAAAAAATATTTGATATCGCTCCATTCCATTGATCGCCTCCTTCTCTATTCATATATGAATGGATACCATACTATATTTTCTATTCATATACTAAAATTGAATAGGTATATTCTTTTCAGGATTTGAAATTCGCTCAATCGGGCGGAAATACATAAAGGAAAAGACAATGAGAAATATTTTGACAGCGATATCTATTATAATTGTAACTGCGATGGGCGTATCAGTTGCTGCTTCAGCACAACATAAGGTCATTTATTATAATATAGACCAGTCAATTGTAAGTGGGGTCAAGGCCCTGAGTGAAGGTCAACTGGAATTAGCGCGTGATCATTTAGCCAAGGCAGTTACGCATAATCTCGCTAAACAAGTAAAGGGCGATGTATTGAGTAACCTATGTTCTATTGAGCTAACATTAGGTAATTATGCAGCGGCTAAAAGCTCATGCATTGGTGCGGTTAATATTAAGCGGCACGATTGGCGCAGGCATGTAAATATGGGCCACGCCCTACGGGGATTAGGTGAACTAGAAGCTGCTGAGAGCCATTATAACCGTGCGCTGAAATTAAACAGTAAAGCTATTCTTGCTCAAAAAAGCCTTGCAAGATTAAAAATTGAGAGATCACTGCAAGTGGCCTCAATTCAATAAGTACCTAAATTAAAAGGGAGCATTGCTCCCTTTTTTCTTAGGTGAGGTCTTTTAAGTTCACATCAAGATTAGCAAGATCCTTGTCACTGACGGGCGTCTTGTTTGCGACTAGTTTTTTTGACGCCATAAAGGACTTTATATCGTTAACCGCGTCGCAGGCCATAACCCGATCTCCCTGCATGTAAAAGAAAGCAACCTTACGCGGCTCGCTCTGCCGCACGATCACCCGGTCATAATCCATGCTAAGGCCCGCGATCTGTAGCTTTAAGTCATATTGATCAGACCAGAACCAAGGCAATGCGTCATAGGGGGTCTCTGTCCCACCCAGATGATCGATAATGACCTTGGCTTGATCCGCGGCATTTTGTACCGATTCAACGCGTAATATCTTATCAAATAACTTGTTGTGATGCAGTGCAACATCGCCAGCGGCATAAATATCCCCATCACTGGCTTGGCAAAATTCATTCACCTCAATGCCGTTGCTGGTTGTGATGCCAGCCTCAGTTGCTAATTCTTGATTAGGCAGAATACCAATGCCAACGATAATCAGGTCTGCGGGGTGCGATGTGCCATCAGCGCAGGCGACAGCTGATACTTCCCCGTCCGTGCCTTTAATCTCAGTCACTGATGCTTCGGTGATGACCTTGACGCCTTCTTCGGTGTGGATACGGGTATAAAATTCTGACACCTCTGGTGATACTACACGCTGCAAGATACGGTCGGCGGCTTCTAATAGTGTGACATTCATGCCCAGTTTGCGGGCAACGGCTGCGGCTTCTAGGCCAATATATCCACCACCGATAACGACCATGTTTTTACCTGCGCCTATACGCTTTTTAATCTTTTCAATATCGTTAAGAGTGCGCACATAATGAACGCCGTCTAAATCAGCGCCAGGAACAGGGATGGGGCGTACACGGCCACCAGTGGCGAGAATTAATTTGTCAAATTCTATAGTGTCACCATTTGATAATTTAACCGTCTTAGCGTCGCGGTCAATAGAGCTGGCGCGGGTATTGAGAATGGTATTGCATCCAGCCTTTTCATAGGTGCGCGCTGGTGTGATGGGTAGGCGCTCTATGGTCATATCACCCATAAGATAGGCTTTGGATAGGGGTGGGCGTTGATAAGGAAGTATTGGCTCATCACTGATAAGCGTTATATCAGCCTCTAGTTTTTTCACATTTGCGCTCATGATAAGCTGCGCAGCGGCGTGGCCACCACCAATAATTACGAGTTTCATATACAAGGTCCTTAACACAAGCCGTCTCATCTACAAAGACAGGGTTTAGACATGTCATATTAGAATATATATTTCATATCCAGTTTAAAATAAATGTTTCTATTTTGTTCTTTTGTGGTTAATCTGTGCCGTACTTTATTATTAGAGGGAATGCTGTGACTATATTTGAAATGATTTTATCGGGCCTTGTGGCTTTGTTGCTTGTGCTTGTTGGTTTGATGTTTATGCGCCTAGGTGGGCTGTTTACTGCATTGCAATCAGGCGAGGATGAGAGCCACGGCGAACACTTTAGTAGGATGGATACACATTTCACATCACTAAAGGAACATGGCGAGCGATCTGGTCGCGCTGTGGGGGACGAATTTTCTCGAAGCCGTAAAGAATTTAATGATCGTCTAGACGCACTGGGTAAAAGCCAAGAGGAGCGTATCGCCAGCCTGATGGAGACAATGCGTAAATTAGGCGCAGAGCAGGGCGAGCAGCAGCAACAGTTCCGCGATAAGCTAGACGCTAAGATGAAAGAGTTGCGTGAAGAAAATAGTAAGAAGCTTGATGAAATGCGTAAGACAGTTGACGAGCAACTGCAAACTACACTTGAAAAACGCTTAACAGAAAGCTTTAAAACGGTATCAGAGCGATTAGAGGCTGTGCATCAAGGTTTAGGCGAGATGCAAAAACTTGCAACAGGTGTTGGTGATCTGAAACGCGTATTGACCAATGTAAAATCACGCGGTGGTTTTGGTGAGACACAGCTTCATATGTTGATTGAGGATTTCTTGACGCCAGAGCAATTTGTAGTGAATTATGATTGCGGTAAAACATCAGGTGGTGAGCGCGTTGAATTTGGTATTAAAATGCCGGGCAAGGGGGATACGGTTTATCTACCCATTGATGCCAAGTTCCCAAGAGAAGATTACGAGCGCTTGTTAGAGGCTGCTGAAGTTGGAGACGCAGAGGGTATTAAAAGCTCAACGGCTGCACTAGAGCGCGCAGTGATCAAAGCCGCAAAAGATGTATCGAGCAAATATATCAATCCTCCATTCACTACAGATGTGGCATTCCTATTTTTGCCGACAGAGGGACTTTACGCCGAGATACTGCGCCGTCCGGGTTTGTTTGAGAAAATACAGCGTGAGCAAAATGTGACAGTGGTAGGCCCGTCTGGTTTGCAAGTCCATTTATCTACATTCCGTATGGGGTATCGTCAAATGGCGTTGCAAGAACGCGCTAATGAAGTTTGGGGTGTGTTAGGCGCTGTTAAGAAAGAATTTAACAGTTACGGCGAACAGATCGACAAAATGAAAAAGAATTTTGCTGCAGCTGTAGGCCATGTGGAAAAATTAGAAACACGCAAAAATAAAATGCTGAGTGCCTTAAAAACAGTAGAAGAATTACCCGACAATAGTGATGACAACAATGTTGAGCGTCCATTGATTGGCGATCCAGAATAGGAGGATACTTATGCTTAAGCTCTTTGGTTACACAGTTTTGCTTATACAGACTGTAAGCTTCACTGCATCCGCGCAAGATTATAAAATGTTCACCACCAGTGATGTAGATGAGTATCTTGTCTCTAGTGTGGACCCCAGTGTTGTTGTCACCATGGAAATCTGTAGCCCGCTTAAAAGTGCAATAACAGTGCATTACTCATCCTATGATTTGATACAAGATGCTACTAGCCAAGGGACAAGTGATATCCAAAAAGGTAATTGCATGATCGTTATAGGCAGTAAGATATGGCTTGGCCCTCAGGAGACACGCCTTGGTGTGCAATATAAGTATCTGGCGACCACCGCAAAACGTCAGTAGGTGTGTTGCTAGTTGTAGTACACCGATAGAGAATCACCCTTAAAATGAGCGAAAACACTATAACTAGCACACTAGTAACACACCCACAGAACACCTGCTTGCCAAAAGTAGTGAAAACTATTTAAATAAAAAATGCATATAATTCAGTGTGTTAACTAAATTTAGCATGAAATGCCCCCTTTTTCTTTTTCTTTTCTATTGACGTTTCCGATACGGTGTACTACATAACTACTACACCGAAACGATACGGAGCCTAACCACTTAATAACAGTCACTCTGCAAATTGACGAAACAGTGATCGGCTAAAAGATATCAGGTGCAGCGAGGAACGGACGTCCGTAAAGAAGCCAAAAGGCTCAGGACAGAGGAACTGGCGAGGAAACGAAAAGAAACTAAATACTAGGTCCAAGTGACGACAGCGCAACAGACCAAATAATAAGAGGCGAAAAGCCCGTGATTGACGACAGCAATAAAAACGGAGAGGCGCTAAGCTTATAAGAGCTAAAAAGCCATAAGACTTGAAAGTCTCTCCATTTTTAAAAAGAGGCCAAAAGGCCCGAGACAAGAAAACCCGAGTGACGACAAAGCGAACCAAAATAATAATAAGTCCAAAATGGACAAAAAAGCGAGGATAAGATAATGAGACATTCAAATAATTACAGATCAGTAAGACGCGCAATTCACCGTAGTCGCCGTTTGGCTCGTAATACAGCGCAGGCTGTAGCGTCCGCAGTATCACCTGCGTCAATGATTAACGCAGTAGCGTAAAGGGGAATTAATATGACGCCGGAATGGACAGATGATCAACCGATCTACCGGCAGCTCAGAGATAAAGTTGTGACTGCAATATTGGATGGTTCTATGGCAGAGGGTAACGCCCTGCCATCAGTACGCACCGTCGCAGTGGATTTACGTATTAATCCGATTACCGCATCAAAAGCATATCAGGAGCTGGTTATGGAAGGTCTAGTAGAAAAACGCCGTGGACTAGGAATGTTCGTGGTCGAAGGAGCACAAGATAAAGTGCTTCAAGCCGAGCGTGCCCGCTTCATAGGTGAAGATTGGCCACGCATAGTTGAAACAATTCGCCGTCTGGGACTTGATGTCTCTGACTTGCTGAAAAAGACTTCGCATTAAGGAGCAGGCAAATGCCAGATTCAATACAAACAGATACAGTAATAAAAGCAAGAGGCGTCGGTAAAAGTTTTGGAAAATTCCACGCGCTCCGTGATGTTAACATTGATGTGCCAATTGGGCGCATTGTTGGTGTTATCGGCGCAAACGGCGCAGGAAAAACAACGCTTCTTAACGCAATATTAGGTCTAACATCATGTGATGGTGAGCTATCGGTAATGGGTTTTGACCCTCATACCCAGCGCGAGAAATTGATGGAAGATGTTTGCTTCATCGCCGATGTGGCAACGCTGCCTAAATGGATGAAGGTAAGTGATGTTTTCGATTATGTTGAAAGCGTGCACCCTCGTTTTAATCGTGACAGGGCAGAAGATTTTCTAACGCGCACAACAGTGCCGCTCGACCGTAAGGTTCGTAATCTATCAAAGGGTATGACAGTGCAGGTTCACCTTGCTGTTGTTATGTCTATAGATGCGAAATTGCTTGTGCTTGATGAGCCAACGCTAGGTCTAGATATTATCTTCCGCAAAGAATTCTATTCTAGTTTACTAGAAGAATATTTCGACGAAGACCGCACGATTATTATCACCACCCATCAGGTTGAAGAAGTTGAGCATATCCTGACCGATGTAATCTTTGTTAAAGGCGGCGAAATTGTTCTTAATGAGGAAATGGACGGCCTAACAGGTCAATATACTGAGGTGATGGTAACGGCTGACAAAATAGAAGAAGCCGAGGCACTGCACCCTATTAAAAAGGGTGCTAGCTTTGGTAAATCAACCTTCATCTATAAAAACAATGACCGCGAAACATTAGAAGCCTTAGGCGAAACACGTCGTCTTGGTCTTGCTGATATATTCGTGGCGACAATGACAGGAGAGGCATAATGAATAATCAATTAAAAAACATTGCCCCCAAATTTACTGGCTTGGTTAAGCGTGAATTTCTAGACGGCAAAAATGGGTATCTATATGCACCATTAGCACTGGCTGGCCTGATGCTATTACTTATATTCCTAGCGCTGGTTGATGTGGGCGATACAATCTACATCGATGGCATGGAATTGGATGGGGTTAGTCAACTTAGCGAAGGGCTCGATCGTGCGATCGAAGAGGGTAAGCAAGAAGATCTATCTGCTGGTATTGCGCTTATGTATTGGGCGCTGAGTGGTCTTCTTTGGATGGCATTTCCGTTTGTGGTTGCCAACTCACTTCTTAGTAACCTTTATGAAGAACGTCGTGACAAGTCTATACTATTTTGGAAATCTATGCCAATTGCTGACTGGCAAGAAGTAGCTGCGAAGTTTTTCACCACTTTATTTGTTGCTTTTGGTATATATTTAGCAATCACAATAGCCTTGCAGCTTATTGTTGCTACGATCCTGAGTGTTGTGGTTATATTCCAAGGCGGTCCTGTGTTAGAGCTATGGCCACTGGGCAAAATGCTAACAAGCTGGATTTATCTCATTCCACATTATGTGTTGGTAATACTATGGGCGCTCCCCATCGTTGCTTGGATGACTATCGTGTCAGCTTACGCACCGCGCATGCCTTTCATGTATGCAATATTGCCGCCTGTTGCGATCATCATTATAGAAGAAATTCTAAATGATACCCATTATGTAGCAAGCTGGCTTGGAATGCATTTGGGTGGTTGGGAAGCATCATATGTTGAGCGTGATATCCCGCGCAATATAGACGGTCCAGCTGAGCTTTTTGAAGCGCTCCAAAATATTTCATTCACCGAAGCTTATGGATATGCTCTAGCATCACCAACTTTCTGGGGTGGTGTTATTCTCGCAGCGGTCTTCCTATACGGTGCAGTTGAGCTACGTAAGCGGGCCATGTAAGTTACTGCCCTAATTAAAGAATTAAAAGGTCGCCTCCTGACAAAAACTTGGGGCGGCCTTTTTTGTTTTTATTAGATTGACATAAGTCAAAGTTATACTTGCCCGCTGTGGATAATGTGGCTGTAATGGCGATCTTGCGTGGTTGCTTTGTTATGAATGAGGGCAAGCAATGTATAGAGACACCACACTGCAATTCGCTGATCTAGCTGTTAAGAAAATTCACTATTTAAAAACTAATCCAATTGGTTTTTTAATATCAACCATGATGGCGGGTGCTTATGTGGGCATTGGTATTATCTTGATATTAACGCTCTCTAACGAAGCAGGGCCTAATAACACCAAAATGATTATGGGCTGCTTCTTTGGTATAACGCTCACCCTTATCATCTTTGCTGGGGCTGAGTTATTTTCTGGCCACACTATGTTTATGACCTTTGGTTTCTTTCATAAAAAAATAAAATACTATGAGGCTGCGGGGGATTGGGTCTTTTGCTGGCTTGGTAATCTGCTGGGCGCTGTAATGCTATCGGTACTGTTTAAGCTTGGCGGTGGTGGAGGCTGGATCAATGAACCCACGGCCTTTGTCCATGAGATAGCGGCTTTCAAGGTGAATAGTACAGTTGTTGAGCTTTTGGCCCGCGCGATTATATGTAACTGGCTAATCTGTCTTGCTATCTGGATGTGTGCCCGCACGGAAAATGATACGGCAAAATGTATTTTGATTTTTTGGTGCTTGTTTGCCTTTGTTGCGGCTGGGTTCGAACATGGCATCGCCAATATGACGGTCTTTACCATCTCAATGTTGGGGACGCACGCCGATACAGTGGATATCTGGGGCGTTGTTTATAATTTATTTGTAGTCTCTATGGGTAACATTATTGGCGGCGCAGGGTTTATTGGTGTGGCTTATTATCTAACGGGCACACAAAATTTAACGCTGTCACCAGAAGAAGAGCAAACTTAATTAGTAACAGATTGTCTATTCTGCCTGTTGTTGTTCAGAAAGTTCAAAGCTAGAAAATTGAAATTCAGGGCAGACCATGCAGCTGACGAGCGTCCAATTACCCATTGATGTTGCTTGCTGCCAATCATTGGCTTTTACGCAGATCTGTGGTTGTTGTCCAGCCGCAAAGTCCATGCCGAGGAAATGTGATTGGGATGGTCCTTGGCCACTTTGGATATCTAGGCGTAAAGGCGCACCAGCGTGATAGTACCATATCTCATCACCGTCGGTTCTATGATTTAAGGATGTGAAATCGCCTTCAATGAAATAATAGATGGATGAAGCAGCAGCTCGACCGCCCTCTAATTTAACGTCAGCGCAGTATGTTCGTTTAAAATAACCACCTTCTGGATGAGGCTCTAAACCTAAGTGTTTGATGATGGTTTGTGGGTTCACTTGCGCATCCCTAGCTCATAAACGCCGATGGCGGCCGCTGTGGCAACATTTAAGCTTTCAACTTTATCCGTCATGGGAATTTTAGCGACAACATCGCATGATTTACGTGTAAGATCGCGCATGCCTTTGCCTTCTGAGCCCATTACGAGGACTACATTATCACCTAATGATACATCCTTTAGCGCGGTGTCGGTGTCGCCGTCCATGCCAACGGACCAATAGCCCATACCCTTTAACTGGTCGAGTGTCTGCGTGATGTTGGCAACGCGTAACCAAGGAATTGATTCCAGCGCACCTGCTGATGTGCGGGCAATGATGCCGCTCTCTAATGGTGTATGACGATCAGGGGTGATGAGTGCACGTGCGCCAAGGGCCGCAGCAGCGCGCAGACATGCACCGATGTTATGCGGGTCTGTTACTTGGTCGAGCATTAATATCAGATTTGTTGTGCCCTCAACCGCCTTCATGTCTTCAATAGGCAATAAATCCAGCGGCATAACCTCTAATACCATACCTTGATGGGGTGAATCTGGTGGTGTGACACTGTTTAAAATAGAGTCATTGGTTGCTGTCTCTATGCGCATAGTTTTGCGTATATATAACATGTCACCAGCTTTATCGAGGGCGCGCTCTAGTCCTATGAGGCGTAGGCAGTCACGGTTTTCATTTCTAAGCGCTGCTTCAATGGCGTGGCGGCCAAATATAAACACACTGCGTTTATGTAAGGGCTGTAATTTTGGTTCTTTTGCAGTAGGTTTCTCTCTAGTAAAGGTCCGCTCAGCGTTAGTGTCCGTTTTCGGGGCTTGGTTCCTAGGGTTGTTAGGGTTAGCTGTTTGTCGGTGGGCTGCTTGTGCCGTCACTTTACCAGCATTTTTAGTACCAGTATTCTTAGTGCTGGCATTCTTACGGTTGCCTTTTTTATTGTCTTTTTTCTTTTGTAACGGCTTCATTGTTTTTCCCAAACTAATAGCGGTAATGCTTGTATGATTTTCTAAAGAGATGTAGTCAATTATGCAAGTAAATATGCAGTTGGCAGTGAAATTGGCATGGCTTAATGATCTGATACATTGTATCAAATTTAGAAGAAATATATTATCACGCTTATGGACATGTATTTAGTTAACGCATCATAGATAAAGAGATGCAGGGTGAAGAGGGAACATAATGGAAAACTTTGATTTATATCTTATTAAGCCAACTAGATATGATGATGACGGCTATCCTCTTCAATGGTGGCGTTCTGCAATACCATCAAATTCATTAGCAGCTCTTTACGGTATTGCATTAAATTCCGAAACACGGAATCCATTGGGCCATGATGTAAAAATCAATATTCACGCAATGGATGAAGTGAATACTGATGTTAATCCTTCTCGTATTATAAAGAAATTGAATGCTTCTGGTCGACGGGCTTTGATTGCACTAGTCGGCGTGCAAACAAATATGTTTCCCAGAGCTATTGATCTGGCGCGGCAGTTTGTTGCGCATGACATTCCTGTGTGTATTGGAGGGTTTCATGTTTCAGGATGTCTCTCGATGCTTAAAAAACTGCCTAAGGATCTAGTGGAAGCACAAGAGATGGGAATTTCTTTTTTCGCAGGTGAGGCGGAGGAGGGGCGTTTTGATGAAGTTATAGTGGATGCTAATAATGGCAAATTAAAGCCAATTTATAATCACATTAACAACATGCCAAATGTTGCCGGCGCACCTATCCCATTTTTGCCCAAGGAAATGAACGACAGAGTTATTAATTATATGTCCAGCTTTGATCTAGGACGTGGATGCCCGTTTGAATGCTCATTTTGCACTATTATTAATGTTCAAGGCAGAAAAAGCCGATTTAGAACAGCAGATGACCTAGAAAAAATTATTATAAAAAATGCGAAAATAGGCATTAATAGGTTTTTTATAACGGATGATAATTTTGCCCGAAATAAAAATTGGCGTGAGTTTACTGACCGCCTCAAAAAGTTAAGAAAAGACGGCTATCCTGTAGAATTAAGTATCCAAGTTGATACACTCTCGCATGAGATTAAAGGATTTGTAGAAGAATGTATTGCTGCAGGTGTAGGGCTAATATTTGTAGGGCTAGAGAGCATTAATGCTGATAGTCTTGAGAGCGTCAATAAGCGACAAAACAGGATCGAAGATTATCGAGAGATGTTTTTAGCTTGGAAAAAATACCAAGTATACATAACCTGCGGCTATATCATTGGTTTCCCATCAGATACTAAAGAAACTATACTTGCAGATATGGAAATTCTGAAAAAGAATTTACCTATTGATGGCTTATATTTGAACTACCTTACACCACTGCCAGGAAGCGCTGATCATAAAGTGTTGTTTGAAGCTGGTGAATGGATGGACCCAGATATGAATAAATATGACCTTAATCACAGGGTCACCAATCATGCTGTTATGTCTGATACAGAATGGGAGGATGCTTATAGGGAAGCGCATGCCTCTTTTTATTCTTGGGAGCATATGGAGACTATCTACAAGCGCATGGCGGCATTAAAGTCGAATAAAAAGTATATTACATTGCAAAATCTCGCAGCACTGCGAGAAGCCCCTAGAATTGAACAGTCGGCTGCTTTGGAGGCTGGCTATATACGTATACGCCGTCGCAAACAAAGGCGGTCACAGTTGCTTATAGAAAACCCTCTCATTTTCTATCCAAAATATTTCTTGCTATGTGTACGCAATATGGCGATCTGGGCATGTACATTTGCTCGTCTTTACTTCCTTATGAAGCGCACGTATGCTGCTTCAGATAGATTGAGCTATGTTGATGATGCAATTCGCGATAATATTTCATCAGAAGAGGATGCTCTTATTAGCGATACACGTTTAACTGATTATGCAAAAAAACGTATAAAAAAAGGCTTGTTGAGCAAGTCTTGACAGCAAAACTTAATTGTATTTTTCTTCTTCCTTTTCTGGTGTTGAGTATGGGGTTTCATTTCTGTGGATTTATATTGGTAAAACATGTGGGCAAAGAATAGTTAAATATGTCATCAAAAATTTTAAAACGTCATGTTCTTTTTCAGCCAGGCCTTGAGGTCAGTGGCTCTAAGTCATACTATTTGATGTTAAAAAGAGCTGTTTCTTTAGAGAAAAGATATCATGGCTATGATGTGAAAAGTTCAAAGTTATTTCAATTGGAAAATGGCAATAATGCTGTAAAACTTACTTGGAATGATGAGCAGGGCAAAACAGAAACCACTTATGAGTTTCAGGACCATTGTCATTTAATAGAGCCTATTTTTAAAGAGCATTATCTGATTAAAATACTGCGGATAATGCGCATGGCTATTTTCGCTACTTTAGACCTTTATGTGCCACGTCTGATATACAAATTATTTAAAGGAAGACATGGGGCTAAAGGGGCCTGGGTTGTTTATATGGTCCATTATCCAGTACTGGGTATCGCTATTGCCGCGTGGTTAGCATGGTTGGGCGCTGAAGGCTTGTCGAGTATTATGGTATCCTATTTTCCGCCCCCTGCGGAACTGGATACTATTATCACCATTGTCATGGTTGCCTTGATTTTTCATTTGATTAATCTTTTATATCTGAAATTTGATGATGTTCTGTTTATATACAGTATTGGAATGTATTATACTTTCCGGTTTGAAGTTCTTTCAGGCCGCAAGCCTGAATTTGATGCTGTAATTGTAGGCCATGCAGAACGCCTTAAAGAGTTGATGGAAACATCTGATGCTGACGAGATAGTTGTGGCTAGTCATTGTCAGGGGGGAATGTGGGCTATTCGTATGGTGGCGGAATATTTTCGTTCAGAACAGGCAAAAGAAAACCCTAGTGAGCGTAAGGTGAACTTGATAACTATGGGCGTTGCTAATTGGGTTCCATGGTATGGTTTTGCAAAGCAAGAGAAGCAGGACTTACAGATAGTTTGTTTCGATGAACGTTTGTTTTGGGTAGAGGTGTTTGCACCGCAGGATGTGACAGTGATCCAGACTTTGCACCCATATGAAGTTGTAAGTCAGTCTTCAATTGAAACTGTTCCAAATCCAATTCGTATTTCTGCTCGGTGGAAAGAAGCGCTATCGACGAAGACAATTGAGAATGTTAGATTTCATGTGTTTAAAATTCATTTTCTTTATATGAATGCGAATGAAACTGGTAAGGGGGTGGATTATTATAAAATGATTGCCAGTGGTAAGCCTGTTGAAAGCCATATCAGTAAAGATTTGATTACGAAAAGGCAGGCCAACTTTAAGCTATTAAAAAATGAATAAATATGAATTCAGAGTGATGAGAATAATAAATGTCTAATTTTCAGAATAATAATACTAAAGCAGAAGAATGCCCTTTTAAACCGCCACAACCAAAAAAGGTCAGGTTTCCATGGTTTTTGCCTGTGTCTTTCCTTGCAGCCCGTAAGAATTTACTGTCAATTCTCGCCGATACTCTGTTCACCATTAAGATGGGAAAGGTGCCACTGCTGACACGAAGCCTCTATTTTGTTAATGCGCCAGAGACCTTTAAACCTATTCTTAAAAATAAAGACATGAATTTTCCTAAGAGTAAGGAATTCATCTATGCGCTACGACCGTTGCTAGGGGATAGTATTTTCACTTCAAATGGTGATGTATGGCTAAAACGCAGGGCAATGGTTGAACCATCATTTGCTAGTTTAAAGCTCCGTCGTGCCTTTCCTGATATGAAATCGGCATGCGAGGATATGGTGAAACGCCTGAATAACAGGCAAGGTGAAGCGGTTTGCCTTGATGCGGAGATGGCGCATGTAACCGCTGATATTATCAGCCGAACTATATTCTCGAAGTCTCTATCTGATGGTGAAGCAGTTAAAACTTACACAGCCTTTAATGATTATATAGATAGTATTCCACAATGGGACCTTGCTGAGGTTTTCAGTTTGCCTAGTTGGGTGCCGCGCCGCTCGCGTAAGAAATCTTATCGTGCAGCTAAGGCTGTTCGTGATCAGATGAAGAATTTTATTGAGGAACGTATGGCTGATCCTGATCGTCGCGAATACGACGATATGCTATCAGTATTGATCAAAGCTCGCTATAAAGATGGTAGTGGGTTTAGTGTTGAAGAGATGATTGATGAACTTGCTATGTTGTTTTTAGCAGGGCATGAAACTTCTGCGTCAGCTCTGACTTGGGCAGTTTATATGGCGATTAATTATCCTGACGCTCAGGCGCGCATGCGAGAAGAGGCTTTGCCAATCACTGAAGGTCAATTTTCTTATGAAGAATCAGGGAAGCTGAAATATACTAAAAATGTATTTAAAGAATCCCTTCGTCTTTATCCTCCAGTTGCTTTTTTAACGCGGCAAAACATTCAAACACAAAAGGTGCGGCGCTGGAATGTAAAGGCTGGATCTATGGTGTTTATATCGCCGTGGATCATTCACAGGCACAAAGATTACTGGAAGGATCCCGATGATTTTAATCCAGAGCGGTTTGAGGATAAATCATGTGCAAAGGCTGTAGCTGATCATTTTATCCCTTTTAGTGCAGGTCAGCGTGCTTGCCCCGGTGCTGCATTTGCCCTGCAAGAAGGTCCGATTGTTTTAGCCTATCTATTCTCATATTTTGATGTGGTAATGGTTGATGGTCAAACTGTGTTGCCGCGTGTTAGGATATCAACACGGCCTCAGGAAGAAATACAGATTCGTGTAAAATCGCGTTTTGGCTAAGTAGATATTCTTTTATGACCAAAATTTAAAGTTAAACGGTATGATTATTCGTTTGTTAAAGGTCTTGATTTCTAGGAAAAATGCTCTGACATAGAAAAAATATTATTTTCCCATTAACTTAATGTTGACATGGGTGCAGATATGGGCATATTGCGCCTCAACCACATGCTAAACGACGACGCAAAAATTAGCATGGATATCAGTTCAATACTAAGTGTGCTGATATCAAATAATGATGGAGGGGTGGCCGAGTGGTTAAAGGCACCAGACTGTAAATCTGGCCTCGTATGAGTACACAGGTTCGAATCCTGTCCCCTCCACCACTTACTCTTCTCTACAGCCCTAATCAAATTTAGACGCTGTGTGGGAAGATTTATTGTGGCCCAAAGTATTTTGGCATTATTCTGGTCGGTTTTGAGTTTTTTGCGGGTGTAGCTCAATGGTAGAGCAGAAGCCTTCCAAGCTTACGACGAGGGTTCGATTCCCTTCACCCGCTCCAATTTAAAACCCTCAGCATTTTGCTGAGGGGCTCACAGATGGTCTCAATGTTGAGGCCGTTAGGGAATAATGTAAGCGCTTTTGGTTCTTATATGATGGACCAGCCTATTGGGTTAAGCGTGATTGCTAGTTAAAAGGGTGACAAGCAATGGCTAAACAAAAGTTTGAACGTACAAAGCCGCACTGTAACGTAGGAACGATT
>CBFDCC010000012.1:0-80272 GCA_965603205.1 uncultured Kordiimonas sp. | reverse complement strand
GAACCGCGCCAAGTCCTTTTGATTATTTTTTAGCCTCTTCCGCCCTTTGCGCCGCATATTTTGTAAAGGTTTATTGTCTGTCGCGTGATATCTCAACAGATGATATTCGGGTTTCGCAAAACAATATTATTGATCCTGAAAACAGATATAATCAAACCTTTCAAATTCAAGTCGAGTTGCCGTCCAGTATTTCAGAACGTGATCGGGCGGGTATTTTACGGTCGATTGACCGCTGCACTGTGAAAAAGGTTATCCAGCACACCCCTGAATTTAAAATTAACCCTGTGGACAGTTTGGATGATGCGCCCTTGCTGCAAGCGTATGAAGCAGATGGCAATACGATGATTGTGGGCAAAGACCTTCCTTTGGAACAAACGATTGTTAATATGACGTCTATCCTATCCGATATTGGTATTAAAATTGAAATTGCGTCTTGGCGTAATCTTGTGCCGAATGTATGGTCGCTTCATATCCGCGAAGCTGCGTCCCCTATGTGTTATACCAACGGCAAAGGGGCGACCAAGGAAAGTGCACTTTGTTCGGCTTTGGGCGAATATATTGAGCGAATGAGCTGTAATTTCTTTTATAATGATTATTATTTTGGTGAAGAAATCGCGAATAGCAAATTTGTACATTACCCCAATGAAAAATGGTTTAAAGCAGGTGCAGATGATGCTTTGCCCAAAGGACTGATGGACGAGCGATGCCTGCAACTCTATAATCCAGATGATGAATTAAGGGCGTCGCATTTAATTGATACAAATTCGGGGCTTGCAGAGCGTGGGATTTGTGCCTTGCCCTTTACGCGCAGTTCAGATCAGAAAACGGTCTATTTTCCGTCTAACTTGATCGAAAATCTATTTGTTAGCAATGGCATGAGTGCTGGCAATAATTTATATGAAGCAAAGGTCCAATGCCTGTCTGAAATATTTGAACGCGCCGTTAAGCGACAGATTATCGAAGAAGAGATCATTCTACCCGATGTGCCAAAAGAAATTATAGCAAAATACCCTCATATTTTAGCAGGCATAGAGGAGCTGGAAAATAAAGGCTTCCCCGTTTTGGTTAAGGATGCATCATTGGGGGGCAAGTTCCCCGTCATGTGTGTAACCTTAATGAACTCGAAAACAGGCGGCGTTTTTGCGTCCTTTGGTGCGCATCCAAGTTTTGAAGTGGCGATGGAACGTTCCCTGACTGAATTATTACAGGGACGCAGTTTTGAAGGCTTAAATGACGTACCACCCCCGACTTTCAATAGTCTTGCGGTGACCGAGCCTAATAATTTTGTTGAGCATTTTATTGATTCAACCGGCGTCATATCATGGAAGTTCTTTAGCGAAAAACATGATTATGCGTTTTGCGAATGGGATTTTAGTGGCACGACTTCGGCAGAAAATGAAAGTCTGATGACTATCCTCGCAGACCTTGGAAAAGAGGTTTATGTCGCGACCTATGAAGACTTTGGTGCTACGGCTTGCAGGATATTGGTGCCAGGCTATTCAGAAGTGTATCCGACAGAGGATTTGATTTGGGATAATACCAATAAAGCACTGATGTTCAGGGAAGATATTTTAAACATCCATTCATTAACGGACGGCGAGCTTGAAGATTTGCTTGAACGTTTTGAACTGTCTGAACTGGATCATTATACTGTAATATCAAGTTTAATCGGCATAGTATTTGATGAAAATACGGTTTGGGGTAAGTTGGATATTGGTGAACTGAAAATACTGATTTATTTAGCCTTGCAGCAGTACGGCGAAGCGAAAGAGATCGTCACCGACTTCTTAAACTTTAATGATAATACAGTGGAACGTGTTTTATTTTATCAGGCATTGGACGTGGTGCTTGATATTACAATTGATGATGCATTGGATATCGATGACTATATACCAAACCTCAACAGAATGTACGACTCTGAAGTCATGAAAAATGTGGTGGGGTCTGTAACGGGGGATATTAAATTTTCCGGCTTAACAAAGACGAGCATGAAGCTTGAAGGATTAGATAAACATCTGAACTTGATTGAAAGCTATAAAAAACTACATAAGGCACGGGCATTACAGCAATAGAGCAGTGATATGGCTACATGTCCGCTATTGGGCGATAGCTGAACGTCCGCTTATGACGGTGATCTCAAGTGGTCATATGAGTTCTTGATATTTAATGGTGAGGGAAGGGCGTTTTCTGAGAAAGTGAATTTAGTCGGACTGATCTACGGTAGCAGCCTTGTTGTGGAGAAGGTTTGAGACCAAAACTTGCTCTTTTACTAACACCCCTCTTTGCGCTTGATAATTTCCTACATATAAGCGCCAGCAAGTGTGATGGGGTCAGCGCCGATACCAAGCTTAAAGCGCGTAACATTTGCAAGCTCTGCCGTATTCATGCCGCCAAGGTCAAGATAAAGCACGCCATGCTCTCGCAGGGCTAGCATACCTGCCCAGAGCACGCGGTTTTGGGCGTTCATATCTCGGCCTGTTTCGCCTGACCAACCAATATGATAGGTAGCGCTATTGCCGTGGATTAAAAATAATGCCCCAGCAATTTTTTCGCGGCGAAGATGGGCCGTGACGGACACAAGTGGCGGCAGTTTGTTTGCGCGCGCCATCAGCACATAGGATGGCACTAGCCCGATGGGTGTGGCTTGATACCGTCTATCGCTACGCTGTTCTTGTTCACGGGTGAAGAGCCAATTATAATGATCAGGCTTACTGCCACCAACTACAATATCAAATTCTGCAGCCTCAGCTTTTTTTAGCTGATTGCGCCATTTGCCTTTTAGGCGTGCGCGCAACTCCTCCTCAGTGCCGCTCAGATCGACCCAAGCCGTTGAAAACCCTGTCATGCTTTTTCTTAGGCCTGCACACTTCATCAGGTTATCAGCCTCAACGCCCTCAGCTTGTTCGGGTAGAATGGTGCAAAATTGCCAGCGCCATTTTTTATAACCATCCATGATACAGCGCAAAGTAGCCACTTTGTCATTTTCTGAAATATCGGGGTTTAGCCATAAAGGGCCGCGAAAGATGACGCTGAACTGGATGAAACCAAATAGTTTGCGTTTGGTGATCATAGTAAGCGCGATGGGCTTGTCACCTTTATAGGCAATGATTTGTTCTATATCGACGCCAAATGAGGATAAGGCTTTACCATATAACCAATGCTGTTGCAGTGGCAGTAACTGGTCGTTGCTCAGCAGATCATACTGCTCAGGTTCGACGGGGCCGCGCTTTATATATATTTCTGTGGTCATTACTTTTTGTATCGCTGCCTTGTGTAAAAAGCAATGTTGCCAGTGATCACTTTGTCAATTAAGCTTGGCTCATGATTAAAAAACGCAAAAAAATAGAAACGGTGATGGGGTGGCGTCTTGCCCCGCCGCGGCTAACGCTGCATGCATTTTTACAGGGTCTTTTATATGTAGGCCTGCCCTTCTTGGTGGTGATGCTAGCGCTCGATGCTGTGTTCTATGTGTTTTTTAATGAAGTGCTGGATAGCTGTTACGGTATTTTATGTTTGTTAGATTGATAACGCTCAATACAGCCGCCTAGCCACACAAAATTAAAGCCCCGCAGTGAATGCGAGGCTTTGAAATTTGTTGATTGCGGCGAATGGTCGCCGCCTCCCACTTGGTCGGTACGGAACCTTTGGTTCCTAATATACTAGCGAATCGGTGCCTTGACAGGCTGATTACGGCGATCACGTCTTGGTGGTTGCGCCTGATAGGCTTCAACGCAGTGACTGGCGCAATAGGGCATGCCAGCCTCAGAATTTTTACCACAGAAATGGAAATCCGCTTCGCCCGGATGACCAAGCGGCCATTTGCACATACGGTCCGTAAGCTCTAGCAAGCTAATCTTGCTGGATGATTTCTTTTTCTTGGGCGTAGCTTTTTTGGGCGCTGGCTTAGCCGCCGCCGTTTTTTTGCTAGCATCTGTCTTAACAGGAGACGGTCGTGATTTTAGGCCAAGTCGGTGTGCCTTGCCAATAACAGCGTTACGTGTAACGCCTTCTGCTAGTTCTTTAGCAATTTGACTTGCGCTTAGTCCATCGTCCCATAATTTACGAAGTACTGCGATGCGTTCATCGGTCCAAGCCATTAATTTTCCTTTTAACGTTCACTTTTAGTTTAAGTTCTTGTCCCGCTTATATCTGTATAATACCCTGTTTGCCAAGAGAAGAGATTCGCCAAAGGCGTATTTATTAGAAAATATGGAGTATTCTGTGACTAAAACCAACGATCAAGCCGCTGATTCAGGCATTAGACCCGCTATGAGACCCATGGGCGAAGCAACAATAGGCACTATTAATTGGATTGGTCTATATACGCTCTATGAAAAAGAGACTCGGCGGTTTTTAAAAGTTTGGACCCAAACACTGGCAGCCCCTGCAGTGACGACGGTTCTGTTTATGTTGATTTTCTCGCTTGCACTCGGTGGTGATGGGCGCAGTATTCATGGTATGGCATATTCAACTTTTTTAGCACCTGGGTTGATGGCGATGGCGATGCTGCAAAATTCATTTGCTAATAGTTCTAGCTCGCTGGTTATCGGTAAAGTTGGTGGCAATATCGTCGATGTTCTTATGCCGCCGCTGTCTGCGGGTGAATTGGTCGCTGGTTTTGTGGCCGGTGGGGTGACGCGCGGTCTGATGGTTGGCATGTCTGTTGGCCTGACTTTTATGTTAATGCCTAATGTGTCCATATCTATAGAGCATTTATGGGCAGTTATTTATTTTGCACTAACGGCCACAGTCATGTTGTCTCTGATGGGTGTCTTGACGGGTATCGTTGCAGAAAAATTTGACCATACTTCGGCTGTGACAAATTTTATCATCGCTCCCCTTAGTCTTTTGTCAGGCACTTTCTATTCTATAGAGCGATTAAGTGATGGCTGGCAGACCTTCTCTAAAATGAACCCATTCTTTTATATGATTGATGGCTTTCGTTATGGTTTTATTGGTCGCGCCGATAGTGATTTAACTGTGGGTATGATCTATACACTGTCTATCAATATTATTTTGTGGCTGGTGATTTATCAAGCCTTTCGCAAA
Source organism: uncultured Kordiimonas sp. (assembly GCA_965603205.1). Taxonomy (GTDB): domain Bacteria; phylum Pseudomonadota; class Alphaproteobacteria; order Sphingomonadales; family Kordiimonadaceae; genus Temperatibacter. The sequence goes on along the minus strand of CBFDCC010000012.1, from coordinate 75,223 downwards.
GGCTATCGCCTTAAGTCATAATTAAGAAAAAGTGATGTTGACTTTCAAGGGGTAGCGCGGCACTGTAGCGTTTAATAACTAATAGCAGCCGGTATGAAATAACATGCCGGCTGCTGCTATTTTAGCATAGAAACGGTTTCAGATTTCCCGTGCTTAATTCTTAAGCGAATGAAGCCTCTCAGATTCCCCTTAATTAAAAGGAATTAGGGGATTTTCAGGAATTTTAAAATGATCACATCTCTAATGCCAACATATGCCCGCCTACCTATCGCTTTTGAGCGCGGTGAAGGTATGTATTTATATGATACTGATGGCAAAAAGCGATTAGATTTTTATGCAGGTATTGGTGTGATGTGTCTGGGACACAGCCATCCAACGCTCGTGAAGGCTTTAACCGATCAAGCAGGCAAATTATGGCACTGCGCTAATACCTATCAAATTCCAGAGGGAGAGCGTCTGGCTGATCGCCTTGTGGCTAATAGCTTTGCCGATACGGTTTTCTTTACCAATTCTGGCGCTGAGTCCATTGAGTGTGCCATCAAAATGGTGCGTAAATATCACCATGACAAAGGCAATAAGGGCAAATACCGCATGATCACCATGGCGTCGGCTTTTCATGGCCGCACGCTGGCGGGTATTGCAGCTGCGGGTCAGGAAAAACTTACAAAAGGGTTTGAGCCTTTACCTGATGGTTTTGATGTAGTGCCCTTTAATGATCTCGACGCTGTGAAAGCAGCGATTGGACCAAACACGGGCGCTATTATGGTTGAGCCAGTACAGGGCGAGGGCGGTATTCGCCCTATACCAAAAGAGACTATGCAGGCCCTGCGTGAAATATGCGATGAACATGGGCTGCTGTTAGTGCTGGATGAAATTCAGTGTGGTATGGGCCGTACGGGTAAATTATTTGCTTATGAATGGTCGGATATTACACCTGATATCATCACAGTAGCTAAGGGCATTGGTGGTGGTTTTCCGCTGGGGGCTTGTCTGGCTACAGAAGACGCTGCAAGTGGTATGGTTGTTGGTACGCACGGCACCACATATGGTGGTAACCCATTAGCGATGGCCGTTGGTAACGCGGTGTTGGATGAGATGCTAGCGCCAGGCTTTTTAGATCATGTATGTGCCATGGGCGAAATGCTACACGCACGCCTAGCTGGCTTGTTGCAGCGTTATCCTTACCAAATAACAGAGGTGCGTGGTCTTGGCCTTATGGCGGGTATTCGCATGCCTGATATGCCAACACGTGACGCTGTTGTCGATCTGATTGATCGCGGCTTAATTCCAGCTGTCGCTGGTGATATGGTGGTGCGTTTCTTGCCACCACTTATTTTAACTGAGGACCATATAGACGAAGCGATCAGTATTTTAGATGCCGCGCTCAGTGACTGGTCGATTAAAAGCTAAAGAGAGAAGTAATGACTGATACGCGCCATTTTTTAGACCTCCATGATCTTGATAGCGAGACGTTGCGCTCTATCATCACGACAGCGCAGGACTGGAAGGAAATGCGCAGAGGTTGGCCAAAGGGCAAGGTGGATGCAGGTGCGCCGTTAGCGGACCATACACTTGCGATGGTTTTTGAAAAATCATCCACACGCACGCGTATCAGTTTTGAAATGGCCATGCAGCAATTAGGCGGCACCTCGATTATTCTACAAAGTGATAGTATGCAGTTGGGTCGCGGCGAAACCATTGCCGATACAGCTAAGGTGCTCAGTGGTTATGTGGACGCGGTGATGATTCGCGCCAATAGCCATGCATCGGTGCAGGCATTAGCAGCTGAGGGCACTGTCCCTGTGATTAACGCGCTGACTGATTTTTCTCACCCATGCCAGTTAATGGCGGATGTTATGGCGTATGAGGAAAATCGCGGTCCTATTACTGGACGAAAACTTGCGTGGTTTGGTGACGGCAATAATGTTGCAACATCGCTTATTCATGCGGCTGTGCGATTTGATTTCTCTCTCATGCTGGCTTGCCCTGATGGGTATTTACCTAATCCAGATGTGATTGCTTGGGCGAAGGCTGCGGGCGGTGATGTGACGGTTACGGATGATCCTGACCTTGCGGCGAAAAGCGCAGATGCGCTTCTCACTGACACTTGGGTTTCGATGGGTGATAGTGACGCTGATGCGCGCCATAAAGCTCTCGCTCCTTATCAGGTAAATGATAAATTGATGGGATTAGCGTCTGACGATGCGGTTTTCTTGCACTGTCTGCCTGCGCACCGCGAAGAAGAAGTGACAACCTCTGTTATTGATGGTCGTCAGTCGATTATCTGGGACGAAGCTGAAAATAGACTGCACGCTCAAAAGGCTGTGCTGGCTTGGTGCTTGGGTAAGATATAAAAGAAACATAGGCGAAGCCGTACCGAGCGACTGTGCGGCCGAGCTTATGCGAGGATAGCCACCAGTGGTGCTTGAACGAATAGAGATTCCCGTCTACACGGGAATGACGAAATAATTAGGCGGTTCCGTACCGACTAAGTAGGAGGCGGCGATCATTCGCCGATTTTTAAAATAATGACCAAAACGCCGATTGTAATAAATGACCCAGAGGGTAGCCGCGATAACGAGGTGCGTCCTTTCTCTATTGACGAGATGGATGTGCGCGGTCGCGCTGTGCGTCTTGGCACTGTGGTGGATCAGATTTTAAGGGCGCATGATTATCCTGATCCTGTGGCAAAAATACTGGGCGAATTACTGGTGCTAACGGCCATGCTCGGGTCTGCCATGAAATATGAGGGCATTGTTACGCTTCAATCTAAAAGTGATGGCCCTATCCCGATGATGGTGGCTGATTTTGCTAGCAATGGAGCCGGCGGCGGTGTGCTGCGTGGGTATACTGAGATTGATCAAGTTAAGTTGTCACATTACGGTAAAAACCCATCTTTTGGCGGCCTTGTTGGTAATAAAAGCGGCTATTTAGCCCTGACCATTGATCAGGGTGAGGATATGGAGCGCTATCAGGGTATTGTCGATCTGAAGGGTACGAGCTTATCAGACGTAGCGCGCAATTATTTTACCGATAGCGAACAAACCCCAACGGAAATTAGCCTGAATTGTGGGCGTGACCCGATTAGTGGTCATTGGCGCGCTGGCGGTATTATGGTCCAGCATTTAGCGCGCGGCGAAGAGGGACAAGAGCGCATATTAGAGCGTGATACAGCCGAAGAGTGGGAGCGCGCTCGCGTGTTAATGCTCTCTGTGAAAACTGAAGAGCTTGTTGATCCGCAGCTAGACCTTGATCAGTTACTCTTCCGCCTATACCACGAAGATGGCGTGCGGGTTTATGATGCCTCACGCATGGAAAAGGGTTGCCGTTGTTCACGCGAAAAATTAGAGACTACGCTAAAAGGTTTCTCAGCCGAGGATATTGATCACGCTGTAAAAGACGGTAAGATCGAGGCTAATTGCCAATTCTGTAACACTACCTATGAGTTTGATCCTGCTGATTTTAAGTGATAGTTACTAAAACTTGATCTATATCATGTCAGATTATTTATAGGCAATTAATATCCCCAGCGGGAAGTGTCATATTCAAAGACTATTCTTTGGGAGACACCATTGTCATTTAGTGAACAGCACCATCCACCCTTTTCACCAATATTATTATTGGGATTAGCTGCAAAGCCTTTGCCCCTTATACCAATTAATCGTATTTTAGCACAATTAATTGCGGTTATGCATCGCCGTCATAGCGATGTTTTTGCTCGTATGACAACAGTGGCTAGTCCAGTTTTTCGTATTAATGCCACGGATATCCCCTTTGATTTAATTTTAGATGCAAACCCCATTAAGCCAGCGCTAACAGCAACGCGTGATGCGACCATAGATACGGCTGCGACGATCAGCGGGCCATTGCTAACACTTATGGCTTTACTAGAGGGGCAGATAGATGGAGATGCATTATTTTTTACAAGGCAATTGATCATTAAAGGCGACACAGAGGCGGTCTTGGCGCTGAGAAATGCTGTTGATGGGTCTGATATTGATTTGATGCAGGATTTAAGCTCAATTTTTGGGCCCGCGGCACCAATGGCCACCCGTTTGGCAGCATTGGGCAATCGGGTTTTTTCTAGAGCCGCAACAGACATGGAAACAATAGCCACCAGTCTCACAACAAAGCTCACGCGCGCAATAGATAGCAATAGCGACAGGTTGTCTGATGTGGAGCAATCAGTATCGAAAATTCAAAAACAACTACGCCGCCGTAGCTCAGTAGATAAAAATAGTAGACAAGGACAGGCAGCGCCATGACAGATCAAACTTTAGAATTGGTATGCCCTGCGGGTACACCAGCAGCATTTCGTGCGGCGATTGATGCTGGGGCTGACACAGTATATTGCGGATTTCAAGACGCGACCAATGCGCGCAATTTCCCGGGGTTAAATTTTACGCGTGAGGAAATGGCCGAGGCAGTAGAATATGCCCATTTAAGGGGACGCCATGTGCTTATCGCGCTCAACACTTATATGAAAGCTGATGATAGCGGTCCATGGTTTAAGGCTGTGGATGATGCCAATGCTATTGGTGTGGACGCTGTGATTATGGCTGATGTGGGATTGCTAGAATACGCTGCCAGCAGCGCCCCTGATCTACGCCGTCATCTAAGTGTGCAGGCTGCAGCATCAAATATAGAATCGATTAACTGGTATGTAGATAGGTTTGGCGTCAGGCGTGTAGTGCTGCCGCGTGTGTTGACGGTACCAGAAATTGCCGCAATCAATAAAGAGATCAAGGTAGAGACAGAAGTATTTGGTTTTGGGGGGTTATGCGTCATGACAGAAGGGCGTTGCTCTTTATCTAGTTATGCCACAGGAAAAAGCCCTAACATGCAGGGGGTTTGCTCGCCAGCTAGTCATGTTCGCTATGAGGAAAAAGGCACGTCTATGGTCTCTAAACTTGGCGAGTTTACGATCAATAGTTTTAAAAGCGGAGAGCCAGCGGGCTATCCGACTCTATGCAAAGGGCGCTTTGAAGCCAGAGGGAAAGTCAGTTATTTATTTGAGGACCCAACAAGTCTGAATGTGGCTGAAGTGTTACCCGATTTGGTAGCGGCAGGCGTAACGGCACTTAAGTTAGAAGGCAGACAGCGCGGCAAAGCCTACACAAGTAAAGTTGTCTCAGCTTTTCGTTATATGCTGGACGAAGCGGCACAGGGTAAAAGCGTAGATTTGCCAGACCTTAGTGCGCTGGCAGAAGGTGGTGAGCAAACCACAGGTGCCTATAAAAAGGGGTGGCAATAACCATGAAAAATCAACTGAATTTAGGTCTAACATTAGGCCCTGTATATTTTAATTGGGCGCCCGATACATGGCGTGATTTTTATTATAAAATAGCTGACGAAGCTGATGTAGACAGAGTAGTTGTGGGAGAAATCACCTGCGAAAAACGGGCACCTTTCTTTGAAAAACTAATGCCTGGTGTCATTGATCGGTTGATGAAAGCTGGGAAGGAGGTTGTGCTTGCCTCGCCAATATTGGTGATGACCGAGCGCTGGCGCGGTCAAGTAAGAGATGTTGCCACTCTTGGCCGCGACCTTGATCTGACGGTCGAGGTGAATGACTTATCTGCTATTGCTGTTATGGAAGACGCGCCCTTCGCCATTGGGCCGCATATCAACATTTATAATCCCGCTAGTGCGCGTGTATTTACCGATAGCGGGGCAAATCATCTTACCTTGCCATTTGAACTTAATCTTAACTCTATTGGCGCAATTTCCAGTGCGGTGGAAGTGCCTGTTGAGGTCTTTGCTTTTGGTCGAATACCGCTTGCTATTTCAGCGCGCTGTTATCATGCGCGTAGCCACGGCCTATCTAAAAGCGGGTGTCAGTATGTTTGTGATAAAGACGGTGATGGCATGGATGTTGACACGGTGGATGGCGCTCCATTCCTCGCGGTTAACGGGGTTCAAACCATGTCCTATACAGTTCATAACGTGATTGAAGATTTACCAGCGTTACGGGCTGCTGGTGTATCTGGTTTGCGCCTGTCACCACAAAATGTGGATATGGTCGCAGTGGCTGCCTTGTTTAAATCTGTAAGCAACGATGAGACTGAGGTAGGTGCTGCACTGGAAAAGTTAGATGCGATTATGTGCGGTATACCATTCTCGAATGGTTTTCTACACGGAGAAGAAGGGTTTCATGCACGCGGCGATATGTTGGGCGCCTATTGACGATACCTGCTTATTATGCAATTTATAGATGTGCTATTTATTGGTTTATAATAATGAGGGAATGAATTTATGAGAGCTTTATTTTTAATATTGATTGTTAGTCTATGCAATAGTCTTGCTTTGCAAGCAATGGACTATTCGAACGGTCAAAACGCGGCGGCCAATAATACATATGTGGGCGCTTATTTTTCAATGCCACTAGGTGGTGGCAAAGTAAAAGCTAAGCAAGAGCGTTTTAAATATGGTTTGACGGCTGAATATCGACAAAATTTTAATAGTGGCTATGGCAGTAAATTTGGTCAGTATTCAACAAATTTCAAAGAATTACGCCAAATGAAATTAATGGATTTATCTTTTTCTCAGTCTGGCTTTAAGAGTTTCAATGTGGTCAATCTTCCACTAATCAGCAAAGGTGTTGATGGCAGATTGTTTTATTTAGCTGGTGATGACGCAAAAGATAAGGATGGAAATCCAATAGTTACAGGACTTTTATGGGGTGGTGCGATAATTGGTGGGTTAGCTGTTCTATTTATTGCTTCGGCATGTGGTGACAAAATATTAGATAATGATGATGATAAATTCATGGATAGTTCTGATTTTTGTCCTGATTAATTGTTTAAATAATAGTGCGATACAAAAAAAGCCCGATCAAATTATGACCGGGCTTTTTCCTTGAAATATTTATGTCTTAAGCATCCAGATTTGAGACATTCAGCGCATTGTCTTGGATGAAGTTACGGCGGTCTTCAACCACATCACCCATCAGCTTTGTGAATATGTCATCGGCTGTGTCAGCCGCGCCAACATCCACACGCAATAGCGAGCGCACATCAGGATCAAGCGTGGTTTCCCAAAGCTGCTCAGGGTTCATCTCGCCCAGTCCCTTATAACGCTGAATTGCTAAACCCTTGCGACCAAAGGCTAGCATGGTTGATAGCATTTCGCTTGGTGTGCCGACGATTTCTTCGCTTTCCTTGCGCTTAATAGTGACAGGTTCTGCGAACATCTCAGCCATTTTAGCCGTATGCTTATGCAGGCCTCGTGCCTCACTGCTGTCCGTCATTGCTTGATTAAAGATATAGGTGTCGGTAATACCACGTACCTCATGATCAAAAATATAGCCGCCATCAGGATTAGCGCGGCCTGACCAACCAGCGTCTTCATCTGATGCTGCTAACTTGTTAAAACGGGCTGCAACCTTATCAGCGATCTCACCGCGCTTAGACTCATCACCTTGAAGCTGTGTATCGAAACCACCGTAAAGACCAACAGTTTCAGCTAGGCTGAGGTTGGTGCCTTGCGGCAGGGCGTTTAGATAATTACGTACTGTTGCGGCTTCTGTTGCGAGATGCTTGATCTCTTCGCCAGCGTGCTGTGCGCCCGTTGCGTCGGTGAGAACAACATCTGAGGTGCCTGCGTTTAATAGATATTCATCCAGCGCACTATCGTCTTTTAGATATACCTCTGATTTGCCGCGCGATACTTTATAAAGTGGTGGCTGTGCGATATAGAGATAACCATTGTCAAATAGCTCTGGCATTTGACGATAGAAGAAGGTTAGCAGCAGCGTTCTAATGTGCGCGCCATCAACATCCGCATCGGTCATGATGATGATTTTATGGTAGCGTAATTTCTCTAAATCAAAGTCATCGCGGCCAATACCCGTGCCGAGCGCTGTGATGAGCGTGCCAATTTCCTGAGATTGCAGCATACGGTCAAAACGCGCGCGCTCCACATTCAGGATTTTACCTTTAAGCGGTAGGATGGCTTGGTTTTTACGGTTACGGCCCTGCTTTGCAGAACCACCAGCTGAGTCGCCCTCCACGATGAACAGTTCAGCTTTTGATGCGTCACGCTCTTGACAATCGGCTAGCTTGCCTGGCAGGCTCGCCATATCCAGCACGCCTTTACGGCGCGTTAGCTCACGTGCTTTGCGCGCTGCTTCGCGGGCAGAGGCTGCATCAATGATCTTTGAAATAATTAATTTTGCTTCGGTTGGATGCTCGCTAAACCACTCGGTTAGCTTTTCGTTCATTGTGCCCTCAACGGCAGGACGCACCTCTGACGAGACAAGTTTGTCTTTGGTCTGGCTAGAGAATTTAGGATCAGGCACCTTAACGGACACAACAGCCGTTAGGCCCTCACGCGCATCATCGCCAGAGACTGATATTTTTGATTTTTTAGCAATGCCACTGTCATTGAGATAGTTATTAATTGTACGGGTTAGTGATGCACGGAAAGCGGCTAAGTGAGTACCACCATCACGCTGTGGGATGTTGTTGGTGAAACACAGCACATTCTCATGATAGCTGTCATTCCACTGTAAACTCACCTCTGTGATGATATCTTCCTTCTCGCCGACAATTGTGATCGGCTCAGAGATGATGCTTGTTTTCGAGCGATCAAGATACTCAACAAAAGATGTTATGCCACCTTCGTAGAATAGCTCTACATCCTCAACGTCACTATGGCGTTTGTCAATCAGTTGGATACGCACACCAGAGTTAAGAAAAGCAAGCTCACGGAAACGATGCACAAGCTTATCAAAACTAAAGGTTATTTCTTTAAATGTGCTGATAGCAGGCATAAAGGTAACCTCGGTGCCTTTTTTGCCCGGGGCGGGGCCAACCACCACAAGATCCTCAACAGCTTCACCGTTTTCAAAACGAATGAAATGTTCTTTGTCATCACGCCAAATACGCAGCTCTAACCAATCAGAAAGTGCATTTACAACAGAAACACCAACGCCGTGTAAGCCGCCTGATATTTTATAGCTGTTATTGTCAAACTTACCACCAGCGTGCAATTGGGTCATGATCACCTGTGCAGCGGACACGCCTTCTTCTTCGTGAATATCAACAGGGATACCGCGCCCGTTATCGGTAATAGAGCAACTACCGTCAGGGTTAAGTGTCATGGTGACAAGGTCACAGTGACCAGCCAGCGCTTCATCAATAGCATTATCTGAAACCTCAAACACCATATGGTGCAGACCTGAACCATCTTCAGTATCGCCAATATACATGCCAGGGCGTTTGCGAACTGCATCTAGGCCTTTTAGGACCTTAATCGAATCCGCACTGTATTCTTCTTCGCCTTCAACAGCATCAGTGACTTGATCATTCATAACCAACGTATCTCTTTCTTGTTGCCTTGCTATAATGCAGGGCTATTATTCTATGTCAGATGGCGTAACGTTGCCATTTGCCACTTCAAAAAATTCACCAACACCTTCCAGCGCTGAAAATAATGACCGGTCTGTTCCTGTCATCCAGCACTGACCGCCAATGTCGGTAAGTGCCTCAAATAGTGCCGCCCTGCGCCGCTCGTCCAGATGTGCGGCTATTTCATCCAACAACATCAATGGCGGCGTCCCTGTTAGTGCTTGCTTTAACCGAGCATTGGCTAATATAAGCGCTATCAGTAGGGCCTTTTGTTCTCCCGTTGAGCAAACATCCGCTGGCATTGCCTTGGGTGCGTGTGTGACTAATAGATCAGTCTTATGCGGCCCAATTTGCGCTCTGCCTGTCGCCGCGTCATGGCTGCGTACAGATTTTAGCTCTTGCTTATAAGCTTCCTCCACCTCAACAGGGGGCATATCGCCTAAAAGCATATTCTCTAACCACCCATCCAGCGCCATCAGCGCCTTTGGGAATATGGCTTCACCAGTGTCGCTAAGAGCGGTAGCTTTTTTGTCCGCTTCTTCGATTTGACCCGCCAGTTGACTGGTAAAATCGATGCGCGCCAGCGCTATTGCAACAGCATGTTCTGCCATTTGGGCTTCTAGTGCGCTTAACCACGCGCCATCTGCCCCTATTCCTTTGTCAGCGAAGAGGCGGTTTCTTTCCCGCATCACTCGCTCATAAGCCCCGACCTGTCTGCTATGGTCTGGATAAAGGCCCAATACCAAGCGATCTAAAAATCGACGCCTGCTGGATGCGCCCTCAATGAACAATCTGTCCATTTGTGGGGTTAACCAGCTGATAGCAGCAACACGGCCTAGTTCGTTTGAACTGCTCGCCATTACACCATCAATTTTAACCAGCCGTTTCGCGTTTCCAGTGACATTTGGATCAAGGCCTGTGCCCAGTCTGATATCATCACCATCTACACTCATTGTGGCGGCTACACCCCAAACCTTTGTTTGCTCTTGGGGCTTGCTCATATTGTCGTGCTCAAAATGGGTGATTTCCCCTAGCGCACTACCACGTAACCCCCGACCGGGCGAAAGGAAGCTTATGGCTTCCAGTATATTTGTTTTACCCGCCCCATTTGCACCCGTAAGCACGATGGGTACTGCATTACCGCTCAGGGATAGTTTTAGATTTTTGTAACTACGAAAATCCGTGAGCGTTAAGGTGGATACTGCGGCGGTCGAACTGGTTAGATTATCCATTGAGGCACCCATACTCTCTTTTTAGCCCTTTAGATAGAAATTGCCGCAGTATTTTTTGTTTTATCGCTGGCTAAAACGCCCTAAACCCTCATGGGCATCAACACATACAAGGCACCTTCATCGGCGATGTCTTGTAAGATTGTTGGCGCGCTTGGGTCTGCCATTAACACTTGAACGGTTTCGCTTTCAACCTGGGCTAAGATATCCAGCAGATAACGACTGTTAAAGCCAACATCCAAAGCATCAGACTCATAAGCCGCAGCGAGTTCCTCTGTTGCACTACCACTATCTGGGCTGTTCACAGACAGGGTCAGTGTGTTGCTGCCTAGTGACATTTTCACAGAGCGTGTTTTGTCGCTAGAGATTGTGGATACACGGTCAACCGCTTCGGCAAATATTTTGCGGTCGATCTCTAGCATCTTATCGTTACCTTCTGGGATTACACGGGTGTAATCAGGGAAGGTACCGTCAATTAGCTTTGAGGTGACAGTAGAGCCATCATAAGTGAAACGAATTTTTGTATCAGATAGTGCAATAGCGATGTTGCTTTCACACTCATCGATAAGCTTACGAATCTCAGCAACAGTTTTACGCGGTATAATAATACCTGGCATACCAGTAGCACCATCAGGCACATCCTGCTCGACACGGGCAAGACGGTGACCGTCCGTTGCCACAGCGCGGAGGCGTGCACCATTTTCACCGTCGGCTACATGCAGGTAAATACCATTGAGGTAATAACGCGTTTCCTCGGTAGAGATTGCAAAGCGCGCCTTGTCGATTAGACGCTTTAATTCTGCAGCGGGCAGTTCAAAACGGTGCGGCAATTCACCCTCGCTCATCACAGGGAAATCATCACGCGGTAAACAGGCTAGTGTAAAGCGACTACGACCTGCTTTTACCGTTAGACGTTCGCCGTCTTCTAGCTCTAGCTGAACCTCAGATCCATCAGGTAACTTACGCACGATATCAAATAGGGTATGGGCTGGGACCGTCGTAGAACCAGGGGTTTCGACGGTAGCATCAGCATGCTCTATGATGGCGATATCTAGATCGGTGGCTGTGAGTGAGATTCCGCTCCCTTCAGCCTCGATCATGACATTTGATAAAATCGGAATAGTATTGCGACGTTCAACAACAGATTGAACGTGCCCGAGAGTTTTTAAGAGCGTACTGCGTTCTATGGTTACTTTCATCGGATCTTCTTCTTGATTTCCAGTGTTCAGTTAAGGCCTTGAGAGACTTAAATAAGGTAGGTTTAAGAGTATAAGTTTGGCTTGGCTTTACCACATAAATAAAGCGATAAAAAAGCTGTTATTTTCCCCTTAAATCCTAGTACCCTTCCTCATGACCAGCATTCAAATATGACAATAGCGTACTGAGCGGATAAACCAACCAAAAAATGGAGTTTTTCGATATTTTTTTACCCTGATTTTTTATAGTTGATTCTAGGGGTAATTTTGGGGTTAATCCATAGAGTTTCTGCGGAGTCGCTCTGTTGGTGTTCTCTCGGCTGAAACTAGGCGTTCTAGGCCAATAAAAAAGGCGCCCAAAAGAGCGCCTCCTAATAATTTGAAAACAACTTAGCCTTCTAATTGGCGTGTTAATCGTGTGAGATCTTCATCAATTTGGCTATCACTGCGACATAGATCTTCAATCTTGCGCACAGCGTGCATAACGGTGGTATGGTCACGACCACCAAATTTACGTCCAATCTCTGGTAAACTGCGACTGGTCATCCGTTTGCACAGATACATGGCAATCTGGCGCGGACGGACAATATTGCGTGCGCGGCGCTCCGATAGCATCTCAGCCAGACGTAGATTAAAATACTCCGCCACAGTGCGCTGAATCTCATCAATGGTTAATTTACGGTCATTGGCGCGAATAAGGTCCTGTAGGACATCACGGGTCATTTCCATAGTAATAGGACGCCCAACAAGCTCAGCGTAGGCCATCACGCGGTTTAAAGCGCCTTCTAGCTCGCGCACGTTTGATGTGATGCGCTTGGCAAGAAATTCTAAAACTTCGGCAGGTACAATGATATTTCGCTTAGTCTCAGCCTTTGATTGCAGGATGCCGAGGCGCAACTCATAGTCCGTTGGATGAATATCAGCAACAAGGCCCCAGCCAAGACGAGATATAATCCGTTCTTCGATACCTTCAAGATCTGTGGGGGAGCGATCAGCGGTAATCACCACCTGACAGCGATTATCCACCAGTGCGTTGAATGTATGAAAAAATTCTTCTTGGGTACTGTCTTTGTTGGCGATGAACTGAACATCATCCACCATTAACAAATCAACATTACGAAACTTTTGCTTAAAAGCATGTGTGTCCTTGAAACGCAGGGCTGCGATAAATTCAAACATAAATTTCTCAGCAGATACATAAACAACTTTTTTCTCTGGATTGCAGCGCATTGTCTCCCACGCGATTGCGTGCATAAGATGGGTTTTGCCCAGCCCTACACCACCATGTAAAAACAAGGGGTTAAAAGGCACATCATCGCTCTCGGCAATGCGTTTAGCAGCGGCGTAAGCCAATTCATTTGACTTGCCTACAACAAAACTATCAAAACTATAGCGGTTATCCAGCGCTGAGCCTTCGATTAAACCACCTTTGCTGCGGGTGGTGTTTATCACCTTACTAGAGGTGGCTACTTCACTTGCGGTTTTAACACGGGTTTTACCATGACTCAGACGAATGGCTACATCATGGATGTCGGCATTTTCACTTGTGAGAAAGTCTTTAAGACGGGGTGCGTAATGACGCTGTATCCAATCACGGACAAACTTAGTCGGCGCCGTTAAATTGGCTTGGCCAGCATCTACACCGACATAATCCAGTTGCCCAACCCATGTTTCATAGGCCTGATCACCAAATTCACTACGGAACTTTTCACAGACTCGTGTCCATGCATAGCTATCTGTAGTATTTGTATTTTGTGATGTCTGCTCAGAAATTTCTTCTGAAAGGATCCCCCCTTTAGCCACCATTTTGTTAAGCTCCTAATCTCGTATTGTTATGTTGCGCTAGTTCAAAGGCGCATATTTCTTTGTTTTTTAATCAATACAAATAGTATTTTAACCACAGCAGGTAATAACGTCTTGCTTGCCTTTGTGATTTACAACAAAAAGGCTCTTGTCAGCAACGCGCGTGATGCTGTCAAATAGTCCCTTACTATGGTAATCGACGGTCCGCATCTGATATGAAATTAAAAGGCCAAAACTCTTAGTTTCTAATTTCAAATAGACTTAGACGATGATATTTACCTTAAAAAAAGAGGGCTGAGTATTAAAGGGTGCCCGTAGGAGAAATATCGTCTGTCGTCGCTTGATGATGAAATTACATGCGCACTCATGTGGCTGCAATAGATTAGAGTCACTTTTAACAAAATTTAGTGGGGTATTAGGCAATAATAATACTTGACCCACTATATGTAGTTATCGGCAGGAAGCCGTTAATAAAGTGTGCCTGATTTGTTCTTGAGGTAGATGCCTGAAATAAACAAAGCCACACAAATCATGTGCAGCTTTGAAAGATTCTTTCATAAAATGCCAGCGAATCGGTCTCGTTTTATTTAAGCGCTTTTTGCGAATGCAACGAGATTTATGCTGGTTTTATGTTTGCTGTTAAGCGAGAGCGTTAACGCGCGCCGCTAGACGAGAAATTTTGCGTGAGGCTGTTTTCTTGTGATAAACACCTTTTGTAACACCGCGCATAATTTCTGGCTGTGCTGCTTTAAGTGCTTCGCCAGCATCTGTCTTAACGCCAGCTTCTAGAGCTTCTTCAACCTTGCGGATGAATGTGCGAATGCGGCTTACGCGTGCTTTGTTAATTGCTGCACGACGTTCATTTTGACGAATGCGTTTCTTAGCTTGTAAATTATTAGCCATTATATCAACCTTGTAACTAGTTTAAACCTCACGTCTATGTGGGGCCCTTAAATTTCAGTAGATCATACTTTTAAAAGTAGTAGATCATTTGGACGGGTCTATAAACCGCTTCACCCATAAGGTCAACAAGGAAATGTGCATGAGCTAGCCATGCGATTGCAAGTTGATATTCTTTGGGCGCTTTTTATGTCTATACTCACTTGTTTTTGAAGTGAGGCTTACGTTTCTCTGAGAAGGCTGCCATGCCCTCTTTTTGGTCTTCTGTGGCAAATAAAGAGTGGAAAGAACGACGCTCAAACAGCAATCCTTCACTAAGTGAGGTCTCTAATGCCCGATTCACGCATTCTTTTGCCATGGCGACAGAAGGTCTAGATAGGTCCGCGATAGCGCGCGCAACTTCTATTGCTTGATCGTTCAAGTCCTCTGTTGGTACGACGCGACTAACAAGACCCGCGCGCTCTGCCTCGCCTGAGTCCATCATGCGTCCCGTTAGGATCATGTCCATTGCCTTTGATTTGCCGACAAGCCTAGTTAGACGCTGCGTGCCACCAATGCCAGGAATAACACCTAGCTTAATTTCAGGCTGGCCAAATTTTGCATTTTCACCGGCAATGATGAAATCACACATCATGGCTAGTTCGCAGCCACCACCAAGCGCGTAACCCGCTACAGCCGCAATGACAGGTTTTTTAATTTGTTGTGTGAAGAGTGTTTGAATATCACCAAAGAAATCTTCAACAATCATATCAGAGGCGGATTTATCAGCCATCTCTTTAATATCAGCACCCGCAGCAAAAGCCTTTTCACTACCTGTTATAATGGTGGCCCCGATCTCATCATTAGCTTCTAAGCCAAGAAGGGCTTGCCCAACCTCTGCGACCAGTTGGGAGTTTAAGGCATTTAGCGCCTCTTTGCGATTTAAAGTAATCACACCAACATTGCCGTGAATATCTAGTAATATAGTTTCAAAACTCATAAGGGTTTACCCTGTTGTTGTTATGGATCAGCCTATCTCTATTGGCCAATATATTTGCAAGAGTCCTACTGCCTAAAAGGTAGAAAGAAAAGCCTAAAATTAGCCAGCATGAGTCATTCTAGTGCGCTAGTAGGCTAACATCTTTTAAATATTTAGCTTTTTGGTTCACTGCGTAATGTCACACGCGCTCTCTTTTCTTTGTCTTGGCTCGCAATGATTGTAAGAAGAAAGCCATCGCGCTCACAAGAGATTCGGCTTTTAACGCGTGCACAGCTCCAACCAAGCCCGCCAAGGCTATCCTTATAGGCTGTTAACCCTTCAGTGATGGATTTGCCTGTATACATGCTTACCTCAGCCACGGTGCCGCTGGCACTATCAAAGACCATTAGGCTATCGTCAATAATATCAAAATCATCTAAATGGGGGATGTCAGGAAAGCCTTCTAAAAAGGTATCTTGAGCCATTGCAGGTCCATTAAAGCTAGCAATATACAAGCATGCACTGAAGATAATTATGAGGTAACGCATTGTTTAACCCTTATTTTTGACAAGCAGAGCAAAAGAAAGTGGAGCGCCCCGATTGTGTGATTCTCTCGATAGTGCCATCACAAGCCTCATTTAAGCAAGGCTCCTTTTCACGACCATAAGCTCTGAAGCTATGCTGGAAGTATCCAAGCTCACCATCAGCGCGGGCATAATCCTTTAACGTAGACCCGCCTGCCTCAATAGCCTCAAGCAAGACAGTTCTGATCGTGGGTACAATTATCTCTATTTGATCAGGTGTGATCTTGTGTGCGGCGGTGGCTGGGTGGATACCCACACGCCATAAAACTTCGCAGACATATATATTGCCAAGCCCTGCGACGATTCGCTGATCAAGTAAGGCTGTTTTGATCGGGGATTTTTTGTTTTCAAACGCTCTTTTGAGCGTATCGCTGTTAAAATCATTACCAAGGGGTTCAGGGCCGATGCCTGCCAGTAACTTGTGGTTATCTGCCTCATCTACATGGGTGAAGGTAATAATACCAAAGCGGCGCGGGTCCGTGTAAACTAGTCTAATGCCTTTGTCTGTTTCTAGAATAACATGATCATGCTTGCCGCGCTCTGGGATCGTATCCGTGGCGCGATTATATAAAGTCACTTTGCCCGACATGCCCAGATGCAAGATGATAACAAGGCCGTCTTCCATCTCGATGAGTATATATTTAGAGCGTCTATGCAGTTTGGCCACGCGCTTACCTGTCAGGCGCTCACTAAAATCTTCTGGCATGGCTATGCGTAAATTAGGTCTGAATTTTTCAGCAAAGCTAATGACGTTGCCTTCTAATGCTGGGGCAATGCCGCGTTTGACTGTTTCGACCTCTGGCAACTCAGGCATTATAATTTCTTCTCCGTGCTATTTATATAGTAATTAATAGGCCGCTATATTATGGTCGCGTTAATTAAATAGATAACCTTCATATGATGCAAGTTGATACAATGCAAAAACAAGATACACAACAAGATACATTGGCAGGCAGCACCACCCATTTTGGGTTTAAAACCGTAGACCAAGCTGAAAAAGCAAGCATGGTGCGTGGTGTCTTTAATAATGTGGCCGATCAATATGACATTATGAATGATGTGATGAGTGTTGGTGTACACCGCATTTGGAAAAATTCATTGATTGATACGCTGAACCCACGCGCAGGTATGCATCTGTTGGATGTGGCGGGTGGCACAGGCGATATTGCTTTTAGATTTCTTGATGCCTGTGAGGGCGGCAAGGTAACGGTCGCTGATATTAACGCCGAAATGCTGCGGGTAGGCAAGGCGCGCGCAGCTGATAGTGGTTATAGCGATCGCGCTAAATTTGTTTGCGGCGACGCACAAAAGTTGCCTGTGCCAGATGCCAGCGTTGATGCCTATACCATTGCCTTTGGTATTCGCAATGTAACCCATGTTGATCAGGCGATTGCGGATGCTTACCGCGTGTTAAAACCTGGCGGGCGTTTCTTGGTGTTAGAATTTAGTCCGCAAGTGGTGCCTATCCTACAAAATCTTTATGACAGCTATAGTTTTAATCTGATCCCCAAATTCGGCAGTATGGTAGCAGGTGACGCCGAGAGCTATCAGTATCTGGTTGAATCGATTCGTAAATTTCCAAGCAAGGATAAATTTGCTGAGATGATCGCCGCTGGTGGGTTTGAGCGCGTATCCTATCGCAGTATGAGCACAGGTGTTGTTGCCATTCATAGTGGGTACAAGATTTAACATGCTTTCGACTATGAAACATTTACTGGAATTATATCGTTTGGCGCTGGCCTTTAGGCGTCACGGTGCTTTGCGCGCACTGGCTGATATGCCAATGATGCCCCAGTGGATGCCGCGAACCCTTAGGGTAACAACATTTTTTGTGCCACGAAAACGCGGCCTGCCGGACTGTGATGGCGAACGCTTAGCTGTGGCTTTATCCACCATGGGGCCTGCTTATATTAAGTTAGGACAAACGCTGGCCACACGCCCTGATGTGGTGGGCAGTGAGTTGGCGCGTGGGTTATCGACATTACAAGATCGCTTACCGCCCTTTGACGGCGAGATAGCTAAGTCTATAATAGAAGACAGTCTTGGTGGTTTGCTGAGTGAGCATTTTGCTGAATTTGACAGCGTGCCTGTGGCGGCGGCCTCTATCGCGCAGGTGCATAAGGCAATAACGGTGAGCGGCGATGTGGTGGCCGTGAAAGTTTTGCGCCCCGAGATTAAAAGGCGTTTCAATCGTGACCTAGATTTATTTCAATGGCTAGCAGCAGTGGCAGAGCGTCATGTGCCCGATGCGCGGCGGCTTAGGTTAACAGCTGTGGTTGAGACCCTTCGTGCCAGCACCGTTGAGGAAATGGATCTGCGCACAGAGGCTGCTGCGGCGACTGAGTTAGCACACAATATGCAGGGTGAGGTGGGTTACCGCATCCCTAAAATTGATTGGGCAAAAACGAGCGAGCAGGTGATGACTATAGAGTGGGTGGATGGTATTCGCTTTAACGATGTGGACGCGATTAAAGCTGCGGGTCATGATATGCAGGCTTTATCGTCTAATATTGTGCAGATTTTTTTAAAGCAAGCGCTCAGGGACGGATTTTTCCACGCTGACTTGCATCAGGGTAATTTACTGGTTGAGAAGGACGGAACTATTGCCGCCGTTGATTTTGGTATTATGGGCAGGCTCAGTAAAACCGAACGTCGTTTCTTTGCCGAAATATTATATGGGTTTATAAAACGAGATTATAAACGTGTCGCCGAAGTGCATTTTGACGCGGGTTATATACCCCTTGATCAGGATGTGGAAGCCTTCACAGAGGCGCTGCGCGCAATTGCGGACCCAATCATGGATTTGCCTGTTGAGGAGATTTCGGTTGGTGACTTACTAGGCCAGCTTTTTGCCACGACAGAACAATTTGAGATGAAAGCCCAGCCCCAACTGTTGATGCTACAGCGTACAATGGTGATGGCAGAGGGTATGGCGCTTCACCTAGATGCGCGCGCCAATATGTGGGATATTTCACGCCCTGTTCTAGAGGAATGGGTGCGGGAAAATCTATCACCAGAAGTGCGCCTTGCGGACTTTTTAAATGACTTGCCGCGGCTGTTGGAGCGTTTGCCAGCACGACTAGAGCGTTTCTTAGATATGGCTGAGGCACAAGATCAAGCCGTTCAGGCAGCAGAAAAAGACACAAGCACCCCCCTGACTATCTTTGCGGCAGGGTTAATTGTTGGCGCAGTGACGCTAAAGATTATTCTTCTTTAATAGCATTTAAATGTTGCTTATGGTATTGTATCGCAAATTAATGTGATGAATGGTGCCTTATGAGCAATATAATACAATCAATAGAGCATTGTCGTGCCTTTGTGCGGCAATATAATCTTAGTAAAACCGCCTTTGCTAAAAAAGCAGGCTTGGCCCCCAACACGCTGCGTAGTTTTTGGGAAGGCGACTGGAACCCAAGCGCTGACACTTTGATGAAATTAGAAGCGGTGATGCAAGTGGATAGCGGCACACCTGCTGTGGTTTCTGGTGCTTTGTGCGGCAAAAAAATATTGTTAATCATTGCGGGCGGTATTGCGGCCTATAAGGGACTCGATCTTATCCGTCGCTTGCAGGATGAAGGCGCATGTGTCACGGGTGTGCTAACCAAGGGCGGCGCAGAATTTATCACCCCTTTGTCGGTGGCATCCTTGTCGAGCAATCAATGTTATATGGACCTTTTTGATTTAAAGGAAGAAAGCGAGATGGGGCATATCCGCCTTAGTCGTGATAATGATTTGATTGTGATTGCACCTGCCACGGCTGATTTGATGGCGAAGATGGCGCAAGGTATGGCAAATGATCTGGCAAGTACGTTGCTGTTAGCCACGGACAAGCCTGTGATGGTAGTACCCGCAATGAACACGCAGATGTGGGCGCATAAGGCGACACAGCGTAATATAGCGACATTAAAATCAGATGGTATTCATTTTGTTGAGCCTGGCGCTGGTATGCTGGCGTGCGGTGAAGTGGGGGCTGGTCGTTTGGCAGAGGTGATGGATATTGTCTGTGCGGTCAAAGACCATTTTATTATTTCGAAACCGAAACAACTATCTGGTAAAAGAGTGATTATCACGGCGGGGCCAACCCATGAACCTATCGACCCTGTGCGCTATATCGCCAACAGGTCATCGGGCAAGCAAGGGTTCGCCATAGCCCGTGCATTAGTCGATGCTGGCGCTGATGTGACACTTGTGGCGGGGCCTGTGGCTTTAGAGACTCCAAAAGGACTCGCCAAAAAAGGAAAACGAATCGACGTAGAATCGGCGCGACAGATGAATGATGCGGTGATGCAGGCATTGCCCGCAGACATCGCGATCTTTGTGGCGGCGGTGGCAGATTGGCGCACGGTAGGCGAGGTTGATCAAAAAATGAAGAAAGAAAAAGGCGGATTGCCAACGTTAGAACTTGCAGAAAACCCTGATATTCTCGCAACCGTCTCTCAGCTTAAAAAAGGCCGCCCTAAGCTGGTTATCGGTTTTGCCGCTGAAACTGAAAAAGTGATTGAACATGCAACGGCCAAGCGTAAACGCAAAGGCTGTGACTGGATTATTGCTAATGATGTTAGTGGCGGCGTTATGGGCGGTGACAGTAACACCGTGCATATTATCACCAGTGATAATGTTGATACCTTTGCTAAGGCCCCAAAGGATCAGGTGGCAGCATTGATAGTGGAGCGGGTCATTGAGGGCTGATTAGTGCAATCGTATGGTCTTTACCAAAGCGCCTTTGTTTTGGTTTGCGATTGATCATAGTTATTTTCTTTTGGTCATATAAGTTACCAACAATATCTTTCATATCATTTTCACTGACATAAGGAATTTCTAGCATAGTAAGAGTCTCCATGTAGCTCAGAGGCCCTGAACTTAACATCTGTAATAGCATCTCTCTGGCATGCATTAAATTTTCATTTCTGGAGTCTAGTGTCGATTTGCGTGTATTGCTTTGAATCTCTTCTTCTGGTGCAAATAAATCTAATGTCTTGGAGGTGTCCATAGTCTTTTTTAATTTTGCTAAATTTCTGACATGTTCCTGCTCTTCTAGCATGACCTGTTCTGCTTTACGAAATTCTATTAAGCCTTTAGGGTGGTGGGTAGCATAAATGAGGTAAAAATATGTTCTGTTCTTAGTTCCAAATAGAATTCGTGTGCTGGTTACATGTTTATAGTTCCCAGCTTTTTTTAGTGCCGCGCAATATGTTTGAAGTATCGCATTTTCTCGAGATTGTCCGGTAGATTCTAAATGCTTAATATCATCATTCCACTCACTGTAACCAAATAACTCATCATAGTTTTTCTGTTGTTCAGGATCTGGATGGTCGATAAACCTATTCAGTTGAGTATACATAAAATTAATTAATACTTCTCCTCTGAGTGACAATAAAGGCTTTATTGAATTCATTCCAAAGCCAGTAAAACCTATAGGGTCTATAAACGAAAATGAAAATGATTTATCAATATATTTGATAGCCTCATTAATGGCGTCAACAAATAGACCATTATAGCATTTACAATCTATGCCTTTTACTGATGATGTATACTTTACTAATTCGTTATATGATTTAGTATTTTCTTCTGTAAAAAAGCAGCGTACTTTCTTGACAGAATAAGCATTACTACAGTTTCGGCGTGCCTTTTTTAATTCAGATATTGCAATGGCGAATGAGGTGTCTCCATATTGTTCATCATTAGACTTCCATGGACCAGAAAATCCATCAACATAGACAATGTCAGGTTTGAAAGAAAAAATATTATAAGCTACTCGCCCCAGATAATACTCTAAGAAAACATGTTTTACATACGTCTGTGGATTGTCTTTATAGTCTTTGTCAGAAAGCATTTAACCCTCAAAATAAAATATTAAGCTTGTTTAGTCTCCAGATGAGGAAATTCATTCCAAGTTTCCCCATCTAACTCTCGACCGTTTGATTTTGGTCTATAACCACCCCATTGTTTAAAGAAGAAAGCTACCTTGGCATTCACGCACTCATCTCTTACTTCACGCGCCCAGTTAATATTCATAGGTCTGTAGCCTGGCCCACTTTCCCCTCCTACTATAACCCAGTGTATATCGGACAAGTCTATTTTGCCAATTTTTCCGAGTAAAGGCTCTACTGATAAAAACCTAACAGATGCATTGGCACCTTGAAGATGCTTTATTCTAGATTTTCGTTTTCCATCTTCTAAAGACACGCCTAGCCAAATATGATCAGGTGCTGGTCTATCAATATAACGAGAATTAATGAACTTTTTCATTAAAGAACTGCGTTTTGTTAAGACTTGGAATGTATGCCAGTTTGCTTTTTCCATTGAGTCAAAAACTTTATGTATAAATGCTGTAGGAACACTTTTATGGAATAAATCACTCATGGAATTTACGAATATCATTCTAGGCTTTTTCCAGAGGCTTGGTTGATCTATTCTTTCTGGTCTAAGTTGTAGGTCAAATCCATTCTCAAATGGGTGATTTTTTGTGCCACGAAAACGTTCGGAAAACCGTTCTGCATAGCAATTATCACAGCCAGGACTTATCTTGTCACACCCTGTTACAGGGTTCCAAGTTGAATTGGTCCATTCAATTGCAGAGTTTTCCGACATATCATTTCCTAATGTAGAACAAACATAGAACATTTGTAGAGTTAAGGCAAGGTTTGATTAATGTTGAATCACTTGTTTCTGTAAATATCAAGGAAATTCATAAAAAAAGGGCATCCAATTGGATGCCCTAGTTGCTGTGTCAACCGAACGATGCTCGGTTTAGGTAAAGTCTAAATATTTATTCAGCGGCGAACTGATTCATTGTGTTGTCGTCGCCAGAAGCCTTTAGCGCAGCGTCACCTGCGAAATACTCTTTATGGTCGTCACCTATATCTGAGCCAGCCATATTTTGGTGTTTCACACAAGCGATACCTTGGCGAATTTCCTCACGTTGAACCTGCTTAACATAACCAAGCATCGCTTCGTCGCCGAAGTAACGCTTTGCCAAATTGTCTGTAGACAGTGCCGCTGTATGGTAGGTCGGCAGCGTGATCAGGTGGTGGAAGATACCTGCGCGTTTAGCACTATCACGCTGGAAGGTGCGGATTTTCTCATCAGCCACTGTAGCAAGCTCAGTCTCATCATAGTCAATGCTCATCAGTTTAGCACGGTCGTAGGATGATACATCTTTGCCTTCAGCTTGCCATGTGTCGAATATCTGTTGGCGGAAGTTCAGTGTCCAGTTGAAGGATGGTGAGTTGTTATAAACCAGCTTCGCATTTGGAATAACTTCACGAATTCTGTCAACCATGCCTGCGATCTGCTCAACATGTGGCTTCTCTGTTTCGATCCACAACAAGTCAGCACCATTTTGCAATGAGTTGATGCAATCAAGCACGCAACGATCTTCACCAGTTCCAGCCTTAAACTGGAACAAGTTAGACGGTAAACGCTTAGGGCGCAGTAGTTTGCCATCACGCTTGATAACTACATCGTTTGACGCCAAATCAGCGGCGGCTACTTCTTCGCAGTCGAGGAATGAATTATACTGATCGGCAATATCGCCAGGCTCTTTAGAAAAGGCAATCTGCTTGGTCAGACCAGCGCCAAGGCTGTCAGTACGCGTAACGATAATGCCGTCTTCAATGCCTAATTCAAGGAATGCATAGCGGCAGGCGCGAACCTTTGCTAGGAAGTCCTCATGAGGAACAGTTACTTTACCGTCCTGATGGCCACACTGCTTTTCGTCAGACACTTGGTTCTCGATCTGAAGCGCGCAAGCGCCAGCTTCGATCATTTTCTTTGCAAGTAAATAGGTCGCTTCCGCGTTACCGAAACCAGCGTCTATGTCTGCGATAATCGGCACAACATGGGTCTGGAAATTCTCGATCTTGTTCATGATTTCCTGTTTCTGACCTGCATCAGGGGCAGCGTCCAGATCACGAAACAACATACCCAGTTCGCGGGAATCAGCCTGCTTGAGGAATGTATAAAGCTCTTCGATCAAGGCAGGAACAGAGGTTTTCTCATGCATGGACTGATCAGGTAATGGACCAAATTCAGAGCGCAGCGCAGCAACCATCCAACCCGAAAGGTAAAGATAGCGGCCTTTTGTGCTGCCGAAATGCTTCTTGATAGAAATCATCTTCTGTTGGCCAATAAAACCGTGCCAACACCCCAGTGATTGGGTGTAGTTGGCAGGATCAGTATCATAGGCATCCATGTCTTGCCGCATAATTTTAGCAGTGTAGCGCGCGATATCAAGGCCTGAGTGGAAGCGATTTTGTGCACGCATTCTAGCCACTGATTCGGCATCGATGCCGTCCCATGTGCCATTGTAACCGCTGATAAGGTCCTGAACATTTTGAATGTCATCGTTATAGTTCATAGTCATGGGTCGTGCTCCTTTTCCCAAATTTTTGGGGTTACGCAGAAATGTGAATAGGGTTAAATTATTTAATTAGCTCGTAAGCTGGTGTGGTTAAAAATGCTGTTAGATCGTCGGCAAATGCTAAATCCATAAAGATATTGCCAGCCTCAAGATGGCGGCCGCTGTCATAAAGTTCAGCGCCGATATCTGCGCGTACCCGTGACATTTCATCGTCAAATACAGCGCGGACTAGACCTTCTGTGACGGTGCGCCCGTCTGCCAGCTTTGCGGCCATCTTTATCTGTTGCCAAATTTGTGTGCGACCAATCTCGGCTGTGGCTGCGTCTTCCATCAAATTATAAAGTGGCACCGCGCCGCGCCCGTTTAACCAAGCCTCGATATAGCGAACGCCAATACGGATATTCTCGCGCAGGCCAGATTCTGATGCTTTGCCCTTGTGGGGCTCCAGTAAATCAGCTTGAGATATGGTAACGTCTTCACGGGCGTTATCAATTTGGTTTGGTGCGGGCATTAGCTTATCAAAAGCTTCTAGCGCTGTCGCAACCATTGCAGGGTGCGCAACCCATGTGCCGTCATGACCGTTGCCAGCTTCACGCTCTTTATCGGCTAGAACCTTGGCGTAGGCGATATCGTTAGCTGCATCATCACCCTTAACTGGGATTTGAGCCGCCATACCGCCCATGGCATGAGCGCGGCGCTTATGACATGTTTTAATAAGTAATAATGAATAGGCATTAAGGAACGCCTCGCCCATCACGATTTTACCGCGATCAGGCAGAAGGTAATTTGCATTTTTACCAAGGCATTTAATATAGCTGAAAATATAATCCCAGCGACCGCAGTTTAGACCAACGATGTGATCCTTGAGCGCGTATAAGATTTCATCCATTTCAAAAGCAGCAGGTAAAGTTTCAATCAGCACTGTAGATTTGATAGTGCCATGCGTTACGCCAAGCGCTTGCTCAGCGTAGGTGAAAACGTCATCCCACAATTTAGCTTCAATATGGCTTTCCAGCTTTGGTAGATAGAAATAAGGGCCAGTGCCTTTGGCAATAAGTGCCTTAACGTTGTGGAAAAAGAAAAGACCAAAATCAAATAAACCAGCCGACATAGGCTTGCCGTTGAGACAGGCATGTGCCTCAACCATATGCCAACCACGTGGGCGTACTTTTAACGTCGCAGTGGCTTGGCCCATTTGATATGACTTGCCAGAGTTTGGATCAATGTAGCTAAGCTGATCACGAGCGTAATCATACATATTCACCTGACCATCCATCATATTATTCCACGTAGGGGAACTAGCATCTTCATAATCGGCCATGAAAACTTTTGCGCCACTATTAAAAGCATTGATCATCATCTTGCGGTCAACAGGGCCGGTAATTTCAACACGGCGATCTTGCAGATCACTCGGGGTGTTAAGAATTGTCCAATGGCCTTCTCGGATTGATTTCGTCTCTGTCAAAAAATCAGGAAGCTCACCTTGGTGCATGCGCTGTTGGCGCTCAGTGCGGGCTGTTAATAATGCACGGCGTCGGTCACCAAAGCGTGTCTCAAGCTCAGTAAGGAAGGCGAGCGCATCATCGGTTAGGATATCGCTGTAACGACCAAGCATCGCGCCTGATATTGTTAGGCCTTTATCCATTTCGTTTGTATGTGTCATCTCGTTCATTACGCGTTCCAATGTGGCTATAGTTTTAGCTACGATATTTATGATGACAATATTTACACAAAAAAATAAATTGTCCATAAATTATTGAAATAAAAGGGTTTATCTGTATGTCTTTGTGCTATAATATTTTGTAAAACTGTAAAGATTGTAAAAAAATACAAAGATGTTATAGTTACAGCATCGTGAGTGTAATCCGTGATGAGTGCAGGGAATAATGTGATGGAATCTAGAGCCAAAATTTTTGCAGGACCAAAGGTACGCAGGCTGCGGCGGTCGCTTGGTCTTAGTCAAACGCGGATGGCGAGTGAGCTTGACTTTTCAGTGAGTTACTTAAATTTGGTAGAGCGCGATCAGCGCCCTATATCGGCGCAATTGTTGCTACGACTGGCTGAGGTTTATGATGTTAATATTAGCGAGCTTGCGGGTAACCGCGAGGCGCGGGCCTTTGCCGATATGCGCGAAATTCTTAGTGACCCTCTGTTTAAAGGATTAGATATCACCAAGGCAGAATTGCAAGAAGTAGCGGGGGCCTCGCCCGCGATGACAGAAGCGATGACAAGATTATACAAGTCATGGCGCGAGTCGGTAGAACGCTCCACTGCGCTATCTGAGCAAGTGGTTAGTGAGGCAGGAGGTTCTTCGGGGGCTAGTTTTCCTAATGACCAAGTACGCAATTTTCTGCAAGCTAATCAAAATTACTTTCCAGAACTTGATGAAGCAGCGGAACTGCTGTTTGAGAGTATCGGCCTTGATAGCGGCAATAGTTTAACGGCGCTGTCGAAATATTTACAGGAGCAACACGGCATTACAGTCAGAGTGATGCCGTCAGAGATATTGCCTGATTCTTTGCGCCATTTTGACCGTCACCGACGTCAGTTGATGTTGTCTGAATTATTACGCTCGTCAGCCAAGACTTTTCAGGCGGCCTATTTAATAGGGCTGCTGGAATATGGACCCATGATTGACCGCGCGTTAGAGTCTGAGAATTTTGAAGGGGAAGAAGCGCCGCGCCTTGCGCGTATTTCGCTGGCTAACTATTTTGCCGGTGCGTTGATTATGCCTTACACAAAGTTCCGTAATGCGGCTGAGGTGCTAAAATATGATGTTGAGCATCTGGCACAGCGCTATAACACAAGTTTTGAGCAGACATGTCACCGCCTCACCACGTTGCAGCGCCCGGGTAAAAAGGGCGTGCCTTTCTTTTTTATACGGCTTGACGCGGCTGGTAATGTGTCGAAACGTTTTTCGGCTGGTACGTACCATTTTTCACGTTTTGGCGGCACTTGTCCGCTGTGGAATGTGCATGATTGCTTGTCGCAGCCGGGGCGTATTGGCACCCAAATCATTCAAATGCCAGATGGTACTACTTATTTTTCAGTGGCTAGATCGGTGGAGCGCGGGGTTACGCCTTTTGGTGAACCACGCCAAAGGCTTGCAGTGGCGCTGGCCTGTGATATCAAACATGCGCGCAAAATGGTTTACGCCAAGGGGCATGATTTAACGGATATTGACGCCACACCTGTTGGGCCTAACTGTAAATTATGCGAGCGGCCTAATTGTGCCCAGCGCGCCCATCCGCCGCTATCACGCAAAATGGTGCTTGATGAGCGCTCAAGGGGTGTATCGGCTTATAGATTCTCATTAGATTAAGTTATACTATTTCGTCATTCCGGACTTGATCCAGAATCCACAGTAGCAATATTATAGTCCTTAAGTATTATGGACCTTGATCTTTGATTAAAAATGGACTCCAGATCAAGTCTGGAGTGACGTGGGAGCGGCAACAAATATTAGGCAACCCTAGTTGCCGTACGGACCAAGTGGGAGGCCGAGCTAATGCGAGGAACTAAAATATAATGGATTTTACAGACGATCAATTAGAGCGTTATAGCCGCCATATCATCCTACGGGAAGTGGGTGGTGAAGGCCAAAAGGCATTGATGAAAGCAAAGGTGCTGGTCGTTGGTGCTGGTGGTCTTGGCTCGCCCGTATGTCTGTATCTTGCGGCCGCGGGTATTGGCGCTATTGGTATTGTTGATGACGATGTGGTGGACCTGTCTAATCTACAACGGCAGATTATTCATCAAACTCAGGCAATCGACGGCTTAAAGGTCAATAGTGCAAAGGCCGCCATGCGCGCCCTAAACCCAGAAGTAACAGTGGTGACATATCCTGAGCGTTTAACAGTGGCAAATATAGATTCCATCATTGAAGGTTATGACATTATCGCTGATGGAACGGATAATTTTGAAACGAGACTATTGGTGTCGGATACATGCGTAAAGCTGGAAAAGACATTAGTGTCAGCCGCCCTTGGTCCCTTTGATGGCCAGTTAGCTACTTTTAAGCCGCACACCCACGGTGATCAACCTTGCTACCGCTGTTTTGTACCAGAGGCACCCACTGCTGATGGCCAAGGCACATGCGCCGATAATGGTGTTTTGGGTGCTGTGGCGGGCGTGATGGGGTCAATGCAGGCGCTAGAGGTTCTGAAAGAGATTATTGGTGTTGGTGATAGCTTGGCTGGTAAGATGTTATTCTATGACGCCCTAACGGCAAAACAGCGCGTGGTGAAATTACCGCGAGACCCCAGCTGTGCTGCCTGTGGGAAATTGGGCGGAAAATTAGGTGGGAATTTAAGCGGAGATCAAAGCTAATGATGAGCATAATAGTTATATCAAGCGATGCTGAGCGTATTCATATGGCGCTAATGATGGCGGCATCTGCGTCAGCTATGGGTAAGAAGGTCGTGATGTTTTTCTCAAAAGGCGGCGTGAAGGCGATCACTAAGAATGGCTGGCAAGAGTTGGTAACCAGCTGTGGCACTTCTGCAAACGATATGGATAAGAAACTAGAGGGTGTTGGTGTGGCGGATTTTGATATTTTAATCGACGCTCTGTCGGCACTAGACATTAAATTTTATGTCTGTGATAGCGCTATGGCTGAACATGGCCTTGATATTCTTGATTTAATCAGCCGCCCCCAAGTCAAGGTCACGGGCCTTGCAAGCCTGATTGAATATGGCAGCGGTGGTGACTGGTTAACTTTTTGATCTAAACTAAAGTTAAAAAATTATAGACTTTCGTTTAATAACGCGATTATAATTTCCTTTGTCCAAGTTAGAGGAGGGATGAATGCGTTATTTATTTTTATGTGTTTCGATGCTTTTATTGGCTAGTCAAGCTAATGCAGCCAAGTTAAATGTTGGCGATTTACCACCAGAAAATTATATAGGGAAAACCACAAAAGGCGATAAAGTCTTTGTCCAGCCCATGAAGGGTAAAGTCGCAATTGTGACTTTTTGGCGATCTGTTTGCCAGCCTTGTATGTCAACGTTACCTGTATTTGACGCGGTGCTTAAAAATGTAACAACAGATCATTTAGAAGTATTTGCGGTTAATTACCATGAAAGTGCTAGTCAGGTGCGTTGGTTGAAAAAGCTATTACCTGATACGAAGATGCATCTACTTGTAGACAAAAAAAGCACGGTTGCCAAACAATATGGCATTAAGAAAGTACCGACGACGTTGATCGTGAACCGCAAGGGTGAAATCGCTAAAATCTATAAAAAATTTGACGATAACACCATTAAAACAGTCTTGGCTGATCTTCAGGTTATATTAAACGAGCGCTAGGCTAGAGTTATCTTCACTGCCTTGCGTTGCTCACATATAAGATTATTTTCTTTTGCGCGCTTGTGGGTAGGTGCCAAGGATCGTTAGGCGTTTGGAAAAATGCGTTAATTCCTCTAGGGCGCGATCAACAGCCGCATCACCTGCAGCGCCAACGATTTCAGCGTAAAATTCAGTGGCGGTAAAGCTATCGCTTTCATAATAACTTTCTAGCTTTGTCATGTTAACACCGTTCGTGGCGAAACCGCCCAGTGCTTTGTACAGTGCGGCTGGAATGTTTTTAACTTCAAAGGTAAAGCTGGTCATACAGGCACCCAAATTCTCTGATGGGTGTAACGCTTCCTTGGACAGAACCACAAAACGCGTGGTGTTATTATCCATATCTTGAATGTCGGCTTTGACAATACGCAGGCCGTAAACTTCCGCCGCTAAATGGCTGGCGATGGCCGCAACGGATTTATTCTCATGGCCCTCGGCAATATGTTTGGCAGCGCCAGCTGTATCAGCAAAGGGTATTTGTGTCAGACCCATTTTGCGTGTGGCTTTTCGTGTTTGTCCCAAGGCTTGAACATGGCTCGTGACAACTTTTAACGCATCATCGCTTGCATCTTTTCTTGCCAGTAAACAGTGACGAATCGCTTCAAAATGCTCACCAATGATTTTTAGACCCGAATCAGGCAATAAAATATGAATATCAGCCACCCGACCCGCCGTAGAGTTTTCAATAGGAATCATCGCCAAACGTGCCTTGCCCTCAGTTACCGATTCTAAGGCCTCTTCAAAACTGGGGCAGGGTAAAACATGCATGTCAGGGCATTTAGCCTTGCATGCCATATGAGAATAGGCCCCAAGCTCGCCCTGAAAGGCGATCGTGTTTGAAGGATCGGTACTAATAACTGTTTGTGACATTATGCACTCCATTGATGGCCATCTCTTAACAGATGGACCCCATTATGATTGCGATATCTGCATAGCCACGTCATCAAGTCAACGCTTTGAAGGGGCAATGGGGCATTATTTATGACTTCTAGGCCATAAAAATCATTAATTAAGGCTAATTTCGTGAAATCAAGCTTGAATGATGACGCGGCTGCGGGTACATTCCGCCCAAATGTATTTATTTTGGCATGGGGCTTTGTATCGAGAATTCCAGCCAGCATCAAGGAGACGTAATGTGAGTCAGGACCATTTATTTGTAAACAAAGTATCAGCAGCCGTAATCGGAGGCACTTTGTTGATTATGGGTATATCAATCCTATCTGAAGCCTTCTTTCCTGAGCATCACGGTGAAGAACTAGCCTATAGTACAGAGATTGCCACTGCTGCGACAGGTCCAGTGGAGGAAATTGCTGGTCCTAGTCTAGCTATGTTGATGGCATCTGCCGACCCCGATAAGGGTAAGCGCGCTTTTGCTGCTTGTAAATCTTGTCACTCAATTGATAAGGGCGGTAAAAACGGCACAGGCCCAAATCTATATGGTATGATAGGTCGCGCTGTTGGTGGCGCTGATGGTTATGCCTATTCTAGTGCTGTTGCAGGTAACGGCAGCACATGG
Organism: uncultured Kordiimonas sp.; assembly: GCA_965603205.1. Lineage (GTDB taxonomy): Bacteria > Pseudomonadota > Alphaproteobacteria > Sphingomonadales > Kordiimonadaceae > Temperatibacter. Next base: position 43,982 of record CBFDCC010000012.1, on the reverse strand, counting down.
TCATTTGAATTACTTGATCAGTGGCTAATAAGCCCAAAGAAAGCAATTCCAGGCAACAAGATGTCATACGCTGGTATGCGTAAGGCACCAAAACGTGCTGACCTTATGGCGTATTTGAATACATTATCAGACGCACCAATTGATCTGCCTATGGATGAAGTTGAAGAGGTTGCTGCTGAAGCTGTTGAAGCTGCGGATGAGACTGCAACTCACTAAACTAAAAGAATTGATAATGATTTTAAAACGTCGGGGTTGCCCCGGCGTTTTTTTATAGCCTTTTAAAGCCTAAAAAGGGCTCGGCTTTGCCTTCACTGCGTACCCACTCTATCACATCGGTTAGGGGGTCAATTGTCACCTTCATATTAGTGGCGTTGGCGTGGATAAGATTATCGCTATCGACCATAAAGCCCACATGGCCAGGGAAAAAGGCTAGATCGCCGCGCTTAGGCTCGCTAATCTCAACCTCAATAGAGGCCCATTGCAAGTCACTATCGCGGTGAACGTGGGTGCCTGCTTGGGCCAGTGATAATTGCACAAGGGCGCTACAATCTAAGCCTTGTGATGTGCGCCCACCCCAAAGATATGGCGCGTGAAGCAAACTCTCAGCGACCATGACGGGATCAGCTTGAAGTTTTTCTATTTGTGTAATATGGCGCTCGTAAATCCAGCCGCCGCCTTCAATATATCTATAGCCATTTTGGCTCGGGGCCTCGCTAAGGGTGATCAGGCTGCCCAGTGACAAGGAAGTCGCTGCTACAGATTTCATATTAGACTCAGGGTATACATGGGTGAGCGGTGTTGAGATAATATGGGTGGCTGCCACCCAGCCTTCTGCAAGCGATTCTTTTGGTACCCAGCCATGGTAGGCATCTGTCATACAGGCGATCTCAGCCCATTGTATGCCATCACTAATCACATAGACACCCTCGCCGTAGAGTAGCTCGGTCATGGTGGCGCTTTTCAGATCAGGCTCGGCCTTTAGCGCAAAAGAGGGAAAGGCAAATTGATGGGTTGGGCGCCCTGCCTTATGCATGAGGCGCCTGTCGTTATTTTTTGCGTCAGTTGGGTCAATCAACATCAGATATCTGTAACGCCGTCAGCTGCTTTGAAAATACGGTCAGATAATTCTGATAGATAAACAGAGCCTTTAACTGTCCGTTGGACTAGCACGCTGCGTTTATCGCGTTCGTCGCGCTTTCGTTTTAATAATCCCATACTGCCTAAGGTATCAAGTGCGCGTGTGACCACTGGCTTTGTCACACTTAGCTCTGCAGCCAGACCGCGCACCGTATGATCTTTTTCAGGATATAGATATACCGATAGGATTATGCAGATTTGACGCATTGTCAAATCGGGGTCATCACCGTGAACGCCGTCGATCATCGCCTTGTGCCACATAAAGAGTAGTTGTTGACTGGTTTTTTGAGCCATGAGATTGCCTTCCTTATACCATCACGTTGCCGAAACGAATACACTATGAATCTTATGAACTTTAAAGTCAAGCTATAGGGTATTTGTAATAGTTTCGAATAATGTGCGAATGCCCTGTGCTTCGCCGCCTTTAGGTCGACCAGCACGCGCTTTAGGGTTCCAAGCAAAGACATCCACATGTATCCAACGTATATCGCTATCAACAAAACGTTGTAGATATAGGCCCGCAGTGATGGCGCCCGCAAAGCCCCCATCGGTGACGTTGCATAAGTCTGCAATCGGACTGTTTAAATCCTCATCATAACCCGCCCACAGTGGCATGCGCCAAATGGGATCACCCGTTGTTGCTTGTGCTTTATCTAGTGCAGACCAAAGGTCTTCGTCATTCGTAAATGTTGCAGGCAAATCAGGCCCTAGCGCCACCCGTGCCGCGCCTGTAAGCGTGGCCATATCAATCAGTAGGTCAGGTTTTTCTTCGCAAGCAAGCGTGAGAGCATCACACAACACTAAGCGCCCTTCGGCGTCGGTATTGCCAACCTCAACTGTTAGGCCCTTGCGCGTTTCTAAAATATCACCGGGACGGAAAGAATTACCAGCCACAGCATTTTCTACAGCAGGGATCAACACGCGTAGATTAACATTCAGGTCCGCCGCCATAATCATACAGGCAAGACCCAAAACATGGGCAGCCCCACCCATATCTTTTTTCATGTTACGCATAAACTGTGATGGCTTTAGATCAAGGCCGCCAGTGTCAAAACAAACACCCTTGCCGACCAACGTTAGCTTAGGCGCGTCTTCATCGCCCCATCTAAGATCGATGAGACGCGGCGCATTTGTTTGGCTCGCGGCGCGCCCTACAGCGTGAATGGCAGGGAAATCAGCAGCCAGCAGATCATCACCAATAATCGTGTCGCATTTCCCCATAAAGGTGATGGCAATTTCCTCTACTACCGCTTCTAATTCGCTCGGCCCCATGTCTTCTGTTGGTGTGTTAACAAGATCACGCACTAACGCGATGGCCTGATAACTATCACTGATAGACTCAATCACTTCGCCAGAGTCGAGAATCAATCTACGAGTCTTTTTATCCTGATCATCGTCGGATTTATAATGATCAAAACTATATTGGCTAAGACACCAACCCAGTGCAGCGGCTTTTACCATTGCAGGATCAAAGTCACCTTGCAGGCTATAATCACCAGCTGGCAGTGCCGCGGCTGCGGCCGCTAACCACCATATATCTGATACTTTAGGGGATGCCTCACCTAGGCCGTAATAAGCGTGCGTTAAATTACCGCTGTTATCAGCGCAAAGACATATACTGCCAACGCTTGCGTCAAAACCAGTGGATTTCATCCATTTTTGATCACGGTCCGAGACAGCCTTATCATCTAATGCACCTTTGGCAATAGGGATCAATGCAATGGTGTTTGCATCTGTGGTTAATGATAAATATAAGGCTGGATCAGACATGATATTTTCCTAAAGTATCTATTATTCAGATATAATTGTAACACTCAAGCCTTCCATATCAGCAGAGACTTCTACTTGACATGACAGACGGGATTTTTCTTTTACAAAGCTTTCGCTATCTTCCAGAAGATATTCTTCATCTTCCTCGATGGCCGGCAGAACGTCATAACCACCGTCTTCCACATGCACATGACATGTGCAACATGAACAACAGCCGCCACAAATTGCTTGCAGATCATCAAATTCATTTTCACGAATTGCTTCCATTAATGAAACACCTGATTCTGCGTCGATATCGCGGCTTTCGCCCTGTGTGTCGGTTACTTTAATTTTTACCATTACTACTATCCTAATTTTATACAATAAATTTAGCGGTAATTGAGCCGAAATTGGCTGAAAAATCAAGCAGCAAATCAACTTTGGTGCTAAAATGAATGTGCAAAATGGCTTATGGGTTAAAGTTTCGGTTGAAACTGGAAATATATAAGAGCAATGTCGGCAAAATTATAAGATTCTCTTTATGGAGTGACGTGCATGGAAGTAAGTATTTTTGATCTTTTCTCAATTGGTATCGGGCCGAGCAGCTCGCATACGGTTGGGCCAATGCGCGCTGCCTCTAACTTTGGCCGTACAGCAAAGGATGATCTTGGCGGTGATTTACAGCGTATTGAGGTTTCTCTTTATGGTTCACTAGGTGCTACGGCGCGTGGTCACGGATCTGATAAAGCGATTATATTAGGCTTGATGGGACTGCGCCCCCGCACTGTAGATGTGGATAAGGTCGATGCCTTGATGGATGAAGTGCGCAGCAGTGGTCAGTTACAAGTAGACGGCACGCATTGTATTGCCTTCAATCAAGAAACAGACCTATTGCTTATTGCCCGCGAGCAGCTACCCTTTCACCCCAATGGGATGCAATTTAAAGCCTTTGATTCTTCGGGCACTATGAAACTATCACAAATTTATTATAGCGTTGGCGGTGGCTTTATTGTGACTGAGGACGAAGCTAACGCTGATGCTTTTAAAGATACGCATGGTAAGGCCAAGGTGCCATACCCATTTGCTAGTGCGCGACAATTGCTTGTTTACTGCCAGAAAGAGGGTAAATCCATCAGTGAGATTATGATGGAAAATGAGCAGACTTGGCGTAGCAAACAAGAAATCCGCAGCGAGCTTTTGGAGATATGGCAGGTCATGCAGGATTGCGTTACACGCGGATGCAGCATCAACGGTGAGATGCCAGGGTTAAAGGTCAAGCGCCGAGCTGCTGATATGTATAAGCAGCTATCTTCAACCCCAGAGCAAGCTCTGCGTGATCCCCTAACCGTGATTGACTGGGTTAATCTATATGCGCTGGCAGTGAATGAAGAAAATGCCACGGGCGGGCGTGTGGTCACGGCCCCCACCAATGGCGCTGCTGGTATTGTGCCTGCGGTGATGCATTATTACACCCGTTTTTGTAGCAGTCATACCCCTGATGAAGATGCTATTAGGTTTTTGCTCACCGCTGGTGCTGTTGGCACATTATTTAAAAAAAACGCGTCAATTTCGGGGGCTGAGGTTGGTTGTCAGGGTGAAGTTGGCTCGGCCTGCGCCATGGCGGCAGCAGGGTTGGCTGAGGTTATGGGTGGTACGCCTGCACAGGTGGAAAATGCCGCTGAGATCGGCATGGAGCATAATCTAGGCCTCACATGTGATCCGATCGGTGGTTTGGTGCAGGTGCCATGTATTGAACGCAATGCCATGGGGGCCGTTAAGGCGATTAACGCGACACGATTAGCACTGCGTGGTGACGGCGAGCATTTTGTATCACTGGATAAAGTCATTAGAACCATGCGGATCACAGGCCGTGACATGCAATCAAAATATAAAGAAACCGCAGAGGGTGGCCTCGCCAAAGTAATACGTGTTGCTGCTAATGTGGTGGATTGTTAAAAGCTGTGGTCTCTACATATCAATCCCGCGTTTACGCACTCGTTAGGCTTATACCACATGGAAAAGTTGCCAGTTACGGGATGATTGCGAGCCTGTTGCCGCGTGTGACCGCGCGTATGGTGGGATACGCTATGGCCGCGACGCCAAAAGGCAGTGATATACCATGGCACCGGGTGATTAATAGTGCAGGTAAAATCAGCGCAAGAGCTGGATCAGAGGGCGAGGGCGATAATCGTCAACGCGCAGCGATGGAATCAGAAGGCATCGTCTTTAGCAAGTCTGGTCGGGTGTGTTGGTCCACCGTGCGTTGGCAAGGCCCAGATGAGGCATGGTTAGGTGAAGCAGAGATTGATGTAATGGATTTTTTGGATAAGCGCGCAACATGGCCGAAATAGATAACAAGCCCATAAAAAGTCCCTGTATAGATATCTGTCTATTAGATAAATCCACGCAGATTTGCACAGGTTGTTATCGCAGCCTAGATGATATTGGTGCTTGGGGTGGTATGACACGCGAAGAACAACTCACTACATTAAAGCGCGCCAAAAATAGACGCAGCGCTAATGCGACTCGTTAATTTCACCGACCTCAAGGATAGGTGAGGCATCAATATCTTCAGCGTCCATCATCGTTGCAATACGCTGTAGTGAAGAAATGAGCTGCGTTTGTTCCCATTCTTCAAGCTTTCTAAATTCGCGTAAAAAACCACTTTGTAAAAGTTCAGGCGCTTTTGATACTTTTTCCAGCCCGTCAGGTGTTAGGTAAGTATGCACCACCCTTTTGTCTTCAGTGCTGCGGTCACGACGCGTATAGCCAGCACTGTCTAGACGGTCTAAAATCGATGTGACAGTCGCCTGTGAAAGAGATATCTCTTTGGCAATGGTACTGGGCGGCAGTTCGCCACTCTTTCTAAGGAGCTGCATTACAACAAGTTGTGGTGCTGTGAGTCCTACGGTTTTTAATAGCTTTTTAGAATGGAGGTCGACAGCACGCATGATACGGCGAATGGCAACCAGAATATCGTTATAATCACTCATAAGCCTTGATCCTTATTCCTTATCTGTATGATTTTTTTGCACTGTTTTCGATTAATTTCAATTTAATAATTTATATTTACAAAAGCTATCTATTGATAAGTTTTGACTTCTAATTATTATACATCACAGTATTTTATATATAAGGATCATCTATTGTCAGAATCAACCTCGCGAGAAAATCGAAAAACCCCGCTGGAAAGTCAGATGACAAAAGGGTATTTACCATCTGTATTTATACCCTCAGCGTCGATTATATTGTTTTTGGTTGTCGTCACGGTTTTAATGCCAGATGTGATGGGGGGTCTATTCAAGGCCACTAATACCTTTATCACACAAAATTTTGGGTGGTTTTACACTCTTTCTGTTTCGATATTTTTGGTTGTTTGCCTATTGGTGGCTGCGTCAAAGTTTGGCATGACGAGACTTGGGGCTGATCACGAAAAGCCGCGCTATAGCTTTATAAGCTGGGTTGCTATGCTTTTTTCTGCCGGGATGGGGATTGGTCTTTTATTCTTCTCTGTTGGTGAACCGATTTTACATTACGCGACGCCACCAGTTGCCCTGGGGGGACATGATGCATTGGCTCGGCAAGCGATGAATCTGACTTTTCTACACTGGGGTTTGCACGGATGGGCGGTCTATACGGTCATAGGTTTATGCTTAGCCTATTTTGGTTTTCGCCATAATCTTCCTTTGACAATCCGGTCGGCACTTTATCCTTTGATTGGTGATAGAATTTATGGGCCCATTGGTCATGTTGTTGATGTTGTTGCCGTTTTAGGGACGCTGTTTGGTGTGGCTACATCCCTTGGTTTTGGGGTTTCTCAAATAAATTCAGGGTTAAATTTTCTTTTTGATGTGCCTATCTCAACCACAATACAGGTTTTGCTGATCGTTGGAATATCAGGGTTGGCAACTTTGTCAGTTATTGCTGGCCTTGATTCTGGCATCAAGCGACTGTCTGAACTGAATCTTTTACTCGCTTTTGCCTTGCTGTTTTTTGTTGTGTTATTAGGACCAACAGTTTTGATTTTCAGCAGCTTTACAGAAAATATTGGCAATTATTTATCTGTGCTAGTTGATCGCGGACTGAAAGTTGGTGTTTACAGTCAGGATGATGACTGGATTAACAGTTGGACAATTTTTTATTGGGGTTGGTGGATCAGTTGGTCCCCTTTCGTTGGTATGTTTATAGCTCGCATTTCTAGAGGGCGTACTATTCGTGAATTTATCTTTGGGGTCCTATTTGTCCCTACAATCCTTGTATTTTTCTGGATGACAAGTTTTGGCAATACAGCCCTTGATATGGTCGGGGGTGGTTTCACTGCGCTTACGACACAAGTACAGGGCAATATGCCTGTTGCGCTCTTCGTGTTTTTGGATCAGCTTCCACTGTCTATGATCACGTCGATCATTGCGTTGGCGCTCGTGGTAACATTTTTTGTTACATCTAGCGACAGTGGCTCGCTCGTGATTGATATTATTACATCCGGCGGGCGTATAGATGCCCCCGTTTGGCAGCGGATATTCTGGGCTGTTCTACAGGGACTTGTTGCTGCGGTTTTGTTGCTTGCTGGTGGGCTAGGCGCGTTGCAGGCGGCCACTGTTGCCACAGCACTGCCTTTTACTGTCGTAATTCTATTTTCAATTGCTGGATTACTGCGTGGTCTTTCTATGGAAAACCGTATCTCTCAGGGGGCAGAGGCTGCGCCGGATATTGTCGGGGGAGGGGGCAATATGCCTTGGCGTTTGCGCCTTAATGCTATTCTCTCGCATCCAACGAAAGATCAGGTTCTAAAATTTATTGAAGAAACGGCCCTTCCAGCCCTAATAGATGTGATGAAAGAAATTAAATCTCCCGATGTGGCTGCATCTGCATATCTAGAAGAAGGAAAAGCCGATCTAATCATCACCCATGAAGAGGAGCCGTCCTTCCGCTTTGCTGTCATTGCAGTGCCCCATAAAGCGCCAGTTTTTGCCATTGAAGCAGCAGCAGATAATGATACTGATCTTGATAATAGCGAGACCTATTATCGTGCTGAGGTTAGCCTGATGAGCGGAGGGCAAGACTATGATATTTATGGATATAACCGTGAGCAAATCATTCATGAAGTACTCAATCAATATAATCGTCACATGCATTACTTGAATATTTCAAGAGGCTTCAATAATCCTTTAGAGCAAAAATAATTTGTATTCTAAGTAATATTAGTTATATTGGCGCCCGCATATGCAATCTATAACCTTAAAATAATAACAGGTATAAAAAATGACCCCCCTCCAATCATATATAACCAAAAGTAAAACTCTTTTGGCTTCCGGTGCATCTATATCAATTCTATGTGCATTTGGAACCGCTGCCACTGCTCAAGACCAAGACTATCAAGGCCTTGAGGAAATCACCGTAACAGCGACAAAAAGATCTGCCAGTACACAAGATGTACCTGTAGCAGTCAAGGCGTTGGGCGAGAGCGCGTTAGAAAATAATAACATTAATGTTTTTACAGATTATTTACTGCAGCTACCGGGCGTTTCTTCTGGCGGTGCTGGCCCCGGACAGGGAACAATTTATATTCGCGGCATGGCATCGACAACGCCTAACCTGACAACGGCAGGTGTTGCTGGACTAGCCCCCAATGTTGCCTTGTATCTAAATGAACAGCCCGTAACGCAGGTTGGTCGTAATCTTGATATTTATGCGGCAGATTTAAACCGCATTGAGGTTCTTCCAGGTTCTCAAGGGACATTATTTGGTGCAAGTTCTCAGGCTGGTACAATACGTCTGATAACCAATAAGCCTGTACTCGATGAATTTTCTGCAAAAATGAGTGGTGGGGTTTCTACTACAAAAGGTGGTGAAGAAAGCCAAAAGATTGAAGGTACCATCAACTTCCCTATCACCGATCAATTAGGGATGCGCGCTACGTTTTTCATGGATAATCAGGGCGGGTATATTGATAACCGCCTAGGTTCTATTACAGCTAGGGACAGCGCACGTTTTAAAGGAGAGGTTAACAGACCAAATGGTATGCCAACTGATCCAGGATTTCAAGCAGGTGCTAATCTAAGTAATGTAAATTTTCTTGCTGCTAAAAATACAGCTTTAGTTGAAAAAGATTTCAACGATGCTTCATATGAAGGTCTACGCGTTTCAGCATTGTATGATGTTAATGACGATTGGGAAATTAATCTCTCACACATGCGCCAGACAATTGAAACTGAGGGTGTTTTCTTTATTGATCCAGAGCTTAACGATCCAAATGAGCTTTCAATCCAGCGCTACTCACCTGATGAAACAGAAGATAAATTTTCAAATACGGCTTTGACAATTGAAGGCAATATTGGTGGTCTGCAAATGGTTTATGCAGGGGCTTATCTTGATCGTAATACAGAACAGACTATCGATTATACAGACTATCTATTCGTTGGACAGTATCTGCCTTATTATATTTGTGATGGTGCGGTTAGCTATCCAGGTGATGCTGGTCCGTCTGGCACTTGTCAGGCGCCAAACTTGTATGTTGATAGTGAAACAGAAACAAGCGTTTGGACACATGAGCTTCGTTTTGTAACACCTGAAGATAAGCCGCTTCGTGGTACATTTGGTGGTTTCTATAGCAAGCAGAAGCTGGTTGAGCGCAATGACTTTACTTACCCCGGTTCTGTCTTTGCTGAAAGCTTCACGCCGGGTGTCTTTGGTTGGCCACAAAATGGTGCATTACCAGGATCAAGTGTTTCAGATCCAACACCACGAGATAAAGGTGTGATTTTCTTTAATGACATCACCAGAACAGACAAGCAACTTGGTCTATTTGGCGAAGTCTCTTATGACGTGACCGAAGAGTTAACTATTACTGCTGGCGCACGTTGGCACGATGTGAATGTGCGTATGAAAGGGTCTGCAAACTCTTCTTTCTATAACTTTGGCGGTGCAGACGTGAATGCGTTCGGTACTAACCTTGATACTCAGTTTGATGGTACTCAAGTCATTAATGGCGTTATGGTTCCAAAGGGAGCTGAGGCAAAAGGTTGGGTTTTCAAGGGTAATGTTTCTTATAAGCCGAATGATGATTTACTTGTGTATTTCACCTATTCTGAAGGCTTTAGACCGGGTTTGCCTAACCGTCCTGCTGGTGCAGGTGGTGGGGCTGTTCCTGCTGTTGTACGTACTGACGAAGTCACAAACTTCGAATTTGGTTGGAAAATGGACATGTTGGACAATTCAGTTCGCTTCAACGGTACAGCTTTCTACGTGGACATTAAAGATCTGCAAACAACCATCTTTGATCCACAGGTAACGAACCTTTTCTTCTCTGATAATGCTGCGAATGCAAAAATCAAAGGTATTGAGGGCGATATTACATGGGCACCAATGTCTACGCCGGGTCTCCTATTGTCGGGTGCTTTCTCTTTCCTTGATACAGAAATTACAGAACTTGTAGGTGCCTCTGTTGCCATTGCAGGTCCAGGCGAAGATTTATCTTACGCACCTAGTTTCCAAGGAAATATGAATGCTCGCTATACTTGGGACATCAGCAATGATTTTGAAGCTCATGTTCAGGGTACTGTGACCTATTCGGCCTCAAGCTATAGTGATATTGTACTGATTAACCGTGCCAAGCAGGATAGCTATACGCTGCTTAGCAGCTCTGCGGGTATTCGCAATGATCGTTATTCTATCACTGCTTATGTCGATAATATCACTGATAAGCGTGCACAGCTGAATAATAATTTAGTCTTTGACCATGAACGCGTTGCGATAAATCGTCCGCGTACTGTTGGCGTACGTTTCTCTGTAGACTTCTAATTAGCCGACCATTAAGCTAAAAATCTATTAAAGGCGCTATTCGTAGCGCCTTTATTTTAAGGAAATGAAATGGATAAAGACCAAATTCAACAAAATTTGGCTCAGGCGCAGAAAATGTTAATGCAGGGGAACCTCGATGGGGCTCAGCGCATTATCACTGATGTTTTGAAAGAGGAAGCAGACAATAAAGCTGCTCTTTATATCCAAGCAGTTTTGTATCGCTATAATCAGAAACTAGATAAAGCCGAGAGTACCCTTGGTACATTATTAACTCAGTCACCAGAATTTGGCCGCGCCCATCAGGAATTGGGATATGTGTTTAAATCTAAGGGCGAACTGAAAGACGCGATTATAGCCTTTCAGCAAGCTGTTAAAGCCAACCCTGCATTGACAGGGGCGTGGCATGAGTTGGTGCAATTATTTAAAACGGTAAACAACCAACCAGAAGCATTAAAAGCGGAACAGCAACTGCTAAGATTGCAATCGTTGCCAAAAGAATTATTGGCAGTCATCAATTATTTACATGAAGATAAACTAGTAAAAGCAGAAAAACTGTGCCGGGCTTTTTTAAGGGTAAATCCCACACATACTGAGGCTATGCGGTTACTTGCAGACATTGCTAGCCGTTTTGGTGTGTTGAATGAAGCGGAGTTTCTGCTGGAAAATGCTATTAATTTTGCCCCCAATGAGATTCAGCTGAGGCTAGATTATATTCAGGTTTTGCGCAAAGCACAGAAATTTGAAATTGCCTATAAGGCTTCCAAGGATTTACTTGAAACCGACCCGGAAAATCCAGTTTTTCTATCGCATTACGCTATTCAGGCTATGCAGGCAGGGGATTATTCAGAATCATTAACATATTTTGATAAAGTCCTGACCAAGCTCCCTGCTGACGCTGCCACTCACACATCCAAGGGGCATGCGCTTAAAACATTGGGTCATCAAGAAAAGGCGATTGAAAGCTATAAGCAGGCCATAAGTCATGCACCAGAATATGGTGATGCTTGGTATGGTCTCGCCAATCTGAAAACATACTCATTTAACGGCGAAGAAATTGCTCTGATGCAAAAACAGGTAGAGCAGAAAGCCATTTCTGTCGCGGCAAAAACTCAGATATATTTTTCCCTTGGTAAAGTATTTGAAGATCAAAAAGACTATGGAAAGTCATTTGATAATTATACGGCAGGAAACGCGCTTAGACACGCTGAAAGCCGCTATGACGCAGACGGTATGGACAAAGAGCTTCAGGCGCAAAAGGCTATTTGCACCCCAGCACTTATAAAAAATACTAAGGGGCAGGGCTGCGAGGCAATTGATCCAATCTTTATTGTAGGCTTGCCCCGTGCGGGTTCCACGTTAATAGAACAAATTCTAGCATCGCATTCTATGGTTGATGGGACCATGGAACTGCCTAATATACTGATGATTGCTCAGGAACTACGCCAGCGTAAGACAGTTGACGCAGAGGATGGTTATCCTAATATTTTAAATCAATTAGATGCAGATCAATTGCGTGCATTGGGCGAACGCTATCTCGCTGAGACAAAACAGCATCGTGGGAACGCTCAGTTTTTTACGGATAAGATGCCGAATAATTTCCGCCATATTCCTTTGATTAAGCTAATTTTACCCAATGCAAAAATAATTGATGCCCGCAGGGACCCGATGGCTTGCTGCTTTAGCGGGTTCAAGCAGCTTTTTGCAGAGGGCCAAGAATTCACCTATAGCCTCTCATCTATGGGGCGCTATTATCGTGGATATGTTGATTTGATGGACTATTATGACCAAGTGATGCCAGAGGCTATCCACAGGGTAATTTATGAAAATATGGTCGCTGATAGCGAGACAGAAATCAGAAAATTATTGGACTATTGTGGCTTGCCTTTCGAAGAGGCCTGTTTGGATTTTCATAAAACTGAGCGCGCAGTAAAAACAGCTAGTTCAGAGCAGGTTCGTCAGAAAATCAACACAAAAGGGCTTGAGGCATGGAAACCCTTTGAGGATTATTTAGGTCCGTTAAAAGAGGCTTTGGGGCCCCTTGCGCCTTAAATCAGTTCAGAGCCAGTGTCTATTACACTTGGTCATCTTCGCTGCGCTCGATAGGTAAACCCAAGCTCTAAATCCCAAACATCACCCAAAAGGATAACCTATTTTTACTGGAGGAGCATAAGGGAAACCCACTGCTCCTCCATAATGTTTGGTAAGTGTATGATATAATTTATAATTCATTCACTTCAGTGTGACTTTTTAGCATGTGCCAGCACCCTAGCTCAGTACCCTGCCACGGATCATGAGATGAGTGCGGACTCAAGGATATCCGCCTTTATCATGGCGGCGACGTATTATGGTGCGTTGTATAGTTTGGTATCGACGACAATCAGCTCACGATACTCTTCAGGCATATCCCAAGTTCCTGTGAAACCCTTTGGCAGCATAAACATATCGCCTTTTTTGTAGGTGACTGAGTTTCCATCTTTGTCGGTTAGAGTGAGTATACCCTTCGTGACCACAACAAATTCATCGATAGCTGTGGGCGTATCGATCAGGAGCACTGCTGGCGCAGATTCCCATACAAGCATTACATTCTGGCCCTCGAACAAGGCTATTTCTCTGTTGTATTCGCCGCCGCTCTTGACCGTTACCCAGTCGATTTTCCCAAGCTCTTTGAGCTTTAGGTTATTCACACTTTCAAGGCTCCAGCTTTGCGCTGGCTTAACCACATTCTCGTCAGCAGCAGTGGCGGCTGGGCTAATCTGTAGATTGGACTGCGCCACCAATGTGAGCGCCACGCTTGCGATGAGGGATAGGCCTACTAATCCTAATTTTTTATAAGCATTACGTAACATTTCAATTTCCTTTGTTGGGTTTTGGTTTAGGTCTTATTAACAGTGGAGAGTTGTTCTCTTATGGCACGCCAAGCCGCGTCAACGGCCCCATTGACATACGCATAGGCTTCTGAGTCTGAGTTTGCGATTGAGATACGACCAAATTGTTGTCTGCCTATCTGATGCGGGTAGGCCCCTTCAGCAAAGTCATCTTCAAGTTCTAGATACTCGTAGGCATAGCCGTGCGCCCATCGATTGACCGTAATCGCTTCGATATCGCGGTCAGCGTCAAACCCATGCGCGCCAAACAGGTCGGTCAGTTGCTCGCGTATCTGCCGCTCGAAAGTTGAGAAAGGGGTCTCTAAAAGTTCGTGTCTGGCCAGCCTGTATAGGTCACGGGCGACCTGCCCAGGCTCTTTTTGCGGCACGGGCGAGCCTAACATGAAGACAACAAGCGGATCGCTGTGGTCCTGCGGTGCCTGATAGTCAGCCATTTTAGTTGACGGCACCTTAGAGACAACCGTGAAAGGGCTGTTCGGGCATTCATAAAGCTCAACGCCGGCCTTATAAAAAGGTGTCCCTTGCCTCAAGAGCACATTCGTCCAGATGAGCGGTATCTTTACGCCGTATTTGAGGGCCTCCTTTTGGGTCTCGGGTAGCGAGGGGCAAAGATGCGGGATAATAGAATTATAGCAGGCCATAATGCAGTGTTTGGCCTTTACGCGAAATGGTTTGCCGTCTTGAACATAATTGACGGTGACGAGGTCACCTTCTTGGCTAGCACCAACAACCGTACTGTTAAGGCGCAGACGAACAGGCGAAGCTGCCACGTCCAACTTACTATAGTCAAACTGTGCAGCGGCGATATCATCCATGGAACTACCTTGTGCTACAGCAGGTATCAGCTTGCGTACCATGAGACGCGCCACAGTGGCGTTACCGTCGGGAAAGTAAAGCGATTGATTATTGTCTTCGTCGGAGTGAGATTCATCCGCCAGCGCCTTTCCAACAGAGTTGATCCCCGGTGCGCCGCTATTAAAAGCTTCCGTGACCGAAATACCGTCCCCGCCCACACCAAAAAGCAGGCGCAACATTGAATCAAACAGTAATAGGCTCTCACTGGAAAGCCCCACCAAATCCCGCAGAAACTTATGATAGGAGGTTGACGAGAGATACGCTGCCCGTTCATCAGCCGAGAGACCCTCTAGATAATCCTGCTCACCACTCGCAAAGCGAACGAGCTTGATTTTATCTGCCTTTGCTAGTGGCAGCTGATTGATGAGGGATGTGTAATCGCCTTGTCCGTTAAACGCCGCCGACCACTGGCCGACCACTGTTTTGCCTGCGCCCTCATTTGTTTTGATGAACAAACCTGATCCCTTATCTGGTGATGACAAGGTATAATCAGGGTCTTGGGATTTTTCCAGTTTCGCGATATTAATGCCTACATCTTTCAACAGTTTTTGGGTGACATCGCTGTAATGGCTTGGGGCCTCTAGATTGACGCTGCCGCCGATGCCAAGCAGCATGTGGCCGCCAGAGTTAAATTCATTGCGCTTAGCGTGGCCGCCAAAGTCGTCGTGATTATCAAGGATAAGGATACGCGCAGATGTCCCGCGTTGCTGTTGAAAGAAGATCGCGGCTGCTAGACCGCTTAGCCCGCCGCCGACAACCACAAGATCATATTCCTCACCAATATCATCATAAGTCTGCGGCGCGGCGCCATGCCATGCAAGCGGATGAGCAGCATCAAACGAACCTGGATGATTGCCCCGCATGCCGGTCTTTGTTGGCGGGTAATAAAGCTCAGTGGATTCTGCTGCCAGCGTGCCTATACTAATAGCAGTGGGTAACAATGAGGCACCAACCATGATGGCAGCCCCGTTTAGAAAATCACGCCTGTCGATAGACCGATGCATGCCTAGTTTTTTGTTATTCGATCCCACAATATGTCTCCCCTCATATATCCCAATGCCTATGAGCTTAGCAAATTTGTGGGGCAAAGCAAGCTGTGACGTCTAATAACAGCCTATAGCCAAACTAAGGGAATGCGAACTGGTAGTGACAAAAGCATCTGGCCGTAATTTTTCCCCTGACTGTCCAAGCGCAATGATGCCGTGGCACCACCACCAAGCGCTTCTTCCATCAAAAAGTTATAGGCATGAAAGCCCGGCAGGCTGTAACGCGTTACATCTCCACTCACTAAATGCGCAAAATAGTCAGCTACCACAGGCGCTGTTACCTGTGTTTGCAGAATTGGAAGAAAGCGCTTTTCCCGAGCAATAATCCCAATGTTGGCACTATCGCCCTTATCACCACTGCGGGCATAGGCAAGTTTTTCAAGCGGCACTTCAATCCAACCTTTATCAGGCTTTAATGCTGTAATTTCCATCTCGCTACTGTCAAAAGGGGCAGAGGTCTCACCTACATTATAAATCTCTTCGGCGATAATCCTGTCTCCGACCTGTACTTTTACCGGCAAGCTTGATTTGGAGAGCATAGCAGAATGAATACGCATCAAAGGTTGGGGGCGAGCCCGGCCAGCGCCAAAACCCGTCATGCCCGGTGCTGCCGACGTGCCGAGGTAGGCCATTTCAGCGGCAGCAAATGTAAGAGCTGCTTTATTGTCGTGATGGACACCAAATTTGCCCATCACCTCCCGCGCGTCCTCTACACGGGAATTGGGGCCATAAATAGCTTCGGTGCCAATACAGTCCAGCGACACCCGGCGATAATCCTCGAAGCCTCTTTCCTTGAAAGCTTTACGGGTGCGCTTGATCCAAGCTTCCATGTTGGTGCGGGCTTTATCAGCAGCATTAATACCTGCCATATAAAAAGCGCCCATCATGCGGTAACCATCGGTGTAGGTGGCACAGGTCTTATAATCAGGCCCGGGAGCACGACCCTTGGCGCCCTTTATCTGCACTCGGTCTTTCGCCAGTTGTTTCAGGGTCACATTCGAAAAATCGCATCGCACATCAGGCAGTAAATAATTCGCTGGATCACCAATTTCATAGAGTATTTGTTCACCGACGGTGGCGGTCGTTACCATCCCGCCTGTGCCGGGTGGAATATCGATGATAAAACTACCATCGTCGCTCACTTCTGCGATTGGATAGCTCATATCAGAAAAATCAGGCACCAGATGCCAATCGGTAAAGTTGCCCCCTGTACATTGCGCCCCGCATTCAACAACATGGCCCGCGAGCGAACCTTGCGCCAAGCGGTCATAATCAGTCATCGCCCAGTCGAATTCGTGAATCAACGGTCCGAGCACCACAGCACTATCGACCACGCGCCCTGTTACCACCACATCAGCGCCAGCGGCCAGTGCTCTGGCAATGGGCTCCGCACCCAGATATGCGTTAATGCTGGCGAGCTTTTCGGGCAGGGGTTCGCCAGTTTTGATATCGGGCAAACCATTGGCGGCGAGGTCGCCTGCTCGGTTGCTAAGGTCATCGCCGTAAACCCCCGCGATGGTCAAATTCAAGCCCTGCTCGACACATAGCGCTTCGATTGCTTCGATGCAGCCAGGCACATTAACGCCGCCGGCGTTGGCCACCACCTTGATGCCTTTCTTGGCACAGTCAGCCAACACATCTTTCATCGCAACAGTGACAAAATCAATGGCGTAACCCAGTTTTTTATCTTTCATGGCCATACGTGCCAAAATTGCCATCGTTGATTCCGCAAGATAGTCAAACACCAGATAATCTATCTCGCCTTTGTCCACGAGTTGGCGTGCTGAAAGTTGACTGTCGCCATAAAAGGCTGAAGCACATCCGATGCGTACTGTCTTATTTGACATATTCTTTATCCTTTTTCTTTCGTGACCGAGACACGCGCCAAAATTTGCCGTGCCTTGACTTGATCGCCCACACTTACGGACATGTTTTCCACCACACCCGCAACACTGGCCTTGAGGGAATGTTCCATTTTCATGGCTTCCATCACCACCAATGCCTGACCGGCCTCAACCTTGTCGCCAACCGTGACAAGCACATCAATGATGGCCCCATCCATCGGCGCTTTCACCTGACCATCACTAGATCCAGCGCTTGCAGCGGCTGGTCGATGCATCACATTGTCAAAAATATAATGGCCCGATCTGTCATCAAGATATAGCCTGTCGCCGATCATGGCCTGATGAAACCCATCCCGCACACCGCCTTCTACAACGTACCAGACAACATTATCCATTTCTGCCAAATGCAAAGTCGTCGCTTGATCGCCGCAAGATATGCTGTAACAGGCGTCGTGTTCCACTAGTTCTATCTCATAGGTCTTGCCTGTGGATTCCAGTTTAAAACGTGACAGCGTGTCGGTTGACGATGTCCAGCCCTGAATATTTTTTTGACCATGTTTATAGTAAGTCAATGCTGCTCTGGCGATAACCTCTATGCTGGGCTCGCCCTCACTCATTGTTGGATCATTTTCAAAATGCTCGGCTAAAAAGGCCGTTGTCGCACTGCCCGCTACAAAAGTAGCATGGCGCAGCACATTAGAGAGAAATGCTTTGTTATTATTCACACCGAGAAGTTGGCAGTCATCAAGACTTGAGGCCAAGCGACGGATAGCCGTGGCGCGCGTATCACCGTAAGCAATGATTTTAGCGATCATTGGATCATAATAAGGACTAACTTCTTGTCCCTCTTGAATGCCGCTATCTGTGCGAACACCCAATGAATAGGGCACCTCCCACGCATGGATGGTTCCTGTTTGCGGCATAAAATCATGGCGCGGGTCTTCCGCGTAAAGGCGCACTTCGATAGCGTGTCCCTCAAAAGTGATCTCGTCTTGTGAAAGCGGCAGCACCTGCCCTTCAGCCACGATGAATTGCCATTCAACCAGATCAAACCCTGTGATCATTTCGGTCACTGGATGCTCCACCTGCAGGCGGGTATTCATTTCGAGGAAATAAAAGTTTTTATCGGCGTCAACGAGGAACTCAACAGTGCCTGCGCCGCGATAATTACACGATTTGGCGGCTTCAACCGCCGCCTGCCCCATGCGCGCCCGCAACGCAGGATCAACGAAGGGGCTTGGGGCTTCTTCCACCACCTTCTGGTGGCGGCGCTGAACCGAGCAATCGCGTTCAAATAAATGCACGACATTGCCGTGCTCATCGGCAAATATCTGAATTTCAATATGGCGAGGCTGGACCACTGCTTTCTCTAGGATCAATTCATCACTGCCGAAAGCATTTTGCGCTTCCGAGCGTGCGGTTTTAATCTGGGCAGCTAGATCACTTGCAGACGCTACAAGACGCATGCCGCGACCACCGCCGCCTGCTGATGCTTTGACCATCAAAGGAAAACCAATCTCCCCAGCCTTAGCGCATAAAATATCATCACCTTGGTCAGCGCCCTGATAACCGGGAATGCATGGTACACCAGCCTCTATCATCGCGAGTTTCGACAGGCGCTTGCTGCCCATCAACTCAATCGCGTCAGCCCTTGGTCCGATAAAAGTTATGCCTGCTGCTTCACAGGCACGGGCAAAGGCAGCATTTTCTGATAAAAAGCCGTAACCGGGATGAATGGCATCCGCGCCGACCTTCTTGGCGGCGTCAAGTATTTTCGCCGTATCCAGATAGCTCTCCGCTGCCGTCTTGCCGCCAAGACAAATCGCCTGATCCGCCTCGCATACATGCAAGCTATCGGCGTCGACATCACTGTAAACCGCAACACTTCTATAGCCAAATTCGCGGGCTGTCTGGATTACGCGTACGGCAATTTCGCCGCGATTGGCGATTAATATTTTCTGCATAAAACTACCCTTTGTCTGCCCAATATGGTTTTCGTTTCTCTAAGAAAGCTTTGGTGCCTTCTTGCCCTTCAACTGTGGTTAAACAGTGGGTGAACATATCCGCGGCACCATCAAGCAACGCTTCATGCTCGACCACACCCACTTGCAGCATCAGTTTTTTGGTCAAGGCATTAGCCCCTGGTGCGCAGCGCCTTACCTGCTTTAAAATACTGGCCAGCCTCTCCTCCATCGCTGCTCTATCATTAGCTACAAAATGGGCTATGCCCAGCATGGTGGCTTGCTCACCGTTCAAGCGCTCTCCCAATAGTGCGAGACGGCGGGCCTGCGTAATGCCAACGCGCGAGACAACAAAAGGCGCGATTTGTGCCGGCACCAGTCCAAGACCGGTTTCTGGTAAAGCAACCAGCGCATCCTTGTGGGCGATAGCAATGTCTGAAATACAGGCAAGGCCAAAACCGCCGCCCATCACAGCGCCTTCGAGCATGGTTATCACTACTTGTGGTGCGTGATTTACCTGCGTGATCATGCGACCAAAAACACGGTTAAACTCCCACATCTGCTTTTCTTTTTTCTGCTTGTTCATGCCAGTTTGGTTCAAGCCAGATATATCACCGCCAGCACAAAAATTACTCTCGGCGCCTTCGAGCACCACAGCGCGCACTGTTTGGTCTTCTTCGATGGATTTAAAAATATCCATCAGCTCTATTACCAGTTCTCTGTTCATGGCATTGCGTCGTTTGGGTCGATTAAGTGTGATGGTTAAAATACCGTCACTCTCGGCCAATAACAACTCCTTGCAGTCGGGTAAATTCATCGATTCTCTCCCACCATTTTCTTGCCAAATAACACTTACAGTCGCGCCACACCAAATGTATTGCCCGACAGTTGACGCGCATCACTTTCAAGGCAAACATCCAGCGCAAAAGCGACAATATCGCGCGTGTCGCGTGGATCAATCATCGCATCATCCCAAAGGCGTGCCGTATTCATCAAGGCGCGAGATTTGGCTTCCATCGTGTCGACGATATCTTTTTCCATCGCGTCCAGCATGGTGTGGTTAACCTCTCCGGCCCGTGCCATTTTGGCTTCTCCCACCTGACGCATCACGCTACCGGCTTGCTCTGGCCCCATTACCGCAACAACGGTTTTAGGCCAGGCAAACATAAAGCGCGGCGGAATACCCCGACCACACATGGCGTAATTACCAGCCCCGAAAGAACCGCCGACAATCACACTGATTTTTGGCACGCTAGCATTGGTCACGGCCTGAATAAGCTTGGCACCATGTTTGATAATTCCTGCCTGCTCAGCCTCGGTACCAACCAGAAAACCCGTCGTATTATGCAAAAACAAAAGCGGCGTGGAGGATTGTTCGCAAAGCTGAATAAATTGCGCCGCCTTGGCAGCACCTTTGGCAGTTATAGGGCCATTGTTACCAATCACCCCGCAAGGCTGACCCTTTATTTCAATATGGCCGCAAACAGTGCCCATGTCATATTCGACCTTAAAATCCAAATAATTTGAACCATCGGCGAGACGCGTAATAATTTCACGCACATCATAGGGTTTCTTAGGGTCAATCGGCACAATGCCCAAGAGATCTTGGCTGTTGTATAATGGTTCAGTGTAAGGGCGTTTTGGCTGCAAAGCGCTGCCATCTTTGTTCCAGCCAATTCTTGCTGTAATTTCGCGTGCAATGCGCACCCCGTCAGCGTCATTTTCAGCCAAATAGTCGGCTGTTCCTGCTATTTCGCTATGCATTTCTGCGCCGCCAATTTCTTCTTCTGTTGCGACTTCGCCTGTGGCGGCTTTAAGAAGTGGTGGCCCTGCCAAATAGACAGTGGATTGCTTGCGGATCATTATTACATAATCAGACAGGCCGGGCTGATAAGCGCCGCCCGCCGTAGCACTGCCATGCACCACGGTAATTTGTGGAATGCCCGCGGCTGATAACCGCGCCTGATTAGCAAAACCTGATGCCGTAGGTCCAAACCAGTCACCAAGACCTTTAAGGTCACCGCCACCACTTTGGGCCAGCGTCATTATTGGTAGCTTATTTTGGGTGGCGAGCTCCATCATACGCGAGCGTTTGGCGCTACCGAGTTTACCGATGGTGCCGCCCTTGGTCATATAATCATCAACGATGACCATCACCCGTGCACCCGCGACATATCCAATGCCTGTAATACAGCTACCACCAGCGGCTGACCCGTCTTTATCGCCGTCCTGCATATATCCACACAGCGTCGACAGCTCCAAAAAGGGCTCGCCTGGATCCAGTAGCAGGCTCAGGCGTTCTCGCGGCGTGATAAAGCCTCGTTTTTTGTAGCGCGGTGCTTTGGCCTCTGCTGCTTCAATCACATGCCTTTCAATAGCACGGAACTCGTCCACCGCTTCTTTCATTGATGCATAGTTCGCTTTAAACTCATCAGAGTTCGCGTCTATTAAACTTTCAAATATAGCCATAATGCGCCCTTATCCTTTCTACCGCTTGGGTAGAATATTCATATGTTTACAGATTATGCCGAGCATCACTTCGTCAGCACCACCAGCGATAGACGTCAGGCGAGAATCCCGATAAGATCGCGCAATAGAATTGTCCCACATATAGCCCATCCCACCCCAATATTGCAGGCAACTGTCAGTAACCTCACGCATCAGACGCCCAGCTTTTAGTTTCGCCATCGAGGCTTTCATCGTCACATCTTCGCCGCCGATATAGCCTTCGACCGCGCTATACGTCAGTGCACGCAGGGCTTCGACCTCGGTTTTCAATTCAGCCATTCGAAAATGGATAACCTGATTATCGATAAGCGGTTTGCCAAACGCATGGCGCTCGCTGGTATAGTCAATCGTATCCTGAATGCACATATCCATACCCTTCAGTGCACCTGCTGCTGCAAACAATCGCTCTTCCTGGAATTGCTGCATCTGATAGATAAATCCCATGCCTTCTTCACCAATTAGATTACTTTGTGGCACGCGGACATCATCAAAAAAGATTTGTGCAGTATCACTAGAGCGCATGCCTAGCTTGTCCAATTTATCAGAAAAAGAAACACCTTTGGTTTTTGTCGGCACAATGATGAGTGATTTATTTTTGTGTTTTGGGCCATCACCTGTATTAGCCAGCAAGCAAATATAATCTGCCTGAAGTGAGTTGGTAATCCACATTTTGCTACCATTAATAATGTAATCATCACCATCTTTAACAGCTTTTGTTTTGATGTTTGCTACATCTGAGCCTGCATGTGGCTCACTAACAGCAACACAAAAGACGGCTTCGCCAGATATGGCTTTTGAAAGATATTTTTCTCTTAATTCATCGCTACCATATTTAGCAAGCGCTGGCGTCGCCATATCCGTTTGTACACCGATTGCCATCGGCACGCTGCCACAGCGAATACGGCCGAGTTCTTCTGATGCGACAACACTGTAGCTGTAATCCAGCCCCATACCTCCAAACTTTTCTGGTTTGGAAATGCCAAGCAATCCAAGGTCACCCATTTTTTTAAACACTTCGTGGGCGGGGAAAATGCCATCACGCTCCCACTCATCCACATGGGGGTTAATCTCTTTATCAATAAATTGCGCCAGCATTTCGCCAATAGCTCTATGTTCATCGGTAAAAATCATGATCGTCTCCTATTTAAACGCGCTTTGCTCAGCACCCATAGCAACAGTTTTTTTGAAAGCAGGGCGCTCTTGCAAGCGGGCCAGATAATCTTTGACCTGCGGGCTATAGTTGCTATCTATTCCGAGAGACTGCCCCAGATGCAGCGCGTACCCAATGGCAATATCAGCAATGGTAAAGCGGTCATCAACCAGAAATTCGCGGGACTCTATATGCGCGTCCAGTTTACGCAGGCGGGCAATGAACCACGCTCGGTAATCTTCTGCCGCTTGCGGTAACTTCCTGTCACCTTGCTCCAGCATGGTGTAACGCAGATATATAGTCTGCGGGAACGTCAACGTCGCATCACTGTGATAAAGCCAGTTGAGATAGTCGCCAAACTCGGCATGATCAGGCTTTAGGCCAAAATCATAGCGACCATAACGTTCCACCAGATAATGACAAATGCCCGTGGATTCCGTCATCGTTGTATCCCCGTCTTCAAAGAAAGGCACAGTGCCCAGCACATTGACGCCGAGATATTCTTTTTTGAAAAATCGCGGCGGGAAGGGCAGAACCTCAAGTTCATAATCCAGACCCATTTCCTCCATGGCCCAAAGGGGGCGCAGCGAACGTGTATTGTGACAGTGCCATAATTTCATAGTCATGTGAGTATCTCCTACAAACCGTATTGACGCGCGGCCAGATCACGCATAATTTCTTCGGAACCGCCACCAATAGCATTAACCCGAACCTCGCGGTAAATACGCTCAACCCGATTACCGCGCATATAACCACCGCCGCCCAAAATCTGCATTGCCTCGCGCGCACAAAATTCCATGGTTTGGCTGC
Source organism: uncultured Kordiimonas sp. (assembly GCA_965603205.1). GTDB lineage: Bacteria > Pseudomonadota > Alphaproteobacteria > Sphingomonadales > Kordiimonadaceae > Temperatibacter. The sequence goes on along the minus strand of CBFDCC010000012.1, from coordinate 20,237 downwards.
ATTGAACTTTTAAAAGTGCAATATCACCAGGATTGGCTATGCCGTCTTCCATCTGGGCGCATATCAATTGAATATAGGCTTCGGTCGCGTTGATGCGCATTTTCATATCGGCAATTTTGTGGCGGATAACCTGATGGTCCGCCAGTCGCTGCCCAAAGGTTTTACGCTCACGGGCCCAGTTAACCGCTTCTTCGAGGCACACCCGCGCTGAAGCAGCCATAGTGACCGACATGCTCATGCGTTCACTATTGAAATTATTCATAATTACATGAAAACCCTGATTTTCCTCGCCGATTAAATTCTCTATAGGCACCCGCACATTATCAAAGTAAAGCGTTGCGGTATCAGACGCCCACCAGCCTTGCTTTTTGTCCAGTTCCGTGCGCGAAAACCCCTTTGCATCGGTCGGGATCAGCAAGGCTGAAACACCGCGCTTACCTGGACCGCCAGTGCGCACAGCCGTTGTTACCCAATTTGCGCCCATGCCGCCTGTAATGTAGGTTTTCGAGCCATTCACAATATAATGACCGCCGTCCTTGACCGCGGTGGTGGCAAGCTGCGCCACATCAGAACCAGCACCGGGCTCGGTGATGCCAAGCGAGATACGCTTTTCACCCCTGAGCACGGGAGGGGCCACCATTTGCTTTATTTCCTCACTGCCAAAATTGATCACCGGCGGCAAACCAATACCGTGCACCATCAAGCTCGCGCCGATTCCGCCGACTCCGATGCGGGCTAGTTCGTCGCTTACAATATTTTTATGCCATGTATCAATGCCCTCGGATATGCCACCATATTCTTCTGGGTAACCGAGACCAAGCAGCCCCATTTCCGCAGCTTTGCCCCATAATTCGTCGGGTATATGTCCCGCTTCATCCCATGCGTCCGCATAGGGCATGACTTCCTTGTCAAAAAACCGCCTGATCTGATCACGAAAGGCATGGTGATCCTCCGTCAAATGCGGATTATGCAGTCGTGAACTATCGAAATCTAGTGACATGACAGGCTCTCCATATAGAAATCTATTTATCTCTCAAATTAGAGCATATGGTAAAACTATGCTATAATCATGTAATATTACGCCATTGTTATATTATTTTACGCCAATTGTTGATAGCTGCTCGGTGAAATGCCATTCCACTGTTTAAAAGCGTTCGAGAAGGCACCTTGATCATTAAAGCCGAGGAGAAAGGCAACATCAGTGATGCTGAGCGTTTCGTCATCCAGATAGCGCATGGCGAGTTCTGAGCGAATATTTTTAACCTCTGTAGTAAAACTGCTGTCGCGATCAGCCAAATGACGCTGAAGAGATCTCACAGAGCTTTTCATATCGCTTGCCACGGCCTCAATTTTTAGCTCCCCAAGCGGAAGGCGACGCACAATGGCTTGTCGCAGTCTTGGCCAAAATTTATCGCCGGGGTCTTTGCCGTCAAATAGGCCCGAAAAGGGTATAGCCGCACCACTTTGTAACTTGTAATTTTGCTCAACAAGCGCGTAATTAAGACACGCTCTGTCAAAATAAATACAGCTGACATCTTCATTAAAGCTCAGTGCCGCACCGAAAACCTCAGTCAATTGCATTATGTCCTGTGGCTTTTTATAGGTAAAGTGGGCCTTGCGTACTTTTACGGGTAGAAAACACAGACTATCGACAATGGCGGCAGACGCTGAAAGGATAACATCGCTCAAAAACCTACTATTACCCGTGCTAGAGACGAGTGGTATCCACTCAAGCCGTAGATAGTCTCCTTCAGGGCGAATGTTCACCTCGCCAACATCCCCCCACAGCTTGACGACACTGGGCATGCGATTGAGATAGTCCCGGAAACTATGGCAGATAGTGGTCATATAGAGCTGCAAATTCAGACTAGAAAGATAACTGATGCGGCCAGCGGCAAGGGCAATATCCGGATTTTTCGTCATCTCCATCGCGACTTCAAATAGTCTGTAATAGTCTGATACGGGCACCGTGCTGTCTACCACTTCCAAAGTGGGATATTCTATGTTGGCCGCTGCAAGGAGCTTCAAGCGCTTGACACCATATTGTTCAGCCGCTAGCAACACCGACTGCACGGTGGCGCTATGGACACTCCAATCTGGTTCAAACACCAGGCCATCACTCATCCATCACCTATAATTCATCAAGCATTGGCGGTATGCTCTGGCGCAGTTCAAACTTTTTCACCTTGCCGGTTGCGTTGCGCGGTAATGCATCCAGACACACCATATAGGATGGCTGCTTGAATCTGGCGAGCTTGCCATCGCAGTGTGTCTGCAAATCAGCAAGCGTGAGTGCACTATTCGCCTTGAGCACCACGACCGCACAGCCGGTCTCGCTCCATGTTTCATGTTCAACACCGATGACCGCCACTTCAGCTATGGCATCCAGTTCATAGAGCACACCTTCAATTTCAGCGGGGTAAACATTTTCACCACCCGATATATACATATCATCCGCCCGGTCTTCGATGATGAAATTACCGTCGCTGTCCTGTCGTGCTATATCGCCTGACTTGAACCAGCCATCTATGAAAGCCTTATCATTGGCCGCTTCATCGTTCCAGTATCCTGGGGAAATTGTCGGACCGCGCATCCATATCTCACCAGTTTTACCCCGTTCAACATCTTTGCCATCAGACCCAACGATCCGCATCTTGGTATACATCAGTGCCTTGCCCGATGTGCCGCACTTATGGGGTACATCGTCCCACGCAGAAATGCAGTTTGACGCCGCCGATTCTGTCATGCCGTAACCGTCTCGTACAACAAGCCCGCGCTCATACCACCATTCGACCAGCTCTTTAGGTACACTGGCACCGCCAGCTAACACTGAGGCCATACGGGAAAAATCGGATGTTTCAGCTTTAGGATGTTGTCGCATGGCAATTAACATAGCGGGTACAATAATGGTGTGGGTAACGCCCAGTTCCGGATCACTGATAACATCAAGCATCTCTTCGGGTGAAAAATTGCGCATGACAACATTGGTCGCGCCAATAGAGAGCGCAGGCAGGGACGATACATTCAATCCGCCAATATGAAAAAGCGGCATTATCGATAACCATACAGAGTGTGATGTCGTCATAGTTTGCGGGCTGGCGTTTACCGCAGCATAAAAGATCATACCGTGCGTAATGATAACGCCCTTTGGTTTTCCTGTGGTGCCTGATGAATACATCAACATACACTGGTCGTGATTGTATTGTGGCACCATCTGTTCAATCAGTGTGCCGTCTGCAATGGCAGTTTCAAATTCTGTATCTCCACCAAGGCCATCAAGGCCAATATAGTGATCAATGGATACCAGCGAACTCAGTTCTTTGACCACACCATCAAGCTCATGGTCATAAAATAATACGGATGGTCCCGCATCACTGACTATATACTCCAGCTCGGGCGCTGTGAGCCGGTAATTAAGCGCAAGCACTACGGCGCCTATGCGCCAAGACGCAAGAATAATATCCAAAATATCCGTTGAGTTAAGCGCTAGGAAAGCCACCCGGTCACCGGGTTTGATGCCCAAAGACTTTAAATGGCCTGCCAGACGGCCGATACGCTCATGTAGCTCGCCATAGGTCAGGCGGCGACCGCTGGCAACGTCGATCGTTGCACATTTATTGGGGCTGACATACCTAAAATGGGCCGCCCAGTCAGCAACAGGTTCAGGTAATTCTCGCTCGTTTACATTTGGCACGCTGCCCCCTTTTTTAATAACACCCACTTCTACTGACGTCACTATATAATCAGATTGGCACTGCTTGCAAGAACAAGAGGCTAGATGCGCTTATGTGTACATCTAGTCTCTTGCATCATCTGCGCTATTTGTAATATCCCATCACGGCTTTAATCTCATGGTTGACTGGTTGCAAAACCTGCTCTGAGAGAATGACCTGAGAAGAGTTTAGGGTCGAGGCCAGCTAGTTTGGCACGTTGTTTATAATGTATGCAACGCCATGAGTCGTAAGTCTATCATCGCTCAATCCCTCATCACCCTGCGAGCGAAAAATAGGGCCATCCATAATATGGTTAGTATCGAGGTATGAGATGGCCCTAAATTCGAATTCATTAGAGCCTAAAAAATATAATATGAGTTTTCCTTCACTATAAAGGGCATCTCAATCACCACTTAGTTAATATAAAGAGTGGGTAAGTCGGGGAAGGTTATTTTTTATGTATAAATATCAACTAGTTAAATAACATTACTGGAGGAGCATAAGGGATTCGAACCCCTCCTCCATGAAGTGATGTAACTATATGATATTATTGATAATTCATCCATTTTAACGTCGCTTTTTAGATTGTCTCAGTACCCCAGCTCAGTACGCTGTTTTATAGAGTGCACGTTGTAACTTTATGCAGGTGCGTTCATTAATCAATAATTATAGTCTTTAAACCATTGTGCCGACAAAGGTTAATTTTAAAATCCCATGTTAAAGCCAATGGAGAGACTTCGACCCACCACATCGAAATATTCAGGCGACGTACCAGAGCCACTGCTGTAAGCAAAAAATGGCGGTTGCTTATCAAGGACATTCAGGATGGACATATAGATTGATGTATTATCTGACATTTTAAACCAGCTATTAATATCGTGATAAACAACAGTTGGCACTTGAGCATCCTGCCTTGTCCTCACACCATCACTGGCAACGGATTTACCGCGTATTTTTGCCAACCAAGAAACCCCCCATTTCTCAAAATTAAGCGAGATACGACCGTTCAGTCTATGCTTTGGGTATTGTACAGTGCCAAGATGGTTTGAAATATAGTCGCTGGTATTTGATTCTGTCTTATGCTCTAGGCCATAATGATGCATTATAGACAGTTCAGCATCTTTTAAACCAAATAGATGGGCGCTATGCTTATCAGCAGAATATTTGAGTGAAAATTCAGTTTCTAATCCTGAAACCTTAAGAATTCCAGCCGATAGGGGCATAATAGTAAGTTGCTGAATTTGTCCTGTAATAGCATTTCTATTAATAAAATCTCGCCCACTATTAGGACTATTTCCACAAAAGGAATGACTTAGCCCAGCTGATTGATAGCAAAGAAACAGCACGTCACTTACGCTAGCTGTTGTTATTGTATTTTCTATCTTTGAATTATAATAATCAACACTTAGTTGCGCTTGAAAGTTACTTTTAGGCCATACACCAGTACTCAATAGATCAATGCCGAAATTAAAACTTTCAACCTTCTCATGGTTTAAATCTTTGTTGCCTTCTACAAACCCCTGAGCACTCTGGTTTGTTTGGTAAAACTCACCCCCCACGTCATCAGGGAGATCCAAGGCACAATTTTCAATTAATTTTACGTCATCACTATGAAGATAATCATGACAGGGGTCCGTAAAGTAGATTTGATTAAAGGTGGAAGCAGTGAATAACTCTGACAAGCTAGGCGCGCGTTTTCCTTTCTGATAAGAAGTGGTCAGCGCCAGTCCTTCCACTGGTTGCAGGTCAATGCCTGCACTAAAGTTAAAACTAGAGCCTGTGTATCTTTGTTTGTTAAGTTGAGCAGCGAAACGAACTTGCAACATATGAATATAAGCTGCGTCATTAACAAGGAGCCAATCACTATTAAACTGCATAGTGCCAATGGTTATAGTGCCGCCCACATCGCCACTAATTATATTTGCCGCCCCTGCGGTATCTAGATTGTTCAAAGATTGATCCCGCACATGATCACGGCGCATCTCTGCCCCAAAACCAAGTGACGCTGGCCGGCCTAAAATATCCATATCTCCATCTAACTGTAACTTTGTATAGAGCTGATTTGAGTTTATATCTCTAATCCAATCGGGTGCCCGAATATAGTCGGCTGCCTCAGGTGAAATACCCTGACTTCCTAAAAGCGACAAGGGGACACAGCCAACCGTCTGTTCACATTGCTCTGGGTTGAGTGCAAGCTCTAGGCGGGACGCGCGGGCATGACCCCCCGATCTTGAGGATGACCTAGTACTGCCATATTGAACAAAAAAATCATATGTCCACAGGTCATTCAGAACCCCTTCATACGCAATATTTACATTCATATATTTGTGTTCAATGTCAAAACTGCGAGGGCCAAGCTCAACCAATCTTCTTGATAAGACTATTTCTGATACTTTACCTTGTGTAATACCCTGAAGATACTTACGCACATCGCTTGAGATTTGATCATCATTAATATCAAGAGTATGAATTGGATGATCATAAGACAAAGCACCAACCATCGGTGCTAGAACGACTGGCGACATCTTGCTGGCTAATGCATTAGTCGAATAGCTTAATTCAGCTCTTATGGTATCACCATTTTCAAACCTATAATCACTATAGAAACGACCTGAGATACGTTCCATCGGCGCGTATAGTGACTGCCCTTCAGTGTAATTGAATAGTTGGTCTGGGGAACCCTCCCAAGAATTTATTGAAGCACCGTCATCGGATGTAACAAAAGTCTTCCATCCGTCAAAACCCTGCAATTCCCCCTCTTGTGTCAAGTAAGCTACAAGCGACCCATTTGCGGAGGTTGAACTTCCGCCATACCCTGCTGTGAAGATGCCATCGCTAGGAGAAGCCCTGACACCATCCTTGGCAAACCAAGCTAAATTGTGTGTTATTTCCCTATCACTTAACAGTAAGCCTTCTGTTCGCCCATGCGATAAGGTCGCACTAATAGAGCCTCTATTATCAGCGATGCTCGTGCCATATTTCAATCTATTGCTTATAAATTTATTATCCCATTTCTGGGAAGTGCCAGCATTTGATGAAATGGTAAAGCCATCAGGGTTACGGTCTAATACGAGATTAATCACCCCGCCAATGGCCTCTCCTCCATAATCAGCCGCTACATTACCGCGAATAATTTCAACCCGATCAATTTCTTCAGGGGGGATACCGTTTAGATCTACACCTTGCAACCCACTTCGACCACCAATCGTCGATGCAATGCGTTTTCCGTTCAAAAGAACTAATGTTCTATTATGACCAAGCGCCCTTATTTCAGGGAGAGAAAATCCACCATCGCTCCCAAAGGCCGCACTATTAACACGCGTGACCGAAGAGGAAATCATTGGTATATTGTTCAGGGCAGATTCTACACTTACATAACCACTATGTTGAATTTGATCACGACTGATTGATGAGATAGGCTGCCCTCGGGGCACAGTATATTGGGGTCTACGCTCCCCCACTACAAGCATCTCTTCTATGGGCATAGACACAGAATTTAAGGGCATCAATGACTTTGCGGGTGATGTGGCGGCCTTTGAATATATAACGCGCGTCGGTATAAGTGAAACCGTCTTACTGCCGATCCTATGATAATCCAGCCCACTATCTTCTAGTAAAACCCTAAGGGCTAGATAGGGGCTAGACTGTCCTTTTACAGATTTAGAAACACTCTCATTAATGAGCTTACTATTAACAACGATTCCAATACCTGTTTGAGCGGAATAATCGATCAAAGCATCAGACAGAGGCTGGGCCTTAATAATTATCATTGTTCTATAAGGTTTATTGTTGGCAACTAAAGCAATTTGAACATCATCATCCCCAACCACCGCCGTTGATGGCGATAACGCTAGAACACTTAGGCTGACCCCGGACAATAAGTAAAATGCGCTGGCTTTATAGCTAGGTAGGATTTTCTTCAAGTTTCATTGCTCCCCCTGCATCTTTACTTACCTTCAAATTGAATGCGACTTGTATTGCTTTGATCATTTCCCTATCTGAGGTTAAAGGTATTTGTGCCGTGACGAGTAAATTAGCAATATTGTCATCCTCCAATAATAAGGGATGGTGCAAATATCTGTTTAAGTCATTCACAACCTCTTCAAGGCGGGTATTATGATATCGCAGCCAACCTTCACGCCATGCAAGATCAATCTGAGGGTTTAAAGGTGTGCTTAATGCCAGCGAGGCCGAAGATGCGATTGCTTGATTACCCTTAACTAATATCAGCGCCTCTATAGGTTTTTCTTCTGCATCTAAGATCCCGACATTCACTTTACCTTCAATGACATAAATATCATCGGTAACATCTCTACGTCTTACCATAAATTTTGTACCAAGCACCGTTACTTTAGACTGACCCGCTTTAACTATAAAAGGCCTATTAGGGTTCTTCGTAACTTCAAAGATGGCTTCTCCCTTTATCAAATCCACATGCCTTTGTTTCTCATCAAAACGAATGTGAACCTTTGTATTCGTGTTCAAATGCATAACACTACCATCATTCAACGCCACTTCTTGGCTGCCGCCGCGTTGTGTTTCATAATAATGTTCACTCGGTGAAGGCATCATCATGTTCCAAGAAGCCCCAACCACTACTATCAATAAGGTTGCAGCAATAGCTGACCATTTAAACCAATCCACATTGCCTTCATCTTCACTTTTAGAGGCCTTTTCCGCCTCTTGTTCAAGCTCCGTGGCGTATAAATCCTCCAAAAGACTGTCCCCATGATTCAAGATTAAATCATCAGTCTCCTTTAGAGCATTAAAGGCGATCTTATTTTCAAGAGTCGCGTTTAACCAAGCCTCAAAACCCTGTTTAGTTTCAGCAGTCATTGCGTGCGTATTGGTTTTAACAAACCAATATATCGCTTCGTCATCTGGGGTCTTCCCATGTCTCATTTCTGTTAGTCTTGCCATTATGTTATCTCATCTTGTAAAGATTAATATTTGGCCCCGCTTAGTTAGCGTTAATCTTATTATTATTTATTAAATCACGTTTATATATTTATGCCTCACGAAGTTTGTGTAGAGCCTTCATGAAATCTTTTTCTACTGTGCTAACCGACACACCTAATAAAACAGCGATCTGGCTATAAGTCTTTCCTTCAAACCTATTCCAAAGGAATGCTTTACGCTGCCTGTCAGGCATATCTTTCAAAATTGCCTTTACTTGACGCAATTTCTGACGATCCCCTGCTTGTTGCTCTGGGGAAAATTGGTTCTCCACATGGGCAGCAGCGCCATCAATAACCTTCGTATCGTCAATTTGAACAAAGTGTAAGGCTTCCTGATTTCTGCGCCTATACTCGTTCATCGTGAGGTTAGCCGCAATTTTAAACAAAAGAGCTTTAGGGTTATCGACTATTGTTGTTGTGGAATAATTTAATGCTTTTACAAAAGCTTGTTGGGCAATATCTTCAGCTACGTCTCGGTTTCCCAGTTTCTTTGTCAACCAAGATGATAACATCCCTCTATGAGCCTCAATAGCTTTTTCAACAATGTCACGACTACCTATTGGTTTTTGATTGGATTGAGAACCATCTATAACTATAGAAACAACTGACTGATCAGTTACTAAGTTATTTAAGATTTTTTCCTTCAATGCGGTAATCATTAGATCAGTGCCATCCTACTATTTTCGTTAGAAGATATATAACATTCACGCAGTGTCTAGACAATCAAGAGATTGAAAACCCTCCACCTCAAATATTTAAAAATATTTTTTTTCATTATTATGTGAGGCATCTTAAGTCTGGTGTGTCTTATATAATGTACGGCTTAATTCACCGTGCAATTCTATAGTCACTGTGCGACGGGAACGGAAATGAGTTCGTTCCCGTTTCATGATTTAAACGCATAACCATATGATACAATTGAACTTTAGTTTAATTTAAGCCCCTTTTCTATAAGGCATTGGTTTTGCAGATTTTTATGTGTTGCTAAAACACCACAACAATCAACTATTTCCCCAACCCCATTGATGTCTATGCCTAATGATGCGTCATAAGGGTGTGTTGGTGTGTAATTCATGTGAATTATGTAGCTGTTTCTAAATTCTACATACCGTCTTGTTTTGACATAAATCCCAAGACCAAAAGAGTAAGTTTAGGGAGACTGGAGAAATATTTTGAATGATAATATTGTCGAAAATCCTGATTGGTGGCCTCATCGTTATGATGCGAACCGAGATGCAATTCAATTTATTAAGGTAACGCGTGATGAGCACAGACAAGCTGTGTTCCTTACAGATGAAAATTTACCTAGTGCCCAGCACCCAAATCCAGTTAACAGGGATGTTGCTGTTGCCTCTGCTCGTACGGCGCCCTTGCACTTCATATTTCATTCTGCTTACTGCTGCTCGACCTTGCTTGCTAAAGCATTTGACATACCGGGTGTATCTATGGGGCTTAAAGAGCCTGTAATATTAAATGATATTGCAGGGTGGCGAGCACGAGGCGCTCAGCCAGCGGCGATTGATACCGTGCTAGATAGTGCCTTAACCTTACTATCAAGACCATTTTCTGAAGGGGAATCTATAATTGTTAAACCTTCAAACCTTATTAATAGTTTTGCCGCTCAAATTATGGCCCAACGTCCAAATGCGAAGGCAGTGTTCCTATATACCCCTCTTGAGGGTTTTCTGGGATCTATTGCACGAAAAGGAATGATGGGAAGGTTATGGGTGCGCGATTTAATGGTGAAGCAGCTAGAAGACGGTATCATTGATCTAGGCCTCGAAGGGGAAGACTATCTTCGTTTAACTGATATGCAAGCAGCGGCCGTAGGTTGGCTGGCGCAACATGCCTTGTTTGCAAGCCTTATAAAACAAGTTGGACCAGGCAGAGTTGTAACGCTTCAAAGTGATCATTTTATGAAATCACCACATGCCGTCATGAAAAAGCTTAGTGAACACTTTTCCTTAAATATAGGAAATCATGACTTGGATAAGATTATTTCTGGTCCTGTGTTTCAAACACATTCTAAAAACGAAGCTGATTTTGACTCACTTCAACGTGAATCAGATCGGCTTGATGGCATTAAACTACATGCAGATGAAATTGATAAGGTGACTATATGGGCAAAGGCTGTCGCTCAAAATATAGGTTTGTCTCTGACTTTACCCTCTGCCTTAGTTTTGGATGATCTTTAATAACTAGACCTTGATAGTATAAATGTATTTTAACACAAAATACTCTATAGAAAAAGGCGGGTCAATTGGCCCGCCTTTTATTTGATTAATCATCCTGCTAAAGATTAGAAGCTAAACTTAGCATTGATGTTGAAACGACGACCTAGTGTGTCGAATGTTGATGGGTATGTGTTACCACTGTTGTAACCTGTTGCACCAATAAACGAACCAGTTAATGGTGGAGCTTTATCGAACAAGTTAGACACAGTACCCGTAAGTGTTAGGTTCTTCATCACAGCATAACGCACTGTTAGATCGAACATGTTGTAAGCTTTTGTCCTGTTGAAATCTTGCTTACCAAGTACGCCACCTTCAGGCTCACCAATTAGTGCAGGATCATCATCACTATAAGCAAACTCATACTGGTTGCTAGAGATATAACGCCACAATAATGATACATCAACCTTGTCAAATGATACTGTGTTACGCCAGTTGAATGTATACTCAGGCTGAATAGAAGCACAGTTTGCACTGTATAGACCTACACATTCACGATCTAGAGATACATCAGTTACAGCTTGGAATGTTGAACTGTTTGTCCAGTTACCAGCAAAGCTAGTATTCCAGTCAACAGAACCAATCTCACGACCATAAGTAATCGTTAAATCGATACCGTCTGTTGCAATATTACCATTATTAGAAAGGAATAAAGGAAGACCTTTAACAATTGCTTCATCACCACTTAGGCCACCATCAATTGGTGAACGTGAGATAGCAAGACATGCAGGATTAGATGTACTTAGATTAACATCGAAACAAGCTGAGATCGCATCATCAGGTGATGGTGTGTTAATAGAACCCTTCACTTTGATGTTGTAATAATCAACCGATACTGTAAGGCCTTGAATTGCTTCAGGTTGTATCACTACACCAAGTGTCCAGCTGTTAGAACTCTCAGGTAGAACGTTTAGGTTACCACCACCTGTAGAGTTTACTTGACCAGCAGCAGGCTGAGGAATGAAGCCCATTGAGCCAGCAGGAGCGCCCTGAGCGATACAAACATCACGCAGTGCACCAGTTGGTACAAAACCACTATTGACACCGCCATCATTAACAGATGCACAAGGGTCGCTATTCAAGTTACTCAAACCAGTTTGTACAGGTGCAAATAATTCTGCAATATTTGGCGCACGAACGGCATGAGAGAATGTGCCACGGAATCTAACGTCATCAGTTGGTGCCCAGCTAAGACCTGTTTTCCAAGTCGTAGTATTGTAACCCTCTGCGCCTTCAGCCTTAACGCTATAGTCAGAGTAACGAATACCAGCTTCAAAGCTTAATTCTTTTGCCCATTCAGCATCCTGAATAATAGGCACTAAGAATTCTGCAACAGCTTCATATACACTGTAACCACCAGCGATGTTTGGAGCAGCACCACCAGCGCCGCCAAGATCACCAGACTGTGAAAGTACGTCAGATTCTTGTGAACCTGAGTATTCTCGGTATTCAGCACCAATAGCGAAGTTAGCTGAGTCAGTTGCCCAAGGAAGAGCATAACCCATTTCACCACTAATATTGGCATTGACCTGCGCCATGTCAAATACAGTAGTAACCTTACTTTCGCCACCTAATAGGTAAGCATTCATTTCTTCATTGATTGAACCTGTAGGGCCGAAATAATCAACTGGCACACATCCATTGCTAGCATCATTACAGCCGTCAGGACCAGAAAGAAGAGACGAGCGGAAACGAGATTTCATCCAGTAACCTTTTTGAGTCTGCGTCTGATCACTCTTGCCATATGAGCCGAAGATATCATAGCTCATAGTGTCTGTAATATCACCACGGAAACCAAGGCTATAGTTGAAGTAGTTAGCAGTATAGTCACTGTTACGACCGCCGCCTTCTACGTTACGACGACGTAGCTGTGAATCAACAGTTAGGTAGTTAGGATCAGTCGCACCCGTCGCTGCACCAGCTGCATCACACTGAGATTGTGTGTATGTAGGTGTATAAGTGCCAGCGGGGTTTGTATCGAATGCACAGAATGCATTACGTTGAGCATCAGACATTAATGGGTGGTTTAATGAAATAGTTACACTATCACCAAAGGCACCTGATGGAGCAATAAGTGTATTCACTGTGTTTTGTGAAAATAATGCTTTTGTATAAACCTCTACGCTGTCGTTGATTTTATAATCAGCAGCTGCATAGATGTTGTATTTATCAAATGGTGCCTGGAAAGTGTTTGATGGGCCATAGTTATACGGTGTAAACGCCGCAGCAAATGTGCGGTCATCCTGAACACCACCAAGTCCTAAGTTGCCACCTGATGTACCAGTTGGGTTTACGTTACCAAAACGCGTGTTGTATGATCCAAGACCTGAACCACCACGTGCGCCATCCCAGTAGTATTGTACATATTCAGAAAATTCGCGATCACCCTGCCATACAGGATCTGTTGTTTGATAGCCCATGCTTAGAACTGCATTACCACGACCATTATCAAGGTCGGCGCCCAAAGTCACTTCCATGCGCTTGGCAGCACCATCGTCTTTTTCTGTTTCACCATATGATGTGTTTACTTCAAATCCAGTGAAGCTTTTCTTTGTGATAAAGTTAACCACACCAGCAATAGCATCAGCACCGTATGTCGTACTAGCACCACCAGTTAGAACATCAACGCGGTCAAGAAGAGCTATCGGAATGTTATTGAGATCAAAACGACCATTTAATTCTGCTGGAGACATGCGACGACCGTCAACCAGCACTAGGTTACGGTTTGAACCCATACCACGAAGGTTTACATATGAGAAACCGCTGTTGCCATTATTGACGTTAGAGCCAATACTTGGAACCATACCTGGAATTTCACGGAGCATTTCTTCAGCAACGTTAGTTCCCTGGAATTGCATCTCTTCGCTAGAGATAACAGCAACTGGTGCTGAACGTGTAATGTTAGGGTTGCGGATCAATGAACCTGTTATAACGATTTCTTCTAATGTGTCATCCTCCCCATCTTGAGCTTGCGCCTCTGTCACAGGTATGCCTGCGACTAAGATCGCGGCTAAACCTACGGCCCCTAACAGGCGCTTTTTAAGTAATATTTTCGGATCTTTTAACATAGTGTTTCCTCTCCACTTTATGCGTTTTATCGCCTCCCATTTTGGATGGCGTTACTGCTTTGACGCGTGGGGGAGAGATGACCTCAACGAAAGTATAGATTTAGACATGAGGTGTTGTATAAATACTACACCTTTAGTATGCATCCATAAGACGTAAGTTAATAAGAAGACTGAAGTATTATGCGCATAAAGGAAAAAATTATAGAATGAGCAGTAGTTCGTATATACTTTTTAGTATTGGCAATGCCATCGATCATGGGCTGCGCCACAGCTCGCTATAAAGGGATCTACAAAAACCGTATAACTATGCTGTATGGGGAAGGTTGAAAATAGTCCCGTAATCTATATGGATACATTTGCTAGTGATATGCTTATGCCTGATGACATTACAGAAGTAGAAAGCAACGGTACTCAATATATACCTTGGGGAGGGTGATGATAACATTTTTTGAATTTATTAGGTGGGCACAGGGGTGGGTATATAAATATCAACTAGTTAAATAACATTACTGGAGGAGCATAAGGGAAGCGAACCCCTCCTCCATGAAGTGGTGTAACTATATGATATTATTGATAATTCATCCATTTTAACGTCGCTTTTTAGATTGTCTCAGTACCCCAGCTCAGTACGCTGTTTTATAGAGTGCACGTTGTAACTTTATGCAGGTGCGTTTATTAATCAATAATTATAGTCTGCGTAATTATATAATATATTAAGACACGTCACTTCATAATGAGTTCACGCGGGCGTGCCATCATTATGGGACACCTTTGGTCTAGATGCTTATATGCGGCTGACCCTCCTCATAGATGGTCAACAAAGCTGTAAAAAAAGGCGCCAACCCAATAGGTAAGCGCCTTTTCGTTATTTATTCCACTAAAATTTAGAAGATAAAGTCATCCACTGTTATATTAGAAGCATCCGTGAAGTAAATCACGATTAAATCACTGCCCAGTGCAATATTGGTGTTATTACCATCTTGAGTGATGGTCAAGTCACCAAAGGTTATACCTTGGGAGCTAAAGTCTAGCATATCCTGATTATCTTGATACATTGAAATATCATCAGTACCCCAACCAGCATCAAAGACAAAAACATCAGTGCCATCACCGCCAGTTAAAGTATCATCACCAGCCCCACCATTAATTCTGTCATTACCACTGTTACCACTAATGGTATCATTGCCATCGCCGCCGTTCAGGGTATCATCACCATCCTCCCCCATCACCATGTCATCGCCAGCCTCACCGTCAATAACATCAGCGCCAAGGCCGCCAAATATCTCATCAGTACCATCGCCACCAGTTATAGTGTCATTACCTTTGTTACCAGAAAGCATATCATTGCCGCCAGCACCATCCATCACATCGTCACCCTCGGTGCCTACGAAATTATCACTATCTTCAGTACCTTCATCGGAATAAACCATGATGAAGTCATCTGCTGTTAAGTCAGCTGGGGAAACACCTTCGATAGTGATAGAGCTATCATATCTAAGCCAGATAACAGCATCACCATCTGAATTAGTTGATATATCAAGATCTCTAAAGTCAACAGTTCCATCCCGATTATAGTCATTTATCATTATGGTCTCGTCAGAACTATCTACGAAAACATGCGGCATTAATGTTTGCAGATTGATTTTGTCAGTGCCTAGTACGAAATCAGTTATGATATTACTACCAAGGCCTGCAGTACTAAGGCGTAGGCCATCCACCTGATTGTCTGTCAGCATAAAGACATCTGCACCAGCGCCGCCAGTCATTGTGTCATTGCCGCCTGATATAAGTATAGTATCAGCTCCAGCGCCAGTAACGACAACATCGTCACCAAAACCAGCGTCAACATAATCATCACCGTCACCAGTTGTGATAGTATCATCACCTTCACCTGCCGATACTGACTGACCATCTGTTGACGTGCTTGTGAATGTATTATCACCACTACCAAGATTGGTTCTCGTATCACCACTAGTAACAGTCACAGTATCATTGCCGGTACCTGCGTTTATTGCCATATCAGAGGCATTAGCAATGGTCACTGTATCATTACCTGCAGCCAAGCTGATAGAATCAACAACATTGTTATGGCCATTAGTGCCATAGATAACCGTATCATCAAATGCAGTAGTTTGAATGCGATTGATACCAGAAAAAGTATCCGTATCCCCCCAGCCATCAATCATTTCGCCTGTAATAAAGTTAACGGTAATAGCTGCTGGATCATAATTAGCAAATATAGAAGCATTACTATCACCGCCATTAAATGTATCATTACCTGCTCCGCCGAGCATAAAGACAGAACTGCTAACATTTGACCCAGCATTTAAGGTGTCATCACCAGCACCACCCATTAGGCGAGCAAAATATATTGAATCACTAGCTGTTAGAACATCATCACCTGCACCGCCAATTAAGCGATCACCTGTAGATTCTGCAAGCAACTCATCAGCACCATCAGTACCTATAATACCCATACTAGCAGAGCTATTACTCTCCACAGCGGTAATCAAATCAGCAGATGTCCAACCTTCAAATAATAATGAATTACCATCACCTAGATCAAGCGTTGTACCAGCTTCAGAATCTGTAAACACTAGGTCCCCAAAGCTACCGCCTGCACTGCCATTAGTCGATGGTAAATCCTGTACATTGCGAATATCAAGCCTATCGCCGCCACTAGGGTCAAAGTCTGAAATGGAATCCACACCACTATTTGGGTAAATCGTATAGGTATCAGCACCATCTCCACCAGTGTGTGCATCATCACCATCATTAACACTATCACCTAACCAGAAAGAATCATCGCCGCCACCGCCATCTAGCGTGTCATTACCTCCACGGCCTTTAATGGTATCATCTCCGTCACCACCAATTAAGATGTTGTCATTGTCATCACCCCTGATTGTATCATCTAAATAGGTACCAGTGGCATTCTCAATATTTGAGAGAACATCAATGCCTTCAAAGGCATCTTCTGCGGTGCCTTCAGCTAAATCAACTGTAATTCCGTCAGTTGGAGTTTCTCCTCCTCCGCCTTCTTCGCCACCTTCTTCAGGCTCAGGCATGCTATCGAAAACAACCGTATCAACACCCGCGCCACCATCAAGGATATCATTGCCTTGACCGCCAGTAAGTTCGTTATTCCCAGCACTACCAACAAGATAGTCACCTTCATTTGAACCGATCACATTTTCTACATTGATTAATGTATCAATATACTCGACAGGAGCAGTATATTCTTCACTAGTGGTAGCTTCACCAGCGCCAAGATCAACATGCATGCCGTACGCAGCATCTGCATATGATACGGTAACGGTGCCAGCGGTACTATCGATAACATTATTTCCTTTACCAGAGATGACCCTAGCGGTGCCGCCAACTATACCTGTAAAATTATCATCGCCTTCCTCAAGGTAAACCCATACATCATCTACTGAGCCTTGAGTAACAGTATCATCGCCTCTACCCATTCTATACCGCCAGATGTCGCCACCTGTTGTCACAGTATCACCGAATTGAGTAGCGTCTAATGTATCAAGATCACTACCAATCGTATCTGTATCTTCCCAGCCATCCGTAACAGTACCTGTCGCAAAATTGCCCGTGATACCCGCTATGTCATTCGCATAGCTTAAATAATCTTGAGTACCTGAGGCACCTATCAAGGTGTCATTACCTGCGCCACCTTCTAGGACATTGATAGGGGATGGCATATCGCCCCCCTCTCCGCCAGGGCCTTCATTGGCGTCTGCTCCAGCTGTAATGGTATCAGCGCCAGCACCACCTTTTAAATAGTTTAGAGCAAATAAACCACCTGTTAGGGTATCGTCACCCTCTGCACCGATAATGTAATTTTCGGAGAGATTACCCAAATCACTACCATCAGCGCCTGTGAATGTGTCAGCGTTTGCGCTGCCCACCGTTGAAAATGTGAAATTACTATCATTAGCAAGCTCTGCTGCTGTGAGGCCTTTGAACAATATTGTTTGATTTGCTGAAATTGTTAAAAGCGCACCATCGGCCGTATCTGTAATATTCAGGTCGGCTGCTGACATATTACCGCTATTATCACCACCGACTAAATCATTAACTCCACTTAAATCAATAACTCCATCCTCAGCTGGATTATAATCTTCGATCACATCATGCCCTGTAAATGAGCCATAAAAACTTATGCTATCACTTCCATCCCCAAGGGTATAAGTGTCATTACCCTCTTCACTATTGGCATTATCATCGCCAGCACCAAAGTTTAAGATATCATCGCCTAATCCACCCGACAGCGTATCACTGCCCTCGCCACCGATTAACTCATCGGCATAATCAGTACCAAAATATTCATCGTCATTAGGATCGCCAACCATCTTGACACCCACAAAATTTGCATCAGGGAATATAAAGTCACCATAACTTAGATCTTCGGCCGTTAAACCAGTTAGCGTGATTGTATCACCATTGCCCATATCAATTACTGCACCAGCATCTGTGTTAGTAATGGTTAAATCATCCATATTAAAATCATTTGCAGCAAGATCCAGCAGGTCTGCAAAATTACTGATGTCTATCTTGTCAACGCCGACTTGGAAATCAGTGATTGTATCACCGCCCTGTCCAGACTTTACAATAAAGTTATCACGGCCATCGCCGCCTGTTAACGTATCGGCACCAGCACCACCATCTAGATCATCATTACCTGCGCCGCCATCAAGTATATCATTATCTGCGCCGCCATATAATTCATCTGAGCCTTTATTACCAGCAAGGGTGTCTCCACCAGTTCCTCCATATAAAACGTCATTACCGCCATTACCGATAAGTGTATCATCACCGCCAGCGCCTGAAAGAGTATCTCCGTCCTCAGCACCTTCAAGGGTATTAGAACCTGCAGTACCAGTAAGATTGACTGAGTTTACACCAGTATCCTCATCAGCCACAACCTCGGCACCTAAATCCCCAGCATCTAAAACATCACCAAATTCATTTGTAATCACAACGTCATCATCAAGTGTGAGACCTGCCAAGGCCTCTTCCGTATTCACGCTTTTGCCGAAATCAAATGTTATGTCACCATTACCACCCAACTCAGTTAAATTCATATCATCTAGTGCGCTAACATCATCAACGACTAATGTTGCATCGTCACCAACTTCTACGCCATCAACACCAGAAACAATTTCAGATAGATCGCCAAGGTCAACCTCACTATCATTGTCGCTATTACCTTCGACAAACAAAGAAATTTCACCTTCGCCTTCACCACTAATACTGCCAATACCAGCAGCCTCTAATTGGCTAGCATCCTCGACGATTAATTCAACGTCACCTGAAGCTGTAACGTCACCAACGCCATCCATATCAACTGCAGAAAAATCAAATGAAGCAGCATCGTCACTGCCCGTTGCCTGAACGATAGCAATAGTACCTTCGCCATCGCCAGAGATTGTTGCAACTCCAGACAGGTCGTCAGAGCCAGAAACTTCAATCGTTACATCACCTTCTGTTGTCAAGGTGCCAATGCCCTCAACATTATCGAATGCAGAAAGGTCAAGACTATTATCATCACCTTCATCAGCAACTACATTGAGTACTGATTCACCATCTCCCTGCAATCCATCAAAGCCACCCAATTGCTCAGATGATATGGTCACATCTGAGTTAATAACCAGATTTGAGAAGTTAGTGACTGTTACGCCTGTAAAATCGGTCGTCCCATAAATAACCAGCGTATTATTACCTTCACCACCAACTAAGACTTCACCAACTTTTGCGTCACTCTCACTGCGGCCATTCAGATCACTAAGCTTAATCATATCAGATAAGTCTAGACCAGTGTCCCCTGAGTTTGTAATTGAGCTTTGGCTATATTCATCTGCTGAGGTCGTCCCTAGAACGATGATGATATCATCTCCTTGGCCACCCTGAACATTATCAGCGCCAAGACCAGCTAAAATACGGTCATCTCCCGCACCGCCAAGTATGGTATCCGCACCATCACCACCGTATATTTTATCAGCGCCCTGATCGCCTCTAAGGGTGTCTTTACCATCATTTCCCTTTATAACATCATCACCAACGCCGCCCTCTACCACATCTTTGCCTTTGCCAGCAGTGATAGTGTCGTTACCGCTACCGCCCTTGATCACGTCTGCTCCAGAGCCACCGTATATAGTATCATGGCCTTTGCCGCCGAAGATTTTATCAAGGCCATCATCGCCTCTAAGGGTGTCTTTACCATCATTTCCCTTTATAACATCATCACCAACG
>CBFDCC010000011.1:0-89106 GCA_965603205.1 uncultured Kordiimonas sp. | reverse complement strand
AGAGCCACCGTATATAGTATCATGGCCTTTGCCGCCGAAGATTTTATCAAGGCCAGCACCGCCTTTAAGTGTGTCCTTGCCATTTTGGCCTTTGATAATATCTTTGCCACTACCTGTTGTTATATCATCATTACCAGCGCCTGCATTAACCACCTCATCCACAATAGAATCACCAAGATCTAATGTGTCAGCCTCACTCGTACCTATATGATTGCCATCGACATCCTCGGTAAAAATATTTGGTGTCACAGCTACTGTTTGAAGCATTGCCACACTAGCGCTAGTGTTCACATTTATAGTGAGAGGAATTAGAGAAGTCGTTGATAGAAGTTCTTTTGGATTTTGTGGGTCTATGAGGGTCATTTATATATTCCTAAATAATAAAATAATAACGAATTAATAGAATTAATAATAGATTTAATAAGTAAGTATTAATTTTTTATTAATTCCTTATTAACCTTAACATACTCAAAATTGCAATAAATAAATGAGATGACCCTAGATTTGTAGACACTTTGTTTGTTATAAAATGAAGCAAGGAGTTTATATATTATGCCATCAGGTATTAGATTTACAGAAGAGTTCAAACGCGATGCAGTCGCACAGGTCACTGACTGTGGTTATTCGGCCCAGGAAGTTGCTGAGCGGCTCGGGATTAGCACTAAATCGCTCTATACATGGAAGAAGCAATATAGCAAGCCTGTCAAAGAACGTGCAAAAGAGTCTGCATACGCCAAGGAGAACCGACGTCTGAAGGCTGAGCTATTACGAGTAACCGAAGAAAGAGATATCTTAAAAAAGCTTGGCTTGAGAGTGGCTGTGTATACGGATACCGCAAACTTCATGATGACCTGCGGTCTATAGGCGAGACATGCTGCATGAACCGTGTGGCACGATTGGCTAGTATCGCGGGTATTCAGGCACAGATAGGCTACAAACGTAAAGCTGGCTTTTATGGCGGCAAGCCTGCGAATGTTGCAATCAACAGATTGCAGCGGGACTTTAAAGTAGTTTTGCCTGATCATGCTTGGGTGACAGATATAACGTATATTCGCACGCATCAAGGCTGGCTGTATCTGGCGGTGGTGATTGACCTGTATTCACGTCGCGTGGTGAGTTGGTCTATGCAGTCACGCATGCAGATGGATTTGGTGCTCAGCGCTTTATTAATGGCTGGCTGGAGACGTAAACCTAGGCAGAAAGTCATTATCCATTCTGATCAAGGTAGCCAGTTTACTAGCCATGAGTGGCAAAAGTTTCTTGATGGTCACAATCTAGAAGCCAGTGTAAGTAGACGTGGAAACTGTCATGACAATGCGGTTGCTGAGAGCTTTTTCCATCTGCTAAAGCGAGAGCGTATCAGACGCAGAACCTACGCAACCCGCAAGGATGCTCGTGATGACATATTTGATTATATCGAGTTTTTCTACAACCCAAAGAGAAAGCATGGTAACAACGGATTGTTGTCACCAATAGATTTTGAACAACAAACAATACTGAAGTCGCAAGGTGTCTAACAAACTAGGGTCATCTCAAAGCATGCGCGGCGTATTGAGCGCTCAAATAATAGAATTATTTGAAGTAAATAAGCATAAAAAAAAGGCCCGATAAAACAGGCCTTTTTAAATATTTACAGTGAATGTATCGCGGAATTAGTCGCGATTTCCAAGGAAATGCAACAGATACATAAATAGGTTTACGAAATCTAGATATAGCTTGAGCGCGCTCATGATAGCGGCCTTAGCAAGCATGCCCGTACCAGCAAGTTGGAAATACTCATGCTTGATACGCTGTGTGTCGTAGGCTGTGAAGCCAGCGAAGATCAACACACCAATGCAGCTGGTGACGAATTGCATCATGCTGCTTTGCAGGAAGATATTAACGATGCTCGCGATGATCAAACCAAACAAGCCCATCATCAGGAATGTACGCATGCCCGATAGATCCTTCTTGGTGGTGTAACCATATAGGCTAAGTGCACCAAAGGATGCGGCCGTGATAAAGAATGTACGTGCAATGCTTTCGCCCGTATAAACTAGAAATATTGAAGCCAGAGATACGCCCATGGTTGCAGAAAAAGCGAAGAAAATTAGTTTTAAGGTCGGGGCGCTAATTTTATTTACGCCGAAGCTCATGACTAATACAAATGCTAGAGGGGCAAGCATTATTATCCAGCGAAGGCCAGAGCCATATAATGTTTGTTGAAGCTCAACATTACCCTCAAGTGCATTACCAAGCATCATTGCGATGATACCTGTCAGTAAAACACCTGATGCCATATAGTTATATACGTTCAGCATGTGTGTGCGCAGACCTGCATCATAGCCTGTTTTTGTACCTGCCGCTGATGCGGATTGATAATTAGTGTCAAATTGTGCCACGTCTATACTCCTTGAGTAGCCATTGTTGTTCCCTGCAATATGGGGGTAGATTACGGTAAATTCAAGACAATCCGCTCAAATCTGTCATTATTGTGATCTCAGCACTTCATTTGGGCGCGCGGATAGGGCTTTAAGGCTAGAGCCAATACCAAATGTTAGTGTGACAATCAGACTAACCGCCAGCGTGATAATCATCGGGATAGGCATCCATGTGAAGGTCATTTTCCAGACCTGTGTCACCACGACCCATCCAGCAAGGCCGCCAAGACCCAGCGCGATGGCCGCGACCACAAAACCAATAAGCAGATACTCTAGCATATAAGCCCGTAGTATCTGGCTACGCACAGCGCCCACTACCTTTAAGATGACGCTTTCATACACCCGCTGTTTGAACCCCGCAGCAATGGCACCCGCCAGCACTAACATGCCAGCAATGATGGCGACGATAGCCGTGGCGCGTACGGCAATGCTGATCTGCGCTAACATCACATTAACGCTCTCTATCACTTCTTTCATCCGCACAGCTGTAATATTGGTGAATTTACGGGTTAGGGTGCGGTGGGCAATTTTCTCGGCCTCACCACTCGCCTTGATTGTCGCCATATAGGTATGAGGCGCACCCTTTAAGGTATTAGGGTCAAACATCATCACAAAGTTAAAGCCCATGGTGCCCCAGTTGATATCACGCAGTGATCTAATGCGGGCTGTGATTTCCCGCCCTAACACCATGAGGGTTATATGGTCACCGACCTTTAGGCCTAATCCCTTGGCTTCTTTTGCGCCAAAGGATATCTCGGATGGGCCTGAATAGCCTTCTGGCCACCAATCACCCTCGGTCAATGTACTGCCGTTAGGCACGGCTGTGTCATAACTCAGGCCGCGATCACCATTAAGCACCCAGCGGTATTCTGGATCAACCTCTGCGTCTTCGGCCATTGTGTCATTCAATTTGATGATACGACCGCGCAGGTTCGGTACTGTCATTAGATCACTAACACCGTCTAGTGTTTGGGTTGTGGCCCTGAAATCATCAATTTGGTTTGCTTGAATATCAAGGAAGAAAAAGGCAGGTGCTTGCATGGGCACTTCTTCTTGCAGGCGTGCTTCTAGATTGCTTTCAATCAGCGCAAGACTTGAAAAGAGTGTTAACCCCAGGCCCAGTGATATAACCACAGCGCCAGTAGCAGCGCCGGGTCTGTGTAAATTAGCCACAGCCATACGAACAAGGGCATTTTTCGGGCGAGGTGCCTTGGCCGCGCCGCGCTCTATTAAATAACTGGTGAAGCGCAGTAGCCCGAGCGTGACAATAGCTCCGCCAATAAAACCAAGCGCTAAGAAACGTTGATTTGCGAGGCCTATAGCAAGTGCCGCAACAAGACCAATAGCAAGGATGATCAAGGCTATATAGATACCGCGAGGGCGACTAGATTCAGGTGACACGAGCGCGCGGAACAGACGAACAGGTGGTAAATCACGTGCCTTGCCTAACGGCCAAGCTGTGAAAGCAATGGTAATAAGCAAGCCATATGCTGCCGCTAGAATTAATGCCTTAGGGTATAAGCCTTGCTCGGGTGATACGGGCAGGGTGTCTGGTAAAAAATTAGCTAAAATTGCTGGTAAAAAGGCACCGACCGTAACACCGATGATGATAGAGATAATACCGATCAGCAATATCTGAATGAAATAGACTTTAAAGATGGTGCTGCCATCGGCCCCAAGAATTTTCAGGGTGGCGATGGTTTTAGTTTTACGGTCCATATAGCCGCGCACCGCATTGCCCACGCCAACGCCGCCAACAACCAGTGCTGTCAGGCCAACCAACGTTAAGAACATGCCCATACGGTCGATAAAACGACGCATACCAGGGGCGCTGGTCGTGCGGTCCCTTATGCGCCAATCATTGCCGGGGAAGGCTTCTTCTATCTCGTCTCTAAAGGCCTTTATGTCTTCGGTTGAAGAAGCGTCTAATCTCAGCTTGTAATCAAAGCTGATTAAGCTGCCAACAACCACAAGGCCAGTCTCATCCAACGCTTGGCGTGCGATCATCACTGTGGGGCCAAGTTGAAACCCTAAATTGGCCTTGTCAGGCTCAACATCAATAACGGCGCGAATACGGGTAGTAATGCTGCCAAATTTTAATGTGTCACCGACCTGAACATTTAGCCTGTCAGCCAGCGCAGACTCAATAGCGGTTCCCCATTCATCCTCTTGTTTAGAAAGTAAGGCTGATGTGGGTAGTTGGGGTGTTGTTTTTAACGTACCATACATGGGATAAGCCATACCTACGGCGCGCAGTTCGACTAATGTGCTATTACCAGCTGTAGTTCTGGCCATTGTACGTAGCTTGGCTGTATGCAAAAGCTCGCCTTTGCTGGCTAACCATTGCACCGCGTCATCAGGTAGCTTTTTCCTGAATTCGCTGACTTCTATGTCGCCGCCAAGGATACTTTGGCCTTCAGCCTCTAATCCCTCTTCAATAGCGCGGGTAAGCGATGCAACAGCAGCGATTGTGGCAACGCCCAAAATAAGGCACGCCATAAAAATACGGAAGCCCGATAGGCCACCGCGTAGTTCACGCAGGGCAATGCGCAGCGATACTGGCAGGTTAAACTGACGAGAGATCATGGGTTTAAACTCGCCTGTACAGGGTTGCCCGCTGGTACATCGCTGGTGTTTCCTGTGTCATCGACGATTAGGCCGTCCGACATGGAAACAACACGGTCGCATTTATCAGCCAGCGCGGGGTCATGGGTGACGATTACTAGGGTGCTGTTACGGCTTTTAGCCAGATCAAAAATCAGATCAATGATGGTGTGACCAGTGCTGCTATCTAGGTTGCCTGTTGGCTCATCGCCAAATAATATGGCGGGTTGTGGGGCTAGTGCGCGGGCCAGTGCCACGCGTTGTTGCTCGCCGCCAGATAGTTGCGCTGGATAATGATCCATACGGTGGGCAAGACCTACCGCGTCTAATTCTTTGGCTGCAATGTCAAAGGCATCATTAACCCCTGCCAGCTCTAATGGTACTGCAACATTCTCGATGGCAGTCATGGTTGGGATCAGATGAAATGCCTGCATAACAATGCCAATACGACTAAGACGGTGACGAGCAAGCGTGTCTTCATCTTGACCGTCTAGCCCCAGACCGTCGACAGTAACCGCGCCCGATGTTGCTTGTTCTAATCCCGTCATGAGGCTCATCAGTGATGATTTGCCTGATCCTGATGGGCCGACGATACCCACAGTTTCGCCCTTTTTAATATCTAAAGATAATGACTTAAGAATATTGACGGGACCAGCACCTGAGGAAAGTGTGAGGCTGACATCTTTTAAATTGATGATACTATTATTTTGACCCATGGTGGTTGTTGCCTTTTATTTTATACTTATATTGGGTATTGCTCGCTGCTTAGAAGTGAATATGAGGATTACATCTATGAATATCAATATCTCCACGGTCAATTATACGTTATCTAGGCTATTTTTCCTTCTTTTGTTCGTTTTTGCGATGAATAGTGCGCTTTTTGCTACAGATGACATAAATAACAGAGTTAAGATCATTGCCTTTGGTGACAGTCTAACTGCGGGGTATGGTCTCGGGCCGGGCGAAGGGTTTACCGATCGATTGCAAGTTTGGCTGCGGGAAAATGGCCATGCCAGCGTTGATGTGGTCAATGCAGGTGTGTCTGGAGATACATCTTCGGGTGGTCGTTCACGCTTAGATTGGGCGCTGGCACCTATTAAAGGCGGCAAGCCTGATCTGGTGATTGTCGAGCTTGGGGCGAATGATGGTTTGCGCGGTATTGATCCAGCTATCACCCGCGACAATATATTTGCTATAGTGAAATCTCTGCGCGCAAAAGGGGTGTCTGTGCTGGTGGCGGGCATGATAGCGCCGCCTAATTTAGGGCCAGATTACGCTGAGAGTTTCAATAGTATATTCAGTGATGTGGCAACTCAATATGCTGTAAAGCTCTATCCGTTTTTTCTTGATGGTGTTGCAGCGGACCCATCGCTAAATCAAGGCGACGGCATTCACCCTAATAAAAAGGGTGTGGATGTTATTATAAACCGTCTAGGTCCTGTGGTATCATCGGTGTTAAATAAGTAAGTCAGGAGGCAAGTATGCTCAGATTGTTTGTTGGACTTGAATTGCCTGATGAGGTTAAACAATCGCTTGTTATCCCCCGTAGCGGGGTGGAGGGCGCATATTGGCAGCGTGATGATCAATTACACATCACCCTTGCTTTTATTGGTGATGTCTCCCCTAGCACGATGGAAGAAATTATTGGCGGCCTAGCATCGATAGACTTTGCCCCTTTTGAGATGTGCTTAGATGGCGTGGATTTATTTGGCACTTCTTATCAGCCGCGTAACTTACATGCACGTACGACAAACTATGGCGCTATTAATCATCTGCATGACAAGGTGATGCGCCAACTGGCAATGGTAGATGCGCCAGAGCGTATTACAGTAGATCAACGCAAGTTTAAGCCTCATGTAACGCTGGCTAGATTTAGTAACCAGGCAAAGGCGCGCATAGAGGCATGGATGCAGGCTAATCAATCATACAGATCGCCAGTCTTTGAAGTTAGCCACTTTACATTATTTTCAAGCTACCTCACCAGTGATCGGGCTTATTATACTGCTGAAGCACGTTTTGGCATTGATAGTAATGTATAAGCCAACCTTTAAACGTGCAATTTAGTTAACGCAGCATCAATGTATTTAACGAAATCACCGCCATGTATACGAGCTTGTAATAGCAAGGGCCATAAGAAATAGAGCCATTTGCGCTCTTCATGAAATTCTTTATCTAAGGGACGAACCTCATTGTACGCTCCATAAAATTCAGGGGATAATTTCCCCTCCACCAGCATGAAAGCAATATCAAGTTCAGCGTGTCCATAATACAGACCGGGATCAGCAAAGCAGACAACTTTATCACCATCACAGAGTATATTATGCCTTTCCAGATTGCCGTGAAGTAAACTGGGCATCGTGTCAAAAGGAATTAACATGGGTAATGTGTCAATAAGGTTTTTAAAACGGTTCAACATGCGTTTTGGCATTTTCCCTGCTTCAATACACAGATTGACACCGAAAAGCAGGCGGTGTGTTCCATAAAATTCCGACCAGTTCATCGTCACCGTATTGGGTTGGATAACTTGGCCTACGTTATTATCAATTTCATAGCCATAAAAGTCGGATGTAGCGTTATGTAATCCTGCTATATGTCTCGCAGCGTCTGGTTGTGCCTCAATTGCAAGCCCACCCTGTTGGTGTGAAATATATTCTAGAACAAGCAGATTATCGAATTGGAGAATAATCTCTGGTACGGGCAACTTACTATTTTCATGGATGTGTTTAAACATCGAGGCAACATTGCCGGTTTCGTCACTTTGCCCTGGCTTAGTAACTTTAGTGAGAAACTTACGCCCATCCTCTAGCACAACAAGCGAGGTAACCATACTAGAGTTGCCGCCAATACCTGTTGTGGATGCAACCCGATTACCAGTGTTATCAGCAATTATTTTATTAACATTCATCACGATTTTAAATTTTCTTTTCTTCTATGGAGCTTAACAAGCCCGACGCTGCTTTTGTTGCGACAGTCATGCAGCGTTCAAAGTCTTGGGGTTTACCATAATAGGGGTCAGGCATTTCCTTAAGAGGAGAATTCTCAATAAAGGGCAAGAATAGCATAATGCGATGATGAAATTCACTAGGGCATTTCTCCTGCAGTTCGCTCAAATTGTCACGATCCATTACTAAGATATGATCAAATTTCTCAAAATCCTCATCAGTTAGTTTGCGGCATTGTTGGGTTGTAATATCAATATCTTGCGCGCTTGCCGCCGCAATAGAACGAGGATCAGGCGCAGAGCCAGCGTGATACCCAAGCGTACCCGCGCTATCAATTATATACTTACCTTGAAGGTTTGCCGACGCTACAGCAGAGCGGAATGCACCCTCTGCCATTGGTGATCTACAAATATTTCCCATACATACAAATAGAACTGAAATCATGTTATACGTGTTTTTCTATACTTTTAGCATACTAAGTCATTGTCCTTGCTTGTATTTTAGACTAAAAAAACCCATAAGGAAAGGGGGGTGGTGTATTATGTATAATATATATTCAAATATTGTAATTTTAACTGGGGCTGGCATATCGGCTGAATCTGGTATTGGGACATTTCGTGATGAGGGTGGGTTGTGGGCTCAGCACCGTATCGAGGATGTGGCAACGCCTGAAGCCTTCAATCGTGACCCTGACCTCGTTCAACGTTTTTATAACGCGCGCCGTGCCCAGCTTTATGACGTTAAGCCTAATTCTGCGCATGAAGCCTTAGGGAAATTGCAAGAAAAACATAGGGGCGCTGTTACAATTATTACACAAAATGTTGATGACCTACATGAGGTTGGAGGTGCGTCAACAGTCATCCACATGCATGGCGAACTGAGAAAAATTAGATGTGAAAAATGCGGTGTGATACATGCGTGGCTAGATGAATGTGATCAACAGACCAAATGCCCATCTTGTGGGAGGGCGCCCGCACTTAGGCCTCATATCGTTTGGTTTGGTGAAATGCCTCTTGAGATGGAGCGTATTTACGACGCCCTAGATACCTGTGATTTATTTATCTCTATTGGCACGAGCGGCAATGTTTATCCAGCGGCTGGTTTTGTCAGTCATGTGCGATCATTAGGCCATGCTCATACTGTAGAGATTAACTTAGAGCCTAGCGAAGGTGCTAGCATGTTTGCAGAAACGCGGCATGGCAAAGCAGGTGATTTGGTGCCTAAATTTGTAGAGGATATATTGGGTTAATGTTACATATAATATACATATTTATATTTTATACTTGATATTTTCTGCCGTAACTTGAATACTATACAAATACTTGTTGTAGGGGGTGGTGAGTAAAATGATTCAAAATTATTCGTCGCAAAGCTGGTCAAATATTCTTTTGTTCGCGTTTTTCAGTATTTATTTTGAAGGTAAGGCCTTGTGGTTTTTTATTGTGCCGCAGCGGTTATATTTTGCCTCTTCTAGAGTAAGTGATAAATAATCGTATGACATCAAAAAGAAAACAACTTTGGTATAATAGTATAGTCTATCGCTTGCTGGCGATCGGTTTATCATTTGCAGTTATCTATAGTTTGGTGCTGTATTTTTTCTTCAATAACTTTGAAAGCCAACTTCATCATATAATAATGAGTGCCTCGGATCAGCTAGCGCCAGAGGTAGCTAGTCGCTTAGTAACATCATTGTCGAGATTTTATTATTATGCAGTTGCTGCGGCCATTATTTTTTTGGGAGGCCTGTTAGGGTATGTATATTGGCGCTTGGTTTCCCCTCTTCGCAATATGGTGTCTAATACGCGCTCACTTACTGAAGCTAATGATGATGTATGGATCAACACCCCTAATTCAGGTGATGAAATTGGTGATATGTCGCGGGCTCTTCTGGTTTTTAAAGAGCAAATCCAAAAGCAGCGCGAATTGGAGGCGAAGTTAAGATTATCTGAACTACAATATTCCAAAACCTTTAATCTGTTATCTGAGGCTGTTTTAAGTATTGATCCTGATCAAAATATTATCTTTATCAACAAAAAGGCTAAGGAAATTTTTGGGTATCGTGCCAGTGAAGTTTTGGGAAAACCCTTAATAAACTTGTTGCCTGAACGATTTAGAGCTAAGCATCCATCGCAGGTCAAAGGCTTTGAACGAGGAAATAAACCAATTCAATTGATGGCTAATAGAGGTAAATTATATGGCTTACATAAAGATGGGTCTGAATTTCCAGCTAAAGGAACATTAACAAAAGTAGAATTTGAGGATGGTAGTAAAATATTCACTGTAGTGCTGCAAGATATCTCAGAAGATATTAAAATTGAGCAGCATTTGAATAAGCTGCGCAAAAACGCGGAAGTAGCTAATCAGGCCAAGTCTGACTTTTTAGCCAATATGAGCCATGAACTTAGAACGCCGCTAAATGCAATTATCGGCTTTTCAGATGTTATGCGTAATGAAATGGTAGGCCCAATTAAGTCAAATGACATTTATAGGGAATATGCCAATGATATTCACACCAGTGGTCAGTATTTGCTCAAAGTGATCAATAGTATTCTTGAGCTGTCTAAAGTTGAGGCTGGTAAATTACAAATCCCCGATAGTGATGTTGATATTAAGCAGACTATTGATGATATAAAGTCTGTTATACGCCAACAAGCCCAAGAAAAAAATATAACCACAGAATTTAATGTAGATGTAGCTGGCGCAACCTTACTAGCTGATGAAATAGAGTTTAAAAAGATACTCATTAATTTACTGGGAAATGCTGTTAAATTCACGCAAGCAGACGGGAAGGTCTCCCTTAATGTTAGGCTCAATCCGAATAGAGATTTATTAATAGTGGTTGAAGATAATGGTATTGGTATAAAATCAGAAAATATAAGTAAACTCACTGAGGCATTTTGGCAAGTTGATGGAAATTTAGCCAAGTCACATGAAGGTACGGGGTTAGGGCTCGCCTTGGTGAAGTCTATCGTGGAAAATTATGACGGCACATTTGTAATTGAAAGCGGTCTTGGCGAGGGAACAACGATGACAGTTACTTTCCCTAATACGCGTATTAAAGATGAAACAGGCGTAGAAGAAAATTTCATGATCTAATCTGACTTGTTTAACCAAACGCTGACCAACTGATGGGCGATGGCTAATTGAGGTGGAAAGATTGTGTTTGGGTCTAAACCAGCAAAAGATTTTTCAGCCTCATTGCGGCTCATCCATTTTAGGTCAGCCAGCTCTTCAGCGTCCATCACTAGATCACGGCTTTCCACTAACGCATGGCAACCAATCATTAAACTGCTGGGATAAGGCCAAGGTTGGCTGGCGATATATTTAACCTGCGTGGCCTCAACACCTGATTCTTCATGTAATTCTCTGGCCACTGCCTCTTCTATCCGCTCGCCAGGTTCCATGAATCCGGCTAAGGCAGTATAGAGGTTTTCAGGTAAGTGGTGCGGCCTACCTACCAAGATGCTATCGCTTTCCTCGTGGATGGCTAGCATGATAACAACGGGATCAGTGCGGGGGAAGTGGCTGGTATCGCAGCTCTGACATTTGCGCTCATAACCCGCGCGCACCATCTCAGGCGCTTCACCACAATTACTGCAGTGGCTGTGGCTCTCGTGCCAAGTAAGCATGCTTTTGGCTTGGGCGATGATCGCTAAATCTGGGTGGGCATGCCCATAGGCAGTTGCCATTTCCCGTAACTCAGTGAAGTGACCATTTAATGCTTCTTCTGCTCCTTCGCTAACGCAGGCGGCAAAACGTGCTTGATCCTTGCCCGCGCGCCGGTCTAGCCCGAGAAAAATTTGTTCAATGAGCGGCACCCACCGCAACTTGCGCAAAGGCAGCCAAGCGAGGTCACCATATTCATCCACTAGTGGGCGACCATCCTGCAATATCATCACGCGCGAATCATCACTATCTAGCCATGCATCAATTTGAGCGCCATCCATGCGAACGTTATCCATTCTGTCCAGTGGATTGCCAGTAAAAACGGTCTGGGTAAGGTCAGGAAAACGATTAATGGTCATAAAATAGATCTTTCAAGGACAAATAGTGATCAAAAGCACCATAAGGGGCTTGCATCCGTCTTGTAAACTGCCTATTTAGGGCGCGGGAGGCTGGTGGGCGGATCACTCGCTAATCCGGTCAGGACCGAAAGGTAGCAGCTGTAACGAGACCGGTTCGGGTCATCAGTCTTCCAACTTATCACTTTATGTATATATCCTCGCATCAGCTCGGCCTCACGGTCGTTCGGTACGGATACTTACGTATCCTAAATAAACCTCGTCATTCCCGCGAAGGCGGGAATCTGGCTGCACAGGGTTGTGATCTTGTTTAATATCTATCCGTTCAAGCGCCACTCGTGGCTATCCTCGCATCAACTCGGCCTCCTGCTTAGTCGGTACGGGCTTCGCCCT
The DNA here is from genome assembly GCA_965603205.1 of uncultured Kordiimonas sp. Lineage (GTDB taxonomy): Bacteria > Pseudomonadota > Alphaproteobacteria > Sphingomonadales > Kordiimonadaceae > Temperatibacter. The sequence goes on along the minus strand of CBFDCC010000011.1, from coordinate 76,725 downwards.
AATTATTATTTATATATCCTCTTCCTTGGCGGGGCTGTCTCTGCTAGATATTAAGCCTTAGATTCTCAGGAGCGATAAGACATTATGAGTGAAGCAACAGGTAGCCAAGATTACCGCGTATTAGCGCGTAAATATCGACCTTCTAATTTTGATGAGTTGATTGGTCAAGAAGCCATGGTACGCACCCTATCAAATGCGATTGATACTGGTCGTCTGGCGCATGCTTTTATCATGACAGGTGTGCGTGGTGTCGGTAAAACCACAACAGCACGCATTATTGCAAAAGGCCTAAACTGTACGGCCAGCGATGGTCCAACAATAAGCCCTTGCGGCACCTGTGAATCTTGCATCAGTATTGCCGAGAGCCGCCACGTTGATGTACTTGAAATGGATGCTGCTTCGCGTACTGGTGTTGATGATATCCGCGAGATTATTGAGAGCGTCAGATACGCACCGATCTCTGCGCGCTATAAAATTTATATCATTGATGAGGTTCACATGCTTTCTAAGAACGCTTTTAATGCGCTTCTTAAAACGTTGGAGGAGCCACCAGCCAATGTGAAATTTATCTTTGCCACCACCGAAATTCGAAAATTACCAGTAACTGTTTTATCGCGCTGTCAACGTTTTGACCTTAAGCGTGTTGAATCTGACGTGTTGATTGCGCATCTGGCTCGTATTATTGCCGAGGAAAAATGCACAGCGGATGAAGGCTCGTTAAAGCTAATTGCCCGCGCCGCCGAAGGGTCAGTACGTGATAGTTTGTCACTGCTGGATCAGGCTATTGCGCACGGTGCTGGTGCTATTGATGAAGGCCAGGTGCGCGACATGCTAGGTCTGGCCGATCGCGCGCAGATACTTGATCTATTTGAGCAGGTGATGAAGGGTGATATCGCTGAGGCTATTACAACACTGCGCCGTCAATATGATAGCGGCGCTGATCCTGTGGTTGTGCTGAATGATCTGCTGGAGGTGTCGCACTGGCTTACCCGCCTGAAGGTGACGCCAGATACGGGCGCTGACGCATTAGTGTCAGAGGCTGAGCGACTACAAGGCGGCGATATGGCGAGCAAACTTGGTATGCCGCAGCTAACGCGGGCGTGGCAGATGTTGCTTAAAGGTCTTCAAGAAGTACGTACAGCCCCAAGCCCAATAGCTGCTGCTGAAATGGTGTTGATACGCCTGGCTTATGCCGCGAATTTACCAGCGCCTGCGGATCTGGTTAAAAAATTACAATCGGGCACTAATGCGACTGTTGCCCCGCAAGCAGGTGGTGGTAGCGCTTCTGCGGTTAGCGATCAGCAGGCACCTCAGATGGCACAAGCTGGCCCAACAGCCCAACATACTGCGCAAGTTATAGCGCTAAAACCTAATGATGATGGTGATCACGCTCAACATCCGATGCCTGTGACATTCGAGAAGATGATTGAGCTGTTCCACGGTGAGCGAGAGCATAATCTTGCCATCGCCTTCAGTGATCTTGTGAAGCTGGTATCTTATACGCCCGGTAAAATAGAGATCAATCTTTCTGATAAAGCGCCGCGTGATTTGATCATGCGGTCAAAACGCTGTTTGCAGCTTTGGACGGGTGAAGATTGGCTCATCTCTATAAGCCGTGACGCAAATGCAGGTGATTCAACAGTTAAGCAACAGCAAGACGCACGCAATGAGAAAATAAAAGAAGAGGCGTTAAAAGACCCTATGGCCATTGCGCTTAAGGAATTTTTCCCTAATGCAGAATTGCTAGCGGTGCGTGAACGCAAAACAGATGAAATACCGGGTTTTGACCCCGTTACGCTAGCGCTAGACGCTGACATTGATGTGAGTGAAGACAATAGCGATTTCGATTTTTAAAGATAAAGTTCCAAAGATTAAATGCCAAAGATTAAATGACGGAGTATACCCCATGAAAAATCTATCTCAGATGATGAAAAAAGCACAGGAAATGCAGGCCAAAATGGGTGAGATGCAGTCCGAGCTTGAAAGCAAAGAAGTCAGTGGTAGCGCCGGCGCCGGTCTGATCACTGTGGTACTAAACGGTAAGGGCGATATGAAATCGCTATCCATTGATCCATCACTATTTAATGCTGAGGAAAAAGAGGTGGTCGAAGACCTGATCTTAGCTGCGCATAATGATGCTAGAGCAAAAGTGGCAGAGCTTGCAGCCAATAATATGTCTGATCTAACAGGTGGCATGCAGCTGCCTGAAGGTTTTAAACTGCCTTTTTAATTTACACTGTTATCCTCGCATAGGCTCGGCCTCCCGCTTGGTCGGTACGGCGACTTATTGTCGCCTAGTTGGTTTAACATAAGGACTATATATAAATGCCAGCATCCCACGGTGCAGAAATTGATAGATTAATCCAATTGCTCGGCAAAGTGCCGGGGCTTGGGCCGCGTTCTGCGCGCCGTTCTGTATTGATGATGCTCAAGAAAAAAGACACCATGATGTATCCACTGGCTGAAAGCCTTGCTAAGGTCGCGGATCTGGTTGAGGAGTGTCAGATTTGCAGTAACATGGATACCCGTAACCCATGCCATGTGTGCGAGGATGTGCGTCGTGACACCAGCGTTATCTGTGTGGTGGAAGAAGTCGCTGATCTGTGGGCGCTTGATCGCTCTGAGACTTTTCGCGGCCTTTATCATGTGCTCGGCGGCACACTATCGGCGCTGGATGGCATTGGGCCAGAAGATTTGCAAATACCTGGTCTTGTTGACCGCGTATCTGATGGGACTGTTTCCGAGGTTATTCTTGCCCTTAACGCCACGGTTGATGGCCAAACCACCAGTCATTATTTGGCAGAAAAATTAGAAGACTATAATATAAAAGTAACCGCATTAGCACACGGCGTCCCTGTGGGCGGTGAGCTGGATTATTTAGATGATGGAACGCTGGCGGCGGCGCTGCGTGCCAGAAGCGAAGTTTAGAGAAATATCATGAGTGATGAAAAATTATATACAGGCGGTTGCCACTGCGGCGCTGTAAAGTTTGAAGCTACGGGCCCAGCAAAGCCTGATATGATCAAATGTAACTGTTCTATGTGTGATAAAACGGGTTATATCCACCTATTTGTCACGGGGGATAATTTCCGCCTGTTAAAGGGTGAAGAAAATCTAGAGCTGTATCAATTTAACAGCATGATCGCGAAACATTATTTTTGTAAGACCTGTGGCATCAAAAGCTTTTACGTACCGCGCAGTCACCCTGATGGATATAGCCTACATGCGGGATGCATTGATAATATTGACCTCAGCGAGCATGACGTTAAGCCATTTGATGGTGGCAACTGGGAAAAGAATGTAGATACCATTCGCTAGCCCCAAACATCACCGTATAAACGCAGCAAATTCTTGCCTAAAACCTTCTCGATGCGGGCGTCGCCGTGCCCACGACTATGCAGCATATCGGCAAGCTTTTGAAATTGACCAACCCCACGCAAATCTTCAATAAAGGGGAATATATCAAATGTTTCGCCCGACGCGCTGATGCCTAGGCGCCTGCGCTCTATAATCTCTTTTTTTAATTCGACTTTATAGGCCACAAGATCATCAATCTGGCTAACGGAGCCATCGCTACCAAAGCTGACATGATCCTCACCACAGATATTAATAGCATGTTCAATATGTCTGATAACGTGGCTTGCCTTTGGTTGGCGGTCAGGCAGTAAGAAAGGCATGAAATAGATACCAACGACACCGCCCTTATTTGCGAGGAGACGTAATTCTTCATCGGTTTTATTGCGCGGCAAATCGGATAGCGCCCTGCACCCAGTATGAGAAATTGTAGGGATAGTCTTTGTATAACGCAGTGCCTCAAGACAGGTCCGCTCTCCACTGTGGCTGAGGTCAAGCAAGATGTTATTGTCGTTAATGGCATCAATGACCTGATGGCCAAGTTCGGTGACGCCTGTATCATCGGGCACCATACAGCCAGAGGCGCATTTATTTTGAATGTTATAGGTCAGTTGAATAATCCGAACGCCCGCGTCGTGGAAAGATTTCGCACTGGCCATAGGGTCATGCTCTAGCTGTACTGCATTTTGAAAACCATATATAATACCGACCTTGTTACGGCGTTTTGCATCAATGATATCACCCTGTGTTTTAATGAGCGTTATCTTGTCAGAATGAGCGCCGATAATACGGTCATACTGCCTAATGGCGTCTATGGAATATTCATAAGGGGCATGCGGCCCCGCCACATAGCCAAGCGTTAGATTCACAGCCGTTAGTCCAGAAGGGGCTAACTCATTTAGTGCGCGGTCATTCACATATTCTAGGACATTACTGCTGTGAATATTAGGGTTGCCAATACCGCCCAGCCCGTTGATCACCAGTGAGTTTTTTAAGTGAGGCCATCTTTTAAAACCGTCAGCTAATAAGGGCAGAGATAGAGTAGAGACGCTTGTCGTAGCCGCGAGTAGCCTGATAAAATCACGTCTAGATAGTTGCATGAAAGCCTCCTAAATATCTACCTCTTGGCCGAGGCCTTTTGATAGGGCTGTCTCATATAGGTGATTAGCAAACACTAGATCCTGTAAGCCGATACCTAATGAGCGATAAAAGGTGATATCTTGGCTGTCAGTGCGCCCCGCTGCTTGACCGCATATCACGGCGCCTATCTCTGTGGCCAGATCACCCTCAGCGTCAGGGTTGAGGCGTTTAAAGGTAACATATTCGCCCGCCTCGGCTTTCAGGCTTTCCATATAGTCGGTGTAATATTTCCCCACAGTTATACAGTTGGGGCCTAACTCCATCTGTTCAGCATTACAGGCGCCCACAGCGTTGATATGTTGGCCAGGCTTTAACCAGGTTGATCTTAGCACGGGGGATTTTGATGATGTGACGGTACATATAATATCAGCTAACGCCGCCACGCCTTGACCGTCCACAGCAGGGATACAATCTATGCCGAACTTCATTGCCATTTTATTGGCGAAATGTACGGCCTTTTCATGACTGGAACCCGCAATGACAATCTCGCCAATGGGGCGCACATGGCAAATAGCCTCAATATGGGATTCGGCTTGTTCGCCTGTGCCAATGATGCCTAATATTTGACTGTTAGGATTGGATAGAGTTTTTGTTGCAAGGGCGCTGGCCGCTGCCGTGCGGATGGCCGTGAGGTTTGAGGCATCAATCAATGCTTTAATGGCACCCGTTTCAAGGTCGAACAGCGGCATCACCCCCATATGACTTGATAGGCCCTTGGCGGTATTATCGTGGAAAATATTAACAATTTTAATGCCAAAACTATTGCTGGCCGTCATTGAGGCAGGCATTAATCCCATGAAGTTATGTTGGCCGTCACTGCTTGGCAGCGGTACGATATTGCGCAAAGGGTTAGAGTGGGCAGATTTGTCTTGGGTAATGCGCATGGCCTGTTCAATAAGATCTAACTGTGTGTCCAAATCTAGGATTGAACGCATTGTCTCAGCGTTAATAACGATCATAAGTTTAAATTCCTATATATATCAATTTCTCTCGCTTGCTAGCGCTGGGCTAGGCGTAAAACCTTCTCGGGCGTATTCTACACCAGATTTATAGGTCGCAATCAAGCTTTTGATGTTGGCGACAGTATCTAACGGGTTTTCTTTTAACACAATAAAATCAGCATCTTTACCCGCCTCGATCGTACCTTGAACAGTATCAAGGCCTAATATTTTGGCGCCATTGAGCGTAGCGGCTGTGATCGCCTGATGTGGTGTCATACCCACGCGATCTTGCAATATTTCTATTTCTTGCCACAGGGCGGGATAATCATCCGTTGGGGCCACCGTGCCGTCAGTACCGGCCGATATTAACACACCCGCATCCATTGCCGCCCCCGTTAGGCGATAAGCATATTCAGCAGGGCAGATGGGTTTGGTGTATGTGTCAGCATGTGCTGCTGAATAGGCCTCGATCTCTCTATAAAGCCTAACAGTGGCATCTAGGACCGTGCCATTTTTTTTCATTGTAGCAAAGATTTGGTTATAACGCGGATGATCAATAGGTAGTTTGCTGTAATCAAGCTGTATTTTATGATGATATTCTTTTGGTTTTACCGCGCTTATTTCAAAGGCGAGGCGGCAAACATGGCTAATACTGTTTAGGCCTGTGGATATAACCTGACTGGGCAGGGCGGGAAAGACCATGGAATGTGCCCACACAGGGAAATTTTGACGCCTAGCCTCAGACACGATAGCTGTAACATACTCAGCTTTTAAATTAGCATATATTTTAATGCCGCTAGCATAGGTGCCTTTTGCGCGTGCGACGGCGATTTTCATATCAGTTTTATCTGTGATTGCCTGCATCCAAGCAATCTCGCCCGGCGTTTCACCCGCAGCCGAAGCCTTTGGACGGGGATCGTTGTAAAAGCTAGGGCCTGCCATTAGGGCTGAGAAATACAGATTAGGGCCGGCGATTTTGCCAATCATCAGCCGACGCTTTAAATCGGCGAGCAGTCTCGCGTCACCAGCCATATCACGCACGGTAGTTATGCCTGAGAATATATAACGCTCCAGCATGGCCTCAGCCCACTTTGCATTGGCCATAGTTGCCAGATGGACGTGACTATCCACTAGGCCTGGCATGATATAGGTGCCGCTCATATCTTTAATAGTGGCGCTGGGGTAGGCAGAGATATCAAGAGAGGAACTGTCGGTAACAGCCAGAATTTTCTCACCTTGAATGATGATGGTTTGACCCATTATCAGCCCGTCACGGCGCGCATCAATGATATCAGTCCCCGTTAATATGGTAACCGTATCTGCTGCTTTTGCTGTGATGGAGGCGCAAAAAATTAATAAGAAAATATGTTTAAACATGGAGTTTCCTTATTTCAGCCGCCGCATATATTTAACATAAATGGGCGCAGTCATCAGCATCAAGACGCCATAGACGCTGGGTACCAATGATAACATAAAATCATCAAGCACGATGAGGACAAGGAAAGTTGCCATAGAGGCATTTTGAATGCCAACCTCTAGCCCGATGGTGATTGTTTGCTCTGTATGCAGTCTGCCAAATAGTGCGAGAAACGTACCAGCCATCAGTGCCATAATATTTAATAATAACACCGCAGGCCCCACGATCATGGCGCTGTCTAATATCCTGTCGTAATCAGTGATAACATTAACGGCAATGACAGAGACTAAAATCACCATGGATGTTGGCCGAAACCAAACAACCAAACGTTTAGATAATGTAGGAATGATGCGTCTGGTAATCATACCAACTGTCACTGGTACTATGGTCAGCATGACGAGCGTTTTGATGACCGTAATGAAATCTATCTCAGGCGCATTGCCTTTGTCGTAAAAGGTAAGCAAAGCAAGGCTGATCAAAAGGGGGGTGGTGATCACAGTGATAAAACTGGTGATGGTGGTCAGTGATACGGATAGTGCCACATCAGCTTTTGCCGCGAAAACAATGGCGTTGGATGTAATGCCGCCAGGACAGGCTGCTAGTATCACAATACCCGTCGCGATATCGGCTGGCAGACGAAATGCAAAGGCCAGAAAAAAGGCGAGGCAGGGCAATAAGAGTAACTGCCCAAAGAGGCCGAGTGAGAGAGGTTTTGGATGGGCAAAAACTTTGGCAAAATCAGGCAGGGTTAACGACAGGCCCAAACTGAACATGATGAGCATTAAACCAGCTGGTATAAGTGTTGTGTTGAAAAAAGATACGTCCATAGATACTCCCCCTCATTACAGGATTTATACTATAGAAAATAATTGGGAATGAAACAGTAATGTTTGTTTGGCTGAGGCATACAAAACAGAATGCGGTATTATTATCCAGAATTATCTTGAATATTCACCTATGTCCCCTCAGTGTAATATTCAAATAATTACATCAGTGAGATTCAGTATTACTAGGGGTAAATAGGGTGAAATTAAAAGGCATTACAAGGCGTGAGTTTATGGCAGGGGTGGCTGTGGCAGGGTTGGCCGCTGGTATTGGGCCAGTAACAGGTGCTTCCACACCGCAATTTATCTATCCGCCAATGCGTAAAGGTATGCGCGGTAGTCATGATGGTAGCTTTGAGGTAGCGCACACTCTTGCATGGGGTGGTGAACGCCCTGATGAGCCAAAGGATTTTACCGATAAACAATATGATCTAGTTATTATGGGGGCTGGTATCAGCGGTTTAACCTCGGCATGGCTTGCCCGCAAGAAACTAGGCTCCACTGCACGGATACTGATCCTAGATAATCATGATGATTTTGGCGGTCACGCTAAACGAAATGAATTTGATGTGGGTAGCACGCGTCTGGTTGGCTATGGTGGCAGCCAATCTATCTCTGGCCCCGCGAAATATAGCACTGAGTCAAAAGAGGTTTTTGTGGGCCTCGGGATTGAAATTGAGAAATTCTATAAATATTTTGATTATGACTTTTACCATGGTCAGGGCATGGGAGAGGCTACTCACTTCTCCAAAAAAGACTATGGCACAAACCATCTGCTTAAGCCTAAAACATCAGGAGGGTTATGGTGGAAAACGGCTGAGGAAAAAGAAAACCTGAAGGTCGCCATAGCAAAGACACCTCTGTCAGACGAGAGTAAAAACAGTCTTATTCGTTTGTTTATTGACCGTGAAGACTGGTTGGCGGCAGCAATGCCCGAGGCCAGCCAAGCTGAAAAACAAAATTTACTTAAGAAAATTAGCTACAAAGAAGCACTGCTTAAATACGGCGGGCTGACAGAAGAAGCTTATAATGTTTTTGGCAATGATTATGTGGGCATGTGGGGCGTTGGCTGGGAAGCGCTGTCGGCAATGGAAGCATTGATTGCTTATCACCCCGGTATATCCATGATTGACCTTGCGCCGCCTACTAAGGATGTAGAGGATCAAAATGAAGAACCTTATATTTTCCACTTTCCCGATGGCAATGCAGGCATTGTACGCTTGCTTGTGCGGGACCTTGTGCCAATTAGTGTTAAGGCTGACTCTATGGAAGAAATGGCCACTGCCAAATTCCATTATAATAGATTAGACCTAGAGAAAAATAATACGCGAATACGTCTTAGTTCCACAGTCATAGAAGCCAAAAACAATGGCGAGCATGTGGATGTGACATATGTGCGTGACGGCAAGGCTGAGAAAGTGAAAGCAAAGAAAGCTATCATGGCGGGTTATGCGCATATTCTACCCTATATCATGCCAGAGATGGGCGCTCAGCAACGCGAGGCCATTGAATGGCCAGAAAAAACACCGCTGGTATATACCAATGTAGCCTTAACCAATTGGCGCGCATGGAAAAAAGCAGGTGTCAGTCATATTCAAAGCCCCGACGGGTTTTTTAATAGTTTTGGTTTGGATTTTCCTGTGAGCATGGGAGGTATTACTTTCTCGGCTTCACCGGATGAGCCTATTATCGCCCATCTAGGCCACTATCCTAGAAGGCCAGGCCTCACGCAGCGGGAACAACATAGGTTAGGACGGCATGATTTATACGCGCTAACATTTGATGATTTTGAGCAGGCAATTATTGAGCAATTTACCGAGGCACTAGGGCCATATGGTTTTGACGCTGAACGGGATATAGCCGGTATCACGGTTAATCGTTGGCCGCATGGCTACGCCTATGAATATAACGAGCTTTATGATGATCCATCTTTTGGCCCTTTTCATGGTTCTGCTGGCGGTCCTGATAAAGGCCCCCATGTTTTGGCGCGCAGCACTATTGGTAATATTGCTATGGCGGGTTCAGATTCCAGCGCTTATGCCTATGTGAACGGTGCCATGGACGCCGCTGTTCTTGCTGTTAAGGAATTGTGGGGTTAGGCGAGTACCCGCTCGATAACATCTGTGTAAATATCCGTGAGGGCGATGATGTCGTCAACCCTCACGCATTCATCCACCTTATGCATGGTTTCGCCAACAAGGCCAAATTCGACCACGGGGCAGATATTTTTGATAAAGCGGGCATCGGATGTGCCGCCAGTTGTTGACATCTCTGGCGTCATGCCAAGCTTGCTTTGTACCGCACCCGTTATGGAATCTGTTAGTAGACCCGGTGTCGTCAGGAAGCTATCACCCGACACCCACCATTTAATCTCATATTTAACGCCCGCTGTGTCCATGCGGCGCTCTAACTCTGTCTTTAAATCTTCGGGCGTATACTCGCTGGAGAAACGCACATTAAACTGGGCCTTAGCCTCGCCGGGGATTATGTTATCGCTATCATTGGCGGCGCTGATTTTTACGACTTCCAGATTACTAGGCTGGAAATGATCATTGCCCTCGTCGATGGGTTGATCAAGGGCCGTTAGTATCTTGACCAAATCAGGGATGGGGTTATAGGCGAGATGGGGATAGGCCACATGGCCTTGTGTACCTGCAACCGTGATATAGCCGTGCAAACTGCCGCGACGGCCAATTTTCATCATCTCACCAAGAGTATGCGGGTTTGAGGGTTCGCCAACAATGCAATAATCAATGACCTCACCGCGTTCCTTTAGCCAAGGGAGAACGCTTTGCGTGCCGTTAACGCAGGGGCCTTCTTCATCGCCTGTGATTAAAAAGGACAAGCTATTGTCGCCTAGGTTGCCAGAGGTGATAACTCGTTCTGCGGCCTCGACGAAACAAGCAATCGCAGCCTTCATATCCGATGCGCCGCGCCCATATAAAAAACCGTCTTCTATATCACCAGAGAAAGGATCATGGTGCCAGTGATTGGCAGCGCCCACAGGCACAACATCCGTATGCCCAGCAAAACAAAGATTAGTTCCTGTGGTGCCGTAACGCGCGTAGATATTTAAAACAGGGTCGGTGCCCTCTGTCTGGTGCATCAATTGATGAACAGTAAACCCCATACCCTCTAGGGCAGCCGTCAGCACATCCATGGCATTACCCGTATCTGGGGTGACGCTCTCTCGGCGGATTAAATCCTGTGCAAGTGTAACGGCGTTTATGGGCATTTTATTAGTATCCTCGCATTGGCTCGGCCTCGCGGTCGCTCGGTACGGAAACAAGTTTCCTAGTTAATAGCGCGTTAGCGCGTACCGAACAAGCGTGAGGCGGCGACAATTCGCCGTTCAAGAGATTTTACTAATCTCTAAGTAATTCATTAATTGATGTTTTGCTGCGCGTGCGGGCGTCCACACGTTTAACAATCACGGCGCAATAAAGGCTAGGACCAGCGGAGCCATCAGGTAGTGGTTTACCCGGTAGGTTGCCCGATACCACAACGCTGTATGCTGGCACGCGGCCCATGAATATTTCACCAGTGTCGCGGTCGATAATCTTTGTCGATGCACCAATATAAACACCCATGGAAATAACTGCGCCTTCTTCAATGATCACGCCCTCTGCGATTTCACTACGCGCACCAATAAAGCAATTATCTTCAATAATAACGGGACCAGCCTGTAAAGGTTCTAACACGCCGCCAATACCAACACCGCCAGATAGATGTACATTCTTACCGATCTGGGCGCAGCTACCCACGGTGGTCCAAGTATCAACCATGGTGCCTTCACCGACATAGGCACCCAGATTAACAAAAGACGGCATTAACACGGCGCCTTTGGCGATATGGGCGGATTTGCGTACAATCGCACCCGGTACAGCGCGGAAACCCGCTGCGCTAAAATCATCAGCGCTCATACCCTCAAATTTACTAGGCACCTTGTCCCACCAATTGCTAGCCTCGCCCGGCGCACCATTGATTAAAGACATATCGTTTAGGCGGAAGGATAATAAAACGGCCTTTTTAAGCCATTGATGCACAACCCAGCTACCACTTTCCTTGCTGGCCACACGGGCTTTGCCGCTATCCAGTAGGTTTAGCGCCGTATCAACTGCGTCGCGCCATTCACCCATGGTTTGACCGTTGATAGTGTCGCGTGCGTCCCATGCTTGGTTGATGGTGCTTTCTAGCTCTGCATTACTCATGTGGTATATCCTGTTGTCTGTGTGTTTATTTGACGCTAAAATACTGGCATTCTGGGTTAAGTCAAATGTTGCAGCTGCAATCATTTCTTAAGTGAGGCCTTAGCTCTAAGCGATATGTGTCGATAGTTCGTGTAGCCATGGCGATAGATTTGTAATTTCAGCGTGAACAACCTCAACGCTATGATCCATTTTCCCCCACTCGCATCCCGTATTAATCCATACGGTTCCCATACCAGCATTATAGGCGGGAATGAGGTTGCGCACCATATCCTCAAACATGACGGCACGATTTGGGTCGATATCATACTCGACCATAAACTGATCAAAGGCATCAACCCGTGGTTTGGGAATAAGATCAGCTGCGACAATATCGTGGATACCCTCAAAGCTATTTTCAATACCAAGGCGAGCCATCACCTTTTCCGCGTATGGCTTGTCACCATTGGTATAGACTATTTTACGGCCCGGTAGCGCGTCGATGGCAATGCGCAATCGTTCATCGCGCTCCACTGGGGCAAAATCAATATCGTGCACGTAATTTAAAAAATCATGCGGGTCGATCTGATGGTTTTCAATCAAACCTTTTAGCGTCGTGCCATAATCCTTTAGATATTGTTTTTGAATAACTCTAGCCGATATTGGGTCAGTCTCTAGCAGATTAGCCAGATAACTGGTCATCCGCACATCTATTTGAGCAAACAGGTCACATTCAGATGGATAGAGGGTATTATCCAAATCAAAGACCCATATATCCCTATTTTTTACAATGTTAGGATCAAATTTAGTATTTTGAATATTAGATGTCATAAAGCTAGAACTTTTCAATTTTTAAGTTACACTGCTTCTAGCATAATGGAGTGACAAAGATAAAGAGGTCTTATGGCTGGGTTTAAATGGTTAAAAGGTGATGATAAATCGGTTCCATTGAGCGAATGCGAAGTCATTGCGATAAGGTTTAATGATAAAAATAGGATCATTGATGCTAGTCCTGCTGCGCAGCCCCTTGAAGATATCTGGCAAAATCAAACCCTGAATATTGAAAATTTAATCAATAAGGCAAGATTAACGGGAACGGTTTGGGATGAACGGGTTAAACCGCTCGGCACAGCGCAAACCTTTTGGCTTGTGGCCGTACCAGAAGCGTCAGGTGATGTCTTGCTTATCGCCCGTGATATGACGGTCCAAGATAAAGTAACAGAGGCATTACTTGCTAGCCGTAATATGTTCCGCGATATGTTATCCGACGCCGTTGATTTTGCATGGGAAGTCGACCTGCAGGGCCAGTTTAGCTACGTAGGGCCCAATAATGTTTTGGGGGTGCTAGGCAATAGTTTGCAAGGGTATGTAGCCCAAGATTTTTTTTGGGATGATGGTAAGGCACCAGCGCGCAATCCTTTCAAAATGGATGAGACTTTTGAAACCAAGCCTATTCGTATTAATTTAGGGGCAAAGACCTATTGGGTTCGATTCGCAGGAAAACCAATTTTTGATCCAGTGAGTGGCGAGAAAATCGGTGTGCGCGGTGTTGGTATGGATATGACCGCGGAAATGAAAAAGGCAAATGAGCAAAAACAAAATGCACTTAGGCTGTCGCTCCTGACACAGATTACCAGTGTTATTCACAATGCAAAAGGCTCTAATGAGCTTCTGTCAAATTCAGCAGATACTATGGCGCAGGTTTTTCGGGCGAATCATTGTTGGATCGTGCTGGAAAATTTACGCGGCATCCAAATTGTTTCTAGCGGATGGGATGACGAACAAGAAAAAGACCTAACATTAGACAGAGACGATTTTTTTATGGCCGTGGCAAATTCAGATAAAAATTTCATCAAGCCCAACGAGTTAGAATTATTGGATGAAAAATTGCTGGTGGTCCGCTTAGCTGAGTTTACTGTTGAATCTAAAAGCACAGGCATGCTTGTTCTGCGCCGTGACACCAATAGCTTTCCTTGGTCTCGTCAGGAAAAATCATTACTTGAAAGCGTATCCGATAGTTTGGCAGTTGGTATTGAGCAGGCTAATCTTATCGATAAATTACAGCATCTATCTTACCGCGATGAATTAACGGGATTGATGAATAGACGCGCCTTTGATGATGAAATAAAAAACCGTCTGAAAAATCAATTACGCCACGGCGTAGCTGGTACATTGATGTATGTGGATATTGATTATTTTAAAGAAATCAATGATAGCCTTGGCCACGAAGCAGGCGATAATGCCCTAAAATTAATATCTAAGGTATTAAACGATAGCCTGCGCGTAAGTGACTGTGTGGGCCGTATTGGCGGCGATGAATTTTTGGTTTGGATAGAGGCTGCTAATAGCGAGATTGCGATTAAGCGCGCCCAGGTCATGCTTGATGCAATGCCAAGTGTGAGGTTAGCATTAGGTGATAAAAATTTAAAATTGTCTTTATCTGTTGGTATTGTAGAGTCTGTGATTGATAATGACTTATCATTACAGACTTTAATGAAAGCAGCAGATCGTGCTATGTATGGTGTTAAGGACGCAGGTAAAAGTGGTTATAAGGTTGTCGAGTTGTTAAGTGATGATGCTTAGACAGTCATAAGAGTGAGAGACAGAAAGCAATGTTAGGTAAATTAAAATCCATGTTAGGTATGAAGGGTGATGCTCTGCCTAAAAACATGACCTATGATGAAACCAAGAAGTTGCTTGAAATTGGCACGGTTGACCAAAAAGTGGAACTTGCCAGTCGTGAGGATGTAACCCCAGAGGCGTTATATTATCTTAGTCAAGATACATCGCCTGAGGTACGCCGTCTTATTGCAGCTAATCCATTAACACCAGTACATGCTGATGAAAATTTAGTCAGTGATGATGATGATGACGTTAGGCAAGAACTGGCGCGTAAAATTGGTCGCATCGTTCCCAATCTTAAAGAAGATGAAAACAAAGCTTTGAGCGATAAGGCTTTGATGGTGCTAGAGGAATTAGCACAAGATCAGATGCCAAAGGTGCGTGCCATTATAGCCGATGCTATTAAATCGTCTGAGACTGTGCCAAAGCGTGTCATTGATATGCTCGCCCGTGATATTGAAGATATAGTATGTGGCCCGATCCTAGAATATTCACCACTGCTAAATGATGATGATTTACGTGAGATCATTGCGGCGGGGGCTAGTAGTTTTGCGCTGACTAGAATAGCCAATAGGGTAGAAGTGTCTGAGGCTGTGTCTCAGGACATTGTAACGACACTTGATATACCTGCTGTTGCAGCTTTGCTTACTAACGAGAGTGCTCTTATCCGTGAAGACACATTAGATCAAATCATTGATCAAGCAACCAATGTAGATGATTTACATAAACCATTGGCATTAAGACCGCAGCTATCTATCCGTGCGATGAAACGCATTTCGGGCTTTGTCGCCTCAGCGCTGGTTCATGCAATGATGGAAAAGGCGAATCTACCAGAAGATCAGGCAGAAGAGATATTAGAAGAAGTGAGGTCACGTCTTGCCACAGAGGATAGTGGCGTTGCCGCTGACTTGAAATTAGAAGAAAGAGCCAAAGACTTTTTTAAGCGCGGTATGCTGGGGGATGAATTTATTGTTGAGATGATAGGCGAAGGTCACAGAGAGATACTCATATATTGTCTTGCGCTGATGGCAAACCTATCCATTGATGTTGTCCGTAAAATCGTTATGTCTAAAAGCGGCCGCGCTGTTACGGCGCTGGCGTGGAAGGCCGATCTTACTATGCGCACGGCCTATGTCATGCAGACTAAATTTGCCCTAGTACCGAACGCCCAACTGCTCAGCGCAAAGAACGGCACAGATTATCCTATTGATGAAAATGAGTTGGATTGGCATCTAAGCTATTTCATAGATCAGGATGAAGAGAAATAAGTTAAACCGACTTACCGTCTTGTCGGATGATAGTGCCGATACCGCGTTCAGTGAATATTTCCAGCAAAATTGCATGCATAACGCGGCCATCTAAGATAGAGGCAGCGCGCGCGCCTTGCTTTAAGGCGTTCAGGCAAGTGCCAACCTTTGGCATCATACCGCCGTGGATAGTGCCATCCTTAATCAGGCGATCTACATCACTCTGTGATAACTCAGTTAATAGTTCTCTATCCTTAGATAGCACGCCGGGTACATCGGTAAGAAGATATAGGCGTCTCGCCTTTAGTGACCCTGCGATGGCGCCTGCCATCGTGTCGGCATTTATATTATACGTCTGACCATCTGCGTCTACAGCAATTGGTGCGATCACGGGAATCATATTAGAATGAATGCACTGCTCGACAACATCTGGGTTAATATGGGCTGGTTCGCCAACAAAACCTAAATCAATAGCCTCGCCGTTAATGATGGGCTTATGTTTTTTTGCAATTACTAATGAGCTATCTTTTCCAGATAGGCCCACCGCATTACCGCCAACTGCATTAATATCAGCAACGATACCTTTGTTGATAGTGCCACTAAGGACCATCTCGGCCACTTCCATTGTATCTTTGTCAGTAACGCGTAGGCCGTTTTTAAATTCACTTGTCAGATTAAGACGCTCTAACATCTTACCAATTTGAGGGCCGCCGCCATGAATGACAACGGGATTAATACCTACTTGTTTCATCAGCACAACATCTTCAGCAAATTGGCGTGAAAGATCGCTGTCGACCATCGCATTGCCACCATATTTAATGACAAAGGTTTCGCCAGCATATTTGCGCATATATGGCAGCGCCTCAATGAGCGTTGCTGCTTTTCGCTGTAATTCTTGTTGATTTTGATCCACGGTTTTCATGGTCTTTTACTTACTATTTTTACAAAGTGCTATAGTGACAATAGGGTGACTTAGAATTTATAACTGCGATATCGTCGTTCTTTGTCTGGTGAAAGCATAACACCAATTGCAATGAGCATTTGCCCTAAATAATATACTGTCCACACCATTGTGCCAACCCACCATGGGGCGTCTAAGAATGCGTGAGCGCCTAGCAACATATCAGATATATAAAATAGCATAGCGCCAAGACCAACAGACCATGAATAATAACGGCTTATAAGTGCTGCTGTAACCATACCAGTTAGCACAAAGGTGTAACTGATGAGATCCCATTTTATATCTAAATCCGTAGTGTAAAATAGATAAGCCGCTGCAAAGGCGAGTACCCAAAGTAAAAAACTGAGCCTGATGGGCTTTTTATGCACATCAATAGCATCTTGTCTGTTTTTAAGGAACAAGACCATATAAGCCACGTGCGCAGCGGTAAAGCCGATGATGCCGTTTTGGAAGCTCTGTGCCCCTGGTAACGCGATGGCAAGATCGGCGCTTGCCGACATAATCAGGGCTAAACCAAGAATAAGATGATCAGATGTACGCATGCTGACAATCACATAAACAGCAAGAAGCAGTACGGGCATTGGTTTTAATATCAAGCTAAGCTGGTAGCCATCAGGATAATAGCCAGTACCATATAAAATAGACACAATAATAGATAGGAGCAAAAAAGTTTGCCCTATAAAATCTAAGACTGGATTACGGCGCTTGCTAAATATCTTTGTCATTTATATTATCTTTAAGTTTAAGTGTCGTGTCATTAGTATTAATCGCTCAGAACCATGAATACAACTCATTGATTTCAAAAGAAATTACACAGAAGTTATTTAGTGGCGCATCTAAGGTGATCTGTAAAGCCTTAATTTTAATAGCCACTCCCCAAAAAAGAGAGAGTTATAGCTTTGATTTAATGAGTAGCTTTAGTCGTGGCAGGAATATAATGTTTGCCAGTGTGACGATAAGCAAGACCAGCAAACTATTACCACCGAGCAGTAGAATAGCCAATGCGCAGACCGCGCCAAAGACGATGAAGCCAGAATTGACCACATTTAAGCTAGCAATAACTCTCGATCTATTCTCTGGGGGGCTATGTTGCTGCATCAGCGCATATAGTGGCACCACATAAATCCCACTAGACACCGTATGCCACAGTAGGGTGATGATAATAGGTAGAGCCGCGGAAGTGGCAAGAAACTGTGTTATTGTTAACACTTCATGGTGCGGGCTACCCGTTAAAAAATGCACCGTTAGGACAAATAAACAGCCAGCGATAGTGACAGAAATTAACGAGCTTTTAACGAGACGGGCCGATATTTGCCCCTTTAGCAGTTTTGCACAAATTATCGATCCAATACCGATGCCAATGGAAAAAATACCCAGTAATAATGTGACCGTCTGTTCGTCGCCCATAAGCGTGGTTTTCACCAAGGGGGGGATCTGGGCCAAAAACACGGACCCATAAAGCCATAACCAGCTGATACCAATGACACTTTGAAAAACAATTGGATTTTGTCTGACGACTTTAATTTGCGCCTTTGTTTCAGTGATCGGGTTATATTTGATCTGTAAATCAGGGGCAGTACAGGGCACAGCGGGGATAAACAGGCTGATAATAAAGCCAACCACAGCGCAACATATAGTGGCAGTAGATGTCCAAAAAATACCGCCGTCGCTTAGCACTAGCAATCCACCTGCACTAGAGCCAAGCAATATGGACAGGAAAGTAGCCGCCTCAATAAGGCCGTTACCCGCTACAAGCTCTTCATCGGATAATATTTGCGGCAATATACTGTATTTTATGGGGCCGAAAAATGTAGATTGTAGCCCCATAGCAAATAGGATGATCATTAATACCCATATATTGCCAGTATAAAAGCCATAGGTACCCAACATCATTAGAATAATTTCCCAAGCTTTGATCCAGCGTATTTGGCGGGATTTTTCATATTTATCGGCCAGTTGTCCTGCTAAATATGAACCAAGGAAAAAGGGAAGGATAAATAAAGCCGCTGCTATATTGGCGAGCACAGCCTCGGACATGGCAGTTTCTTGAGCTAAGCGGAAGGTGATAAGGACGATCATCGCCATTTTATACAGATTGTCGTTAAAAGCGCCTAAAAACTGCGTTAAAAATAGGGGTAGAAAACGCCTTGTGGCCAGCAAATGCCAGCTACTAGTTTGCATGGTTGATGCGGGTAAATCTGTCATTCAGTCGGTTGTACCTCTAGGCCATGTGCCATCTCTTGACGGGCTTGCTTAATAATAGAAATTGCACCCGATAGAAAAAGGCCTGCCATGATAAACGCCACAATCAAATCAGGCCAAGGCGTTTTAAACTGCCACACAGCAGCAGCTGCGATGATAACGGCAATATTATTTAGGGCGTCATTACGACTGCATAACCACACAGAGCGTACATTAGCGTCCCCATCTTTGTATTTAATCAGTAGCATCACACTAATCAGGTTGGCAGCAAGGGCAGCAAAAGCTATTGATCCCATGATAGGGGCGCTGGGTTCTTGTATGTAGAAGGTGCGGTATATAGTGCCGCCAAATATCCACGCCCCCATAACCAAAAGGCTCAAGCCTTTAAAATAGGCGGCCTTTGACCTGATGGAAAGAGCGCGGCCTATGACAATAAGGCTGATAGAATAGGTGAGCGTGTCGCCAAAGAAATCTAGTGCGTCAGCTTTTAGGGCTTGTGACTGTCCGACAAATCCCATGGGTAGCTCTATGAGAAACATGATGGCGTTGATCGCAATAACGATATAAAGCGCACGCTTGAAGCCATCACTCATGCCGTCAAATTTAACGTCGCCGCATCCACAATTATTACCCATAAACTTCCCTTATATGTTCTGGCTGTCATGATAACAGCCTCTGCCCCCCTGTTGACAAGTAAAATATCAATAAGGGTCTGGATTTAATGACGAACAACAAGTAGATTTTATAAATGACTAGGTTAAGTTTGGAGGGTGGACATGCGGTTTATTACGATTTTTACAATTTGGATTGTGGCTTTATTAAGCAGCAGTGTTTTTGCTGGCGACAGGGCAATTACGTATAAAACAGGTGATATGGTTCAAGGCGTACCTGTGATTAGCAGTCTACATATTGAAAGCCTAAACGCTGGCCGTCATGATTTTTATTATCAAGCAGGATGGCGCAATACTGGCGCGCCAATATATGTGCCGATTATTGTTATTAAGGGTGCACGTAAGGGGCCGCAGTTTACAGTAACGGCTGCGATCCACGGTGACGAGCTAAACGGTATTCGCGTTATCCATAAATTGGTGGCGGGTCTTAATTATAAAAAACTTAAGGGCAGCCTGCTAGCTGTTCCGGGCCTCAACCAGCCAGGGCTAAATGATAGCCGCCGTCATTATGTGTCGGGTGGTGGTAGTGGCGCACAGACAAATTTAAATCGTGTGGTGTCTGATAAAATCAAGGGCAGCGCAGGGCGTCTTTATATGGGGGGTATCTGGCGTGATGTGCTGGCAACTAATACTGATTTTGCTATTGATCTGCATACCCAAACTACAGGCACGGCCTATCCGCTGTTTGTTTTTGCCGATTATAGATCAGACGATGTGCGTAAAATGGCCGAGCTGCTCGGGGCTGATATCATTAAGAAAGATAAGGGCGAGGCGGGGACATTAGAGACAGCATTTGTTAGCCACGGCATCCCAGCAGTTACATTTGAACTAGGTGAGCCAAAGCGTTTTCAAAAGAAATTGATAAAACGCGCGCTGATAGGCATTAAAAATGTCATGAGCTACCATCATATGATCAAGCAAAGGATTGATGTAGGTAAAGTGAAGCCTTTTATTGGGAAGAAATATACTAATGTGAATGCTGATGTTGGCGGGGTGGCGGTGCTATATGTAAAGTTGCTTGATACTGTGAAAGCTGGCGACCGTATCGCCAGCATTTATGATCCGTTTGGCCGCAAAATAGCAGATTATAAAGCCCCGCATAATGGTCTTGTTCTGGCTGTTGCCACCGATCCACTGCGCGAGGCGGGCTCTATGTTAGTGCGGATTATCAAGTAAAATACCAATCCACGAGTTTGATTTAGAAAGTGTATTTCACAGATGCACCATAAGACCGCGGTGCGCCGATGAATCTATTATACCCAATAAAACCAAATCCTGACACAGCGTAGGCCGCATTATTTAGATTGCGTCCCCAAATGCGCATACTAATCCCCTTGTCAAAATATAGGGCCGCGGACATATCAATGATAGCGTAGCCACTTTGGCGTCTATCACTTAATCCTTCTGCGTCTAGATAAAAGGCGCTTTGATATTTACCAGCTATATTAATAGTTGCCTCAACGCCCTTTTGCAGGGGCCATCGATATTCAGCTTTTAACGTGCCCGAATATTTGGATGCAAAGGGTAAAGGGTTGCCATCAAATGCTGTGGCATTCTGTGGAACGTTAGGATCAATGTTTTGGTTGATTTTAGTATCCAGCGCCGTGAAACCACCTGATAGGTCAAGGCCCGTTATGGGTGCCCAATTGAAATCAAATTCAGCGCCATATGAGGTTGCAGCATCTAAGTTTGATAGTGAGTTACTGGTGAAGGAGCCACCATCAGCTAGTGTGAAGGGTACAAAGATGCGCGCTTGGGGTTTGTTGTAATCTTGATAGAATACAGCAAAATTGTAGCGTAAGTTTCCTTGGCTGTATTTCAAGCCAGATTCAATGGCATTAACTGTCTCAGCTTCGAACAAGCCGTCATCGGTGAAATGCGTTGCATTGTTGATCACTTCACCATTAAACCCACCACTTTTATAACCGTTTGAAAAAGATATATAGGTCATCGTGGCATCATTTATAGTATAATTCAGGCCTATATTGGCTGTTACACGCTCTCCTGAAATTTCATTACTGCCTATAGCCAGTCCTAAGCCATCACGGTTGTTGAGCGCCATGGTGCTATCATCAAATATATGACGGCCCTCGCCGTTACCTTTTATGGTCTCTGTGGTTAGGCGTGCGCCTATGACAGCATCAATTTTAGATGAAAGGGCTACTGTATTATGCGTAAAGAGTGCGGCAGATTTTCTGGTTTGCTCAATAAGAGACTGTAGACTTGTTGCAACACCGGTTGAGGCGGGTGTTGAACCCGCACGACCAGGTGCGCCTACATAACGACAGGTGCCAAGTAGGCTAGAGCTGTCTAACTCACCGCACCAAATTAGATATTCTTGCTCGAAATTTTCACTGTCTAAATATAGACCAGCCATCATTTCAGCCTTGTCTGTGATATAACTTAGGCGGCTCTCTAGGCTATATTGTGAAAAGTCACGGTCATAGGAGAGGTTGGCATTCAGGCTGGGCACGCCAAAAGGGGCCGGCGTGCCATCAAAATCAAATCCATACTGTTGATTATAGCCTTCATAACCAGCGAGTACCGTTAAGGCATAATCGCCAAATTTATGGTTTACTTCAATTACGCTGCCATAAAATTCATTATCAGTATCTTGTATCCCGTCAGGCCCAATTGATATTTCATGTTTGCCAAGCGCAGTATCGCCATCACTAAAGCTACTATTGATTGGCGCGGGGTTAACACCATTATCTTCACTGTAATGGGTGGTCAGTAGTATTTCACTGTCATGCGAGGCTTTGAATAAGACTCTTGCTCTAATACCAAACTCGTCACGCTCACCACCAGCTGACTTTGGCGCAGCGACAGTATTGTTTGTCATGATATTTTTCAGCATAGGATCTTGCGATAGAAAACGCCCTGACAGACGAATATATAGTTTATCATTCACTGGCGTATTAATAGCGCCGTTTACGTTCAAGCGATTAAACCGTCCATAGCCACTTTCAATGTAGCCCGTTTTGGTATCTGATGGGCGGATAGAGATGAAATTGATAGCGCCAGCTGAGGCGTTGCGGCCATAAAGAGACCCTTGGGGGCCTTTTAAAACTTCAGCGCGTTCAAGGTCAAATAACATTGGGCTGGCTTGAACATTGCTTGCTAGATAGATGCCGTCGCGGTAAATGGCTGCTGCTGTGGGGGTCAGAGCCTGATGATCTACGGCGCCGATGCCTCGTATTTGAAAGGTGGTTTGACTGCCATTTGAAACAGCTGTTTGAACGCCGCTCAGATACTGTGATAAATCTTCCGCTGAATCAGTTTCACTCAGTAAACGGCCAGAGATTAGGCTTACACTACCACCTATTTTAGATATATTTTTACGTATTTTTGTGGCGGAGACGATGACTTCTTCGATAGCCTCAGACGAGACGTTCGATGTCATTGCAGGGGTGGTAAATAGTACAAAAGCGCTAGTTAATAGGCTGGATTTATAGAGCATGGGAGAATCCTTTTAAACATACAGGCTTAACAGATGGGAAATATCTGTGAGCGAGCGCATATTATAAACAATTCTAGTCAAGTAAAGCTATAGTGGTGAGGGAACGCCTACTTTACTGATATATATGCAGGGGTGGTGCATTTATGTAACTAGATATTTTTACTCATTTTAACGAGTGGAATAGAAATGCCGCTTGGTGTGGTGGCGTCAAAATACTCGTCAACGCTATAGCCATATGCTTGGTATAGTTTTTCCCCAGAGAGTGTTGCGCCCATCTTAAGGCGTTTAAAGCCTGCATCGCACGCTGCTTTTTCACATAACTCTAGGACCATGCGGCCCAGCCCTTGACGTATCCAAAGCGGATGCGTGTACATGCCGCGAATGCGCGCAGCATTTTTGGCGGGGTCTAGTGGTGTCAGGTCACGGCCATCTGTATGATCACCCCCAAAAAGAGTGTTGCGATAACTCCAACCGCCACACGCCACAATATGGCCTAATCCTTCGATAACATAATAAGTGCCATCATCAATAAGCTGGCTATCTAATCCCATAACAGCAAAAGAAGCCTCAATTTGAGCAGGAGACAGAAAGTCAGATTGCAACTCTGTAATCGCATTACGCATGAGAATGCGAATATACGGTATATCTGTTTCCACAGCTAGACGGTAGGTAAACTCAGTTGTCATATATCTAGGCTCCTCCAGTCGGTATATTTATTGTATATTCTAAAGTTACTATTCAATGCAAGCCTGCATCTTATTAATATCAAATATTAAAAAAAAAGCGCCCACTTGGATGCCCTGATCTATCTTTAACGCCGTTTTTTTAGAATGAGTATTTAGCCCGCAGATAATAGCCGCCGCCATAAGTTGTCACCCTTGATATGAGATGTGAAAGTAAGGTGGTGTTGGCATAAATTTGAGCATGATTTTGCCATAATGCAGAGAAAATAAAATTAAAACCAAAAGGGGTTCCAGTGCTGAGTGATTGTCTGTTATCTAAGTAAAAGACACAACAGTGTATCTCTGAAAATATCTTGAAGGGGCAAGGCAGTAACAAGGCAAAATATCATTATGACAATGAGTGAATTATTTAAGCATATATGCTTAACATTTATTTTGATGATGGTTAGCATGCCCGCGTTAACTGATGAAAAAGATAAAACCAAAGTAACAGTAATGTTTTATCATGACCCCGTAAGGTCATATATGAATGAGCAAGGCTATCTTGTTGGGTCTGCAGTTGATACTGCGCGGGATTTTTTGAAGTCTAAACCTGTCCCCTATGAAATGGAATTGCTGCCTTGGGCAAGACTCATCAGAAAATCCCAGTCCAATCATCATACTTTAATCCCGTATTTAGTGCGAACAAAAGAGAGAGAAAATCAGTTTCATTGGCTGCATAAGGTAGCAGAAAATACGCACTATCTTGTTGCTAAAAAAGGCTTTGACGCCAGTAAATTTTCATTGGAACGCGTGCGCGCTGGTGAGTATTTGACTGCATGTGAAGAAAAGTCAGCCCAGTGTGAAATGCTACGAAAAATTGGTTTCCCCAAAGGTAATGTTCTTAAGCTTTATAATAGAACTCCAGGGCACATGGCTAATCTAGTTTTAAACGGTCGCGTAGATTTTGTCGTAGAATCACTCACTGCAATAGCGCCAGAATTAGAGATGATGAATATTGCCTTGGATAACTTCATAGAGGTTTATAAGATATCAACATTGGAGAGTTATATAGCAGCCCCAATCGCTATCGATTCTGAAATCTTGAAATTATTGATGGCACCCGCTACTGTTGAATGAGCCTTTGTTTGAGAAATCAAAAGGGGTTTTGAGAAATCAAAGGGCGACTTTATAGATTGAGGGAAACATCGTGTTTAAAATTGCATCATTGTTAGTTAGTTTGCTATTCGCTGTTCATGCTGTAAATGCTTCATCTCTTTTAACAACGCAAATTGATCCGCTGGCGCCTACCAGTCATAAGCGTGACGCACTTACCTTACCACTGCATACAATTACTATATCCACCAATGACCTTTCTGGCTCAGTTTCGTTTTATACGAACGCGCTGGGTATGCGCCTGACTGGCCCCGTTGATATTAGTGATGAGCTTGGCACGGTACAGCGCGCGCGTTGGCAAATGCCAGCGAATTTAGAGTATGATCTTTATCTTTTGAAACGGCCATCTACTGCGCGTAAAGCAGGTGCAATGCAGATAAGGTTGTTACATATAAAAACGCCACAGCCGATGATTAGGCAGGCTTGGACAGCGATGCAACTAGGACCTTTCTCAATAGGGTTTGCTAATTCTATGCAGTCGCTGCTTGATAGATCTATTCGTGATTTGGGGTATGATAGTTTAAATTGGATGGGTATTTATAGTGAAAAATTACCAGATAGCAAACGCCGCTATAGCATAGAAGAAAGCATTTTTAACACCCCTGAGCATACACAAGTCACTATTATTAAACGCGGCGCCCCACTGCCGCCACTGGGTCCCGTTGATATAAAAACTAACATGGGCGGCCCGTCTTTTGCCTCAATGGTGGTAAGTGACATGGGTGCTTGGACTGATTTATTGACAGAGGTGCTTGGCATGGATTTGAGGGACCGCCGCGAATGGCGCAGCCAAGGGGATGAGGGCGCGATGGATTTACCTGATGGCACGGATTATAATGTGGTGACCTTTGCGGCTAAGGGGTATGGCCCAGGTGGTCATATTGTACTTGTAGAATATGAAAAGGCCGAGATGGAGGCATCTAAGGTTAAGCCAGCCCTGCCTAATTTAGGTATGGGGATGTGGTCCTTACCGGTTAAGGATTTAGACGAAGTGATTAAACGCGCTAAGACGGGGGGTGTTAAAATTATTAGTAAGCCAAAAGCATGGAACAGCCCTGCATTGGGGTCTGTTTTTAGCGCCACCATAGAAGCACCAAACGGCTTTCCTATTGAGATATTTAAGCGTAATTGAGGGTGTGTTAATGTAGTTTGCGGCCATTCATCATTATCAGAGCAGATCTGATACGTCGCCACTCGATGAGCTTTACAGCGTCTTCAATGGCTTCATAATGTGTGATTTTTTGTGCGGCAACGACTTCAGCCTTTGGGCCCATATGAGTGAATAGGCTACGCGCATAGGTGTGAATTTTATTCTCATTTAACTGTCTGTCTGGTAAGTCTCTGGCGGAACTGGTGGTCATTGTGGCTCTCCTAAATATTGATGCTTTAGAATGTATTTGCCTTAAGTTTCGATGATTATAACATAAATTTCTTTAAATGTGGAGCGATGCTCACTATGAATATATTATAACTTTAAAAAGGTGGTATGACCGCATGAATAATGACCGACCCAAAGACCATCAACAGGTGAAAGTGGCTAAAACTGGTGTGCTGTTGATCAGTCTAGGAACACCAGAAGAACTTTCGTACGGTGGGGTGCGGCGTTATTTAAAAGAATTCTTGTCGGATAGGCGTGTTATCGAAGTGCCGCGTTTACTGTGGTGGTTTATCCTTAACGGTCCTATTTTAACCTTTCGCCCGATGAAGTCGCTGAAGAATTACCGTAAAATTTGGAACAATGAGCAGGATGAGTCGCCCCTGCGCACGATCGCCCGCGATCAAGGTGAAAAACTAGATCAAATGTACGGCGATGATGTGATGGTGCGTTGGGCTTTTCGTTATGGTAATCCCAGCATTAAGGATCAGTTAGAGGATCTGCGCGCGGCAGGATGTCAAAAGATAATATTGTTCGCCCTTTATCCACAATATAGCGCTTCGACCATTGCTACCGCTTATGATAAGGCCTTTGACGCGTTAAAGACTATGCGCTGGCAACCCGCTATCAGGACAACATCAGCCTATTTCGAAGATGGTGAATTTATTGCGGCACTTGCTGACACCGTTAATGAGGCTAAATCCGGGCTTGATTGGCAGCCAGACGCGATTGTTGCATCATACCACTCGCTGCCCAAATCATATTGGGAAAAGGGCGATCCATATCCGTGTCAGTGTCTTAAAACCTCACGATTACTCCGTGAGAATTTGGGTATGAGTGAAGATAATTTCATTACGGTTTTTCAGTCTCGTTTTGGCACGATGGAATGGGTCGGGCCGCAAGCTGACACGACATTAGCTGACATGGCGAGCCGCGGCATTAAAAAGGTGATGATCTTAGCCCCCGCTTTTTCTAGCGACTGCTTAGAGACATTAGAGGAAGTAGATATTGGCCTGCGTGAGACATTTCTAGACGCTGGCGGCACGCACTTTGAATATATACCATGCCTCAACGCTAGCGATAAAGGCATGGCTCTTTTAAAGCATCTGACAGATAAAGAAGGTCAGGGTTGGCTTTAGCTATTTGTCTTAAGTATCCTCGTATTGACTCGGCCTCCCGCTTGGTCGGTACGGGCTCTGCCCTATAATAATATACCCTCGCGTAAGCTAGGCCTCGCCGCCTATTGTTTTATTTGCCAGCCATTGTTGTCACTTCAACAGGCAGTTTAACATCACCAGCATGTTTGAACGATACGGTGACCGTAAAGACGTCCCCGACAGCCAGTGGTGACTTTAAGCGCATTAGCATGATATGATAACTGCCAGGCTTTAGGGCTGCTGTTTCACCTGCTTTTATTTCAAGCTCAGCTGTATGCTGCATGCGCATAACGCCATCTTCTTCATAAGAGCGGTGTAATTGAACCATTGCCGCAGCATCCGATGAAACACCTGTAATTGTGTCACTTTCACTGCCTATATTCTTAATGGTCACATAAACGGCAGTTGACATGGTGCGGCCCATTGTCTCGCGCGCCCATGCACTGCTAATTTCAAGTGTGTCAGTGGTGTGATCTTCATGGCCATAAGCTGGTGCAGCCATTAAAAATGTAAGGAGTGTGAGTATATATTTCATAATAAAATCCTATTTGGTGCGTGTCTATATTAACGTAGACCGTCCATTGTTTGAACCAGTTCACTTAAAATTTCATCCTCAAAGGCAGAGTGACCCGCAATAGATATAATGCGTAAGTCTGCGTGCGGCATTGCTTTAGCGAGTTCATAGGCCGATGTTGGCGGGCATATGGCGTCATATCGTCCTTGAATGATGGTTGTTGGAATGTCTTTTAATTTATGGGCGTCGCGTAATATTTGATTATCACATTCAAGGAAACCGTTATTAGCAAAAAAGTGAGCCTCAATTCGGGCAAAAGGCAAGGCGAAATAGGCGTCCCTTGCCTGGTCCAATTGGGCGGGGTCAGGGACTAGGGTGACAACGCCCGTCTCCCATACACTCCATGCCTGCGCAGCTGCTAATTTCACGGCCTCATCATCCGAGATTAATCTCTCATAATAGGATTTGATTGGTGTTGCACGCTCATGCTCTGGCAGGTGATTTATAAAATTATCCCATGCCTCAGGGAATATGGCCCCAGTACCAGCATTTATTTCATTGCCGTAAAACCAATCTAATTCCCTTGCCCGCATGAGGAAAATACCGCGCAATACAAGCGCGTTGACGCGGGCCGGATAAGCCTCCGCATATAGCAGCGCTAACGTACTGCCCCATGACCCACCAAACACAATCCAGCTGTCAATTTCTAGATGGTGTCTGACCTTTTCTAAATCCTCAACCAGATGCCATGTTGTGTTGTTATCTAGGCTAGCGTGGGGGCGTGATTTGCCGCATCCGCGTTGATCCAGCAAAATGATACGGTAAACACTAGGGTCAAAAAAGCGACGCTGTATAGGGCCGGTGCCGCCGCCAGGGCCACCGTGCAAAAACACAACTGGCTTGCCCTGTTGGTTGCCTGATTGCTCCACATATAACTCATGTCCATCACCAACGTCCAAATGAACTGCATCATACGGTTCAATGGGAGGATATAGATTGCGTTTCATCAAATCAAAGGCCAATAGTATCTGTTCCTAAATTTTGGTCGCAACAGGCTTAATAAGCTTCGCCGATGCCGCGGCGTGCCTTTAAAATGCGTTCTGTACGCTCAAAGTCACCAGGGTTGTCGACGTCAATAGGGGCGTCAGCATAAGGCATATTAACAATTTTAACTGCAATTTTCCAGCGATTAGACAGGCGCTTAGCTAGGCCATCAATAGTAGCCAGTTTGAATTTATATAGTATAAGAAAGATAAGGCCAAAAGCTTTAAGCAAGCGCTCAGGTTTCTTGCCAAACTGGCCGCCGCCTTCAAAAATCTTTGCAGCACCCAAGGCTTTTTCAGTCAGCACAGCATATAGATTACAGCTAGACCAGCTTTCACCCTTAAGGTTATGAAAGGCGCGCTTGCCGTTCGGATAAGCCTCAAGAATAACAGCTGACGGCGTCATCGCAGCAGCGGCATCTAGGTCTTTGCCTTCCATTTCATTACAGAAATGGCTTACCATCTCTGATGTATGTAGCGCATTGTCACCTGTTGTGAATATAAGCGGCCAAGGGTTTTCAATTTGCTTGGCGGCATTGGCAACGGATAAATATAAATTATCTTCGCTTGGTAGATAATGG
The DNA here is from genome assembly GCA_965603205.1 of uncultured Kordiimonas sp. Classification (GTDB taxonomy): domain Bacteria; phylum Pseudomonadota; class Alphaproteobacteria; order Sphingomonadales; family Kordiimonadaceae; genus Temperatibacter. Next base: position 47,191 of record CBFDCC010000011.1, on the reverse strand, counting down.
ATGGTACCTGCTTCGCGCATTTCTTTTAACGCGGGTACACTGTCCAAAATTTCCGTACTCTCAATAGAGACATAAACACGTCCAACCTCAGGCGTGCCAACAACTTCACGCACAACGCGCTCTAGCATCACCATTTCATCGATGACGACTAAGCATTTGTGGCTAAGGTTTTGAATTTTTGCGACGGTGTCTTCTTTACCGCGACGGCTTGCTGCGAGGATAACGGCTGTATATTTACCTTGTGGTGACATTTTTTTTCTCCAACTTCGGCGCTTTAAAGAGCGCATCTTATTATTATAACTATCTGTGTCTTTGATCTAGATCATGTTTAATCTATTTTATTCGCCGGATCACACTCTTATTTGTAAATTTTGCATCAAGCTAGCTATATTAGCAATAGATTCTAAATTAGCCAAATCATTGCGTGCTTTTATTTGGTTTTTCTCTGGTATTTGTCCTTCAAGACATGCGCTAAACTTGTCCCACAGCTGATCATCGCTGAGGGGGTTTGCGATACTGCCAATAGGCATTTTAATGCTAGTCGAGACTTTTTCGCCTGATTTTAACGTCACATGTACCTCTGTAGGAAATTCGCTCTCTAGCTTTTCAATATAGTCTTTTGTGGTGAGGTCCATAAGGGCGCGAATATCTTTATCCTCAACAGCTTCATTACTATATTCTAGCAATCCAGCACGACCACGTAATAGCCCGACCGCCATGCCATACTCTAGGCTGAATTTAGCTTGCATAGGCCCGATAGGGTTATCATACATTAGGTTGCGCAGATGGGACGCTGGCGCACGCACATGAATGGCTGCTACATTATCGGGTGTAAGGCCATGCTTTTCACGCAGTTCTAATAAGCCATCAAGCGCCCGGTGTAGACTGCCGCAATTGGCATAGCGTTTAACCTTTAAGCCATATTTTTCGATCATGAGCGGCTCGCCTATATCTTTAGTGCGGAATGTAACATTTTGGCCGTGCTCCTCAAAGCCGATCATGCCAGCGCGTAATGCCTCTACATCGGGGCCAACCATTAATGTCCCCATGCCCGTTTTGCCGTGGAGTGTTTGATCGCCAGCGGTGATGCCAGCCTGGGCCATACATGCTGCCTGCACCGCCCCTGCTGCGGCAAATCCAGCGTGAATTGGTTTGGTCATGGTACCAAATTGGCTCATGAAACCACCAGCCGTGCTCGTGGCGATTGATATGGCGTGGGCTGTTTGTTGCCAGTTTAGGCCAAGGAGGCGCGCGCAACCAGCGGCACTACCAACAGCGCCTGTCGTGGCCGTAGAGTGCCAACCACGATTGCGGTGATAAGGATTAACGCCTTGGCCAACACGGCCAATAATTTGCAAGCCGACGATATAGGCGTCGATTAAATCCTCACCGTTTTTACCAAGCTGATCAGCAAGTGCCAACAGCGCGGGGGCTAATACCGCTGTCGCATGGGCCTTTGCGGGGTCAAAATTATCATCGAAATCTAACGCGTGGGCTGATGTGCCATTCACGAGCGCTGCCATCGGCGCAGATAATGTATCGCTATAGCCAATGGCTGTAACGTCGCCAATTCCCCATAATTTAGCGAGAGAGAAGACTTTTTCTGTCACCGCTTCAGCGGCGCCGGGGACCATGCAGGCAATAATGTCTATAAAACATCGCTTGGCTGTATGGCGCGCAGCCTCTGTCCAATTGCCATCTACCTCGGCCGTCCATTTGGCAAAGGCATGCAATGGATTATCTTTATCATATATGGTATCAATGGTCTCAATGGTCACAGCAGTCGCCCTAATTTTTGTGGGGTTGTTTTTATCTTAGTATTTATATAGCCTTACTCAGGCAATAGGCCAAGTATAGATTGCATTGTCTGCCTATTTTAAACCGATGATATGGATGAGATACGATGACAGATACAGTAGCTTCGTCAACAGGCGCCATGTCCACCGTTAAAGACGGTGCCATTTTGCGTTTTGTGTTGAGTGGTGATTGGATCATTGATCATGCAAGTTTCATTGAAAAGCAAATTGATAAAATTATTATTAATGAACGCCAGCCTACGGTTGTTGATTGTAGCGATATTGGCAGACTAGATACGGCGGGGGCTGTGCTATTACGTCGTCTCACCATTGCCTTGTCGCCTGCGGGCCCTGTTACGCGCAAGGGGCTTAGTAGCTCATATGATCATCTGTTAGAGATGGTTGAGGGTAATTTTAAGCAGGCAAAATGCGCCCCCGAGCCACCAAATTGGCTTATAGAGACCGTCGGTGATGTCGGCGAGACGATGATTGATGTGGCTGTTTCAATTAGTGAAATGCTCAGTTTTCTTGGTAATGTACTATCCAGTATTGTTCGTATGATCTGGCAGCCTAAGCGCTTCAGGATTAATGCGCTGGTGACTCAAATTGAGATGATTGGTGTGCAATCCTTGGGAATCGTCGGGTTAATCTCATTCCTTATTGGTGCTGTGATGGTGAACCAAGGGGCTATCCAACTGCAAAAATTTGGCGCAGAGATTTATGTGATTGATTTGCTGGGCGTAGGGCATCTGCGCGAGATGGGTATTTTATTGACCGCGATTATCATAGCAGGACGGTCGGGCAGTGCCTTTACAGCCCAAATAGGGTCCATGCGGTTATACGAAGAAGTTGATGCCATGAAAACCTTGGGGATGCGGCCAATGGATGTGTTAGTGGTACCGCGCTTTTTAGCACTTGTTGTTTGCATGCCGTTGCTCACTGTTTTTTCTGATATGATTGGGCTGGTTGGTGGGGCATTGATGGCTTGGCTACAGCTTGATATTTCACTAGCTAATTTTGTGGTTTATTTTCAAGAAGAAGTACATCCTAACCATTTCTGGGTTGGGATGATAAAGGCACCATTTTTTGGCGCAGTGATTGCGCTCAGTGGATGTTTTCAGGGGTTAAGCGTATATGGATCCGCTGATTCACTGGGCAGGCATACAACGAATTCTGTGGTGCAATCTATCTTTATGGTGATCATTTTAGACGCTATGTTTGCCGTTTTCTTCACCTCGATAGATATGTGAGGGTTTGATGTGAGCGAAGCTGATAACGTCATTTCTATTCGAGGTCTTAGCACTGCCTTTGGTGATAATGTCATCCATGAAAATTTGGATATGGATATCAGACGTGGCGAGATCGTTGGTGTTGTCGGTGCGTCGGGTACGGGTAAATCCGTGCTGCTGAAGGCTATTGTTGGTTTGATTAAACCAAAGGCAGGCGTCATTAAAATGAATGGCCGCGTCACAGCAGAGCTAAACGGTAAAGAAGCGCTCGAGGCTCGCAGGGATTGGGGTGTGTTATTTCAAGATGGTGCTCTGTTTACCTCTCTTAGCGTAGCACAAAATGTACAGGTACCACTGCGGGAGCATTTTGACCTTAGCCAAGATTTAATGGATGATATCGCCACTCTTAAAGTTCAAATGGCGGGTTTGCCGCTTGACGCAGCACCCAAATTGCCATCTGATCTATCGGGCGGCATGCGCAAAAGAGCGGCCCTTGCTAGGGCGCTGGCACTTGATCCAGATATATTATTCCTCGATGAGCCTACGGCGGGGCTAGACCCCATCGGTGCTGCTGCCTTTGATAAATTAATAGTTAGTTTAACCAAGACCTTAGGGCTAACAGTTTTTCTCGTGACTCATGATCTAGATACACTTTATACTGTTTGCGATAGAGTAGCAGTGCTAAATGAAAAGCAGATACTCATTAATGCACCGCTTGCTGAAGTTATCACTTACGATAATGAATGGGTGCAGGAGTATTTTGGGGGGCCAAGATCAAGGGCCGCAAAAAGAGCACTTAATAACAAGGATAAGGATTGATGGAAACACGTGCATCACATATAGTTGTCGGCAGTTTTGTCTTAGTTTTTATCGGTGCAATGGTGGCTTTTTCTATTTGGATAGCAAAGGTTGATCCTGACGCGCGCTATGTGAATTATGATATTCTCTTCGAGGGCACAGTCTCTGGCTTGTATAAAGGGGGTACTGTATATTATCTGGGTGTTCCTGTGGGGTCCGTGCGCAATATATCACTCGCCCCCAGTGACCCGCGTAACGTGAATGATCCGCGTAAAGTGAGGGTGCATGTAAGGCTGCGTGAAGAGGTCCCCGTAACAGCCGGTGCCTTAGCGCGTTTGGAATTTCAAGGTCTGACGGGTGTGGCGTATGTTGAGCTAAGTGGCGGCACGGCGATTGGGCAGAATATTCAAGCAAAAGAGGGTGAAGAAAGGCCTGTAATTCCATCAGAAAACTCAGCCTTTCAAGAGATATTTGAGAGCGCGCCTAATTTGGTGAACGAGGCTATATTAGCCGTGGTGCGTATTCAAAAATTACTGAAAGACGATAATTTAGATCGTATTGCTGCAATTTTGAAACATACCGAAGACGCTACGTCAAATATTGCCCGAGGCACTAAGGATGTTGATGGTCTTATTACTGACGCGCGGACCACATTCGCAGGAGTGAATGATACCATGAAAAGCCTGACAGCGGTCGCTGATAAAACGGGTGCCTTGATTGAAAAAGACGTGGCTGAGTTGTTGGCGGGGGCGCATCAAACGGTCAATAATTTAAATACGATGATTAAACGATTGGATAATATTGTCGCTGCAGCTGATGAACCTGTATCACAATTTGTAGGTACCTCACTGCCAGAAATATCACGTATGATCATGGATTTGCGGGTGACGGCTCGGTCACTGTCTAGGCTCGTGCAGAATATTGAGGAAGATCCATCGAGTGTGCTCTTCCCGTCGAAGCCAGCAACGTATAACGCTAAAACTGGCAATAAAACTAAGCAGAAGGAAAAGTAAATGGTCCTTTTAAGACGCATAACGACCCTTGCGGCTATCGTGGCAGTGGCTGCTTGTGGCCAGATGTTCGGCCTTGGCAGTAATAGTAAGGCTGGTAAACTATATCAGCTTGAATATGATGATCGCGCCACTGAATCTATTGGGGGTGCTGGGTTGTTTGTCGATGAGCCTGTGATGGCTGCGGGCCTGAATAGTGATTCTATCATTGTCGAGCTTGCAGATAGCGAGATCACTAGGCTGGAGGGTGTGCGTTGGGCTGGGCGTGTAGGTAGTCTCGTACGAGCTTACCTCGTTGATAGCTTGCGAGCAGAGGTAGGATTGAATGCATATGGCCTTGGGACACTTGATGTCAAAGTCACTTGCCGTTTAATTATTGATATCTCTTCTTTTGAATTAGACGCGACAGCTGATCCTGATATGGCTAATATCATGCTAAGACTTGGACTTGTCCGCATGTCAAATGGTGAATTGGTGAGTGAAGAAAGCTTTGCCAAGCGCGTATCTACAACGGGCATGGGCAGCAGCTTTGTGGTGAGAGCCTTTAATGAGGCCATGGCTGATGTTGCAAGTGATGTTGGTCGTTGGTTGAAACCGGTTATGAGTGATTGTAAATAATATATATCTTTGACAATATCTAATTTTGGGCCGATTCACTATTTCTTCGCATGCGACATTACCTGCCGCTGAATAGCAGCTATTTGACCTTTCAAGGCCCCTATGGGATCGGTTGAGATTGCAGTCTGGGTAGGTTCAGTCGTGGATATGTCACTTTCTTCCTTCGGTGTAATCGATGCTGCAGATTTAGATATAGGCGTAGCATGTGTGAACATTTTTATTATTTCACCAAAAATATCCATATTTTGACGCGTTAAGTCCTTAATAAGCTCAAGGGGTTGATCAGGACTGCCGTGCAATTCTTTGTTTAATGTAGCACGGTTTTGCATGAAAACTTCCATAGAGGCCTGTAAATAATTTGGCACAATAGGTTGCAGGCTGTCCCCATAAAAACTGATGAGTTGACGCAGAAAAGAAGTGGGTAACATAGTTTGATCAGGCGACATTTTTGCTTCACGTTCAAAGATGATTTGGACTAGAACGCCCCTGGTAATATCTTCGCCACTTTTGGCGTCATGCACGATAAAATCTTCATTATCCATGATCATCTGCGCCAGATGTTCTTGGGTTATATAGCTAGATTCTGATGTGTTATACAGGCGGCGATTAGCATATTTTTTTATAATAACGGGGCCGTCCTGTGGCTTTTTTGGCTGTGCCATGATGATGGTTCCATTATACTGATACTTTTATACACTATGGTATTATTACTATGTTTCATATGTAACCTACTGCTTTTTGCCGCAAAGGGGCAAGATATATTGTGCAGTTGCTCACAATTTTTTTGCGCAACAACCATGTAGTTGTTAAAAGGAATATATAAATAGATCTGGTAATAATCCAAAAGATGAAAAGGGATGCTACTGATGCGACCTGATATTACATCGTTGGCTCGTTTTTACCGCACCCCCATTGGTCGCGGTGCGGCGCATGGTATCTGCGGGCAGGTTAAAAACTTTTGGCCAATGATTAATAACATGGAAGTTATGGGGCTAGGTTACAGCCTACCTGTTTTTGATGGGTTATTATCTAGCGGGGCAGAGCTAACAGTCTATATGCCCGCGCGCCAAGGCGTGTGCCACTGGCCGAGCGTGGATCACAGCCGCACGGCATTGGTGGATGAATTGCATCTACCCATAGGTAATGAAGTGATGGACCGTGTGCTGGTTATGCACGCACTAGAACACGCCCCAAGGCCAGGCGCTTTGCTGCGTGAGGTATGGCGCGTGTTAAAACCGGGCGGGCGTGTGCTTATCATCGTGCCAAACAGGCGTCGTATATGGTCAACGGCTGAAAATACGCCCTTTGGTCACGGTAAACCCTATAGCAAAAGGCAGTTATATAATCTGGTCAGAGATCAAATGTTGCCGCCCCTAGATAGTAATACAGCGTTGATGATGCCCCCCATAGAGATGCCAGCTATTGAGGGCATGATTAAATTTGGGGACAGTTTGCTGCGGGGCGTGGGGCGCGGGCTTGGCGGCGTGCTGTTGGTTGAGGCTGAGAAACAAGTTTATAATGCCTTACCCACAGGTGGTAAGACGAGGCGGATTGTTGCATTGCCCAGTAGCAGTTAAGTAATTTAATTACATAAATATCAATAAAACACTTTATTTATTACAATAAATGTTTTATATAAGCATTATTAGTAAAGATTTTGGAGTGTTTAGCCGTGGGTGACGACAGTAAAAAACAGGATATTAGAGAAGAAAAGCAGGGTGTGGCGATCCGCCGTGTAGCCAATGCGCTGCACCGTTTGAACGAGGCTGTGATTGGTGCTGTTCATGCTGGTGTAACTGTCGAGCTGATGCGCGCAAGTAAATATGACACCGATGATGCTTGGGGCGACATGATGGTCCCTATTATCCATAAGGATTAATATTAAACTAGGCGCAGCCGTACCGACCAAGTGGGAGGCCGCAGCTTTAGCGAGGATTAAGAGATAACTAGGCGCAGCCGTACCGACCAAGCGGGAGGCCGCAGCTTTAGTGAGGAAATATAGAAATACCTAAATCCCCCTTGGGTCATAAGTATATAATTATGATCCAGCACTGTGCGAAAAAGCGTCCCCTGAAATAGGGGGCGTTTTTTGTTAACCTATTTTCTTTAATGTGCCATCAGGGGTGATGAGCTGGCAATTAGCTTTGAGTGTAATTTTGGCCATTTTTCCTTTACCGATAAAGGTGAAAGTACCCGCCAGTTGATCAAGTCGTACCTTTGACTTTGAATAACCCTCAAATATGACTTTATCACCCTTGGTACATAAAATATAACTATTGGGAGGCCAGAAGGTCAGTTTACCTATTTTCTTGACGTCACTATTAGGCATCTCAACCGTCATCACCAGGATGACAAAAATAATAACTACAGCAATGGCCACAGCAACTTTTTTAACCATCGGGTTTATTTTTATCATGAGATTCAATAGATCCACCTTACACTCAATTTATTTTAAACTCTTATTATATAATGAGGCCTACTAAACTATCAGTTTCACTTAATCAATCAACAGATAAAATTGTAATGAATTATTTTTTACTGAGAACAAACATAGCTTGCGCCGCCGACCAATTTGCTCGTCGTGGCGACATGTTTAATCTTTTGCCCTCAGCAGTGAAGGGCACAAATGTTTCCATGGTGATGCCTTCATCTTTTAGCAAGTCCATAATGTCATTGATGGTACAAAAATGAATATTATCTGTGTTATACCATGTGCGGTCTAGATGTTTGGTCACGGGCATACGGCCGCGAAATATCAAGCTGCGTCTGACTTTCCAATGCCCAAAATTTGGGATAGTGATAATGGCTTTTTTGCCAATGCGTAGTAGCTGCAATAACACATCCTTTGGACGGTGGACCGCTTGTAGCGTGCGGGATAGCACCGCATAATCAAATGACGCATCAGGATAATCTTTCAGGTCAAGATCAGCGTCGCCCTGCACAACAAACAAACCACGCGCAATACAATCGTTCACGCCTGATTGGCTAAGCTCCATACCGCGTCCATCGACACGTTTGTTTTTAACTAAATAATCAAGTAGCGCCCCATCATCACAGCCGATATCCAACACCTTGCTATCGGGCGTGACCAGATCAGCAATTAAGGCAAGATCAGCTCTTAAGTCGGGCTTAGGCCGAGGACTGTCAGGGAAGTCATTCATGATCCTGCACCTTTTTATTTTCGCGTCTCTGCCATGCGGCCTCTAGGAAACCATCCATCATGCGGTCAAGTTCTGGCAGTTCGAGCAAGAAGCTGTCATGACCAAAGTCCGATTCGATCTCAGCAAAGCTAACAGGTACACCCGCCGCGTTCATGGCGTGGACTATACTTTTGTTAATGCTGGTAGGGTAAAGCCAATCACTGGTGAAACTAATAACGCAGCAAGCCACATCCTTGGCATTTTTAAATGCCTCGGCTAATTTACCGTTATGCCGCGCTGGTATATCCAAATAATCCATAGCGCGGGTGATGTATAAATAGCTATTGGCATCAAATCGCTCAACAAAGCTACTGCCTTGATAGCGCAGATAGCTCTCCACCTGAAAATCAGCCTCAAACCCATAGGTCAGATTTTCGCGATCCTGTAGGTTACGGTCAAATTTATATTTGAGGCTATCATCAGATACATAAGTCACATGGGCTGTCATACGCGCAACCGACAGGCCTTTACTAGGAAAAACACCGGCTTCTTGATAGAAACCTTCACGCCAATCAGGATCGGAATATATGGCTTGCCTGCCGATTTCATGGAAGGCAATATTTTGCGCCGTGTGTTGAGCTGCTGTGGCGAGCAGTAAACAGCTATCTAAACGCTCCGGATGCGTGACCAGCCACTCGAGCGCTTGCATGCCGCCCATAGAGCCACCAATAACGGAGAATAATTTATCAATGCCCAAATGGTCTATCAGTGCTGCTTGAGTCTTGACCATGTCATTAATCGTAATAATGGGGAAATCAATGCCCCAAGCTTTGCCTGTTTCGGGATTAATCTCTGATGGACCCGTGGTGCCGAGACAGCTACCAAGTGCGTTAGAGCATATGATGAAATAACGATCAGTGTCGATCAGCTTGCCAGGGCCAATAATACGGTCCCACCAACCAGCCTTGCCCGTGATAGGGTGCGTACTGGCGGCATATTGGTCACCCGTTAGGGCGTGGCATACTAAAATGGCATTGTCTTTTGCCTCATTTAAGGTGCCATAGCTATCATAAGCCACAGTGACAGGCCGCAATTCAGCGCCGCTATCCAGCACCAATGGGCTGTCATTAAATAGCGTTGTAGTCTGACATATGTTCTGTGTTTCTTGCTTGGTCATAATGTTTGGAATAGCACTCACATCTATTTTGTCAATGAGCCATAGTGTTTAAGGGGTATTTTAGCGTAAATACCTTGCCTTTGCACATGCTTGGCACTAGGGTCCGACCTTCAATATAACTGATGATTTGGAGGGTAAAATGACTCGTGAAAATACCACTGGACCAGTGCCACATAATTGGATATTGGGCTTGCAAGCCTATGTACCTGGTCGGGCGACGGTTGATGGTGTTGAGCATGTTCATAAATTATCCGCTAATGAGAGCAGTTACGGTGCTAGCCCAAAGGCACTAAAAGCCTATAAGGATAATGTTGATGCGTTGATGCGCTATCCTGACGGTGGATCAAATGATCTGCGCGACGCTATTGCTGATAGTCATGATCTCGATGCCTCTAAGATTATATGTGGTGCTGGCTCTGATGATATTTTAACGCTGCTTATCCATGCTTATGCTGGCCCCGGGGACGAAGTGATTTATAGCCAATATGGTTTTATGGTCTATCCCATACAGACACAGGCCGCTGGCGCAACTGGTATTGCTGTCCCTAACAAGGATTGGGCCGCTGATGTTGACGGTATTTTGGCTGCGGTGACGACAAATACAAAGCTGGTTTTTATTGATAATCCTAACAATCCAACGGGCGCCTATTTATGTTGGTCAGAGGTTGAACGCCTGCATGCTGGTCTGCCTAGTCATGTGGTCTTGGTGCTCGATGCGGCTTACGCGGAATGTGTGACTGCTGATGATTATAAGGCTGGTGAAAGCCTCGTGGAGAGCGCGGCTAATGTGATCATGACACGGACATTTTCAAAAATGTATGCGCTAGCTGGTTTGCGCGTGGGTTGGGGGTATGGAGCGCCGTCTATTATTGACGCGCTGAACCGTATTCGTATGCCATTTAATGTTTGCTTGCCGGGTCTTGCTGCTGCGATTGAGGCAATAAAGGATCAGGCATTTTTAACGGAATCTGTGGCTTTTAATAATCAGTGGCGTGATTGGTTGACGGCAGAACTAATGAGCCTTGGCTTAACGGTTGTGCAAAGCCAGACCAACTTTTTATTGATTGAGTTTCCGTGCGACGGCTCAGTTAGCGCTGGTGAAGCTTATAAGTTTTTAGAAGGTAATGGCTATATATTGCGTCACCTTCCGGGGCAAGGACTTGCTAATCACTTGCGCCTTAGTGTAGGAACGGCTGAGGAAAACAGGACAGTCGTTGCTTTGATCAAAGAATTTTTGAATTAGGCGAAGCCGTACCGACCAAGGGGGAGGCCGAGCTTACGCGAGGATAAGCCACTAGTGGCGCTTGAACGGATAAAGATTCCCGTCTACACGGGAATGACGAGATAATTAGGCGAAGCCGTACCGACCAAGGGGGAGGCCGAGCTTACGCGAGGATAAGCCACTAGTGGCGCTTGAACGGATAAAGATTCCCGTCTACACGGGAATGACGAGATAATTAGGCGAAGCCGTACCGACTAAGTAGGAGGCCGCAGCTTTAGCGAGGATCTAAATAAGATGAGTAACATGATAGAAAATTTAACCATTATCGGCGCAGGATTGATCGGATCATCTATTGCGCGCGCTGCTCGCGGCTTTAAAGCCGCTAAGGTGATTACTATCTGTGATGTGAGTGACGATGTGCTGGCTGAGGCCCGTGATATTAACCTAGGTGATATATATGCGTCTGATGCTGCTGAGGCCGTAGCGGGCGCTGATCTTGTTATTTTGTGCGTGCCTGTGGGCGTAATGGGCAATGTTGCGGCCGCGATGGCAAGTGGTCTAAAGACAGGTGCTATTGTATCAGACGTAGGTTCTGTTAAAGAAAGCGTTATTGAGACGGTGTCCCCGCATATACCTGACGGTGTTCACTTGATCGCAGGGCACCCAGTATCTGGTACAGAACAATCTGGACCATCGGCTGGTTTTGCTGATCTATTTGATGGGCGCTGGTGTATTTTAACGCCGACATCGGGTGCTGATCAATCAGCTGTGGATAAACTCACAGACTTTTGGACACAAATTGGAAGCAAGGTAGAGATCATGGAGCCTAAGCATCATGATTTGGTACTGGCAATTACATCCCACGTGCCGCACTTAATTGCGTATAATATTGTGGGTACGGCCTCTGATCTAGAGGCAGTTACACGATCAGAAGTGATTAAATATTCTGCGGGTGGTTTCCGTGATTTCACGCGTATTGCCGCCTCTGACCCAGTGATGTGGCGTGATGTCTTTCTTAATAACAAAGAAGCGGTTCTTGAAATGCTTGGCCGCTTTAGTGAAGATCTAACAGCCCTTCAACGGGCAATCCGTTGGGGTGATGGTGATTCACTTGAAGGATTATTTACCCGCACACGTGACATTCGCCGTAGCGTGATTGATGCAGGCCAAGATTCTGAAGTCGCTGACTTTGGTCGCCCTCATGGAGACATAGAGTCTAAAGACAGCTAATCCACAAAGGGTTTGGTTGCTGTAATAGTTTTACCATTCACTTGAATTTTTTGATTTTGAAGCATAACCGATAAATTTTGTGAAGTCTCAGACTTTGGGAAGATAGCCTTTGCATTTTTACGGCTTGTGATACCCACGTTGGCTATATAGTTAGCTAGCGTGTTTGCGCCGCTGAGTGACAAGCTAAAAGCACCTAGTGGATGTGTGCCTTGATCAAAACTAAAGCTTCCATTACCTGCAATATGGGCATCGCCCCAAGCAAGGTTTAGGGAAGTGAATTCAACAAGTCCTCCACCATCTGACCATTTCATCAATGATTTTTCATCCCAAGAGGAGGGGGACTTGCCTGACAGGCTACCAAGCATATCAAGGCTGTCTATATTCTCATAAGGCCGCTCGCCATCCCCAAGTGTTATGCCAGATAGTTTCAAGTGGAAATCCGCAATCTTAGCCTCATATAGGCCGTTACTATTGTCGTCATTATTGTCATTACGTGATTTTGGAATCATAAAAGATATTAGCCAGTTTTTGAGTCTGGCTGGTGACTTTGTTAGCGGTACATGAGACGCTTTAAAATCATCAGCCCCCATAGAATCAATGGCGATTAAGATATTGTCAGAAATGTCAAAACGCACACTCGCCTGAATATTTTGATCAGTGAAGGCTATATTGTTATCAGCGAGATTGGCGGCAACATCATTGAAATTCATCATCCAGTGATTTGGTGTCCATAGATGTGATATTAGGGCTATTTTTTTGCTGTTAAATGCAAATCCCCCACTTGGATCACGCAGGCTTAAATCATTAACGCTTAGGATAATTCTATAGGGGAACCCGCTCTCTGTTATTTTACCACGACTAACCTTGAGACCCTTATCTTGCCATGTGTTGAGCATAGTCTTCAGGGTGTGTTCAGCATTTAATGCCGCTTTATGTCGAAGGCCTGAATAAACTACGGCCCCGATAATCAGCATGAAGGCCATTGCCTTAACTTGGGTTGCTTTTTTCATGAATGTAGCCTCAGTCGTTTATTGTATTGTTGCTCCGCTGCTGAGCAGCGTAACAATATATTTGTTATATTCTCGGATGAAATAGGTAGCACTTGCATCTGTTTTAGCGGGCGCAGGTAGGATGGTAAGGTCACTATTACTGCGTCTAAACAGGATTAAACTGCGCGGCATATGATAGTCAGATGTCACCAGTATGATGCTTTTCATTTCATGCTTTTTTGCCCAAACGGTTGCCTCAAAGGCGTTGCCCTGTGTATTGCCCGCCTTATGATCCAGATCAATACAGCAATCAAACAGCGATTTCTCAACCCCAGTTAATTTTTGCAGTGCCTCTGGTCTGACTACTGGATTAACACCAGAGATCAGCATGCGCTTGGCGCGGCCTGATTTTAAAATTTTCATCCCATAATCGATACGCCCAGCGCCGCCTGTTAGCACAACAATACCATCTGCCTTTGATCCATCATCTTGACCTGCCAGTGTAGGCAGACGTAGATAATATAACCCAAAACCAAAAGTCCATATGATGAAGGTTAGGAGTGCTAGTCTATAAGCTGATTTGATGAAAAGTTTCATTAGCTACATCATATCCTTTAAGGCCGCACGCACGGTAATGCCTGCGGTTACCATGGTTATAATGCTGGTTAATATTGGCAAAACCATGAGGGCGTAATAATCATCAGCTGTTGGCATCAGCGCGAGCAATAACCCTTGCCCCATACGCTCTGATAAACTCGCGAGGCCATAGAGGCTAAGTCCTGCAATGATAACGCCACCAATGCCGCCAATAATACCATGAACCATATAGCGATATTCAAATGTTCTTGAGATAAGTTTATCCTCTGCGCCCAAGAGATGCATAACTTCAATATTTTTTCTATGCGAGGCAAGTCCTGCTCTACAGCCAAAGATCACAATCGCGATGGTGCATAAAATTACCAAGGTGCCTATGCCCATAAGTAAGAACTGTAACATGCTGGCTAAATCAAGGATGCGACTAATCCAAACCTGATGGTCATCCAACCTAGCTGTGCTGGCCGTGGCGCGCAATCGCTCGGCCAGTGCCTTAGTATTAACGGCCCCCGGTTCGTCTAGCTCTACATTAATGAGTGTCGGGATGGGCAAACCCGCCTCAGCAGGGATTTCACCGAGCCAAGGTTTAATCAGCTCTAACACGTCAGATTCTGGCATAACTTCAACCTGTTTGATACCCGGTGTAGCGCGCAGCAATCTGATCGCGTTATCTGTTTGCCTGTCCCTTGTAAGCTTATCAGCGCTCACGATCTGCACCGACAAACGAGCAGCCAACCCTGAGCTCCAGTTATCAAGACCACGCCCAAGCGCTATGCCTAAAATAAGCGAGAGAGAACATAAAAATAACATCACGGCGATAACCCAAGGCAGTAATCCTTCGCCTTGGTGCTTGTTGCCTAAAAAATTAAAATCATTTTTGAACATAGTTTGTCTCTAGGCCCCCGGGTCTATAGGCTTGCCGCCGGGGATAATATCTAAATTACCTTGATCAAGTTTAAGCACGCGCGTACCAGCGGCCTTAACTAATTCCTGATCGTGGGTGGCAACTACGATGGTTGTACCAAGCTTGTTCAGCTCAATGAAGAGATGCAGTAGGCGACGCGCCATCTCGGAGTCAACGTTACCTGTTGGCTCATCGGCTACTAAAATATCGGGTTTGTTGATCACAGCGCGGGCAATGGCCACACGTTGTTTTTCCCCGCCAGATAGGGTGGCTGGTTTGGCGTCCATACGGTCCTTCAGGCCGACCCATGACATAAGCTCTTCGACGTGATCTTTGATCTGGAAACGCTTGGCGCCTTTTATTTGTAGGGGCAAGGCAACATTATCAAAGGCAGATAGATGATCAAGTAGGCGAAAGTCCTGAAAGACTACACCAACACGGCGGCGCATACGTGGTAGCTGTTCGCGCTCCACAGTCGCTAAATCCTTGCCAAAAATTGTCACAAGGCCACGCGATGGGCGATGGGCTAAGTAAAGAAGTTTGAGCAGCGATGTTTTGCCAGCCCCACTGGGGCCAGTTAGAAATTGGAATGAGCCAGGCTCAAGTGAGAAACTAATATCTTTTAAGACTTCATTCCCCATACCGTAGCGCATACCCACATTTTCAAACGTGATCACTCATTACTCTCCACTTTTTAAATCCAAAACCCAGAATTGCATAAGAATTTGCCTAGGTCTATAGCCAGCAAAAGATGTTTTTCAAAAATAGCTTTATATAGGCTGCTTGTTTTTATTAAATCAGCGTTATATAGATAGGGTGTGGTAAAGGAGTAACAATATACTCAGGCTCCTTTGGAATGATTGTTTAAGTGTAAAATAGGAACGCGCAGATGATATTGACCTGCCCTGCATGTCGTTGCAGTTATAAAGTACCAGAAGGCGCTATCACTGCGACTGGTCGTAAGGTACGATGCGCAGGTTGCGCACATGTTTGGCACGCGACCATTGCTGATGTGTCTATGTCGCCGCCTGTAATACAGCAAGCAGCACCCCAACAGTATATGCAACAACCACAGGCCGCTCCATCGCAGATGCCGCCTCCTAGCGATGAAATGGCAGCGCGCACAGCTGCTATTCGCGAAGCGATGATGGATGAAGAAGACGCGACTCACGACCCTATAGATTATGATGAGCCAGAAATAGAATCAGCACCACAAGCGGATTTGGCTGGCGACGGTTCACTGGATTTTGGTTTAGGTGATGACGAAAAGAGTGATTTTGATTTAGATAGTTTTGCAGAAGGCCTGTCTGATAAATATTATGATGTAAAAGACAAGGGCATGTCCCTGTTCGGGAAATTCTTTAAAAAAAAAAGTGAATCAGAAGTAGGCGAGCCTGAATCTCTAGAAGTAGACGGCACTGAATCTGAAGACAAACCAGCGAAGAAGAAAAAGAAGAAAAAGCCTAAAAGTAAAATTAAGCTAAAACTGCGTCTCAGCACGATAAAATCGTATATTGTTACAGCGCTCTGGGTGCCACTTATTGGCGGCTGGATAGGTCTTGCTGTTGGTTTTATTTTGATGCCAGAAAAGGTTAAAGAAATTTGGCCGCCATCTGTTGTTATTCTGGATATGTTGGAAGGAATGGACCTAGAGGAGCAGATAAAAGCTGATCTAGAGGAACAGGGCGTTAAATTAAGCCCAGCCTTCATCAAAGAAAATGAAAGCATTACAAATGTTCAGCAGCGCCTGCGTGTGACACCGCCAAAGTTTGAATTTGTTATGCGGGGCGGTAAGCGTCAAATGGTGCTAACGGGTCTTATAGATAACGAAGGTGCAAAATCGATCCGCGTACCAGAATTTCGCGCTGTGATATATGACTTACAAGGTAAGCCCATTAAGTGGTGGATGTTCAAAGCGCCAAAGGTAATCTTACTGCGCGGAGAACAAACAGAATATAAAACTGTTACGCCTGATGGTGTGCCGGTTGGAGCGCATAGTGTGGGTGTTGAGGTTAACTGGACTGATGATCAACTGCGTCAGCAAGATAAAGTAGATGAGGCTAACGCTAGGGCTGCCGCTGCAAAAGAAGCAGCTGAAACCCCAGAATAAGATCATCAATAATATTGTGTGATCACTTCTAATCAGGTCCAGTCAGGCACTATATCCAACGCGAGCATTTCCTCGATTGTTTGGCGTTTGCGGATCACTGCGAACTGATTATCATTTACCATAACCTCAGGAATGAGGGGGCGACTGTTATAAGATGATGCCATAACCGCGCCATAAGCGCCTGCCGATTTTATGGCAAATAGATCACCTGATCGCGCGGGAACGCTCAAACGTTTTTTGGCAAAGGTGTCACCAGTCTCGCAAACGGGACCCACAAAATCAGCAACGACTGTCTCGTTAGTCGTCGTCTCCTTCACGGGGATGATATCGTGGTAAGCCCCATACATTGCTGGGCGTGTTAGATCGTTCATGGCAGCATCAAGGATATAAAAAAGGCCTTCTTCACCTTCTTTTACATAGGTAACTTCAGTGACCAAAATGCCAGCGTTTCCAACGATTAATCGCCCCGGCTCAAAGATATATTCACAATCCAGATCGGCTGCTAGATCGGCTGCGATATCTTGTACCATTTTACCATATTCGCTGGGTAGTGGTGGCGCGCTAACACCCGGCTCATAAGGAATGCCAAGGCCACCCCCTAAATCAATGTGACGAATATTATGGCCGTCTTCCTTGAGCGACTTTACGATATTAACGACCCGTGTGAAGGCCTCTTTAAAAGGGGCTAACTCTGTTAGCTGCGAGCCTATATGAACATCGACGCCAATAGCTTCTATAGAGGGCATATGTATCATAGCGCCGTAAGCTTGACGGGCGCGGGTCCACGGAATACCAAATTTATTTTCAGCCTTCCCCGTTGATATTTTCTCGTGTGTGCCTGCATCAACATCAGGGTTTATACGCAGCGCAACGGGGGCGACCATGTTTAACTTAGCTGCTACAGTTGCTAAAACTTCTAGCTCTGGCTCTGATTCTACATTGAACTGTTTGATACCTGCCTTTAGGGCGGCCTCCATCTCCTTGGCTGTTTTGGCTACGCCTGAGAAAACAATTTTACTAGCTGGAATACCTGCGCTGAGCGCGCGTGTTAGCTCGCCACCTGATACAACATCAGCGCCAGCACCAACGGCGGCAAGTGTTGATAGCACTGCCTGATTACTGTTGGCTTTTACCGCGAAGCAGATGGTTGACTGTAGATCACCTAAGGCATCATTAAATACACGGTAATGTCGCTCAATCGTACGCTTGCTATAGCAATAAAAGGGCGTGCCGATCTCATGTGCAATAGTGCACAGGTCGACATTTTCGGCATTTAACGTGCCGTCTATATAGTTAAAATGGTCCATTTAGCCTACTTATTTACTTGTATAAAATGCGCGGATTTAGGTGGCTCTAGATCACCTTTTTTACCGCAGGCAGACAGACTAACAAATATAAGCACTAAAGTCGCAAGAGTTTTCATGACAGTTTCCTATAGCTCAGCTTTCGCAACTTTCACTGCTGCGCGCACATTATCAGGGGCTGTGCCGCCAAATGCCTTGCGGCTGGCAACAGATGCCTCAACACTTAGATATTCATAAATATCATCAGTAATACCAGGCTCAACAGATTGCATGTCAGCCAGTGGCAAATCTTTTAATTCAACGCCTTTATCTTCGGCGATGGCAACGATAGACCCTGTAACGTGATGGGCACGGCGGAATGGCATATTTAACACCCGCACACACCAATCAGCCAGATCAGTTGCTGTAGAATATCCATAAGCCGCCGCTGTGGCCATATGGTCTGGGTTTGCCTGTAAGTCGGTGATCATACCAGTCATCGCGGCCACACATAGCTCAAAATCCTCAAGAGCAGTAAACACAGGCACTTTGTCTTCTTGCATGTCTTTACTATAGGCAAGAGGCAAGCCCTTCATTACAATAGTCAGTGACATTTGACAGCCTGTGATCCGACCAACCTTAGCGCGGATTAACTCAGCAGCATCAGGGTTACGTTTTTGCGGCATAATGCTTGATCCCGTAGAAAAACGGTCAGATAGATTGATGAAGCGAAATTGGGCGCTGGCCCAAAGGACAAATTCATCAGCAAGACGAGATAGATGCACAGCGCCAATGGAAAGGGCAGATAGTAATTCAAGCGCGAAATCACGGTCTGATACACCATCGAGACTGTTGCGACATGGGCCATCAAACCCTAACAAATCAGCCGTCATATGACGGTCGATGGGGAAGGGCGTCCCTGCAAGAGCTGCTGAACCGAGCGGGTTCTCATTTAAACGTTTGCGGCAATCAATTAAGCGCGAGCGATCACGCCTAATCATCTCAAAATAAGCCATGAGGTGATGACCAAAGGTAACAGGCTGGGCTGTTTGTAGATGGGTGAAACCTGGCATCACTGTATCCGCATATTCCTCGGCCTTAATAAGTAGGGCTGATTGTAGGCCCTTTAGCGCCACGTCAAGCTGATCAATGGCGTCACGAGTCCATAGTTTAAAGTCGGTCGCTACCTGATCGTTGCGTGAACGGCCTGTATGCAGACGCGCACCAGCGTCGCCCGCTAATTCTTTAAGGCGCGCTTCGATATTCATATGAATATCTTCCAGCTCAACACTAAAATTAAAGCTGCCATCCTCGATCTCTGATTTAACCTGATCAAGACCCGATATAATGGCCGTTAGGTCTTCCCCACTAATGATACCCTGTTTGGCGAGCATGGTAGCGTGAGCCTTTGACCCAGCGATATCCTGCGCATATAATTTTTTATCAAAGCCGATAGAGGCGTTAATCTCTTGCATAATTGCAGCTGGTCCTGCTGCAAAACGTCCACCCCACATGCTATTTGCTTGCTTATCGTCTTGTAACTTGTTTTCTTGTGGGTTGTTGCTATTTTGATCCGAACTCATATGTGTCACCGCTTTTTGGAGAATTAAATGTCTAACATAGTGAAAATATCGATTGTCGCCATTTTCCTAGTCTTCGCAGGCGCAGCATATAGGCTGTTACCCGATCAAACAACTGATAATAGCGCTATAAATGCACATTTAGTTGGGGAAATGGCCTCAATAACAGTTTATGAGGCACCCAAACCGCTGCCAGACTATAGTATCCAAATAGAAGACGGCACCGAGATTAAAATGTCCGACCTCAAAGGGCGTGTGCTGTTAATTAATCTATGGGCTAGTTGGTGCGCCCCTTGCCGCGCTGAGATGAAAGATATTGCAGAGCTTCAAGAAATACTCGGTGGCCCTGATTTTGAGGTTGTCGCCCTGAATGAAGACCGTGGCGGTCTTAAAAAAGCAAAAATCACACTGGAAGAATGGGGTGTGGAGGGGTTGAATCTTTATGCTGACAAAAGCATGAAAACAGGATTTTCCATGGCAGGTGGTAAACTGCCCACTAGTTATATTGTAGATAAAAATGGCATGATGATCGCTGAATATGTGGGGCCTTTGGATTGGGCATCGACCGAGTCGCTCGCTTTATTTAGAAAATTAATGCAGTAAATTTTCAAGTAAAAGAGTATAATGGTATTATTTTATGCAGTATATAGTTGTTTTACCGCAACTTTTCTGAAGCTAATATTTTTATAGGTGGTCTAATAATAAAGCTCCTGTACACTTATACCTTAGGTTGGAGTATCTAACTTTTATGTGTGGGGACACAGGGGTGTTAAATAAAGAAATCGCGAGAGTTCTGAATAAGTGCATTTTTTTCGCAGCACTATTTTGGATTGCTAATAAATTTTTCTTAGCACTATCAGTTGGCATAATTTAGTAATTATCAACGCATAGGGTATTCAACTAAAATAAAAGAGCAAATGAGACAGTGGGTACTGTCATGGTTTGGTCTTTTAATATACCCAGTGTTTATCTGGTTTAACTGCCTAGAATAGATGTATTAGGATCAATCTCATCCACCTCAACAATATCCGTTTCCTTGAGCGCAGCCTCTGTCCAAACTTTCACCGCGGGATGATCTAGAACGCTAGTTGAGTATGCAGAGCATCGTTCATTTAGTTTGATATCGTATGTTTTAAAACGACTGACAACAGCGCTAAACATAATGTCTGCGCCGCTAAGGGTGTTACCGAACAAATAAGGGCCGTCACCTGAAAAACTATCTAGAGCATATGTCCAAAGCTCTTCAATGCGGCGGATGTCAGCCTCAACTGCATCGGTAGTGCCAAGACCTGACCACGCCCCCTGCATATTCATCGGCATTGCGCCGCGCACTGCGGTAAAGCCAGCATGCATTTCTGCACTAATGGAACGCGCAAAAGCATAGGCCGCATTATCCTTGGGCCATATATTCTTTTCAGGATAAAGTTTTGCAATATAATCAATGATGGCCAAACTATCCCAAATAAGTAAGTCGCCGTGATAAAGTGCTGGTACTTTTCCAGATGGATTTAGCTTGGCAATACGTTCGTAAAATTCAGGCGTATCAAGTGGCAACATAATTTCCTCAAAAGGAATGTCATAGGCGGCTAGGGCGAGCCAGCCACGTAGTGACCAACTTGAATAATTCTTGTTACCGATAATAATTTTAAAGTCGGACATTGTATTAAGTTCCTCGCATCAGCTCGGCCTCCCACTTGGTCGGTACGGCTGCGCCTATATAGTTAAGTATCCTCGCGTTTTATTTAGTGCGTAGCACGTACCGAACGACCGTGAGGCGGCGATTAAATTTAATCTCTAACCGTTCAAGCGCCACTTGTGGCTTTCCTCGCATCAGCTCGGCCTCCCGCTTGGTCGGTACGGCTGCGCCTATCTTTTATATATACATTAAAAAAACAAACCCCGCCAGAAGGGCAGGGCTTATATGATTTAATGCGGCCTGTTAGAAATTCTAACGCGTTGGTACTGGAGTCCCGCTCGAGTAATCATAAAACCCACGACCAGACTTGCGGCCATACCAGCCTGCTTCGACATATTTCACCAGCAGAGGGCAAGGGCGGTATTTACTATCTGCAAAGCCGTCATATAACACCTGCATGATTGATAGGCATGTATCAAGGCCTATAAAGTCAGCAAGTTCTAGTGGCCCCATCGGCTGATTAGTACCAAGCTTCATGCCTGTATCAATGGCGTCAACTGTGCCAACGCCTTCATAGAGCGTGTAAACAGCTTCATTGATCATCGGCATAAGAATACGGTTTACGATAAAGCCGGGGAAATCTTCTGAGAGGGTTGTCGTCTTGCCTAACTTATCGGTGAAAGCCTGAAAGGTATCAGTCGTACTTTTGTCCGTAGCAATGCCAGGAATTAGCTCAACCAGTTTCATCACAGGTACAGGATTCATAAAATGAACACCCATAAATTTATCGGCGCGATCAGACGCTGCCGCCAAGCGTGTGATTGAAATTGATGATGTATTAGAGGCTATCAGGGCGTCGCTTTTTAATGTTGCGCAAAGCTCTTTAAATATCTGAATTTTAATCGCTTCATTTTCAGTTGCGGCCTCAATGACAATGTCGCAGTCCTTAAGGTCACTAATGCTATCTGTCAGATCAATGCGCCCAAGGGCTGCTTTAAAATCGTCTTCGCTCATTTTGCCTTTGACGACTTGGCGCTCCATGTTTTTGGTAATTGTAGCAAGGCCTTTTTCGCAATTTTCCATGGCAATATCCGCCATAATCACGGTATAGCCAGCTTGTGCTGATACATGGGCAATGCCGTTACCCATTTGGCCTGCGCCAATAACGCCGATAGTCTGTATCATGATATTTACCTTATATTCATTAGATATAAAAAAGGCGTCACCCATCTGGCAACGCCCTTATAAAATTTAATTAAAGCGCTGCTTCTAATGCAGGTACTGCATCAAATAGATCAGCCACAAGCCCGTAATCGGCCACTTGGAAGATTGGAGCTTCTTCATCCTTGTTGATAGCAACGATGATTTTACTATCCTTCATGCCGGCTAGATGCTGAATTGCGCCAGAGATTCCAACGGCGATATAAAGATCAGGCGCAACAATTTTACCCGTTTGGCCAACCTGATAATCGTTTGGCACATAACCAGCATCAACAGCAGCGCGCGAAGCGCCGACACCAGCGCCAAGCTTGTCAGCCACAGCTTCAATAATCTTAAAATTTTCGCCAGAGCCCATACCACGACCACCAGAGATGATGATCTTAGCTGATGTTAGCTCAGGACGGTCACTGACAGAAAGATCAGCGCTTACATAAGAGGAAACGCCAGCTGACGCTGCGGCTGCAATAGCCTCAACAGAAGCTGAACCACCAGTAGCCGCCGCCTTATCAAAGGCCGTTGTACGTACAGTGATCACCTTAGTCGCGTCGGATGATTTAACGGTGGCAATCGCGTTACCAGCATAAATCGGACGCTTGAAAGTATCTGTGCTCTCAACAGAAATAATATCAGAGATTTGCGCAACGTCTAATGCAGCTGCTACGCGCGGCAAAAAGTTTTTACCCGTTGTTGTCGCAGGCGAGATGATAGCGTCATAGTCACCAGCAACACTGATCACAAGATTAGCTAGCTCTTCAGCCAAATTATTTGCGTAGAGGGCGTCATCAGCAACAAGTACCTTTGACACACCAGCGATCTGAGCCGCTGCTTCAGCAGCAGCGCTACAGCCAGACCCAGCAACAAGGAGGTGTACATCACCAAAAGCTGCCGCTGCCGTAACAGTGGCAAGTGTAGCATCTTTAACTGAGGCGTTATCATGCTCTACAAATACAAGTGCAGTCATTAGATAGCTCCCTTTTCTTTAAGTTTAGCAACAAGTTCTTCAACGCTAGCAACTATGATACCCGCCTGACGACCCGCAGGTTCTTCAACGCTAAGTGTCTCAAGACGTAGTGCCATATCAACACCGTAATCAGCAGGTGTCTTCTCATCGATTGGCTTACGCTTGGCCTTCATGATATTAGGCAGTGATGCGTAACGTGGCTCATTAAGGCGTAGATCAGTTGTAACGATAGCAGGCATGTTCAGCTTGATAGTCTCAAGACCGCCGTCAACTTCACGTGTTACATCAACGGTGTCGCCTTCTGGCTCTACCTTGCTGGCGAATGTACCCTGTGACCAGCCAAGAAGCTGCGACAACATTTGACCTGTTTGGTTATTGTCGCCGTCGATGGCTTGCTTGCCAAGTAGGACAAGGCCAGGCTCTTCAGCTTCAACAATACCCTTTAGAATTTTGGCAACCGATAAAGGCTCAGTCTCGCCATCATGTGTCACTAAAATACCGCGATCAGCACCCATGGCTAGGCCTGTACGGATTGTTTCCTGTGCTTGTTTAGGGCCAACAGATACAACAATAATTTCTGTCGCTTTGCCAGCTTCCTTAAGACGAATTGCTTCTTCAATTGCAATCTCATCAAATGGGTTCATTGACATTTTGACGTTAGCAAGTTCAACGCCTGTATTGTCTGATTTAACGCGAACCTTCACATTATAATCAACAACACGTTTTACTGGGACCAATATCTTCATGAGTGCAAACCTCCGACTTTACTAATAGGGCTACTTAGTAGCGTACTTTTTACGCATAAATGTCTTATCTGTGACAATTACACGATTGCTTTGGTAAATATGCCATGCTTTTAACCAATAGACGGGGCAAGAGTCAATGGATTATGGTTGCACCGCAGCATAATACCGCAGCATATGAAAGGACGGTTGGGGGAAATATACTAGCGATTTTTACCCGGCACCCACAAAATATCAGATTTTCCATCATCATTATAATGACGCGCCAGCACAAATAAATGATCAGACAAGCGATTTAGATAGGTGATAGCTAGCGGATTAATTGTGTCAACTTCACTGGCTTTAACCGCTTCACGCTCTGCTCTGCGCGCAACGGTGCGGGCGAGATGTAAATGACTGCTGCTCGCACTACCCCCCGGCAATATAAAGCTGTTCAGCGGTGATAGCTTTTCATTCATCTGATCAATCTCAGCCTCTAGGCGGTCAATTTGTTTTTGACAGACACGCAACACCATTTCAGATGGTTTGAAATTATCTTCCATGTCTTTGGCGGGTGTGGCTAGATCAGCCCCCAGATCAAATAAATCTTGTTGTATGGCGTCTAACATTTCATCGCCACTACCATCTGTATGGAGTCTAGCAATGCCGATAATGCTGTTTAGTTCATCAACACTGCCGTAGGCTTTGATGCGGTCAGCGTATTTAGGCAATCGCGTGCCATCTGATAAGGATGTTTTGCCCTTATCACCGCCGCGCGTATATATTTTAGTCAATTTGACCATTTGCCTAACTAGCCACCGCTGCCATTAGCAGCAATATTAATAGGGTACAAAATTGAAGTATGACGCGTAGGCGCATTAATCTGTTGCCATATTTGCGGTTAAATTCGCTTTGACGGGCCATGCCTAATACGCCGTAAAGCATAACAATAAGGGTGGCGATCGCAAAGATAACAGCAAGGATAAATAAGGCTTTCATAAGGTAAATCTACTTTTTAATATTAGGTTCATTTCAGCGAGAGTATAATAGTCATAACGCTAAGTGCAAGTTGAAAGCTTTTGACATCGGCTTTTGATCGGTTAACACTGTATGTGTGAAGGTGGTATACAGGCCATTTAAAGGTGACGCATGAGAAAATATTTAATTGCAATTACGAGTTTTTTTCTACTGATGGGCACAGCTGTGACCGCTTTGGCCGAACTAGCAGAAGGTGAAATCCGTGTTAATGGCCGCACCGTGGATACGTTAGAGCGGGCTTTCGCTGCTGTTATGCCGCAAGGTATTATTTTAATGGGCCCAGGTGAATACCGAATGGCGGGCAAGTTGACGCAAAATGGTGTGCTGCTGAAGGGTAGTGAAGGTACCGTATTGCGGGGTGTCGCCCATAACGGCAAGGCCGCACTGGTTATCGCTGCTGATGATGTGACTATTGATACTCTAGAATGTTTAGACATTGCTGTGAAAGATAAAAATGGTGCCTGTATCCGATTTGAGGGCAAAAATCTGACCGTGAAAAATGTATATTTCCATGATGCGGAGCAGGGCCTACTCGCGGGTAGTGATCAGGGTAAAATCATCATTGAGGATAGCCGCTTTGAACGCCTAGGTAAGGCGGGATACGCGCATGGTATCTATGTGGGCGGCGGGCGCTTGCTCATTAGGCGCAGTCGATTCTTAGCGTCAAAGGATCAAGGTCATGAGATTAAATCCCGCGCTGATTTTACTGTCATTGAAAATAGCATCATCGCCTCACTAGACGGTGATGATAGTCGCCTGATTGATATTCCCAATGGTGGACGCGTGATTATCCGTAATAACCTTATTGTCGAAGGCCCCAATACGGTAAACTTTCAAATGCTCAGTTGGGGCGTTGAAGGTGTGACCAAGGCCCGGAATAGTTTCACCTTAATCAACAATTTGATCATCTCTGACCGTGAGGCGGGTTCTGTGCTTATCGGTCTTGGTAAAGGGTTGCCGCCTATAAAGGCTTCAAAGAATATGATCGTAGGTAAATATAAAGACGCGATACCTGCTGGTAACTTCATCTTTGCAACACGCAAAGACCTAGGCCTGCCAGAGGCACCGATATTGCCTGATTGGAAAGAGGCAGATAAAAAGCCTAATTAAATAGTGCTTGCACTGACACACCAGTCTCTCGCAATGATTTGATGGTTTGCGCCTTGTCGCGCTTGGCAAAACGTTTGCCGTGTTCATCAAGCAATAATTTATGATGATGATAGATGGGGGTGGGTAGGTCTAGCAGCTTTTGCAGGATGATATGAATATGGGTGGCGTGAAATAAATCTTCGCCGCGCACGATATGTGTAATGCCTTGCAGCGCGTCATCCACCACAACAGATAGATGATAGCTGGTGGGCGTATCCTTGCGGGCGAGTATCACATCACCAAGTATTTCAGGTGTGGCTGTGACCGTGCCCTTAATCTCATCTTGCCACGTTAAATCTTTATCGCCGATGAGGGCGAGTGCTGCCTCTAAATCCAATCGCCAAGCGTGATCTTTACCCGATGCTATTAACGCGTCTGTGTCTTTGCGGTTCTTACATATTCCAGGGTATAAGTAACCATCAGGGCCATGCGGGGCACTAGGGCTTTTCTCAATCTCGGCCTTAATTTCCTTGCGGGTGCAAAAACAAGGGTAAGCCACGCCCATGTCTTTTAATTGGTCTAATGCTGCTTGATAATCATCGAAATGCTCGCTTTGACGGCGAACAGGTTCTTCCCATTTTAGACCTAACCATTTCAGGTCGTCTAGCATGGGTTGGATAAATTCTGACTTGCAGCGTGTGACATCAATATCCTCAATACGCAGCAGAAAGCGCCCGTTATTATCTACAGCCTTTTTATAGGCTGCGCGAGCGCTATAGGCATGGCCCTTATGCAGATACCCTGATGGGCTGGGGGCAAAACGCGTTATGATATTGTCTGTTTTTGTCATACAGAGACAGTAGCCTGCTTTGCATTCAGCTTCAATATAGTGTAGAATTTTTATCAAGGGACGGAAACCAAAAGCTGTTAGCCGCAAAGGCAGATCAGTGTACCTCATACTATGGGGCAAGGGGGCCATCACATGGGTGTGGATTTTACACCGAACATCGCAGCGTTTGCCTCCGTTCAGGCATGTCCAGCGCTCGTTCTAAATGCGGATTATAGGCCGCTCAGTTATTATCCTCTCAGCTTATGGAACTGGCAAACAGCCCTAAAGGCGGTTTTTTTAGACAAGGTTGCTACGGTTGCTGAATATGACCGTGTGGTGCATTCGCCGTCTATATCGCTCAGGCTGCCTAGCGTGATTGCGCTGAGAAAATATGTCAAACCACCCAAATATCCCATCTTCACACGTTTTAATCTGTTTTTGCGTGATGGCTTTATCTGTCAATATTGTGGCTCACAGGAAAAGGGGGAGCATCTGACCTTTGATCACGTGATGCCACGTCGTTTTGGCGGCATTACAAGCTGGGATAATATTGTGGCGGCTTGTGGCCCTTGTAATAGGAAAAAGGGTGGCTGGGCTCCCGCCCAAGCGGGCATGCACCTGTTACATGAACCCCGCCGTCCAACCCATGCAGACCTGAATGCCATTGGCCGCAATTTCCCACCGAATTTCTGCCATGAAAGCTGGCGTGATTTTGTCTATTGGGATAGCGAGCTAGAGGCTTGATCTTTTCTCTTACGTCACCCCGCACCGAGCGACCGCGAGGAATTAAGAGATTATCTATACCCGCTTAGCTGTCCAGATAGCCAGTTTGCAGCCAGCTTTAATGGCGCCTGTCAGTAGGCTATAACCCGGTGTTTCTTCTGCGCCGTGATCAAGGGCGATACTCTTATGCTCGACTTCTTCGGCTTGGAATTTTTTGATGGTCTGTTCCAGTTCAGGCTCTGACCCATCCAGCTTGTCTAGCTGCTCTTGATAATGTTCTTCAATCACTTCTTCCACCGCTGCTGTGCAGGCCATGGCTGCCTTCTCGCCCAACAAGGCCGTACCAGCGCCCAGTGCAAAACCAGCCACATGCCAAAAGGGCGTGAGGGCGGTTGGACGCACGCCGCGATCAAGGATCATTTTATTAAAGGTGCTAAGATGCTCAACTTCTTGTTGCTGCATATGACGGATCATCGCTGACTTTGGATGATTATCACCCAACACGGCCATTTGCCCCGCATATATACGCACGGCGCCAAACTCACCTGCCTGATCAACACGGCACATGCGGTCCACCATAGAGTCGTGATCACGATCACCCGGCAGTGGCAATGGTGGTGTTTGCTTCTCTGTGATTGGTTTATGTTTTGTCTCAGGCATAATTTATTTCTTTTCGTTCAAGCGCCACTTGTGGCTTTTCAGCGCATTAGCGCTGCCTCATGGTCATTCGGTACGGCTTTGCCTATAATTTAGCTCTCTTTCCTCGCATTAGCTCGGGCGGCCAGTCGGCCTTGTCTCACTGCGTTCGGATATTAATACTCAGCTTTACCCATTTTAATAACACAAAATAGCGTCATGATACTAGCCAAGATAAAATTAAATCCAGCCATCGAGATACCAAATAACGACCATGCAATCTCGTCGCATTTAATGATGGGTGCGTTCATGATCGCGCTCAGCGCTGCGTCCACATCACCTGACAGATCAGCAACACCAGAGCAAGTCGCTAGCCCCTCCCACCATTTTTGCTCAACACCTGTATGAAAACCAGCAATAGCCGCACCAACAGCAAATAATAGAGCGACCAAACCAAGCGCCGCACGATTATTGCCAAGCCCGCGCAGGAAGGTAACAGGCAACACCCCCGCCATAATCATATAGGGATAGCGTTGCCACCAGCATAGCTCGCAGGGATTAAGCCCAAAACCATATTGGCTGATATAGGCGATAATTAGCGCTGTAATGCCTATGAGGCTGGCGAAATATACGGGGTGTCTGCTCGGCATATTCATGCATGCTGTCCTTTAAATATATTTAACGGCAATAAAACCACCAATGATCATAATAGTAAATAGGCTCATAAGGATGGTCAGGCGTTTTTCAATGAAGTTTCGGATAGGCTCGCCGTATTTCCACAGCAGTGCCGCCTCAACAAAGAAACGCGGCACGCGGGCAGGAAAACAGGCAAGGAAAAACACAATTGGGTTTAACCCAACAACGCCGCAGGATATGGTAATCACTTTAAAGGGGATCGGCGTTAATCCTCCAATGAGAATGATCAAGACGCCATATTCCTCGTATGAGCTTTTAAAGGCCTCAAATTTAGCGCCGTATCCGTAAAATTCGATAAGCGGCGCCGCGACACTTTCATACAGAAAAGCACCTATTATATAGCCAAAGACCGCGCCGATGATCGACATGGTGGTAACTATGGTGGCGTAACGCCAAGCCTTTGCGCGGTCAGCCAGTATCATCGGCACCAGCATTACATCAACGGGAATGGGAAAGAATATGCTCTCGATCAGCGCAAGAAAAGCCAACCATTTTTCGGCGGCTTTGCTGGCGGCTTTTGCCATCGTCCAGTTATATAGTCGTTGGATCATAAGGTCTCCTGCATGTTGATCTGCCCTGTCTTAGCAAGCGGACAGTCCGCTGGCAACCCAACAGGTAATAAAGGCTTTTATCAAGCCCTAGTGCCGCGCTGGTATATGACGGGATTTATACGGCTAGATTATGGCGATAAACCGCCCCGCGTTTAGGGCTTGACGGGTGGGTATATACGG
The DNA here is from genome assembly GCA_965603205.1 of uncultured Kordiimonas sp. GTDB lineage: Bacteria > Pseudomonadota > Alphaproteobacteria > Sphingomonadales > Kordiimonadaceae > Temperatibacter. Next base: position 17,229 of record CBFDCC010000011.1, on the reverse strand, counting down.
CTATAGTGCGGCCACCAATTCGAGACGTGCCGCCATGGCGGAATTGGTAGACGCGTTGGATTCAAAATCCAATTCCTTCTGGGAGTGCCGGTTCGATTCCGGCTGGCGGTACCATTAAAACAAAGCTCAACCTTTTGGTTGGGCTTTTGTTTTATGTTGTGTGTGTGTGTGTGTGACGAGCTAGTTAATTTAGGTGTGACGAGCTAGTTAATTTAGGACAATTTTACACCTAATTTAGGACAAAGGCTCATACACATATTATTTTGGTGCCCATGATTAAGAGATGTCTACTCTAATTAGTATATACCCTGTACACAATGAGATAGCTTTTATGCTCCTAGTTTGCATATAAAACAATGGCATTGTCAAAGGAACTTGAAGTCGAGTGTGGTGTGACGTTTTGATCAAATTCTATCCCACAAGAGAGTGCCATTCAGAGAGTGCCTCTGAACGGAATCGCTTATAAGTTTGTCGGTTATTGAGGTGTCGCTCTCCATTAAAATGATTATAGATTTGACTGTGGATGGACGTGAATTTCTCTAGCGTTTTGAGCTTCCGAAATCGTTGCATCGCATATTCTCGTCGTCGGAAAGGGAGATGGCTATTCTCAGCACGATTATTTTGCCACTTTCTAAAATCTTGTTTGTCTAAGCAACCCAGTTCTCGCATTGCTGCGGTATAGGATGTGAGTTTATCTGTTACGATAGAAGCGGGGCGGCCAAACCGTTTCATCAGTCTTTTTAGCAATTTAACAGCAGTTTTCTTATCTCTACGGGTACTAGCGACAGCATCTAAAATCTCACCTTCGTGATCAACAGGTCTCCATAGGTAATGAGCTTTGCCATTAATTCGAACGAAGACTTCGTCCAGATGCCATCTCCAATTTGAGTGACAATATGGATGTCTGGTTCGTCTCTTTCGGATAAGGTTGGCTAATGCCGGACCAAATTTATTCCACCAAAGGCGGATCGTTTCATGAGTAATAGTGATCCCTCGTTCAAAGAGCATATCTTCGACTTGTCTAAGCGATAGTGGGTACCTAATATAAAGGAGCACAGTTAATTGAATAACTGCAGGGTTATGTTTGTAATATTTAAATGAAATGCGCATGTCTGTAATTTATCACCTAGTCAAATACAGACAACAAGTTAATTTGACAGTGCCTGTTCATGGATCTGGATTAATGCAAAATGACTTCTCAGGTAGAAGAGGCATGAACTTTAATCCAAAGTCTCAGGATGAATATAGCTATTATTCTGCAATACAGGGGTTTGCTCGGCAAGTGCTAATCAATTGGTCCTATCATCAAGCGCAAGTAGATAAGATAGAGGCATAGCCTTGAGGCCGCAAACTGGTAGACCTCGACCCTAGTAGATGTCCGTTGGGATATTTTTACTAAAATATATTTGTGGGTAGGTTTGTGGGTAAAATTCAATTTAACTTATAAGTCATTGAAATACTTAGTTTACTGGAGGAGCATAAGGGATTCGAACCCTTGAAAGCTTGCGCTCAACACGCTTTCCAAGCGTGCGCCTTAAACCACTCGGCCAATGCTCCATCCCAGTAAAGTTGTTAGTAAAATCGATTTGATTTACTAGATGGTCCGCGAGGCACTATAGCTATAAACGAATTGGGTGCAAGTGTGAATTAAGATGAATCTTTCATTTATTTTAACTTGTCCTTTACACTTATACCATATAGGTAGGGTAATTAATCATGGGGATTGATCAAATTAATTGATGGAGAATACTGTATGCTGAGAATATCCAGTAAATTATGTAATGTAACAAGAGTTGTTGTTGCGTTACTTATGATGAGTTTTTTCGCAGGCTCAATGAATATTGCAGCTGCTGACGATAAAGCGGACATTAAAAAATGGCAACGGGCTTTGATGACTAAAGTGTCTAAGAAGACACCTTATCCGCGCTCTGCAATTGCTAAAGAGATTGAAGGCTCAGCCAAAGTGAGGATTACCATCGATCGTACAGGTGCTGTTTTAAATTTTGAAATTGTTCAGGCAACTGGGGAACCTGTACTTGATAAGGTTATTCCAAAGGTAATGGAAAAAATAAACCCATTACCAAAACCACCTGCTGCACTGCCCGACAAAAATCTAACTTTTGTTGTTCCGTTAGGATGGCGTCTTGGTTAATGAACCGAATAGATTGATATAATAAAAAAGAGCCTTTTGAGGCTCTTTTTTTTTGATTATATTATGCTTAACTAAAGGATCATACTTAAGTACGAGTTTTTGATGGAAGGCACTCTGCTTGGGTGCGTAGGTCACTAGCTTGGCTTTTGTTAGCTCTTGAGCTGCTTGATAGCACATGTCCGGCTGATTGTCCGGTCTCAGCAGTGCCTTGGCTCACAGACTTGCCGTTACAGCCATCTCACTTGTGCCAGCTGTGCTTCACCAATATACGGCAATCTCTTGGCTTGAGGCGTCTTGGTTAATGAACCGAACAGACTGACATAATAAAAAAGAGCCTTTTGAGGCTCTTTTTTATTGATTATGTTATGCTTACCTAAAGGATCAAACTTAAGCGCGGATTTTCGATAGAAAGCCCTCTACTTGGGTGCGTAGGTCATTGGATTGGCTCGTTAGTTCTTGAGCTGCTGACAGCACTTGTCCGGCTGATTGTCCGGTCTCAGCAGCGCCTTGGCTCACAGACTGGATATTAACAGTCATCTCACTTGTGCCAGCTGATACTTCACCAACATTACGCGCAATCTCTTGGGTTGAGGCATCTTGTTGCTCAACCGCAGAGGCAATAGAGACAGCTGTAGTTTCGATATCTGATATAATAGCCTTAATATCATCAATTGCAGTTACAGCTTGGCCGGTTGCATCTTGCATACCAGTCACCTGATCACTAATTTCTTGTGTAGCAGTTGCGGTTTGATTGGCAAGGTTTTTAACCTCACTGGCAACAACAGCAAAGCCTCGACCTGCTTCACCAGCGCGCGCCGCCTCAATAGTAGCATTAAGTGCTAATAAGTTTGTTTGTTCAGCAATGTCATTAATTAGGTTCACAACATCACTAATTTTATTGGCAGCGATTGCAAGTTGTGAAATATCGTTAGAGGCTGTTTCTGTGCGAGTTACAGCATCGCGGGCTTTTTCACTTGATTGATTGGTTTGACCAGAAATTTCACGTACGGAGGCTGATAGCTCTTCTGCAGAACTTGCTACCATGTTTGAATTTTCGCTGGCTTGTGTCGCAGCTTGAGACACTACACCCGATTGGGCAGATGTATTTTCTGCAATGTTAGTAAGAGCCTGAGCAGCAGTTTCCATACCACTTGCGGACACGCCAACACTGTCGACAATACCCATTATAGCTGATTCAAATTGATCTGCTAGATCCAGCATGGTTTGGCGATTAGCTTGGCGCGCTGCTTCCTCGGCTTGGGCCGCTTCAGTACGACGCTCTTCTGTCCGTTGATGTTCAGCTTCTTCTTCTTCAGCTTGGCGTTGGCGCTCTGCTTCTTCTGCTGTTTTTTGCTCTTCCACTAGGCGGCGTCGCTCTAGGGCATTTTCCTTAAATATTTCAACAGAACGTGCCATAGAACCCATCTCGTCTACACGATCTGCATTAGGAATATCCACTTCTAACTTGCCATCGGCTAGTTCCATCATGGTTTCAGATAAAGCATTTACAGGGCGAACAACACGGAAGATAACAACCCAAAAGGCTACTATGCCTAGAGCAATTGTAATAAGTAAAACAAATGTTTCCTGCACTACGTCACCATTAGCATCTGACACAGCGTCTTGGTTAAGTTGTTTAGTTAGTCTGCCAGCATTTAAGATCATTTTATTGATTGGACCGGCTGCTTTTTGGGTGGCGTCAATCCACTCAGCGCCAGTAAGGGGGTATTCTTCTTCTAAGTCTGACGCTTCATAAACAAGGTCTCTAGTTTCGCTAAAGCTTTGCCCGCCACTTTTGTTGCCATTCTCTGTTTCTACACCAAAAAATTCAGCCTGAATTAACGGTACGGATGCTTTGATTGCTTCGCCTAAAATACCAGATGATGCAATAGCCTCTGCCTGTATCCATGCACCTTGTATATACCCATTATAGCGTGAAACTCGCTCTAGGTTAGAGGCAGAAATTGATTTTTGTGCTGCGATATTCTCGCCGACTGCGGCTGCATCTTGTGAAGAATATTCAACCATAACCCATAGCTTATATTTAAGTTCAGTCATAAGCGCAATCTGTGGATTTGATGGCTTATAAGCTGCCTCAATACCAATGCGTAGAGCCAATGCCTTGTTGATTAGTTCGTTATACACATTGCGAATTTTAGTGGAGCGTTTGTTGATGCGGTCTTCTTTTGCGCTTTGGATGTCATTTTTCACTTCATTACTTTTTTCATCATAGGCTTTATAAGAAGCATCTAAGGCAGTGATCAGCTTAGCTACGCCCTCAAAAGGGTCTAGGCCACTCATATTGTCATGGATGGAATCGATAGAAAAACCAACGGTACGACGTTGATTTTCGAATCGATCTAAAAAAGTGGCTGGAGGAGTGTCTTCAAAACCATAAGCGGTGCTTATGGCGGTACGTTCCATGCCAACAGCTAATTTTAGCTGAGCAATATCTTCAACAATATCATTGACTAACATTAAAGTTTCAGCCTTTGATTTTGAGTTATTTGCTGTAATAATATTAGAGGCTGAAAGTAAAACAACCATAATTAATAGTACCGATGTTACAGCAAAAAGTGCATTTCGGACGGTGAAGAATTTATTGTTAATGACTTTATTCAATATTGACATGCTTCAACTCTTTTATTTAACTAAAATTACAAGTTGCCTTATACACTTTTAAGCTTAATAAGTAACCCCCAGAATACCGATAATTCTATAGAACATAGACATGGTTGGTAGTATTTTCAACCAAACTATAGCATTTAATAAAAATTTAAAGCTAAATTCTCATGTTAAATAGCATTTAGTAAAAATTTAAAGCTAATTTTTTACATAAAGTTGTTATAATAGTGGGTTAGGTGACCTATGTTTTAATGGTGATTAATGGTATTCAGTCATATGTAACAATATTTAATAATTTCAGCCGCGATGCCAGCGAATTAGTAGCACGGAGTTTTGTATGTCAAATTTTGAAGCGATTATTATTGGTGGTGGCGCTGCGGGATTGATGTGCGCGCTGACCGCTGGTGGTTTAGGCAAGAAGGTGTTGCTGCTAGAGAAAAGTAGCAAGGTCGCTGGCAAGATCATGATCTCTGGGGGTGGGCGCTGTAATTTCACTAATATGAATATAGAGCCAACATCATATGTCAGTCAAAACCAGCATTTTATGAAGTCAGCGCTGAGCCGTTATACATGCTGGGACTTTATGGATATGCTCGCACGTCACGAGATATCATGGACCGAAAAGAAGCTTGGTCAGCTGTTTTGTGATCAAAAAGCTGGTGCAATTGTTGATGTTTTACTGAAAGAATGTGCTGACGCTGGCGTGAAAATTATCACGCAGGCCAATATTGAAACGATCGAATATGGCGAGGGTGGTGGCTATAAACTGGCAACAAATCAGGGCATCTTCACTAGCCAAAAATTGGTGATGGCAACAGGGGCGCTATCTATTCCCAAGATGGGCGCTACGGGCTACAGCCATAGTATAGCCAAGCAGTTTGGCATAGAGATCACGCCACTAAAGGCTGGTCTAGTGCCTTTTGAATTTGCTGGCGACGACCTAGAGTTTATGACCAGCATGACGGGTGTGGCTACCGCGGCCAGTGTGAGCGTGGGTGATATATGTTTTGATGAAAATATTTTATTTACCCATCGGGGCGTTAGCGGCCCTGCTATTCTTCAGGTGTCCAGCTATTGGTCTGAAGGTGAGGCGGTTATAATTGACCTCATGCCGAGTGTGGATGTGATGGATTGGCTTTTGACCATGAAGGCTTCGAAGGCAAAATCGGCATTACATACGGTGTTATCTGAGAAATGGGCAAACCGTTTTGCCCGCGCTTTTGCGGATAAGTATTTGCCTAAAAAAAACATGGCTGACCTGTCGAAGCTTGATTTGATCCTTATTGAGAATATGATTAAACGCTGGACAATATATCCGATTAAAACAGAGGGATACCGCACGGCGGAAGTAACAGTTGGCGGTGTAAATACGGATTACCTAAGTTCTAAAACCATGGAAGTCAAGCATCAGCCTGGCTTGTATTTTATTGGCGAATGTGTTGACGTTACGGGGTGGCTGGGCGGCTATAATTTCCAGTGGGCTTGGTCCAGTGGCTGGGTTGCGGCCCAATCTTTATAAATTTACATTGAGTGGCAGTAATGTCTCACAGCTGAGTAATTCGAAGACAATCAATCTAAAAATGCTACTTTATGCAGTGAATATGGGATTGTTTCATATAAAGTCATTCAGATTGATAAAACACCCTTAGCAATATAGTAAGCGAGCATAGAGGAAAACGATATGGATTTGCAGCGTAACAACATGGTAATGGGTGATAGACCAGCCCTATTACTTGTTGATATGATTAATGGCTTTACACATAGCGAATGCCCATTAGGGACAGATTGCCCTGCTGTGGTTGCTGCAAACGCTGAGCTGTTAAAATTATTTAGATCGCTGAGATTGCCTGTTTATTATACCACTGTAGTTTATCATAATGATGATCAAGCCACCGTTTTCCGCGGACGAGTGAATGATTTAAATGTGCTTACACCCAAAAGCGATTGGGTTAAAATCGATGACCGCTTAGCCAAGAAGAGAGGCGAAGTTTTAATCGAAAAACAATGGGCAAGTTCTTTTCATAAAACCGACCTTGATGAGCAGCTAAGAGCGGCGGGGGTAAACAGCCTTGTAGTGACCGGCCTCACCACATCGGGTTGTGTGCGGGCAACCGTAGTTGACGCTCTGCAATATAATTATCCTACCTTTGTCGCCCGCGAGGCAGTTGGCGACAGAAATAGCGACGCTCATGCGGCTAATTTATTTGATATGCACGCTAAATATGCGGACGTGATGTCATTATCTGAAGTTAGGGCTATGGTGCAGGCAAGCCAAGTAACGCAGCCAAGTATTTAAGCGCTTCAGGCGATAACAACTTGCCCCGGGCGCTGTATTTTAATAGGCTTTAGTGTAGCATAACTATTGGGGATCATGATCTAATGACCAAAGCAGCCGATCAAGCCTATGACATTATACGCCGCGCTATTCTTGATGGTGTTTTTGGGCCTGGGGATCATTTAAAAGAAGAGCAGTTAGTGGAGAGATGCGGGGTGTCTCGCACACCTATCAGAGAAGCCATTCAACGGCTTTCTTCTGAAAACTACCTTATGACAAAACCAAATTCTGGTAGCTATGTAGCAAATTGGTCGGTGCAGGAGATTGCTGATATTTTTGCACTGCGGGCAACAATTGAAGGTATGGCTTGCTATCGGGCGGCACGTAATATTACTCGGGAGCAGTTAGCTATATTACAAGCGCAATATGACAAGGTCGCCGCTGCATTAGAAGGTCCCAACGCAACTATAGATATTGATATGTTTTTAGAGGCAAACAGAATTTTTCATCGGGTTATATTGGAGGCAACACAAAGCGAGCCTTTGATGCAAGCCGCCCAGCGAATTTTTTCCCCTCCTATGGTTTCTCGCACTGCTTATAATTACACTAAAGAAGATATCCGTCGCAGCAATGCGCATCATTTAGAATTGATAGAAGGATTAAAAGTGGGGGATGGTGAGTGGTGCGAGGCGACAATGTGCTCCCATATCAGGGCCGCGCACCATCGATTTTTAGAGACATTAAATTAACAGTGATTAGATAATGCCGTCAGCTTTTAAAGACGCCAGCTTCTCATCATCCATACCAAGCATTGAGCCATAAATCTCTTGGTTATGCTGGCCTAACTCTAATGGGCCAGCCCATTTAATTTCACCGGGTGTCGCCGATAATTTAGGTGCAACATTTTGCATAGGTATAGTGCCGTACTTTTCATGAGGTACATCGACAATAAAGATTTGAAAGAGGCACCTTATAAGGTGCCTCTTTTTTTACAGAAATATCAAAACATTATTTTTTTTTGATTTATAAATGTAAATAATATAGTGGTTGTGTTATGTAAAAGTGTTTAAATTATTAATATATTGAACTAATGAATATATTATTTGAAGTAGATATAGGCTAATGCGTCCACTGATATTATTATTTATGATTATCGCCACTATGTCATTTAGGGCTAGTGCTACAGATGAATCTAATAAATTAACTATAGTCGTTATTGATGTTTCTATTGATGAACTTCTCCTGTGGCAACAGGATGTGTTTAAATTACTTTTGCCCGACTTTGATAATATTTTTTACGTTACTGCACGATCATTTCCACGACTGAATTCAATGCTATCCAATCGTAAAAACCATTGTGGCATCGGCTCAAATGCGCCAGAGAGCATTCCTTCGCGTGTGATGTTAGGTAAAGCTATAGTTGGGAATTTTTATATATTTAAAGCTAAAGGCAGTGCTGATGTTTCATTTTTATCTAGCCCCATTTTAGCCATGCGTAGTAAGGCGATTGATGAACATCTAGCCAAGTCACAGCTTTCTCATGTTCAGGTGGAAAGTCGTAGTGATGTTGGGCGTTTGCTCAAATCAGGCCGCTTTATTCATTGGCTGGAAAATATTATGCTTTTTGACTATATGCGCGACACATACGATTTGCCTGAGTTTGAAAGAATACGCCATGTAGGCACCATTGAAAATTGGCTATCATGTTCAAAAACGACTGCACCTGAGATCATCAATAAGGTTGGGGCTGCTTGGAAAAAATATAAATATTCTAAAGAATTACAACAGCTATATTATAAATATAAATTTTATGACACATATCCATTTAAAGATACACCAGAGGCTATTAATGCCCGTGAGGCTAAATAATTTGATCGTGATGTAGAGAGTTGATTAGCATCACTAATTAAAGTCACTGGCGGTCGCGCCGCGATTCGAACGCGGGGCCCCCAGATTCGGAATCTGGTACTCTATCCAGCTGAGCTACGCAACCAATCCAGTGATAGCGCGCTTCTAACACACGGATTTGTTTGATGCAATCTATTGAGAGTGTTCACTGTATATTAAGCCTAAGCACCGCTGTCTTCCTCATATTTTTAAAATAGTAGTGAGCCAATTATCACGGAATAACATCACCTATCAAACAGTTAATCCTCACCCGAAGAAGAGCGCCCGCAGGCGTCTATTTTTGCCCCGAAAATGCAAAAGGGACCAAAAGGGCCCGCAATTATTGCTTTTGTCGTGTGAGTGAATTATGTGAGACACAAGAAATGTAACGTGTCTGGTCGGGTTGTAAATGTACGGAGATGGAAAATGGGTCCTCTAGCTGGTATTAAAATAGTCGAATTTGCAGGCCTTGGCCCGGCACCCTTTTGTGGCATGATGCTCGCTGATATGGGGGCCGATGTTGTTCGTATTGATAGGCCAAAAGGCATCTACAGTAAATCAGGTAAGGTCGATATTTTCTCGTTGGGTAAATTTGATATCTTGGCACGCAACCGTCGTGTGGTGCGCATGGATATCCGCAAAGCTGAAAATAAAGCCAAGGTCTTCGAGCTTATAGAAAAAGCCGACGCGATCATTGAAGGCTTCCGCCCAGGTGTTATGGAAAAACTAGGTTTTGGTCCTGATGAGTTGTTAAAAGTTAATCCAAAACTTGTTTATGGCCGTATGACAGGTTGGGGACAAACAGGCCCTATCTCTCATCTGGCAGGGCATGACGCTAACTATATTGCCATAAATGGTGTGCTTGATTTGATCGGCAACAAGGATGAAAAACCTGCTATTCCACCTACGCTGGTCGGCGATATGGGTGGTGGCGCCTTGTTCTTGGCCTTTGGTATATTAGCAGGTATTCTTAGCGCGCAACGAACAGGTGAGGGTCAGGTTGTTGATGCGGCCATTGTTGACGGATCAGCTGTACTTGCATCTGTTGTTTGGGCATTTAAAGGTACAATGGGTTGGGGCGCGCACGGCACAAATCTCGTAGATGGCGGCCCGCATTTTTATGACAGTTATGAATGTGCTGATGGAAAATACTTGTCCGTGGGCGGGATTGAACCGCAGTTTTATGCACTTATTTTAGAGCGTTTTTGTCTTACTGATGATCCTGATTTTGAAGTGCAAATGGATAAAAGTAAGTGGGGAGCCCAAAAAGAAAAACTTGCAGATATCATCAAGGCGGAGACTCGTGATCACTGGACTGAGATTTTTTTCGATTGTGATGCTTGTGTGTGGCCAATTTTAACCATGGACGAGGCACGCTCGCACCCCCATGTGATAGACCGCGCGATATACAGCGAAATTGACGGCGTTACACAGCCATCGCCCGCACCTCGTTTTTCAAAAACACCGCCCACTATCAAACATAATGCGGGTGATGGTGATGAATATGACATTGATACCGTTATGGATAGTTGGTCGTAAGATTCAGGCTACTTGTGTAGGAATGTGCGATCTCGTGGGACTCTTCGTGTAAACTAATTACATGGAGGTTTTTACAATGACCAATGATGAGAAAGAGATAAAACGTAAACTTGCAGTCCTTAAACGAGCTGAAGAAGTGGGCTCTGCTGCTAAGGCATACCGATATTATGGTATTCCTAAATCAAGCTACTTCAGATGGCTTAAAGCTTATCGGGAATTCGGCGAGAAAGGCTTAATAAATAAAAAACCAATACCAAAGTCACAGCCCAACCAAACCCCAGGTGAAGTTGTCGATAAAATACTATATTTACGCAAGAAGTATCATCTCGGCCCAATCAGAATTATGTGGTACATGGCCCGTTATCATGATCTACGCGTCTCTGACGCTACCATCTCACGTATATTAAAGCGTCATGGTGTCAGCAGGTTACCAAGGAATGTTGGGCGGCGTAAAATCCATACCAAACGTTATCAAAAGCAGGTGCCTAGACACCATATCCAGATGGATGTTAAGTTCCTGATATTCAAAGGTAAAGATGGCAAGAAGATCAAATGTTATCAATATACAGCTATTGATGATGCAACGCGAGTACGAGCCTTAAAAATATACAAACGGCATACGCAAAAGAGCGCTATCGATTTTGTAGACCATATTATTAATAAATTCCCCTTCCGAATTCAACAGATTAGGACTGATCGAGGACATGAGTCCCAATCACAATTTCACTGGCATGTAGAAGATTTAGGCATAAGACACGTCTATATTAAAGCTAGAACACCACAATTAAATGTAAGGTCGAACGATCACACAGGTCCGACCAACAGGAATTCCACCAACTGCTAAGCTATAAAGGTGATGTCGATAGGGGGGCAAAACTATCCCGCGTCATTGGCGGGAATACCAGCGTTGCTTCAAACAATTGACCGCCATAACGACGGCTGATGATTTTACCGCTATCGGCTTGGGTTGATTTTGTGCGCTGAACGCTACGTATCTTTATAGCTTGCACAGCAGGCGTGCTGGGCATTGTCTGGATTGCCATGATGATATCCTTTTATAGTTATGAATTTTTAGATTTGAAATAATCCCGAACGCCGTGAGGCAAGGCTGACCAGCCGCCCGCGCTAATGCGAGGATTAAAAGATAAATTTAGGGCAAAGCCCGTACCGAGCGACTGCGAGGCGGCGCCAATGCGCCGTACTTAGAAATAAACCCTAAAAAGGCGCCACAAGCGCATGCTCGGCAAAGACATCACGGATGGTTTGCTCAATAGCAGAGCGGTTATTGTAAACCGCGTCAGGATCAGTGTTATTACCAAAATTCATTGACACATTAGCGCTATTGTTCGTCGTGCTATTCTGGTTGGTTAGATATTGCTTCAAGTCTTCATTTAGGCGTTTATCCACCACACGTTCGCCTTGCTCTAGTAGATAGGTGCCGCTACTCGGGACTCTATCGATACCACTGTGGAATTGTCCTTTAACTGTGGCAAGCTGCACAGCGCCGTTGGCGGCAACCATCGCCGCTTCTGGCAAGCCAACCCAGCCTTTTCGCATGGCCTTTGCAATGCCTTGCGCCGTATCCATAATGATGTTGCCAATTGCGTATGCTTTTTGGACTTTGGCTAACTTTTTATTATGAGCCGCGCCTAACGCTAACAAGCCCTCAAATGTTTGCTTTTTACTCACAACAGTCTTTTTATCACCCTCTGTATCGGCCGTATCGCTTTTGGTTTTGCGCTCATCCAAGCCATCGTAATAGGCAGTCCAAATAGCTGAAAGTTCTGCGGTTATTGCTTGCGCCTTTTCCAGCTTGGACGCACCTGTATCCTCGCTCTCGCCCTGCCTTGCTAATTTTTCTTCTTCCGTGAGCGGGTTTTCGCCGTAATCAGTGCTGAATTTTTCACCCTTATTCAAACTTTTCATGGAGGAGCCAAGATTACTAAAGCCTTCGAACATAGTACCTACTTCACTACCAGCTGCAGCGATTGCCTTTGCCATTGTTATATTCCTTATATTTAAGTGACAGCCAGTTTTGGCCATAAAAAAAGCGCCGACCACATTCGGTCAGCGCTTTTGAAAAATTAGAGTAATATTATGTGTTTTACGGATTACCCGCCTTAATTTTCTCGACAATATCAAGGGGTAATTTTTCCTCAACGGCTGAGATATCAATCTCAAAGTCCGCGCCAAGAGCGTCTCGGATCATCAGAAGTGATTTCACTGTACCATCTTTGAATAGGCAACCTTCCAAATTTTTGGACTTTTCTTGACCGTCTTCAGTTTTATAAAAAACCCTAGCCCGTGATGAATCCTTAGAAGTGTATTTATTCGGCAGAGTAACAATCTTCATTATCTGATCAGCTTTAAGCTTGAAGTCTTTGTAATAGGTGATTTCAATTTCATCGCCTTCGACTTTCATCGCGAATTCTAAGAAAAAAGCCCTGATTGTCAGATATATGTGCCGTGTCAAATATGGTAACAAGGGAATAATACCAATTTGGGAACTCCATTCGAGTCCAGATTTTCGACCCCCAATAAGTGGCGGCAATCCCAATACATAAGTCATCGTATCTGCAAATGCCAGATACCCTATACAAATTCCTGGAACAAATATAATCAAGAGCATAGTCATTTGCATCTTATGATATTCGAGTTTTAGCATTATCTACTCTCATACTTCTTAATCAATGCGTCCATAAGGCTTTTTCCCGACATATGGTATCTAATCAGTTTGCCGATCATTTTAAAATTTGCCTTGGTTAGAGCATATGTAATTTTCAATTCAAGATAGGCGCGGAAAGATTTTTTTGCAACTATTTCGTCACTACCAGAGAAGGCATAGCTAATTGAAGCTAAAAATGCTCCTCCAGCAGTATAATATGGATTGCCTTTAGAAGTTGCACTACCTGCCAGAGCGCCAGCAAATGCAACAGCCCAACCAGATACTAAACCTGATATTTCTTCTATATAGACTTGGACCTCATTATCGCCGTCACGTAAGCGCAGCATGATCTTGCCTGAGACAAACATGATATCCGCGCCCTTCATCACACCAACGAACACCTTATTACCCGGAATCTCTGGCATGTCGCCTGTATTTGCCTGCCAAATAGCATCAACCACGGCTGATAATCCACCCCGTGCATCGCTGTGTAATTCACGGCGGGCTTTTTTATCTTGTATTTCGGCTTCGTCGATCATATAGGCGACGCATTTCCCCTTGATGGGACATTTTGCCACGGCTACTGGTATCGTCACCTTGCTGGCATCCTGCACCGTTAAGTGGCATGAACCCTTTAGCAAAGGAATGGTTGTTTTCGTCAAATAACGAAATTTACGGTTTTTATCTTTTTGCCAATATTTGTTATTCTTGGCTACAGTATCGCATATTGTATCAAGCGCGTTCGTTAGCGCATGATCATTAATGCCTGTTGGCCAAGCGGCTTTGAGAAGGTCAAATTGCACCATTAGTCCGCCTGAAGCAGATATTGCATCCACATGTTTAACCACGAGAGGTACACCCGCCCCGCCTGTCAGTTTAACAAGCTCGGTCAGCGCCGCATTTTCACGTGTTGGAAATGATTTATCAGCTGTTAGTTTTGCTGTGGTCTTGTTGGCGATATTTTTAATATTTGCTAACTCGGCCTCGCTAATCACATAGAGCATTTTGTTTCTGCCCGTGCCAAAATGGCAAATCGGTATAGTCTCATTCATGGGAGAATTCCTTAATTAGTCTGAGTACGGCGAATGATCGCCGCCTCGCCTCGCTCGGTACGGACTTCGCAATTAGGAAACTTGTTTCCGTACCGCATGACTATGCGGCCGCAGCTTTAGCGAGGATCAAATAGCGTTAAGCCTGTACGAAAGTTTTTCGTACAGGTTGTATCTATTGGTTTTGCAGGGTTCTTTCCGTAAATTTTTCGAACAAGCCCTCGGCCTCTGCGTGTGTCATGCCCTCGAAATTGTCGCCGTCGGGGTCAATGCCATTGGCGCGTTGCCAGCCGCGAAAGTGGAATATTAGCTCAGGTAAAGTGGCACGGGCCAGTGTGTCTGGGGTCCAACCCAGCGCACCGGCCCGCTCGAATATGCCACGCCATTCTATGAAGTTTTTTGCGTCTTCTTTACCTGCTTCGGCTTTTTTGTTGCTCTGCCAGCAGGCGCACTAACATCAGGCATTAACGTGGCTGCCATACAGTCCGATACGGCCTTTGTCGCGACTAACAAACCAACCTCGCTGAGCATCTCTGCCCCCGCTTCTTCGATTGCCAGATTGTCACACAGATCACGATCAGTCATCACCGCATAGAGGATTACAAGATCACCAAGCCGTGGTTGCTGGGTTGCCATTCTTTCACCAGCCAGTTGCAGGATAGACATATCAAAATGATCCTCCACCGCCTGAATGCCCGCAATGGTTAGACGCAGGCGGCGTTTACCGCCCGTCACCTTTAGGGATATTTCCCCACTAAGTTTGCTGGTCATTATGCTGGTAACAACGCGTCAGGTGTTGTTTCTTCGGTGAAGCCAATGGCACCTGCGCCCTCTAGGCTGATGGAATAGTTAATTTCACCTTCTAATTCACCCGCTAAATTTAGGCTGCTAACGGTGAAGAGACCATCATATATACCCATGCCAGGAATATAACATTGCCACAGGCGTATGGTATTATTCATAATGCAGTCCTGCACATGCTTTAATGCTTCATCGCTCATAAACACGCCGCTTCCAGAAACCGCAATTGTACGCGATCCAGCGCCGTGCAGCTTTTCTTTCCAGCCATTACTGTCCTTGCTGGTAATATCAATATACTCACCGCTCATATCTAGACCGTTTGATTTAAAGCCACCCACATTCATATAAACGGCTGTCCCCGGGGTTGGGTATGTCACGGGGTCACCAATGTGAAGCATGCGCGCATCATAGGATGCTTGATCTTCTATTCTCAGTAATAGGTTTTTGCCCGCCTGTGCGCGCTGTTGTATCGTTGCAAATGTCATATGACATGCTCCTATAATAGTTACGTTAAAATAGACCTGAATTGGTCATAAAAAAAGCGCGCAGCCATCACGACTACACGCTATAAAATGCTCCATTTCAGAAGCAAAAAAACACCCAAAGGGTGCTTGATTATGTGAAAATAAAACTATGCGTCATTAAGCTAGCTGATCTACTCTAGTGAATACGTTGCTGAATGTTTAATGGTGCAATAAATAATTAGGCCCAAAATGCCAAATGCTACAGATGCTCTATTCATAACTATTCATCAATGATCTCTATACCTTTGACATATTTATTAAACTTTTGAAAATACAACTCTGAATTGATTTTTAATGTAGTAAAGTTCACATTATCTACGGGAGCCATTTGATTACGAATATACTCACATTCTCCAGCTAGATAAAGGTCCCAGCCCTCATATATAGGATAACTTGCAACGGCCTCACCTTTAGCTATATCTAGGTCGATTTTACTTGAAATTGCTAATTTTATTCTAGATGCTTTCATGTTTCCATAGGGTTTTACAGGTGTAATTTTATAAAAACATATATCTTCTGGTGTAAGCTCTTCCGTTTCTTTTTTGTCACACGCATTTAATAACAGCAGGGCAATAAGGGCGCTGTATTTAATGATTGATTTAAACATAATGCCCTCATTGTAAAATTATTATTTTAGGTGTGGAAAGTAATTATATGCAGTGACCTTAACTGCGACAGCTGCTGAGGACAAGCCTTTAACTATGAGTAAATAATTATCGGCCGACAATTCTAAACCTAATTAAAAAATCAAACGATGGATGCGTCATCTCCATAATATTATCAACTCCCCCCCCCCCCCAAGAGAGCGCCTGATTTTTAACACCTATATGCTCGATACCTTCATGTGTAATTTTATAGTAAAATTCTTTCTTAATAAACATCCAAATTAACATAAATGAGACAAATACGAAGAGAGAAGCAGCGAGGATTTTTAATGGCCATGATGCATCAGGAAAGCTAGTGAAGGTTGAGATAACAATCCACAAGCAAAATACTATTAGTATCAATAATTTTACATATGATCGCTTGTAAATTGTCTCATACGGTAGATTATTTTCACCCATTAATATTTTCCTTATTACATCTACATCATCACATCATAGCAGCGGATGGTTGTAAATAATAGAGGGTCTTTAAGATCCAAAACTCTCTTCAATGTTCTTAATGATCTGATCTATATGATACTTGCCAGATAGGTAATCTAAAGATTGTTGTTTAGCCTTGTTCCATTCTGCCTCAACCACAGCATTATAAAAAACGTCGCTCAAATATTCATTCAAGCTATCGAACATCATCTTTGACCATCTTTCAACGGCATCTTTCCAATGATCAAACTCTTTACGGTGTTTGGCTATAAATTGATCAAGCTCGCCCTTAACTGCGTGATCATATAAATCTAATGCAAAAGCTTTAACTGCTATATCACCATCATCCCAAATATACCAAAGACCAACAGCGCCACCAGCTAATGCGGCAATGACCGCAATTACAGGCGCTGAGAATATCCCGAGCATGCCGAGACCGATTGTGGCAACACCCGAAACAACTGTAACTGCAACCCACCCTCCGATCACGGCCGACAATTCCCCAACAAATTCTCGTTTTCCATCTTTACCTTCGTTATTTGCAATAAAAGCCTTACCCGCAGCAAAGATAACACCTGTAGAATCAATGGTTCATTGCAACACTTTCATTTAGCTTTTCAGCTGGCG
>CBFDCC010000010.1:0-96205 GCA_965603205.1 uncultured Kordiimonas sp. | reverse complement strand
GTGACCAAGTCACCGTCCGCATCTCCCTTCCAATCAACAATGTCAAAGATCAAATCCCTATCGTTTGCTTGCGCTCCCGATCGGGTAAACCAGTCTGCCTGTGTCGCCGTTTTAAGTAGTTTGCGGCGTCACCGTTCGTCTGGTGTGAGGCGGGTTATAGGGGGGGTTATCTGATCCGTCAAACCCTTTTTTACATTTTTATGAAAAAAATTTCACTTTATTCAAAAACCCGCCATTACTATGTAATTAATACGTAAAAGACCGTCTGTGCGCAATTATATTACATGAAATATAGATTGCGCCCAAAAACATCCGGTTATTATTCATCCCACTGGTTAACAACACCTTAACATACAGAGCTTATTGGCAGGAAATACATCAAAAAGAACATTAGGGAGTAAGAATCATGCAAATTGCACTGAGAATCCCGTATTAGACTCAAATTACGCCACTCATTCATCGAAAAATGGCTGATACCCTGCACTCAGTCTTGTTTTAAATCGAATCTTGGCTTTTTCATAGCGTGTGATCCATTGGGATCTTCTGTCGGCGGTCCAGAAAAATTATACATTCCCCTATTAGCCGGAGGACCCTCAGCAATCGGTCCCTGATAACCAAAGTACGAAGCAAGTAGGTCTGCATCCATGCCTTTAAACTTTAATCCCAACATGTCCCCCGGGAACAATGTCACCCGTGACCTTGCTATAGTCATCTTTTCATCAATGCCTAGCATCGCCCTACCAACCTTGCCCAAAAACAAACGTGCTTCATAATCTGTTGAGCCAATGCCAAACTGATTCTTCGTTAAACCTCCCAACACCCAATCCGCCATAGAGACGACACCACCGCCTTCCATCAGAATATAACTACCCTGTAGATCAAGACGTAAATCACCTGATGATTTTGCTGGTACATCATCTACCCCCCTCTTTGGGTGAACAGGAACACGAAGTGTTGGAATATCTAAATCAGGATTGGAATCAAGCCCCTGCCCCAGCACTGGTTGGCTAAACAAGAATAGTAAAATCAATAACAATTTCATCATGCGCCCTAACCTTATTCTTAGTGCAGCACCATTTATCACCTGATGCATTCCTAATAAATTGACAATAAATCAATAATATGTTTCTGTAAAACAATAATTTATGACGAATTTAAGGCAAAGGGAATATCAAGAATGAGCAATAAACTATATATGAGCACTAAAATATTATCTGGTTTGATGATTAATATGCTGGCCATATTTCAGATATGGTTATGGATTGATCCAAACAGTATGGCCACGATTGCAGACACAACAAACGTTACCCAGTATATAAGTGACCCTCTTACACTGCCTTGGTGGCAATGGAGTCTTGGTTTTATTTCAACAGGGGTTCCTACAGCTTGTTTAATCACTGTTCTTTATAGTTTGCTTAATCTCGTTAGGCATTTTGAAACTGGTGAGTGGTTTGATAATATAAGCGTCACCCTATTACGGCGTATTGGAATAGCGCTTATCGCCTTTACTATTACGAACTTCATTTTTGATGAGACTATCTTAACCCTTGTTCTTACTATGACCAAAGAACTTGGTGAGAGGTTAATTATTCTCACATTATCATCATATCAAATCATTGCCCTTATTGGTGCGATGCTGGCCTTAATCATTGCCGAAGCTTTTGAGCGCGCCCAGCGACAAAGTGAAGAATTGCAACAGATCATATAAGGAGACGGCGAATGGCAATTATTATAAGACTCGACGTTGTCTTAGCTACACGAAAAGTAAAATCAAAAGACTTGGCTTCTTATATAGGGATAACCGAGGCAAATTTAAGCCTTTTAAAGTCTGGAAAAGTCAAAGGCATACGTTTTTCAACTTTAGAAAAAATTTGTGAATTTTTAGACTGCCAGCCTGGTGACATAATAGAATGGTGTCCGTAATATAAAAATAAAATGAAACCAAATAGATTTTATTCTTCAATATTTAACGAATATCTGATCAGATATAACTGAACACAATATATGAAGAGATAAATATGTTTGGATTTGGTAAAAAAGATAAAAGTGAAGATGGTGAGATTGAAGAAGAGAAGACTAAGGTCTCCACCGTTTCACAAGAAGAAAATGCTAGCGAAGAGGTTACTCCGTTGCGCAAACCTAAAATTGGCCTAGCCTTAGGTGCAGGCGTTGCTAGAGGTTGGGCGCATATTGGCGTTATCAGAGGATTAGAGGCTAAGGGCATTAAACCTGACGTTATAGCAGGCACAAGTGTCGGCGCAGTCGTTGGTGGTGCAATGGCATCTGATAGCCTAGACGAGCTAGAAGAATGGGCTCGAAGCTTAAAAAGCAATAATTTTTTCCGTTGGCTAGATTTTAAATTCGGTGGCAGCGGTTTGTTTGGCAGTAGCAAATTAAACGCTCTTATGGATGAACGTTTTGGCAATAACAAAATTGAGGATTTGAAAATCCCTTTTACTGCTGTGGCTTGTGAGCTTAAAACAGGCCATGAAATTTGGTTAAAAGAAGGTGATCTATCCGACTGCATCCAAGCAAGCTTCGCCCTGCCTGGTGTATTTGAGCCAAAAAGACTTAAAAAGAAATGGCTGGTAGATGGGGCCTTGGTAAACCCTGTCCCTGTATCTGTATGCCGCGCCCAAGCATGCGATTTGATTATCGCTGTGAACCTATCAGAAGATTTATACGGGCGTACACGCGCCAGACGACGTGGCACAGCCGACACTGGTGAATATGGTGTCTTTGCAGAAACAGGCATTATGCCCAAAGCCATCAAAGCAAAAGGCTCGACAGGTTTTTTCAACAAACTATTCAGCCATAAAGGTGACGCGCCGAGCTTGTTTGCTAATATGGTGGCATCTCTTAATATCTTGCAAAACCGTCTGTCGCGCTCTCGCCTTGCTGGTGACCCCCCTGATGTGACCATTACACCACGTTGCGGCCATATAGGACTCATGGAATTCCATAGGTCAGAAGAATTGATTGAGGAAGGTGCCCATGCGTTTGAAGAAGCATGGCCACACTTGCAAGACGCTTATGAAGCAATAACACACCAGATTAATTCATGAAAATACTCTATCATCACCGCACAGCTGCTCAAGATGGGCAAACCGTCCATATAGAAGAGATGTTAAAGGCATTACGAGCCGCTGGACATGAAGTGTTGGTGATAGGGCCTAGAATGCGCGCTAAGTCATTCGGAAAAAGCAGTGGCTTTCTTAGCCTATTACGTAAATTTGTGCCAGCGGCTATATATGAACTAATGGAATTAACCTACAGCATAAGGGCTTATGCCAAGCTATCCAGAGCATATGATGAGTTTCAGCCCGACATATTATACGAGCGCTATAATCTATATCTACTTAGCGGAGTTTGGTTGAGTGAGAAAACGGGTATCCCATATATATTAGAGGTTAATAGCCCCCTATCACAAGAACGGTATAAATATGGAGACCTTAAATTACTGAGCCTCGCACGCAAGGTTGAGCTGCGTTGTTGGAAAGCCGCTGATATGTGTCTGCCCGTAACACAGGTACTAGGGGATATATTAAGCGATAACGGCGTAAAGCCTAACAAGATTACTGTTATTCATAATGGTATTGATCCTGATAAATTTAATTCAAACATCAATTCAGGCTCAGCTCGCAGCGAACTGAAGTTAGACGGCAAAATAGTATTGGGTTTTACAGGGTTTGTCAGAGAGTGGCATAAGCTTGATAATATTATACGCCTGATCGCTACTAACAAAGAAAAGCATAACCTACATCTACTGGTTATTGGTGACGGACTCACAAGTCAAGCGTCTATGAATTTAGCCCATGCGTTAGGCGTTGATGACTGTGTGACTTTCCTAGGCCTTGTTGAGCGCAACACGGTTGGATATTACACGTCAGCCTTTGATATTGCCCTGCAGCCTGCGGTAACAGCTTATGCTAGTCCCCTAAAGATATTTGAATATCTTGCCATGGGCATACCCACGATTGCGCCTGATCAGCCAAACATACGTGAGATACTCACATCCGGATATGATTCTATTTTATTTAATACCAGTATAAAGCATAGTCTAGAAGATGCCGTTATGACAATGGTCAGTGACCCAGCCATCTGCAAAAAGCTTGGAGAAAATGCGAAGATCACCCTTGAAGATCGAGAGTATTACTGGTCCCGCAACGCTGATAGGGTCATAAATATTGGACAAAAACTTATAGACAATAAAAAAGGCGACTAAAATCAGCCACCTTTTCTCATCAATTTAGATACTATTAAGCACTAGCGATATATTCCTTAAGCGCCTCGGCTTCATGCTCAGTCTCAGATAACCGATGCTTGACCACATCACCAATTGTTACAACACCCATAAGGCCATTCTCATCAATCACAGGCACGTGCCTTATACGACGCTCTGTCATCATCGCCATTAGGTTTTGAATAGTTTCATTCATCCCACATGTTACCACAGAACGTGTCATTAATGTTCCAACACCATCTTGTAGCACTGCACCACCGCGTATAGCTAACCCACGGACTATATCACGCTCTGATATTATACCTGCTATATTCTTGCCCGCCATTACAGGTACTGCACCAATACGTCGCTCACCAAGTAGCTTGGCAACATCTGCAACCGTTTGGTCTTCTGTAATAGTAATAACGTCTGAACCCGTAGCGCCTAGTATTTTACTGACAATCATAAAAGCTCTCCTGTGCTGATTAGCATTAATGGCACCCCAGAGTATGTTCCAGCCAGCGCCTACTCATTTCTCACTTAATGAGTATGCCTAATAGTTAGACAAAAATAAAGCCTCAGCAGCAATTTATTGTAAAATCTTCACGAGGTGCATATATAGATGATATCTTTTACGGTAATTATCGCCATATCAAGCTACTATGTATCTAGATATAGGCAATCAAGGACATTCTATGAAAAACTGGCCTATCATTCTTTTCTTGGTACTATTCTCAATAGTAGCGACCCTCTATAGTATTAAGGTTTGGTTAGAGCTAAATGGCACGATCGTATCCTTTCATGGATATTTAGCCATGGGGTTAGGTGTAGTATTTTCATTTGTCATCGGTGGAGGGTTGATGTTCTTGATGTTTTACAGCGCCCGTAAAGGCCATGACGCGTCTGCTTATGAAATTATTGACGATGATGATGACGACGAAACCGAAAAGCAGAGAATGAATCGATGCCCAAAAATAACATGATACCAAAGGATAATTAAATGAATGAATTCATCGATCTTGTGAAACAAGTATGGCAAGACGGCATTTATGGCATTGATATTGGCCATATCCTAACGGGCATGGGCATCTTTATCCTTTTTGTTCTGTTACGGAATATATTTTCAAGACTGATTGTTGGCCGCATTCAACGCATCGTCAACAAAACATCCAACGAGCTTGATGATGCAATACTCGCCACATTAGAGGCCCCTATCCGCCTCATACCTGTCGTGCTGGGTATTTTCTTTGCTACCTCTTACCTAGAAGTACAAGGACAAGCTGAATTGCTGATTGGGCAGTTAAATAGATCACTGATTGCACTTACAATATTTTGGGCGCTCTATCGTGCTTCTGATCCCCTCAGTGAGATTTTAAAAACGGCAGACCATGTCCTAACCTCATCAATGATTGATTGGCTGACTAAGGCATTAAAAGCCGCCTTTATCATTCTTGGTACTGCTACAATCCTTGAAATATGGGGCATTCAGGTTGGGCCATTGATTGCAGGCCTAGGTCTATTTGGTGTTGCTGTAGCACTGGGTGCACAGGATATGTTCAAAAACCTAATCGCTGGTTTATTTATCCTAGGTGAGCATCGTTTTAATCCTGGTGATTGGATATTAGTAAAAGGTACCGTTGAAGGCACAGTAGAAAAAATTGGCTTCCGAACCACGACTATACGCCGTTTTGACAAAGCACCTGTTTATGTGCCTAACACAGCACTAGCAGATAATTCAGTCACTAACTTTTCTCGTATGACATATCGCCGTATCAAATGGGTGATTGGGTTGGAATATAATACCAGCAAGGATCAGCTATTACAGGTTCGCGGCGCCATTGAGGATTATTTGAAAAACAATGATGATTTTGTCAGCCCTGAAGATACAGCAACCTTCGTGCGTATAGATCGTTTTTCAGACAGTTCAATTGACATTTTGCTCTATTGCTTCACCAAAACCACTGATTGGTTAGAGTGGCTGCGCATTAAAGAAGAATTTTTGCTAGAGATAAAAGGCATTGTTGAAGATGCTGAAGCTGGCTTTGCCTTCCCGAGTCAATCGCTCTATATTGAATCAATGGGTGAAAACTTTGAAGCTTTTCCTAAAAAAGGATAATATGATGAATAATGACCATAGACGTGCAACTATTAGAACATCTCCCCTACCCGCTGATCTTAATATCAACGGCAACATATTTGGTGGCTGGGTGCTGTCACAAATGGATATCGCAGGCGGTATTGCCGCAGCACGTGCTGCCAAGGGCCGCGTAGCAACGGTTGCCATAGAGAGCATGAAATTCGTTGCCCCAATTAATGTGGGTGATGTGATCAGTGTTTATACTGATGTCGAACATATTGGTAATACATCAGTTAATATTAAAATTTGTGTCTACGGCGACGATCGCGACAATCCTGATAATGAAAAAAAGGTGACTGAAGCAAATTTCATTTTCGTCGCCATCGGTGAAAACGGCAAACCCAGAGCTATTGAACAGTAGAGTCTGAGTCTTCCTGCACAGGTCCAGTCTTTTTCTTTGGTATTTTCACCTCAGCGTCACAGATTTTTGCAATGTCATCCAACAGTGTGCGTTGTTCAGGCTTTAGGCTAGTGCTAGCTAACCCTGCTGATAGATCGAGATACTGCTCAAAATTCATCCGTTTTTTAAACTCACGAACGCTACAACCACACAGTTGCGCACAAACAGCCTCACCAAAAGCGGGGACACAATCAGCCTTGCATCTATTAAGGTCCAGTTGAAGCAATTCTTCAGGAATATCCGCAGAAAATACTGCAGATGAAATGCTCATTAAGCTACTAATAGCTATTGTTCTAAACTTTGTTTTTACTATAACCATTTTTTTAAAATTGCCTCTCGACATTACTTACTTGCATCACCATATTGCCTAATAGTGATCTTTATAGCAGCTATATAATAAAATAAGGAAGATATTATGGCAATAGCAACATTTGGTGCAGGATGTTTTTGGGGTGTAGAAGAAGTCTTTCGCACAACAGAAGGTGTTAGCTCTACACGTGTTGGCTATATGGGCGGCAATAGTAAAGAGCCAACATATAAACAAATCTGCACTGACGACACTAATCACGCAGAGGTAGTTGAAGTGACCTATGACCCTGATATTATAAGCTATAGCACCCTTATAGATATATTTTACGACAATCACAATCCAACGCATCTAAACCGTCAAGGAGTAGATGTGGGTACTCAGTATCGCTCAGTTGTATTTTCTCATGATGGCGACCAGGCTCATATTGCTGAGGAAAAGAAAGCCAAATTACAAGATGCGGGGCGTTTTGGCGGCAGGGATATCGTCACGGTTATTGAACCTGCACAGGTTTTTTGGGCTGCAGAAGATTATCATCAACAGTATCTCGCTAAACGCGGCCTCAGTAGCTGTCATATTTAAGTAGAAATTATACAGATATATAGGCTTTTAAGCCCTTTGGAATGAGGGCTTGCTTTATAAGTGTGGCTGCACTGACATTGGTTGGCAGTATATCCAGCAACTGCTGCTCAGCCTCGCAAAACTCACCATCACGGTCCCATTTAAGCATTAATGCCGCATATAAGGCCCAGTTAGCAGGGTCGCTGTCATCACTTTCCAGTGCTTTAGTGATCATCTGTTCGGCCTGTTCCATATCCCCAGTTATGAGTGCTGCATAACGCGCCAGAGCCTGATAACTGGCCACATTCATATTCTCACAGTCAAGCGCCTTAAGATGATGCTCAGTTGCTTCTTCACTACATCCCATTACTGAGCGTAAAAATGCCATATCGATATCAATCGAGCCACAATATGGGTTTTGAATTTGTGCGCGCAACATTGCCTCTTCCGCCGCTTCCAAGTCACCAAGCTCATAGAGCATCATCTCAGCGTATTCATGCCATGCGAAATGTCCCTCAGGATCAAGCTCCACTCCCTTATACAAATATGTAACTGCCAGATCATCAGCCCCAATACGGCGGTAAACACGACCTACCAAGCTATTAACAAGACTGACTTCACCCCCAAGTTTAATTAATTTGGACGTATGTTTTGCAGCAGTATAAGGATCATGAAGCATTTCAGATAGTAGCCACACATAATCAAACAGGCTTTCCATATGATTAGGGTCTAGCTCTATTGCTTTGTTCAGGGCCTGCCTGGCTTGATGTGGTAATTCCGCATGATAAGCGTAAATGCGACCCAAGTGATACCAAGCCCAACTATAATCAGGAGATAATTTTATTGCTTCTTGAAGATATTCAATAGCCTTATCCAGCTGAGTTTCATCCTCATATAAAAGACTACCCAGATAGGCGAGCGCCCAATCATTGGTAAGGTCTGCCTTTATAGCCTTTTCAAAATATTTAACTGCCATATCTTGATCATTTTTTGCGACAAAATGAAGCTGACCCAAATGAGTTGCCACCCATGATGATTTACCCGAGATATCATAGGCCTTTTCAATCAGCTCAAGCCCTTCATCCACAAGCCCTTGGGCCTCCCATAACAGCCAACCAAGCCTAGTAAGCACATCATAATCATCTGGAAATAATGCTATAGCTGAACGGTAAGCGACCTCTGCTTTATCAGGTTTTGATAGCGCGCCTTGATATAATATACCAATACGGCGTAATGTCGTGGCATTACCTGGATCAAGTTTGATGATTTTTTCAAAATACTTTAATGCCTTACGTGGTGCATTTAATTGCTCTTCATAAAGGCAGGCTAAATTATATAATGCAGGTACGTCATTTGGCTCTAGGACTAAGGCCTTTAGAAATGATTTTTCAGCATTCTTTGCCTGATCACCTGAAATAGCCCGCACATAACCAAGATGAAAATGAGCCCATTGATAGTCCGGCCATAATTTTACTGCATATTCTAACTCTGATGCTGCTTCTTCATATTTGTTTGATTGACGGTAAAGCGTCCAACCTAACCATCCATGATAAAAGCCTTCTTGGTCATCTAATGAGATAGCATGACGGAGCATCTCTTGACCTTCGTCCACTCGCCCCATAAAATCAGCGAGCATAATACCAAGTTTGCCCCAGACCCAATCATCTGTAGGATCAGCCTCCAACGCCTTTTTATAAGCCTTTTCTGCGTCATCAAACCGATGTAAATG
Source organism: uncultured Kordiimonas sp. (assembly GCA_965603205.1). GTDB lineage: Bacteria > Pseudomonadota > Alphaproteobacteria > Sphingomonadales > Kordiimonadaceae > Temperatibacter. The sequence goes on along the minus strand of CBFDCC010000010.1, from coordinate 86,849 downwards.
CACTGACAGCAAATGCGCATATTGTGTCCAAATCCATGTATCACTTGGATCTATAGATAACGCATCTTTCCATGCACTTTCAGCGCTAGCAAATCCACCCTTTTCTTCAGCTGTTTTTGCCCTCGTTATAGCCTCTTCCTTGCCGTCATCAGGGACCATATACGGCATTCGAACTTGGTCATCCCTAACAGGCCGCACCGCAGAGGCGGTTTCTCTATCTGTTAAAATATCAAGACCACCGGATGCCACAGCTAGATCAGGCTCAATATCTAATGCTTTATTATAGGCCTGAGTTGCTTCTGCGCGCCTGCCTGGTATTTCGGCAAGTATATCACCCAGCAACTGCCAGCCTGTTGCCGACATTTTATCCATTGATAGAACTGCACGCGCAGTATTTTCAGCTTCCTCAGTATTATTTGAGGAAAGTTGATGTCGCGCCAAAGTAACGAATTCGCGAAGAGTGGATTTTATATCTGCTAATTCAGCCATGTCATGCCATTATAGTCATTCAGCTAAAAAAACTAGCTAAATCAATATTATAAAATAAAACCTTAATTTTCAATGCATTGATAGTGTTTTACGTGGTTATACAGTCCGCACATTCGCCGTGGATCTCAATAGTTTGTCCTTTAATAGCGAATCCACTATTAGCTGCTTGATCGATGATATTTTGATCTAATTCGCTGGCACCTACCTCTGTCACGTTGCGACAATTATCACAGATAAGGAATTGGCTAACATGAGAACCCGCTGGATGAGGGCAACCAACAAAGGCATTAAGCGATTCAATTTTATGAACAAACCCCTGTTGCATTAAAAAGTCCAGAGCACGATAAACTGTCGGTGGCTTAGCTGAACCACCTTCGCTAGATAGCTGATCCAAGAGATCATACGCTTTCACGGCTTTATGCCCCTGCCACACCATTTTTAATATTTGCTTCCGCAGCTCTGTGAAACGTACGCCGCGCTCTGCGCAAATACGATCAGCCTCTACTATGGCATTTTTTATGCACTGTTTATGATTATGTGAACTGACCACAAATACCCCCTTAGGTAAAACTAGATTGTTATTATATAACAAGATTACCACAAATCAATCACAATTAGATGAGACCATTATTGTGTTTTTGCCCGCACCATCTCTAAACCTTCTTCAAGATAATCGGGTAATAATGGTGTATTGAGTAAATAATCAGACACTGCGTGCGTGGCTTCTGCCTTAGCAACAGACTTTGCCTCTTGAAATTCTTCAACAGTATAAGTGCCACGGCCAATCCACATTAAAACTACAAGATCAAATGCTTGATCTTCATTCAAATTGTCAATAGCCCCTCTAAACTGCTCAACAATGGGGTCATGCGCATGTGACTCATATAGATCACCCTCACTATCAAGTGCCGACCCATTATGGCTTTCAACATCTTGAGGCTGCTCTTGAATTGCTATTTCATGGGCTAATTCGACTAAATTTTGTACAGTACCAGAATCAATAGTTAGCATAATCTACTCCTGTCAGTTATTGAAATAACCATATCAGATTTTTATTATATTTACTCATAAAAAAGACCATTATCCCATTTGGAATAACAGCCTATTTCAGTCATAGTTTAAGCGCTTGTTATTACTACCCTAAACCACTTCCTCTGGGCGCTAAGGTCACATGCCTATTGGTAGCAACTGATAAAATTAGCCCATAAGCAATCATCCAAGTTAACATCGCCGAACCGCCATAAGATACTAGCGGCAAAGGTACACCAACCACTGGCATTAAGCCCATGACCATACCGATATTAATTAGTACATATAAAAAGAGCGAAAAGGAGAGGCCGCTAGCCAGAATGCGACCAAATTGATTACGACACCCAACACCGATGAGCGCCCCATAGGTCAAAACAGTAAAATAACTAATTAATAATATAACACCACCTATAAGACCAAATTCCTCTGCCAGTACCGTAAAAATGAAATCTGTCTTCATTTCCGGTAAAAAGTTTAAATGGCTCTGGGTTCCCTCAAGGAAACCCTTTCCTGACAATCCACCTGAGCCTAGCGCAATTTTTGACTGGGTGATTTGATAACCAGCACCTAATGGATCGGATTCTGGATTAAGAAACGTCATAACACGCCCTTTTTGATAGGAACGCATAAATTGCCAAGCAATAGGTAGTGCTGCTACAACGCCCAGCCCACCAGTCCAAAAAATCCAACGCGGGGCTCCTGCAAGAAATATAACCATTATACCGCCCAGCAGTATCATTAAACCTGTTCCTAGATCAGGTTGGCGCACCACAAGTAGCATCGGGGCTATAATCAAGATTAAAGGTATAATAAGCGTTCTCACACGGCGAATTTCATAATATTGCTGGCCGTGAAAATATCGCGCAAGTGCCATAACAACTGTAATTTTCATAAGTTCAGATGGCTGCAGTCTTAGAAAACCAATATCTAACCAGCGTTTACCACCCATACCTACGTCGCCGACAAAAACAACAGCAATCAACAACCCCATGCCTACGATCCAAGCGGGATAAGATAACGCCATCCACACGCGGATATCCGTCACCGCAATTATAATCATCAATACTAGGCCAAAAGCGAATCTTATTGTTTGCTTTTCTGCCCAAGGCGCCCAATTGCCGCCCGCCACAGAATATAGCATCGCCGCGCCAACAGCGGCAATACCGATGGTAATCAGTACCATGAACCAATTTAATGTTACCAGCCTTCGCCACCAAGTCTGGTCAAGCTTTCTGGGTCCAAACATACGAGAACTACCCATCTTTGCCCTCCTTTTGGTTTAATGCATTATTAGCGTCATCATCATCTGTGCTATCAATATTCTCTTCAATTCTTGGGTCAAAAAGTTGGTAATTATCTGCTTTTCGATTGTCTAATGCTCTATCTATCAGGTCCCTGGCAATTGGTGCTGCTACTTTTGAACCACCCCCTCCATGTTGTACAAGAACGGCTACAGCTACTTGAGGGTCGTCTACTGGTGCATATCCCACAAACAATGCATGATCTCTCTCATTCCAAGGCAAGTCCTTATTTTTAACGACACCACCTTCACGCTCATCCATTGTGATCCGCCGCACCTGCGCCGTACCTGTTTTGCCTGCGAGCTTTGCTAGCTTTCTTTTGCGCGGTTTATAGGCTGTACCACCAGGCCTCATTACTGTTTCCATACCACGGCGCAACTCTCGTAAATAAAGCGGACTAACATCAAGCTGGGGGTATAATTCTCTTTGATTGTGGGGTTTATCACCTACTTTTAGAACTAAACTAGGCTCTACAGCTCTGCCGCTTGCGATACGTGCTGTCATAACCGCTAATTGAAGTGGCGTAGCAAGCAGGGCACCTTGTCCGATTGACACATTCAGAGTTTCGCCGCGATTCCATGATGCATTCTGAGTTCTTTTTTTCCACTCCGTCGTCGGAACAAGCCCTTTTGATTGACCATCAATTCCAATATCAAAAGCCTCACCTAAGCCAAATTTTCGAGCAGTAGCAGCCAGATCATCTATACTCATTTTTTCAGCTAATTTATAAAAGTAAATATCGCAACTCCGAGAAATAGCCTCATTTAATATTAGTTTGCCATGCCCGCGGCGCTCCCAGCAGTGGTAAGTACGATCCCCAAAATAATGCTTTCCACGACATGTATGTGCTGTCTCCGGCACTGCTATACCCTGCTCCAGCGCTGTGAGGGCAACAATCATCTTAAAAGTAGAGGCCGGTGGATATTGGCCTGACAAGCATTTATTAATCAGTGGCTTTCTAGGATCATTTAAAAGCGCATTCCAATTTTCAATACTCATCCCCAAATTAAAATCATTAGGATCATATGCGGGTGTCGAGGCAAGCGATAATAATTCACCACTTTTAATATCAATAACCACGGCTGCAGCGGCTTCTTCGCCCAGCCGCGAAGCTGCAAATCTTTGTAAATCCATATCCAGTGCGAGCTGTAATGGTGTACCATTTATAGCGTCTTGTCGCGGTTTTAGCTCGCGTATCTGGCGGCCAACCGCATTGACCTCAACACGGCGTGTACCAGCACCACCACGTAAATTAGTCTCAAAACGTTTTTCAAGCCCCTCACGCCCTACCTTAAATCCTGGCAACTGCAGCAATGGGTCATTATCCATATCAGATTCAGCAGGTGAGCCTACATAACCTAAAATATGGGCTGCACTGGTGCCTTCTGGATAAAAGCGTGTCATACCAGCATCAGGCAGAACACCTGGCAAATCAGGTGAGAGCACATTTACACGAGAAAAGGTCTCCCAATCCAGCTGTTGAGCTACAGTAATGGGGACAAATTTTCTTTGGCGTCTAATTTTCTTTTGAATTCGCTGAATTTGGCGATTACTGAGATTAACAATGGTGCCAACACGCTTTAAAACTGTTACAAAGTCCTCAGCTTCTTCAGGTATAAGAAACACGCGGAAATCTTGGCGGTTTGTCGCAATCTTATAGCCAACCCTATCGAAAATTTCACCGCGTACAGGCGGTATAAGCCTAAGTGAAATACGGTTTTTATCAGCGCGAAGTTTGTAGGATTCTCCTTTTATAACAGACAGATAATATAATCGACCACCAAGGCCTGTTAGCAATAAACCCTGCATGCCAGCAAGCATAATGGCCCGACGCGAAAAGATTTGGTATCTAATACCTTCACGAACCATAATTTACTCCTACTGACTAAGAAACGAACGTCTAACGCGACCTAGAGCAAACCCAACGACAGGATAGAGCAAGAGCGTTAAGAGCAATTGATAAAACATAGGCTCAAGTGGCATAAATTGGCCTTTAATTATGCTAGTGATAACCCACATCAGTGCAAATAACCCACTACACATCACACTAAAAACCCCCATATAAACCAATAGTGATTTCCCATTAAAGTATTTAATTTGGTTCATTACAAATAAACGAGCCAGCACTAGTATAAGAACATTAAGCCCAAGAGGAACCTCTAGCCATAAATCGAGAATAAATCCCATAATAGCCGTCGCACCATAAGGCATTAATAATGGCCGTGAGCAACTCCAATAAAATACACACATCAATGCGAAATGAGGCATGGGTATAGTCGAGACCCCAGTACCGATAGGCAAGAGCATCAAAGATGATAATATAATGCCAACAATAAGTGGTAAATACCCTGCGATACCGAAATGGGTCATAGTAGGACGACGCATACCTATTGCCCTTCTACTGCATCAGGTGAGACCTGATCAAATTTCACTGGATTTTCACGATCTAACGGATTATAGTCCATAACACGCACACGGTCAATTTTACTAAACATTCCAACGGGTTGCAATAATGTTTGATCCCTATCTACCTGCACAACTCGCGCTACAGGTAGATCTTGGGGGAACATTCCTCCATGACCAGAGGTTAAAACAACATCTCCCACAACCACTTGTGTATCAGCTGGTAAAAACCTCAATCTAATTTGGTCTTCATTTTGGCCCTCTGCAATAGCTAATGCCCCCGTACGCTCGATACGTACAGGAATACGGCTATTTAAATCTGTTACCAACAACACACGTGAAGACAAGAAACCAACCTCATGTATACGACCAATCAAACCACGTGAATCTACAACAGGTTGCGATACTTTCACCCCATCACTACTGCCTACATTCAAAAGAAAATTACGCTCAAAAGCCCCACCACCAACACCAATGACGCGGGCTGTAGCTGCAATAGGAGTCTCACGCCCTGGTACTTTTAGCATACTACGCAGCTGTTCATTTTCGCGCATCAACTGAGTTGCAGCTTCACGCCAGCGACGCAACTGATCATTTTCATCATGCAGGCGTTGATTTTCTTGATAAATATCAGAAACACCTGCAAGGCGTTCTAGACCATCCTGTGTACCTCGAACTGGTTTTTCTAAAAGCGTCAATACCGGCATTACTATATCAGAGGCTAATGTACGTGCCTTAGATGGGAAATCATGATTAATAGATTCTAAAGTAAGGGCTATGAGGGCAATAACAATATAAATATATGCAGACCCATGCCCACGGCTAACCTGATGAGCTCTATCGTAGCCTGACGATGCTATTGGCTGCCTATTCACGAGACCCTTTTCTCCGAGTTCTCACAGGAAAGCACTTTACAAATATATGGTGCTTATCCTATTTTTAAATGATTTTAATAACCTTCAGTTAATACAGGACGCAGATACTCATCTTCCATTGCACGACCAGTACCGATTGCCACACATGTTAGCGCCTCTTCCGCTACTGACACAGGCAGGCCTGTAGCATTACGGATAACAGTATCAAGATCACCAAGTAATCCGCCGCCGCCAGTCATAACAATACCACGATCAACGATATCAGCAGCAAGTTCTGGTGCGGTTTGCTCTAGCGCAACTTTAACACCTTCAACAATAGCTGAAACTGGCTCTGATAGTGCCTCGGCAACTTGTGACTGATTGATTTCTAATTCTTTAGGTACGCCGTTCATCAGATCGCGACCCTTGATCATCATACTTTCACCAACACCATCTTCTGGCATCAACGCTGTACCTATTTCTTTTTTGATACGCTCAGCTGTGGCTTCACCAATAAGTAGATTGTGATTGCGGCGGATATAACTAATTAACGCCTCATCCATCTTATCACCACCAACGCGAACTGATGTTGCATAAACAATACCAGCAAGGGATAAAACGGCTACCTCTGTAGTACCACCACCAATATCAACAACCATAGAACCAGCAGGTTCTGTCACGGGTAGTCCTGCACCAATAGCAGCCGCCATCGGCTCATCAATAAGGTAAACCTTGCGTGCGCCAGCTTGCTCTGCAGATTCTTGAATAGCTTTACGCTCAACAGCTGTTGAACCTGATGGCACACAAATCACCACCTGAGGACTGGCGAATGAACGATTATGAACTTTTTGAATAAAGTGCTTAATCATATGCTCTGCAACTGTAAAGTCCGCAATCACACCATCTCTTAGTGGGCGTATTGCCTGAATATTACCCGGTGTACGACCTAGCATTAACTTAGCTTCATCACCAACGGCTAATACCTTTGATCGACCATCTTCAATTTTCATGGCAACAACGGAAGGTTCATTAAGAACAATACCGCGTCCTTTTACATATACCAGTGTGTTAGCGGTTCCTAAATCAATCGCCATATCACTTGAAAACATACCTAGTAGCTTAGATAGCATCTAAAGGCCTCATTCATTTATATTGTTAATCATTGCCCCCAATATCCCAAATAGAGAAGTATGAGAGATTCGTTTAATTGGTTATGAGGCTTTTCTGTCTGCGTTACAAGTCTTCTATTGTTATATTATGACTCATTTAAGGTTTTTCAAAACAAACTGGACTTATTATGTAAAATTTAGCCAATGAAATTTACATAATTTGATACAAGACCTGACGTGAATCAAAGAGATAATAACCAAGACATTGGAGCAACGAGATTACCCAAAACTTTATTATGAGGGGATATTTGAATTCACAATAAAAAAGCCAGCGCGAACACTGGCTCTTTATCGACACAATCAAAACTACTTACTCAAACAGCTTTTAACGCTGTTTTCTGTCGCTTAACCATTAACTTATTTGCCGCAGATACATAGGCCTTAGCCGCTGCTGTGATAGTATCCTCGTGGGCACCCTGCCCGTTCACTGTACGACCATCTTCTTCTAGACGCACAGTACATTCTGCCTGAGCGTCAGTCCCTTGTGTTACCGCATGGACTTGGAATAGTTGAAGATGTGGGTCAAGACCGATAATCTGCTTAATGGCATTAAAGGCAGCATCAACGGGACCTTCTCCGTATACAACAACTGACTTCTCTTCACCATCCACATTTAGGGTAATATCCGATATGGCCTTACCATTGCTGGAAGAATGCGTATTAAGCGACACCACTTGAATTAAATTTTCAGAAGTCGCCACTTCATCATCAACAAGCGCTATAATATCTTCATCATATATATTTTTCTTGCGGTCGCCTAATTCCTTAAAACGCTTAAAACATTCCTTAAAGGCGTTATCACCAAGTTCATAGCCTAACTCTTTTAATTTATCGGCAAATGCATGACGACCCGAGTGCTTACCCATCACAAGCTTGCTCTCAAGAACACCAACGCTTTCAGGTGTCATAATTTCATATGTTTCAGCATTTTTAAGCATACCATCTTGGTGAATACCACTTTCATGAGCAAAGGCGTTTTTGCCTACGATGGCCTTGTTATTTTGCACGTTAAAACCCGTGACCGTTGACACTAACTTACTGGCTTTCATGATCTCTTTACTAATAATACCAGTATTATATGGCAAAGCGTCACCACGGGTTTTAAGCGCCATAACGATCTCTTCCATAGCCGCATTACCAGCCCGCTCGCCAATACCATTGATGGTACATTCAACTTGACGCGCACCAGCGGCGACACCAGCTAGTGAGTTAGCCACTGCAAGTCCTAAGTCATTGTGGCAATGCGTTGAAAATATTGCCTTATCCGCGTTTGTTACACGCTCAATAACGGTACGGAACATCGCTGCATATTCAGCAGGCGTAGCATATCCAACTGTATCTGGAAGATTAATTGTAGTTGCACCAGCCTTGATCGCCGTATCTATAGCACGGCATAAGAAATCGATCTCAGTGCGCGTTGCGTCTTCAGCTGACCATTCCACATCATCAACAAGGCCACGTGCGTGTGATACCGATGACTGAATAGCCTCTAACACCTCTTCTGGTGTCATATTTAGCTTAACTTTCATGTGCAGTGGTGACGTAGCGATGAAGGTGTGGATACGGCCACGGTTAGCGCCTTTTATAGCCTCACCAGCACGGTCAATATCACCGATTGCGGCTCTAGCGAGTGAGCAAATTGTGCTATCCTTAATACGGTTTGCGATTGTTTGTACGCATTCAAAGTCACCATTAGAGGCAATTGCAAAACCTGCCTCGATAACATCAACGCCCATAGATTCTAGCGTATCTGCAATACGTACTTTTTCATCAAGGGTCATTGACGCACCTGGTGATTGTTCGCCATCGCGCAAAGTGGTGTCAAAAATAATAACTCGATCTGTATTTGTCATGGTCTTAATCCATTTAACTGCCATCGCTGGTATACCATACCAGAACATGGACTTTTATTTTCATAATATATTGAAATTCGTCTCGTATTGGCCTTTCCCCTAAACACCCGCTTGCAATAATGCAGCGTGCCTGAATGCTTAAGGGCCTATTAGTCGGCCAGATCCCAGCAGGAGAAGAGTAGTCAGCAACAGAGCAGAACCAGCAATTAGATGTAGACGCAAATATGCGTGCGCCTTGGCTTCTCTAGCCTTAGCTGAAATTGCGATTGCTTTTGCTTTTGTGCGTTTTTGTTGCACGACTTCACCTTAATTAAGACATGTTAAATACTGTACGGTCTAATTGGTAGCATATGTTTTAAGTATGGCAAGCATCTATTTGCACCATAGGCTGAGTTTTTCTTGATAACGCGAAAAGTAAAACTAATTATTGAACTCTTTCATGATACGCCCTTTTTGGCGCTCCCAATCTCGTTGCTTTTCACTTTCCCGTTTATCATGGCCCTTTTTACCCTTAGCTAGACCTATCTCTATTTTAGCGCGGCCTTCTTCGTTGAAATAGATACACATGGGGATTAATGTCTTCCCCTCACGCTGTATAGCTCCGCCTAATTTACCAATTTGTTTCTTTTTCATCAGTAACTTACGCGGCCTGCGCGGAGCATGGTTATAACGGTTTCCATGCGTAAATTCGGGAATATAAGCATTGATAAGCCATAGTTCTCCGTCTTTTTCCTCAGCGTAAGATTCTTGGATATTAGCTTTGCCATCGCGAAGAGATTTTACCTCAGTCCCTTCCAGTACGATGCCAGCCTCAAATGTGTCTTCTATAAAATATAAATGGCGCGCCTTACGGTTATCCGCAGCGATGCGAACCTTTGTTCCTGTTGTAACATTTCTAGGCGCAGCCATAATCAATTACCCTAATTTAGGCAAATCAAGATCCGAGACAATTTTATCAAGGATCTTTTGTGTATTACTTGTAAGCGACATAAGCGGCAAACGTACATCACGACGACATATGCCTAGTAATTCCGCAGCATATTTCGGCCCCGCTGGACTAGGCTCCATAAACATAGCCTTATGCAGCGGCAATAATCTATCTTGTAATGAGAGTGCTGTCTTATAATCATCTGCGAGCATAGCTTCTTGGAACTGAGAGCACAAAGCGGGGGCTACATTTGACGAGACTGAAATACAGCCTTGACCACCAAGAGCATTGAAGCCAAGCACAGTGCCATCTTCACCAGACAACTGAACAAAGCCAGGTCCCATAGCTGCGCGTTGATCAGCAGCGCGCGCTAGATCGCCTGTGGCGTCTTTTACACCAACAATACGGTCTAAATCATTATAGAGACGCGCCATCGTCTCAGTTGTCATATCCACAACAGAACGGCCTGGAATATTATAAATTACAATCGGTAAATCACAGTTATTATGAATGGCTGTATAATGTTGATACAGACCTTCTTGGCTCGGTTTATTATAATAGGGTGTAACAACCAAAATTGCATCCGCACCCGCCTTATCAGCGTGTTGAGCAAAAGCAATAGCTTCTCGGGTTGAATTGGACCCTGCGCCAGCAATAACAGGCACACGCCCATCCGCAGCTTCTATACAAAGATCAACGACATGCTTATGCTCATCTGTTGTAATGGTTGGGCTTTCACCTGTAGTTCCAACAGGCACAAGACCGTGTGTACCTTGGTTTATTTGCCAATCAACAAATTTTGAAAAGGCCGCGCTATCCACATCCCTATTCTCATCAAATGGTGTAATGAGTGCTGTAATGGAGCCTCTCAAAGCCTGTTGCACTGTATCTTTTAACATTGTCTATCCTCTATGACAGATGGGGCAGCTATAATCCATGCCATATTCTATCTTACACATGATTTCGGCGCACCCTATATCTATGCTGAATAAAGAGCAAGAAAAGGATACGCCGAAGCATTACTTTATCATAATTTCTTTGTCAAAATTGTGTCAGATAGCCTTGTGAATAAAAATTAGCGTTTTTTATCTGCTTTTTTTTTCTTCTTATGGCCTCTTTTTTTCTCATAAGGTTTGCCCTTAAGCGCTTCCTCCATAGAGATAGAACCATCGCCATTGGCATCTTTGCGTTTGAAATGTCTAGATACTTTAGCTGTAAATTCATCAAGAGATATTTTTTCATCCCCATTACGGTCCATTTTAACCATGGCTTTCATGCGCGTCATTTGACTCTTATGTCTCTTGCCGTGCCTTTTTCCGCGTTTGACCTCAACTTCTACCTCTTTAAACATATGGTCTTCACCAACTGCTTCATGTTCTTTCATATATTTTTTGGCTGCATCACCTTCCAAAACGGTTTCTACGCCGTCCTCAATAGTTTTAACAACGAACTTTTCCTCATGCATTCTTTTGTGCATTTTGTGCATTTTGTGGCCTATAAGTTTCTTCAACTCTTTAGGGCTAGTCGGCATTTCATCAAGCGTGATGAAACCATCACTATTGCTGTCTAGTTGTTTAAACTGATCAGCATGAGCTGCAATCATCTCATCTTTTTGGATCACACCATCCTTGTTACCGTCATGCTGAACAAACATACTCTCAACATGAACTTTGTGCTCGTCGTTACGGCCGCTTTTATCCTTTGCCTGAACAAATGATCCACTTGCGGCAATAGCCAGGGCTAGTATCGAGGCAGATTTAATAGATTTAATCATCGTCTTTCCTTACTTCAATTATAACGTCTCTATTGTTACGCACCCCACATGTAAATACCTTTACATATATATTAAATATTTAGTGGATAAATCACCTACTTATGTCCAAGCTTTAACATTTAATTTACATATTTTGAGGTTATGCGCCTTGAATAAGCGCTTAGAATCTTATATGAGATGAATATATGACACATATATTAATAGTAATTCTACTTATAGTGATCGCTGCACTGCTCCTTAAGTTGAAAAAGGGCAAGTTACATAATTACGCGTTAGCTTCTGAACTTTCTCAGGGCTTAGTTATTAGCGATTCTAAGGGCTCCATAAAATATATAGACAATAAAGCATGTGAACTTTTAGGGTTAGATTTAAAGTCTAACTACACCTCATTGAGTAGCATCTTTGATCACATCCAACCAAAGCTTTCTAACGCAAATGATGCTGCTAGTATTTTTAGCGTCATTATAAGTACGCCTACACTTTCATATACGGATACCTTAATCTTTATAGACAGTAGGCGTATTAAACGCACAACACATACATCAAACATTCAAGCAAATACAAGACTTTGGCAATTTCAAGACATTAGTTCTAATAATAATGAGGAGGAGGATGAAGCGCGCTTTAGCAATTCACTCCTCGAGCACCAAGCGGCTGAGTATGCTAAAATCGCTGAAGAGCTATTTCATGCAAAAGAGGAGCTGCAAATACTTGCCAACACTGATCCCTTAACTGGCCTTCATAATCGACGTAGCTTCATGGATGAATCACAAAAATATATAAATAAAACAAACGATGGCCAGCAGACAGCTGTTTTGATGGCTGATATTGATAAATTTAAAGCTATCAATGATACCTATGGCCATGCGGTTGGGGATTCATGCATAAAAAGCGTAAGTGCACTCATCAAGAAAAACGCACCTGACACTAGCTATGTTAGTCGTATGGGTGGTGAAGAATTTGCCTGTTTCTTTCCAATTAAAGATATTTCAGAAGCTAAATCTACAGCAGAAAATATTCGCACCTCAATTGAAGGTGCACAAATCCTTGGTGAAAAAACACCGTTAGCTATGACAATCAGTATAGGTGTGTCCCTCTTGGGCAATAAGGAAAAAACCATTGAGCCTGCTATTGCCAGAGCCGACGAAGCATTATATGAATCTAAAAACAACGGTCGTAATAGGGTATCTATAAATATTTAACCTAAAGAGTCTCATCAATATATCTTTCTTCATTATAACCTAAGTATGTATATTAGTTTTTGCTCTTGCAGGGTAACGGCCTCCTCGTTAAGTTATTCTTATGAACATACAAAGTAGGACACCCATGAAGATAATATTGTTATTAGCCAAATTAACCACAGCAATCCTTATTGTTTCTATAAATGCGATGTCAGTAACTGATGTCCACGCTGAAAAGGTCTTAGGACTTGCCAGAGACACTGCAAGCCTCGCTGGTGCAGCAAGATACTGTGAGTTAGACCCCGAACTTATTGAAGAATATATAGCAAAGGCCAAAGCAAAAATTGCTGTGATGGCCAGTGATGACTACGAGAAAGTTATGGGGCGCATGGAATTTAGTAATATGCTTGCTGCTGCTACAGGTGTTGCACCAACAGATGATTGTAAAACCATCGAGAAAAAATTTAAAGATAGCCTGCGTTCACGCTCATAAGAGCGAAAATTCATTTTAATAAATATTTAAATCAGGAGATAGCCATGACTAAAAACAAACAGATCATTAGTTCCTTACTATCCACCGCAGCCATAAGCATCTTTGTATTAACCAGCTCACCAATATTAGCCTTTGCAGATGATGACAAGCCTACGCCAGTGAAGGAAAAGGTTAAAGCTGTTGACGAAGAGAAGGCAACAACAGACAAGGCTGAAGATAAGCCAGCTAAAGAAAAGAAAAAGAAAGAGAAGAAAAAAGATAAAACGCTAGCTGAAACCGTCAAAGATCAAACAGCATTTAATGGCCTTTTTAAAATCTACCAAGACCCCAAAACTGGCAAGATAAGTATGGAAATACGCGAGGACCAGTTGGATAAAGAATTCATATATGTTTCTCATATCACAGACGGCATTGTAGAAGGCGGCCATTTTCGCGGCCAATACCGCCAAGATATAGTTCTTAGATTTCACAAGCATTTTGATAGTATCGAGCTGATACAAGAGAATACGAATTTTTCTTTTGATGAAACCAAGTCTATTGCACGCGCCAAGCACGCAAATATCAGCCCTTCTGTGATGTCTGTACAAAAGATAGATGCCACGGCCAAAGACAAGAAAAGTTATCTCATTAATGTAGACAAACTCTTTAAGGGCAGTGCCTTAGATCCAGTAAAGCGCACACCAAATCCCAAGAAAAAGCCATGGGAAAGTTTTAGATTAGGTAAATTAGATTCATCTAAGACCAAAATCACTTCAATTAAGAATTTCCCTAAGAATACGGCAATTAATGTGAATTTTGTCTTCTCAAACCCTGCACCTCTTAATATGGGTGAAGGCTTTGAAATAACAGACCCGCGTAATATCAGCGTAAGTATGCAGCACAGCCTTATTGAAATGCCGAAAGATAACGGCTTTAAGTCACGCGCTGATGATGCTCGCGTTGGATATTTCCTTAACTATATCAATGACATGACTGATAGCAGTGCCACACCGTGGGTTGATGTTATTACCCGTTGGAATCTGATTAAAAAAGATCCAAGCGCCGCTATTTCTGAGCCCATTGAGCCTATTGTTTTCTGGATTGAAAATACAACGCCAACTGAATTTCGCGATACTATTAAACGCGCTGGAGAGGCTTGGAATATAGCTTTTGAGGCTGCAGGCTTTAAAAATGCTGTCGTCATTAAAACACAAAGTGATGACGCCGATTGGGACGCTGATGACATTCGTTATAATGTATTACGTTGGACATCTAGCCCACAACCACCATTTGGTGGATATGGCCCTAGTTTTGTAAACCCACGTACGGGACAAATATTAGGTGCTGATATAATGTTAGAGGTGTCATTCCTAACTAACAGATTAAATATGAACCGCGCTTTTGAAACATCTGGATTAGAAACGGCTGATCAACAAGCTAATGCCTATATTGGTAGAGTTACAAACCATATGCAGCACTGCAATCTAGCGGGTCAAATGCAAATGAACACCATGCTAGGTCGTACCCTAGCCACCATTCAAGGCAAATCTAGTGAAGCTGATAAAGTGTTAATCGAAGAAAGTATACATTATCTACTTCTTCATGAAATTGGTCACACGCTAGGTCTTAATCACAATATGAAAGCAACAACAACCCGTTCGTTTGATACGGTGCATGATATAGATGCACAAGGTGAAGGTCTTGTTGGGTCCGTTATGGATTACCCATCAATAAACTTTGCCCCTGCGGGTAAAAAACAAGCACATTATTATACTATACGCCCCGCATCATATGACATGTGGGCTATTAATTTTGGCTATAACCCTGACATGGATGATGCTGACAAACGTAAGGCGCTTTTAGCGCGTTCCAGCGAGCCAGGACTAGCATTTGGTAATGACGCTGATGATATGCGCAGTCCCGGCAAAGGCATTGACCCACGCATTAATATTTATGACATGTCCGATGACCCTATTGCCTATGCAAATGAACGTATAGGTATGGACAGAAAAGCATTGTCAGAATTAAAGGATCGCTTTGTCACTGATGGCGAGAGCTATCAAGCCCTGCGCAATGCTTATCTTGTTATTACCAATGATATGGCATGGCAAGGTCGCGTCGCATCACGCTATATTGGCGGCGTATATGTCGACCGTAGCATTGCTGGTCAAAAAGGCGCTGAAGCACCCTACAGACCCGTTGAAGTCGCTAAACAAAAAGAAGCTATGCAGATGTTGAGAGATCAAATTTTTGCACCTACAGCTTTTGAGGTGGAAGGTCAGCTAATCAGCCACCTTGCCATTCAGCGTCGAGGGTTTATGCATTTTGGCAAAAACGAGGACCCTAAAGTACATGCGCGTGCCTTTAAAATCCAAACGGAAATCATATCGCACGTATTGCACCCAAATACGTTGAACCGTATCACGGATAGCAGCCTATATGGCAATAGCTATGATGTGGCTAGTGTACTTAATGATTTAACTGCTGCCATTTTTGAAGCGGATATACGGCATAATGTGAATGCCTTCCGCCAAAATTTACAGGTGTCATATGTGAAGAGCTTGATCGGTATTCTTAGCAGCAAAAAACATGATTATGTGTCTCAGTCCGCGGCTCTATTTAGTTTGAAATCTATTAGGCAAGATGTAGAGCGGGCTCGTACACGTGATATATCAACCCGTGCACATCGTGATCATATCAAACTGTTAATTGATAAGGCGCTACAAGTAGCGACCTAACAAACAAAAAAAGGCAGCTAATAGCTGCCTTTTTTAATATGCTAATCAAATATTTATCTAACGTAGCTCGCGCCATTGATATCAAGGGTGGAGCCCGTTGCATGATCCATCAATCCAGATATGGCGAAAGCAATCATATTGCCAACCTGCTCTGGTGGTGCGGCATCTCCGATTGGAATATCTTTGAGCATATATTCATTACCTGGTTCATAAGCGATGGCCGCCATCTCTGTTTTTACCCAGCCAGGTGCGATAGCCCATGCATATATTTTTTCATGTGCAAAACCGCGCGCGATTGATTTTGTTAATGACAGCACAGCACCTTTGCTGGCCGCGTAATGCATAAACTCGGGCTGATCACCACGATGTGCGGCCCTGCTTGCAATATTAACAATGCGCCCTTCTGATTTATTCTCTTGGAAATGTAAAATAGCAAAACGACAAAGATCAGCAACAGCCTGAACATTCACTTGCATCAACTCGGACCATGCTCCATGCCAATTATCGTCGCTATCCTTAACTGATGCTTCTGGCATAATACCGGCATTGTTAACCACTGCTGTGATAGTCCCCTTCCAAGCTACTGCTGTATCCCACAGCGCCTTTGCAGCATTAATATCTGTCAAATTTGCTTGAACGATAAGCAAGCGATCGGGACCATACTCGTTTAATAAGTCGGTCATATCCCCTTGCGCGCTATTATAACTACCAATAACACAGGCACCCGCAGACAGTAATACACGCGCTGTTGCCGCACCAATACCACGGGAGGCACCCGTTAATAAAATCACTTGCCCATATAAATCTATCAAAACACACTCCTACTATTATTCAATATTATTAAAGATTTATAATGCTAAACTAATGTATCTACTTAACCATAACATTTACAGTCACCATTATAAAAGAACAACCACATAAAAAAAAGGCCAGTCGTCTACGACAACTGGCCTAATATAGAAACCGTCAACTTATTTTAGGACGGGATAGAGTTAAAGCACGATTAATCGATAATGCTATAAATGATCAATCCACCGATAACCCCCGCTAGAATTTCTTCTGCAAAATCATCGTCATGAATTTTTTCATGCACACTATGAACAGGGGCGCCATATGGATGATAGTGAGCACCCTCATAATTATAACCATAATCGCAGTCATAATGATGGCCATTGCCTATTGGATATCCATACCAATATGAGTCCATCATAAACAAAACACTCGGGCGATAAATCATACGCCCACCCCAATAATGGGTGCTATGTCCCCAGTATGAATAACGCGGCAAGCCATGATACCAGTAAAGGGGGTGATCATAATAATGGCTATAAATTCCCCAATGCATGCCGTGATAATAATGCGCACGATCATACCGACGTTGACGCATACGATCTTCTCTATCCTCCAAACGGTCCTTACGACGATCAAGGCGATCCTCACGGCGGTCTAAGCGGTCCTCACGACGATCTAATTTCGAGTCCCGCGTCACCGTACGATCTACACCACGAGCAACTGGTCTTGGGCGTGTAATTCGACGTGGCTCAACTTGCTTGTATGAATGGCGGCTGTTACCAGCTTTCCTATTCACATTAGCATATTGATACGATGCCATCTTCCGCTCACTAGTAGCACCAGGGGTTTTCTCCTGGCTTCTCTGGCGAGTGCGATTAGCGTTTAATCTTGGTTTACTTGAGCCGCCTTTCACCTTCTCAGTCTGCCTAGCTGATCGCCAAGGCATGCTTTTAGGCTTAATTCTTTCGGGTGATCTCGCACTAGTATTACCGCGTAATTTAGCGGTATTCTTGACATCTTTTTGCCTTACAGAGGCATTTTTTCTATTTTGCTCTTGCGCTTTAGGAGGCTTAGTCTGCCCACTTTCCTTCATTACACGGCGTTTCATATAGCCTTTTCGTGCTGACTTTTCATTAGCAGACCGCTTAACATTGCCTTTTCTACTCTTATCTCTGCTTGCGCGTGGTTGCTCAGACTTACTTGATTTTTTCTCAGGCTCCCGCGCTTTTGATTTTTTGCTTGAGCTTGATTTCTTGCTGCTTTTATTTTGCTTCTTGCTGCGTTTTTTCTCTTGCTTATCTTTAGCAGAAACCTCAGACACCCATGCAGTTGGCACAGGCGCTACTGTAGCGATCAAGAAACTAATAGCCGTAGCTGTCATTAATAGTTTTATTGTCTTATTCATTTTCTATCTCCAAAGATTTCGCTAAATTTAGCACCTTTAAGCTTAACTTAATCTGAACAAGCTTGTCATAAATTACTTATCTTATTATTTTGCTACTCGAGTTAGGCAGAAGTATGGCGACATTCTTAAAAGGTCTTTGTAATGGAAAAACTACCAAAATAATGCCCACCACTCTGGTCCTTATATTCATCCGATCTAAATGTATGAGTATAGGCGAATCTATACTCTTTGGTGAAGAACACCAAACCGATTGCCAAATCCCCAACCAGTGTATCCTTATTTAAACTATGGCTCTTAGAGAAAAAATTACCGTCAATAAAGGCATTGCGCCCAACTGCACGCCCCTCTACGGCGATAAAGGCATATAAGCTCCACGGTCCATCGCGATAATAATCTGTCCCTGGCATGCTTGGCTGCACTCTGTTAGGCGTGACAATCTCCCTCTGGCGCCCTGTACCAATACGCAGTGTACCACCAATACTGGCATGTGTGTATATGGTACCCAGTGCCGCTGTTGCATGCGGCGTGAAATCCAATCCAAAACCATGAGTTTTTTCACCAGGAAATATGTTAAATTGCCGCGCCCTCATATAGGTAAAAGAAAAACCAGGTTCATTCTTTAACTGAGTATCCCATCCCAAGGGCGGTCTTGTATCAACAATCTTATGCCACTCCTTTTGAATAAACTCAGCCCCAGATGCTGGGCCAAGAATACCCACATCGAATTCTAATGTTTCAAAATAATTGTTAGTCTCACGTGAATGACTAGTCCCTATATATAACCAACCGGCATAGGGTCTATCATTAGTTTGCACAGTAGTTTGCGAGATATCAGTCGGTGTATAGATATTCTGCCCAACAAAGAATTGATGCGTATATTTAATCTTAGTCTCAGCCTTATCACCACCTCTGACCTCATCAGCTAAGCTAAAAACTGGTACACTATCAATCCATTCAAAAACAGGTAATTGATTATCTTCTTCAAAAGTCAAACCTATCCTAAACCCCTGCGTATAATCCTTATCCCCATCAAAGCCCAAAGCCTCAGAATCGGAATCACGCAAGCCTACTAATTGACTAAAGGCATCATTTTCAAGCTGAATTGTAATCGCACGCTTCTCTTTGTCCTTATCACCCTTATCTTTTTCCTCTTCTTCTGAGGCAGATATAGGCCCAGATAAGAAAGCCAGTGATAGGCAAATCACAGATAAACAATATTTACGATACACGCCATTCTCCTTAGCTGATAAAAGTTACAATATTTTCAGCATTTTTACACCTATAAAAAACTCAGGCATTGCCTCATTTACCACTGGCAGCGACCACAGAACACGAGTATAAGAACATCAGATTATTTAACGATACATATAATGGATCAAACGTGATGAGCGAATATACATACAGCAAACTATTTCAACTTGGTGAAGATAAGACAGAGTATAGGAAAATTACCAGCGATTTTGTTTCAACAATTGAGGTGAATGGCAAAAAGATCCTTAAAGTCGAAGATGAAGGCCTAACGCTTCTTAGTAAAACAGCTATGGCTGATATCGCTCATCTGTTGCGTCCTAGTCACTTACAACAGCTTGCTGATATCCTTGATGATGACGAGGCCAGCGATAATGACCATTTCGTCGCTAGTGAGTTATTAAAAAATGCCAATATCGCGGCTGGTCGCGTATTACCTAGCTGTCAAGACACAGGCACAGCCATTGTTGTTGGTAAAAAAGGACAATATGTCTGGACTGATGGCGATGACGCTGCTGCCCTCACACAGGGCGTGGTTGATACTTATACACAAACAAACCTACGCTACAGTCAGATGGCCCCCCTATCCATGTATGAAGAGATTAATACCCGCAACAATGCCCCTGCTCAGATCGATATTTATGCTGACAAGGGTAATGAGTATCATTTTCTATGCATGGCAAAGGGCGGTGGTTCGGCGAACAAAACATATCTATTCCAGCAAACACCATCCACGCTACGCGAAGATAAAATGCTAGAGCTTTTGGATGAAAAAATTAAATCACTCGGCACTGCGGCTTGTCCGCCCTATCACCTTGCTGTCGTTATCGGCGGCCTATCGGCTGAGATGAATTTAGCCACCGTTAAAAAGGCATCAGCCCGTGATCTTGATGGTTTACCAACAACAGGGGACAGAACCGGCCGCGCTTTCCGTGACATTGAGATGGAAGAAAAAATCCATAAGATGACTCAAAATATGGGCCTAGGCGCGCAGTTCGGCGGTAAATATTTCTGTCATGATGTACGGGTTATCCGCTTGCCGCGTCACGGTGCTAGCCTGCCTGTTGGTATCGGCGTTAGCTGCTCTGCTGACCGTCAAGCCAAAGCAAAAATCACAGAGGAAGGCATCTTCATTGAAGCGTTAGAGACTGATCCAGCTAAATATCAGCCAGAAGTGACTGATGAACATTTAGGCGCAGAGGTAGTTAAGATTAATCTAAACCGTCCTATGGCAGATATCCTAGCTGAATTAACTAAGTATCCGATTAAGACACGTCTAAGCTTAACAGGTACCATTATTGTTGCCCGTGACATGGCGCACGCAAAAATCCAAAAGATGATCGAAGACGGCGGTGAAATGCCTCAGTATTTCAAGGATCACATCATCTATTACGCAGGCCCTGCTAAAACGCCTGAAGGCTATACATCAGGTTCTTTTGGCCCAACAACCGCTGGCCGTATGGATAGCTTTGTCGGACCGTTCCAAAAACTAGGCGGCAGCTTAATCAGCCTTGCTAAGGGTAACAGATCAAAACAAGTGACTGATGCCTGTAATGAAAATAATGGTTTCTATCTTGGCTCTATCGGTGGCCCAGCGGCTATCCTCGCGCTGAATAATATCAAAAAGGTCGAGGTCCATGACTTTGAAGACTTTGGTATGGAAGCCGTGTGGAAAATCGATGTAGAAGATTTCCCTGCCTTCATCGTTGTTGATGATAAAGGCAATGACTTCTTTAAAGCGCTGTAGCCATGTTAGACCTACCTAAAACTAAGCTTAAAAAACATTCTGTGACCATCGCGGGTCACAGAACAAGCATATCAGTGGAAGTTGGGTTTTGGACACATTTCACCGCCATAGCAGCAGAAGAAGACACCTCAATAAACGAGCTTATACGCCGCATTGACGAGGCGCGCACTGGGTCGCTATCGGGTGCCATACGGGTGTTTGTGTTGCAGAATTTAGAGAGCAAGATGAAGAGCATTTAAAGCACTTCCTCTAAATCAAATACAACATCGTCAATCACCTACTTGATCGGTGAGTCTATGTATACCCCTTACTCAAGTATCAAAATGGGTTCGCCGATCAAGTCGTCGAATGACGAACTAGAGAAAGACTAACTATCACCCTCTTTTTTAGCAGCAGCCTTCTTAGCGGCGGCCTTCTTGGCAGCAGCTTTCTTTTTCTTTTGACGTTTTTTCTTCGCGGCAGCCTTCTCAGCCGCTGTTTTAGCCGCTTTCGGTTTCGGCATTTGTCCACTAGGTTTTTTAGTAACAAGCATTTGTGCTTTTTCAGCCGCATCTTTTTTCTTGGTCAGAGAGACGATAGCGCGTTTAAAGACAGAACCAGCTGGGCCACCACTATCACCCTCGCTGCCACCCGTTAATTTCTTACCTAAGCTTGTGCGCAATTTTCGCGTGACTTCGCTCTGCATAATTTTTTGTAGAGCATCAGTTTTCCAGTTAGATTGCGGCGCGTAAATTAAACCACTGTAATCCACAGGTATGTGGGGAATGTCTTTCACACCTTTTAGATCTAGGCCGCCCTTGAGTGCCATTGTGTTATTAGCGGGGTGAATTTGACCATCAAGTGATAATTTACCCCAATCACCCTGACTTAAAAATTCTTCTACCAACATAACGCCATCATTCATCGTAAAGCGGAAGGTGAAATTATCAGCAGGTGTTTCACCCTCTGATAGACTGCCTTTTAAACCACTCAGAAAGCCTGTAACAGTTGAGGCTGATTTGATATCGCTCATTAGCTTCATAGGATTAACAAAGTTTAGCACGCCACCTTGGCCTGATACCAGACCACGACCATTCACCGACTTCATCAACTCTTCTTGGGTCGCACCTGATCCAGTCAACGCAATATCAGCTTTAAAGCGCCCCTTAACCACGCTGGTATAATCCATTACCTTTAACAAGCCGCCAACATCCAAGTTATCTGCTTTTAAGGTACCGTCAAAATTCATAGTTTTGCCAATAGTAGCCTTGATATCCGCAGTGAGGGGTTTGCCGTTCAGGTCTGCATCATCCATTGTTAAATGATATGTATGGCCATCAAGCTTTAGATTAGCCTTTCGCGTATTGATATTTTGGCTGTAGATATTTGAATTAAGTAGCTTTAGCGAAACCTGACCAAATATTGCAGGGGTGTCGCTCTCATTATATGGTGCCTTAGAAGGGGCTCTACCCTTTTTATGGCTGGGGTTTATATGCCAATTACGCGCAACTAAATTACCGCTAAACCTGTTATCAGGGCTTATTTTCAAGCTACCTTTAACCCCTGTTTTTCCCACATTAAAATTAGCATTGCTAATCACGTAGGTGCCACCCCTATTTGTGAGCTTAAAGCCAACAGCGCCCGCTAGGGTTTTCTCTGACACAAGCAGTGCCTTTACTTCTGGCGGCATCAGGCCTTTTAATTCCTTATGGTCAAAGGTGAATTCAACGCTATCCAGCGTATCACCAACAACCACTTTACTATTGATCTGACCACCCCACACAGTACCAGTAGTATGTATCTGGCTTTTCTTCTTATCCACAGCTTTCGCCACCGCTAGTATCAGATCAACATTCATTGGTTTGCGCAGCTTTTGCCCTGTGGCTTGTCGTATAAACGGCCTTAAATCATCATGGGTTATTTTACCCTGCATATCATAAAAAACAGGCGTAATATCATCTAACCCGAGGCGCCCAGACATCGAGATACTACCGCGCCTCTCTTTAAAATCGCCCTTTATACGCATATCACCCAGTGGACCAGCTATAACAATTTTACCCGTTACTGGTTTTAGCGGTTTAAGCGCTGGTATTTTAACAAAATCACGTAGATTAAAAGCCACCAAATCAATGGTTAAATCGGTGTCAGCTATAGTAGAACCAGCCTCATCAGATTTATCAATTTTTCCTACAATTTTTAGCGCGGCTTTCTTTCCAACTCTTGCTGATATTTTTTGCACGTTAACTGTTCTATCGCTCGCTTGTGTTTGCACAATGATGTTTTTCAGCGTCTGATTAGCTGTATGCAGTGATTTTAACTGAATATTGGCGTCGGCCCCTAATGTATCTAGTCCCATTAATACCATCGGTATAATAGGGTCTGTAGTTGGTTCATCATTTGCCGCTAAATAGCTATCTAGATTAACATCACCAATCTTAAGATGTAATTTTGTTAGCTTACCTGTGGTTAAGTCACCCCTGACATCACCGCTGAGCGGTATTGCATCGACCTTTGCAAAGAGTTGTCCGAGGCGGAAATCGGTTTGATTAATGCTAAAGGCTGAGCTTTTCAACGCCAAGGTGGACAGGCGACCCTCAGCTAATGTGCTTGGTATTTCAATGCCTTGCCACTGTAATAATTTACGGGGGTTAGCTGATTTAAAATCAAATTTACCGCTGAAATGGCTGTTTTTCAGGATATAACTACCAGATGTAGTAAATTGCGATCCACCAGGCAAAAGTGCTTTGGCGCTTTCAAGGCCGATACGATTCGGTAATATAGATATAGTACTTTCAACCTGTTGGATTTGACTCTCACGGTATTTAATACCCTCAATAGATAGAGTGACCTTACCGAGTAACGGTATCACTAATGGCTCAGGTGATTTAACTGTGGCATCTGATTGATCTACGTCTTGCCTTATCTCTGGGCTGATAAATTTCATATCACTCCACAGATCAACATCCAAAACACCAATGCGGATAACACTATCAAATGCTGCTCTATTCTCTCCCTCAGCCCGATTATAGGTGACTGTAGCGGTTCCTTTTGTATCGGCCAGTTGTAGGCGCCTCGCGTTCACGCTATAACCTGTATCAGTGCGCTCTACCTGTGTATCAAAGGCAAAGGCATGCTTTCCCCCAAAGACTTGGGTACTAGAATTCGCGAGCACCATGATACTATTGATGGCAGTACCAAGAGATTTACCACTAAATACTATACGGCCATTATTAAGCTGCATATCTTCATTTAGACGGCCTGAAAATTCAACTTTGCCCGATGGTAATTTCACCTCAAGACGAGCCGACAGATCGTCCTTGCCATGAACTGGTTGAATTTTACCAACAATTTTAAGCGGCACATCACGAAGTAATACAGTTGAGCTAATATCAACAGGGCCATTAGGGATAGTTCCATCAACGCGTAATTTATCAATAACCAAGGCAAAGGGTTCAGCTTTATGAGGTTGAAATAATATTTGGCTCTTTCTCAAATTTAAATGTGTAGTCAGAGAAAATGGAGTAACTGTAGTATCTGCTTCATTGTCATCTTTGACCTTTTCTACTGGAGGGACATAGCCCTTTAACCCCCATGTTCCGCTTTCATCCTCGGTTAAAACTATATCAAGGCCCTTAAGAGAAAGATCGCTAGGTGTGATTACACCACTGATTAAATCGCCGCCATCTAGGGTAATGCTAATAGAAGCGACCTTGGCAATAGTAGTGCCAGCCTCATCTTCATTATCAGATGCGCGCATAATGATAGATTTAACTTTGACCTGTGGACTGGGGAAAAAACTAGCTGTAATTTCACCAGTAAGGTCAACATTTAGCCCAGTATTATCACTAATAATAGTCGAGATTTCACTGCGGTATTTATTCCAGTCAATAAATAAAGGCACTATAAGTGCTACCAGTAAAATTAGGGTGACCACACTAGCAACACCCATTAATGCTTTACGCTTTGATCCACTCATTACCCTATTGCCTTCATCTTATTCATTCGAGAGTTAATGAGACTAATATTACTATTATTTCAAGCATTTAAGCCTTGATCTAACATTTTATAGCTCATTATTGTGTCGTAATTAGCACCATTAAACCAATATTTTCACATTTGTCACATGAATTGTTGGCACTAACATCGAAAGTTGCTAAACCATTTGTATATTATTACTGCAATATAAATAGGGGATTTATGAGTTCTAGAGACAACCATAAAACGCAAACGAACACTGATAGTGACTTATCCTTAAGGAGTAAGTTCAAATCATTGCTTTATAAATCTGGGCACAATGAACATTGGACCCTGATGTTGCTTGCTGTAGTTACGGGTGTAGTATGTGGCTATGGTGCTATTGGTTTTTACCTCGCCATTGATAGCATTGTTGTTCTTTTTTACGGCACTAGCGAGAGTATGCTAGCAACGACGGCGCATAGCTTACCATGGTGGCATATCACGGGCGCCTTGATCCTCGGCGGTATAATCGTTGGACAGTTGTTACACTTCATACCTGACAATCGCCCCCATAGTGTGGCCCACGTCATAGAAGCCGCCGCACTGAGAGAAGGTAATATTAATTTCAAAACAGGCATAGCCAGTGCAATTACCACTATTATGTCATTGGGTACTGGCGCCTCTGCAGGACGTGAGGGCCCTGTTGTGCATCTAGGTGCAACACTTGCCAGCAGCATAGCCCGTAAATTAGGCTTATCAGCTGCACTGGCGCGTACAATACTGGGATGCGGTGTCGCGGCCGCCGTTGCTGCGTCATTTAATGCCCCGTTAGCTGGTGTGTTTTTTGCCTTAGAAGTCATTATTGGCCACTACGCACTACATGCATTCACACCCGTTGTTATATCCGCGATTATCGGCACCATTATCAGCCGTGTTCATCTTGGCGATTTCCCTGCTTTTAGCTTGCCTGACTATCATATTGTCAGCAATTGGGAATTTCCCGCCTTTTTCATTCTTGGCATTGCCTCAGCTCTTAGCGCTATTGCCTTTATGGCCAGTATGAACTTAGCTGATAAAATCCGTAATAGTATCACCAAGATACCCTACTGGCTTCATCCTGTTATTGGCAGTATATTATTGAGTGTTCTAGCTGTACAAATTCCTGAAATTCTATCAGTTGGGTATGAGGCAACTTCTAACGCCCTCAAGGGATCATACGATTTAACTTTCTTAGCAACACTCGTAATAGCTAAGATCGTTGCTGTTGCCATCACACTAGGCAGTCGCTTTGGTGGCGGCGTATTTAGTCCAAGTTTATTCATCGGCGCCATGACTGGTGGCATATTTGGCCTGATCGTGGCGCAGATAATGCCAGGCATGGCTTCTGACCCTGGTTTATATGCAATTGTGGGCATGGGCGCGGTAGCTTCCGCCGTGCTTGGAGCGCCTATCTCAACTATGTTAATCGTCTTTGAAATCACCAGTGACTATAGCGTCACCATCGCCGTTATGATTGCTTCGGCCATTGCCACCATGTTCACTAATATGTTCTATACCAGCAGCTTTTTTCATATGCAGTTAGAAAACAGCGGTATTCACTTATCGGGTGGTCGTGCCACCTATCTATTAAAATCTGCAAAAGTATTTGAGCATATGACTCGTGACTTTTTCACCATTCAAGAAAATGCAACACAAGAAGACGCGAAAGATTTGCTGATTTCTCAAGAAGGTGGAAATTTAATTGTAACGGACCAAACAGGGAAAATGGTTGGTGTGATGAATTTTCATATGTTCCCCATATCACAAAGTGAGCTTGATGAGCATTCATCAGCCACCGTTGGCGAATTATGTGAACGCTCCCCTACCACCATATTCGCCAATGATACGATGGAATCTACCATGCAGTTAATGGAATCGAGTGGCGAACGTGAATTACCTGTTTTAGAGAGCCAAACTAGCCCTTCTCTTATCGGTGTTATCCGTCGTCAAGACGTTATGGCAGAATATAACCGTGCTTTACTTGAAAGCTATGGACATGACCGCCGTGTTGGGCCAAAAGCCTAATATAAATTGCTTCCACTCCTTACCGAAAGATATATCTGGCTATGCCGAGCGATTCCTTTGACCTAGATGATTTAGATAAAATGGCACCGCCAACAGGTGGAGATGCGCGTCCTGCTGACCAGAACGTGGCCCCATCACATGCCCCTAATTATCTAGAAGGTCTCAACGAGCCGCAGCTAGAGGCTGTTCTTGCTGTTGACGGCCCTTTGCTAGTGCTTGCAGGGGCTGGAACAGGTAAAACAAGGGTTCTAACCACACGCTTGGGCCACTTGCTAGCGACAGGCCGCGCTGCACCGTGGAATATACTAGCGGTGACCTTTACCAACAAAGCCTCAAAAGAAATGCAACACCGTGTCACACAGGTATTAGGTCGCCCCATTGAAGGCATGTGGATCGGTACCTTTCACAGCATTTGCGTTAAGATATTACGCCGCCACGCAGATAGATTAGGTCTGCAATCAAACTTCACTATTTTGGATATGGACGATCAATTACGCCTATTAAAGCAGTTGGTAAAATTAGAAGGCATAGATGATAAACGCTGGCCTGCCAAACAGCTTGCAGGGCTTATTGATCGCTGGAAAAACAAAGCGTTAACACCTGATAAAATTCCAGAAAACGAGGGTTTCTCCTACGCTGAGGGTAAAGGTGTTAAATTATATAAAGCCTATCAAGATCAGCTGAAGATGATAAACGCCACAGATTTTGGTGACCTGATCATGTTGTGTATAAAGCTATTTCAGGATAATCCAGATATATTGGCACAGTATCATAACCAATTTAAATATATGTTAGTCGACGAGTACCAAGATACAAACGTAGCGCAATATTTATGGCTACGACTGCTGGCGCAAAAGAATCACAATGTTTGCTGCGTTGGCGATGATGACCAAAGTATATACGGTTGGCGCGGCGCAGAGGTTGGCAACATCCTGCGTTTCTCAGATGATTTCCCTGGCGCAAAAGTCGTGCGACTTGAGCAAAATTACCGCTCTACAGGTCATATCCTTGCGGCAGCATCATCCCTCATCGCGACCAACCAAGGCAGATTAGGTAAAACCCTATGGACTGATTCTGGTGATGGTGAAAAAGTTATGGTGCGCGGCGTGTGGGACGGGCCAGAAGAAGCCCGCGTTGTCTGTGATGAAATAGAATCACTTCAGACCAAACAAGTAAATCTAAAGGAAGTCGCAATCCTTGTGCGCACAGGTGCTCAAATGCGCGAATTTGAGGAACGATTTCTCACACTAGGCATACCTTACCGCGTTGTCGGCGGCCCACGTTTTTACGAGCGCGCTGAAATACGTGATGCCTTAGCTTATCTACGTGTCATTGCCCAACCAAATGATGACCTTGCCTTTGAAAGAATTGTGAACCAACCCAAACGAGGCATTGGCAAAGCAAGCATTCAAAAGCTACATGTTCTTGGTAGAGAACAAGGCATCACAATGGGATACGCTGTTCATCATGCAAATTCAGTTAACCTGATTAAAGGTAAAGCCTCTACAAGTTTAACCAGCCTATTAGCTGATTTTGATCGCTGGAGAGCGCTGTCACACAATATGTCGCCGAAAGAATTACTACAGACTGTTTTAGAAGAGAGCGGTTATCTACAGATGCACCAAGATGACGTAGCTAAAAAAGATGTTAAAGCGGAAGGCCGTATTGAGAATTTGAAAGAAATGGTTTCTGCTCTTGATCAATATGATAGTTTGGCTGAATTTTTAGAGCATGTTTCATTAGTCATGGAAAATGAAAAAAATACAGATCAGGATAAAGCCACCATCATGACATTCCACGCGGCAAAGGGCCTTGAGTTTGATCATGTATTTCTTGCTGGATGGGAAGAAAAATTATTCCCTAGTGAACGAGCTATGAATGAAATAGGCCATAAAGCATTAGAAGAAGAACGCCGTCTTGCCTATGTAGGCATTACCCGCGCTCGAGTAAAAGCCTATATCTCCCACGCAGGAACCCGCCAAATATTTGGCCAGTGGCAAAGCTGTATGCCAAGTCGTTTCATCGAGGAATTACCTGAGGCCCATATTGAAATTGAGGCTAGTTCTGGTATTTATGGTTCACAGAATAGATTTAAAAAGCCTGAGTATGATGACAACTGGGGCAGTAGTGACTATCAAAGCAAATATGAGCGTACGCCAAACATAGAATCTAGTCCAAAGTCTAAATCTGGTTATAAGGATTATGGTACCAGTAGCTTTAAGGATAATGAATATCGCGGCAGTTGGAATAAACCAGAAGTTATTCCCAAGGGTGATCCGCGTAATAGGTTTAAGGCGACTTCGCAGAAGAAGGCCGCCCCCAAGAAAAAAGCTACCAGCAAATATACTATTGGAGAACGCGTTTTCCATGAAAAATTTGGCTATGGCAACATTGAAGAAATTAATGGTACTAAGTTGCAAGTTGCCTTTGAAAAGTCAGGCGATAAAAGCATCATGGATAATTTTGTTCGCAAGGCCTAAATAGATTACACAAAGAAAGAAAAAATAATGAGTGAAAATGATATTGTAATCTGGCGCCTAGCGGCTGAAGTATCCATCCTTACGGCTGGTGCCTGTGAGACCGCTCTGGAAATGACGATGGAAGAGACTGGCATTTACACGCCTACCCTGTCGTATTTTGAGATTGCCGGTAAAAAAGAATGGCTTTTGGAGATATTTTTTCCAGGCAAACCTGAAAAAGCATTCATAGACCGTATATTTGAGATCGCTCAAGTAGCTGATATTAAATATGAACTCGCCCCAGTAGAAGATAAAGACTGGGTTACAGAAAGCCAAAAGTTACGCGTCCCTGTTCATGCGGGTCGTTTCTTTGTTTATGGCTCTCACGACGCGGACCATCAACCAGATGATACCATAAACCTGCTGATTGATGCGGGGCAGGCCTTTGGCACAGGAAGCCATGAGACCACCTCAGCTTGCTTAGAAATCATAGATAATATGGAGGCTTTAAATCCTTCACCGATTCTTGACCTTGGTGCTGGCACGGGTGTGCTTGCGCTTGCTGCACACAAAGTATGGCCAGAGGCACAAGTATTTGCCACAGATATTGACCCTATCGCCGTATCGGTATCGAATGATAATAATAAGGTTAATAACGCAGTAGTTCGCGAAATAGGATCTAAAATTGCGGGTATCGCAACATTAACCGCTGATGGGCTTGATGATCCAGCCTTTGACAAGGAAGGCCCGTTTGAGCTGGTTATTGCTAACATCCTTGCAGGGCCGTTGATCGGCCTAGCCCCCCAGATTAAAGCTGTAATGACAGCTAATGCTCAGCTTATACTCTCTGGTTTATTGATCACCCAAATAGACGAAGTCCTCGCTGCTTATCAGCAACAAGGACTAGATCTAAGGGATAAAGTAGAAAAAGGTGACTGGGCGGCGCTATTACTCGCGCAACAATAACCCAGTCATCTAAAGTGTGACCTCTTAAGGGCCAGATCCTTGGGCAAGGACCTCGTATGATGACGACATAACGGGGAGGGGTTTATATGTCGTCAAAATTCTGTCTGCTCTAACAAACTTCATACAGTTCGACTTATCACTTTAAAATAAAGATATTTTAAAGTGGTCGCGCTATATTAGTGAGCTAGGCTGTATCCACCAAGGTTTACTGGGCGGTGAATACGGAAATTTTTCATCCAATTTGTTGGTACACGAACAGGGGCTTCAGCTTGTTTCATCTGACCAGCTTCAACCATCAGGTCAAAGAAGTTAGCGCCTTCGCGTAAGTCTGTTGCAAAACCTTCGATCGCTTCAACTTGCGCTGCACCTTTTGGTGTGTAAATAGCTTTTGATATAGCGCCCGGTACTTTGCCTTCGCTGGCTAGTAACCCCATGATGCTGTTTGCTTCTAATGCTTCTATTCTTATAGTTTCTTGTGTCATTTTTTGTCTCCAAATCTTTCGCTGTATATTGCCGTTTGTTTTTTGTAGCGGCGTTGGAGTGTATATGGAGAAGTTCAACCACCTTTAGTAGTAGTAATTATTGCAATATAGCCATGCAGTAATTGCATGTCACATTTACGTCACAATCCCATTATGGGTATATAATACTAAATAGGTGATGAATTAAATAAGAGAAGACCCACCAATGTAGGCGAGCCATTCTTCTCCTAGAAGTACATTTGACTAGGTATATAACTATATTATAATACTACTTAATAGAAAATAAATTCACGCAAGGGTTAAATATGCAAGAGCTATTCACAGTGTTAGGAAGTAAAAAAGACCTATACTCTATTGAGGTAGATACAAATAACTCAAATTTAAAGATGACTTGTGATTGCCCCGCAGGAACTCGGGCCCAACTATGTAAACATAGATTAGAAATTTTATCAGGTGCCTATCAGAATGTGACAGGGCTACCGGAGGATAAATTAGATGAGCTTATACTATATTTTAAACAAAGCGAATTAGGTAACTACCTACGCGATCTTCATGAGATTGAAAAGAAATTAGATGATCTTAATAAACAACGGAAATCAATAAGACGAGGACTTGGAAGAAGACTAGAAGGCATGTAAATCATCTAATAAACTCTAACCATTCTTCTTCAGTCATCGTTGAAACACCCAGAGTTTCTGCCTTCGTAAGCTTTGAACCTGCTCCAGGGCCTGCGATGACAATATCGGTTTTTTTTGATACTGAACCAGACACTTTTGCACCCAACGCTTCGGCACTAGCCTTGGCCTCAGCTCTACTCATCTGAGTTAACGTGCCAGTAAAAACAACTATTTTTCCTGTAACGGGACTATCCGATGCGAAAGTCTTAAGTGAGTTAATTGTCAGAACTTCAAATAATTCATTTAATACAGATTCATTATGAGAGTCCGAATAAAAATCCTCAAGATTAATAATTAGGGATTTCCCAATTCCATCAACATTTAAAAGTTCTTCATTTAATTTATAGAATTCAGCAATTTTGTTAACACTTATAAATTCAAATTGCTGCCCTCTAGAGATAAATGCTTTTAAAAGATGGGACTTAATATTGTCGCCTTTTAATTGCCGATTTTCAATTCTATATAGTGTTTCATCAACAAATCCATATAGCTTCTCACTAGGAATTGGAGCTTGAGGATTTAAAATTTCATTTGCAAATGATTTTAAATGATCAAAAGTAAGCAATACATAATTCAATAAAGATGGAAAATCATAACTATAATCTTCCCTATACAAATCATAAAAAACTTTTACTTCATTTAGAAAGCTTAAAAGCGATTCTGGGGTTTCATAAAACCGTGCTAATATTTTGGCGGACTGTTGCCCTAAGTGTCTAATTCCCAGTGCAAACAGGCATTTATCAAAATCAATAGTACGACGCTCTTCAATAGCCGCAAATAGATTGGCTGCTGATAGATCACCCCAGCCTTCCCATTTTTGCAGCACATTACCCTCTGCCCTATTACGGGCCTCAAGCTTAAAGATATCAGCTGGTGTTTCAATCCAGCCCTTATCAAAGAACTGCTCGATCTGTTTGTCGCCAAGGCCATCAATATCAAAGGCATTACGCGATACAAAATGCTTAAGCCGTTCAACACGTTGCGCAGGGCATATAAGGCCACCTGTGCAGCGAACTACAATATCATCCCCTTCTGCTACAGCCAACGAATCACATTTTGGACAAGTAGTTGGGAAAGAAAATGCAACGGTATCTGCGGGGCGTTTATCGAGGATAACCTCCACAACCTGCGGGATCACGTCACCTGCGCGCTGTATAATCACCGTATCGCCTACACGCACGCCGAGACGTTCAATTTCATCACGATTATGCAGCGTAGCATTTGACACAACAACGCCGCCAACTGTAACAGGTTCTAATCTTGCTACAGGTGTTAGTGCGCCCGTGCGCCCAACCTGAATATCAATACCAAGTATCTCAGTCATTGCTTTTTCTGCGGGGAATTTATGCGCAATAGCCCAGCGCGGTGCGCGCGCCACCATGCCCAAGCGCGCTTGCCAGTCTAAACGGTCGACCTTGTAGACTACACCATCAATATCATAGGGCAAGGTGGCGCGTTGCTCTTCAATCACTTTATAATGCGCCACGGCTTCTGCAACGTTATCACAGCGCTTCATCAATGGATTAACGTCAAAGCCCCATGTTTTAAATTTATCAATGGCTTGCCACTGGGTATCCGCAGGATTTTCACTGACCTCACCCCAAGCATAAGCAAAAAACTTTAACGCTCTAGAAGCTGTGATTGCAGTATCAAGTTGACGCAGCGATCCTGCTGCCGCGTTACGCGGATTAGCAAATATTTTTTTACCCGCAAGCTCTTGAGCGTTATTTAACGCCTCAAAATCGGGCTTTGACATATATACCTCGCCGCGCACCTCTAATACATCGGGCCAGCCACTGCCCGTGAGCGTTTTGGGTATGTCAGCGATTGTTAAGGCGTTGCGGGTAACATTCTCGCCCACGGTGCCATCACCGCGCGTGGCGGCCTCTATAAACTTGCCCTGCTCGTAACGTATAGCTAGTGAAAGACCATCAATCTTTGGCTCTGCTGTCAGGGCTACTTCACTACCCGCCATAATATCTTTATCCTTGGCGAGGAAACGTTTCACGCGGCCAACAAAATCCACAACGTCGTCATCATTAAAGGCATTATCTAGTGATAACATGGGGCGTTTGTGTGTAATTTTTTCAAACTTAGTACCGACAGATGCACCTACTGATTTGCTGGGACTATCTTTACGGATCAACGCGGGAAAACGCTCTTCAATAGCCTTATTACGTCGGCGCATTTCATCATAGTCTGCATCAGAAATCGCGGGGTCATCTTGAGTGTAATAACGCTGATCATGGAATTTAATTTCCATGGCAAGCCGTGTTAATTCAAGGCGAGCTTCGCTTTTAGTCAGTATTTCAACTGGCGTGGTGTCGGGGTCAAACATAGATTATCCTGAAGCTAATAAACGGTCCGCAGCTGCACGGGCCTCAGTTGTCACTTCAGCGCCAGCCAGCATACGGGCTATCTCATCAGTTCTGTCTTCTGTTGCTATCAGACTTACGCTGGTGCGTGTATATTCTGATCCATTGCTTTCCAGAACCGTTTTATGAATTTTATAATGGGCGTGGCCACGGGCTGCGACTTGCGGGCTATGCGTAACGACTAATACTTGCGCCTCATCTGCTAACCGTTTCAAGCGTTCCCCCACCGCGTCAGCGGTTGCACCACCAATACCGCGATCAACCTCATCAAACACTAATACAGGCGCGCTGCCCTTGCGTGCAAGTACGACTTTAAGCGCTAGAATAAACCGTGCCATCTCGCCGCCTGATGCTACTTTTACAAGTGGCCCAAAGGGTGCGCCGGGATTAGTTGATATCTCAAAAAATACCTGATCGCCGCCATGGTCGGACCACGCATCTTCACCTACTGTCTCAACAACAGTGCGGAAGGTAGCCTTCTCCAGCTTCAATGGAGGCAGCTCTGTCATAACCTCACTATCAAGTTGCTTTGCTGCAGACATCCGCGCCTTATGTAGCGCAGTAACCGCCATGACCATCTTAGCTTGAGCCTTAACAACGACAGCCTTTGCCTCACTGACAAGCTGGTCCCCTGCATCAACGGCGTGTAGGCGTTCTTGTAATCTTTCTTGCAGGGCCGCGAGATCATCAACTATACAGTTGTGTTTACGCGCTAACGCCCTCAAATCAAACAAACGTTCCTCGGTATCTTCTAATTCTGTTGGATCAAATTCCATATGAGAATGGATAGATTCTAGAGCCTGTGTCCCCTCGCCCAACTCTATTGACGCACGCTCTAATGAATTAATCACAGATTCAAGCAACGTCTGCGCCTCTGTATCCATACGGCCTAATTTGCGTAACACGCCATTAAGCGCTGCCTCAGCACCCTTGGCGCCAGATAGGTCCTTGATCATATCTTTTAACTCACCAGACAGGCGCTCACCCTGCATCATAATAGCACGACGTTCTGCAAGCTCTCGCTCTTCGCCCTCTTCTGGTGAAAATTTATCTATTTCAGTGACTGAGTGACGTAACCATTCTTCATCTTGGCGCGCATTTTCCATATCTTCGATAGCATGGTCTAATGCAGTGCGTGCTTGCTTTAGCGCATTCCATGACTGTTTGGTTGTATCTAATAAGGCACCATGCCCGCCAAAATGATCCAATAGATCGCGGTGTGCGGCTGCTTCTAACAAACCTCTATCGTCATGCTGCCCATGGATTTCAACGAGACTATCACCCAATGTTTTAAGCAGCGCTGCGCTGATCGGCTGATCATTGACCCAAGCGCGACTGCGGCCATCTGTCGTGATTTGACGGCGCATCAGTAATACTCCACCATCTGCATCTAGACCTTCTTCGCCTAGGCGTAAACATGCAGGGTGATTAGCATCAACAATAAATTCAGCGATGACAGCACCCATCTCAGCACCGCTACGCACAAGACTGCGATCTGCGCGCATACCAAGTGCTAGACCTAAACTATCAAGAAGAATGGATTTACCAGCACCAGTTTCACCCGTTAGAACGTTCAATCCCTTTTCAAGGCTTAAGTTCAACTGGTCAATTAATACTACATCACGAATGCTGAGGCTTGCCAGCAACGCGGTCTCCTTTACTTAATATTGGCCAAGAAAGTAAGGATTAAAATGGCCAGATTTTTGACAACCAACTATCACTTGATGCTTCAAGTGGCAATTTCTCATTCCGCATAAGTGCGTAACTATAACGATACCATTTACTGCCTGGATAATTATGGCCAAGTACTGCAGCAGCTGTTTGTGCCTCACTAGTAACGCCAAGGGCTAGATAGCCTTCTACAAGACGGTGTAAAGCCTCTGGTGCATGACTAGTCGTCTGATAATTCTCAATCACACCACGAAAACGCATAACAGCGGCTAAATATTCTTCACGGTCAAGGTAATAACGTCCAACTTCCATATCTTTACCAGCTAAGTGGTCATTGGTTAGATCAAGTTTTAACTGAGAATCAAGAGCGTATTTACTGTCTGGGAAACGACGAATAACCTCAATTAATGCCTTGCGAGCCTTAGTAGTTTCGTCTTGATCACGCCCAACACCAGCAATGAGTTCATAGTGGCACATGGCAATGAGATAATATGCATATGATGATGAACTATTACCCGGGTGTAACTGCAAGAAACGCTGTGCTGTGTTAATAGCACTATCGTAATCGTTAGTCATGTAATGCGAATAAGCAGACATAAGCAGAGCACGTCGAGACCAGTAAGAATGTGGGTGCTGACGCTCCACTTCATCAAAAGCAGCCGCTGCATTTCTATAACGGTGTCTGTCAAGTTGGTCTTGGCCTAGGTTGTATAGAACATCCACATCACGAGCGATGTATTTATCTTCATCCTTAGAGGAACTACATGCAACAACTGTTAAAGCCATCACTAAAAGTAGAGGTTTTTTCACCCAATTCATACTCATTCCCAAAAAACACTCCCTTTGCGAATAAAATTCGCTTCTTATGTTCTCAAAAGTTGTTATATTGCTTTTCACTTAAAAATATTTGCTCCAACAAATATATACTGAAAAGCAGCTTGCTCATGCTCTAGCATAAGATACAGTCAACTGCCAGCAGGTAAAACAGTAAAACGCATATTTCATGCTCTAATTATTAATATTAGACAAGAAGGTAGGCGAAAAGATGGCAGATAAATTAGATATATCATATCGACAAGTCTAAAAACATGAAAAAGGGACGCAAAAAATCAGTGCAAGCCGTCTATTTTTCATAGCTAAAACCTACATGCGCCTGTTTAATTTAAACTGTGCTTTACATGCTCACTTACGGCGGGCAACTAATGCCTCATAATCAGCCATAAGCTTCTGTGTAGCGTCACCAACGGTATATTGAATGCCCTCTATCTCGCTAAGAGCTGTCACTTCAGCAGCAGTACCCGTTAGGAATGCCTGTTCAAAATCAGGCATCTCTTCGGGTTTTATTGCTCGCTCGATCACTGTCATACCATTCTTATTAGCTAATCCCATAACTGTACGGCGGGTGATGCCTTCCAGAACACATTTAAGTTCAGGTGTATGAAGCTCATTACCCTTAATAAAGAAGATATTAGCCCCTGTTGCCTCTGCGACATCACCTTCCCAATCTAAGAGTAGCGCGTCATCATACCCTTTTACTTCTGCTGCCTCTTTAGACATACAGGAAATCGGATAGTTTGCCGCTGATTTTGCAAGGATTGGAGCAGTTTTTGGGTCCGCGCGTCGCCAATCTGACATACATAAGCGCAAACCTTTCAGTTTAGCTTCAGCCGTGAAATAAGACGGCCACTCCCACGAAGCAATGGCCATATGAACCTTAGTGAGCTTAGTATTAATACCCATCTGCTCTGAACCGCGCCACACGACGGGGCGTTGATAAGCATTCACTAGTCCATTTTCAGTTAGATTGTCTTTACACGCCTGATTAATAGTATCGCGGTCAAATGGAATTTCCATACCAATATATTTGGCAGATCTAAATAGGCGATCAGTATGAGCCTCTAATTCAAAGATCTCGCCGTTATAGGCACGCTGCCCCTCAAAAACAGACGTGGCATAATGTAGGGCATGGGTCAAAACATGGACTTTGGCATCGCGCCATTCAACCACCTTGCCATCAAACCATATTTTACCATCTCTATCATCAAAAGAAGGACTCGACATACTGCATCTCCAAAACTTTATTATATACTTCAATATATACCAGCTAGTTTGCTTAGTATATTTTATATTTAAGCTTGCTATCCGTAACATTGGCTATAATATATGTCAATAACACTGACTTATTATCATCATCTTTAATTTAGATGACTATTAAGGAACGCAATTATGAGTTCATGGCAAAATAAAACGAACCAGCCTACGCTATATCTACGCGAAGAAGAATTGCGCCGTGGTATTGAGCTTTTATATTTTGCCTACCGAGATTTCACCTCTGATCCTGATGAAATTTTATCTAAGACTAACTATGGGCGCGCCCATCATCGGGTCTTATATTTCGTAGCCCGTAACGAGGGCACCAGTGTGTCTGGTTTATTGAACCTTCTACGCATCACCAAGCAAAGCCTGTCACGGGTCTTAGGGCAATTAATTGCTGATGAACTTATTATCCAACAAACAGGCAAGGCTGATCGCCGTCAACGTTTGTTATACCTAACGGACAAAGGCAAAGAGTTTGAAACAAGCCTCTTTAGCACACAACGAGAGCGGTTAGCGCGCGCCTACCGCAAGGCAGGCCCTGAGGCTGTTGCTAACTTTTGGGAAGTGCTACTCAATATTGTTGATGAAGACCAGCGTGATAGTGTCATTTCTCATATTGAAGAAGACAGATAAACTCTAAAGGGCATATTCTGCGATTGTCTCAAGACGTAATTTACTGGGTAAAAACAGGCCTTCACCACGCGCAACCTCATCATCGTTTTCATCATACATAATAGATGAGGCGAATATCTTTTTACCATCGACCTTATCAACCTTACCGATGGCTGTTACTCTACCTTTACTGACTGGTTTACTGATTGATGTTGTGAATTTAGCCGTAAAGGTAAATACATCTTCATTAATAGAATTTGCTGCAAAAAAAGCAGCATCATCTAATAATTTAAAATAGACAGATCCATGCAATGACCCTGCTGTATGAAAGTAATCTTCTTTTACCATCAAACTTACATTCGCTGTGCCTTGTGATATGGCTATGATCGGCGGATATATTTTATTGATTGGTGCCGCTAGATACATATTTTCTAATGATTTGTAATGTGTGTCAGTCATATTTCAATCCTTATATTCTTGTCAATTAGACACAAAAAAGGCCACCAAATCAAGGCAGCCTTTTAAGTATTATTTATAAGCTGACTTTAGTCAGGCATTACGTCTTCGCCGCGTTTAATCGGTGCCCAAATTTTCTTCATAGAAAGATATGAAAGAATAATCAGTATAAACAAGATGAACATAACAAACACACCCATTTTATGGCGCTGTTCAAGGCCTGGTTCGCCAACAAAGCTAAGGAAATTTACTACGTCGCGAGACATATTTTCTACGCTTGCATTTGTACCATCTTGATATTCAACCTGATCTTCAAATAATGGCTGAGCCATCGCGATTTTATCGCCTTTGAAATATGGGTTATAGCTCATACCATCTGGTAGTGAAAATTCAGCAGGAGCTTCCTCGTAGCCATTTAGCAATGCATAGGTATAGTTAGAGCCATCATGACGCGCCTTTGTGATCAAAGACAAGTCAGGTGGAAATGCTCCGCCATTTGCAGACCGGGCAGCATTCTCGTTAGGGAATGGCGCTGGGATTGCATCATTGGAAGCACCTTTACGCATTGTAGGGTCACCAGCATCATCTGGATCACCCTGAACTTCATATTCAGCAGCCATAGCTTTGATCTGTTCTTCAGGATAACCAAGCTTTGATAGATTGCGGAATTTAAAGTACTTCAAACTGTGACATGAAGAACAAACTTCACGAAACACCTGAAATCCACGTTGAGCTGAGGCTTTATCATATGTGCCTGTGACACCTTCAAAAGACCAACCCTGAGGTTCAGCGTGCTTTGACGCACCTGCTGCGTTAGCACCGATTGAACCCATTGCGATAGCTGCAACAGCAGTTAGGGCAACAGCAAACTTTTTAAACGTTTTCATTTAATGTTTCCCTTCACTTATTTCTTTGTCACAGAAGCAGAGATACTCTCTGGCAACGGCAAGGTTTTCTCGATACGTGCAAGTACTGGCATAACAACAAGGAAATGACCGAAGTAATAGATCGTACCAACAAGGCCCAGTAATGGATAGATACCTTCAGGCTTCTTACCACCAACGATGGTTAGTAGCACCATGTCAGCAACCAAAATCCAGAAGAACATCTGAGACACCTTACGGAACTTCAGGCTGCGGACTTTGCTTGTATCAAGCCAAGGCAAGAAGAAGAGCACGATGATCGCAGAGAACATTGCAATCACACCACCAAGTTTCGCTGGGATAATCCAGAAAAGGTCAAAAGTGATAGAGCGCAAGATCGCATAGAAAGGTAAGAAATACCATTCTGGTACGATGCTATCTGGCGTTACCATTGGGTTCGCAGGAATATAGTTATCCGGATGCCCCATAACATTTGGCCCAAAGAATAAGAATGCACTAAGAGCTGCTAAGAACACGAACATGCCAAATGCATCCTTTGATGTATAGTAAGGATGGAAAGGGATAACGTCTTTCTTTGTCTTAATATCAACACCAGTTGGATTATTTGAACCCGGCAAGTGAAGCGCCCATATGTGTAGGATAACAACACCTGTGATCACGAAAGGTAATAGATAGTGAAGGCTAAAGAAACGATTCAGTGTTGGATTATCAACGCTAAAACCACCCCAAAGCAGTGTCACAATGCTATCACCCACTAGCGGGATCGCAGAGAATAGGTTTGTAATTACCGACGCACCCCAGAAAGACATCTGACCCCAAGGAAGTACATAACCCATAAAGGCTGTAGCCATCATCAGCAGGAATAATACAAGACCAAGCATCCAAAGGATTTCGCGTGGTGCCTTGTATGACCCATAGTATATACCACGGAAAAGGTGGATATATACTGCGATAAAGAAGAATGAAGCACCGTTAGCATGCATATAACGCATTAACCAACCATAGTTCACATCACGCATGATGCGCTCTACACTATCAAATGCCATATCAACATGTGGTGTATAGTGCATTGCAAGGACGATACCTGTTATCAACTGAATAACAAGACAAACACCTGCAAGCGAACCGAAGTTCCACCAGTAGTTTAGGTTACGCGGTGCCGCGTAGCCAGGGCCTAATGACCCATGAATAAGTGAAAAGATAGGAAGACGTTCGTCTACCCATTTCACAACTGAATTTTTAGGCTCGTAAGCCGGACCTGGAATAGCTCCCATGATTTAGCGCCCCTTAACCAATTTTAATCAATGTGTCGCTAAGGAATGTATATTCCATAACGTCAAGATTGCGTGGAGCCGGACCCTTGCGGATACGACCAGATGTATCATAGTGAGAACCGTGACATGGGCAGAACCAGCCGCCAAATTCACCTTTGTCATCACCAGAACGAGAGCCAAGCGGTACACAACCAAGGTGCGTACATAGGCCCTGAACAACTAACCATTGCTCTTTACCTGCTGTCACACGCTCAGCGTCACCCTGTGGATCAGCAAGACTAGCTGCATCATCAGCTAAAGCTTGTTCAATCTCTGCTTTTGTGCGGTGACGCACAAAAACGGGCTTACCGCGAAATTTAATTACAATTGATTCGCCTTCACCAACCGAGCTCAAATCGACCTCAACAGAACCTAGAGCAAGCGTGTCCGCTGCTGGGTTCATTTGATGGACGAAAGGCCAGACAGCGCCGACAGCGGCAACACCGCTTACGCCTACAGTAGCCACATGAAGAAAATCACGGCGATTTACGCCTTCTTCAGTGCCTTGAGTATTTTCACTAGTGCTCATCTAATCTTCCCTAGTAGATTTTACATAGCCACTTTGGCCAGCTTATTTCTACCGTATGAATTACAACCAGATTTGTCTGATAACGCTGTAATACAAGCAACAGCAGTAACTTATCAGACATAATCCCACGACAAAGGGCACACTACGCCCAATGAATGGACTTTTATTTAATCGGTTAGGCTGAAATTGGCAAGGATTTATCTATATTCATTGCCTTTTTTTTGCCTTTTTCCTATATGCTTACACTATATCGTAATTAGCCATCGTGATAGAAAGTCATGATTTACAATCCACCTAAACGTAGAGCACCAAAGGAAAGCAATATGGATATAGCATTATTTGAACCCGACATTGCTCAAAATACAGGCACATTGCTTAGACTTGGTGCCTGTATGGATGTTGCTATTCATATTATAGAGCCTTGTGGTTTTCCTTTTTCTGCTAAAGCCATGCGACGTGCTGCTATGGATTACGCAGAGCATGTTGAACTGCATCACCATATTGACTGGGATCATTTCAAAATTTGGTGTGATGATAATTCAAAGCGCCTCATACTGCTAACAACAAAAGGCGCGAGTGCCCTACCCGAGTTTAAATTCGAGGACAATGATATATTACTCCTTGGTAGAGAATCGGCTGGTGTACCAGATTATATACATGATCTATCTAAAGGGCGGGTTTATATACCAATGACCAAAGGCATGAGAAGCTTAAATGTCGCCATGGCAGGTGCAATGGTTCTAAGTGAAGCACTTAGGCAAACAACTTCATTTCCAAAAGGCTAAAACTAAGGCGCTGTCAGTTATGTATAGGCTTGCAAGTACTGAGGGAAGATGGTGCACACACTCAAAAATATAAATAACCCAGTATTGCACCCCTACACATATTAATGCTACTGGCTCCACAAGAAATTTTATCAGCAGAGAGACATGATCATGAGCCAACAAGACACTATAGAAATACGCAAACAAAAAGCTGCAGATTGGTTTGAGGAATTGCGCGATAAAATTTGTGCAAGTTTTGAATCTATTGAGGATGACGCCACTGGCACGCTATCTGATCGCCCTGCTGGTAGGTTTGAGCGCAAGACATGGGACCGTGCAAACCAAAGCGATGGCAGCAAAGGCGGCGGCGGCACTATGTCCATCATGCGTGGTGGCCGTGTCTTTGAAAAAGTAGGCGTTAATATCTCTCAGGTTCACGGTACCTTTACCCCTGAATTCGCAAAAAATATTCCCGGCGCCGATGAAGACCCGTCCTTCTCAGCCGCTGGTATTTCGCTTGTCGCTCATATGAATAACCCACGCGTACCAGCCGTGCATATGAATACACGTTTCATTGTAACGACTAAAAGTTGGTTTGGTGGCGGTGCTGATTTAAACGCCGCGCTGCCTGTTACAGAGGACACAGCCGATTTCCACGCTGAATTTAAGGCAGCTTGCGATAAATATGATCCAGATTATTACGCGAAGTATAAAAAATGGTGTGACGAATATTTCTACATTCCTCACCGTAAATGTGCACGCGGCGAAGGTGGTATATTCTACGATCAATTAAATACTGGTAACTGGGATACTGATTTCGCATTCACAAAGGATGTTGGCCTCGCTTTCGACACAATTTACCCGCAACTTGTACGTCGACATATGAATGAGCCTTGGACTGATGATGAGCGCGAGACCTTACTTAAATATCGCGGTTATTACGCTGAGTTTAATCTTGTTTATGATCGAGGCACTACCTTTGGCCTTAAAACCGATGGTAATGTTGAAGCAATCTTAATGAGCTTACCACCAGAAGCCAAATGGCCCTGATTTATTTTTTAGAAACGGCGAATGATCACCGCCTCACACTTGTTCGGTACGCTCTCATGCTCGCTATCTATAAATAGGAAACTTGTTTCCGTACCGAGTGACTACGAGGCGATGCTAATGCGTCGTCCTAAAACAAAGAGGAATATAACATGACTAAAAATATCTTTGTAACCGCCTTAATCTCATTAGCACTTAGTGTGACTGCCGTTGCGGGTTCTGTTGAAAAGCGCGCTAAGATAGACACGATGAGCACAGAGGTCATAACAGCCCTATATAGTGAAGAATCATCTGCTGAAGACCAAATCAAAAACTCATATGGTTATGCTACATTCTCAAATATCGGCGTGAATGTTATTTTTCTCAGCGCAGGTGGCGGCAAGGGTGTAGCGATTAATAATAAATCAGGCGCGCGCACTTATATGAAAATGGCCTCTGCTGGCGTTGGTCTTGGCCTCGGCGTAAAAGATTTTCGTGCTGTATTTATCTTCCACACAAAAGATGCCTTCAATAGCTTCGTTAATAAAGGATGGGATTTCTCAGGCCAAGCGGACGCTGCTGCTAAATCAGGTAAAAAAGGCGGCGAAAAATCTGGCGCTGTTGATATTGGTGACGGTGTAACCGTATATCAAATGACAAAAGCAGGCCTCGCACTGCAAGCGACCTTACAAGGCACTAAATATTGGAAGAGTAAAAAGCTGAATAAATAAGCTTTATATCTCAGCCAACAGCTGATTCCTAGATAGCGTCGCGGCGCTATCTAGCCATTTAGCCTCTAACTCTTTGAGGGTTTTTCCCATTTCAGGGCCTGCTTTCATGCCGTGATCTATCAGGTCTTTTCCCTTAATTGGAAAAACTGGCATCTCCATAGACAAAAGCGTATCCACATCACCACCAGCCAGCATACAGCCATTCACTGCTGCATCGCGTCCATGATAATATAGCGTCCGTAGTGATTTATGATTATCCGTCCCACCGTATAGATTTACAGCAGCGATAACCCCGCGCATAAAGACCTGCTCTTTTTTGGAGAGTTTCAATCGTTTCGCAACGCTCGTCATTACTTTATCAGTGGGTGGCAATAGAGCTATCAACCGCGCTATTGGCTCTATGTCAGATGGCTCTCTGGCTATAAAATCCTGC
The DNA here is from genome assembly GCA_965603205.1 of uncultured Kordiimonas sp. Taxonomy (GTDB): domain Bacteria; phylum Pseudomonadota; class Alphaproteobacteria; order Sphingomonadales; family Kordiimonadaceae; genus Temperatibacter. The sequence continues at coordinate 41,991 of CBFDCC010000010.1, read as the reverse complement.
AACTTTGATATAGAATGCGCCTCTGACGAGGCCTCTGGCAAAATAATGCCTAATATACCGCTAGTTTCCATCAAAGTAAGAACTGCGATAGGATCGCTCGCCTTTAATATTTTAAAAAGCTCATCACGGACACGCTCGATAGATAACCCCCTTAGACTATCGCGCAGTTTTTCACAGGCCTGAAGCCCCTCCACATTGATCTCACCTTGGCCGTAATGGGCGTAGAAGCGGAAAAAGCGTAATATGCGTAAGGCGTCTTCACCGATACGCACCTCAGGCTCACCAATAAAGCGGACGATTCCAGCCTTTAGATCATCTAAGCCACCCAATGGGTCATGGATAGCCCCCTGCCCATCCATATAAATAGCATTCATGGTCAGATCACGACGCAGCGCGTCAATGTCCCAATCATCGGTAAAGGCCACATCTGCATGGCGGTTACCAATTGGCCTTATATCTTCCCGTAATGTTGTGATCTCTACCGTGCGACCATCATAAAATGCTGTGACAGTGCCATGTTCTATCCCCGTAGGAATTGCCTTAATGCCGGCATCACCTAATAATTTCATCACTTGCTCGGGTAACAGGGGCGTGCAGGCATCAATATCTATGATAGGCAAATTCAAGAACGTATCCCGCACGCAGCCACCAACAAAACGCAGCTTGTCTGCGCCTAATGCATTAAGCGTCTTCTTACAAACAGCTAAGTCTAACCAATCTGGTTTAGCCATCATCATCTGGAGTCTCAGGTTTTTTAGGTTTTTCAAAGGTGCCTGGAATTAATTTACCGTCTTCCATATGGGCTGGCGTATAAATATCGCCCGCATCACCCTTTTCAGTTTCCATAAGCTTGATACCGATCACAGCGAGTATCACAAGCAATAGCAAAACCAAAATACGGCGCCTCAGCTTTGCGACTTCATGATCTAAGTCTACGCCATCCTTTAATTTATTTGCGCGCCACCGTAGCCAGAAAAACAGACCTAGCACAGGGGCAAGAACCAAAATTATTCTTAAAATTACAGCAAACATATAAATATCTCTTTCTAGATTTCGGTATTAACTCTTATGCTTGGCAGCAATCATGACATCATACAAGTTTTTAATCATTCCTGCTGTTGCCCCCCATATATAACGTTCGGCGTAAGGCATAACATAGAAAAAGCGTTCTTTTTCTTGCCATACACGACTTTGCTTTTGATGATTTTTCGGGTCGAGCAAAAAATCTAGCGGCACCTCGAAAGCATCAGCTACTTCAAACTCATCAAGTTTTAACTCAAACCCAGGCCTGACTAATCCCACCACGGGGGTTACATGAAAACCAGTACTGGTTTCATACATATCCAACCTGCCAATAACCTCAACAAAGCTTGGGTCTAAGCCTATTTCCTCATGGGCTTCACGTAGCGCTGCCGCCTCAGGGCTTGCATCACTGTCATCTATCGCCCCACCTGGAAAGCTGATTTGTCCCGCATGATTATTCAAATGCTCAGTGCGCTGAGTCAATATAACGGTTGGGCCTTCGGGGTGTTCAACAACAGGCACTAACACAGCAGCTTCACGGCCATCATATTTTTTAAAGACACTATCATCAAATCCAGGGTTAAGATCCTTATCGCCACGCCTGCTCCTTGAACCAAGACTATCAGCTGCTGTCGCCTTTTTAAGCCAATCTCGCATCACAAAGTGCTCCCAAGGTTAAAGGTAGTTCCACTGCTTTTAATTGTCAGCGTGTCACCCTTTTCCTCCGCGAGGTCAACAAGTGCGTAAAATACAGCACGCGACATGCGCGCTTCTAGTCGATCACGCACCAGAACATAAGGACTAGGTTCACCCGTGTCAGGGTTAACCTCTACCCGTATCTTATGATCAGCGTCAGCTATAACAACATCCCCGACATTGGTAGTAAAGCTCAGCACTTGATTATCGCCCTCACCTGTTGCTGTCATATCAACAGCGATGAAAGGAACATCCTCAACCGTAATGCCAATTTTCTCAACTGGTGTTACCAGATAATAGCGGCCATCGTCGTCATAGCGCAATACGGTAGAGAATAGCCTCACCATACGTTTACGCCCGATAGGTGACCCCATATAATCCCAGCTGCCATCGCGGTGGATAACCATATCAATATCACCACAGAAATCGGGTGACCATAAATGAACGGGCGGGTATTTTTGGTCACCCACCTGTTTCAATATATCTTCTAATCGTAATGTAGTTTCTGGCATAAGACCCTCGTTCACAGACTATAGAGTAAACGGCATTTACCATATCTTCAATAGCTATGCGGCCTGTCTTGCATATTGTTTAACAGTGGAAACCACCTTACCGCACTCTGGCAGGGCAAAAGCGGGACCAAGATCAAGATACAATAAGCGATCACCATCCTTGCCATCTGGCATAGTAATATGACCTGAAGGCACAGGCTTAAAACCAAATTTTTCATAATAAGCATGAGCACCAACTAGTAAAACGCGCTTATAGCCTAAGGCTTGAGCGCTATCGAGGCCCATTTTCATCAAACGAGCCCCCAGCTTGATGCCCTGCATAGATGGGTCAATTGCCAGCGGCCCAAGCAGCAAGCATGATTGATCGTCATCACACTGCACACCAGCATCAACAATTTCAACGGACCAAAACCGCAATGTTCCAACCAGCGCACCTTGATTACGGGCAACAAAACTTAACCCAGCAGCAGGCTCAACGCCATCGCGCACAAGATAAGACGATTTCGTCTGCCGGTCACTACCGAAGACACTATCTAATAAAATATCGATTTCAGCCAATTCATGGCTCTGTTGAAGACTAATAGTAATCATTGTTTTATCCACATTATAAACGCGCTTGGCCGTAGCCTAGCAGAAACACTTCGAATTTCCCTTTACAAGAAATGTCGTCGCATTCGTTTTGAGCAGGCCTTATTTACCTGCATAATGTGTTTGCTAATAAGCATTTTTTTTAAACCTAATCATTAATCTGTGGATTATCTACACCACGGCTTTCAAAAAGAAAAGCACAAAGCGCATAAAAAAAGGCAGGAAATCTATCCTGCCTTTTAATTATTTCTTATTTGAGTGGTGTATTACCAGTCAATTTGGAAACGTAGACCAAGTGCATTCACACTATTCTTACCGTCGATTGCGCTACCTACAGCCCACGCCTTGTCGATGCTTGAGTGAGAATAGTTAAGAACCATACGTGTATGACGTGTCATCCACCAGTTTAGACCAACGATCCATGTATCCATTTCACCACCGCGAGCGCCGCCGCCAGTCATGTCTAGAGTATCATAACGCGCGTTGATTTGAAATGCGCCCATGCCACCTTCGTTAATTGGATTGTTCACACCTGGGCGATCCCATGCGCCTTTATTAAGCTTTAATGAACGCTTCTCACCAGTTAGGAAGTAACCAATCTCAGCGTAACCACCAGTTAGGTTTGCATTACCACCGTCCAAAGTTACATCTTTAGCTTTTAAGACACCATATTCACCAGCAGCGTGGAAACTACCCCACTGAGTACCAGCTTCTATACCGTAGAAGAAGTCGTCACCATTACCAATGTGACCAGTATTTACTGGGCGATCTGCTAGGTGTACATGTGGGCGTTGACGGTAACGGAACTGACCATCTGTCTTACGACTACGCATAGAGCCACCAACGATCCATTTACCATTTTCCATGCTAGCACCATAAGTGGCGCGTGCAGCAAATGTTGTATCGCCATTACCTGCGTCTTCGTTATTGCCTTTAAATACACCAGCTTTGAACGTCCAAGTCTTATCGCCTGTACCGTACATTACGCCAGTTTGGCGGGCAAAACCGAATGCATCAGTGAAAGAACCACGCTCCATAAAGCTGATGTGACGTGATGATGTCTGTTCGTCTAATGAGTTTGGCGTCTTAAATTGACCAACGGTAACCTTACCACCCATTGTGCCGAACTGCATGTAAGCATCTTTAACAGTTACTTCATTACCAGAGAAATCAGCTTCAAACTTATATTTAACATCTTTCCAAGCTTTACCTTCAATACCAAGACGCGCTGTGCGGAACTCAGTACCAGATTGGTCCATAGTGTTGTTGCGGTCTGAAACTTTTACATAATCAGTATAGATACGACCACGGATATTAAAAGTGTGCAGACCATCTGGTGTAGACAGCGACATTGCTGGCTCAGATTTCTTTACTTTAGGTGATTTAGCTTGTGCTTTTGCTAGCTTTTCAATTTGCTTTTGAAGCATATTGATTTGCTTTTGGAGGTCTTCAACCGATTGTGCAGCAGCTGGTGTTGCCAATACGGCTGTTAATGCAGTTGCTGTTAACAGTGCAGAAATATAATTACTTTTAAACATTTGTTTTACCTTTTCCTAGGTTTCACACTCTGCTTCCTATGAATACAGAGCTTATTGCAGAAATCTCTCGGGGACATATCTACCAAGCATATGTTACAGAAATATTAATACTTTTATTAATAATATATATCCTCATTAAAAAAAGACCCCGAGGACAAAATCCACGGGGTCTTTAATTTATAGCAATTTGCTAAGATTAAGTAGTTTGGCTTAGAAGCCCATACCACCCATACCAGGCATACCACCGCCCATGCCGCCCATGTCAGGCATAGCAGGTGCAGAACCCGCTGGCTCAGGTGAATCAGCGATCATAACCTCTGTAGTGATCATAAGACCCGCAACAGACGCAGCATCTTGAAGCGCAGTACGAACAACCTTAGTTGGGTCGATAATACCTTTTTGTACTAGGTTAGTATATTCTTCCTTTTGAGCGTCGAAGCCGAAGTTCACATCGTCTTGCTCTAGAAGCTTACCAGCTACAACAGCACCATCAACACCAGCATTTTCGCTGATTTGACGAACAGGTGCCTGAAGTGCGCGACGTACGATATCAACACCCTTGTCCTGATCATCGTTAGCACCCTTAACAACATCAAGAGAACGCGTAGCATAAAGAAGCGCAGTACCACCACCAGCGACAACACCTTCTTCTACAGCAGCGCGTGTAGCGTGTAGTGCATCATCAACGCGGTCTTTACGTTCTTTAACTTCAATTTCAGAAGAACCACCAACTTTAATCACAGCAACACCACCAGAAAGCTTAGCTAAGCGTTCCTGTAGCTTTTCTTTGTCATAATCAGATGAAGTTGTTTCAACTTGAGCTTTAATCTGCTCACAACGTGCCTTGATATCATCAGCAGCGCCAATACCATCAATAACAGTTGTGTCGTCTTTAGTGATGTTAACTGACTTTGCAGAACCAAGCATATCAATAGTTACGTCTTCAAGCTTGATACCAATTTCTTCTGAAATCAGCTGACCACCAGTAAGAATAGCGATATCTTCAAGCATTGCTTTACGACGATCACCAAAACCAGGTGCTTTAACAGCAGCGATTTTTAGACCACCACGTAGCTTGTTAACTACTAGAGTTGCTAGTGCTTCGCCTTCGATGTCTTCTGCAATGATTAGCAGCGGACGTGAAGATTGAACAACAGCTTCTAGAAGCGGCAACATAGGCTGAAGATTTGAAAGCTTCTTCTCGTGAAGAAGGATTAGTGGGCTTTCCAGCTCAACAGTCATCTTTTCAGCATTTGTAATGAAATATGGTGATAGGTAACCACGATCAAACTGCATACCTTCAACAACGTCTAGCTCGCTATCAAGGCCCTTAGCTTCCTCAACAGTGATAACACCTTCTTTGCCAACTTTTTCCATAGCTTCAGCAATCATACGACCAACTTCTGCTTCGCCGTTAGCTGAGATTGTACCAACTTGCTCGATTTCTTCGCTAGTTGTTACGTCTTTTGTGCGACCCTTAAGGTTTGCAACAACAGCAGTAGTCGCAAGATCAATACCGCGCTTTAGGTCCATTGGGTTCATGCCAGCAGCAACAGACTTCATGCCTTCGCGAACGATTGCCTGAGCAAGAACAGTAGCAGTTGTTGTACCGTCACCAGCAACATCATTTGTACGAGATGCTACTTCTTTAACCATTTGTGCGCCCATGTTTTCAAACTTGTCTTTAAGTTCGATCTCTTTAGCAACAGAAACACCATCTTTTGTGATGCGTGGAGCACCAAAAGATTTATCTAGAACAACATTACGACCCTTTGGTCCAAGCGTTGCTTTCACAGCATTTGCAAGAATATCAACACCCTTAAGCATTTTCTTACGGGCGTCTTCGCCGAATAGTACGTCTTTACCAGCCATTGTGGCCTCCTGTATTGTAATTTAATTTTATTGTATAAAGCTCAAATAAGATCAATCGATTACTCGATGATGCCCATGATGTCTTTTTCTTGCATGATCAACAGATCTTGGCCGTCTACTTTAACTTCTGTACCAGACCATTTGCCGAATAATACTTTATCACCAGCTTTAACGTCTAGCGCTGTTACTTTGCCGTCTTCTGACTTAGCGCCAGTACCAACAGATATAACTTCGCCTTCAGAAGGCTTTTCTTGAGCAGAATCAACTAGAATGATGCCACCAGCTGTTTTAGTCTCGCTCTCAAGGCGCTTAACTAGAACGCGATCGTGTAATGGGCGTAAAGCCATCTTACTTCTCCAATGTAATTTACAAACAAAATTGCTTTGTTAGCACTCGGTGTTAAGAGTGCTAACGCACGAAAGAGTAGATAAGCCTTCATCAGCTATGGTTCAAGGGGATAATGAAAAAATATTAAAAAAAAGAAAAGCAGCTCCCCACCCCTTTGGATGAGAAGCATATTTTTAGAGCGTCAAATTAATCAGCTTCATATACAGATCTTCTTGCTCACTACTACCACGGCCTTTATGCCAATCCCTTGATATAGACTCAAAAGCCACATCATTTGGATCTAGACCTAGTGATATAATGAAATGCTCATCAACAACGAGATATTGCTTATTATAACAAAGTAGGTATCCACCATGCTCTGCTCTCGCCTTTTTGGCCTCTTCATAATCAGTGACCCAGATATTCCAGTGCGCCCCACATCGTTTAGGATATAGCATAGTACCATAATCCTCACAGCCTTCACCGAAGAACTGCGCACAGTGATTCCAATGCTTAAAACCCAGTTTACGAGCAATAACCAGTAGACAATGTTTTCGCTGAATTTTTTCTATTATCTCGGTGTCGCCCGATAAGCCAACGCCATGAGCTTCACGTATAAATGCGATTGCCTCTGCATCGCCAGCTTGAACTGTTTTTTGCAATAGGCGTGCTTTATTTTTAAGGTGATTAATTAAATCAACCATTTGGTTTCTCCTAATACTGGCTAGTTCCCGCTCCCTGTAACCAGAAGAACCATATGTTTGATTATAGTTGAGATATCACATCATCAATACAAGGTGAGACGTCTTTTGGCGGAAATAGGCACCCTTGTGTACCTGCCTCTTATTTAATATCAGATATAAATTTTGTCAATATATTGATCTCAAGTTACTTTCATGTAAGTTTCCCCTGCATAATAAAATCCTAAGGGGACTTAAAATGAAAAAGATTTTTGTGGCTGCTCTTGTCACAGTATTTGCTCTATCTGCATCTGCAGACGACAGCAAATCCAAACCATCGCCAGTAAAAACACCTGTCGTATCAGTAACCCAGCATTCAGGGACCTTTAATGGCCAAAAGATAAAATATCAGGCTACAGCGGGTGAAACACACCTTAAAAATAAAAAAGGTGACGTCACGGCCGCTATTTTTTCTACATCTTACGTAAAAACAGGTGTGAAGGATAAAACCAAACGCCCTGTATTCTTTGTTTATAATGGTGGCCCTGGTTCATCATCAGTATGGCTTCACATGGGTGCATTTGGCCCTAAAAAGATTGTTATCCCCAGTGATGCTCAGGACGATGGCGCTGCGCCATTTAACATGCAAAACAACAATGGTACGATCTTAGATGTAACAGATCTTGTTTTCATTGATCCTGTAGGCACTGGTTTTTCCCACGCAGCAGGCGTTGGTGAGGGCAAAGACTTTTGGGGTGTCCATGAGGATGCTAAATCCATTGCCAAATTCATTCGTATTTGGTTACGCGAAAACGGACGCTGGCAGAGCCCTAAATATATCGGCGGTGAAAGCTATGGCACGACACGATCAGCCGCACTCATCCGTCAGCTAGAAGGTCGTTTTGATGACGTTTCTATTAATGGCATAATCTTAATCTCAACTATTCTTGACTTTACTGTTCGCTCCTACGACGAAGGTAATGAACTGGGTTTCATGACTAATCTGCCAACCATGGCTGCCACAGCCCAGTATCACGGCAAAGTTGGTGAGGGCATAGCAGTAAAGGACTGGGTAGATGCCGCGCGCACATTTGCAGTGGAAGAATATGGCCCTGCTCTACTATTAGGTTCAGGTCTTAAAGGCGCAAAGCGTGACGCCATCAAGAAAAAGCTCGCGCACTTCACAGGCCTTAGCGAGCGTTACCTTGATCTAGCTAATCTACGCGTAGATTTTCAACGTTTTAACAAAGAGTTATTACGCGATGAAGGCTTTGCACTTGGCCGTCTTGATAGCCGTTTCAAAGGGCGTGAAATAGATGACGCAGGTGAAAGGCCCGAGACTGACCCTAGCTTCTATGGTATCGACGGTGCCTACACAGCCGCACTAAACACATGGGTGCGTGAGGATTTAAAATTTAATCCTGATCGTGAATATACCATCATTGGCGGCGTGAGTGACTGGAACTGGAAACTTGGCCGTAGTAGCCGCCAACCATACATGAACGTAGCGCCTTATATTGGCAAGGCTATGCGCGGCAACAAGGACCTTCGCGTCTTTAATGCTGCTGGTTATTATGATTTTGCCACCCCTCTTATGGGCGCAGAATATTCACTAGACCGCAACGGTATCGACCCATCGCGTGTGACCTACACATATTATCCAGCGGGTCATATGATGTATATTCATCACCCAAGCATGGATCAGCTTCTTATTGATGTGAGAGCCTTTATCGAGGCCGACTAAACAACTATTATAATATGAGAAAAGCCCTGAAACCTTTAGTTTTGGGGCTTTTTCATATTTACGCTCAATCTGGAGTCGTGAAACACACCAATTTGCTAACCTTTTGTTATAGCTAGCCTTCTGCAAGGGGTATTTTTTTGTGATAGGGTCCGCGCTCTTTACTAGATGTTTTCAGTTCATTTATAAATTCAAACGAAGGAGGAGACTATGTTCACCTTTTCTAAATTGAGTAATCTAATGGCAGCACTGGCTGTTATATGTGTAATGAGTATAACATCAACTTCATCATTTGCTGAGGAAGCAAAAGCCGAAAAACGCAAAGATGTCACCTATATGGCTATGACGCTTGTCAGATATAAAGCTGGTATGCGCCGCAAGGCCTTAACCATGATCGATGAGCATTTCTCACCAGCATCTAAAAAAGCTGGCGCACAAATGCCATGGGCCATGCATATGCAGTCTGGGAAATGGGACGCTGTATTTTTCTGGGATTTCAAAAACGGCATGTCTGACATGGAATGGGCAACCAGCCCTAATAATATAAAATGGCGTAATGCTTTAGCTAAGCAAGAAGGTGGCATGGATAAAGCCATGACACTATTAAAAGAGTATAGTAGCATGATCGCCATGACAGATAGTATGATCGGTCATCACCATGATGAGCCAAAAGAGTAATTAGAGATATTCAATCTTTAATGAGGGCGGGTGTTGATCCCGCCCTTTTTTCATGCAAGAGTAATCTCAGAACTAATGAGGATTAATTAGGGGAGCTTGTATGTCTGATACTACTCTATGGGTTGCTATCATTGGCGCAGGTCCAGCTGGGTATTATACAGCTGAAGCATTAACCAAAAATAGTGGCAATGCCAAAGTGAATGTCCGTGTCGATATTATTGACAGATTACCGACCCCATACGGCCTGATCCGCGCAGGTGTCGCCCCTGACCATCAAAGCATTAAGAATGTATCCAAGCGTTATGAAGCGACTAACAACCAAGACAATGTCCGTTTTGTCGGCAACTTGGCGCTAGGCCGTGATATCACCTTAAAAGAATTACAAACCCTTTATGACGTTGTTATACTTGCAACAGGTGCACCAAATGACAGAGAATTGGGCGTTGAAGGTGAAAAACTAAATGGTGTTATTGGGGCTAGTGCTTTCGTTGGCTGGTATAATAGTCACCCAGATTACGTGGATTTAAATCCTGAATTAAAAGTCCCGTCGGTCGCCGTAATTGGTAATGGTAATGTCGCCGTTGATGTGGCGCGAATATTAGCTAAGACAGCAAAAGAAATGCAAGGCACTGATCTGGCAGATCACGCAGCAAAGGATATACACTCCAGCCCTATCAAAGATATCTATATCTTAGGCAGGCGCGGACCATTAGAAGCTAGTTTCACCCCTAAGGAGATGAGCGAGCTTAATGAATTAGAAAACTGTGTAGCGCTTGTAAAGGCTGATCAATTACCACCTGAAGACATCGATGAGGGATTAAAAGGCCCCGCTAAGAAAAATATGATGTTCTTACGCAAGATGGCAAATAACACCCCTGACATGAAACCTGTCAGATTGCATCTTATGTTCTATCGTCGCCCGATGGCCATTTTAGGCCATGATCGCGTTTGCGGTATCAGGCTTGAGCATACCAAGGTAGATAGCAATGGTAAATGCACAGGATTAGGCGAGAGTGAGGTTTTACCCGCAGAGCTTATTGTGCCTTGCATCGGTTATAAATCTAGCCCAATTGAGGATGTACCTTTTGATAAAAGCCTTGGACGATATATCAGTGATGATGGGTTAATTTCAGATAGGCTATACTGTGTAGGCTGGGCAAGGCGTGGCCCTACGGGCACAATTGGCACCAACAAGCCTGATGGCGCTGGTATAGCCGCTAAGATATTATCCGAGGTTAAAGCTAGTGGGCGACAAGGACGCGCAGGTCTAGACAAAATAGCAATAGAGCGTGATCTCCATTTAGTGACCTTTAAGGACTGGAAGAAGATTGAAGCCGCAGAGGTCGATGCTGCTGATAATACACACCCTCGAAGTAAATTTACCGATATAGATCAAATGGTTAAAATTGCTGAAACGTGAGTAAAAGAGGAAAATAGGTACAATAACACCTCAATTAATGATGACGCGATACTTTAAATACTCAATTAGATAATTTTTTTATAACGCCAGAAAATGTTAAAACACAGCGTTCACCCACATACAATCCCCCACGAGCAAAAATCATGCTGCCTGTTTCTTTAGAAATTTCACCACGTCCAATCATCACTTCACCAACATACGCCGCAGATAAAAAATCGTTATTAAGCGAGACTGTAACCCCAGATACTTCGCCACCAAAACAATCTCCTGCAAAGGCAAACAGGCTAAAGTCAGCGAAAGCCATTAAATAGCCACCATGACAACTACCACTACTATTAGCATTAATAGCCTTAACCTCACATCCTGTCTCAAATGAACCATTATCCATTTTTTTAATATAAAATGGCCCTATAACATCTTCAAATGGGTCTACGCCACCTTCTACCCAAGGGTGGAAGCCCTCTAATGCAGCTGTCAATTCACTCATTGTTTTTCCAATTCTAAAATAGAGGCTTCAATCCCCCTAAGGCCGTCAGAATGCGTGACATAATAGACAACCATTATACGCTCATCATCAAGCTGGCATGACCATGGATAGCCACAATCCCGCCCCACACTGTCATCACGGATTATAATTTCTTCAGCATCATTAATCTCTTGATCCTTGCTAACCAAACGCGCGCGTATGCCATATGGTTCATGACGATAGCCATAGGCTAGGAACAGGCGGCCATCTGATAGAACAAGCGGATCATATGGATGACCTATCACATCACATTGTTTAATATTTTCAAAAGAGTTGCCGTAATTATTTGAGGTCGCAGTAACGAGGAAGTCACCTTCTAAGCCTTTTGTTCTGTGGAAGGCTATTATGGTGTTAGTATCAGGCCAATTCGCTAGTGCGGGCTCCCGCAAATTCACATCAGGCATATGGATAGGCTGACCATGAGAGGCCCAACTTCCTCCCTCATCATCACTGATAAACAGCTGCGTTTGTTCACCTTTAAGCTCTTTAAATCCACTAAAATAAATAGAGAGGGTCACTCGACCATTATCATCAACAATTCCACGCCCTCGCAGCGGCCCTCCTCGTTTAGCTTTCTCTGATATTTTATGCCCCGAGTATTCTGGCAACAGCGGCAACATCACTCTATCTGACCAGTGCGCGCCCTCATCATCACTATATCGCACATAACTGCCCCAAAACAGATAGTCTAGGCCAAGATATTTATTGCGGTACGGGGCAACACCCTGCTCTTTTAATCGTTCAAAAAATTCTGGCAAAATAGGATAATATAGAAACCCATATTGTAGGATACGCCCTGATTTCAGGGTTATCAGATTAGCATCCTGATCACTAGCCTCTGGATCAGCCGGCAACATCACGACATCCCCAACTGGTTCATGATTGCTATCTAGCTTAATCATCGCAATATGAGATCTGCTATGATGATGGTCAATGCTATTGAAATCGTCCTGTGATGGCAGATCATTATCAGTCACTGTCCAGCGATGATCAGGAGCGCGCCTAAAGGTTATAAGTACTTCCCCAGATGGCAACAAGACACAAGCAGGAAAAGACGCATAAAAACATGCATCCTTATAAACTGTGAAATCTTTTATCTTTTTGAGTGACATATATTACTCGCTTAAAGGCCCCTATCGCCACCAACAATGTCCCCAAGGCCGCCAAGCAGCGAGCCTTCGCCCTTGTCGCGGCCACCTAATCTAGGGGCAGAAGCCAGAACGCGACCCGCCAAACGTGAGAATGGCAGGCTCTGTATCCACACCTTACCTGGCCCTCGCAGCCTTGCAAAGAACACCCCTTCGCCACCAAAGACCATAGATTTAATGCCGCCCACTCTCTCTACATCCATATCCACACCCTCGGTCATCGCCGCCAAGCACCCTGTATCCACATGCAGAACTTCACCTGTTTTTAACTCTTTTTCTATTAGCGTGCCGCCAATATGAACAAAGGCCCAGCCATCGCCATCTAGGCGCTGCATGATAAAACCTTCGCCGCCAAATAGACCTGTCAGGATTTTCTTTTGAAAATGAATACCAATAGATACGCCCCGCGCTGCTGCTAAAAAACTATCTTTCTGGCAAATCAAAGCCCCGCCAAGGCTATCAAGTTTTATGGGTACAATATTACCGGGATATGGAGACGCGAACGCCACATGCGCTTTCTCAGGGCCTTCATGCGTGAAAACGGTCGTAAACAAGCTTTCACCTGTGAGCAATCGCTTGCCAGCGCCCAGCAGCTTACCCATAAAGCCACCCTCTTGACCTGAACCATCGCCGAACACCGCACTCATCTTGATATCTGGGGATTTATACATCATAGAGCCAGCCTCAGACACAGCGGATTCACCTGGGTCTAGTTCGATCTCAACAAATTGCATTTCCGCGCCTTTGATCTCAAAATCAATGTCATCAGATAGACTAGAAGAACGCCTATGATGATAGCTATTTTGCACTTGGGGGATATGGCTCATGACGATTTCCTCATCTGTTATATTGTTTCTTATTCAATCAATATGGTTCCATAATTAAAGACTTGCAAGACCTTGAGTACCTATTTGATTACAAATATCTATCAATATCAGTTTATTGTGACTTGACGAATGGCCTTTATGACACCACATTCCACAGATATAAAATGACAATAAAACAACGTTAGTGAGGGCTTTATGCAAGGCATCTGGGATATCATCGTCAGCATTTTTAAATTTGTTCAAGGGCTAGGCACGCTTTTTATGGGCGTCATCGCCCTATTCATTATCGCGATTATTGCCATGATCCCCGCGGGACCACAGGCACCAAATGTGCCTGACGGTGCAGTTATGGTGCTATCTCCACGCGGCACTGTTGTTGAAGTAACGCGCATTCCTGATCCTATGGAAAGCCTATTCGCAGACTATAACAATGCGCCGCCAGAAATATCAGTGCATGATATAATAACGGCTATTAACCGCGCTAAGGATGACGGCCGTATTAGCGGCATAGCTTTGATTACAGATCAAATGATGGGCGCAGGCCCTAGCCATCTTCATGACATGGCAAATGCCCTTAAATCATTCCGTGAAAGCGGTAAACCTATTTACGCTGTATCTTCAGGGTATTCACAGGGTGATTATCTACTGGCCTCACAAGCTGACAAAATATTCCTAAACCCAGCTGGCAGTTTATTGTTAACTGGTTATGGCCGTTACACCCCCTATTTCAAGGAACTTTTAGCAAAGGTCGGGGCCAATGTGAATGTTTTCCGTGTGGGTACATTTAAATCAGCTGTAGAACCTTTTTTACGTGATGATATGTCTCCAGCAGCCAAAGAGGCCAATTTAGCCTATATGGGTAGTCTGTGGTCACAATATGTGGCCCTTGTAGGCGAAGGTCGCAAATTAAAAGCCGCAACCATACAGGCGCAGATTGAGGGCATGAGCGACAACTTAAAAGCCGCTGGTGGTGACTTTGCAACACTAGCGCTCAATAACAAGCTCGTTGATGAAATTGCCAGTCGTTCAAACTGGCGCCGCCAGCTAAAAGAAAAACATGGTAGCACCAAGGATGGCTCAACATTCAAACAGATACATTTTGAAAAATATCTAGCCGCGACTCATGGCATGGAAAAAAGTGATGGCAAAGCCATTGCCATTATTATTGCCCAAGGTGAGATCGTTATGGGTAGTGGCCCCGCTAATATTGCTGCAGCAGAAACAGTAGTACGCCATATTCGCAATGCCCGTAATAACAAGAAAACAGCAGCCATTGTACTGCGGGTTGATAGCCCGGGTGGTTCTGTCTTCGCCTCAGAGCTTATCCGTCAAGAACTACTCACAGCGCAAGAGGACGGCATCCCTGTCGTTGCCTCCTTTGGGCCTTATGCAGCGTCTGGCGGCTACTGGATCAGCGCCAACGCTGATGAAATCTGGGCGTCACCCGCCACAGTAACTGGATCTATTGGTATATTTGGTATTATTCCGACATTTGAAAATACGCTAGCCAAGGTCGGCGTGCATACGGATGGCGTGGGTACAACGTCTCTTGCAGGTGCTTTTGATGTTACACGCCCTCTCAGCGACATGACCAAAGACATAATTCAGCAATCTATAACAGCAGGTTATAGCCAGTTCTTAAACATAGTCGCAGAGGGGCGCGGCATGACGGTTGAAGATGTTGATAAAATAGCTCAGGGCCGTGTTTGGGATGGCTTAACCGCTAAAAAACTAGGCCTCGTGGACCAATTAGGCACCTTAGATGATGCCGTTGCCGCCGCAGCGCGTCGCGCTGACATTACCAGCTATCACCCCGTTTTATACCGTGATGGCCCGACAAAATTTGAGGCGTTGATGCTTGATATGCTAAACGGCAATGCGGCTATTAAAGACACCTTAAGCGGACATTACTCTAACAGTTCAGTTATGATGAAGGCAGCCTATAATCTGAAAAAAGATTTAGAGTTTCTGACACGTTTTAACGACCCCATGGGCAGCTATAGCCTGTGCCTAACATGCGGAGTGCGGTAATGAGAAAAAGTGATGATGCCAAAAGTGATGAAAAATGGCGTGATGCGTTAAACCCCGCTCAATATGAGATATGCAGATGTGGCGGTACAGAGCCGCCCTTCTCTGGCAAATATAATGACTGTAAAACCGCTGGCACCTATGAATGTGTGGCTTGTGGCTGTGACCTGTTTTCATCACAGGCGAAATATGATTCAGGCTCTGGATGGCCTAGTTTTTATGAGGGCATCAACAGTGATTGCATGACAGAGAAAAAAGATGGCATGCTCGGTATGATGCGGACCGAGATCACCTGCGCTAATTGCGACAGCCACTTAGGTCATGTCTTCCCCGACGGCCCAAAGCCCACTGGTCTACGCTACTGCGTCAACAGCGCATCGTTGAATTTAAGAAAAGATTAAAAGCGAGAGTTTTCGTGATCCTGAACTTATCGAGGGATGCGGCATCCATTATACAATCTTTATCAAATATTAACATTATTATACTATCATTAAAACAATAGCTAAAATAAATGTAAAATTTTAATTTTGACAATCAATCCATTTTGAGTAATCCTGTTTTTGTATCGTTTTGCGTTTTTTATATAGTACAATTAAATTTAATCTGAAGTGCTATTACATAAGTTAAACGCTAACAAAGGAGATTCTTATGATTATTCGTCGCGAAGGTTTTACCCCTAAATTACAAATTTCGCTAGTTGGGCTTTTAGTAGCAGGTACTATTTTAGGTGTTTCACCACCCCCTGTTCAAGCTCAGACTACAGAAACAACTACATTTAATGTAAGCGCAACTGTTGGTGCCTCCTGTTCTGTATCAGCCAGTGATCTTGGCTTTGGTACATATGACCAGCTAAGTGCAACGAACACAGATGCAACAACCTCCCTTGACGTAACCTGTACATCAACTACAACTTATGAAGTTGGTCTTGATGCTGGCACAGGTACAGGTGGTACAACAAGTGTACGAGTTATGACGTATGATACTACTAACTATTTGAATTATGCTATGTATCAGGATGCTGGACGGACAACCAATTGGGGTGACAATGCTGGTGTAGATACAGTTTCAGGAACTGGAACAGGTTCATCACAAGCATTGACTGTTTATGCCCGTATTCCTGCGCTACAAAGCATAGCCCCTGGTGCTTACACAGATTTAGTTACGGTAACTGTAACCTTTTAGCCTTTAAATTATTTTTAATTTAAAGCTAATTGATGTTTGGCTGATTTTGAGAGACTTTTACCATTTGAAAGACTTAACTAATGAACAAGCCGGTACATATTGTAAAAAAAATAACATACAAGCCGACACTAACTGTGCTTTGTCTAGGCTTTTGTTATCAAACAATGGCGCCGATTGTAGTTGCTGCTGACAGTTGGCAATCGTCAGACCGTAGGTCTAAAATAGACAGACGATCGTCACAATCTTTAGCCGCCTCAACATTACCAGATCGAAGATCACAGCTGAATAGACGAACTAGCGCACGTATGGGGGTAAGCGTTCAGGTTATACCCTCATGCGCAATAACTTTTGAGAATGGATCAATAAATACTTTAACAAGACAGGTGGATATAAAATGCACAAAAAACAATCGGTTCGAAATAGTATCAGAAATGTATTTAACCAATTCATTAGCGGTAAATGGCACCCAAGTCAGCCAAAAAGTCGAGACCTTTGGCAATGGCGAAATGACAGTTTTGGCCATAAATTTCTAAACGTTTTTATGCCATCTTTGTCCGCCATGTCACTTAGTGTTAAGGCGCTATTTTTATCACTTATATTTGCCACTGCTATCCCTGCGGGTTTTGCTTATGCGGGATCATCGCTGGTTATTCAACCAACAAGAATTGAACTACAAAAAGGCGAGCGCATCAAAGCGCTTACAGTTGTAAACCAAGGCGATGCAGATGCGAATATACAACTTCAACTTATGGAGTGGACACAAGTTGATGGCAAAGATGTTTATACCGCAACTGACGCAATGTTTGTACTGGCCTGCCCGCCAATATTTACAGTTAAGGCTGGCGAAAGCCAAATTGTTCGTGTCGGTATAGAAGTAAAGAAAGATAATTCGGATATTGAGGGAACATACCGTTTGTTTATCCAAGAAATCCCGCCAATGCTTGTTGAAGGGAAAAACGAAATTCGGATGGCTGTACGCATTGGCGTACCGGTATTTGTGCTCCCAGAGCACCGTTCACAACCTGCGTTAGACTGGCACATTAGAAACGGTGGTGATGATGGTGTTTGGATGGTCGTGCACAATACTGGCAAGTCCCATGTACTAGTCAATACTGTAGAGATATCAAGTGGTACAAAGTTTTCATACCAAACATCAGCCCATCAATATATTTTACCAGGATCAGAGGTAACTTGGCGGATAGACAAATCAAAACCGATTACCCAAAAATTGCCAGAGCTTGTGACAGTGCATTTAACAACAGACTTTGGTCATTACAAAAGCGTGGCTATTGTTGAGGAATGACCCAAAAGGATTATCATCTGCTGATTGGTTTAACAGCTGGTGCTTTGGTTCTTGGTTTATGGACATCTAATGAAGCGTTTGCCCAACAAAACCAAGAGCCAGAAGTATATTATGTAACCATTAGCCTTAATGGTGTTATGCATGATGGTTTCTACCCTGCGCTTGAAAAAGATGATGTTTTTTTATTAGAACCAATAACCTTACAATATCTTGGTCTTTTAGTACCAGATCAAGATATTGTGAGTTATGGTAGTCGTCAATATTTACCGATCTCAGGCTTAGGCGACGTTGAATATAAGTTTGACTTTGCCTCACAAAACCTAGACATCACCTGCCCCGCTAGTTGCTTTCCAGAAAGCAACTTATCACGTGTTTACAAGCATCTAACACCAGACAAAACACCGTTTGGCGTGTTTTTTAATTATGATCTGATGGTGGAAAGAAGTGCTAATAATAAATTTTTTGGAAGTTTATATGAGCTTGGTGTTTTTTCAGATTTTGGCTCAGGAAATTTAACCTATTCTGCTCGAAATGTTAATGGCGACACCGACATTGTACGTTTGAACACAAATTGGACCATAGATAATCCAGGTAAAAGTGTACGCTATGTTTTTGGTGACAGCGTTACCCAACATGGTGGTTGGGGGCGAGCTGTTCGTTTTGGTGGCATTCAGTTTGGCACCGATTTTGGCCTGCAACCAGGGTTCATTAGTTTCCCAACTCCTGTTATTACTGGTACTGCGGCCCTTCCTTCAACGGCTGAGGTTTTTGTAAATGGTATTCGCCAAGCCAGTATAAACCTTGAACCCGGTGCATTTACCATTGAAGAACCCCCTGTCATTACGGGGGCTGGCAATATGAGGTTGGTTATTAGTGACCTTTTGGGTCGTGAGACCATTATAACACAACCCTTTTACGCAAGCCGAAGCTTGCTACAAAAGGATTTGGCTGAATATTCTATTGAAGCTGGTTTTTTAAGAAACAACTTCGGGGGTTTGAACGATGATTATAATAAAGCTTTTGTCGCGGGTAGTTATCGCAAAGGATGGGGGGAAAGTCTTACAGCGGGTGTTCATGCAGAGGCATCATCAAAACAAGCTGGTTTAGGCCCATATGTAGATTGGAAACTGCCCATGGGTGGTGTTTTGTCGGGTGCCGCTGCTATTAGTGTTAGAGAGGGTGAAACTGGTGGGTTGCTACAGTTAAACTATTCTTGGCAGGGGAAAGACCTAGGCATAAATGCATCAAATGAGTGGATTTCTGATAATTTCACTAGGTTAGGATCAAGTCTCAACCAAAATGAGCCCAAAATGCGAACCCATGCCAATGTTGGCTTTAATATACCTAAAATGGGAACATTTTCCATCAATTATACTCGGGTAGATGAGAGGTTTAATGAAGACCTAGAAATTGTCAGTGCTAACTATTCTACACAAATTTCAGGCCTTGGGTCACTCAATGTCAATTTATCACAATCATTTGGTGAGAAAAAAAACACAGCCGTGTTTTTAATTTTTACAGCCCGTTTGGGTGAACGTACCACTGGCAGTACCTCAATGGATCGTAACAATGGGAAATGGCGCACCACCGTGCGAGCAAGCCGTAACGCCCCAAGCAATGGTGGTTTAGGCTTACGTGGCGAAGCAACTGTATCTGGTGACGATCGCAAACAAGCAGGTGCTACCTATAAATTTAATAAAGGTGTGGTGAACTTAGACTATAGTGAATTTAATGGCCGTAGCGCTACGCGCTTAGGTTATAAGGGAGGTGTGGCGATCATAGGAGGGGATTACTTTTTTTCAAAACCCATAGATGACAGTTTTGCTTTGGTGAATGTTGGTGGCTTTAAAGATGTTGACGTTTTAAGAGATAATAGATTGGTTACAAAAACCAATGAAAACGGTCAGGCATTTATATCTCATCTTAGACCTTATCAGGAAAACAATATATCCATAAACCCGCTTGATTTGCCCTTAACAGCCGACGTAGGGGGCATTAAACTAAAACCAGTGCCCAGAAGACGAAGTGGCGTTATTGTAGACTTTCCTGTAAAGCAAAACATTACCGCAATGATCAACATTATTGATGAAAATGGCGCACCCCTTCCCCCAAGTACTATGATGCAGGTCCTTGGTAGTGATGAAGTATTCCCTGTAGGTTTCGAAGGGGCGGCTTATATAATAGGACTAGATAAATCAATAACGTTAGGTACACAAACAAAAAACGGTTATTGTAGTGTAACGTTACAAGCACAATCGCCAAGCACATCCCCAACTCATTTAGGAAAAGTGGTTTGTAAAATAGAAAATACAGGAGAGAACCGATGAAAAAAAATATATTCATAGTGATCGCAGTCTGCTTTATTTTTGTTTTCAGTATTGCTGAGTCAGCACCGCCAACAACATGCAAAAAATGTTATTGTACAGTCACTGCAACTAATTTGAACTTTGGTTCATATGATGGCCTAGCCCAGCTAGCGGTTGATAGTGTCGGAACTATAGATGTGGAGTGCGGCACAACAGACAAAGTTGGTTCTGACATTAATTATGAAATTTCTCTTTTAGGGGTTAGTGGTCCCGCAAACCCAAGAGTGTTGACACAAGGTGCTAGTAATACTCTTGATTATAACATTTATACGGATGCCACCTACACCACTGTTTGGGGTGATGGTAATTTAGGCTCGGCTTGGGTTTCAGATAGTTACATTTTTACAGTTCAGTGTTGTGAAACTCGCGCCTATACCATGTACGGCCGTATTTTTTCAGGGCAAAATGTAAGCCCAGGAGTTTTTAGCGACACCGTGACCGTGTCCGTACTGTTTTAATCACAAGCAAAATATGATTCAGGTTCTGGATGGCCAAGTTTTTATCAAGGCATCAACAGTGACTGCATGGCAGAGAAAAAAGATGGTATGCTCGGTATGATGCGGACCGAGATCACCTGCGCTAATTGCGACAGCCACTTAGGTCATGTCTTCCCCGACGGCCCAAAGCCCACAGGTCTGCGCTACTGCGTTAACAGTGCATCCTTAAATTTGCGTGAAGAGGGTTAGACCTCAGCCAACCCATTGAATATGGCCCAACCAAGTGCGCCCGTCAGCATCATCCAATAGAGCGGCCATAGGATGACAAATTTTACAATGGTTTTGAACCAGCCCTGATTTTGCCCTATCTTTAGCGCGATGAAGAAATAAATCGTTACACACCACCAGAATATCTCCGCCCCCAGTTCACCACCGAACATGGGCACAATAATAATCAGCAAGATTAAATACATGAATAAAACAGAGTGAAAATGCAGCGAGAAGACTAGCTGGTTCATGAGACAGCGCTCTTCACCCCAATGCATCATACGCAGTACCAAAGCAAACAACGGCATGAGCATTAACAGCGCAGGCGGCAACCAGTCATTCATCAGCTCATTCATCACTTTGGGGTCTTTTAACGCTTCTGAAAATCCATTAACTGCCTTCACGACAATCTCTGGCATATTCTCTCGATCCGTTATCCTATTAATATCTTCTTGGGTGAGGCCTATGCGCTCTTTATCATCAATTTTAACGAACATATCGACCTTAACATCATAAGGAAAATCATCAGATTGTATGCCAATGACCTGCATATCCTCATCTAATGCCTGCATATTATCCGCGACGCGGCTGTCGATACTTTTCTGCGCCGCCTTAGAATTGAATAACTTATTCAGCGTTTCTTGCGCTTCTGGCGGCAATGTCTTTACGTCCGCAGCAATATCTTTTTTAATAGCCTCTGTGGCCTTTTGCAGCTCGTCTATAAGCGGCTCGTCTTCACCGAACAGTATATTAGAACCCTCATTGGGTTTGGTGCCAGCCTCAGGAACTGTAGCCTGAGCCGCATTCGCATCCTTCGGCGTAACTTGAATATCTAATATGGCGATATTGGCAATGGATATGAGCAAGAAAAACAGAATTGAAACTGTTAGATATAGCCTAAGCGGCATCACATAGCGCGCGCGTCTACCATCCATAAAAGAACGGGTCAGACCGCCCGGAAATAGCATCAACATCAATATAGTTTTAAACAATCTGGAATCACTAGAGAAAACATCATCAAGCATTTCCATCACGAAAGTCCAGATAGGCCGCTTTAATTCGTTATCTTTTTGGCCGCAAGCATGGCAAAATGGCCCTGTTAGTTGGGTCTTGCAATTGGTGCAGACTGCGGATTTATCATCACGTATTTGATTTAATTTACTATTAGACTCGCGCAGAGACAATAATTCACGCCACCGGCGACGGCGTTTAAATTTATCAGTTATCTTAGCTAAAGGATGTCCCATTTGTCTTCCATGCTCTTGGCATTACTATTGCCCTATCAACTCCTAACACATTGTCTAGATTATGTTATTTTTTAAGCAAAGGCTAGATTCCTAATATAGCGTCCGCAACAAATTGATTATTTTGGCGTTCTGCGCCAAATGTAGATAAGGGGCCATGCCCCGGCACAAAGGTCACATCGGGGCCAAGCGGCCATAATTTACCCGTGATAGAGTCTAATAAATCCTGATGATTGCCTTGCGGAAAATCCGTACGCCCGATGCTGCCCTTAAACAAAACATCACCCACAAATGCGACATTGCTTTCCTTCTCATAGAATACAACATGACCCGGTGTGTGACCGGGGCAGTGAATTACATCCAATTTAAGGTTGCCTAGCTCAATAACTTCGCCGTCATTTAGCCACTGATCAGGCTTACAGCATCTAAGGCCACTCATGCCATATTGGGCTGCTTGGCTTTCGATACCATCCAACCAAAATTCATCACCCTTATGCGGGCCAATGATAGGAATATTTAACTTTTCAGTTATATCTTGGCTACCACCTGCATGATCTAGATGACCATGTGTGAGTAAAATTTTCTTTAGATCAATACCAAGTTCAGTAACTTTTTCCAAAATTTTATCTGCGTCCCCACCGGGATCGACAAGCGCGCCCTCATTAGTTTCATCACACCAGATGATAGAACAATTCTGCTCAAAATTCGTGACGGGAACAATCTGTGCTTTCAGCATTATATACTCTTTCGCTTACTAATTAGTCTTCGATCTAAATTAATGTATCTAATAGGTTATTTATAATAGTACCCACACCATACTGTTGACACAATACACCGCTAACAATATAAGTCGATACAATAAAAATTCCTCATAAGTGAATATGGAAATATAATGAAACGCACTATTTTAGTTATAAGTCTGTTATCAATTCTAACTGCTTGCGCTTTAGTCACCGTCCCTGTCCGTATCGTTGCAAGCACTGTAGAGACCGTCGCTGATGTTATTGACTAACTATTTTTTATACGCTGAATTTCACGTTCTAGCGACTGTAAAAAATTCGAACGATCAGCCTTGGTAAAGCTAGCATTATAGCCTTTACTCTCACCCGTTTCACGCAAATGCTGTTTTAGCTCTCGCATCCCCATCGCCATACCTATATTTTCTTCTGTGAATGCTCTGCCTGTTGGCCCTAACGCCACACCGCCTGCATCGAGGCATCTTTTGGCTAGTGGAATATCCGCAGTAATGGCTATACCACCCTTGCCAATATTATCGGCTATCCAATTATCAGCCTCATCCGCGCCTTCACTAACAACGATCTTCTCTACCAATGGTCCAACGTCCATGCGCATCCACTGATTACTCACCAGATAGACCTTAAGGTCATGACGATACGATACCTTTAATACCTCGTCTTTAACGGGACAGGCATCGCCATCTATATAAATCAATATTGGGTTCGCGGTATTCACATCAGCTTCCTAAAACAATTGTGCAGATGCACATCAAATATCAATCTATTGTTTGATTTACAACTGCAATTATTATCACTTAAAATTTGCTAAAGTAATAGCACAGTGATTTAATAAAAATAATGTGATTTTAAAAAGGATACCCTGATGAAACTTGCCCGAATTTTGCCAAGTGCCTTGCTAATGTTTTCAGTATTTACCATGACACCGACTAGCTATGGATTTGATGATAAAGATAGTAAAACTACACCTGCAAAGGAAGTGAAAAAGGAAAAACCTAAAGACGTAACGATCATTCATGCGGGAACTCTACTTGCGGATGCTAATAATTCGACGTTGACAGAGCAAACAATCGTTATAGAGGGCAAAAAGGTTAAATCGGTTATTGCTGGATATCGAACAGCAGAGCAAGCAGGCAACAAAGACGCGAAAATCATTGATATGAAAGATAAGTTTGTCATGGCAGGCATGATGGATGTGCATGTGCATCTTTCCAGCTCACGCCCCAGAAACCCAAAAGCAAATAGCGCTGACCACGCGCTTGCAGCCGTTAAGAATGCCTCTAAAACGCTAATGGCTGGTTTTACAACCGTCCGTGATCTGGGCACCAGCGATGACAGCCTATACAAGCTACGTAAGCTGATCAACACAGGCGACATCCCCGGGCCACGCATTTATATGTCTGGTAGAACAATTGGTGTTGGAGGCAACAAAGGCGATATGGAATGTAATGGGCCAGAAAGCTGCCGTCGCACGACCCGCGATAATATACGCGACGGCGCTGATTGGATTAAGATTTATGCCTCATGCTCTGGTTTTCAAACATGCTCAAAAGCTGATGGCGCGCCTGTTTTCTTCAAAGATGAAATTGATGCCATATTTGCCGTGGCAAAAAAATACAAAATACCCGTTGCAGCACATACTCACCCACGTGACAGCGCCCTGTTTGTTTTAAACTATGACCTTAAGTCTATTGAGCATGGTACTTTCATGACCAAAAAAGCATTAAAGGCCATGAAGAAAAAAGGTGTTTACTTTGTACCGACCGCTGCGGTTCAAGATTTTCTTGATAAGATGCGTAAGAATAAGAAAACCACAGCAAAAACCATTGCCCATAATGATCTGTTTCAAACTGCTGCGCCTAAAACCATACTGGCCGCCTATAAAATGGGTGTACCAATGGCAACGGGTAGCGACGCGGGTGTTGCGCCACATGGTAAAAACTACCGCGAGGCCGAGCGCCTTGTGGAAATGGGCATTAGCAAAGCCGACGCCCTAAAAATGACAACAGTGAACGCGGCAAACTTATTAGGAAAGTCTGATGAAATTGGCACAATATCGGCTGGTAAATATGCTGATATCATCGCCATTGACGGCAACCCGCTAGAAACCATCAAGGATATCCGCAAGGTTACCTTTGTCATGAAAGAAGGCCGTGTTTATAAAAGTAAATAGCCTCACTTAATAAGTAAAACAAAGAAAACTACTAAAACAAAGAAAAACCTCGGGCAATTAAGCACCGAGGTTTTATCTTTTTGGCTGGGGTGGTAGGATTCGAACCTACGGTGCACGGCATCAAAAGCCGCTGCCTTACCGCTTGGCTACACCCCATCATGGTTATCACCATATGTGTGGAGGCTTTTATATAGATGATTTTCATCCTGTAAAGCCCTTTTGCAAAAAAAAACGCGTCCCTTTATCAAGCTGGCGTTTAGGCTTGATATTTTAGACTAAAATAAGCCATGATAATATACTAGTTATTGAAAGATTATGAAAGACCAACATAGATGACGATTCTCGTAACAGGCGCAGCAGGTTTTATTGGCTCATATGTAGCACACGATCTACTCGCACGTGGTGAATCTGTGGTGGGGATTGATAATTTAAATGATTATTATGATGTAGGCCTTAAAAATGCGCGCATCGAAAGTCTTGCAGCACATCCTGCCTTTACCTTTGAAAAATTAGATTTTGCTGATAACGCAGCACTACAAGCGCTAGGGGCTGAATATAAATTTGACCGCGTCGTTCATTTAGGCGCCCAAGCAGGTGTACGCCACTCAATAGAAAACCCATCAGTCTATATACAGGCTAATCTAGTTGGCCATGCTAATATACTAGAGTTATGTCGTCATAGTACGAATTTTAAGCACCTTGTGTATGCCAGCAGCAGTTCTGTGTACGGTGGCAGTCCAGAAACACCTTTCCATGAAGAGATGGCCTGTGACACGCCTGTATCGCTCTATGCGGCGACTAAAAGGTCTAACGAGCTACTCAGTCAAAGCTATGCACATTTATATGGCATTGCCCAAACTGGCCTTAGGTTCTTTACCGTTTACGGCCCATGGGGGCGCCCAGATATGGCGCCGTGGTTATTCACTGATGCCATATTAAATGACAGACCCATCAAGGTATTTAATAATGGTGATATGAGACGGGACTTTACGTATATTGATGATATTATTGAGGGCGTCATATCCGCCCTTGATCTAGCACCTATTTCAGATGGCACTAAACATATGCGGCATAGCACAGCCCCGCACCGTATTTTTAATCTAGGTAATAATAAACCAGTCGCCCTTATGGATTTTATTCATGAGATTGAAAAGGCTACAGGACGTGAGGCTGAAAAAATCATGCTGCCCATGCAGGATGGTGATGTAATCGAAACATATGCCGACCTGAGTAAAAGCAGATCAATATTAGATTTCCAACCTAAAACCAGCCTGAGTGACGGCATCCCTAAATTTGTTGATTGGTTTCGCGCTTATAAGGGCCTTTAAGTCATGACTAAGGAGTCTGTATAAACCCACCAATCTGGATGCATTTTTTGAATATTTTTTGCTGCTTCATTTAATGAGTCTTCACTATCAAACATTCCAAAACATGTAGCACCGCTACCTGACATGCGTGATAATTGGCAGCCTAGCTGTTTTGCAATCGCCTCTAAAGTTTCCCCTACAGCAGGCGCTATTTCCATAGCACAGGCCTGCAAGCTATTATCAACAATGGCTTTTAGCATATTATAATCATTAAGAATTATGTCTTTTGAAGGCAACGTGCAATCAAAGACACACCCATTATCCTTATAGGCATTAAAAATGCTGGCTGTAGAGATTGAAACAGCAGGATTAACAAGGAGTATATGTTCACCATATTCAATAGAAACATTTTCTCGCCGCTCACCAATACCTGTTACCCACTGCGGGCATACACGCAGACAAGCAGGCACATCAGCGCCTAGTTTAAGCGCCATTGCATCAAGCTCCAACTCGCTCACATCAAGCCCCCAAAACTCAATGAGCCCTATCAGGGCAGCAGCAGCATCTGCGGAACCACCACCAATACCAGCAGCAACAGGCAAGTTTTTTTGCAAGGTAATTGCAGCACCAACAGGCACATGATATTGGTTGGTCAACATGAGAGCAGCTTGATAAATAAGATTATCGGTAACATCAAGCCCTGTTAAGCTTACACTAAATTCACCCATTATAGTCAGTGATATCTGCTGTGAGGGAGCAAGCGTTATCATGTCACCATCATGAGTGAAAGCAAACAGGCTTTCTAATTCGTGATACCCACCATCGCGCCTACCTGTTATATGTAAAAATAGATTGAGCTTGGCAGGTGCCTTAATCGTCAGCACATCATCCTGCCACTGCATGCGAGAGACTAGATTCATCACCTATACCCCTGTCATTATTTTTTAGCCTCAAGCCCAAAAGCAAGCTTCTTCTCAACAGACTTTCTCAACTCTTCTTCTGGATCATTTTCTAAAACATGGCGCCACTGAAAACGCGCCTCAAGTTTACGACCAACCTGCCAATATGCATCACCTAAATGGTCATTTATAGTGGCGTCCATAGGTTCAATTTTCACGGCCTTCTCTAATGTGGTAACAGCGAGTTCATGATCTCCAGTGAGGAAATATACCCAACCTAAACTATCAATAATAAAACCATCATTGGGGCGTGATGCCACGGCTTTTTCGATCATTGTACGCGCTTCATTGATACGCACCCCACGATCAATCCAACTATAGCCTAGATAATTTAATATTGCCGGCTGTTTTGGGGCAAGCTTTAAGGATTGAAGCAAATCGGCCTCTGCCTTTGCCCAATTTCCTAGCTGCTCATTAACTACACCACGGGAAAAAAATGTGAACCAATCATTATACACTAGATTTCGTAGTGTGTTTAATATCCTATCGTAATATACCAGCGCTTGATCATAATCCTCGTTCTCACGGTGAATATCACCAACGGCTTCTAACAAGCTGCGACTATTAGGGCTTTCTACTAAAGCCTTTTCAAGCATCGACAACGCAACATCATGCTTACCATCACGTTTCAGCACTGTTACATGCCGCATAAATGACAAGGGATACATCATATTAGATGGTGCTATCGTACCATATTTATCAGCGGCAGCACCGTAACGCTCCATTTTTTCTAATAGTCCACCCTGCATCATTTGAATATCACCTGCATTAGGCATCATATAAAAGGCTACATTGAGATATATTAAGGCGTTACCAAAATTTCTGCTTTGCTCAAATTCACTACCCAAACGATAGAATAACATCCCGACGCCATCTTCAACGCTTCGAATTTTTTGGCGAGGTTCCTGGCCGCCTAAGATGCGCATCCCTTCCCGTAATAAAAAGCGATTGTTGCGGAAATGCTCAACTTGCTTTTTTAGTAAATCGCGGGCTTCATCGGCGCGTCCATTGCGCATCAATAGATCAGCATAAGTAATCACAGGCTGTAGTGAGATATTATCCTCACCATTTATAAGCTTCAAGAGGCTTTCTTCTGCTAGCTTAGTCTCCCCTAAAAAGTCCGCGACATAGCCAAGGTGTGCGAGACCAATAGTGGAAAGCTTTGGATCATCTGTTAACGGTTTTAGAGCAATTCTTGCAGCTTCTATATCTTTATCCGCAGCATATGACCAAGCGCGCACAATGGGCGATAATATGAAAGAAAACCCCTGTTTAGGCATCAAATCAAGTCTAGCGCGTGTAATTTCCATATCACCAGACCGAAAGGCACCGAGCGTATGAATTAAATGTACAAGATCATTACCATCACCAGCCACAAGCTTTCTCGATAAATGCACCGCTTCATCCATCTTTTCTGCTTGTACCAGCTCATAAAAAGCACGTTCGGCTACATATCTGCTTTTAGGATCTACTAACAAGGCCTGTAAGTAGAAATAAGCCGCATCATCATGATCCCGCGCGTGCTTTGCCACAGTGGCCGCCACAAACGGGGTTAGATTAACTTGTTGATTTGATTGCAAAATTTTCATATCTTGCATAGACAGATCCATATTTGAATCTAGTGGGTTTACAGAAGAACTATCATACTGACCACTACTGCAAGCACTTAAAAAACTAAGTGATACAAGTCCTATAATATGTTGAAGTTTTATTTTCACAAATGAACCAATGCTTTAAATTAAAAGTAATAGGGGCAGCCTCACACTGCCCCATTTTATACGTATTTACATATTTGGATAATTAGGCCCGCCGCCGCCTTCTGGCACGACCCAATTAATATTCTGTGTAGCATCCTTAATGTCGCATGTCTTACAGTGGACACAGTTCTGCGCGTTAATCTGCAGACGCATACCACCCTCTTCACCCTCTAGGAACTCGTATACGCCAGCTGGGCAAAAACGCGCCTCTGGGCCAGCAAAGTCCTTCAAGTTCACATCAACAGGAATACTAGCATCCTTCAATTGCAGATGACATGGCTGCTCTTCTTCGTGGTTTGTCGCAGAGAATGACACATTTGTTAAGCGGTCAAAGCTAATTTCACCATCAGGCTTTGGATAGTTAATTGGCTGATGATCGCTTGCCTTACCTGTAGCCTCGTTATCTTTATGGCCATGCTTTAACGTTGGCATGATCCAACCCAAACCAGCTGTATTCATCCACATATCAAAACCAGCATATAATGTACCAAGTTTCACACCAAATTTACTAAGTGCTGGGCGCGCGTTACGCACTTTATAAAGGTCTGTGTATATCCAGCTTGAGCGGAAGGCATCGCCGTAAGAGGTAAGCTCTTGCTCACCCTCACTGCCTGCCACAATGGCACTAAAGGCAGATTCGGCGGCTAACATGCCTGATTTCATCGCATTATGCGTGCCTTTAATGCGTGGCACGTTTAAAAATCCTGCTGCGCACCCAATAAGCGCGCCGCCAGGGAAATGAAGCTGTGGTACTGACTGCAGGCCGCCTTCATTAATCGCACGCGCCCCATAAGCAACACGACGACCACCCTCTAGTATTTTACGCACGTCTGGATGCTGCTTATACCGTTGAAACTCTTCATAGGGGCTAAGGTATGGGTTGGCGTAATCAAGCGTGACAACAAAACCAATAGCAATCTGATTATTTTCCTGATGATAAATAAATCCACCACCAGCGTCATCTTCTAACGGCCATCCTTGCGAGTGGATAACCCGCCCTTCCACATGCTTATCAGCCTCAATGTCCCATAATTCTTTAATGCCGATACCATATGTTTGATGCTGACAATCTTTGCGTAGATCAAATTTTGATTCTAACTGTTTTGACAGCGACCCACGGCAACCTTCGGCAAAGAGTGTATATTTGGCGTGCAGTTCCATACCCAGCATATGCATGCCGTCCTTTGGATTACCATCGCGGTCAAGCCCCATATCGCCTGTTGCTACGCCTTTTACACGACCACCCTCATGGAAAAGGACCTCAGCGGCAGCAAAACCAGGGAATACTTCAACACCTAATGCTTCGGCCTGTTCACCAAGCCATCGCGTTAGATTACCAAGTGACAATGAATACATACCATTATTAGACAGTAATGGCGGCATCACGAAATGCGGCATTACGGATTTGCCAGTTTCTGTTAACACCCAGTGCTGATTGTCTGTAACAGGTACATTTAGCGGCGCACCCTTTTCTTTCCAATCAGGAATAAGTTCATTAAGCGCCTTAGGGTCAATAACGGCACCTGATAGTATATGCGCGCCAATTTCAGAACCTTTTTCGATAACGCAAACCATTAATTCTTGTTCTTTTTCTTGTGCTAACTGCATCAAACGAATGGCCGTTGAAAGTCCTGCTGGTCCCCCACCAACAATGACGACATCAAATTCCATAGATTCCCGTTCCATATGGCACTACTCCTCAATTCTCTATACTATTGATAAACTAATTACTTGATAGAGTTATGCCCCCTCATGGGACCTACGTCAAACGCAACTAACCATAATTTACATATTTCCCCTTAAAATCCCTTCAAATCACACTTGAATGACTGTGCTATAGCAGTCGTTTTTGCGACTTTCCCCAAAATTATTAATAATTTATCAATAATTTTAATGCATCCTGTCGTTCAAGCCCATATGGTACAAATGTGTAATATAGAAACCATCCGTTGGATAATAGTGGTTGGGTAATAGTGTAAGATTATAAGTTAGGGCAGAAATACATAGTGCTTAATGCTGAACAGAACATAGTGCCTGACACAACCGATACGTTATCGATGCTAGCATGGTCAGTTGCCATGGGAGCCGATGAGGCTATAGCAGATGAACCAATCAATTGGTTAGAGACCGCACCCGATTCTGAAATGCCGGCCATTACTGCAACGACAGTCGCGACTGCAATTAATGAACGCCAACTCCCTAAAGTCAATACAGCACCTCGCACAATAAAAGGTCGCCCTGCTCAGCCAACATCTGGAGCAACGCCCGAGCAAGCGCTTGAAATAGCTAATAGCTGCTCTAGCTTGGATGAGCTTAAAGAGGCACTAGAAAACTTTGATGGTGGCGCACTAAAACGATCCGCTAAATCTACGGTATTTTGTGATGGCACTGTAGGTGCCCCATTAATGGTTGTTGGCGAAGCGCCTGGGGCCGACGAAGACAAAGCAGGAAAACCATTTATCGGCGAGACTGGACGACTGCTTGACCTCATATTAAATGCTGCTGGCTTTGATCGCAGTCAAAATGTTTATATTTCAAATGTCATTCCTTGGCGCCCTATTGGCAACAAAACCCCTAATTCAGATGTAATCGCCATGTGCGCCCCTTTTATAAAACGTCATATAGAATTAGCGGCACCAAAAGTTATAGTATTGCTTGGTGGCACAGCCACAAAGGCAATACTTGACAGTGACGAAGGCATTTCCAAAGCGCGCGGTAAGTGGCATGACATTACTATTGGTAACCATACTTGTGCCGCAATCGCCACGTATCACCCAGCTTATTTAAGGAAGCAAAGCGCACACAAGGGGCGCACATGGCGGGATATGCTTGCCATCAAACATAAATTAAAGCCGCAAATGGCAAACAGCGAGACATGATGAATTTATTTAATAAAGTATATAGATTGTTATTAACGGCATTTCTCATATCTGCAACGCAGACTATTAATGTATCCGCGTCAACAGACACTGCGTTACTGCCAACCGTGCTGTCTGCTGCTGATATTCAAACATATCGCCGTATATTTGAGCTTCAAGCCAAAGGTAAATGGGTAACATCAGGTAAGTTACTCAAAAAACTAGAGAATGATATTCTATTAGGCCATGTCAAATTTCAAAAATATATGCATCCAACTAAATACCGCAGCCGCTACGCAGAGCTTGCAGGTTGGATGAAGCGCTATAATGACCACCCAAGTGCATGGCAAGTTTATAATCTAGCCCGCAAACGCCGTGGCAAAGCCAGATACCCACGCCGCCCTGCGGAAATGCGTTATCCTGGGGTAACGGGTCAAGAAGCAAAATCATCGCCCGCTACACCTGCTAGATTACGTTCTGAGCGCAAAGCCATATCGAGATTCAAGGGCAATGTGCGTCGTTATGTACGCCGTGGAGAACCTGAAAAAGCTGAAAAGCGCTATTGGGGCATTGAAGCAACAAAACTATTAACAGCACATGAATCGGCAGAAGCGCTGGCGAAAATTGCCTCTAGCTACTATTATGAAGGCGATGATTTCAAAGCCATTGCCCTTGCCACACACGGTGCAGAATTATCAGGTACAACTGTCGCTCTCAGCGACTGGATTGCAGGCCTGGCTAATTTCCGTGGTAGTAATTTTGTGGTAGCCCATGAGCATTTCAAAGCCGTTGCTGTTAATGACAATAGCACTGAATGGTTAATGGCTGCGGGGCATTTTTGGGCTGGACGCACAGGCTATTTACTCTCAGACCCCGAAGCTGGCGAAGACCATATGTTTAAAGCCGCAGAACTCAGCGAAACTTTTTACGGTCTCATTGCGGCTAAACACTTAGGCATTGTACCGAAATTAGACTGGACCATGCCAGCGTTGGATGATGCAAGCATAGATCGGCTGATGAAACATTCAGCTATTAGGCGGGCCATTGCCCTATCACAAGTTGGTCGCGGTGATTTAGCCGATGAAGAATTACGCTTGCTATGGGGCCGCAAGGGTATTGCAGTTCAAAAAGATGTCATGGCGCTCTCAGTTCATATGAATTTACCTGCCATTCAAATGCGTCTTGGTCGTGTTGGTGGCATTGGTGAACCAGTACCCACCAGTGTGCGTTTCCCTATTCCTGATTGGGTACCTGCTGACGGATTCCGCCTTGATAAGGCTGTTTTATTTGGTATCGTTCGCCAAGAAAGCGTCTTTCGTATGCGCGCAAAAAGTAGCGTTGGTGCTCGCGGCCTGATGCAGGTTATGCCCGCAACAGCCCGTTATTTATCACGTAAGAACCCCGTGTTGCGTAAAAATCGTCACCGCCTCTCAGAGCCTGAATTCAACATGGCGCTCGGTCAACAATATGTGAGCTACTTAGCCAATATGGACGATGTGCAGGGTAATCTCCTGATGTTACTTGCTGCATATAACGCTGGACCGGGGACACTCAACAAATGGCATAAATCTGTTGCTTACGCCTACGACCCTTTGTTATTCATTGAAAGCATTGGCTTCCATGAGACCCGTAATTTTATCGAGCGCGTAATGAGCAACATATGGATTTACCGATATAAGCTGGGACAAACCACCCCTAGTCTAGACGCGCTAGCCGCCGGTGCGTGGCCGCCGCTAGAATATTTAGATCAACCAGGTGATCAAGCGGCTAATACACCGCGCTGGCGCAAGGCTGTTGTAAGCACTGTATCCACAGCATCTGAGGATTAAAAGTCACACTATTGAATTTTATTCAACTTTATTAATGCGTTGCAAATGTAACTGTTGCAATGCAGCATTTCCTATACTATACGACGCACAAGTTTTGAGTAACACATCATAACATCTCAAGCTGATAGTTGTATTGAGTAAGGCGCCACATAGTGTTTCATGTGGTTGAGAGTTATAAAAACGTCCCTTAGGTTCACGCCTTAGGGGCGTTTTTTATGTGCCCAATTAAACTTTAGTTGAATTACAACAACCGCTAGGTATAGTAATCTCATATTTATATATAAGAGGTTTATTTATGCGCGCTTTATTAGCTATTTTGGCAGTTGTGGTAATTTCAATACAGCCCGTAATAGCGGAGTCTGAGGCCAGAGTCAGAAGCAATGATCCAGCATTAGAGACTTACAACATTTTATTTAAGGCATACACAAAAACCACCCATTATAATAAACAATACATCACTACAGTCCTAAAATATCTAGAGTTTCTAACGGAGCATGGGAATTATATCAAAAAATCTGATATTGAGATAGCACAAGAAATTGAAGATTATATCATTCAAGCCCATGACATGAAATCTGAAGATATGCTCAAAATATATTTCGCCAGAGGAATAATTCACCGTCGGCTAGTTCAAGAAAAACAATATCAATTGTATTTTGATAGAGCAATGAACTTGGCTAAAGAAATTATTTCAAATCAAAATGAATTTGCTGATTTTTTATTAAAACTAGGGCACGCTATAGGTATTTACTCTGGAGACAGCCACCCACTTAAATATTTTACTGCTGCAAGAGCTATTTACAGTAAAACCCAAAATTCAAAAAAACTAGCCGAAACAAATTATTGGATTGGTAAATATTATTTTAATCGAGGGAAGAAATAGAAAATCCCTTCAGTTTTTAGAGCAATCAGTTACAACCTTTCAAAAAGAGAACTCTACTTCAAAGTCGTTAATTGAAAACTATAGGATGCTTATCAAGGCTTATGAAAGAATTAAGAAAAGGGATCTAGCGACCCCCTACTGCCAAGCTATGGGAAAACTTCTTTCTGAAAATAATAAAAATTCTTTGAATTTGATATACTATATACATCCCAAATGGAACTCACTAGATATCTCACGAACGATAAAGTCTGGTAAAGTTACACTTTCGTATACCGTAACCAAAGAGGGGAAGGTTACCAATATTAAATTTTTCTCAGGAAACGAGAGACTATTTAGAAAAGCGGCTTGGGCCATAAAACATTTTAGATATTCAACCCAATTTAATAATGGCCATCCAATTGATACTCATGAGGTAAAATACACATTTAAATTGAAGGTAATTTAAGTTCTGTCACCCTTTTACTTTCTAATACATTGCTAGCCTTCGCTGATTAACCCCACAGTTCACCGACGCGCGGATAGCACCGTCTAAAGCGCCTTGGACATAGGCGTAAGCACTGGCGTCTGAGCCTGCCATGCTATATTACCAATGCGTTTACGGCCCTCGACCTAATTAAACTTTAGTTGAAATTTCACAACTCTTAGCTATGATATATTCATATTTATATTAAAGAGGTTTATTTATGCGCGCTTTATTGATTGGTATCATCACTTTATTCCTAATCACCCCGATGGCTAACGCCGACCGCAAGGGTGATGTGAAAGCCTTTAACAAGGCATATAAAGAATATAAATCCATCATAAAAACTGGAAAAGCATATAAAGCATATAAACCTGCTATTGAATCATATGAGCTTGGTAAAAAGCTATTTAAGGGCAAACCAGAAACAGTAGCAACACTCGGATTAAATGCGGCACAATTGATTGCAAACTATAATCGCCCGGATGAAGATGACATGACCTTAGTTAAAGAGGTCCATGCATTGCATATAAAGGTATATGGTGAAAAATCTGCTGAAATGATTGATATGCTTGCTATCACAGCTGATGCAAACCTTAAATTTCGTGACGCCCAAAAAGGGCAAAAGTATTATACTAAAGCAATAGAACTTGCAGATGCACATTGGGGCAAGGATAATTTAATTACTGCGCGCCTAAGGCTAAGAGCAGGATCAAAAATACTGACGAAATCAGACGCCAGTTCACGCAAAGCTATACAGTATATTAAAAAGGCCCTAAAAACCTTTAATGAAAGTGGTGCTGAAATTGAGGCTGCGATGGCCCATTTTTGGATTGGAAAATATAACTTAGCCATGAGAAGATGGAAAACGGCTGAAATAAGCCTTAATGCATCTATCCAAACCCTTGTTAAAACAGACCCGTCCTCACAAGTTACGCTTTCAAATCATGCCTTTCTTATTAAGGCATATGAAGAACTTGGCATGAGTGATAAGGCAACTGAACACTGCCGCGCTATTGGTAAAGCAGCTCCCTTAAAAGAAAATCAGGAATTTCTGCCCGTTTATATGAAGCAGGCGATGTACCCCCGCTCTGCCCGAAAGAGTGGAAAAGAGGGTTATGCCACAATTAGTGTAACAGTATCAAAAGATGGGTTTGTACATAACCCTGTTGCTGTAGATGGTGATGAAAGATTTTATGAAGCCTCATTAGATGCTGTGAAAAAATTCCGTTTCGCCCCGCGCTTTGTCGATGGAAAAGCAGTGGAGACATCTGATGTTAAATATAAATTCCGCTTCAATATCGCTGATTAGCCCCACAGTTCATCGACGGCGCGGATAGCACCGTCTAAAGCGCCTTGGACATAGGCGTAAGCACTGGCGTCTGAGCCTGCCATGCTATATTACCAATGCGTTTACGGCCCTCGACCTAATTAAACTTTAGTTGAAATTTCACAACTCTTAGCTATGATATATTCATATTTATATTAAAGAGGTTTATTTATGCGCGCTTTATTCATTTTTGCCATGACTGTTTTTTTTAATCAATAGTTCTACAACATGGGCTAAAGATCGCCCTGACCTTCCCGACCCTCTTAGCATGTCGACAAAAGAAGCCTACGCCAAATATAATGAGCTCATTAAAGACGGCAGTACACATATCGCAGAGAGATATGCCAAACGTGTTTATGATAATTTGAAGTCAAAGAAGACAACATCAAAGTCACGTACCGCGGCAACTAAAAATTATGGCAGCATATTACTCATCAATCGCAAAGAAGAAGATGCATTGCCAATATTAGAAGAAAGTCTAACCTTATATATAAGCCAGTATGGTGAAAATGCGGAGGAGCTTCTAGACCCTTTAATGGATTTAGGCCATGCAAATGTTAAATACATGGGTAAAAGCAAAGGCAAAAAATATTACGATCAAGCATTAGAAATAGCGATGTTAGGACATGGTCAGCAATCAGAGTTATATGCGGGATTATTGTTTGAAATTGCCCAGCAGAGACTGATAAATGGCGTTACCCCTCGCGATAGGAAAAAATCCTTAAAACAATTAAAAGAATCCCATAAAATATACGCTGCCGTTGTTGGGAATGACCATTATCTTACAGCGCGTACTTCATACCGCATTGGCGAGATATATAAAGTAACAGGCAAAAAAGAAAGCGCCGCTAGCTATTTAGAATCTGCTGCGGCTTCATTTGATAAGCATATGCCAAACAGCATGCTTGCTCAAAAATCTCATACTATGCTGGTTAGTATACTGGAAGATATAGGGCGTACTGATGATGCAACAGAGCATTGTCAAGCAGTAGGACGAATAAAGGCAGCTAATAAAGAAGAATATGACCCAAATGATATTACACCCCTTAAAATCATAAGGCCTCGTTATCCACGGTCCGCTCAAGTGCGTGGCATACAAGGTACAGCTACTATCTCCCTGACAGTAACCAGCGAAGGCAGAACATCTGATATCAAAATTCTCAATTCAAAGGGACATAAAGATTTTGGTAAAGAAAGCGTAAAGGCAGCCAAAAAATTCAGATATGCTGCCCGCAGCGTTAATGGCGAACCAGTAGATACAAAAGATGTATTATATCTATTCAGATATAATCTTAGTAATTAGCCCCACAGTTCATCAACGGCGCGGATAGCGGCGTCTAATGCGCCTTGGACATAGGCGTAAGCACTGGCGTCTGATCCTGCCATAGCGATATTACCAATGCGTTTGCGGCCCTCAATATGTGGGCCTTTATCTGACCCCCAGCTAGGGTCATCAAACAGCTCGTTATATTCATAGGCATAGCCATGCGGCCAACGATGCACCGTAATCGCCGCAATATCACGCGCGGCATCAAATCCATAAGCCCCAAGCGCACCTGTTAACTGATCGATGGCACCATTTTCAAAATCTTCAAAACTAAGTCCCAGCATCTGACGCCGTCCCGTTAGCGCTTGTTCGCGGTAACTCATGCCCGGTTGATTTGGAAAATAGGATAGATGGGCGATAATTGGTTCATCTGGTGTGCGCGGAAAATGCACGTCGCCCATGCTCACAGGAAAATCAAGCCCCAGATTATTGTAAAAACCATGCGGGCTATTAAAGGAAGATATCCCCGCCTTATGCCACGACTTCCAATCACGCAGTAACACATTAACATACGCCATTGGTATCTTCTCGGGCCAAGCGATGGCCTCTTTTTGTTTGCTCTGCATCTCAGGCACTATATGTGGCAGCATATGTGCGTAACCCGCCATGATACATTTACGCGCCCTAATTTTTTCAATCTTATCTTTATTGCCGCGATTAACATATGTTACATCGACAAGGTCACCGTTATTTTCGGCCTTAATCGCCATAGAGTTCAAGCGGATACGGCTTTTATTATTATCCATATCTAGGCGATCATAATAGACTTTAGCCGTTACTATTTCTTCCATAGTTTTCGCTCTAATAGCAGTTGGCACCAAATCACGCACAAGCAGACGCGCCACAGAGGCATTACCATCAGGGAAATGGAATATATAAGGATCATCACCTTTATAGGGATGCGGCACGTCTTTTGGACTTATGCCAAGCCCTGCAGTGCCCACATGTTCTGCCCTGATAGCCTCTAGTGCTGAACAAGCATCCCATTCAACGCCCCAAATACCAGCCCAATCACCAGCAAAGACACCATAAGCCTCTTCCGTCAAGCCCGCGTATTTCATCAAGGCATCTTTATAACTGATTGCCTGTAAATGCTTAAACTGGTCGGATTTGCTCTGACCCGGCATAGCAGCCTTTAGCCAGTCAACACGATCTATGAGCCAGCGTTTTATGCCTTCGCGGCTTTCAGGACTGATCGGCCATGTATCAATATCAGCTGATAGCGCCTGTTTTTCCTCTGGCGTTTCCCACCACAGGCCCGCCACCGAGACATGGTCTTTACCATATTGTTCTTTTGAAAAATATATGCCCCTCGACATGTCATTACGGGCATAAAAACTGCGGTCAAAATAGCGATAAAATTTCTCAGTATCAATCCCCAGCGCCTTTATAATAGACTTAGCACCATCACTATAGGCGGATGGGCTATCAATGGACTGACTACCGCCATAACCAACATGTATTTTACCGTCTAGCTCAAATTCATTGCGTTTGGCATGGCCACCAAAATCATCATGATTATCTAGAATTAGGATTTTGGCCGTGGGGCCAAGCTTACGTCGTGCAAGCCACGCTGAGGCAAGGCCGCTAATACCGCCACCAACAACAACTAGATCATATTCACCATCGGTATAGCCTTTAGGCTCTTTAGGTTGCTTAGCTGTGCCAAAATTAGGCGTAAGCGCGTGTGCTGCCTCAAAACTACCAGGGTGATTGCCGCGCATGCCTCCACGCATTGGCGGATAAATAAACTCAGCAGACTTAGGAAATATTCCCTCCGCCACAGCCCTGTGAGACGCAGCGCCGACCATAAGTCCTGTTACAGCCACGCCAGAGATAAACTCGCGTCTTGAAATACCTTTAAGTCTTGTCATAAATCTTACCTTGCCAAATCAACTGGGCTTGATACTCTAGCCCCATGAATTTATCCTGAAGGGGACACAAGAAATGTTCAAGTCATTTTTAACAGCCACTGCTGTTTTTGCATTATTAACTTCATCCATCCTTGCCGCTGACAAGAAGCCTACACCGGGTAATGAGGCTGGTGCACGCATCGCTAAAGCAGGCCTAACACTACCCGCCGAGGCGCCGGATCGCCCTGCGGGTGAAGGCATTGGCCCCTTTAAACGACTTGTTATCCGCGGTGCGACGATGATTGATGGCGCTGGGTCGCCCCCTATTGGACCTGTTGACATTGTAATCGAGGGCAGCCGTATCGCCAGTATCAACAGTGTTGGCAATCCGGGTGTACCGATTAACGAGAAATACCGCCCTGAAAAAGGTGACTATGAAATTGACGCGCATGGTAAATATATACTGCCCGGCTTTGTTGATGCCCACAGCCATATTGGTAACCCGGCATGGGGCATGCCAACAGGGGTTATGCCGCCAATGGAATATGTGTTTAAGCTATGGCTATCACATGGCATTACCACAACACGCGAAATATTTTGTGGGTTGGGTCTAGATTACACCTTGAAGCAAGCAAAGAAATTAGCTGCTAACAAGGCCACGGGGCCGCGTATGGTATCTTATTGCGCCTTCCCTAGCAGTATAAAGACTGAAGCAGCCGCCCGTAAGTGGGTCAAGGGCCTGAAAAAAGCTGGTGGTGACGGCATCAAAGTTATGGGTGGTCAGCCAAAAGTTATTGCGGCTATGTTTGACGAAGCGGAAAAACAAGGCATGCGCACAGCATATCACCACGCGCAATTAACCGTAACACGCATCAATGTGATAGACAGCGCGCGCATGGGCCTAAACAGTATGGAACATTGGTACGGCCTACCAGAGGCGCTGTTTGATGATCGTATTGTCCAAGATTACCCGCTGGATTATAACTATAACAACGAGCAAGATCGTTTCGGCCAAGCGGGGCGTCTGTGGAAACAAGCTGCCAAGAAAGGTAGCGATAAATATGAAGCTGTGATGAAAGAGCTACTTGAGCTGGATTTCACACTTGATCCAACCTTTACGATTTATGAGGCGAACCGCGATGTTATGCGCGCCCGCAACGCTGATTGGCATGATGAATATACCCTGCCTAGCCAGTGGACATTCTTCCAGCCGAACCGCACCATGCATGGCAGCTATCATTTCGATTGGACCACAGAAGATGAGATTGAATGGAAAGAAAATTTCCGCATGTGGATGGCATTTGTCAATGACTATAAAAACCGTGGGGGTCGTGTCACTGTTGGCTCTGACAGTGGTTTCATCTTTAAACTATTTGGTTTCGATTACATCCGTGAGTTTGAATTATTGCAAGAAGCAGGTTTCCATCCTTTAGAAGTGGTTAAGGCCGCAACATTAAACGGCGCAGAACTACTGGGCATGGATGATGAAATCGGGACTATAGAGCCGGGCAAGTTAGCCGATCTGGTGATTGTTGACGAAAACCCCATTAAAAATTTTAAGGTTCTATATGGTACCGGTCATATGAAACTGAATGATACCACTGGCAAGGTCGAGCGTGTTGGCGGCGTTAAATATACCATCAAGGACGGTATTATTTATGACGCTGTTAAACTACGCGAAGATATTAAGGCAATGGTAAGAGCAGCGAAAGATGCTGCTGAAAATCCAATGAATTAATAAAAAATCTAATAAATTAGTATAAAAATGAGGGCACCTTGATCTAGATCAAGGTGCCCTCAAAACCCCGTGTCAAACTGCTAAGCATAAACATCATGCATATAGGAGAAGTAACATGGGTGGATTAGGTATTATTTTCGGCATTTGCATCGTAACTTTTGGTGTTTTAGCTTGGACATTAAAATGTGCTAAAAGCTATATGGACCAACGTGATGAGATGATGAAAACTTGGGAAGACTAACTCCTACCCTCTTCCTTAGGAAAAAAAGCCCGAAGACTATGTCCGTCGGGCTTTTTTTTGTGAACTGTCCCGTCCTGAAATAGGTTTACACTTTGGAGACCTATTATGAAGGAATTAG
>CBFDCC010000009.1:0-128357 GCA_965603205.1 uncultured Kordiimonas sp. | reverse complement strand
TCCGCGAAGGTGGCCGTACTGTTGGTGCTGGTGTCGTTGCTAAAATCTTAGCATAGTAAGTTTAATCATTATGTGTCCCTCGCGATAGAGGGGCACCTCTTTTGAAGGTGAAAATAAAATGGAAGCGCAAAATATACGCATCCGCTTAAAAGCATATGACCACCGTGTCCTAGATCAGGCCACTGGTGAGATTGCTTCTACAGCAAAGCGCACAGGCGCAATGGTACGCGGTCCTATTCCGATGCCAACTCGCATAGAGAAGTTCACAGTTCTTCGTGGTCCACACGTGAACAAGAAGGCCCGTGAGCAATTTGAAATGCGTACGCACAAACGTCTTTTAGACATCGTAGATCCTACGCCGCAAACAGTTGACGCTCTAATGAAGCTCGACCTTGCTGCTGGTGTCGATGTCGAAATCAAGCTGCAAGGATAAGACCATGCGCACAGGTTTGATTACAAAGAAACTAGGGATGACTCGCGTATTTAACGACGCAGGTCAACACGTCCCGGTAACAGTTCTTCAGCTAGATAGCTGTCAGGTTGTTGCTCAGCGTACAAATGATAAAGACGGTTACACAGCCCTACAATTAGGTGCTGGTGTTGCTAAAGTTAAAAACGTATCAAAAGCAGAGCGTGGTCATTACGCTAAGGCAGAAGTTGCACCTAAGATGAAGGTTGCAGAATTCCGCGTTAGTGAAGACGCTTTAGTTGAAGTTGGTAGTACATTATCTGCAGATCACTTTGTTGTTGGTCAGCCAGTTGATGTTATCGGTACTTCAAAAGGTAAAGGCTTTGCCGGCGCCATGAAACGTCATAACTTTAGTGGTCTACGCGCTTCACACGGTGTGTCAATCTCTCACCGCTCACACGGTTCTACGGGTCAATGTCA
The DNA here is from genome assembly GCA_965603205.1 of uncultured Kordiimonas sp. Classification (GTDB taxonomy): domain Bacteria; phylum Pseudomonadota; class Alphaproteobacteria; order Sphingomonadales; family Kordiimonadaceae; genus Temperatibacter. The sequence continues at coordinate 127,468 of CBFDCC010000009.1, read as the reverse complement.
AGATCCAGGTCGTGTATTTAAGGGCAAGAAGATGGCTGGTCACATGGGTGATGTACGGGTAACTGTTCAAAATCTTGAAATTGTTGAAACACGTGCTGACGAGGGCTTGATCCTTGTTAAAGGTGGCGTACCAGGAGCTAAAGGTTCTTGGGTTATGTTGTCTGATGCTGAAAAGATTGTTGCGCAGAAGGATTTACCTTTCCCAGCTGCAGTTCTTGCAAGCGAAGCACCGGTTGCAGAGGCGCCAGCTGTTGAAGCTGAAGCTGCTGCACCTGAAGCAAGTGAGGAATAGGGTCATGAAAACTAATGTATTGACCTTGGATGCTAAGAAGAAGGGCGACGTTGAATTAAACGACGCAATCTTTGCAGTAGCTCCGCGTGCAGATATTCTGCACCGTGTGGTTAACTGGCAGTTAGCGAAACGCCGTGCAGGTACACATGCTGTGAAATTCCGCAGTGATATCGCCCGCACAGGTAAAAAACATGGCAACCAAAAAGGTGGTGGTGGTGCGCGTCACGGTGATCGTGCAGCAAACATCTTCATCGGTGGTGGTCGTGCTTTTGGACCGATCCCTCGTGATCATGGTTTCGATCTGCCTAAGAAAATTCGTAAATTAGGTTTGAAGTCAGCTTTGTCTGCAAAGCAAGCTGAAGGCAAATTGATTGTTGTTGATAATGCGGAACTAAAAGACGGTAAGACGAAAGAGCTTATAGCAATACTTGATAAATTAGGTCTTGCGAATGCTTTATTCATCGATGGTGCTGAAGTTAACTCTAACTTCTCTCAAGCCGCGTCTAACATCCCGAACATCGACGTATTGCCTAGTCAAGGCGCAAACGTGTACGACATAATGCGTCGCGATACGCTTGTTTTGACTAAAGCAGCCGTTGAGAAACTCGAGGAGCGTTTATCATGAGTGCAACAGCAAAAAATTACGATACAATCGTTAGCCCAGTGATCACTGAAAAGGCGACACTAGGCTCTGAAAATAACCAAGTAACTTTCAAGGTAGCGATCGACGCTACTAAGCCAGAGATTAAAGAAGCTGTTGAAGCTATCTTCTCTGTGAAAGTGAAAAATGTTAATACTCTTCGTCAAGAAGGTAAGGTCAAGCGCTTTAAAGGCGTACGCGGCAAACGTGCCGAGTACAAAAAAGCGATGGTGACACTTGCTGCTGGCGAGAGCATTGACGTGACAACGGGGGTTTAACCGATGGCTTTAAAGCAATATAAACCTTCTACCCCAGCCCAGCGTGGACTTGTATTGATCGACCGTGAAGGTCTTCATAAAGGCAAGCCAGTTAAAGCGTTGACTGAAGGTCTGACAAAATCAGGTGGTCGCAATAATACTGGTCGCATTACATCACGTCGTCGTGGTGGTGGTCATAAGCGTACTTACCGTATGATCGATTTTAAGCGGACTAAATGGGATGTAGTAGCAACTGTAGAGCGTCTTGAGTATGATCCAAACCGTACAGCGTTTATCGCGCTAATTAAGTACGAAGATGGTGAACAAGCGTATATCCTAGCACCACAACGTCTTGCCGCAGGTGATAAAGTTATCGCAGGCAGCAAAGTTGATGTGAAGCCAGGTAATGCAATGCCACTTGGTAATATGCCTATTGGTACGATCATTCACAACATCGAGCTAAAAGCTGGTAAAGGTGGTCAAATCGCCCGCTCTGCTGGTACATATGCTCAACTAGTTGGTCGTGACGGTGGTTACGCACAGATTCGCCTGTCTTCAGGTGAGCTACGTGTGGTTCGCGGAGAATGTTTAGCAACTGTTGGTGCGGTATCTAATCCAGATAACCAAAACCAAAAATTAGCTAAAGCTGGCCGTAATCGCTGGTTGGGTCGTAGACCGTCTGTTCGTGGTGTTGCCATGAACCCGGTAGATCACCCACATGGTGGTGGTGAAGGTCGCACAAGTGGTGGTCGTCATCCTGTTACTCCTTGGGGTAAGCCTACTAAAGGTAAGCGTACCCGTTCCAATAAAGCGACTGACAAGTACATCGTACGTTCTCGTCATGAACGCAAGAAACGTTAAGGAGGGTCTGAATAATGGCTCGTTCCGTATGGAAAGGTCCTTTTGTTGATCTGCACCTCATGAAAAAGGTGGAATCTGCAACTGAATCTGGTTCGAAGGATGTGATCAAAACTTGGTCTCGTCGTTCAACAATACTACCGCAATTTGTGGGCATCACATTCAACGTTTACAATGGCAAGAAGTTCATTCCTGTCTATGTAACTGACGATATGGTTGGCCATAAGCTTGGTGAATTTTCTCCAACACGTACCTTCTGGGGTCACGCGGCGGACAAAAAAGCGAAGAGGGCTTAGAACATGGGAAAGCAAGCAAATGCTCGTCGTGTAAACGACAATGAAGCAATCGCAACAGCTACCATGCTTCGCGGTTCACCACAAAAACTTAATCTGGTTGCTCAAACTATTCGGGGTATGAAAGTAGAGAAGGCTCTTACTGCTCTTACATTCAGTCACCGTAAAGCAGCAGTCGATGTGAAGAAGGTTCTTGCCTCCGCAGTGGCAAACGCTGAAAACAACCATAATTTGGATGTTGATAGCTTAATCGTTGCAGAAGCAAGTGTCGGTAAAGCCCTGACTATGAAGCGTTTCCGCGCTCGTGCTCGTGGCCGCGCCGCTAAAATCTTGAAACCTTTCAGCCGTTTACGCATTGTTGTGCGTGAAGTAGAGGAGAGTTAATATGGGTCAGAAAGTAAACCCAATTGGTCTACGTCTTGGTATTAACCGGACATGGGACTCCCGCTGGTACGCTGAGGGTGAAGATTATGGCAACATGCTTCATGAAGACCTGAGCATTCGGAAATTTGTATTCAAAGAACTACCGCAAGCTGGTATTTCTAAAGTTGTTATCGAGCGTCCTGCCAAAAAATGCCGTGTGTCTGTTTATACAGCGCGTCCCGGTGTTATCATTGGTAAAAAAGGTGCTGACATTGAGAAACTTCGCAAGAAGATCGCAAGTCACACTAGCTCTGATGTAACATTGAATATTGTTGAGGTACGCAAGCCTGAGGTTGACGCTATGTTGATCGCTGAAGGTATTGCACAGCAGCTAGAACGTCGTGTGGCTTTCCGTCGCGCAATGAAACGTGCTGTTAGTTCTGCCCAGCGTCTTGGTGCTCTTGGTATTCGTATCAACTGTGCTGGTCGTCTAGGTGGTGCTGAAATCGCGCGTACCGAATGGTACCGCGAAGGCCGCGTGCCGCTTCACACACTTCGTGCTGATATTGATTATGGCGTTGCTTCTGGCCACACTGCTTATGGTGTGATTGGGATCAAGGTTTGGGTCTTTAAAGGCGAAATCATGGAACATGACCCAATGGCTCACGAGCGTCGCATCCAAGATGCGCAAGCTGGTGCACCGGGTCGTCGTTAGGAGTTTTGAGCTATGATGCAACCAAAACGTACTAAGTTCCGTAAAGCCTTTAAGGGTCGTATCCGCGGTAATGCCCCGGGTGGAACTGCACTAAATTTCGGTCAATTCGGTCTTAAGGCTATAACGCCTGGCCGCGTGACCGCTCGTCAAATCGAGGCTGCCCGTCGTGCTATGACTCGTCATATGAAGCGTCAGGGTAAAGTCTGGATCCGCATCTTTCCGGATGTGCCTGTAACATCTAAGCCCGCCGAAGTTCGGATGGGTAAGGGTAAAGGGTCAATTGATTTCTGGGCTGCCAAAGTAAAACCTGGCCGCATCATGTTTGAAATTGACGGTGTAACTGAAGAAGTCGCTCGTGGTGCTTTTGAACGTGCAGCTGCAAAGCTCGCTGTTCAAACTCGCATCGTCGAACGCTTGAACTAAGGGAAGCTAGCCATGAAAGCAGCTGATCTTCGCGCCAAATCAAATGACGAGCTCCGCAAGGAGCTTGTCAGCCTGAAAAAAGAGCAATTAAATTTGCGTTTTCAAGCATCATCTGGCCAATTAGAAAATACGGCTCGTGTACGTGAGATTCGCAAAGATATTGCGCGAATCAATACAGTGCTTACAAGCCAAGCAGAAGCGTAGGAGTAATAATCATGCCTAAACGCATCTTGCAGGGTACTGTTGTTTCAAATAAAGGCGACAAAACTGTCGTTGTGAAAGTAGAACGCCGATTTAAGCATCCTTTGCTTGACAAAATCATAAAGCGCTCTAAAAAGTACCACGCTCACGATGAGAGCAATGTTCTAAACATTGGGGACCTCGTTCGAATTGAAGAATGTCGTCCTATCTCAAAACTGAAGACCTGGACAGTTATTAACGGTGAGGCCTAAAGGCCCCACCGTTAAGGTTGTTCGTAATATATAAAAGAGGGTAAAACCTATGATTCAAATGCAAACCAACCTCGATGTGGCAGACAACTCCGGTGCCAAGAGGGTGCAGTGCATTAAAGTGCTTGGTGGTTCCAAGCGTAAAACTGCTGGAGTAGGCGACATTATTGTTGTCTCAGTGAAAGAGGCGATCCCACGGGGCCGCGTTAAAAAAGGTGACGTACATCGTGCTGTCATCGTTCGTACTGCTAAAGAAGTTCGTCGTGTTGATGGTACTACCATTCGCTTCGACCGTAATGCTGCAGTATTAGTTAATAAAACACATGAGCCAATTGGTACTCGTATCTTTGGCCCTGTTGTGCGTGAACTTCGTGCTAAGAAGCATATGAAGATCATCTCGCTTGCACCGGAGGTATTATAATGGCCGCTAAACTTAAAAAAGGTGACAAGGTCGTTGTGATTGCTGGTAAAGATAAAGGCAAGCGCGGCGAAATCACAAAAGTTCTAATGACTGAAGGTCGTGCTTATGTATCAGGTGTAAACTTGATCAAAAAGCATAATCGCCCTTCACAAGTTAGTGCGGGTGGAATTGAAACTAAAGAAGCTGCAATGCAGCTTTCTAATCTTATGATCGAAGATCCTAAGGATGGTTCAGCTACTCGTGTTGGTTTCAAAATATCCAAAGATGGCAGTAAGGTTCGCTTTGCTAAGAAATCTGGGGAGTTGATCGATGGCTAATGCACGTCTCCGTACAGAGTACAACGAGAAAATTCGGGCTTCTTTGCATGAGAAGTTTGGCTATAAGAGCTCTATGCAGGTCCCACGCCTTGATAAAATTGTTATCAATGTTGGTGTTGGTGAAGCTGTTAATGACAAGAAAAAAGTCGATAAAGCTTTGAGTGAAATCCAAGCGATAGCTGGTCAAAAGCCAGTGAAGACTTTTGCTCGTAAATCTATTGCTGGCTTTAAGCTACGTGAAGGCATGCCAATTGGTGTGAAGGTTACGTTGCGCGGCGAGCGTATGTATGAGTTTCTTGATCGTCTGATCACTATTGCAATGCCACGTATTCGTGACTTTCAGGGTGTAAATCCTAAGTCTTTCGATGGTAGTGGTAACTATGCACTTGGTCTAAAAGAGCAGCTAGTGTTTCCTGAAATCAGCTACGATCAAGTAGATGAAATTCGCGGAATGGACATCGTAATTTGTACAACGGCAAGATCTGATGACGAGGCTCGCGAGCTTCTAACTCAGTTCAATATGCCGTTTATTAAATAGCGATAGCTGTTAGAAAGGGTTTGAAATGGCTAAAGTAAGCGCCATGCAGAAGAACGAGAAGCGCAAGCGCCTCGTTGCTAAATACGCTAACAAGCGTGCTGAATTAAAAGCACTTGCTAGCAACAAGGATATACCGGAAGATGAGCGCTGGGTTGCGTCTATGCAGCTAGCTAAGTTGCCACGTAATGGTGCTCAAACACGAGTTCGTAATCGTTGTCAGATTACTGGTCGTCCACGCGGTTATTATCGTAAATTTAAAATGTCTCGTATTGCCTTACGTGAACTTGGCTCTTCAGCCATGGTTCCAGGTCTTACGAAATCAAGCTGGTAAGGGAGGATTAAGATATGTCTATGACTGATCCAATCGGCGATATGCTGACCCGTATCCGTAACGGTTTACAAGCACGCAAGGAAGCAATTGTTTCTCCTGCATCTCGTGCCCGCCAACGTGTCCTAGACGTTCTTGAACGTGAAGGTTACATCCGCGGCTACGAATATGTAGAGCAAGAAAACAACAAAGCTGAGCTACGTATCGAGCTTAAATACATGGAAGGTCATCCGGTTATCCGTACGATCAACCGCGTATCTACGCCAGGTCGTCGCGTCTATAGCTCTGTTGGCGATCTTCCACGTATTCACAATGGCCTTGGTATTTCCATCGTTTCTACGCCTAAAGGTGTTCTGTCAGATGCAGAAGCACGTGAAGGTAATGTAGGCGGCGAAATACTTTGTACCGTATTCTAAGGAAGGGATTATAATATGTCACGTATTGGTAAAAAATTAGTGGCCATCCCGTCCGGCGTAACCGTTACTCTAAACGGTTCTGATTTGACGGTTAAAGGTCCAAAAGGCGAACTAGCGATGTCATTCGTGCCTGAAGTTATTGTAACTCATGCTGATGATAAGATCACTGTATTGCCTATTAACCAAACAAAGCGTGCCCGCTCTATGTGGGGCATGCAGCGTACAATGATCGCTAACTTAGTAGAAGGTGTAACAACTGGATTTACTAAGAAATTATTGATCAGCGGCGTTGGTTATCGTGCAGCGATGAAAGGCTCATCTCTGGGTCTTCAACTTGGTTTCTCTCATGATGTCAATTTCCCAGTGCCAGCAGGCATTAAGATTGAGACACCAGATCAGACTACGGTCATTATATCTGGCATGAATAAGCAACAAGTTGGTGAAACTGCTGCGAAAATTCGTGAGTACAGGAAACCTGAGCCATATAAAGGCAAGGGTATCAAGTACGAAGGTGAATATGTCTTCCGCAAAGAAGGCAAGAAGAAGTAACAGGTGGCAGAAATGGCAACTACAAATAAACTTTTCGAAAGACGTCGTCAGCGTAACCGCAATCAGCTTAAAAAAAGAGCTGGCGGGCGACCACGCCTTTCAATTCACCGTACTAACCTGCATACTTACGCGCAGGTTATCGATGACACCAAAGGTGTTACCGTCGCGGCAGCGTGTACGCTGGAAAAAGATCTTCGTGGCAATAACGGCTCTAATAAAGATGCCGCTACTGCTGTTGGTAAACTTATTGCCGAGCGTGCTAAAGCAGCTGGCGTTGAAACAGTCGTGTTTGACCGTGGTGGTTTTGTATACCACGGACGTGTTCAAGCAATTGCTGAAGCAGCGCGTGAAGCTGGTTTAACATTCTAAGCACAGTTAATTAGGAAGGAAGTCAATATGGCTCGCCCAGAACGCAAAAGCGAAGAGAGTGAACTAATTGAAAAACTTGTCCACATTAACCGTGTGGCGAAAGTAGTAAAAGGTGGTCGTCGTTTTGGTTTCGCGGCACTAGTAGTAGTAGGTGACGGTCGTGGTCGTGTCGGTTTCGGCAAGGGTAAGGCTAAAGAAGTACCTGAGGCTATTCGTAAAGCGACTGAAGCAGCGAAAAAGAGCATGATCCGTGTTCCACTACGCGAAGGTAGAACTCTACACCATGACATCAAAGGTCGTCATGGTGCTGGTAAAGTACTTATTCGCACAGCAGTAGCCGGTACAGGTATTATTGCTGGTGGTCCAATGCGTGCAGTTTTTGAAGCACTAGGTGTACAAGACGTGGTTACTAAGTCACAAGGTTCTGCGAATCCATATAACATGGTTCGTGCAACAATTGACGCTCTTATAAAGCAAGTATCTCCTCGTCAAGTTGCAGCTAAGCGCGGCAAAAAAGTTGCTGACATTGTAGCACGTCGTGGTGATGTTAAAGTTCAAATGGCTGCTGGTGAAGAAGCTAGTCCAGCTGCTAGTACTGAGGAGTAATGACAATGGCTAAAGCTAAAACAATTACAGTTCAGCAAACTGGCAGCCCAATTCGCCGTCCAAAAGATCAGCGCGCAACGCTTGTTGGTCTTGGTCTGAACAAAATGAACCGTACACGTACACTAGAAGACACACCATCAATCCGTGGGATGATCCATAAGGTTCGTCACATGGTACGTGTTGTCGAATAGTTGTAGGAGATAAAAGATGAAACTTAACGAACTGCGTGATAACCAAGGGGCCCGTAAATCGGCTACTCGAGTGGGTCGTGGTATCGGTTCTGGCAAAGGTAAAACTGCTGGTGCTGGTCACAAAGGTCAAAAGGCACGCTCAGGTGTGGCAATCAAGGGTTTTGAGGGCGGTCAAATGCCTATCTACCGTCGTTTGCCAAAACGCGGCTTCAAATCACTTAACCGTAAGGATTATGAAGTTGTAAATCTTGGGCGTCTGCAAAAAGCTATCGACGATGGCAAGTTGGACATCAAGTCAGCAATCACTATCGAAATACTTCGCGCAAGCGGTGTATGTGGTAAGGTTGTAGACGGTGTTCGCCTACTTGCTAAGGGTGAGCTGACTGCAAAGGTTGACATTACCGTTACTGGTGCTTCTAAAGCTGCTGTTGAAGCGGTTGAGAAGGCTGGCGGTAAAGTTACTGTTGCCTAAGTAAACTAAATGAATATGTTATTGCCGGTGAACCATTTTGGCTCGCCGGCAATTTCAGTGTTTTAGACTATAAACATCTTATTGTTTTAAGAATTTGGTTAGAGAGATATTAAATATGGCATCTGCTGCGGAACAAATGGCTGCAAATCTAAGTTTTGGTGCAATCGGTAAAGCTGAAGAACTAAAGAAACGTATATGGTTTGCCCTTGGCGCACTTATTGTGTATCGCCTATGTACCTATATTCCACTACCAGGTATTGATCAGATCGCGCTTGCTAGCATGTTTGATAAGATCGGTGGTGGTTTCCTCGATCAGGTGAATATGTTCTCAGGTGGTGCATTGCAGCGTATGTCAATCATCGCTCTAAATATAATGCCTTATATCTCCGCCTCTATTATCATGCAGTTGATGTCATCTATGTCACCAACACTTGCAGCCATGAAAAAAGAGGGCGATCAGGGCCGTAAAAAAATCAATCAATATACGCGCTACGGTACTGTGCTTTTGACTATTGTGCAGGGTTATGCCCTTGCCGCAGGTCTTGAGAGCCAGCAGGGCGTCGTCTTTGATCCTGGGTTCTTCTTCCGCTTTACAACAGTAGTGACGCTTGTTGGTGGTACTATGTTCCTTGTATGGCTAGGTGAGCAGATTACTCAGCGTGGTATCGGTAACGGTATCTCCCTTATTATCTTTGCTGGTATTGTTGCAGAACTGCCTGGTACTATTGCTCAGGCTTTTGAGCTTAATCGTGCTGGTTCTATTACATTATCACTATTACTTGCGATGCTATTTGGTGCTGCGGCACTGATTTGGTTCATTGTTCTTTGTGAACGTGCTCAGCGTCGTATTGTTATACAATACCCAAAGCGACAACAAGGTACACGCGGTGCCCCAACTGATAATACATCACATTTACCGATGAAGCTTAACGTTGCTGGCGTTATTCCGCCGATCTTTGCAAGTTCACTTCTTTTGATGCCTTTATCCGTGGCTGGTTTTTTCACGGGCGCGGATGCACCTGAGTTTTTGACCTTTATCACAAGTCGTGTTGCGCCGGGTCAGCCGCTCTATATTGCGCTTTATGTGTTAATGATTGTTTTCTTCTGTTTCTTTTATACAGCTATTGTATTTAACCCAGAGGAGACATCTGAAAATTTAAAGAAGCATAATGGTTTTGTACCAGGTATACGTCCAGGTACGCGCACGGCAGAATATTTAGATTATGTTCTGACACGCCTAACTGTTATCGGATCAGGTTATCTATCTATTGTTTGTGTGATCCCTGAGGTTCTTATCTCTCAGGCTTCAGTTCCATTTTATCTTGGCGGCACAAGTCTTTTAATTGTGGTCAATGTGACAATGGATACTGTATCACAGGTTCATTCTCATTTGCTGGCTCAGCAATATGAAGGCTTAATCAAGAAATCCAAGATTAAAGGTAAAGGAAAGCGTAGATGATCATTATACTCTTTGGACCTCCTGGCGCTGGCAAAGGAACGCAGGCTCAGCGTATTGAAAAATCACGTGGCTTAATTCAGCTATCTACGGGTGATATGTTACGCGCTGCTGTTACTCAGGCGACTGCTTATGGTCTTAGAGCTAAAATGAAGATGGATAAAGGTGAGCTTGTATCTGATGATATTGTGATTGGTATTATTGCTGACCGCATTAAAGAAGATGATTGCAAGAACGGGTTTATACTTGATGGTTTCCCGCGCACAGTAGCTCAAGCAGCAGCGCTTGATGATATGCTTGACGAAGACGGTTTCTCTTTAAATGCTGTTATAGAGATGAAAGTTGATGATTCTGCTCTCGTTGATCGTGTTTCAGGTCGTTATACATGTAGTAGCTGTAACGAAGGGTATCATGATACAAACCTAAAGCCACAGGTCGAAGGTGTGTGTGATCAGTGTGGTGGTCGTGAATTTAAGCGTCGTGCGGACGATAATGCAGAGACAGTCGCGAAACGGCTTGAAGCCTATTACGCAGACACCGCGCCTGTGTTGCCATACTATAAGAGTAAAGGAATTTTGCGGCAGGTGGATGGGATGGCAGACATCGATTCCGTTACCGCAGAAATTGAAGCAGTTTTAACTGCTTAAAAAAAGTTAATTGAACTATTGACGAATGGAGCTTGTTGCTATAAGCCCCGTTCTTTGATGCATTTAATTATATGTACTATTGAATTAAACAAAGAGACTTCCGGTCTAGTCTGTAAGGACACAAGATAATGGAAGTACAAACTGATCAGGAGAAATGATCATGGCACGTATTGCCGGTGTTAACATTCCAACCAACAAAAGAGTTGCAATTGCGCTAACGTATATTACTGGAATTGGCCACACAACAGCTAAGAAGATTTGTGAAAAGCTAGGCTTTCCATTTGAACGTCGTGTAATGGAACTTTCGGATGCAGAAGTAATCTCAATCCGTGAAGAAATTGACAGCAGCTACACAGTTGAAGGTGATCTTCGCCGTGAAGTCGCTATGAATATTAAACGTCTTATGGACTTGAAATCATACCGTGGCCTACGTCACCGTGCGAAGCTTCCTGTTCGTGGACAGCGTACCTCAACCAATGCTCGTACTCGTAAGGGTAAGTCCGTTGCGATTGCAGGTAAGAAGAAATAATTGAACTAGATTTGTCGTCTAGGACTCCAGAGTAACTAGATAATATAAGGGTCTGATTGAAATGGCTAAAGATACAAAGAGTGTTAAGCGCGTTGCGCGTAAGAACATCTCGAACGGCGTTGCTCACGTAAACGCTACGTTCAACAATACGATGATTACCATAACTGATGTACAGGGTAATGCTATATCCTGGTCATCTGCTGGTATGATGGGCTTCCGTGGTTCACGCAAGTCAACACCATACGCTGCGCAGGTTGCTGCTGAAGATGCTGGTAAAAAGGCGCAGGACCATGGCTTAAAAACATTGGATGTAGAAGTTAAGGGTCCAGGTTCTGGACGCGAAAGCGCTCTACGTGCATTGCAAGCTATCGGTATTATTGTCACATCTATCCGTGATGTAACACCTATTCCGCATAACGGCTGCCGCCCGCCTAAAAGGCGTCGCGTCTAATTAGTTGTTCGAGTAATAAAGCTGTAAGTTTAACGTCCAATGTGGACATATAAGGCGAGGGTTCAAACGTGATCCAAAAAAACTGGCAAGAACTAATTAAACCGAATGGACTTGTAATCGAACCGGGTTCTGATCCGCTTCGCAAGGCTAAAATCGTAGTAGAGCCACTAGAGCGTGGCTACGGTCAAACGCTTGGTAACGGTCTGCGTCGTGTTTTGCTATCATCTCTACAAGGTGGTGCTGTTACTAGCATTCAGCTTGAAGGTGTTTTGCATGAATTTTCATCTGTTCCAGGTGTTCGTGAAGATGTAACTGATATCGTACTGCAAATTAAGCAGCTACCTGTTCGTGTAACATCTGATGTACCTAAGCGTCTTCATTTGACAGCTTCTGGTCCAGGCGAAGTGAAAGCAAGCCAAATCAGTGAAGTTGCTGATGTTGATATCCTAGATAAGGATATGGTCATCTGTCACCTTGATGATGGCGCTACGCTAAATATGGAACTAACAGTAGCATCTGGCAAAGGCTATGTTGCAGCTGTTAATAACCGTCCTGAAGACGCACCAATTGGTCTTATTCCAATTGACGCTCTATACAGCCCGGTAACAAAAGTAAGCTACAAAGTTGAGAACACTCGTGAGGGTAATGTTCTAGACTATGATAAGCTATCAATGGAAATCGAAACTGATGGTACAGTGACACCAGAAGATGCATTAGCTTTTGCTTCTCGCATTCTTATGGATCAGCTGAATGTATTCATTAACTTTGAAGAGCCAGAAGATCAGGCTGCTGATAAAGAAGATGAAGAGCCGGCAATTAACAAGCAACTTCTGCGTAAAGTTGAAGAGCTTGAGTTGTCTGTTCGTTCTGCTAACTGTCTTAAGAACGATAACATTGTTTATATTGGTGATCTTGTACAAAAGACAGAGGCGGAAATGCTACGTACGCCTAACTTTGGTCGTAAATCACTAAATGAGATTAAAGAAGTACTTGCTACTATGGGCTTACGCCTTGGTATGGAGCTTCTTGCTTGGCCACCTGAGAATATCGAAGAATTGGCTAAGAAGCTAGAACAAGACTATTAATATCGATTGACGGGGGCGGCATATTAATGCCGCCTCGCGGTCGCACAGGTAACGGTCACCATGTGACTTAGTATTATTAAATAAACCTCCTCATATGAGGACACCTACTGATACTGCATCAATGATGATGTATAAGGTCAGATAGGCAACAAGGAAAAAGACAATGCGTCATCGTAAATCAGGCCGTAAATTAAACCGTACGGCGTCCCACCGTAAAGCAATGTTCCAAAACATGGCGCAAGCTTTGTTGAAGCACGAGCAAATCATCACAACATTACCAAAAGCAAAAGATCTGCGCCCAATCGCAGAGAAGTTGATCACTCTTGGTAAAAAAGGTGGTCTTGCAAATCGTCGTTTGGCTATTGCACGTCTGCAGGACGAAACACTAGTTTCCAAAATATTTGGTGAGCTAGCAGAGCGTTATGCTGAGCGTCCAGGTGGTTACATCCGCGTTCTTAAAGCTGGTTTCCGTAAAGGTGATAAAGCACCTATGGCTGTTATCGAGCTTGTTGATCGTAACGAAGAAGCTAAAGGCCAAGATAGCGGCCCAACAGCAGACGTTGAAGTAGAAGACGACGCAGCATAAGCTGATCTATTCTATCTCTGACCAAATTTAAGGCGTTACCTAAGGGTAGCGCCTTTTTTTATGATTCACTTCATACTCTCTCAAATTGTAATGATGGATATGGTTAACAAAAAATTAATTTGTTGCGCTTAGTTTTGTATAGCAGGAGGCGCGTAGTCACCTGATATTATAGTTAAAAACCTCGTATTTGTACGCGTTTGACGCCTCGTTGGGCATTTACACTGTTTCTATGAATTAAGTGTCTGAAAATATGCATTCGCAGCATGCAATGAAATACTTAAAAGTTTAACTATTATTCTTACCTTAAAACTTATATTATCCCATAGTTCCATTTGTTGTATTTAATATATTTGATAAAGGGAAAAACATGGATACCAAGAGTGTGACAAGTAAGGGTTTTAGTTTTAATAACTTAAAAACAAGAACAAAAATTTTAATTGGTGCTAGTTCTCCGCTAATTTTGTTGGTTATATTAGCCATCATAGTTATATCAAACCTTGGGTCTATCGTTGGCACGAATAAACAGGTTGAGCATACATATAATGTTCTAGATAAAGCATCAACAATCATTGGTTCTGCTGTTGATATGGAAACAGGGATGCGCGGTTTCCTTCTGGCAGGTAAGGAAGAATTTCTTGATCCCTATAAAGGCGGTGAAAAAATCACATATGACAGCATAGCACAATTGCAACGCACTGTTAGTGATAATCCACCACAAGTGGCACGCTTGAAAAAAGTACGTGAAATTTTAAAGGAGTGGCAGTCACAAGTAACAGAGCCTGCAATTGAATATCGCCGTGAAATAAATCGAAATCAAGGCATTGAAGGTGCGGATACTATGGATAATATGGCAGCCCTCGTTGCCCAAGCGAGAGGTAAAAAATACTTTGATGGCTTTCGTGGTCTCATGGCGGATTTCATGAAGATCGAAGAAGATTTAATGGTCAAGCGTAAGGCCGATAATGATAACACAGTTAGTTCTACTTATAATTTGATCTATCTTTGTGTTGTTCTGGGTATAGCTATTGGCCTTGCGGTTTCTTTCTACATTGGACGTTTAGTTTCGGGGCCGATTGTTTCAATGACTTCGGCAATGGGTGCACTTGCAAATGGAGACAATAGCGTAGACGTGCCTGGAGTCGGGCGCTTGGATGAGATCGGTGAAATGGCCGATGCAGTTCAGGTGTTTAAAGACGCTGGCATTGAAAACAAGCGCTTTGCTGAAGAAGCTGAGAAGAGTCGCATAGCCGAGGACGAAGCAAAAGAGCAGCGTCGTATTGAACGCGCGGAAGCAGAACGCAAAGCGGCTGAAGCTGAAGAAGCTGCAAAACACGCTAGACAAGCTGAACGTCGTCAGGCGCAGCTTGATCTAGCCGACAACTTTGATAATCGTGTTGGTGGCGTATTGCAGTCAGTGAATGCCGCTATTGAGGAGTTGAGTGTAACATCAACGGCTATGGCGGATTCGGCAGAACGCACGAATAGCGAAGCTATTAATGCCGCGGACGCAGCACAAGCTGCGGGTACTAATGTTCAGATGGTTGCAAGTGCGTCAGAAGAAATGTCTGCTTCTGTTTCCGAGATCAGTCAACAGGTTGATGAAGCGGCTAAAATTTCTGATGAAGCGATGCAAGTATCAACAGCAGCAGCTAATCAAGTCGCTAATCTTGACGAGGCAACAAGCAAAATTGATCAGGTTATTTCCCTTATTAATGATATTGCAGAGCAAACCAATCTTCTTGCCCTTAATGCTACGATCGAGGCAGCAAGAGCAGGAGATGCAGGTAGAGGTTTTGCTGTGGTTGCAAGTGAGGTAAAAGCTCTTGCTACGCAGACAGCTAATGCGACGAATGAAATTTCAGAGCAGGTGAATGAGCTGCAAACCGTAACAAGTAGCGCTGTAGCTTCAGTGAAGGATATTTCATCTACAATTGGCCGTCTCAATGAAATTTCGGTTGCTATTGCCAGCGCAGTAGAAGAGCAAGCAGCTTCTACGCAGGAAATTAGCCGAAATTCAAGTGAAGCGGCACAAGGCACGCAGGAAGTTGGAAGCAACGTTTCCAGTGTGACTGAAATCGCAAACGAGACTGGTGCTGCGGCTAATGAGGTTAATGCGGCCGCGCAGGAGCTTAGTCAACAAGCGTCTACGCTGCAGTCTGAAGTGGATAATTTCCTAGCAGAAGTTCGTGCAGGCTAATTCTAGTAGGGAGGCTAAATAGAGCCTCCCTATAAGTTTATAGATAAATTTAATTGAAAGTTATGTTTATGAAAAGTTATACATCATTGATGTTGACGGCAGTGTCCATCGCTGCGATCAGCTTAAACCCAGCGGTAGCTGACGGCCTTGAAGGTTTTGACTTTGGGGCTTCGTATGAGGCTGGTTTTCAAATGAAACCGCTTGGCAGCGACGCTGGCAGTTCATCAAAACAGCGCCTTACGCTAAATCTATCCGTCGATACAGCGAAAGCTTTTGGTTTTGAGGATGGTACATTTTTTGCCCAATACCAAAATCACAACGGCGAGCACGCAGTAGGCAATATTCACGACATTCAACAATTTGATGGTTTAGATGATCCTGAATATGACCGTATTCACATGTTCTGGTATCAACATAAATTTATGGACGGCAAGCTCCGTATTAAAGTGGGTAAGGTTGAGCCCAAAAGCGAGTTTTTTGCACCTGAAAATGCAAGAAACCATTTAGGATTCTCAACAGAGCGTAGCCCAACGATTGTTGCGCAAGGCCCTCCGTCTATGAGTTTTAATGCTTTTCTTGATGTAACGGATCAATTGTCTTTGGCATTTGGTATCTATGACGCCACATGGAATAAAGGACGGGATGAAAATAATTTTGACCTGCATAACCTGTTCCAAGCTGCTGATGTAGCTATCTTTTCTGAGCTGCGCTATAAATGGACGTCTCCCGCTGGATTACCTGGTAGTGTGAAAGTGGGCTACTGGAAGTTGGACGGCGAGAAAAGTCAGTTTAGTGGCGGTATGGACAACAGTACAGACGGCGTTTATATCGTCGTTGATCAAACAATTACAGAAAATGGTATTGGTGTGTATGCCCAATACGGCGTGGCTGATAAGCGCGTTAGTCCTTTATCACGCCATATCGGTGTTGGTATGCAATGGGTGGGTGCTATAGAAGGACGTGATAACGATGTATTCGGCCTAGGTGTATCTAGCGTGAAATTTAGTAATGCTAGCGGATCGCCTTATATAGAAGGGTCAGAGACCGCCTGGGAAATCTTCTACAAGGCACCAATCAATAAATGGTTCACAGTTCAGGCTGATGTTCAGGCCATTACTAATCCCGGTGGTATGGGGAATGAAGATGTGATCGTGCCAACAATTCGTGCGACGATGGCTTTCTAAATTTACCAATATAAAATAATGTCAGAAAGGCGTTACCTAAATGTAAGTGGGTAGCGCCTTTTTTATTTTCATGAGCAGAGCTTAAGTTGCGCAATAGTCCTTAATGCGCTACTATTGCACTTGGGGATTTAACAGGGATTGGCGACTAAGATATTATAGTGTTGTTTTGAGTAGGTGGAATTGGGTTGTCATAATTTAACGGAGGTGACTTATGCAAATTTTCTCAATCAGAAGACTTTCTAGAAGTTTATTTATTTTATTTATGGGGCTCATTTGGAACACACTTGCCAGCGCAGCAGAAGAGACTGCTGAGGATAAAATCACACGAGCGATGAGTGCAGCCCCTGATCGTATTTCAGCCGATGCTACAATTGTTGATATGGATGGTACTCTTCTGCGAGCAGGTAATAACGGCTGGACTTGCATGCCTGGTATTGCTCTTATCCCAGGAGACAAACATCCAATGTGCAATGATGCTGTTTGGATGGAGTGGCTGGCAGCGGCTAAGGCAGGTACGGACTTTTCCACAGATACGATTGGCTTTTCTTATATGCTGCAAGGGGATGCTTACGTCAGTAATGATAGCCCAGCCGCTAGTGACCCAAATGATGGCAGTATGTGGATTCAGGAAGGTCCGCATTTGATGATACTAGCCCCTGAAGGCGCGTTGGATGGGTTGCCATCCACACCCGTCGCAGCAGGACCTTATGTCATGTGGGGTAAAACACCGATGAAGCATATAATGGTGCCAGTGCCAGGCTTTGCTAAAAAATAAATAATACCATCTCTTTGACTGGACGACATGATTTGATTCTAGCAATGCATGAAAAATTCAAACGGATTGAAAATATCTGAAAAATAATTTCAACCCTACCTCAATAACATTATTGTGAAGTTTCTTATCTTGTCGTCTAAGTAAAAACATGATTTTTAGCTCATTATACAAAAGCAATTATTATGGAAGAGACAGCATGAGATTTTTAAAGTTTATTTCGATATTTTTTATGGTCAGTATATCCGCAAGTGCAATGGATGATGCAGCAGCTATTAAACGGGCCGCACTAGATTATATTGAATCACAACATACGACTAATGCTGCCATGATGCAGCGTGCACTTCATCCTGATATGAAAAAGCGTACCTATTGGCAAAAAGATGGTGCTATTACAGTCATGGAGAGTAGCTATGAGGGTATGATCCAGCTAGCTGAAAGCTATAATAAAAGTGGTACAATGTTTCCAAAAAATCCGATGAAAGATATCGTCATTCTGGATATGGACGCGAATGTAGCGACTGTAAAACTGACAGCAGATGATTGGATTGATTATATGCATTTGATGAAGGTGGACGGTAAATGGTCCATCATAAATGTCCTCTGGCAGTTTAAAGATGTCTCAAAACATGGCATTCAAGCGAAATGAGATAAGAAGGCGGTCATATGACTGCCTTTTTTGTATCTTAAAAGATAGACATGCTTGCAATAGTGACAAGGCTAGCCATATATGGCTATAACGATGTATTAGACAAAATATTTTGGAGATTACCGCATGAAATTCTTAAAAAAACTATTGATAATGGTTTTAGGGCTAACGGCTAGTGCTGTTACGGCTCAGGAATATGATGCTCTTAGTAATGCTGATGCTGATCAAGGCTTAGCGCGCCAAGTGCCCATGAACACAGCGCAGGTGCAGCTATCATATGCCCCACTGGTTCAACAGGCGGCCCCCGCTGTTGTGAATATCTATACAAAGACCATTGTGCGCCAGAAACGCTCGGCCTTGTTTGATGATCCTCTTTTTAAACGTTTCTTTGGTGATAAATTTTCCTTTGGTATGCCGCAGGAACGCGTGCGTGGCTCGTTAGGGTCAGGCGTTATTGTACGTGATACAGGTGTGATCGTTACCAACAACCATGTGATCGAGGGTGCAACAGAAATTACAGTGGTATTATTTGATCGTCGTGAATTTGACGCTAAGGTCGTTTTGGCTGATCCGCGCACTGATATTGCAATTTTGCAAATAGAGGCCGGTGGTGAATCGTTAAAAACATTATCGTTGATGGATAGTGATCAGGTGCTTGTGGGTGATATTGTGCTGGCTATCGGTAATCCATTTGGTATTGGTCAGACAGTGACCAACGGTATCGTGTCTGCAACTGCGCGTACTCAGCAGGGCATTTCAGATTTTGGTTTTTTCATTCAAACAGACGCTGCTGTGAACCCCGGCAACTCGGGTGGTGCTCTTATTGGCCTTGATGGTCGCTTAATGGGTATTAATACAGCCATTTACAGTCGTACAGGGGCCTCTAACGGTATTGGCTTTGCCATTCCCTCTAATATGGTCAAATCGGTTATCCGTGCTGCCTTAAACGAAGGCCAGCTTGCGCGCCCTTGGCTTGGTATAAAAGGTCAGACCGTTACCAATGATCTCGCTGCGGGTATTGGTCTTGATCGACCGGGTGGTGTGCTAGTAGACAGTCTTTATGCGGGTGGACCAGCTTCGATGGCGCAGATCATATCAGGTGATGTGATCATGGCGGTGAATGATAAAGAGATTATTGACGAAGGTGCCCTGAATTTCCGTATTGCGACTATGCAGCGCGGCGAGCAAGTTAAATTGATTGTTCTGCGTGATGGTATACTGAATGAAGTTTATGCAACGCTTGATATGCCGCCAGAAGACCCTTTGCGCCAAATTAGCAAGCTAGATGGGCATCACCCATTTCAAGGTGTAACGGTGGCTAATTTATCGCCTCGCTTTAATGAAGAAATTCAAATAGATACATTCGAGCGCGGTGTTGTCGTGTTGGGTGTAGAGCGCCGCAGTCCAGCTGCTCGTTACCAATTTGTTATGCCGGGTGATGTGTTGATGTCTATTAATGGCACTCGTATTGCCTATGTGGATATGCTGAATGATATTCTCAGCGATACTAAAGCGCAATATGTCTACCGTGTTAAGCGTCGTGGTCGCCAGATTGTATGTCAGATCGTGCCAAATAGATCCTATCAGTGTGATGAAGATCGCTAATGTCAGATCTGTTCGAGGTTGCAGGTGTCGAGGACGTTAATAGGCCGCTTGCAGATAGGTTACGGCCAAAAACATTAGAAGAGGTCGTTGGTCAGCAGCATATTTTATCAGCTGAAGGCACTATTGGTCGTATGGCTGCTAGTGGTAGGCTCAGTAGTTTGGTGCTATGGGGGCCGCCTGGTACAGGCAAAACCACTATCGCGCGCTTGCTAGCCAATCACTGTGACTTAGCCTTTGAGCAAATCTCTGCTATTTTCAGTGGCGTCAAGGAATTACGCCAAGTCTTTGAATCCGCCAAGGCCAGACGTATGGGCGGCAGTGGTCGCGGTACGTTATTATTTGTTGATGAGATTCACCGATTTAATAAAGCACAGCAAGATGGGTTTCTGCCCTATGTAGAAGACGGTACAATCATTTTGGTTGGTGCTACTACGGAAAACCCGTCTTTTGAGCTTAATGGTGCTCTGCTGTCACGGATGCAGGTGCTTGTGCTAAATCGTCATGATGATGAGGCGTTAGAGGCTTTGCTAACGCGCGCTGAGGCTGATTTAGGTCATGAATTGCCGCTCGACAGCAATGCTCGTAGCGCTATGAAAGCTATGGCGGATGGTGATGGGCGTTATCTGCTTAATTGTGTGGAGACGTTATGTGATCTGGTCAGTGACGGAGAGGTTATCACGCCCGCTAAATTAGCTGTGCTATTGCAAAAACGTGCGCCTGCCTATGATAAAAGCAATGAAGAACATTATAATATGGCATCGGCGCTGCAAAAATCTATCCGTGGATCAGATGTGGATGCCGCGCTTTATTGGACCGCACGTATGCTAGTGGGTGGTGAAGACCCAATGTTCATTATTAGACGATTAGTGCGTATCGCCTCAGAGGATGTTGGCATGGCCGACCCGCAAGCCATAACACAGGCGCTAGCGGCCAAAGACGCCTATCATTTCCTTGGTTCACCCGAAGGGGATGGGCAGATCATGCAGGCTGTTGTCTATTTAGCCACCGCGCCTAAATCAAACGCCGCCTATATGGGGCAAAAGGCGGCAATGGCAGCAGCGCGGGCAACAGGCAGCTTAAGGCCGCCCATGCACGCCTTAAACGCGCCTACGCCAATGATGGGTGATCTTGGCTATGGTGATGGTTACAAATATGATCATGATAGCGAGGGGGGCTTTTCAGGACAAAATTATTTCCCTGATGATTTGCCTCGAACTCAGTTTTATCAACCTGTAGAACGCGGGTTTGAGCGTGAGATCAATAAACGCCTCAGCTACTGGGCAAAGCTCAGAAAATAACTTGTCCAAAGTCAATTACATCCCCTTTTAATATGCATAAAAAGCGATCAATAAATACGTAGTTTTATTGTAAAGGAAGTATCTTATGACTAAGAAAAAATATCTTGTTGGTGTTGATGGAAGCGAGTGGGGAAATAGAGCAGCGGTAAGAGCTGTTGAATTGGCTAAGCTAACAGGCCATGCTGTTCATATCGTTAATATTATTCCGTGGTCAGGTCATGAATATCTAACGCAGGATGGCGCTGTTGCGCGCACACTGGATAAAGAAGACGAGGAAAAGGCTGCTCGTGATGATATCCTTAAAGACTTAACAGACCAATTCGCTGATAGCGGCGTTGAAATTACCACTGACTATAAATGGGGAAACCCTGTTGAATTGCTACATGATATGATTGTAGATATGAAAATAGACATGGTCTTTGCAGGGCGTCGAGGACGCTCGCGTATCGCGGATTTGGTGGTCGGCAGTGTATCAAATACACTCGCACATGTAACCAGTGTACCAATTGTACTTGTCCCGTAATTTTTAAGTCAGAATTAATAAGGCACTCTTTGCGAAGGGTGCCTTATGTGTAAGTAATCTCCTTGACAATTTAAAAACCTCACCCATATATGATGTGGTGGGAAACATCTTTTAAAAGGGAGAAATGCCGTGAAAAAACATTTATATTTTGTAGCTGTCGATGGTAGTGAATGGTCAGAACGCGCTGCCGATAAAGCTGTGTCGCTGGCAAATAAAACTGGCGCGAAGGTCTGCTTGTTCTGCGTGATGAATTGGTCAGGTTTCCAACCCGTTGGAATGGGAGAGGCGATTAATCGACCACTGGAAAAAGTCGAAGAAGAGCGCATCACTAAAGAGGAAATCTTAGATCCGTTAATGAAAAAATATTCAGATAGTGGCGTTGATGTAAGCTGTGACTATACTTGGGGGCACCCAGTTGAAGTTATCCATCAAGAAGTCAAAGATAGACACGCAGAAATGGTCTTCGCAGGAAGACGGGGTAGGTCACGTGTCGCTGATTTGATGCTTGGTAGTGTGTCCAACTCCCTCGCTCATGCTATTGGTGTGCCGCTGGTGCTTGTACCTTAGTGATTAATTTCATACTGTAGAGCATTCTTGAACAAGGATGCTCACTATGCCAAATTCCACAATACCAGACTTTACCCATTTTGTTGGGATCGATTGGTCAGGCGCTAAAGGCACTAGTCATAAGGGACTAGCTGTGGCCATCTGTGACCGCACGGGTGCGGTTGAAATGGTCGCACCACCCATGTTGGCAGCGAATTGGTCACGGTATGATCTCGCGGCTTGGATTGCCTCTGGCTGTGGCCTTGGCGGGGGTGCGCGTATTCTCATTGGTATTGATAGTGCCTTTTCATTACCACACGCAGATAAAAATTATTACTTACCCGAAATGAAGGCTGTGCCCTGCGCCCGTACGGTTTGGGAGCATGTCGAGGGTACTTGCCCTTTAGATAACGATTTTTACGGGGTAGGATTTACAGAGCGTTACCGCGATTATGTGCATTTACCCTATATTGGTAAGGGCGATAGCTATGAACGTCGGATGCGGATCACTGAAACATTATGTGTTGAAAGCGGTATGGGGCCGTGCGAGAGCGTGTATCATCTTATTGGACCTAGCCAAGTTGGTATGTCGGCCTTTTCTACCATGCGAATGTTGCATTGGCTGCAGGGCCAAGGTGGTGTGGCTGTCTGGCCATTTGATGATGTAACGAACGCACCGATCGTTCTCGTTGAAATTTATGCAGCGCTCTTTGCAAAGCTTGGCGGCCACCGCGGCAAGATACGCGATCATGAGAGGTTGTCATCTGTGTTAAAGGCCCTTGATTGCCCTAATTATGCGGGCAATCATGTCATTGATAATCATATGACGGACGCCTTAATTACCGCTGCGGGGCTTAGATATATTCATGGTGAGAGTAAATACTGGAATCCTGGGCGTCTTTCGACTAAAGTGCGCGAAACAGAAGGCTGGATCTTCGGGATAGCCTAAGATTAGCCGATAAGGGTTTATGTATGAAAATGATTATGGCGATTGCGCTTGGTGGCGCGCTGGGGGCTGTGTCACGTCACTATGTGGCGGGGGCAATTTTGCGCGCTTTTGGACCTGGTTTCCCGCTGGGAATTATGTCGGTCAATATCATCGGTAGTTTCTTAATGGGCTTTTTGGTGCAGACTTTTGCATTAAAGTTCGATCCAACACCAGAATTACGTGGCTTTTTGACCGTAGGTCTGTTAGGTGCCTTCACCACTTTCTCAACCTTTTCGTTAGAGACAGTGCTTTTATTTGAACGAGGTCATCTATTGCAAGCCGCTGGTTATATTACTGGCTCTGTGGCGCTTGGTGTGTTTGGGCTAGTAGCCGGTATGTGGCTTGGAAAGATAGTGTTATGAGTGAAGATAATAAAGGTAGCGGCGTTCAGAAGGTTTTTGTAACTGAGGAAGATAATGGCGCGCGCATTGATCGCTGGTTTAAGCGTAATTTCCCGCAGATATCCTTTGGTAAACTGCAGAAAATGATGCGCAAGGGTGATGTTCGCCTAAACGGGAAACGCGTTAAGGGCAAAGAGGTTGTGGAGGCCGGTATGGAAGTGCGTGTGCCACCGATCAGCGGTGAACTGCAGGAAAAGCCGCGCGAAGCTATATATCATATGACAAAGGCAGAAATTGCTGAAGTGCAAAGCTGGGTCCTTCACATGGATAAACATGTGATTGTGATCAATAAACCAGCAGGGCTTGCCACGCAGGGCGGTACGGGTATTACCAAGCACCTTGATGGCATGCTAGACGCGCTGACATATGAAAAAGAAAACAAGCCTAAATTGGTGCACCGTCTGGATAAAGATACGTCAGGCGCGATGTTGCTCGCGCGATCTGCTAATGTGGCGGGCATCCTCGCTAAAAGTTTTCAATCTCGTGAAACTGATAAGCGTTACTGGGCTGTGGTTATAGGCACACCACATCCAAAAGAGGGCCGTATCGCGCTAAAGATGGATAGGGTTTCAAATAAATCGGGCGAGCGTATGGTGGTTACTGACGATGGTAAGAAATCCTTAACAGATTACGAGGTTGTTGACGCAGCCCTGCATACAGCCAGCTGGTTAACTTTAAAGCCACATACAGGCCGCAAACATCAACTGCGCTTACATTGCGCTGAAATTGGTCATCCTATTGTGGGCGACAGTAAATATGGCGGTCCTGAATCGTATCTCAGTGGCAATATTTCACGCAAGATGCATCTGCATAGCCACTTCATTGACTTCCCACACCCCGATGGTGGACGTATGAAGGTTGTGGCGCCACTGAATGAGCATATGGCGGCTACCTTTGACACGCTTGGTTTCGATCCGCGTGAATATGTAGACCCGTTTCAAGAGGATTAAGGCTTGTCAGAATTTAATAATCTCATTGTTTTTGATTGTGATGGCACGCTTGTCGATAGCCAGCATATGATTGTTGATGCCATGCATACGACCTTTTTGCGGGCTAAGGTAGAGGCCGTTGAAGATCACGCGGTGCGCAGTATCATTGGTCTGTCATTAGAAGAGGCTATGGCTAGCTTACTGCCTGATCATGAGAGTGAGAAACATATTGAGCTTGTTAGCCTTTATAAAAAAGTATTTTACGACTTGAGACAGCGCACTTCGTTTGAACCCGATCCACTGTATAAGGGTACGCGCGATGTGTTAGATCAGCTAAACGGCGCTGGTTATATTCTGGGTGTGGCTACAGGCAATAGTAACCGCGGTCTTCAGCGCGTGATAGACCAGCATGATCTGGCTGATCTGTTTGTGTCACTGCAAACCGCAGACGGGCACCCCAGCAAACCTCATCCATCAATGATCCATACGGCGATGGCGGACGCAGGTGCTGCGCCAGAGACAACGGTGATGATTGGTGACACATCTTTTGATATGATGATGGCCCGTAACGCAGGTGCGCATGCGCTTGGTGTCACATGGGGATATCACAGCGTGCCTGAATTACAAGAAAGTGGTGCTCATCATATAGCCACAGATTATAATCAAATTCCTCAAATCATTAAGACGCTATTACATACAGGATAGAGCCAGTGGTAGATTATTCAAAATTTGTTAAAAAGGAAGAGCAGCCTGAGATAAGCGAGTTGCATAAGCCGCGCCGTATTTTCCTTGCACTCGCTTTTATATTCACTCTTGGAGCTGCTGTTGCTTATATCTATGAAGATAGCTTGCTATCAGCATCATCAGTTAATAGCAGTACGGGTTTTTTGATGTTGCTAGTTGGTTGCGTCCTTTTGTCAGTCTTTATGGTTCTTTGCTACCGCGTGCCACGCATAGGTAATAAATTACTGGGCTATGGTGTCTATGAAAAACCCAAAGATAAATTCACCGAAGGGTATCATTATTCAGCGGGGTTCAACACTGAATCAGCGGTGGATGAAAAACGGATGAATAGCAAGCGCATCAAGACTCGCAGTCAGCGTAAAAAATACGCAAAGGCCACGCGTGAGATGCAAGAAAAATCATCAGAAAAGACTGAAGAGTAAAGAGTATGAAGCGATTTTATAAGCAGGTAACAATTGAGACAGCGGCGGGCGGATTTGAAGTCGCACTGGATGGACGTATATTAAAAACACCACTGAAAACAACGCTTAGCTTGCCAACACAGGCGCTGGCGAAAGCAGTTGCTGCTGAGTGGGATGCGCAAGAAGGTGATATTAAACCTGCGACTATGCCTCTGACTAAGCTATCGAATACAGCGATAGACCGCGTGCATCAGCGCCGCGCAGAGGTGGTGGAAGAAGTGAGTGGCTTTGGTGGTAGTGATCTTATCTGTTACCGCGCTGAGCACCCTGACATGCTCGTCGATCTACAAGAAAAAACATGGGGACCATATGTAGAATGGGTCAAGGATGCATATGGTGTGGAGCTAATTGTCACGGCTGGTATCATACATGTCCAGCAAAGTGACCATGTACTAGCAGCATTAACCACCGCCGTTGAAAGCCATGATAGTTTTCACTTAAACGGCCTTCATGCCCTAACGACGGGGTTAGGGTCACTCGTGCTAGGGCTGGCTTATTCATCAGGCCATGCAACATTTGATAACATATGGGCGGCGAGTCAATTAGACGAACTTTATCAAGAAGGTGAGTGGGGCACGGACGCTGAGGCTGTTGCCATGCGTGAAGTCCTGAGGGATGATATGGAAATGGCCTGTCGTTATATCGAAATGTTATAAATATAATATTAACACTGCCACGATAACCAAGTCTTGTATTTGAAACTAATTCAAGTTATCAAAGTCATTCAAAATACTAGCTTTTTATAGAGTTTAGCGCTAAAAGCTTTCATGTAATACTAGTTTAAGATGACGTTTGTATGAGTAAGAAAGGTTCCTGTGCCCCATGAATGATATCCTTGATAGATTAGAGACAAAGCGTGGCGAAGCCCGGTTAGGTGGTGGTCAAAAGCGTATTGATGCCCAGCATGCCCGAGGTAAGCTAACAGCCAGAGAGCGTATTGACTTGCTTGTCGATAAAGACAGCTTCGAAGAATATGATATGTTCAAAGAGCACCGTTGTACTGATTTTGGTATGGCTGGCACTCAAGTGCCTGGTGATGGTGTTGTTATCGGCAGTGGCGCAATTAATGGTCGTCTTGTTTTTGTCTATTCTCAAGATTTTACAGTGCTTGGTGGTTCTTTGTCAGCAACTCATGCACAAAAAATTATTAAAATTATGGATATGGCCATGAAGGCTGGCGCGCCAGTGATTGGTATAAACGATAGTGGCGGCGCGCGTATTCAAGAAGGCGTTGATGCACTGGGTGGTTACGCTGATGTGTTCCAACAGAACGTGCTTGCATCTGGTGTGATCCCACAGATTTCTATGATTATGGGCCCTTGTGCTGGCGGTGCTGTTTATAGCCCCGCGCTTACAGACTTTATTTTCATGGTTGAAGATACATCTTATATGTTTGTGACAGGCCCTGATGTTGTTAAGACCGTTACGAATGAGACAGTGACACAAGAAGAATTAGGTGGCGCTAAAACGCATACAACTAAATCCTCTGTGGCGGATAATGCTTTTGAAAATGATGTTGAGGCGCTATCTCAGCTTCGTCGTTTCTTTGATTTCTTACCGTTAAACAATCAAGAGAAGCCGCCCGTTCGTCCAACTTTTGACAAGGTTAACCGTATTGAAGAATCTCTCGATACTGTGGTGCCTGATAATGCAAACAAGCCTTACGATATG
The DNA here is from genome assembly GCA_965603205.1 of uncultured Kordiimonas sp. Taxonomy (GTDB): domain Bacteria; phylum Pseudomonadota; class Alphaproteobacteria; order Sphingomonadales; family Kordiimonadaceae; genus Temperatibacter. The sequence continues at coordinate 100,249 of CBFDCC010000009.1, read as the reverse complement.
CATGAGGTAATTAACAAGATTGTTGATGAGGGTGATTTCTTTGAAATCCAACCTAACCATGCTGGTAATATCCTTGTAGGTTTTGGTCGTATTGACGGTGAGACTGTTGGCTTTGTCGCTAACCAGCCGATGGTACTTGCGGGGTGTCTTGATATTGATAGCTCTAAAAAGGCGGCGCGTTTTGTCCGTTTTTGTGATTGCTTTAGCATTCCGATCGTTACCCTTGTTGATGTACCTGGTTTCTTGCCTGGTACGGCGCAAGAATATGGCGGGATTATCAAGCACGGTGCTAAATTGCTTTATGCTTACGGCGAAGCAACAGTGCCAAAGATCACTGTCATTACACGTAAGGCATACGGTGGTGCATATGATGTGATGGCATCAAAGCATTTGCGCGGCGATTTGAACTACGCATGGCCAACGGCTGAAATTGCAGTGATGGGCGCCAAGGGGGCTGTGGAAATTATTTACCGCAATGAAAAAGGTGATCCAGAGAAAATTGCAGAGCGCACAAAAGATTACGAAGATCTATTCGCTAATCCATTTGTAGCAGCGCAGCGTGGTTTTATCGATGATGTGATTATGCCGCATAGCACACGGCGTCGTATTGCTTCGGGCCTAAAGAAACTGGCTAATAAGCAATTAGAGAACCCATGGAAAAAGCACGGTAATATTCCGCTTTAATCGTTTGATTTAAGGAGCTGAGATAATGGCACGCCCATTACCAAAAGACTTAGAAATGCAAATTGCAGGTACTGCAAAAAATGCTGAGGCCAAATCATGGGGCTTTATGGGGTTTGCATTAGGTACTGCATTTGGTTTTGGTCTAGGGGCTGCATTTTTCACAGCAATTGGTGGAATTGGTTTTTTTGCCGTTGGAGCAGGTGTCATTGGTGCTGTTTGGTACATGGCTAGCCGCGCAGGCAAGAAAAATAGTAAGAAAGATAAGTAGATGTTTAAAAAGATATTGATAGCAAACCGTGGCGAGATTGCATGTCGCGTGATTAAAACAGCCCGTAAAATGGGCATTAAAACGGTAGCGGTATATTCTGACGCGGATAAAGACGCCTTGCATGTGTCAATGGCGGACGAGGCAGCTCATATTGGCCCGTCTGCGGCAGCAGAGAGCTATTTGATCCCTGAAAAAATCCTTAAGGCGGCCAAAGATACTGGCGCAGAGGCTATTCATCCGGGTTATGGCTTTCTGTCTGAGCGCGCGTCCTTTGTTGAGGCTGTGCAGGCGGCTGGTCTTGTCTTTATTGGCCCTGATCCATATGCAATTACATCAATGGGCGATAAAATCACATCCAAAGAGCTGGCAGCCAAGGCAGGTGTAACAACAGTGCCCGGCCATATGTCGCTTATTAAAGATGTTGATGAAGCCGTGAAAATCTCTGCTGAAATTGGCTATCCTGTGATGCTAAAAGCTACGGCTGGCGGTGGCGGTAAAGGTATGCGCGTTGCATACAATGACGCTGAGGCTGTTGAAGGCTATGTCTCTGCCCAGAATGAAGCGCGTAGTAGTTTTGGTGATGACCGTATGTTCATTGAAAAATTCATCGAAGAGCCACGTCACATCGAAATTCAAGTGCTAAGCGATAAGCATGGGAATGCCGTTTATTTAGGTGAGAGAGAATGCTCAATTCAGCGACGCCATCAAAAGGTTGTAGAGGAGGCACCATCTCCTTTCCTAGATGAAGCAACGCGTAAAGCCATGGGAGAAGAATCTGTGGCGCTGGCTAAGGCTGTGGACTATTGCAGCGTTGGTACGGTGGAATTCATCGTTGATAAGCATAAAAACTTTTATTTCCTAGAGATGAATACGCGTTTGCAGGTGGAACACCCTGTGACTGAAAAAGTCACTGGTGTTGATCTAGTTGAGCAAATGTTGCGTGTGGCCAACGGTGAAAAGCTGGCAATCAAACAAGAAGATGTAAAACTTACAGGTTGGTCAATTGAAAACCGTGTTTACGCAGAAGACCCTATTCGTGGTTTCTTGCCGTCTATTGGTCGTCTAAGGCGTTATATAACACCTGAAGAAAATGATAATGTGCGTGTGGATACTGGTGTTTACGAAGGCGCAGAAATTTCGATGTTCTACGACCCAATGATTGCTAAGCTCATCACATACGGCGAGACCCGTGATGAGGCGATTGCACTTCAGCGTAAAGCGCTGGATGAATATTATATTCGTGGTATTGCCCATAATATGACGTTCTTGTCGGCATTGATGGCGCACCCACGTTTCCAAGCGGGTGATATGACAACTAATTTTATTGCTGAAGAATATCCTGACGGTTTCCATGGTGGTGCTATCAGCGACGACGTTCGTGAAGCTATTGCTGCTACGGCTTGTTTTGCCAATGCAGTGTTGCGTTCACGCGCATCGCAGATTGAGGGTAAATATTGTGCGCCTATGGCACCGCAAGATTGCGAGTGGGTTGTCACTGTTGAAGGCGAAAGTGTTACAACATCTATTATGCCCTTTGAAGATCATTGCGAAATCATCATTGGTGAGAAAAAGCTTGAGACCGTTAGTCAGTGGATGCCAGGTGAGCCGATCATCAAGATTAATGTTGCTGGTGTGGATTACAGCATGGAACTAGATCAACGCCCATTAGGCTTTACGCTAACAGTTGATGGTGTGGCAGCGGATGTCCGCGTTCAAACGCTACAGGCTGCTGCGTTATACGAGCTAATGCCTGAAAAGATCGAAGCTGATATGTCAAAGTATCTGTTATGCCCGATGCCGGGTCTGATCGTGTCTGTGAATGTAGCCGAGGGTGATGAGATTAAGGCGGGTCAAACGCTTGCTGTTGTAGAGGCTATGAAGATGGAAAATATTCTTCGGGCAGAAAAAGACGGGAAAGTGGTTAAGGTTAATGCCGCTGCGGGTGATAGCTTGCGCGTAGATGAAACCATCCTAGAATTTGAATAGAGCTACAAGATTTAAAACTATAGAAAAGGCTGCCTTTAGGCGGCCTTTTTATTACTAGAATTAATGCAGAAGCCGCGTGAGGTATTGATATGCTTAAGGCCGTAAAGTTAACGATTACAGGTAAAGTGCAAGGCGTTTATTATCGTGGCTGGAGCAAAGAACAAGCCGATAAGCTAGGCCTGCATGGTTGGGCGCGCAATAGATTAGATGGAACAGTTGAAATATTGCTCAAGGGTGATGCCGCCAGCGTTGACGCCATGATAGATCTGTGCCGTCAAGGCCCGAGCTCTGCGGCTGTTGAGCGTGTGGATCTAATGGATACAAAGGGTATCACGCCCACTCGTTTTGATATTAAACCAACCGTATAAGGTCTATAGCTGAAACACGGGGTTTGATTTTAGAATTTCATCTTCACCTTCGACCATAATATCCGACATGCTATCGGCTAATACTTTTTTGGCGGTTGATGCTTTCTTGGATATAGGCATTAATGGGCGCGCCTCTATCCCCATAACTTCATCAAATTTCTCAGCGATCACAACGTCTAAATCATCCATCGTGATTGGTAAGCCTAAATCCATCATGCTGGTGATGCCGTGCTCTGCGATGCCGCAGGGTACAATGCCTTCAAAGTGACTAAGATCAGGCTCTACGTTAATCGCTATGCCGTGGAAGGTGACCCATTTGCGTACGCGTACACCAATGGCCGCGATCTTTTCTTCTCTGCCGCCTTTGCGGGTTATCCAGATACCAACACGGCCTTCACGGCGCCCGCCGCTGATGCCAAAGGCCTTTAGGCTGCGGATAATCACTTCCTCTAAGTTCCAGACGAATGTGCGTATATCCTTGCCGCGCTTATTCAGGTCTAACATAAAGTAAACAACGCGCTGGCCTGGGCCGTGATAGGTATATTGACCACCACGACCAGCGTCATAAACGGGGAAACGGTCAGGATCAATCAGGTCTACGGGGTTGGTGCTGGTGCCAGAAGTATATAGGGGCGGGTGCTCAAGCAGCCACACAGCCTCATCCGCTTCACCGCTATGGATGGCGGCTACGCGGTCTTCCATGAATTGCATGGCATCGGGATAATCAACAAGCGTATCGCTGGTTTTCCATTCTAATGTCATGTGGGTAAATCCTTACATTTTTAAACGCTTTAATTACTGGATAATATAGTCTGGGCAGCGCGAATTACCACTATTATCACAATCGGGACTTTAACTCTGTTAAACAATGGGTTAGGGTGCGCATATTGCGTGGTTAAAATTAATGCTAATCGGAGAAGCATTTTGGAAGCTGTAAATCGAGTCGCCATCGAGATCACTGTCGTATTAGGACGGTCAAGTATGCCTGTGCGCCAACTGCTAAAGATGGGCCGTGGTGCGGTGATTGATCTGGATGCTGGTCACGAGGATGAATGCTGGATATATGGTAACGGCGAGCTGATAGCACGCGGTGAGATCATGATTGTTGGCGACCGTATTGGTGTGTCAATTACACGTATGATGAGCCAGCTAGAAGTCTAAAGTAGATTTTTTACACATTTCCTACAAAATAATCTTGCTCCCAGCCTTTAGGGATGTTAGCTAGTCGACACCAATTCAAAGTGTGCGGTCGTGGCGGAATTGGTAGACGCGCAGCGTTGAGGTCGCTGTGGGATTAATTTCCCGTGGAAGTTCGAGTCTTCTCGACCGCACCAATTGAATGGTGTTTTAAATAACAAAAAAGCCAGCCTAATTAATAGGTTGGCTTTTTGTGTTTTGGCTCAATCTCAGCTCAGTCTTCTATCGGCTATTTACCGCGCTAAGGTTTGACTTTTTATCTTTAGTTGATACTATCACTTAGGTATTAATTGTGGAGTTTAACCCAGCATGTCTTCATTTGAACAAAATGAGAGAAGTATCGACGGCGTGAACAGTGTCTCGGACTATAGAAGACGTATTCTAGGCAATGACGAACTAGAAGAGGTTGCACATTTCAAACTCCTCCATGATTGGTGGAAACAGAAAAATGAAGAGAAGCAACATATTCCTTCGCGCAAAGACTTTAACCCAGCCGCATTTCAAAAAATTCTTCCAAACATAGCCATCTTGGATCTGATTTATAATGGTAATGAAGTTACCGATTTTACCACTGCTCTAATTGGCACTGGGCTAACTGGGGTCTATGGTGAGCATACAGGAGGATTAGTCAGTGCCTTCGATAATGAATATGTTGTTCAAACAATATTTGATGCTGGAGGAGAATGTATACAAAGGCGTGAACCTTTAGGAATAACCTCCAAGGCCATATCTGAAAAGCTACCCTTTTTGCGCAGTTTTGCCTTATATTGCCCACTGGCTACAGACCACGTCCATATTGACAAATTACTTATCCATATTTCTTTTGAGAAATCTGTGAGCTCGCTCACGCTCTGAACGACTTCTTAATGTCCGCTTTGGGTCAGCAAGCAGACATGCCGCATGTGAAAATACCGACCCGCGACGACTTGCTAAAAATGTATAAGCTCTGCAACCTTCAAAAAACTATTGCGGAAGTCCGCCCAAATCAACGCCCTTAACCCAATTAAGCAGAGGGTTAACCCATTGAGCACGCGGTACGTAAAAAGCCCCATGATGCTTACCAGTAGAAAGTTGAATCTCTTTAAACTGGCTGACGCTGGGGCTTCTATCCATTAAAGGGGTGCAAGAAATACCAATGTTATCACTTGTCTCAAATATTGACAGAACTCGACCTGAAGCTTTTATATCCATGTTGGAGAATACCCTGTTATTACAAGAAGCCATAAATACATAATTTATATCTTTATGCTGCATGAGGGATGAAGTTAGGATCGCGATCCCCCCACCCTTGGAAAATCCTGCAATGGTTATGTTGCTCGCAGAAACACCTAGAGCCAATAACTGACGTATTTCAAGCGCAAGTTGTTTTGAATATTCTCTAGAATTTGTTTTTGGGGCGCGTTGGGCACTTATTAAAACTATATTTTCTTCTTGTTTTAGTGCATTTCTAATAGAGGTCATGTTATAAATCCCAAATTGGGGATGTGTTGGGTTTAACTCTCCACGCTCTATAATTGCACCATGTAAGTAAAATAAATATTTTTTGGTCAAGTCAGGTTGACTTGGGGGGGCTGTCAGAAATGTCTCAGATGCTGCCACATTAGATGACATCAATAATATTCCGCAAAAAAGTAACTTTAATATCATGACCTGTACCCCTTATGTTTTATCTCATTATTAGGTAAATAAAAGCATAGAGCAAGGGGTTTTATGGCGCTGTAATACTGTGACTGTAAATCGCCCAATAACCAATTTTGGAAAATAACCGTCATACCTTCCTCGGGTGAAATGACAGTAAAACTGCTTTTTCAAAATTCTTTATGCTTTTTTTCCTTACGGGGTGGCATTGGCGCGTAATCTCGTATAGTTTCGGCTCATTAGATTCAATGTGTAATGATGAGGAGGTATGAATGATTGATCACAATATAGATTCAGAAAATGCCTCAATAGATCATGAAGGTATTGAAGAGCTAGATTTTCACGAAGACCGTGGTTTTGTTAGAGATGTTGTCGCGGTTACAAAGGCTGGTGATGCCGATAAGGCATATGAGCTTTTGGAGCCGCTGCACGCAGCAGATTTCGCTAACTTTCTAGAGGTTTTAACCTCAAATCACCGTAAGGCGTTGATCGCCCTGATCGGTGATAAGTTAGACCCTGAGCTTCTGGCAGACATACTATCAGAGGTCGAAGGGCCCGCACAGGACGAATTATACGAGCAGCTCCCCAATGAAAAGCTAGCTGACGCTGTAACCGATATGGAAACGGATGACGCGGTTTATGTTCTTGAGGAATTGGATGAGGCCGACCGTACCGAGGTGCTGGCGGCGTTGTCAGCTGATGACCGTGTCGCCATTGAGGAAAGTCTACGCTATCCAGAGGACTCTGCCGCGCGTTTGATGCAGCGTGAGCTGGTTGCTCTGCCATCGTATTGGACTGTTGGTCAAACCATTGATCTGTTGCGCTCTGATGATGATGATTTGCCCGAGGTGTTTTACGATGTCTTTGTTGTGGATCCCAGTCATAGACCAACGGGTTGGGTGCCGTTGTCGCGCTTGATGCGTTCTGATCGTACGGTTGCGCTCAAAGATATCATGGAGACAGAGCAGCATCTAATTAATGTAACATCGGACCAAGAGGATGTAGCTTATCAATTCTCGAAATATAATCTGATATCGGCAGCAGTGACCGACGAAGCAGGACGGCTTGTTGGTATGATTACCGTTGATGATGTTGTTGACGTGATCGAGGACGAGGCCGAAGAAGATATCTTGGCGCTGGCTGGTGTGATCGAGGAGGATATTGGTGACAGTGTTCTCGAGGTGACTAAAAATCGTTTTACATGGTTATTTGTTAATCTGCTAACGGCCGTACTCGCGTCATTTGTGATTGGCATATTTGATACGACGATTGAAAATTTAGTGGCGTTGGCTATCCTGATGCCGATTGTTGCATCCATGGGCGGCAATGCTGGTACGCAGACCATGACAGTGGCTGTGCGCGCAATTGCCACCAAAGAATTAAGTTCGACCAATGCGTGGCGCATGGTGTGGCGTGAATTTTTTGTTGCCTTTTTGAACGGCTCAATGCTGGCGGTTATAGCGGGCACTATCGCGTGGTATTGGTTTGATAATCAGATGCTCGCACTGGTGTTTGCCGCAGCCATGATCTTTAATATCGCCCTTGCGGGGCTTAGTGGCATTTTAATTCCGCTGGGTCTGGATAAGATTGATGTTGACCCAGCTATTGCGTCCAGTGTTTTTGTGACAACAATCACTGATGTCGTTGGCTTCTTTGCCTTTTTAGGGCTAGCCGCAACCGTATTGCCAAGAATGGTATAATAGGTCGATGAAGCAACATTTCCCCCCTGTGCTACTGCTGGATGATGATCCTGTGATCGTGCGTATGTATGCGGCGGCGGTTAATCAAATGGGATTGAACGCGATTATTGCCGAAACAGTAAGCGAGGCCATTCCGCGGGTTATATCGGATAAACCGTGTCTGGTGATCAGTGATCTAGAAATGCCAGGCGAGGGCGGTGTTGAATTTGCAAAGGAATGCATGAATCGCGGGTTAAAGACTATGCCTTTTATTTTCTTAACAGGGCACGATAATATAGAAACAGTGCGTAGTGGTCTTGATGTGGGGGTAGATGATTTTCTTATAAAAGGCCTGCCTATTGAAAAGATCAGAAACCGTATCGCCTTTTGGACTGCCAGCGGTTTTAAAGGACTGCCCAGTGATATTAGACGCCGTGCAATTTTATATGCAAAATCCCTAAAGGGTGATCAATTGCCTTCTATCGCTAATGTGGTGGAAATGGACGAAATGATTGCTAAATCTGTTGAGCGACAAATGCGGTCTGAGTTAGATGCTGTATCGGATAATTTTGGCGAGCGTTATATTGAGCGTGTCGTCTATTTAGGGCGGCTGTCTAAGGTTGTCATTGATCACTGTGAGCATTATGGTGATTTCATTCGTTTTCCTGATGTGGTTTATGCTGTGACTCAGCGTCTGAATATGGCTTGGAAATTAGAGATCGCGTTTAATATTAGCGAGTTTGAAACTCTATGTAGAGATTCAAGATTTGCTGGCGCTGGAATGGTGCCACTGCAAAATTTTCAGGATTATGATTAATCAATGACTGTCCATTTAATTAAAATTGCAGCAGGTGTGCAGCATCTAGATCAATTACAGACACGACTATTATCCTATGGTTATGATGATCCAGATAATGGTCCTGTGACCCCTGTGCCGACCCGCAATACACCAAAACGAGCTGATGAATTACTAGATGGCGGCTCTATTTACTGGATTATAAAAGGTAAAATAGCGGCCAGAACACCGTTCATTGATATATATGGCGAGGAGACACCAGAGGGTAAGAAAGTCTGCCGTTTATGTGTTAGCTCAACAGTTATTCCTACTATTCCAGTGCCAAGGCGCGGTTTTCAGGGCTGGCGCTATTTCCCTGCGGCTGACGTACCTGATGATATGCCAGTGGGGTCAGGTGGCGAGATAAATGAAATATCACCAGAAATGGCCGCAGAGCTAAAAGAGCTAGGTTTAATCTAGGGCTTTATCGCCATATTATCCAGTAGCCTAACATTGCCAATATGGGCCGCGGCCACCACGCGGGATTCACCCTCTATCCTATCGATAGATTGCAAACTATCCTTGTGAACAATGCTGATGTAATCCACAGATAAAAATCCAGCGTCTAATAAGGCTTGGGTGGCTACATTTTCAGCAAAGCGTAAATCAGCGCCGCCACAAACGGATATAACTAGCTCGGATAAAATCACATTGAGCTTAGCGGCAATTTTACGCTCGTCCTTTGACAAATAGACATTACGTGAAGAGGCGGCGAGGCCATCATCCTCGCGGACTAATGTTCCCGCCATAATCTCAATCGGCATATGTAAATCGTGGGTAAACTGACGGATGACGGCAAGCTGCTGGTAATCTTTCTCGCCAAATATGGCTATGTCACATTGGCTCTGCTGAAATAGTTTAGTAACGACAGTTGCCACTCCATCAAAATGGCCAGGTCTATTAGCACCTTCTAATATTTCCGTGATGCCAGCCTTACCGGTCTTGTCAGTCTCACCTGTATTTGTCAGGGTAACCACCGTACAGTCCCCTTTAGGGTACATTTCATCAACAGTAGGAATAAATACAAGGTCGGCAGAGTGACGACTTAATTTATCTATATCGTCTTTTTCTTGGCGGGGGTAGGCATCTAAATCTTCGCCTTGGCTAAACTGGGTAGGGTTGACAAAAATAGACACAATTACCTTGTCACACTTGCCTGCTAGCTCATCAACAAGAGATAGATGTCCATGGTGTAATGCACCCATGGTAGGCACGAGACCAACACGTAATCCCTGCTGCTTCCATAAAGCAGAGGTGTCGCGTAAATCTTTGATGCTTCTAACTATTTTTATTTTTTTAGTCATGCTTATATGGCTTCTAACTGGGCATTATCTAATTGAATGAAATTATTATAATTCATTACAGATAATAGATCATTCACATAAGGTTGGCCACGCTCACTATAGCTAATAAGGGCAGGGGCGAGCGCACTACCTGTAATGGGGAGGTCATGCGCCCGCAGTTCTAATCTTCTATTGCGAAGCTCTTGGTAAGCCTTATGAGAATTGAGATTCACCATATATGAGCTGACACTATCCAACAAATAATCGAATGATTTTATTTTGTGATTAGCCCCTTTGTTACGGCGCCTGGGTAACATGCCCTTTGCGTTATCGCCATAAACCCATTGCCCGAATAGGGCGTTGCCTTTTTGAGCGAAATAACTAGTGCCCCAGCCAGATTCAATAGCGGCCTGAGAAAGAGCTAATGACGGAGGAATAATATCCACACGCTTAAGCAGCTTATTAATTAGAGGCAATGAATTTAATAGCCCGTCCATACGGTAACGATTACGCATTTCTTCTAACCAGTGATGCTCTCGTTTTGAAATAGTACTATTGGCCATTAGCTTTTTTGCCATCAGCATCAACTCAGTTCGGTCCTGCCTGATTAATTCATTCGCGCGTAAAATCAACGGTAGTAACGTTGCAGTGAATAATTTCTTTTTTATTTTAACTTGTTTGATTAACGGTAAGTTTTCAGGGAGACGCACCATAAAAACCCGTGGAACCGTATCGCCGCCCTTAACGATTACTTCTAATTTATAGCTTAGTGCAGCTTCTATCTTTTGCGTGGATTTTGGCGGTTTTAAGTGAGATAAATAATTAGCCTCATCGCCTTTAAATGAGATGGGACGAGAGGATTTTAGCAAATGCCACGCCATATAAGTAGGTATAGCAACCATCAAAATAGACAGGTTGAATATGATGAGTTTGTTTCTCAACTCTTGCTTCCTCGCTTTATAAATAAAATCGTTTTTTTGCCGCCGTTTTTGATAAAACGGCTGTCATCATTTAAAAATATATTATAGTATAACCTAAATATTGACATTAAGGCCATAGGGTTTTCTAAGGCAATTATATTTAAATGTATTTTACATGGTTTTGTGTATTTAAGGAGTAAGGCGTGCCTTCACAACAACAAGAAAAGTCACAAAAAATGACTGGCTATAATCAGCCCTATCTCATCGTGCTTGGTAATGAAAAAGGCGGATCGGGTAAATCTACAACGTCGATGCATATTGTAGTCTCTCTGTTATCAGAGGGATATAGTGTGGGTACAATTGATCTGGATGGACGTCAGCAGAGCTTAACTCGTTATATTGAAAACCGTAGAAAATTTGCAAAAGAAACAGACCTTGATCTTCCCATGCCAACCGAGCGTGTGGTTGTTCGATCAGAGCTTAGAGATAAGGATGAGGCAGAGCGTGAAGAAAAGCAAAACTTTGAGACAACCTATATGGAATTGGCTAATCATGTGGATGTGATTCTTGTTGATTGCCCTGGTAGCGATACATTCTTGTCACGCCTAGCGCACACAGCGGCCAACACGCTGATCACGCCCGTAAACGATAGTTTTGTTGATTTGGACCTGTTAGCGAAAATTGATCCAGAAACTCATGAAGTTCTAGCACCAAGTTTCTATGCAGAAATGGTATGGAAGGCTAGGCAGCGCCGCGCCAGTGTTGATGGTAGCACAATTGAATGGGTAGTTTTGCGTAATCGTTTGTCGTCTCTTCGCGCCAATAATATGGAGCATGTAAAGGCTGTCATAGAGCAATTAGCACGTCGTATTGGGTTCCGTTTTATCGCAGGGCTTGGAGAGCGCGTTATATACCGTGAGTTATTTTTAAAGGGTCTAACATTGATTGATTTGAGTAATCAACGTGCCTTAGAAGGTAAGAGTATGAGCATGTCACATGTGGCAGCACGTCAAGAATTACGCAGGATGATAGATTCGCTTAATTTACCGTTTCGCAAGAAAAAGGATGCTTCTTAATGCCCTTTATCTTCATCGGTTTAGTAATCGCTTTATTAGTTTTTGTCCTGCTTAAATGGTGGGCAAATGCTAGCACTGAATCAGCTAAAAAGAGCCTAGCAGGCGTTGTGTTGGCCGTGATGTTTGCTCTTGGTATTGTCTTAATACTAGGTGTTGTACGGGGGAATATCGCTTTTTTGCCATTACTGTTTGTGGTTGTTCCTATTGCTTGGCGGGCACGCAGGCAACTGCGCGGCGGCGGTGGATTTGCAGCAAGGCCTAATAGTAATAACATTATGACACGCAAAGAAGCTCTAGAGGTCTTAGGTTTAAGTGAAGGCTGCAGTGAAGACGATATAAAAGCGGCTTATAAAAGACTGATGACAAAGGCCCACCCAGATGCTGGTGGTAGTGATTGGATGGCAGCAAAGTTGAATGAAGCCAAACACACGCTACTAAATTCATAAATTAGCGAATGCCTTAAAATTGAGGAATGTAAGTATTTGAGCCATTTTATCTGGCATATTGCATATAATTTCACAAAAAAAACTTATTAGCCCTTCAAACCACTGATTTTTGCGCTACATTAGATATATGAGTTAAGTTTGGAGCAGTGGATGCCTGATAAGAAAAAACATGATAGTAATCATGATGGTGATAATGATGATGGGGGTACAGGCACAGACCTGTTAACGCGCCCAGAGATCAAAACTAAAAAACCATCAATGTATAAAGTTTTGATGCTGAATGATGACTATACGCCGATGGAGTTTGTTATTCATATATTGCAAAACTTCTTTAAGATGACAGCTGATGAAGCAACTGAAATTATGCTGCATGTTCATCAGCGCGGCGTTGGTATTTGCGGCATCTTTACCTATGATGTTGCAGAGACTAAGGTGAATCAAGTTACCGCCTATGCTCGGCAAAATGAGCATCCGCTCCAATGCACGTTAGAAAAAGAATAATTAAATAAGGATATATCATTGCCCAGCTTTTCCCCACATCTTGAGAAAACGCTACACCGTGCATTAGATGCTGCTAATGATCGCAGCCATGAGTATGCGACTTTAGAGCATTTGCTATTATCATTAGTTGATGACCCTGAGGCAGTGGCAGTTTTTAAGGCTTGTGAAGTGAATGTAGAAATTCTGCGCGCGCAAATCACTGAGTATTTAGATAATGAGTTGCAAAATTTACATCTGGAAAGTGAAGGCATAGAGGCAACGCCAACTGCAGGTTTCCAGCGCGTTGTGCAGCGGGCAATCCTGCATGTTCAATCGTCAGGCCGCGAGCAGATGACAGGTGCTAATCTGTTAGTCGCTATGTTTGCCGAGCGCGAGAGCCATGCTGTTTATTTCCTTCAAAGCCACGATATGAACCGCCTAGATGTGGTGTCTTATATCAGCCACGGCATAGCCAAAGCAGAAGGTATGAGTGAAGAGCGTGAAATTAAAGGTGCTGAGGAACATAGCACGGGTGATGATGAACCCTTTTTAACAGAAGAAGAAGTCAAAGAACAAAAGGCAGAAACCGCACTTGATAAATACTGTGTTAATCTGAATGTGAAGGCCGCAAATGGCAAGATTGATCCGCTTATTGGTCGCCAAGAAGAATTAGACCGCACCGTTCAAATATTATGTCGCCGCTCTAAAAATAATCCACTGCTCGTGGGTGACCCGGGTGTTGGTAAAACTGCCCTTGCCGAAGGACTAGCGCTGCGCATTGTAGAAAAAAATGTACCCGAAGTGCTTGAAAATGCGACGATATTCTCTCTTGATATGGGCGCGCTACTGGCTGGAACACGCTATCGCGGTGATTTTGAAGAGCGCTTAAAAGCAGTGGTGAAAGAATTAGAAGATTATGAAGGTTCCGTTTTATTCATAGATGAAATTCATACGGTTGTTGGCGCGGGTGCAACAAGTGGCGGCGCGATGGATGCCTCCAATCTATTAAAGCCAGCACTGGCTAATGGTGGTATCCGCTGCATGGGATCAACGACCTATAAGGAATTCCGTAGTCATTTTGAAAAAGATCGTGCGCTTTTGCGTCGTTTCCAAAAGATTGACATCAAGGAACCGTCTGTTCCTGATACCATCAAGATTTTGCAAGGACTTAAGCCGTATTTTGAGAGTTATCACAAAATTCGTTATACAGCCGACGCTATTAAATCTGCTGTAGAGCTTGCTGAGCGTTATATTGGCGACCGTAAATTACCTGATAGCGCTATTGATGTGATAGACGAGACTGGGGCCGCGCAGATGCTCATCACAGCGTCTAAACGCAAGAAAACCATCGGTGTGAAGGATGTTGAGGCCGTTGTTGCTAAGATCGCCCGTATCCCACCTAAATCTGTGACCCGCGATGAAGCACGTGTTATGAAAAGCCTAGAAGGCGATCTACAGCGTGTTGTATATGGTCAGAATAAAGCTATTGAGGCGTTAACCGCCAGCATTAAGCTAGCGCGCGCTGGCCTGCGAGAGCCAAACAAGCCTATTGGCAGTTACTTATTTTCTGGCCCAACGGGTGTTGGTAAAACAGAGGTTGCACGTCAATTAGCTGATTTGCTTGGTGTTGAACTACACCGTTTTGATATGTCAGAATATATGGAGCGTCATTCAATCTCGCGCCTTATTGGTGCGCCTCCTGGATATGTTGGTTTTGACCAAGGTGGTTTGCTAACTGATGCTATCGACCAAAACCCGCATAGTGTATTGCTACTAGATGAGATTGAAAAAGCGCACCCTGATCTATTTAATGTGCTGTTGCAGGTTATGGATAACGGTAGTTTGACTGATCATAATGGTAAAAAAGTTGATTTCCGTAATGTGGTATTAATCATGACCACCAATGCGGGCGCCATGGAAATGAGCAAGGGAACAATCGGTTTTGGTGATGTGCAAAATAATCATGCAGACACTGAAGCCATTAAGAAGATGTTCACACCAGAATTTAGAAATCGTTTAGACGCTACGATACCATTTGATTATCTACCGCCAGAAGTGGTGGAACGTGTTGTCGAGAAATTTATCCTACAGCTTGAGCTACAATTAGCAGATCGCCAAGTTGAGTTCACACTTGATAGTGCCGCCAAGAAATGGATTTCGAAACGAGGGTATGATCGTCTGTACGGCGCGAGGCCTTTGGCGCGCGTTATCCAAGAGAAAATCAAGAAACCTCTGGCTGATGAGCTACTGTTTGGCAAGCTGAAACGTGGTGGTGAGGTTAATATTTCCGTTAAAGATAACGAGTTAGATTTTGAGATCATCCCCCATGCTCCGCCACCTAAAATGGTTGAGGATAAGCGCAAGCGCAAGGGCAAAGGCAAAAAGAAAGAAACTGTGCGTTAGCATAAAAAAAAGAGACCATCTGGTCTCTTTTTTATGTTTATTTGTTCGTTGGGAAATTAGGCCTGTCAGTGCCATAATGTTTTGCAAGATAGGCAATGACTATTTTTTGGGTTTCTGGATCCAAGGGGTCCATTTCTTGTTCATCAGCCATCCATTCCAGTGTATCTTCCCAATCTTTTTTAGTCAGGCCTTGCTGGAGAACAATTCTGATTGAGTGGCAGGATGTGCAGCTATAATAGGTATCTTCACGGCCTTCATCTGCGGGCATAAGATTCATGCCTAGCGGAAGGTCATCTTCGTTATCTTCTTGGCTAAAGCTAGGCATGGATAGGCCTAGTATCAAAAATGCCAACAGTAATTTACTCATAACTTTTTCCTTGTTTGATATCCTAAGCTACATGTAGCGCAATACGGTGGAAGCTATTGTTTAGATAGCCTTTTGGGTTCCAGTCAATGGCGAAGGGTTGCGTAACGCCGTTGTCATCAGTAGCGCGGGCCCATACTTCATAGTAACCAGCTTGTGGAACTTCAATAGTTGTGTTCCAGCGTTGCCACGCACCACCATTCACAGGCTTAGCGAGTTCAGTTTTTTGCCAAGTTGCACCAAAATCAAATGAAACATGCATTTCTTTGACCTCAACATCACCAGCCCAAGCATGGCCTCGGATATCAATTTTGCGTTCAGTGGTTTGCAAGCCTGTTGCAGGATGGGTAATAAGTGACTTAACGGGCATTGCTTCGATAATTTTCATATCAGCCTTTGGCACCTTAGTCCCCGGAGCAACAGGATATGCTGGTACACGGTAGGCAGAGCCAGTCATCTTGGGGCCATCATGAACAATGTCACGGAGCCAGATACGCGTTAGCCACTTTTGTGAGCAACTGCCAGGCCAGCCTGGAACAACAAGTCGTAGCGGTGCACCGTTCATAGGGTGTATCGGTTCGCCATTTTGCTCAAAGGCAATTAGGATGTTTTCATCCATGGCTTTTTCAATAGGCACACCACGAGAGAGTGCAAGCTTTCCTTCTTTGCCTGAAAGATGTGTGTCAGCGCCAACGTGGGCAGTATAGATGACATTGTCTTTAACACCTGCGGCTTTTAAAACATCTTTCAGCCTCACGCCAGTCCAAGCAGAACAAGCAACAGCACCTAATGACCATTGGTTCCCCTTGGCAGGAGGATTGAAGGCTGAACGCCCATTGCCGCCGCACTCAATCACTAAATTTTTGGTAACCACTTCGAATTTGCTTTTAAGGTCAGCAATTGTCATTGTGATTGGATTTTCAACTAAACCATCGATGGTTAGGGTCCATGTGTCGGCATTCATCTCAGTTGGAGGATGCCCGTTGTTGCGGACGAAATGTCTTGAAATAGGCGTGATGTCATCATCTAATAAATGTGGTGGTGTCTCGGCGTTAACGGGTCGATCATTTAGAACAGTTAAGCCGTCTTTGCCATTTAATACATCAGCCTCAGCTAGGGCTGCCGGAATAAAACCAGCAGGCATATTTTGGCTGAATGGAATTGCGCCGCCAACTAGTGCTGCTAGTGAAGCAAGGCCCGCGCCGCGTAAAAATCCACGGCGGTCGCTGTTAACTTTACGGCCAAACAGCTCTTTTTCGGCACCTTCAGGCCCATCTTTATGATCTTGGTAAAATTCAGTGATTGTTTTTTTAGAATTAGTCATGATTACCTCCTGTAAGTGCTGAATTTCAGTCTAAAAACTATATACCCACCAGTTTAAGTTAGTTAGTGAATATTAACAAACATATAATTTATTGCCAAAATAGGAGGATTTAATTATTTGGATTTAAACGGCAAATGGTCGCTTAGATACTCAATCTCACTATCTACCGCTGCGCGTTCATGAATCAAAAAATGGTGTACAGCATCTTGGAAGCTCTCGTTCGCCATAAAATGGGCGGAATATGTTTTAGTGGGTTGATAACCACGGGCAACCTTGTGTTGCCCCTGCGCGCCAGCTTCTACGGTTTTTAGTCTATGCTCTATGGCATAATCGATGGCTTGATAATAGCAGGTCTCAAAATGCAGGCATGGGTGATCTTCACTGCAGCCCCAATAACGACCATATAATGTATCGCTGCTTTTGAAATTCAGCGCGCCAGCAATGGGTTCGCCGTTGCGCATACACAGTATTAGCATGATGTTTTCTGGCATGCTGGCGCCGATGGATAGGAAAAATTCTTCGTTTAGGTAAGGACGGCCCCATTTGCGCATACCTGTATCCATATAAAATTTATAGAAAGCTTGCCACTGACTTTTGGTGATATCTTTGCCTTCAATTAGGCGGATGGAGATATCATTTGCCGTGGCGATGCGGCGTTCTTTTTTTATCTGCTTGCGCTTGCGCGAGGATAGGGTGGCTAGAAACTGATCAAAGTCATGATAGTTATCATTTTTCCAGTGAAACTGTTGGTCATTGCGCAGTAAAAAACCATGCTGCTCTAATAGCTTAGCTTCCTCTTCTACTAGAAATGTGAAATGAAGCGATGACAAGCCGCCATCCTCCATCAGATCATGCGCCGCACTAATCAGCGCCTGTTTAATCATGCGGCTGTCGCAGTGAGTACCCGTTAGAAAGCGAGGTCCCGTAACGGGGGTGAAGGGCACAGATACTTGAATCTTGGGGTAATATTGCCCGCCAGCACGGGTGAGAGCGTCTGCCCAGCCATGATCAAAAACATATTCACCTTGGCTGTGGGTTTTTAGATAAAGTGGCATAGCCCCAATTACTGTGTCATCATTTTCTAAAGTGATGATTATATGACGAGGTATCCAGCCGCTTTCCACGGTGCCGACGCAACCAGTATCTTCGGTGGCTTTTAGAAATGCATGGCGTGTGAAGGGGTGGTCGTCCTTGTTTAAATTATCCCAAATGTTAGGCTCAATCTCGTTAATAGATTTTAAAATTTGAGCTTGATAACGCGGAGACTGATCTTTGTTAGACACGGCACTTTTATTCCTGATCACCGACTACTGCCGGCATTTCAAAGAGCAGGGCATCAGCATGTACACCACCGATTGCTTCTTGGGTGGGGCTTTTAACTGTCCATGTTATGAGAGGTTTACCTGATTCTCGCCATTTTTTGGCAAGTAAATTTGGTAGGCTTTGAATATCAACGGCCAGAAAGTGTGGGTCGCTGGCTTTTATACCGCGTCTTGTGATGAAACGTTTGAAAAAGGTAGATAATCCATGAAAATCTAAAACAACGCCGCGAGCATATTGTTTGGCAAAATGTCTGAACCATGTGGGAACTTTTGGGTTGAAGGACATGATACCCACTTGTCCATGGTAGCCCTCTAACGCAAAACGGACCCCTGCGCATATTTGTCCTGGTGCAATTGATCGCGGGCATTTTATCTCAATATAAAGTGGTACTCGCTCAGCGACGATCTCAAGCACATCAGTCAGTAGCGGAATATGCTCATTAGTTTTGCCGATTTTAAAGACTTGTAGCTTCTCGAAGGTATATTCTGATACATAGCCTGTTCCATTGGTCATGCGCTCTAGTCTGGCATCATGGATAACCACAACTTGATTGTCCAAGGTTAATCGTACGTCTATTTCAATAGCATAACCAGCGTCAGCGGCAGCGGCAATGGCTTTGAGGGTGTTTTCCTCGGCCTCAGTGCCAGCCTTAAATAAGCCACGATGAGCGGTTGGGCCACTGGCAAGCCAGCTGAAATCCTTTTGTATTTTTGGACTGTTCATATTTATTTTATCTCAATGAATGCATCGATTTCGACAGGAACATTTAAGGGTAGGCCATTGGTACCAACAGCAGATCTACTGTGGCGGCCCTTTTCACCAAATACCTCTACCATCAAATCTGATGCGGCGTTAATGATTCCAGGTTGACCTCCAAAACCATCGATACAATTTACAAAGCCACCAAGCTTTACAATGCGTACAATACGGTCTAGGTCACCACCGCAAGCAGCTTTGAGCTGAGCAAGTATATTAAGCCCGCATAGGCGTGCAGCTTTACCGGCATCTGCCTCTGATACCTCGGCGCCAACCTTACCTGTATATTCAATGCCGTTGGGCCCCATAGGGATTTGCCCTGATATGCTGACCAAATTTCCAGTGACAACATATGGTACGTAATTGGCAACAGGCGCTGCTGGTGTTGGTAATGTGATGCCTAGTTCAGATAGGCGTGCTTCGATGCTCATAATAACCCCTAATAGTGTGTATAGTTTATCTAACTATTATCTTTAATCATTTTAGGGCGGAGTTACAAAACAAAAAAACGGAGAGTGCCTATAAGTTATAGTGCACATTCCGTTTTTTATATGAGAGAGACTGTTTTTATTGAGGTTTCTCTATTGTGTCATTGCTTTGTCATTAATCGCAACAGGCGCGTCATCATTGCCTGCTTTGCGTGTTTGTTTGTCATTATACATTGCTTTATCAGCTAGATCGATTAACTCAGTAGGATCGGTCGCAGCCTCAAAAGGGTGAATGCCGACGCTACATTTAACTGGAATTGTCTTACGCCCAAATTTAACTTTACTATTATCTAGTGTTTTTTGAATTTGTGATAGACGCTCAATACCTTCGTGCTGTGTACAGCGTGTCATGACAATTGCAAATTCATCACCAGATACACGGGCAACATGGTCCGTTGTGCGAATTTCCTCAGAGATTACTTTGGCTACATGGCGCAAAATTGAATCACCCGCTAAATGGCCATGGGTATCATTAATCTTCTTAAATCCATCTAGATCGAGAAAACCAAGAACGCCTTTTTCATTATGGCGCGCTGCTGCTGCTAGGGCATTGCCTAGAAAGTTACGCAAACCGCGACGGTTTGAAATGCCTGTAAGCTCATCAGTCGTGGATAAATGCTCAAGATATGAAATGCGATCCATCTGGTCTGTCATACGCTGCTCAGCGGCGGCGGCGAATGATAAAACTTCGGAAATAAGCTGCCATCCTTTGCTGTCTAGCTTCATGTCGGCATTGACTGCATTTTTCATCAGTTTGCTGGCGAGATTGCTTACATAAGGGTTTATGGTGACTTTCCAGTCTTTCTTAACATCTGTCATTTCAGTCATCTTACTCTCCGTCGTTATACTAATTACGGATACATATAAGCAATTCTTATGCCACTTTATTTGAGCGCTATGGGGATGATTCGGATAAATACTGCCGATTATCACTAGTAAATGGAGACTGTTTGGGTGTGTAGGGTAATTATTACCGATTAAGACGGCGCTTTGGGTGTCTTTGCCGCTAAGCTGCGACCTTTGATAATTGCGTCACTGCCAAAACGGTCTTTCAGCAAATCCATGGTACGCTCAGTCGAGTTTTTTCTGTTGCGGCTCGGTTCAATCAGATCGATGGGGTCAGCTTGGTCTGGCGGTACAAGGTGGCTGCCGCCAATGCCAATGAGTCTATATGCTGTGCCGTCACATAGGGGAGCCAGTAGGTTTTTACCAACTTCAAACAAAGTCTCTGCTAATTGGGTTGGGTCTTCTAGCGTGCGAGAGCGTGTAATGCCCTTGAATGACCCAGTTTTTAATCTGAGGGTAATTGTCTTGGCAGCAAATGATTTCTTTTTAAGGTCAAAGGCTGTGCGTTCGCATTGTTGCCATAAGATATCTTCTAATTTTTCTTGATTATATATATCACGCGGGAGAGTCGTTTCAGCTGAAATGCTTTTAGCTTTACCTGCGATGCTCACCTTACGGTTATCATTGCCTCGCGCAAGATGGTACAGGCGCTGCCCTGTCTCTCCATAGCGTTTGATTAATGTCGCCTCATCCATGGTTTGCAGTTGGCTTATCATCGTTAGGCCATTTTTTTTAAGGCCCTCAGCTGTCACTTTGCCGATGCCATATATGCGGCTGATAGGTAATTTACTAAGGATATCCTGAGCGTCGGATCGCCCTATGACCGTATATCCACGTGGTTTTTGCATGTCAGATGCTAATTTCGCTAAGAATTTATTTGGGGCTAATCCGACAGATATACTGATTCCGACCTTGGCTTCTATTTCTTTGACCAATTTTGCGAGGACTGTAACTGGCGGCGCACCGTGTAATTTCTCTGTGCCGCTAAGATCGAGGAATGCTTCGTCAATGGATAGAGGTTCCACCAGCGGAGTCACGCTTTGCATCATCGAGCGTATTTCAAGTCCAGTTTCGCGGTATTTAGCCATATTGCCAGATAGGTATACACCGTCGGGGCAAAGTTTTTTAGCCTTGAAAATAGGCATGGCAGATTTGACACCGCTCATGCGGGCTATATAGCAGGCTGTGGAAACGACGCCACGCTCTCCTTTGCCAATAATAACAGGTTTGTCTCGTAATGCAGGGTTGTCGCGCTTCTCGACTGAGGCATAAAAGGCATCACAGTCCATGTGTGCAATGTTTAGATCAAATAGTTCAGTGTGAGATAATAATCTTGGCCTGTGACAGTTTGAGCATTTTTTAGCAAATGCGACGATAGTCAGGCAATCCCTGCATAATGCTTTTTGTGGTTCACCATCAATATGATTATGCGAGGCCATAACTTATATCACCCGTTAATATGCTGGGTGATATGATCATGAACCTCATCCCAATCATCAATGCGGTGATGGGCGTTATCAGCTTTGGACACTAATGCCCCTAGTCTGGGGTCAGCCACAAAATGAATGCGGTGACAATCAGGCGCATGCTTGGCCACAGAGGTATGCTGGAGTGGTAAATCGTCAATGAAAAAAGACGGAGCCTTTAGATGCTCGGTCAAAAATGCCACGCTGCTACCCTTTGGGCCTTCGTTAGCAATGAACGGGTAGGACATGCCTAAATCACGCAGGTTTTGTATCCTGCCAGCCTTAGCAAAGGATGGAACATTTGATAGGATTATAATATCTAGATGATCGCTTAAGCGCTTTAAGCTTCTCGCCGCTCCATCGACTGCCTGCATTTGCAAAACGCATACTTTGAAAAAACGGGATATTAAATCGCTGACAGTCTCTTGAGTAGCGACCTCATTAGTTGATGCGTGGATAATATTTCCAGTTAATTGATAACCGCGCAGCTCTACTTTAAATCCATCTTCTGAGGCAAATGCTTCAAGATGAGTGACAAATTGCAATAAAACCTCATCTGCATCTACGATCAGCAACGGTTTATCTGGGTTTATATCTTTGATATAATTATTCATATATTCTTCTATTCACCATTCTTGGCCCAAGCCACCACCTAGCTCACGCCAGCTGGATACAATTAATTCTGGTGCCATAGTGTGCGCCTCCGCTAGCCGGAGTAAGTCGGGTTCATGTTGAATATAAAAATCTAATACGGCTATTAAAAAATCCTTAGAATCAATGAGTTCTTTTATCTCGTCAGGTAGGATACCCGTTATTGCCATGAAGCGATCTCTTAAATTATCTTCCGATAATAGGAAAGTTAAACCTTTTAAGGCAATATCTTTTGCTTTGGTATGTTTCATATTGTAGGACTTAATGGTTATTGTGATAGATAAGCCATAACATAGGCTTATTATTTATATATTTACAGATAAATTCTTTTGTAGGGTTGTGTTTTAGTTAAAACCAAGCTCTACTATCATGAAGGTTTATTAATTGATGGTAAAGACAGGCGTAAAATGAGCAAGAAAATACTAGTAGTGGAAGACAATGAGCTGAATATGAAATTATTTTGTGACTTGCTAGAAGCACACGAATATATAACGATTCAGACACGTGATGGTATGAGTGCACTTGATCTCGCTCGTGAGCATAAACCGGATTTAATTTTAATGGACATTCAGCTGCCTGAGGTCTCTGGCCTTGAGGTAACAAAGTGGCTTAAAGAAGATGAAGATCTACGCTCTATCCCCGTCGTTGCTGTCACGGCCTTTGCCATGAAGGGTGATGAAGAAAAAATCCGAGAGGGTGGTTGCGAGGCCTATATCTCGAAACCTATCTCTGTTGGACAATTCTTAGATACGGTTAAAGAATTTACAAATCGGTAAAATGATAGGTAAGCAGGACCGGAGTTTGATATGACAGCGCGGGTGCTAGTGGTTGATGATGTTTTACCAAACGTCAAGTTACTGGAAGCTAAATTAACAAGTGAATATTTCGAAGTGCTTACCGCCTATTCAGGGGTTGAGACGCTAGAGGTGGTCTCACGAGAACATCCAGATATTATTTTGCTCGATGTTATGATGCCTGGCATGGATGGCTTTGAGGTCTGTAGGCGCATTAAAGCTGATCCAACAACACAGCATATTCCAATTGTAATGGTCACAGCGCTTGATCAACCCTCTGATCGCGTGGCGGGATTACAGGCTGGCGCCGAAGATTTTTTAACAAAACCCGTTCAAGACATTGCTCTATTCGCTCGCGTTAAATCTTTAGTGCGTATGAAAGTTATGATGGATGAGTTGCGTAATCGCGAAACCACCGGGGCTAATCTTGGATGGGAAAAAACATCTGATCCATTACTAGTAGAAGAAGATACTTTTGATAGTAATATTTTAGTAGTAGATGAACGCGAGCGTGTAATGACGCGCATTGGTCGCGCACTTGAAGGACTTGGCACAATTACCTTTTTAACAGGTAATGAAGAGGTGCCAGAACGTGTACGAGAAAAGTCATTTGATTTAATTATTATATCCTTGACCATGCAAGAAACAGATGGCTTACGAATTTGCTCAAAAATTAGAACTTTTGAAGAAACGCGTAATGTGCCGATTTTAGTGATGGTTGACGATGGCAACTCAAAGGTTTTAGTCCGAGCGCTAGAGATGGGGGTTAACGATTATGTGGTTCGCCCTGTGGACCGAATGGAATTTGTAGCCCGCGTTAAAACGCAGTTACGTCGCAAGAGATACGCAGATAAATTATTAGATAATTTTCACCTGAGTATGCAGTTAGCTACAACTGACGCTGTAACTGGCCTGTATAACCGACATTATCTAACTAGCCATATGGAAACTCAAATACGGTCAGCTATAGAACAAGATAAACCTGTTAGCATTATGATGCTGGATATTGATTTATTTAAGTTGGTTAATGATCAATATGGGCATGCCGTGGGTGATGAGGTGTTAAAAGAGTTCTCAAACCGAATCGCACAAAATATCCGTGGTGTAGATTTGGCGGCGCGTTATGGTGGTGAAGAATTTGTTGTTCTGATGCCTGATACTTCACTTGAATGGGCAGAGACTATTGCAGAACGATTAAGAGATTCAATCTGTAGTAAGGCCTTTAAGGTTTCTCATGAAGTTGAAACTGTATCAGTTACTGTGTCTATTGGTGTATCGACAGGGCAAGGGCAGGAAGCCCTAGCGGGGCGCAATCTCCTAGAGACTGCTGACCAGGCTCTTTATAGCGCCAAGAAAAATGGTAGAAATCGTGTTTGTACGGTAGAATGCACCGGGTAACTTGCTGATATATCAAGGTATATTTTTAAATTAAAATAAAAACAAAAAAAACGCCAAGAAAAATTCTTGGCGTTTTTAAATGTGTATAAGAAAAAATTAATTACTTAATTTTTGCTTCTTTGAAATCTACGTGCTTGCGAACAATTGGGTCATACTTACTCTTGACCATCTTTTCTGTCAGCGTACGTGGGTTCTTTTTAGTTACATAAAAATACCCAGTGTCTGCCGTGCTCACGAGACGAATTTTAATGCCGGACGGCTTTGCCATGGTTTCAACTCCGAATAAATCTTTTTTGAGGTCACCAAATGCGACCGCTTTCGTGGCGAGAAAATACTCTGGAAACTGCATAAGTCAAGTCGAAGATGCAAAAAACTTCATATTATTTTTAAGAATGACTTTCTCTTTGCTATTATAGCTGATAATTCCCTATATGTAATATAAGAAAAAAGTAATTTTTAAATAGCTATCGAATGGAGTTGCGTAATGGATAATGACATCCTGTCAGAATTAAAAAATGAAGCAATTGATACGGTTGATGATAAAATTGCATCGATGGGAATTGTTTTATCGGATGTTATGTCGGGCACGGAAACGCCTCGTAACGCGCTGGCTCGTATGCGCTTAGAAGCGCATTCTATAAAAGCAGTAGCTGCTAGCTTTGAAATGGTGTCATTGAAAGGTTTGGCTCATAGATTTGAAGATTATTTGTCAGATATTCGCGAGGTTTCAAAAGAATCAGTCCCAAGCATTCAATTTTTCATAGATCGTTTAGCTGAGGCGATGGAAGCTTGGTTGAATGATAAACCTTATGATGTGTCCGCTGTGATGCGTACATTGCCTGCTAAGGGTAGTTTTGATGAGAATGATATCTCGGTAACTCAGATCGAAGTGATGCTGGTGATGGAGCCAAGCCTAGCGACTAAAATTGTAACGCGCGAACTAGTTGAGTGTGGTTATCGTATTGTTAATGTTGCTAGCACAATGGATGCAATCCAACTCAT
Source organism: uncultured Kordiimonas sp. (assembly GCA_965603205.1). Lineage (GTDB taxonomy): Bacteria > Pseudomonadota > Alphaproteobacteria > Sphingomonadales > Kordiimonadaceae > Temperatibacter. The sequence continues at coordinate 74,574 of CBFDCC010000009.1, read as the reverse complement.
TCCATCTATGGCACCTGACGCGGTGATCGCATCACGTGAAATGCCAGAGCTATCGGGTGTTGATCTGGCATGTGCGCTAAAGGCGATGCCAACGACTAAGCATATACCTGTCGCGCTAATTGCCGCGACCACGCGAGTGGTGGCTGGATTGCCTGATAATGTACCAGTTATTCATAAAGGTGAGAAATTTGCCGATGATATTGCAAATGTTTTTGTAAAGCTTGGCATTCTATAGTTATAGATCACTATATGGACCTAGATTAGGGTGCTGCCGAATTATCGGCGGCGCCCTTTTTTATTGCCAGATTAGGGTCTGCCGAATTATCGGCGGCGCCCTTTTTTATTGAATGATTTGCTTTTATCTGATTCTGCCTCTGATTTTGGGCGTGCCTGCGTACCAGTGGCAGAACCCTTTGAGGGCCCTGAGGAGCTTTTGCTTGACCAACTGCTTGATTTGCTGCGCTTAGGGCCGCCTCGGCCACTGCTGCCTTTTCTACGGCCTTTAAAGCCGACATTAGGTAGGTTGTCAGCAGTCTCGCCAGCTAATTCTAATCTTATACCGCCAGTATACTTGTTGGCCTCGGTGATTTTGACATCTAATATATCGCCGAGTCTAAAGGTATGGCCGCTACGATCACCAACTAATTGGTGATGATCTTCGTCGTGAGTATAATAATCACCACCTAGATCAGAGATAAGAATCAGGCCATCACCACCAGAACCATCAAGGGTGACAAACAAACCAAACCGGGTAACGCCTGATATGCGCCCTTTCATCTCTTCACCAATTTTAGTGGAAAGATAGGCCGCAAGATAACGATCCGTTGAATCACGCTCTGCGGTCATGGCACGGCGTTCAGTCTCAGAGATATGCTCGCCAATAGATTCCATTGTCTCGATTTCTTTATCGGTTAGGCCATCACCACCAAAGCCAAGCGCCCTGATAAGACCGCGGTGCACAATTAAATCTGCATAGCGTCTGATAGGAGATGTGAAATGTGCATATCTTTGCAGCGCCAAACCAAAGTGGCCTTCATTTTCAGGCGTATAGCATGCTTGCGACTGACTGCGTAATACCACCTGATTGACCATAATTTCATATTCGCTGTCTTTAACTTGGTGCAGAATGCCGTTGAACATTCTGGGTTGCGTCACAGTACCTTTGGTTAAACTCATATCTAAGGAGCGTAAAAATTCACGCAGGCTTTCCATTTTGTCCATGCTTGGCTCTGCGTGAACACGGTACATGGCTGATGTGTGATGCTTTTCTAATTCTTCAGCGGCGCAAACGTTGGCCGAGATCATAAATTCTTCGACAAGACGGTGGGCATCTAGGCGTTCGCGCAGCGTGATTGAGGCAACCATGCCATCGTCGCCTATCTCAATTTTCTTTTCAGGCAAATCAAGTTCTAATGGTTGGCGTTTGTCACGCGCAATACAAAGTGCGTGGTATGCGCCATAAAGCGGCTTTAAGACGTCATCTACTAAATGAGCGATCTTTGTGTCAATATCACCGTCTATGGCAGCTTGAACGCGCTTATATTCAATGTTAGCGGCAGAGCGCATAAGAGCGCGCGTAAATTTATGCTTTAGTTTCTTGCCGTCTTTATCAAACCACATATGCAGCGCCATACAGGCACGGTCTTCATCGGGCTTTAACGAGCATAGGCCAGCTGATAAAGCTTCTGGCAACATGGAAACAACACGATCAGGGAAATAACAGCTATTGCCGCGTTTATAGGCTTCTTTATCTAATTCTGATCCTGGCTGCACATAATGGGCTACGTCTGCAATGGCAACTATGGCATGAAAGCCGTCTTTGTTCTTTGGATCTGTATCTGCTTCTGCCCATATAGCGTCATCATGATCGCGAGCATCAGATGGATCAATGGTAATTAATGGTATGGCACGTAGGTCCTCACGCTTGCCAAGCTTAACCGTCTCTGCTGATTCTGCTGCCGCTATCACAGATACTGGAAATTCATCAGGAATTTCATAAGCATGAATTGCAATGGTTGATATGGCTTTGGGCGCTGTAACGTCGCCGAGGCGTTCCCTCACTCGTGCTGGTTTTAGACCTTGTATGCGTCTGCTATGTTTTGACTGTAAAATCTCAACCAGAACAAGTTCACCATCTTCAGCTTTATTTATATGCTCTTTGGCGATGATTAACTCATCACGGTTTTTCTTATCCACAGGGTGAATGCGGCCACCTTGATCATTACCATGAAAAATGCCTAATATTTCTGTGATCTTTTCTGACTTCAGCAGCTTGATGACAGTTGCGCGGTAGGTAAGTGGCTCTTCACTTGTGATAGATAGGCGCCCAAGTAGTTGATCTCCGGGGCCAATGCCAGCACCTTTACGGCGATCCTTGGTTGAGGTGAGATAAATTGTAGGTGAGGGGATGCCGTCAGCCCAATTAACAGGATGCAATAATACATCTCCGTCTTTATCGGTTTTTAAGAACTCTAGTACCTGAACGGGCGCTAATTGATCAGCAGGGCGAAGGGCCTTTGATGATTCCTGAATCAGCAAACCACCAGCGATCATTTCACGCAGTAATTTTTTTAGCTGAACTTTATCGGGGCCTTTAATGCCAAAAGCACGCGATATTTCACGTTTCGTGTTTCTGCCATCACTGGTTTTGACGAAATCTAATATTTCATGTTCAGTGGGAAACCCATTCGGTTTTCTACTTTGGGCCAAATTGGTATCCTTAATAATCTAACACGGTAGAAAGCGTGTAATTACGCTTCCTTTGCTTTCTTTGCCACAGGCTTTTTCTTTGCTACAGGCTTTTTCTTTGCCGCAGGCTTCTTCTTTGGGGCAGCTTTTTTCTTAGCTGGTTTTTTTGCCTTAGCCGCTATCCATTCTAATGCTTGCTCAAAGGTCACATCAGTAGGTTCAGTGCCTGCTGGTAGCGTTGCATTGGTCTTGTTATGATTAACATAAGGGCCGTACCGACCATCTAGAACGCGCACATCAGCTTCATCATCTGGGTGCTTGCCTAATTCTTTAAGGACAACTTTGGTGCCGCCCTTTTTCTTAGATTTGGCATCGGCAATCAGCGCAACAGCGTGATTTAGGCCAACGGTGAATACATCGTCTGTGCTCGGTAGTTTTGCAAAGGTTCCATCATGCGCCGCATAAGGGCCGTACCGACCAATAGCCGCTGTGATAGGCTTGCCTGTTTCTGGGTGGTCGCCAACTGTGCGTGGTAATGACAGTAGCTGTAGCGCCTTTTCAAAACTAATAGTAGCAGGGTCTATATCTTTAGGAATTGATGCACGTTTTGGTTTTTCGCCTTTAACATTTTCGCCGACCTGCAAATAAGGGCCAAAACGGCCTTTGCGCACACTAATATCTTCGCCGCTTTCAGGGTCGACACCTAAATTTTGGGGACCATTTGCATCATTATCATTGGCCTTGTCAGAGCTACCAAATGGGCGGGTATATGAACATTCTGGATAGTTAGAACAGCCAACAAATGCACCATAGCGGCTGGTTTTCAGGCCAAGACGACCATCATCACAACTTGGGCATTTGCGCTTCTCAGCGGCTTCTTCGCTATCAGTACTAAATAGCATTGGTTCTAAATATTCATCCAGTGCGTCAATAACTACAGAGTTTCTTACGCCAATAACTTCTTCAGTCTTTGGTTTGAAATCTTCCCAAAATTCAGCAAGAACCTGTTTCCAGTCTAAATTACCTGCTGAAATTTCATCAAGCTGGTTTTCTAGATTGGCTGTGAAATCATATTGTACATAGCGCTCGAAGAACTTTTCTAGGAAAGCCGTAACCAAGCGTCCTTTATCTTCAGGTACGAAACGATTGCGTTCCATTACTACATATTCACGGTCACGCAACACTGTTAGCACTGATGCATATGTTGACGGGCGGCCAATACCTAGCTCTTCCATCTTTTTCACCAGACTAGCTTCTGTAAAGCGTGGCGGCGGATCAGTGAAATGCTGCTTTGTATCTAACTTTGTTAGATCGAAGATTTCTCCCTCATCTACTTTTGGTAGACGTGCTTCTTTTTCATCTGATTCATCATCTTTGCCTTCTTGGTAGACTGACAGGAAGCCATCGAATTGAACAACTGTGCCCGTTGAACGTAGCTCAGCTGTTTTGTCTTTATTGAAGATGGTGATAGTGGTGCGCTCCATTAGGGCGCTTTCCATTTGTGATGAAATCGTACGGCGCCAGATAAGCTCGTATAGTTTTTTCTCATCTTCGTCTAGAGCGTGACCAACTGATTTTGGTGTGCGCGCTGGATCAGTAGGGCGAATAGCTTCGTGTGCTTCCTGTGCATTCTTTGCCTTGGTCTTATAAAAAAGTGGCTTAGGCGGCACATATTTTTCCCCGTAACGGCTTTCGATAAGGTTACGTGTTGAATTAATAGCTTCTTGTGCCATTCCAACGCCATCAGTACGCATATAAGTAATAAGACCTGTAACTTCGCCGCCTATATTTTTACCTTCATACAGGCTCTGGGCAATGCGCATGGTGCGGGCCGCAGGGAACCCCAGCTTACGTGATGCTTCCTGTTGCAATGTAGATGTAGTGAAGGGTGGTGAAGGGTGACGTTTAGCTGGCTTACGCTCTAGTGAGCTAATAGCTAGTGGCCCTTTCTCTACAAGTGCAGCGGCGGCCGAAGCTGTATCTTCGTTATTCAGCGAGAATTTGGTAAGCTTTTTACCATTTATTGCAACAAGGCGTGCTTCTAATGTTTTAGTGGTATCTGCATCGGCCTTTAAATTGGCAACAACGGACCAATATTCCTCATTTTGGAACTTCTCAATATCAGATTCACGCTCAGAGATAAGACGCAAGGCAACCGATTGAACACGACCAGCAGAGCGTGCGCCAGGCAATTTACGCCAAAGCACAGGCGACAATGTAAAGCCCACAAGATAATCAAGAGCACGACGAGCAAGATAGGCATCGACAAGTTCTTGGTCTAATTCACGAGGTTCTGCCATCGCTTTAATGATGGCTGATTTTGTAATCTCGTTAAAGACAACGCGCTTAACGTCTTTACCTTTTAAAGCTTTTTTCTTAGCCAGCACTTCTAAGACGTGCCAACTGATCGCCTCACCCTCGCGGTCCGGATCGGTCGCGAGGTACAGTGCGTCGCAATTTTTTAAGCTGTCAGTGATGTCTTTTAATCGTTTACTCGAATCACGATCGACCACCCAGTCCATGGCAAAATCTTCGTCAGGCTTAACGGAACCATCTTTAGCGGGTAGGTCTCTCACGTGTCCAAAACTGGCAAGTACATGATAATCCTTACCTAAATACTTGTTTATGGTTTTAGCTTTGGATGGGGATTCTACGATTACAAGCTTCATTTTACGTCCTGTATTAAGCGCAGTTTAAGCGCGATTTAAGGTAACACATATGTCTCACCTAGTCGTATGGTGCTGGAAAAGCAACGGCTTTATGACTTTTGTCTTCAGTTTTTTGCTCTTTTAATGTCCAAGTTAATCCTAGAAAATGAAAATATCTATTTGGATGTCTCTTAATCAATATCGTTTAAAGCTATCTTGTTGCCTGGGTATCTGATGGCTATGGACGCTAATTCTAATTCTAAAATAATTGCGAGAACAGTGCCTGCCTCTAAATCACTTAAGCGCACAAGTTCATCTATTGTAACCGATGTGTGTGATAATAATGAGATGATTGCTTCTCTGTTGCTATCGGTAGGGTTAACCGCATTGCTGGCTGTTTGTGTTATTGCTGCAAATAGGGGTAAGTCACCATCGCTACTTGGTTCGCTAAATCCCGCCCGTCTTAAACTTTCCAATTCATTTAAAATATCATCTGCACTTTGGGTTAAGATTGCGCCGTCTTTAATAAGTTTATTGGTTCCCTGACACCGTGGGTCGAGCGGTGACCCAGGAATAGCAAAAACCTCACGCCCCTGATCCGCTGCATAGCGCGCTGTGATCAACGACCCAGATTTATAGGCCGCCTCAATAACGAGCACACCGATAGATAAGCCCGAGATTAAACGGTTTCTACGCGGGAAATGCCTAGCTTGTGGTTTAGTGGATAAAGGCATCTCAGTGATGAGTACGCCTTGCTCTGCTATCATATCGTGTAGACGTTCATTCTCTTTTGGATATACAATATCAAGTCCACCTGCGAGACAGGCCATTGTGCCGCCAGTAAGTGACGCGCTGTGGGCGGCAGTGTCAATGCCACGGGCAAGCCCAGACGTGATGACAATGCCTTTTTCAGACAATTTTCCTGCGATTGTTTGGGTAATACGCATCCCAGCAGCGCTGGCATTACGGGCGCCAACAATACCGATGGATTCTTTAGATAGCATGTGGACATGCCCCTTAATAAATACAATCGGTGGGCCGTCCTCAGTCGCGGCCAGTCGCACGGGATAGTCTGGCTCGCCAATCACCAACATCTGTGCGCCCATATGCTCGATGGCTTCTAATTCACGTTCAATGGCTGCAAGTGGTGGTATCTTCAGTGGGCGTTTCTTACCGCCTTGAGCCGCTAGATCAGGTATGGCATCAAGGGCATCACTTGCGCTGCCATAGCGGTTCATTAAATGCTTATACGTAACAGGCCCCACATTGTCAGTGCGTATCAATCGCAAAGAAGCTATGCGCTCGCTGTGGCTAAGTGTTTGGACTCTATATGATGTAGTATCGAACATGACATTAAGATTTAACGGCGAAATTATCTTTGTCAACCTAAAGCTGTTACGGGGTTTGATAGGTCACTTTTTTATTGCTGTTGCTCATTTTCTGCATCAGCCTCAGCGACAGGATTTTTTTTCTTACCAACCTTGGGCTCAGTGCCTTTTATGATCCGCTCAATGTTATCTTTGTGCCTAATGAATAGTATGACGGACATTAAAGTCAGGTAAGGCACTAAATCTGTAGCACCTTGTAAGTGTGCAATGATCGGTGCCGCAAGGGCGCCAGATAAGGCCGACAGTGATGAAATACGGCTGACGCCCATCATAATGAACCATACAAGTATGACATAGCCGCCAACAATTGGATTAATCGCCATAACCGAGCCTATGTACGTTGCAACACCTTTGCCGCCATCAAACTTTAAGTAAATTGGATAGCAGTGACCAAAAAATGCTGCGGAGCCAGCAATGGCTGCGTAATCTGGTCCTAGAGTATAAAGCGCAATGAGTGTTGCGATGGCCGCTTTGCCAGAATCTAAGATTAGGGTGAGTAAAGCCAGATCTTTGCGTCCAGTGCGTAATACATTAGTGGCGCCAATGTTGCCTGAGCCAATTTTGCGAATATCACCAAGACCAGCGAGGCGTGTAATAACCAACCCAAAAGGTACTGCTCCAAGCAAGTAAGCTGCAGTGGCAACGATAAGTGCATTTTCAATACTGAAAGGCATTAAGCATCATCCTGATCATAAATCACATGGCCATTAACAATCGTTTTCCACACTTTTCCTTGAACAGGCAAGGTGTCAAATGGTGTATTACGTGCCTTTGATTTTAAGGCGTTTTTGTCAATGCGCCACGGGGCGTCGGGATCAAAGATTGTGATGTCAGCACTACTACCCGTGGCAAGCGAACCTACTGGTAGCTTAAGTAAAGTCGCAGGTTTTAGGGTTAGAGCCTTAATGATTGTCATCATATCTACTTTGCCACTGTGAACTGTTGCCAGCGCAAGGGCAAGTGCCGTCTCATGACCAACAACACCTTCGGCGGCTTGATTAAATGGTAAGCGCTTTTGATCTTCATGCTTTGGATTATGATCGGTGACGATAGTGTCAATACTGCCGTCAGCTAGACCCTCTACTAGCGCGATACGGTCTTCCTCTGACCTTAGGGGCGGTGATACCTTTACAAATGTAGGGTAGCCTACCAATGCATGCTCATTTAGATGCAAATAATGCGGCGCAACGGAGCAACTGATCTTGATGCCGCGGGCTTTGGCAGCGCGGATCGCGTCTAGCCCTTCGCGTGATGAGATGAGCGAAATATGAATGCGCGCATCTAAAGCTTCAGCTATGCGAGCGTCACGTTCGATTTGTATGACCTCTGCAACAACTGGAATACCAGCTAGTCCAAGGCGGGTGGCAATGATGCCGTCATGGGCAATGCCGTCGCCTTTTAATGATTGTTCTTCGGGGAACTGGATAATCAGCGCGTCAAAATATCCTGCATATTCAAGTAGTCTTGACAAAATTTGAGCATTTTCAACAGGCTTGTTGCAATCGGTAAAGGCTACAGCACCGGATTCTAACATCTGGCCGATCTCTGTTATCTCTTGACCATTAAACCCTTTGGTAGCGGCACCCATGGGGTAAACCTTTACAGAGTTTGCCTCAATACAGCGTTTGCGAATGCGCTCAATGCTGGCGTCATTATCCAGCGGTGTTGTTTGATCAGGTTGAAGGACAACAGTCGTAAATCCGCCCGCAGCCGCAGAATCTGCGTCAACACGGTGTGCGCGCATGTCGATAAATCCTGGGCATACTATACGGCCCTGACAGTCAATGACTTTGGCATCACCATCGATGGCGACATTGGGCCCTAGGCTATAGATTTTACCGTCTTGGGTGATCAAGCTGCCTTTAGCGTCTAATCCCGTGGCAGGGTCCATCAGTCGGGCGTTGGTATAAGCTACTTTAGTCATTATACTTCTACTCCTCGCTGGCGGCGGGTTAGGATGTCTAGGCAGGCCATGCGTACTGCTACACCCATCTCTACTTGTTCTTGGATGGCGGATCGGCCCATATCATCTGCGACCTCTGATGATATCTCAACACCGCGGTTCATTGGCCCCGGATGCATCACCAGCACGTCGTCTTTGGCATGTTTTAATCGCTCAGTAGTAAGCCCCCAAAAGTGGTAATATTCGCGTAAACTTGGTAGGAAAGCGCCTTGCATACGTTCTTGCTGCAATCTTAGCATCATCACGACATCGACGCCTTTGAGACCTTCTTCCATATTGGTGAAAACCTCAACGCCCAGCTTGTCTATGTCTTTAGGTAGTAAGGTCGGCGGTGCGATGACACGCACCCGCGCGCCCATGGCGTTCAGCAGATAGATGTTTGATCTCGCAACGCGGCTGTGCGCCACATCACCGCAAATGGCGATGACTTGTCCGTTGATCTGGCCCTTACGGCGTCTGATGGTTAGCGCGTCCAGTAGTGCTTGTGTTGGATGCTCGTTGCGGCCATCGCCCGCGTTAATCACTGCGCAGTTTACAACTTCGCTCAGCAGTTTCACTGCGCCGCTATCACCGTGTCTAACCACTAGCACATCAGGGTGCATGGCATTTAGCGTGGCTGCGGTATCCAGCAGGGTTTCACCCTTTTTGATACTGCTACTACCCGTGGACATAGAGATGGTATCCATGCCGAGGCGCTTGCCTGCTATCTCAAAGCTCATGAGTGTGCGTGTTGAGTTTTCAAAAAATAGATTTATCTGGGTAAGGCCCGCGAGCGTATCTGATTTTTTGTTGGGTCCTCTATTACGCTCAGCATATGTATCAGCCACATCAAGCAGATGCTTAATAGCTGTGGGGTCAAGGTCCCAAGTGCCGAGAAGATGTTTGTGAGGAAAATAACTACCTGAGGGCGGAGAAACATCCGCGCGTGGGTAAGGTGCGTCATGTGCATTCTTTGTATTCATCAAGAGGGCCTTATAGTGGGTAACATGCTGTATCGCAAGCAATTTTATTCTTACGCTATATTTGTATACTGCTAGAATTCAAAGAGCAATCAACTTTAGTTATAAAATGTTGCAACAAGAGTGCAATTATGCTTATGTTATAATATATCATTTTAGGAAAGCTTATGAATTATTTATTTAAAGTATGGGCAATGACTTTGGTTGGGTCTGTCATATCAGGCTGTACACAAAATTATGTTATGGGTGAATGGCCTAGTAAGCCTCAAACTTATGTTCAGATCGACTTAGTGTCACTAAAAGGGCGGTTGGTAGTTATTGATCAAAAACCACGCAGAAACTTAGTAGCCTTCGATGAAAGTGAAAATTTCACATCAGATTACGATAAGTATTCCTTCTGGGATTACTGTCGCTACGATACCCCTGAATGGATATTGGTTGAATACAAAAGGCGCATCGGCGACGCGCCTGTGTATGATTATACTAAAACTGTTATGCATCACAAAGACGGCAAAAAAGACACTGATCCCACTATAACATCGGGACGCGTGACGCGAAAGATTTCAAACTTTGCAGATCTACGCAAAGAGGGCTTAAGGCATTTCAAACCTGGGCTGATGAAATGTGAAAAGGACCCAAAAATGTTTCTCTATAAGGGTGAGAAGAAGACATACTGATATCCTAAATAGCGTATAGGGCACCTTGCAGGATGTAAGCAGCGGCCATTTTATCAATCACTTCCTTGCGGCGGCTGCGGCTGCTATCGGCATCAATTAATGTGCGCTCTACGGCTGCTGTTGACAGTCGCTCATCCCATAAGGCCTGTGGTAGCGGGAATTTTTCAAATAAATTGCGTGAGAAAGCCATGGTTGATTGACAGCGCGGTCCTTCTGATCCATCCATATTCAACGGCCAGCCGATAACGAACCCACCGATATTATGCTCGTCAACGATCTCTTGAATGCGCGCTGCATCCATCTTGAATTTTTTACGGTTAATGATCTCTAAAGGCGAGGCAATCATCCACATGGTATCCGATAGCGCTAGCCCAATGGTTTTGGTGCCAGGGTCCATGCCCAGCAATCGCTTGCCCTTGGGGATGGCTTCGCGCATTTCCTGAATTGGGATAATTTTGCTCACTGTGTATGGCCTTCCATCCAAGCATTAATGCGGGTAGTCGCGTTGCTGCGGATATTCATATAAAATAGATTATAGTCATAAGCATGCATATTAGCACCCGTCATTTGAAAGGCTGACCAGCTAATCCCGCGTGGTGGTGTATCGAGATATAATATGCCGTCCTTGCCGCATTTGGATGCAGTTGACCCCACTGTTGGCGCTGGCAGTGCCTTATCATTTAGATCAAGCGAGAGCAAACCCTGATGGCTGTCAGCAGTAGCCGCACCGCCGATGGTCCAACTTTGCGGGTTGGTGCATAATATATTTGTACCCAACCGTGTTTTACCCGTCAGGCCAGTAGAGTTGTTAAATAACTTAAATACCATTGAAGGGTCGCCGCCTGCCTCAAAACTTTGATAAGATATGATACAGCCAGTATCTGTCGCAGTAGTACAAGCTGTGAGCGGTGCCAGTGCTGGTAAATCAGCCTCTACTGAAAAGGGCCAGCCGATAGCGTAAGCCGCGACTAATTGATCCTGTAATTTTGTGTCAGCGATACGTTCTTTTAGTAGAGCATAGGTAAGCAGTGCGCCTTGGCTATGTCCCGCGATGATAAAGGGGCGACCGTTGTTGTCATTGGCGATATAGTCATCAAAGGCCTTTAATACATCACCAAAGGCACGACCTGCAACCTCTAGCACATTAGCCTCACTGCTAAAGAAAGTGCCAAATGTGGCCTGATGATAGCGCGGCGCATAGACATTAGCGCTCTCATTAAAGGCGCTGGCTTGATATTTCAGTACCATTTGATCATTGCGACGGTCGATAACGGTGCCGTGTAGATCGGCGTTCCATTTATCCTTGCTGAATGCTGTAGTTGGGTGAATATAAAAAACATCAGCTACGCCATTAGTTGTTGCGGGTGCGCTGCCGTCTGGTACCCAATTCGCCTTGGTATCCATGCCGGGGCGCATTAACCAGTTGGCTGTATCTGTGTAATCGGGGGAAGGGCGCACGACCTCGGTTGCGATATCATGGCTGGGGGTAAAGGCTATGCGTAGTGCGGAAATGGGAGCAGCTGTTAACCACACACCGCCGATGATTACTAAAATCACAAGCACAGCAATGATGATCAAAAATATTGCGGCTGGCCTGATGCCTTTTTTCTTCAAGTCTGTCATTAACCTATCCACTTTCCCATAATGATATCGTCACCGCATGATCCATCTGCGCGTAGTGATGCTTTTTCTTGGCATCCTTCTACTATGAAACCCATGTTTTTATAAAGCTTTATAGCGCCTTCATTTTCAATGGCGACACCCAGATGTATTTTCTTAATCGTTTGATTGGCGTCAGCCCATTCTAGGAATTTAGTTAACAAAGCACGACCAACGCCGTGCCCTTGATATGCAGCATCAACGGTGATGCCAAAATTTGTCACATGCTTTAGGCGGTTGCGGTTATCATTCCAATTATCGATCATGCCAATGACTTCTCTGCCTTTAAGGGCGAGAATCCATGTTTGATTTTTACTGCCAAGCTTGCGCGCCAGCCACAGACGGTGGCGAAATGGCCCCATGGTGAATTCTGATGGCTCGGTGATTAGATAGTCGGCCTCGGCAAACATACGGCGCATATAGGCGTTCAGCGCCTTCGCGTCTGATACCTTTGCTTCGCGTACTATATATTCAAAATCTGTCATCTGCGCAGTAAGCAAATAATGGGCGGGGGTGTCAAGCTGAGATACTATTTATCGTTCACGCGCCACTTAGGTTTTTCCTCGCATTAGCTCGGCCTCGCGGTCACTCGGTACGGGGTGCTCCCTAAATTCGTCATTACCCAACTTGATTGGGTAATCCATTATACAGGAAGGATACACGCAAGCTGTTCATCGTCATTTAGATGATTTCGTATATTCTCATAGGGGTAATGGGCCCTGAAACGAGTTCAGGGTGACGGTTGATATGTGATGGAGATGCTCGCCTGCATGGGGTGACAAGGGTGGGGGTTTTTTCCCTTGAAATCCGTGACCTGTCGGAGTAATGTCCCGTCAACTTTGTGAGAATTTTTCACATATTATTCCTAGATAAATTTTAAGGGACCTCTCATGTCTGAGATCGATAAGGCACTGGTTGCCAAAATAGCGCGTTTGTCACGCATCAAAATAGAAGATGATAAGCTGGAGCCTATGGCTGGCGAGCTGAACAATATCATGGGCTGGATCGAGCAGCTGAACGAGGTAAACACCGATGGTATCGAGCCGATGTCATCGCCAGTGGATACCAAGCTGCGTTGGCGCGCTGATGTTGTTAATGACGGTAACAAGCAAGAGGCCATTCTTGCCAATGCCCCACTTCCTGAGTTCGGTTTCTTTGCCGTGCCTAAAGTAATTGAGTAGAGGCTGATATGACTGATTTAACAAAATTATCCATCGCTGATGCCCGCGATATGCTGGCAAAAGGCGATATTACATCCCGTGAATTAACCGAGGCGCATATTGCTGCTGTTGATGGCTTTGATGATCTTAATGCCTATATTGTTAAAACACCTGAGATCGCGCTGGCGCAAGCTGACGCCGCTGACGCCAAAATCAGTGCAGGTGAAGCAAAGGGCATGACAGGTATTCCCGTCGGGATTAAAGATTTATTCTGTACTAAGGGCGTTCACACACAGGCTTGTTCACATATTTTAGACGGTTTTAAACCACAGTATGAAAGCACAGTCACCCAGAATCTATGGGATGATGGCGCGGTTATGCTTGGTAAGCTAAACATGGACGAATTTGCCATGGGATCGTCAAACGAGACATCTTATTACGGACCCGTAAAGAACCCTTGGCGCAAGCCTGATGGTGCTGACACAGTGCCGGGTGGCTCAAGCGGTGGTTCGGTTTCATCGGTTGCTGGTTTTGCTGCTATGGGTGCAACGGCATCTGATACGGGTGGTTCAATCCGCCAGCCAGCGGCTTTCACGGGTACATTCGGGATGAAGCCTACTTATGGCCGTTGCTCACGTTACGGTATGGTGGCATTTGCCTCATCACTTGATCAGGCGGGTGTGATCACACGCTCTGTGCGTGATGGTGCTATTATGCTTCAGTCGATCGCAGGTTTTGACGTTAAGGACAGCACAAGCGCTAAGCTAGATGTCCCAGATTTTGAGGCGGCACTTACGGGCGACATTCGCGGTCTTAAGGTTGGTATCCCACAGGAATACCATCTGTCGGGCATGAGCCCAGAATTAGAAGCGCTTTGGGCGCAGGGTAAAGAGTGGCTAAAGGCTGCGGGCGCTGAGATTGTTGATATCAATCTGCCGCACACGAAATACGCGCTGCCAGCATATTATATCATTGCGCCTGCTGAGGCATCATCGAACCTATCACGGTATGACGGTGTTCGTTACGGCCTGCGTGAAACTGTCGAAGGCGGTGGCTTAGAGGATATGTACGAGGCTACACGCGCGGCTGGCTTTGGTGACGAAGTTAAGCGCCGTATCATGATTGGTACTTACGTGCTGTCTGCGGGTTATTATGACGCTTATTATTTAAAGGCGCAGCGTGTACGTCAGCTTATCTGTGACGATTTTGCCCGCGCTTATGAGAAATGCGATGTGATCTTAACGCCAACAGCACCATCTGCAGCTTTCGCCTTTGGCGAGAAATCAGATGATCCATTAGCGATGTACTTGAATGATGTATTCACGGTGCCAGCGTCACTTGCGGGTCTGCCGGGTTCAAGCGTGCCTGCAGGCCTATCTAGTGATGGCCTGCCGCTTGGTCTACAAATTCTGGGCAAGCCTTGGGATGAAGAGACTGTTCTTAAAGTATCAGGTGTGGTGGAAGAGGCTGCGGCCTTTACTGCCAAACCGACAGAGTGGTGGAGATAGATTATGACATATGTAATTCAAGGCGCTACTGGTGACTGGGAAGTTGTTATTGGTCTAGAGGTTCACGCACAGGTTAGCAGTAAATCTAAGCTATTTTCTGGTGCGGCAACCGAATTTGGTGCAGAGCCTAACACGCAGGTGTCACTGGTTGATGCTGCGATGCCTGGTATGCTGCCAACGATCAACGAAGAATGTATCCACCAAGCTGTCCGCGCGGGTCTTGCGCTGGGTGCCCAGATTAATAAATTCTCAAAATTTGACCGTAAGAACTATTTCTATGCTGATTTGCCGCAGGGTTATCAGATTAGTCAGTTTAAATATCCAATCGTTGGTGCTGGTAAAGTTCGTATTGAACTAGCCGATGGTACATCACGTGGTATCGGTGTTGAGCGTATCCATCTAGAGCAGGACGCTGGTAAATCTATGCATGATCAGCATCCGCAATATACCTATGTGGATCTAAACCGTACAGGTGTTGCGCTGATGGAAGTGGTTTCTGACCCTGACATGCGTAGCCCAGAAGAGGCAGGTGCTTATTTTACCAAGATGCGCTCAATCTTCCGTTACATCGGTTGTTGTGATGGTAATCTAGACCAAGGGTCTATGCGCGCTGATGTGAACGTATCTGTACGTAAATTTGGTGACGAATTAGGCACGCGCTGCGAGATCAAAAATGTGAACTCTATCCGCTTTGTACGTCAGTGTATTGAGGCAGAGGCACGCCGCCAAGTAGATGTGATCGAAGACGGTGGCACGATTAAACAGGAAACACGTCAGTTTGATCCAGTGAAGGGCACTACGCGATCATTGCGGTCAAAGGAGGACGCGCATGATTATCGTTATTTCCCTTGTCCTGATTTATTGCCTGTTGAATTTGATGATGCCTATATCGAGGCAGCACGCTTAACATTACCAGAGCTACCTGATGTGAAGCATGACCGCTTTGTCGAAGATTTGGGTATCAGCCAGTATAATGCTGGCGTGCTTGTGGCCGAAAAAGAAAATGCTGATTATTTTGAGGCAATTCTGGCGGCAACGGTTAAGCAATCTGGTAAACCAGCGGCCGATGTGGCGACGCGGGTGTCTAACTGGGTAACCGGTGATCTGTTTGGTGCTATTAATAAGGCGGGCAAAGATATTACTGAAAGTCCTGTAACGCCTGAAGCTGGCGCTGAACTGCTTGGTCTTATCGAAGATGGCACAATCTCTGGCCGTACAGCCAAAGAAGTGTTTGAAGAAATGTTCGAGACAGGTAAATCAGCCGAGACAATCGTTGACGAGAAGGGCCTCAAGCAGGTTTCTGACACAGGCGAGCTAGAAGCTATTATCGATGATCTGATTGCCAATAACCAGCCACAGGTTGATCAATATCGCTCTGGTAAGACAAAGATGATTGGTTTCTTTGTTGGTCAGGTGATGAAGGCAACAGGCGGCAAGGCTAACCCCGGTGTGGTTAACGGCCTGCTAAAGCCAAAGCTTGATGGGTAGATGAAAACCATTCACCAATGACACGTCATTCCCGTGAAGACGGGAATCTCATGGAAACAGACTCCCATCTACATGGGACTGGATTACGGCCTCCGCCGCAATGACGAAATATAGAAAAGCCGAGGGTCACTCCTCGGCTTTTTTGAGACTTGAAATAAACGCCATAACCATCTAGGGTAGTAATGAATTTTACAGGAGATGTTTATGAGAATTTTTAAAATATTTGCTGCTATTTTTTTATCTATTACGCTCACTGCATGCGGGGGCGAAAAGTCAAAAGATATCAAACGTGATCAAGCTATTGCTAAGATACTTGCTAATAAGACTATTGTTGAGGACGCTGGACCTGCATGGCTTCATGAAAATACAGGTATAGCATTTCCAGCTACTGTGAAGCATTTTAAAAGAATGAATATTACTAAACTTAAAAATGACGGATCTGATGTTTCTGTATATTATGAAAGCTCAGGTGTGGGTGTTGTTTATATTACTTTATATTTCACAAATGAAAAATATATTGTTAACTCCCTTGCCATAGAGCCAAACGCTGAAAATAATAATGTGGAAAGTTATATTACCTTTGCAGAGAAGCAAATTCTTGCCCACCGCAAAGGTAAAGAGAAGGTGGAAGAAGGCGTATTGGATATTACTAACGAGGGTCACTTGAAAGGACCTTATAGTATATTCAATACCTCTAACGGCGAATCCTATACAGGTGTTTGGGTGCAATATATGGATGGATGGTATGTAAAAGCTAGATTTACATATTCATCACATTATCGAGATACAATGAGCAGTATGCGTTCAGCAAATAGCAACATGCCACCATGGCTACTTGATGCGGGTTTTAATGCTACAACGCAATTACTCAGAGAACTTGACTTTACGCCTTTGACGTCATCTGTAGATTCGCCTATCAAGTAGGTTCATAACGAAATATAGAAAAGCCGAGGGTCATTCCTCGGCTTTTTGCTTACTTATGCCGCAACGCTTTACCACTACCCACGTCCGTTAGGCCGTCGGGGCCTTTGGCGATTTTACCATTGATGATCACATAATCAATGCCAACCGCGTGGTTGTGGGGCTTGGCAAAGGTCGCTGTGTCGATGATCGTGGCGGGATTAAAAAGCACGAGATCAGCGAAATAACCGACCTTGATACTGCCGCGATCGGATAGCCCCATGCGGGACGCTGGTAGGCTTGTCATCTTGCGGATGGCGTCGGGTAATTTTAGCACGCCTTCCTGCCGCACATATTTACCCAGCACGCGCGGGAAGGTGCCATAGCCGCGTGGATGGGGGCTGCCCTTACCAAATTCATTTGAGCCTGCATCGGTCGCGATGGAGGTATATTGATAGGCCATGACGCGTTTTATGTCATCCTCATGCATGGCGTGATAAATGGCTTGGCCGCCGCCCTTTGATTGAATTTCAATGGCAAGTTCTGCTGTGTTGGCTAAGCTTAACTCATCGCCGCGCTCAACAAGGATATCCTTGAAAGTTTTGCCGTTAAAGCTTTGGTCAGGTTTAAAATACGCGACCTGAATACGAGCGGGGTCGCCACCACCACGGTCGGTCTTAATGTTATGAATGATACCGTCTTTTATCTTTTGCCGTATCACAGGGTCGCTTAGGCGCTTTAGTAATTCCTCTTGGCCGCCAGCGTGCGCCCACGCAGGAAATAAAATACCAAACCATGTTGATGAGGCCGTATAGGGATATTGATCAAGCGTGACGTCTTGGCCAGCTTGGCGCGCCTTATCAATCATCGCGATTGATTGCTTGGTGGTGCCCCAACTAACCAGACCTATGGCCTTGTGATGCGAGATGTGGACGGGTAGTTTTGCCTTTTGGCCGACCTCTAAAGTCTCGGCAATGGCAGGCAGTAGTTCAACGCCTTCCTCGCGCATATGGGTGGCGTAAATACCGCCGTGCTCTGCTACAATTTTAGACAGTCCAACAACTTCAGCAGTGTTAGCGTAAACACCTGGCACATATTTTAGCCCTGTGGAAATACCGTATGCCCCCGCCGTCATTGAGGCATCAATGAGTTTCTTCATGGCGGCTTGTTCTTGGTCGTTTGATAATTTATCTACGTCGCCCATCACGGTGCTGCGCACGCTGTTATGGCCGATTAATATGCCAAAATTTGGGCCAATATTACCCTGTGTCTCTAGGTGGTCAAGGAATGCACCAGTATCAACAGGTGAGCCGCCGCAATTGCCAGCAAGAACCGTTGTAATACCCTGTTGCACCTTGTTGGGGACCAGAGGTCGCAGTTTCATGGCATAATCAGCGTGGGAATGCAGGTCAATAAAACCGGGGGTGATGGCTAGACCCTTCGCATCAATAGTTTGTTTTGCATTATCCGTAGATAAATCATCAATCGCGGTGATCTGTTCACCAGTGATGCCAATGTCGGCGCTATATCCCGCGCTGCCGCTGCCGTCGTATATGGTAGCACCTTTAATGATGATGTCATAATTTGCCGCAAAGACACTTAGGCTGCATCCAGCTATTGCAGTGGATGCAATGAGCGCTGATTTAATTAATTTTTTCATGAGACTCCTAAATTTATATTTAGTCTATTTCTGTCCAAGGCACCGTTAGAGTGAATTGAAGTGCATCACCATCTTCATTGCTGATGGAGATAATATTTTGACCTGGGCGTAGCTTGGCAATGGCTTTTGGGTCATATTTTTTGACGAGTGCGCCATTAACATTAGTGCCAGCAGTGCCGCTGAGATCCTTTAAAATCAATCCGCCATCACGTTTGGTAATCTCAAAATGTTCAGCGACCATTTCATGATATTGGGGTAGGGGAAGTTGTAGTATTGTACCATTATTAATTAACGCGTCTTCATTAAGACCGCGATTACCAACTATAAATGGGAAGTGTGTCAATTCTATTGGTGTTGGGATCAATTTATTTAGTATGCCACAACTCGCCGTAAGAACAGGGTGTTTGGACGCCGTTATTGTTGGCTTAATCTCGTAGGGAGTGGGTTCTGCGTAACTACTGCGTAGACGCGTAGCCAATGTGTGAACAACAAATCTAACTAAAGGGCTACTAAAGCTACTTTTAAATGTGTCTTTGCTAACGAATAGGGCCGAGGTTGGTTTGGCAGCAATAGCAGACACAGAATGGTGTGTATCCTCAATAGCGCTGACTTCACCCAGCAAGTCACCGCTGTAAATAGTTGCAATCTTTTTTGTCTTGCCCTCGTCATTTCTCCATAAGTCCACGCGCCCATCTAAGATGATATAAACGCCTTCGCTATCGCTGCCTTGATCGAACAAGACCTCGTCTGTGCGGAAGATAGTCTCTTCACCTTCTTTAATTCCCTGCATCATTTACACCTCGTAACCTATTATAATATAACTAGGTATTATTTAATCTAGCATGGAATTCAGGAAAGTAGAAATAAAATAAATAAGAACAAATTAGTTGCTATTAAGAATTATTATTAATTAGTTGACAAGGGTGTTGGTGTGGCGTAGTTGCTATTAAGAATTATTATTAACTGAGTTATTTCCACAGGAATATACTATGTCCCGAGTATCTACTAATATTACATCAATATTGAGTATAAGTTCAATGGCGAGCACGAGTTTAATGTCTTCAGTAAAAGCTGAAGAGATGCTGGGAATGGAGCCAAATTCTACTATTGAGCTAATTCATGTTGTAGGAACGAGCATTCCACGTGCTGCACTCCCTGGCTCGTCGACACGCCTTTCATCAGAAGATATCGCTAAATTTAAATATCAAGATGTGATGCGCCTCATGCGCCAAGTGCCGGGTATTAATATCCAAGAAGAAGACGGTCTCGGTCTACGGCCCAATATTGGACTTCGTGGCAGTGGGGTAGAGCGTTCTGGCAAGATTACACTTATGGAAGATGGTATATTAATAGCGCCAGCAGCATACGCAGCACCCAGCGCGTATTATTTCCCCACAGCAGCGCGGATGCAGGCGGTTGAAGTACGTAAGGGTTCAGCGGCGATTAAATTTGGGCCGCGCACAGTCGGAGGCGCCATTAATTTTGTTAGCCATGATATTCCTGATGAATTCGGTGGTTTTGTTGACAGTAGGGTGGGGAGTGATAGCTTGCGCACTATTCACGGGCTTATAGGTGGATCTAATGATCAATTCGGCGCTATGCTTGAATATTTTGATAGCAGGAGCGATGGCTTTAAAAAGCTATCGAATGGCGATGATACTGGTTTTGATATCGAGGATGTGTTGGCAAAATTTCGCTGGAATTTATCCGATGCTCATACGCTTAACTTCAAGCTTGGAAAAACATCAGAAATTTCAGGCGAAACATATTTAGGCACAACAGAATCTGACTTTGTGACAGCGCCTAATATCCGTTACGCTGCTAGTCAGTTAGACCAGATAGACGCAGATCATGACATGATTCAGGTGTCCCATAGCTACAAGGGTGACGATTTGACGATTGTGACCACGCTTTATGAGAATAAATTTAGTCGTGACTGGTTTAAATTTGATGACTTTTATGTGGCTGGTGTATCGACTAAAGCCTCAACAGTTTTAAACGACCCAGTGGGCAATTCACTCGGTTTAGCTATTTTAAAAGGTGAAGTTGATAGTGATCTTGGTGCGCTACGTCTAAAGCATAACGCGCGGAGTTATAGAAGCAGCGGTATCCAGACGAATGTGAAGGTCGATTTTTCTAATCATAGCTTAGAAGTTTCAGCGCGATACCATGAAGATTATGAAGATCGTTTGCAAAACCGCGAAAATTTTACCATGCTGAATGGTGTGATGACCCTTGCGAGCGTTGACGCACTGGGTAGTGCCGGTAATCGCCATGCCCACGCTGAGGCATGGGCCTTTATGATGCAAGATACTATTGAATCTGGTGCATGGACCCTTGTGCCGGGCATTAGATATGAAAACATTGATCTAGGCCGCGAAGATTATTTAGCGAGTGATTATAATCAAAATGGTGCCGCCATAAGCCGTAGGTCAAATAGTGTGAATGCGTTCATACCCGGTGTTGGCGTGAGTTATCAATATAGTGATAATCTTCTTCTTACGGGTGGTGTCTTTAAAGGCTTTAATCCACCTGGTACTAGTGATCAGGGCGCGGATGTGGAATCAAGCATCAATAGCGAGTTCGGGATTGTATATACAGGTGAAAATCTAAACATTGAGATTATGTCCTATTATAATGATTATAAAAATATTCTGGGATCTTGCATGGAATCAGTGGGCTGTCAGACAGGTAATATTGGCGATCAGTTTAATGGTGGTAAGGCTGAAATTCACGGTCTTGAGGTAACAGCTGATTATACCGTCGATTTAAACGGCGATTGGCGGATGCCTTTGCGTGCGGTCTATACCTACACTAGTGCAAAATTCGCCAGTGCATTTGTCGATGGATTTTGGGGTGATGTTAAGCGCGGTGATCATATGCCCTATGTGCCAGAGCAGCAGTTGACACTATCTTTAGGCGTGGAAAATGATGACGGGAGCATTATGATTAATGCTAACTATGTATCAGCAACACGCGCTATTGCAGGACAGGGTAGCATAGAAGATGACCAAAAGATTGATGGTCGTATGATTTTTGACGCATCGCTTACATATCATTTAAGTGAAATGGTATCAGTATTTGCCTCGCTACAAAATATAACGGATGAACACTATATCGTGGCCCGCCGCCCATATGGTGTACGTCCGGGCAAGCCGCAGTCTATGATTGTTGGTCTGCGATTTGATTTTTAATCTTTCGTTTAGCCCTCTTTTGAAATCTTGACTCTCAATCACTAATACATAAAGTTCAGCCTAATCAAAAAATAAAGGGAGGACTATAATGTCATCAGTTTCAAAATTAGCCATCGCTGTTGCGATGTTAGGGACAGTCGTTAGCGGCCAAGCAATAACAAATGCAGCAGAATTAACGTCAGGTATTGATTATTCAGCCATGGATAAATCAGTTAGACCTCAGGATGATTTCTGGGCACATGTAAATGGTACATGGAATAAAAACACTAAAATTGAGGGCGAATTTACTTCCGCTGGGGCTGGCTTAGATGTTTTTAAGGCTGCGGAGGATAATCAGCGAAAAATCATTGAAGGTTTATCAAGCAATCTACCTAGTGATCATAAAAGCGAGAGCTATAAAGTTGGTGCCTTTTATAAATCATTCATGGATGAGGCTGCTGTAGAGGCCGCTGGCGCAACGCCGATAAAGGCTGATCTAGATGCGATTGCAGCTATTTCTTCAACAGCAGAGTTAAGTAAAGCAATTGCTCGTTTAACTGTTGAGGGTGTATCTACGCCCTTCTCGATCTTCATTGATGCAGACATGAAAGACAGCACGCGCTATGTCACGTATATTTGGCAGGGTGGTCTAACGCTGCCAGATCGTGACTATTACTTGGTTGATGATAACGATCAATTTACCAAGGCACGAGAAGCAATGCCTAAATATATTGCCACGCTATTCAATCTAGCAGGTGTTGAAGGTGGTGATGCCAAGGGCGCAGCTATTTATGATTTAGAGAAAAAACTAGCCGCCGCACAGTGGAGCGCCGTTGAAAGCCGTAACTACGAAAATATGTATAATCCTTATACGAGCGATGATCTGTCAGGTCTGGGTAGTAATATGGACTGGAAAGCCGTTCTTGAGGGTATGAAACTCGACGGTCCAGAGATAAAATTATTTGGCCAAGAAAGCTTTTTCCAAGGACTAGACGCCTTGGTAACGCCTGAGAATTTAGAAGCGTGGAAAGCCTATCTTTCTTATAAGCTTATTCATTCTATGGCGCCTTATATGTCAAAAGACTTTGTTGATGCACGCTTTGAGTTTGCAGGTCGCACTTTACGCGGTCGTACAGAGCAGCCAGCGCGTTGGAAGCGTGGGGTTCGCCTTACAAACGGTGCGCTTGGTATGGCCATTGGTAAAGAATATGTAGCGAGGCATTTCCCGCCAGAAGCCAAAGTGCGCATGGACGGCCTTGTGGAAAATCTACGTAAAGCATTCAAAGATGGTATTACGAATCTTGAGTGGATGACAGATGAGACGCGTGAAAAAGCGCTCTATAAACTATCTAAGTTTAATGTGAAAATTGGTTACCCTGATGTATGGAAATCCTATGAGAGTTTGGCAGTAGATGCTGGTGATCTTGTCGGTAATATTCGTCGCTCGAATGCTTTTGATTATAATCATGAGGTTAATAAGCTAGGCAAACCTATTGATAAGACAGAATGGGGTATGACACCGCAAACGGTTAACGCCTATTATCACCCTATGATGAATGAGATCGTATTTCCTGCGGCTATTCTGCAAGCGCCATATTTTAATTTAGAAGCTGATGAAGCAGCCAATTACGGTGCTATTGGTGCGATCATTGGTCACGAAATTGGTCATGGATTCGATGATAAGGGCAGCACCTTTGATGGTGATGGCAATATGAAGAATTGGTGGTCTGATGCTGATCGTGAGAAGTTTACCGAGCGCACGAATATGCTCGTGGCCCAATATGATAAGTTTGAGCCGTTACCTGGTGTATTTGTTAAAGGTAAGCTAACGCTTGGTGAGAATATCGGTGATCTGTCTGGGCTTGCTATGGCATTGAAGGCTTATAAGATATCGCTAAGCGGTAAAGAAGGTCCTGTGATGGATGGTTATACAGCTGAGCAGCGTTTCTTCCTGTCTTACGCACAAGCATGGCGTACAAAGCGACGGGCTGAAGCATTGCAAGAACAGATAGCATCTGATCCACACAGTCCTGCATTCTTCCGTGTGAACGGCGTGGTGGCTAACTCGTCTGCTTTTTATAAGGCTTTTGATGTAAAAGAGGGTGACAAGCATTATATGCCAGCTGATAAGCGTGTAAAGGTTTGGTAAAGTCATTAAAATAGATCAATAAAAAAGGCAGCTTAAGGGCTGCCTTTTTTATGTCACATATACCATATATAGTGTTGTTAATAAAATATTATGGAATTTGTGGGATTATTGTGGGGCTAGATTAAACGATTCGCTATTGAAATTGAGATGAGACTTTCCGGTAACGTAAACAAAGAAAGATTTAAAATCATGAATGGATATAACAACAGCTCAAATCGTCGCGTGATGCGCTCAACAGCTTCTGATATGCATGTAACGCCTTCCCCATCAATGCGCCCAATGCTCATGCAAACATTGCGTATGGCCATCAATAGTGGTGACGCTGTTATGGCAGCTAATTTATATAGAACATTAGCGGGTGAACAAGCAGCAGCTCAAGTAGGCCCCAGAGAAGTTCTGGGTAAAGTTGGTGGCTGGCTAGATGAGCAATCTTCATATAAATACGACTTTTTATCTCAATAATAGTTGCTTTCATTTCCTCATATGTAATATTCTCCTTTGCTAATGACTACGTAAGAGAGCACTATGGGCGTTATGAAAACTGATTTAGGGATGCATATATTAATCGTTGAAGATAACGATATTAATCTTGATATGATCGGCATGACGGTTGAATCATTTGGCTGTACGTTTGATACTGCAATTAATGGGAAGCTGGCCCTCGACGCTATTAAGCATACTGGCAAGATGCCATCTGACACATTTGATGCTATTATCATGGATGTTCAAATGCCTGTAATGGATGGTCATGAGGCTACGAGGAAAATTAGAAAAATATGGTCGAGTGATGGGATTAAAATTATTGCTTTAACCGCACATGACATAGAAAAGTATCGGCAGGATAGTATAGATGCGGGTATGGATTATCACATGGCCAAGCCCTATGACCCCCATCAATTGAATGCAATATTATCAGAAATAAAAGCACAAAAAAATCACTGATCTATTATATCAGGTATTTGATCCACGCTAATTTTGTCCTCAGGTATATTTTTACTCGGTCTGAATTTCAACGCTACGCTGGGTAAAATACTAAGTTCAAGCTCCATATGTGTGAAGTCAAAATTCTTGAATTTCATCTTCTTATGGGTACTAGCCGCTTTAAATAATGAGTTTAAAATGGTGCTCACCAGCTTTTTATTACGGACCTCATCCAGCAAGATCTGCTGATTTGCATCGCTTAAATGTTCCCGTACATATAAATGTGCAATGGCATTAGGTGATAGCCCCAATCCAATCTCAATTTCAATCACATCAAATCCAGCACGCGTGATAAAGGGGAGTGCCTCATTGAGACTTTCTGTGGTTTTGCTGAGTGTATCGCTGCTAAAGCCCTTAATGCCTTGCATGGAGGCTACGTAGGCTTCACTAGCACTATTAGACCAGCTATGATCTTCTTTTCTACCCAATAGGGCGAGGCGCATATCTTCAAAAATCTCGGCTAATTTTCGGCTCATGTTTTATCCAACTATAGCTACATATGGTCTTTGCATATGACCATAACGTTTGAGAACATTTCAGCTGTTAAGCGTCTTGTATTCACATTATAGCGACTACAATGATAGCTATCTACCATTATTAAGCCATTAGGTAAATTGTGGATGCCACCATGAGTGAAAGGGTAATCCTTTAACTTAAGTCCAAAAGTTCTGAGTGTTGTATCATGGGCAATTTTACCAAGCGTTAGCATAACCTTTAAATTCTTAAGGCTTTCGATACGCGCGATCAAAAATGGCCTGCAGTTTGCGATTTCACTGCCAATTGGCTTATTCTCCGGTGGTACACAGCGTACGGCATTGGTGACCATAGTATCAACGAGAGTGAAGCCATCATCACGGCGTTTGTCATATATACCTTTGGCTAGTGAGTGCTTGTGAAGTTGTTCATAAAGCAGATCACCAGCACCATCGCCAGTGAAGGGGCGCGCTGTTCGGTTGGCACCCTTTAATCCAGGTGCCATACCTATGACAAGCAAGCGCACATCTGTGTCACCAAAGCTGCCAACTGCCCCGTTAAAATAACTAGGATAGGTCGCAATATTAGCATTTCGAAAGTCCACGAGCCGAGGGCATAATGAACAATCAGATTTAGGCTCAGACTTTGTATCTTGAGCACTGGTCTGGATTTGATCTTTTAATGACATCTATGAAATGTCTATTAATTTTTGCTAAAGGTATCAAAGCCTGCTTCGTCTAGTGGGTTCGCGCCGTCTTCTGGCTGGCGTACGGTTGCTTTGCGTACAATATCGCCATCCATTTTAGCTAAATCAACAAATTGATCAGCTTGACGACGTAGCTCATCTGCGATCATCGATGGTTGAGTAGAGTTTGAGCTGATGACCGTAGCGCGAACACCACGGCGTTGGATGGCTTCTAATAAACGACGGAAATCACCATCACCTGAAAATAACACCACATGGTCTACGCCTTCGGCTATATTCATCATATCAACGGCAATCTCGATATCCATGTTGCCTTTGATTTTGCGGCGACCTTGATCATCAGTGAATTCTTTCACTGGTTTTGTCACGAGAGTGAAGCCATTATAATCCAACCAGTCAATCAGGGGGCGTAGGGGTGAATATTCTTGATCTTCAAGAATGGCCGTATAATAAAAGGCGCGAACAAGGTGGCCTTTTTCGGCAAAATACTTGCGAAGGTTTTTATAGTCAATTTCCATGTCAAGCGAACGGGCAGTTGCATATAAATTTGAACCGTCAATGAATAGAGCTATGCGCTCTCCAGGATAGAAGTCCATTTGAAATTTCCAATCGTCATTAAAAAATAATAAAACATCGAAAAAATGATGTTACACAGTACGTATATATACTAGCATATATGTGTAACTTGAAAAGTTGTATTTAAAGGGATAGCTGTGTACCAACCAACGTTGTTCAATTTTAACCTGATGCTAGCTCTCAAATGCCTATAGTTGTTGGCTTTGGGGGTAATTTGCATTTTGGGGATATGAGTCCAGATTTAACGATTAAGTCGGCCATAGGTCGATTGTCCAGTAGCGGTGTAGTTGTGACAGGCGTATCACGCCTGTATCAAACCGCAGCACTGCCATATAAAGATCAGCCTGATTTTGTTAATGCAGCTGCCATGATCAATACGGATTTAGAGCCTGATTCGTTACTGGAGCTATTGCATGACATAGAAGCTCAGTTTGGCAGAAAGCGTACTGACCGCTGGCAAGCACGTACGCTTGATATTGATATTCTTGTCTATGATGATATTATTTTACCAAATTTAGATCAATGGTGGGGCATTGTTAGGGGTGCTGATCCCGCAGCATTTATTACTAGCCCAATGATACCACACCCTAGGCTTCATGTCCGCGCCTTTGCTCTCAAGCCGCTTCTTGATGTTCTTCCTGACTACATACATCCAATTTTAAAGCAATCGGGTATGGACCTGTTGGCGGGCCTATGTGATCAAGACATTGCACTATTTAAAAAAACTAGCATGAATCTATGAAAAGGTACTATATTTAGGCTTTACAGGCCTTAAACGCCTATGTATAAGCAGACGCTTGAATGAATGCCTAGCCGAAATGGTTAGGTGGGCAAAGATTTTGCCTAATTAATTAGATGGAGTTTAGACACATGGCTCGTGTTACCGTTGAGGATTGTGTAGATAAAGTTACTAACCGATTTGAACTTGTGTTGGATTCTGCACAACGTGCGCGTCAAATTTCTTCTGGTGCCCCGCTTCTTGTAGAACGTGATAATGACAAAAATACAGTTGTTGCACTGCGTGAGATTGCTGAGGAATTAGTAGATCCAGACAATCTTCGTGAAGGTGTTATTCATGGCATGCGTAAGATCGCTGACTCCGATGAGCCAGAAGAAGTTGATATGTCAATTCTTATGGCTGGAATGGAAGATGAACCTGCCCAAGCAGAGTAATCCTATTCAAGTTTAAAATTGAGATAAAATTTAAAAAACCCGGTCATTTTGATCGGGTTTTGCTATTTCTGGTAAAAAGATGTTATTTTTAGGGTAATTAGCATTTTTTGTTAATGACTTATTTAACAATCAATGACACATACTATGTTATAAATATGCTAACAAAAAACACATAATAAACACCTGTGAGATAAACCGTGATTCGCCAGTATGAACTCGTTGATAAAGTCAAAGAATATGACAAAAACGTGGATGAAGCATTGCTTAACCGCGCATATGTTTTTGCCATGAAGGCGCATGGTTCTCAAAAACGAGCATCAGGTGACCCTTATTTTTCTCATCCACTAGAGGTAGCGGCTATCTTAACGGATATGGGTCTAGACTGTGACACTATTGTTACCGCACTTTTGCATGATGTGGTTGAAGATACTGTCGCCACAATAGATGAAATTCATGAATTGTTCGGCCCTAAAATAGCTGAGCTGGTTGACGGTGTTACCAAGCTCTCTAAAATTGAGATGCAGACAGAAACTATGCGACAAGCGGAAAATTTCCGCAAGTTCGTGCTAGCCATGTCAAATGATATTCGAGTGCTTTTGGTTAAGCTTGCAGATCGCCTGCATAATATGCGCACCCTTCATTTTATTAAAAAAGAAGAGAAACGGCGCCGTATTGCTCTTGAGACTATGGAAATATACGCGCCTCTGGCTGAGCGTATTGGCATGCACGGTCTTCAGGATGAATTAGAACATCTTGCTTTTGGGCAAATTGACCCAGAGGCAATGGCTTCAATTTCAGCTAGATTAGATTTTTTGCAAGAAAATAATCCAGAGCTTGAGGCAAAAGTTGGTACTGAGCTTCATAACTTGATGAGGGAAAATGGGATTAAGGCTCGCATAGATAGCCGGATGAAAAGTCCCTATTCAATTTGGCGTAAAATGGAGCGCATGAATGTTTCATTTGAGGAATTATGGGATGTTATTGCCTTTCGCTTAATTGTTGAAAATGATGATGATTGTTATAAAGCGCTTGGCATTGTCCATAGAACTTGGCCAATGATACCAGGGCGGTTTAAGGACTATGTATCTGTTCCTAAACGTAATTTTTATCGTTCCATCCATACAAGTGTACTCGGGCCTGATAATCGCCGTGTTGAAATTCAGGTGCGTACTGAACGCATGCACCGAGAAGCTGAGTACGGCGTGGCCGCACACTGGGAATATAAATCTCATGAAAATGATGTTGAGGGTTCAAAATATCGCTGGGTAAGGGAACTGCTAGAGATTTTGGATGATGCCTCGCATCCTGAAGAGTTCCTAGAGCATACAAAGCTTGCGATGTTCCAAGATAAAGTTTTTTGTTTCACACCAAAGGGCGAATTAATCTCCTTGCCGCGCGGGTCGTCACCGATTGATTTTGCCTATGCCGTGCATACTGAGGTGGGGGACCACTGTGTGGGGGCAAAGGTCAATGGCCGTATGGTGCCGCTGCGTCATCAGCTAGAAAATGGTGATCAGGTTGATATTCAAACCTCTAAGGCACAGGCGCCTTCAACGCGGTGGGAAAGCTTTGTTGTAACAGGCAAGGCGCGCTCTGCTATCAGACGTCATATGCGCTTTCAAGAGCGAGATGATTATGTTGAACTGGGTAAGACATTATTGGAGAAGGCATGTATACGTGGTAAATTAGACTTTGCTGAAGTTGCTATGGAGCAAGCCTGTAAAGTACTTAATATAGACGACCTTGAAAGCCTTTATGAGATAATAGGGCGAGGCACTATTCAAGAAAGCGATATTTTGCGCGCTGCCTACCCTGGTTATCAGCAAGACGATCGAAGACAACATCTGCCTGATGTGCACCAAGACTGGGAAGAGACTAGTCAAAGTCCTATACCTATTAAGGGTATTAAAGAGCATGGCGCAGTTCATTTGGCGGACTGTTGTCATCCGGTGCGTGATGACCGTATTGTGGGGATCAAGGTGCCTAGTAAAGGTTTAGAAATTCACCGCATTGAATGCATGTTTCTTGATGATTATGAACATAGGCCTGAATTATGGATCGATCTGATGTGGAAAACTGATGGCGATGATCAAGCTTATTATACGGGTAAATTGAAGTTAGCAGTGGCTAATGAAATGGGCTCACTAGGAGCAATAGCTGCGGATGTGGCTAAACGTGGTGGTAATATTGCCAATGTGGAAATTCCAGACCGTGATCAGGAATTTATTACAATGATTATTGAGGTAGAGGTGCAAAATAGCAGACACCTTTCAGACATTTCACGTTCTCTAAGGGTTAGCCCCGTCGTGACGCGTGTTGATAGAATGTAATGTGATAGACAGGATTTTATGATGGATAAAGAACAGGTTTTACAGGAATTCAGAGAAGCAAATGCGCTACTTGAAGGCCATTTTAAACTATCATCGGGTAAACATAGTTCAGTTTACTGCCAATGTGCACTTGTGTTAAAGGATACATGGCGTGCTGAAAAGCTAGTTACTGAATTTGTACGCCAGATTAAAGAAAAGAATATTGAAATTGATATGGTTGTTGCCCCTGCGATGGGCGGAGTGGTTGTCGGTTATGAGGTCGCGCGTCAATTAGGTGTGCCCGGTATCTTTACAGAGCGTGTAGAAGGTAAGTTAGAGTTACGTCGTGGTTTTGAAATCCCTAAGGGCGCTAAGGTTCTCATGATGGAAGATATTATTACCACGGGTCTATCTAGTCGTGAATGTATTGAAACTATTAGGCAATGGGGCGGCGAAGTTGTTGCGGCAGGGTGTTTAATTAACCGTAGTGGCGGACGCGCAGAAGTAGGCGCACCGATCACAGCGCTTGCAACTATTGACGCGCCAATATTTGACCCAGACGATGTGCCAGCAGCGCTTGCTGATATTCCTGCGATAAAGCCGGGAAGTCGTGGTCTGAAATAAACAGATACGGAGTTTTTGAACATGTTGTTCAAACGGAAAAATAAGAAGCCAGTTTTAGATAAAGCACGCGATTTTATATGGCCGCGTGCTGGTTGGAAACGTGCGACTGAATATATTTTTCACCGTATTGCACGCCTTAACGGTACTACGCATAGTATTGCAGCTGGTGTTGCCTCTGGTGTGGCTGTTTCCTTTACGCCATTTTTGGGGCTTCATTTCCTTATGGGTTTTGTCCTCGCCTTTATAGTGCGAGGGAATATGATAGCAGCGGCTATAGGCACAGCTATTGGAAACCCATGGACTTTCCCCTTTATATTTGCACTGACGGGTCAAATTGGCGGCAGTATATTAGGGGCTGATTTTGTCGGCGAACTGCCAAATTGGTCATGGAATGACGCAGCGGCTGATCCATGGCAATATTTTGTATATTTCCTCAAATTTTTAACGCCATATTTAGTTGGCGGGATACCTGTAGCTATTATTGTCTGGGCATTTATATATTACACAATGAAGCTTGTATTAGATACATACCAAAAAAGACGTATGGAACGCCGTGCTGCGCGTGGTAAAAGACGTGTTGAAGAAGTGGTTGCCATAGAGAAGTTAGAAACGGATATGAATGATGACAAGTAATAGATTGCGGTTGGGTGTTAATATTGATCACGTTGCGACTATTCGTAATGCGCGCGGTATCATGCACCCTGATCCCATGCGTGCGGCTGAAATAGCTGTTGCTGCTGGCGCTGATGGTATTACAGCTCATCTTCGGGAAGATCGTCGTCATATATCCGATGATGATATCACACAGTTAAGCGCGCGTCTTACTGTACCGCTTAATTTTGAAATGGCAGCAACAGATGAAATGCTGTCTATTGCGCTGCGCCATCAACCCCATGCAGTTTGCTTGGTGCCTGAAAAGCGTGAAGAATTAACCACAGAGGGTGGTCTTGATGTTGTAAGCCAGCATAAACGCCTTTTCCCGATTATCACGTCGCTTAGTGATGCAGGCTCACGTGTTAGCTTGTTCATCGACCCTAGTGAGGAACAAATTAAGGCAGCTGCAGATTTGCGAGCGCCTGTTGTTGAATTACATACTGGTGCTTACTGTGATCTAACAGGCAAAGCGCGCGTTGAAGAACTTGAGCGCATAAAAGCGGCGGCCAAGCTTGGTCACTCGTTAGGGTTAGAGGTTCATGCTGGTCATGGTCTGTCATATGACACTGTGGGTGATGTTGCTGCTATTCCAGAAGTTATGGAGCTTAATATTGGCCATTTCATTATTGGTGAAGCAATTTTTGTCGGGCTTGCCCACGCAATTAAATCCATGCGCAAGCATATGGATTTGGCGAGGGAGCAATAGATGACGATATTAAAGGAAATTGCAGGATATACTTTTGATAAGCCTAGCTTGCTTGATGAGGCGTTAACCCATCCATCTCTATCAGGGCATAAGAACTATCAGCGGTTAGAATTTCTAGGCGACCGTGTGTTGGGGCTTATTGTCTCAAGCTGGTTACTTGATGAGTTCCCTAGTGAGAGCGAAGGCACGTTAAATGGCCGTTTCACCTCACTAGTGCGCAAAGAAACTTTGGCTGAGATCGCGCGTGAGTCTGGGCTAGACAAGCTTATTAAGATGACTCAAGGTGCCGATACAGAAGGTGCTAGGGATAAAGATGCCGTTCAGGCTGATGTAGTTGAAGCGGTGTTAGGTGCTATGTTCCTCGATAGTGGATTGGGTGCTCCCAAGGCTTTCATCACTAAATATTTCGCTATCCGGTTACAACAAGGTGTCGGCGCTGGTAAAGATTACAAAAGTCAGTTACAAGAATGGGCGCAAACACGTGGCATAGCACTGCCGAAATACGAAATGGTTGGCCGCGTTGGTCCAGATCATAGTCCTATCTTTAAAATCAATGTAGAAGTTGATGATAATGGAACGGCAACAGCTACGGGTAATAATAAACGCGCTGCAGAACAAGCCGCAGCTCAGTCTCTTTTGCAAACATTAACAGCTAAATAGCTGTCTTAGGTATAAACATCATGACGCCAGAAACACCAGAAACATCAGAAACATCAGAAACTTTAGAGAATAACTCAACAGATACAAGTTGCGGCTTTGTAGCGCTTATCGGCGCGCCAAATGCAGGCAAGTCAACTTTGCTCAATGAATTCGTTGGCGCTAAGGTTGCAATTGTTACGCATAAGGTTCAGACAACCCGCACACAATTGCGTGGCATTGCTATTCATGAGAAAACGCAGCTTATATTCGTTGATACCCCAGGTATCTTTAAACCAAAGCGTCGCCTAGACCGCGCTATGGTACAGGCCGCATGGGCTGGCGCAGATGACGCTGAGATTATTGTGCTGCTTATTGATGCCCGCAAAGGCCTTAATGAAGAAAATGAAGCTATTGTTAAGGGATTAAGAGACTCTGGCAAACGCGCTATTTTAGCGATTAACAAAATTGATACCCTGCCGCGTGAAAATTTACTGGCATTAGCTGAGACTATGTCTGGTACGGGCGTGTTTGATGATATCTTTATGATCTCTGCGCTGAATAAAGATGGTGTGCAAGATTTAAAAAAGTTCCTAGCCTCTAAGGCACCAAAGGGTCCTTGGATGTATCCAGAGGACGATATGACCGATGTGACTATGCGGGTGCTCGCTGCTGAGGTAACGCGTGAAAAAATCTTACTGCGTTTACATGAAGAACTCCCTTATGCAGCTACTGTCGAGACTGAAAAATGGGAAGAGCTAAAAGATGGTTCAGTTCGTATTGAACAGGTTATTCATATTACCCGTGAGAGCCATAAAGGTATCGTCATCGGTAAGGGCGGTAGCATGCTAAAAACATTAGGATCACTCGCTCGTGAAGAATTAGAAGAGATGATGGGGTGTCGTGTTCATCTATTTTTGCATGTACGCGTGAGTGAGCGTTGGCAAGATGACCGTTCAGTCTATAAGGACATGGGACTAGAGTGGTCAGAATAAGGCTCTAAGCTATGGAATGGACTGATAGCGGTATTATTTTATCACTGACTCGCCAAGGTGAACATGATGCTATATTAGAAGCTATCACGCCAGACCATGGCCGCCATAAAGGATTTGTCAAAGCAGGCATGTCTCGCCGCCAAAAAGGCATGTTGCAGCCAGGTAATCAGGTTAAACTGACATGGCGATCACGCATTGAAGAAAATTTAGGTAGTTTTAAATTTGAACTACTACATTCGCCATTAGGCATGGCGATGTCTAGCCCTGTACGGTTGTCGGCTATGACGGCGGCACTAGCTGTTTATGCTTATAGTTTGCCCGAACGGGAATCCCATAGCCCCTTGTATTTTGCGTTAAAGGCTTACCTTGACCTTTTAGAGGCAGAAGAAGTGACACCGCAACTCTTAGCAGTTGGGCTAGCAAAAATTGAAATAGGTATTTTACGGGATTTGGGATTCGGTCTTGATCTTAGTGAATGTGCTGCGACAGGTGTAAAAAGTGACTTAATTTATGTTTCCCCCAAATCAGGTCGGGCCGTGAGTGCGGATGCGGGACGTCCGTACCACTCAAAACTACTATCTTTGCCAGTATTTTTGATTAATCCACAAGTTTCTTGCCTAAATGTAAAAGAAGCACTCGACGGATTGTCATTAACATCCTACTTTCTAAATCAATATGTTTGGATTGTTCGAGGAACAGGACAGCCAGCATCAAGGGAACGGTTTATCTCACAGCTTGTGAAAGCAAAAGATAAGGCTGAGTAATATTATTTAGGGCGATTTAATGAGCAGTAATCCAGAGTTTAGTGAAAAAATTGTTGATACACCATTTGGCACGGCTTTAAGCGACCGTTATCTCGCTTATGCTTTGTCTACAATTATGTCCCGTTCCTTGCCTGATGTGAGAGACGGTTTAAAACCTGTTCACCGTCGTTTGCTATGGGCGATGCGCTTGCTAAAACTTGATCCTAAGATGGGGTATAAAAAATGTGCCCGTGTAGTTGGTGATGTGATTGGTAAATACCACCCCCACGGTGACCAGTCTGTTTATGACGCAATGGTACGGCTTGCACAGGATTTTTCTGTTCGCTATCAGCTAGTTGATGGCCAAGGTAACTTTGGTAATATTGATGGCGATAACGCGGCTGCTATGCGTTACACAGAGGCGCGCTTAACAGCTGTTGCGGCACTTCTTATGGACGGCCTCGATGAAGATGCCGTTGATTTTCGTGAGACATATGACGGCGAAGAAGAAGAACCAATTGTATTCCCTGGTGCCTTTCCTAACTTGCTGGGTAATGGTTCTGCTGGTATCGCCGTTGGTATGGCAACATCTATTCCACCGCATAACATTGGCGAGCTGATTGACGCTTGTCAGATGTTAATTGATGTACGTCGTGACCCTACTAAAAATTGCTCTACTAAAATGTTAGTGCGTCGTGTTCAGGGGCCTGATTTCCCTACAGGCGGCATCTGTGTAGAAAATGAAGAGAGCATCATAAACTCTTATGAAACTGGAAAAGGATCTTTTCGTCTGCGCGCTCGCTGGGAAGAAGAAGACCAAGGTCGTGGTTCTTATCTCATCGTTGTAACGGAAATTCCATATCAGGTACAAAAATCAAAGCTCATTGAAAAAATCGCTGAATTAATTGCTGATAAAAAATTACCAATTCTTTCAGATGTGCGTGATGAATCTACAGAAGAAGTTCGTGTCGTTATCGAGCCTAGAAACCGCAATGTTGAACCAAAAATATTGATGGAGAGCTTGTTTAAACTCACAGACCTTGAAATACGCTTCTCGCTAAATATGAATGTGATCACCACCGACAACACACCGCGTGTCGTCTCATTGCGCGATGCATTAGAGATGTTCCTTGATCATCAATTAGAAGTACTAGTGCGTAAAAGCCAGTACCGCTTAGATAAGATTGATCGCCGTCTTGAAATTCTGTCAGGTTATATGATTGCTTATCTAAACCTAGATGAAATTATCCGCATTATTCGAGAGGAAGATGATGCAAAGATAGGCTTGATGGAAACATTCAAACTAACGGAAGTTCAAGCTGAAGCTATTTTGAACATGCGCTTAAGGTCGTTGCGCAAACTAGAAGAAGTTGAGCTTAAGACAGAGTATGATAAATTAAGTGGCGAGCGGTCGGGTCTGATTGCTTTACTTGATTCCGCAGATTTGCAATGGATTTCTGTTGGTGACGCTCTGGCGAAGACTAAAGGGTTATTTGGACCTGATACTGATATTGGTAAACGCCGCACAACATTTGCAGAGGCGCCAGCTACTGAGATGGTACCAATTGAGGCGATGATTGATAAAGAGCCTATTACGATATTATGCTCAAAACGTGGCTGGATTCGCTCGATGAGCGGCCATGTTAAAGATGATCAAGAGCTTAAGTATAAAGAGGGCGATGAAGAACGTTTCCGTTTCCACGCGCAGACGACTGATAAAATATTAATGTTCGCTACTAGTGGCAAGATGTTCACATTGGGCGCAGATAAACTGCCAGGAGGGCGTGGTCATGGCGAACCTGTGCGTTTGATGGTAGATATGGATAATAACGATGAAATTATCGAATTGCTGCCATATGTGCCGGGGTCTAAATTATTTGTTGCATCGAATATAGGTAAGGGCTTTGTAGCCGAAGCCGATAATGTTATCGCCATGAAAAAGGGCGGAAAACAACTGCTCAACGTTAAAGATGATGTGGTAGCAACGCACTGCCTGCAGATAACCGCGCAGCATGATAGTGTCGCCATTATTGGTGATAACCGTAAATTACTGATCTATGCTCTAGAAGAAGTACCAAGCCTGAACCGTGGTCAAGGTGTAGCGTTGCAAAAATATAAGCAAGGCGGCATGGCTGATATTACATTATTCCATCGCGAAGAGGGATTAAGTTGGCCTATGGGTGGTGATACAGGGCGAACACGTACAGAAACCGAGTTGCAGGTTTGGGTTGGAAAGCGAGCTGGAGCAGGCCGTTTGCCACCAACGGGGTTCCCAAGGAATAATAAATTTAATGGATAAAAGTAAGAAGTAAAACATGGGGGGACTAAAAAATGTATAGAGCTTTACTGTTATCTATTTGTATGGTCATTGCAGCTATTTTACCGAGCATTTCATCTGAAGCTAAAGATTCGAATGTTGTCAAATTAGCCTCCTATGATTTAGGTGAGCATTGGGCTGACGCAGATCAAGCGGTGGCTGATATTTATACCGCATTAGGCAAGGAAGTTATCTTGCAACCTATGTCGCTTGTACGCGGCGTTAGGGCTGTATGCACCCATCAAGTTGATGGGGCTGTTATTAGAGGGGCTATATTAATTAAAAAATATTGCCCAAATGTGCTCGTGTCGGACGAGCCTATTATTTATGCTGATCTACATCCTATTACTATCAATCCTGACGTTAAAGTTTTAACCCCCAGTGATTATGCACAATATAGAGTAGCTGTTATTCGGGCAGCTGAGCCATTTGTAGCTGCCGCGTATAAAGAAAATAGCTTCACCGCAAACTCTTTTAACGATGGGGTTCGTATGTTAATTGCTGATAGAGTGGATATTCTTATCGGTAGTTACCCAGATGCATTTCACATTTATAAACGGATTACAAATAAGGTAAATATGATCGTTGCAGGTCCCCCTGTTAAAAAAATTCCTTTGTATCATATAGTTAATGCGGAAGAAAAAAAGCTGTTTAAGAAGGTGAATGCGGAGATTAACGCACGAACTAAGGCTGGGAAATTGCCATTAAGCTTGGACTTTCAAGCCTTAAGCGCTAATTAAAATAGCTTGCTGGGTAGCCATGTGGCCATAGTAGGCCAAATAGCTAATGCGATTAAAGCCAAAATCTGAATGGCGACAAAGGGTAGCGCGCCCTTATATATATCACTTGTTTTAATATCATCTGGTGCGACGCCGCGCAGGTAAAATAGTGCAAAGCCAAAGGGCGGTGTTAAGAAACTAGTTTGCAGGTTCATCGCCATTAATATGCCTAGCCAAATAGGACCATAGCTGCCGTCCATCGCTAGTAGAGCGGGGGCAACGATTGGGACAACTACGAATGTGATCTCAATAAAGTCTAAGAAAAACCCAAGAACAAACATTACAAGCATAACAACAACTATCGCACCCCAATAACCACCGGGTAGGCCGTTGAGTAGATGTTCAATTGCCTCATCACCACCAAACCCTCGAAAGACGAGGCTGAAGAGCGCAGCGCCGATGAGAATAGTATAGATCATACAGCTGATACGAACCGTTGATAGCATTGCCTCTTTTAGAATGCCTACACGACGCACATGCCAAAGACATCCTATAATACCAACAGATAATAAGATGCTGACCACGATTGCACCATACAGACTTATGCCCGTTAAAGAGCCATCGACACTAAAGGTAAATAGGGCGATGATTGTCACGGCTACTAAGACCGCATATTTAAATGCCATGCCGCCCATACGCGCACTGGCAAGCAATATAGCCCCCAATGCGCCGATGCTAGCAGCCTCTGTTGGTGTGGCGATACCACTGAGTATTGAGCCGAGTACTGCAACGATTAATACAAGTGGTGGTATAAGTGTGGCGAGGAGCTTTTTTAATACTGTACGATCAAAACTACTATCCCCATCTGTAATGGCAGGGCAAGTATCTGGCTTCATAATCGCCATATAAACTTGATAAGCGATATATAGACCAACAAGCGATAGGCCAGGTATTATTGCGCCTGCAAACAATTGGCCTGCACTAAGCGGTGACGGTGAGAATATACCCTTGGCTATTTGCGCTTGCTGCCATGCTGATGACATAACGTCCGCTAGCAGAATAAGAACGATCGACGGCGGTATGATTTGGCCAAGTGTACCAGCCGCGGCAATTGAACCTGTGGCTAGTTTAGGGTCGTAACCACGTCGCAGCATAGTAGGTAAGCTCATAAGGCCCATCGTGACAACAGTTGCGCCAACGATACCCGTAGATGCTGCTAACAACGCACCAACAATAGTAACACTAATGCCAAGGCCCCCGCGCATCGAGCCAAACAGGCGCCCCATGCTATCTAGCAAATCCTCTGCGATCTTACTTTTCTCAAGTACGACACCCATGGACACAAATAATGGAATAGCAAATAAAAGCTCGTTACGGATCACGTTGGAATAGATACGGTTTGGTAATATCTCAAGGAAAGACGAATCAAGTGTGCCTGTCGCCATACCGATAAGGCCAAATAGTAGGCCAGTACCACCAAGTGTGAAGGCCACAGGAAAACCTGTCATGAGGAGTATCATAAGACCCGCAAACATGCAGATGGTTAATATGAGTCCCATATCCATTAGGCGTCTCCTTTTGATTTTATGAGACGCGCTGTGATACTAGCCAAATTAGCGATAGCTTGAATGGTTAAGGTGAGTGCGAATAACAGTATAGTTGATTTCAGTATATAGACGAAAGGCAGACCACTAGTCTCAACCGAGCGTTCAAGGTTAGCCCAGCTGCCGCTGATGTAAGGGATGGTTGCGTACCAGACTAGGCCGACAAATGGTAAAAGTAAGAAAACTGTGCCAAATAGGTCTACTAAGTCTTTGTGACGGGCCTTGAAACCACTGTAAAATAAATCAACGCGCACATGTTCATTGTGCTTTAATGTATAGCCAACCCCACCAAGAAACATCAGCGCGTTAATATATTGTAGGCTTTCTTGCAAACTGATTGAACCGATCTTAAAGACCGATACCAGCAGAACAATAGTAAATTGCACTAGAATGAGGGCAAGGGGTGTAAAGGCGAGAAAACGGCCCGTTCTCTCGCTCCAGCTTTCTAATGTTTCTGCAACAATCAGTAATTTATTATACAATGAAACGGCCTATTTAGCGGCTAAGGCGCGGGTGCGCCTATAGGGCTTTTCAGAATATTCATTCCACATAATACCATCATTCATAGAGGCCATGAAGCTGTCGTATATACGCTGTGTGAGCGGGTCAGATGCAGCGGTTTCTTTAAGGACCTCATATGATATTTCAGCAAGGCGGGCTAATATATCGTCGCTGTATGTTTTAAGCTGAACACCATGCTCATTAACCAGCGTTTTGAGGGCGTGGGCGTTTTGTGCATTAAATTCAGCGTACATATAGTCATTTTCTGCACCAGCCGCCGCTTGAATGACAGCGCGATCTGCGGGGCTTAATTCTTCCCATAGGTCTTTGTTAAGACCAAGAGCTAGCGATGCGCCCGGTTCGTGGATGCCCGAATAATAATAGTTTTTAACAATGGTATGGAAGCCAAAGGCTAAGTCATTCCAAGGGCCAATCCATTCAGTGGCGTCAATATTGCCTTGGCTTAAGGCTTGGAATATTTCACCGCCTTGCTTGGTGACAGGTGTTGCACCTAAGCGTCTCATAACCTCGCCGCCCAGACCCGGCATGCGAATGCGCAATCCTTGGAAATCCTCAACGGTGTTAATGTCTTTTTTAAACCAGCCGCCCATTTGAACGCCCGTGTTTCCTGCCAAAAATGCTTTGATATTAAACTTACCAGATAGCTCGTCCCATAATTCTTGGCCGCCACCAAAATGTATCCAGCTATTCATCTCTGTTGCTGTCATACCCATGGGCACGGCAGCGAAGAAGTTAAAGCCTGTAGATTTTCCCTGCCAGTAATATTCAGCGCCGTGATACATATCGGCTTTACCTTGGCTAACGGCGTCAAAGCTACCTAATGCACCCACCAACTCGCCAGCAGCATAAACCTTCACAGTAAGTCGGCCATCTGTCATTTGCGTAATACGGTCAGCTACGCGTTGTGCGCCCGTACCTAGTCCAGGGAAGTTCTTTGGCCATGTGGTAACCATTTTTAA
The DNA here is from genome assembly GCA_965603205.1 of uncultured Kordiimonas sp. Classification (GTDB taxonomy): domain Bacteria; phylum Pseudomonadota; class Alphaproteobacteria; order Sphingomonadales; family Kordiimonadaceae; genus Temperatibacter. Next base: position 33,856 of record CBFDCC010000009.1, on the reverse strand, counting down.
CGTGCGTTTCTTGCTGATAATAGCTGGCGAACCATCCACCTTGCAGTCACTAGCATCCTCGCTTTTACCGCAAGCTGAGACAAGTGTTGCAGCGCTTGCTACGCCAAGGCCTGTGAGTAATTTTCTACGGCTTATTTTATCAGTCTTTTTTTGCACGATTTTGTGTCCCTGTGTTGATCACCTCATTGAAAAAGTGATTCGATGTTTTACAGTATAAAAGTAACGCTTAAAGGCGCAAGTGATTGCTGCGTTTTTTTGTCCTTCTAGACAAGGACGTAACTAGATGTCATGTAGGCTGCTAATTTTATATGGATAGTTGGGTATGGATTTTAAAAGCGAACTGATCGAAGGGCGCCTTATTAAGCGTTATAAACGTTTCCTAGCAGATGTGGAGCTAAGTGATGGCAGTATCGTTGTTGCTCATTGTGCAAATTCTGGTTCTATGCTCGGACTTAAGGATGAGGGCGCGCGTGTGTATCTGTCGCCAAATACAAACCCAAAGGCTAAACTAGATTACCGCTGGGAACTTATTGAGGCTGATGGTGTGTTAGTTGGTATTAATACTAGTCACCCTAATGGCATTGTAGAAGAGGCGATAAAATCTGGTAATATTAAAGAGTTATGTGGATACCCTAATCTAAAGCGCGAGGTTAAATACGGCCAGAATAGTCGCATTGATATTTTGTTATCCTCAAGCGAGAATACTGATTTAGTTTATGTTGAGGTCAAAAGCGTTACCTTAAAGGTTGGTGGTATGGCACTTTTCCCCGACAGTGTGACGGCCCGTGGTACAAAACATTTGTTGGAATTATCCGCTATGGTTAAGCAAGGCCACCGTGCAGTGATGGTTTATTTGGTCCAGCGAAATGATTGTGATGCATTTGGGGTTGCCGCCGATATTGATCCATTATATGCCAAGACTTTAAAACAGGTGTTAAAGGATGGCGTAGAGGCTGTTTGTTATCAGTGTAATGTTACGCCAAAGGGTATATACATAAAAGATCCTTTATCTATACAAATATAGTGCTATTTTAGGGCGAATATTATATGCTTTATGGCATCTGGTGGTTAGATACGAATTAAGAGAGATAGTAAGTAATGAATTATGTAAGTGCAACAGAAGTACCAATGCAGCGTACAGGCGCTATTAAAATCCATTCTGAGGAAGGGTTTAAGGGCATGCGCGCCGCTGGTAAATTGGGTGCTCAAGTTCTTGATTATATTGCCCCTTTTGTTGTGCCTGGGGTTACGACAGAAGAGCTAAATCAACTATGTCATGATTTTATCATTAACCGTAATGCTATTCCAGCGCCGTTGAATTACAAAGGCTTTCCTAAATCCATATGTACATCGGTTAATCATGTTGTTTGTCACGGTATTCCGGGCGCAAAACGCCTTAAGGAAGGTGATTCCCTGAATATTGATATCACCGTTATACTGGATGGTTGGTTTGGTGACACTAGTCGTATGTTTTTTGTTGGCAAACCTAAGATCATTGCAAAACGCTTGTGTGAGGTGACGTTTGATGCCCTTTGGAAAGGGATTGAAGTCGTTAAACCTGGGGCGCGCCTTGGTGATATTGGTCACGCCATTCAAAGCTATGTAGAGGCTAACCGTTTCTCAGTAGTGCGCGATTTTTGTGGCCATGGTATTGGTCAGGTTTTCCATGATGAACCTAGTGTGTTGCATTACGGCGAGCCTGGTACAGGCCCAGAATTAAAGCCGGGCATGTTCTTTACCATTGAACCGATGGTTAATGCCGGCAAGAAAGACAGCAAGGTGCTTGCTGATGGCTGGACGGCTGTAACGCGCGATAAATCACTATCAATGCAATTTGAACATACGCTCGCTGTGACTGAGGACGGATATGAGGTTTTCACCTTGTCGCCGAAACAATTATTTAAACCTCCTTATGATTTAACATAACTCTGTGTGATGTTTTATTTGGAATGCTCATGGACGAAATAAAATCAAAATCTGACGGCGATATTATCGATAAAAATTTGAGCGACCTTAAAAGTCATAAGGGACACAGACAACGATTGCGTGAGCGTTTTATGAAGGGCGGCGCTAAGGCGATGGCTGATTATGAAATGCTTGAGCTTTTACTCTGTATGGGCATTCCGCGCAGGGATGTTAAACCGCTGGCTAAGGAACTCATTGCACATTTTGGTGATTTTGCAAATGTCGTCGAAGCACCCGCTGATAAACTTTCCAAATTTAAAGGCATGAGCGGTACAGCGGTTGCCGCGCTTAAGGTTGTGCAGGCTTCTGTATTGCTGATCACGCAGGAACGTGTCGTTAAACGTCCAATATTATCTAATTGGCAATCGCTTATTGATTATCTGCGCGCTGCCATGGGGCATTTTGAGCGCGAGCAGTTTCGTGTTTTATATTTGGACAGGAAAAACAACCTTCTAGCAGATGATGTACAGGGTGACGGCAGTATCAATCATACGCCAGTATATCCACGAGAAGTGGTGAAACGAGGTTTAGAGGTAGGTGCATCTGCACTGATTATTGTTCATAACCATCCATCAGGTGACCCAAGCCCTAGCAAAGATGATATTAACATGACTAATAAAGTTCAAAAGGCCTGCCAGAATTTAGACATGTGTTTGCATGATCATGTTATTATTTGTAGATCAGGTCATGTGAGTTTTAAGGCGCAAGGGTTACTGTAATGTACAGGACTTATTGTGACACATCGAGGGACTGAATATGCAAAAAGAAACAGAGCGTAAGTTTTTAATCTCGGGGCAGCCTTGGGCTGGTCATCAAGGTGTGTTAATCAGGCAGGCATATTTGATGCGTGCTGATGACCGTATATTACGCATCCGTCAAAAGGGTGACCATTTTTTCCTCACATTGAAAATTGGAACAGGCATGACACGTCTAGAGTTTGAACGTGATGTGACAGAGATGGAAGGCGAAGCGCTGCTTAATTATCACGCGTTAGAATCACCCATACAAAAGATGCGCTATGATATTCCTTTTGTTGATCATAAATGGGAAGTTGATGTTTTTTGGGGTGATAATGCAGAGCTTGTTATGGCCGAGGTGGAATTAGGCTCAGAGGACGAAACTTTTGTGAAGCCCGTTTGGTGCGGCGCTGAAGTTACCGATGACCTGCGATATCAAAATAGTTATATTGCTCAAAACCCTTATAATACATGGGAATAAAATAGGGCTCCTCCTCGCGATATTTCTAGACTCTTGGGCTTGCATCTGATAGCAGAGCGCCAAAGAACTAACCTTTATTTAAAGCTAGGAGCGCACAGCATGATCCCTCGTTATTCCCGTCCTGAAATGGTTGCTATTTGGGAACCAGAAGCCCGTTTTCAAATTTGGTTTGAGATTGAAGCACACGCCTGTGATGCCAATGCTAAATTAGGCCGTATTCCAGAATCCGCTGCTAAGGCAGTATGGGAGCGCGGCAAATTTGAAATTGACCGTATTGACGAAATAGAGCGCGAAGTTAAGCATGATGTGATTGCTTTCTTAACTAACCTTGCAGAGCATGTGGGTGATGAAGCCCGTTTCGTGCACCAAGGTATGACATCATCAGATGTACTTGATACATGTCTTAGTGTTCAGATGATGAAGGCATCAGACATTCTGATTGATGATCTTGAAAAGCTACTTGTTGTCTTAAAGCGCAAAGCCGAAGAGCATAAATACACAATCTGTATTGGTCGTAGCCACGGCATTCACGCTGAACCAATAACATTCGGTCTTAAAATGGCGCAGGCTTACGCTGAGTTTGATCGTTGTCTATCCCGCATGAAGGCCGCGCGCGCCGAGATTGCCACATGTGCAATCTCTGGTGCCGTTGGAACATTTGCTAATATTGACCCGTATGTGGAAGAGCATGTTGCCAAGGCTATGGGCCTGACAGTGGAGCCAGTATCAACACAGGTAATCCCACGTGATCGCCACGCTATGTATTTCAGTGTGTTAGCTGTTATCGCGTCATGTGTAGAGCGTCTGGCAACTGAGGTGCGTCACCTACAGCGTACAGAAGTATTAGAAGCGCAAGAGTATTTCTCGAAGAACCAAAAAGGTTCGAGCGCGATGCCGCATAAAAAGAACCCAATTTTAACAGAAAACCTAACAGGTCAAGCGCGCTATATCCGCGCTATGTGTATTCCTGCTTTGGAAAATGTGGCCCTGTGGCACGAGCGTGATATCTCTCACAGCTCAGTAGAACGTTACATTGGCCCAGACGCAACAATTGCACTGGACTTCTCGCTTGCGCGCCTAACGAATGTGATGGATCAACTGATTGTATATCCTGACACCATGCTTGAGAATATGAATAAGATGGGTGGCCTGCCTAACTCGCAACGTGTTCTGTTAGAGCTAACACAAGCTGGTGTGTCACGCGAAGACAGTTACCGCCTTGTGCAGAAGAACTCTATGGCTGTTTGGGATAGCAAGGGCGAATTGCACCTGCTTGATCTATTAAAGGCTGATCCGATTGTAACAGATAAGATTACACCAGAGCAGCTTGATGAGCTATTTAACATGGATTATCACACCAAACATGTTGATACGATTTTTGGGCGCGTCTTTGGTAAATAACTAAAATCCTCCTCCCCCCTTCATGGGAGTGACGTAAAATATATAAAGCCCGATTGTTTTTCTTAACAGAAATGGTCGGGCTTTATTTGTATTTAAGCGGCAAATTCGTCGTAAGCTCGAAGCGCGTCTGCTGCGTACATCATAGACGGGCCACCACCCATATAGACAGCCATGCCTAATACTTCTGATAGCTCAGCGCGCGATGCGCCGTATTTAACGAGTGCCTTAACGTGAAAGCCAATACATCCATCACAACGCGTGGCAATGGCGATACCAAGGGCGACAAATTCTTTAGCCTTTTTATCAAGAACTCCATCTTTCGTCGAAGCGGCAGCTAAGCCTTGAAATGCTTGCGTCACTTCAGGGATTTCCTTGCTAAGTTCACGCATATATTCGGCAATATCCTTGGTGAGGGCGGTGTAATTTTTGGTCATAATAGCAACTCCATATTAATATTCACTATATTGTATATAGAGGGTAAAATCTAGACTTCAAGGGGTAGGTCAGCTATTTTAATGCGCCTTTTAAAAATGCTCTAACCGTATCCATATACATCTTTTCATTTTCTGCCATGGTGGCGTGGCCTGCGTTTGGCACGACGACATTCTTTACGGGTGCATCCGTAATCATGGCAGCGAATTTTGCGCAAGATTTTGGTGCGGCCTCATCAAATTCACCACAGATCATTAACGTGGGCACATTGATGTTTTTCAGTTGATCAGCGACGCTATAATCCTTTAGCGTGCCGGGGGCGAAAAACTCTGTTGGTCCCCACATATACTCATATATTTTCTTGCTCCACACGGGACCTGCGTCACGGTATCCCTTATCAGGGCAAGGGTCCTTACGGCACATATGACGGTCATAAAAAGCATCACTGGCCTTTATATAGTCTGGATGATCCGTCGTGCCAGCGGCTTCATGTTTGCGGATGGCGACTTTGTCAGCCTCGGACAGGGCGTCGATCCATAGTTGATTATCAGCAATCCACTGATGGGTATCAATAAGCGGGCTGGATAGAATGGCTGCTTTTAACCCCTTTGGGCGCTTAACCGCATATTCCGCAGATAAAGTACCGCCCCAGCTATGACCTGCAATGATAACTTCATCCAGATTTAGCGCTTTGCGGATGCTATCGATCTCTGACACATAATGCGCCACTGTCCAGTTTTTCATATCGTCAGGACGGTCAGAATTCCCCGTGCCAAGTTGATCATAGAGAATAACAGGATAGGTGTCAGAAAGCGCTACATAGGGCATGTTACTGCGGTGGGTGCCGCCGGGGCCGCCATGCATCATGATGATGGCTGGTGTTTTGCCCAAATGCTCTGCGCCGTTTAGGCGGTACCATATACGCCCGCCTTCCACCTCAATATAGCCAGCTATATCTGGGTCTTGATGCGCCTGAACGGGGTTAGCAAAGAATAAAATAAGCAAAAGGAATTTAAGACTTTTCATGAGATGGCCCTCTAATGTGATTACCTGCCTAGTAAACACAAAAAACTATAAGGCTCAATAGGGATTGTATAATTCCTATTGCAGCCACTCAGACATTAGCATACCATCTGGTACTATAAAGGAGACAGCTATGTCAGATGAAATTTCTATGTCCGCTATTGGTAATGATGTTAAGGCAGCCCTTATTGTTATTGGTGATGAAATTCTGTCAGGCCGTACCCAAGATTTAAATGTTTCTTATCTAGCGACGTGGTTAAATGACTGTGGCATTCAGTTAAAAGAAGTGCGGATTATTCCTGATGATAGAGATGAAATCATCAGGACAGTGCAGGCCATACGCGGTAAATATAACTATGTATTTACGACGGGTGGTATCGGGCCAACTCATGATGATATAACGGCAGAATCAATCGCTGCTGCATTTGACACAGCGCTATATTCGCATCCTGATGCCCATAAGCTGTTAGAGAGTTATTATGGCGTTGATGATTTTACTGATGCGCGGAAGCGCATGACAATGGTGCCGCAGGGTGCTGACCTTATTGAAAATAAAATCTCTGTGGCGCCAGGGTTTAAAATTGAGAATGTATTTGTACTAGCGGGTGTGCCATCGATTATGCAGGCAATGTTAGAAGCATTAAAGCCGCGACTAAGGGGTGGTAATAAAATGCATAGCGAGACAGTCGTCGTTGCAGTGGCCGAGAGCCAAATCGCGGGCGCTGTTGCTGAAATCCAACTGGCATATGAAAGCGTTGCTATTGGTAGCTATCCTTCTATGAAAAAAGAAGAGGATGGTAGCCTATCTTATCAGGTGCAACTCGTGGTGCGGGGTGTTGATCCTGACGCTGTGGTGCGCTGTGCTGACGTGCTGACGATCCACTGTGATCAGCTTGGTCTGGATGTGCTTGACTGATACCATGTGAATTACCCAAAGTATTTTCGCTTTAAAAACAGCATTCATTCCCTCTATAAATAAAAATAATGCAGAAATGTAAAATTTAGCTTTTTTTTACCAGAACATTGTGGCATATGTCGCTCACGAGCTCAGGCTCGGCTATCAGTGTTGTGCGCCCGTGGCGAAATTGGTAGACGCAAGAGACTTAAAATCTCTCGTTCTTTATGGACGTGCCGGTTCGAGTCCGGCCGGGCGCACCACTGTAATAATCTCTCTTAGACAAACCCTAAGACAGTCCTTAAATATTCCTTACATATAGCAATAGGTTGCATCTAGTTTACACCCGCTTTCTAGCAAGAAGGCAGGTCTGTGAAAAGGCAATGCTAGTGTAGGGCAAGGCCTATGGTGATAGATATCGTCTTGAGGTTTTAGAGGAGTGTATGGGGGAACTCTAATGCAATTTGCAATATAGTAATTCACTCACAGCTAAAGATTATTCTAGTAGGTTGCGGACGTTTAATACTGTAAGATGTATTTTATGTTAGGAAAAAGATATGGAACGTGTCGAAAAATCTTTACTTGAGCAAATGAAAATCAATGACGCTGAAATTGCCAGCAGGAAGCTACTATTATACGTAGGGGGGGATGAGTTGGACCTGCTTTTAAAAAGCAAACCCATAATCGAAGAAAATATAGATGAGATTGTAGATGTTTTTTATAAAAAACAAACTGCTATTGACGAAATCGCGCTATTGATTGGGGATGCCGATACACTAGCCCGCTTACGCGCTGCACAAAGACGTTATATTATTGATTTATTCTCAGGGGTTTATGATGAACAATATGTCAATAACAGATTGCGGATCGGCATGGTTCATAAAAGAATTGGTGTTGAGCCAAAACTTTATCTTTCAGCGGTGCTGTCTTTAAAAGAATTAATTATCGCTACATTAACAAAGAACATTAAACAAAAAACTGTGTTGAAGGGTACTCTTTCGGCACTTGAAAAATTGATTACATTTGATACCACACTTGTGTTCGATACTTATATTGACAATCTTGTTCAAGAAATAGAAAATGCTAAAAAGAAAACAGAAGAATATGCAACTAATCTTGAAGAACAGGTTGCGGAACGAACAGTTCGCTTGGAAAGGCTAGCTAAGGAAGACCCTTTAACCAAACTCAATAATCAAGGGGAAATGAAGACAGTTCTTAAAAGAGAGTTAGCTTTAAGCCATCGTCGCTCTTCTAGTTTAGCTTTAGCCTACTTTGACATTGATAACTTTAAGAAAATTAATGATAAGTTGGGGCATGTCAAGGGTGATGAAGTATTAGAAAGTATCGGGTGTATCATCTTGAATAATATTAGAACAACAGACGTTGGTTGCCGTTACGGGGGTGATGAGTTCTGCATTGTTTTTATGGATTGTAGTCTAGATAAGGCGGTTGCTGTTTGTAATAAAATAATAAAGGCGTTTGAAAAGAAATATGAAAAATTTTCAATCAGTATAGGTATTTCATTATCCGATATAGATTCTCCTAAAGAGGATGAAGAACTTTTGAAAGACGCTGATAAGAAGATGTATTTGTCAAAGAAACATAAAGGGTCCTATATAACAATCTGACTTTTTATAGATTATACTCACATTTTATGTGCATCTATCCGACGCCTGCCCTTTTGCTAGAAGGCGGGTGTAAACTAGATGCAATCTATTGTTATATATAAGGAATACTTAAGGGCTGTCTTAGGCTTCTAGGCCTTCTTTTCTCCCTATAATCCGACTTCTTATTGCATAGTCTAGGTTGTGATGGCAGACTGTGCTTAAATATTAAGGGGCGGAAACTTGAATTGGTTAATTGATAAGCGATTGATTTGGCAGCAGTATAGTTTGATATGCTGTGCAGGGCTTATGCTATTTTTTATCTCATGCCTGTCCATAGCTGTAGCGGCGCAATCAGATGATGCTGGCGGGGTTGATACAGCATGGATGAATGAATTGCCGATTGTATCTTTGGTGCCAGGTAAGGATGCGCCTTATTTACGTCCATTCATACGTTTTCAAACAGGATATGAAGGTAAGTTAGAATTTGCAGAGGTTGTCAGAGCAACTAAAAATTTAAAAAAAATTGACCTTAGCCGTATTCAATTTGGTTCATCATCAAAACCGATTTTAGTAATGGTCCGCGTGAAGAATGAAGGCATTAGACCCGGTAAATGGGTGTTTTCTACGGACCGTAACTCACTAGAACATATAAAGTTATTTGAAATAAATAGGAATAACCTTTTTGAGACATATTCAGATAGTAGTCTTGAAGAAAAAAGACTCAATTGGAATCGCTATAGTTCTTATGCATCTGAAATTTATATGCTACCTGGCAGAGAGAAGGTGATCGGCGTATATTTTGCGGATACTAGTTCTACCTATATGAATTTGTCTATTAAAACAGAAGATAATTTAAGTGCCCTTATTGGAAGACAAGCAGTAATGATGGCCTTGGTAGCAGGTTGCATTTTTGCACTGGTATTTTTTAATGGGGTCATGCTGGTCATGACGCGGCGTTCAGTTTTTTTATATATCACAATAGCTGAGCTTTTATTTTTATATCAGTCCATCTACATGGCGGGTTATGCGAGTATTTATATTTTTAGCGATGCTCGGATGCTAGGACAGCTTTCCTCTGAATTTGCAAAGTGCCTGTTTGTAATTTTCACGATGCAGTTTGCCCGTGTTTTTATGAGGACAGAAATAAGTTTTCCGCGTTTTGATCGCTTATTGAAATTGACCATCGTCGTGTCTTTTTTAATTATAATGTTACTTATTACAGTGCCTTATTTTGGCGAAAAAATGCGAGTAATAGCCACTTATGCTGCATGGGGCGTGACGGGTTTGTCATCACTGATACTGCCTGTTGTGGCGATGGAGGCTTCTAAAAGATATGGAAGCGTTTATATCCCACTTGTTATTGCCTTTTCCATATTGGGCTTATTTATTAGTTATACAGTGCTTGCGACCTTCAATATTTTTCCTACCTTGCCAGATCACTGGCGATGGTTTGGACCTGTAGGTTTAGTCGAGGCTATGCTCATTACCATTGCCTTGGGGTTAGATTTAAAGAAGATACAGGAAAATTCCGTTGATACACAGTTGCAGTTGAATGAAAGCCTGCGGGATGCACTGGATGCATCAAGACGGGCAAGAAATTTAGCGCAAGAAAAAGCAGAAGCATATGCAAACCTAAACGATCAAAGCTCATTAATTCACGCGGCTGGACATGATAGTAAGCAGATTATCGTTGCATTGAATACGGCAACGCAATTTCTTGAACGCGCCAAGATTGATCAGGTGCCTGAACAAATCATTAATATGCTTAAATCTGCATCTTCGCATCTTAGTGGTGTGATTAGTACAACACTCGCTTCAGCTTCGACAATTGGGCATACAACAAAGATGTTAGCCCTAGGGTATAAATCATTAGATCAGCTGATGTCATCCATTGAGATGATATTTGCTCCAATGGCTAATCAAAAGAATCTGAAATTAATTGTCCTTGGTCGTGCAGACCGTAGCTTCGTTAGTGACTTTACACTGCTTTATCGTATCATTGCTAATTTGGTGAGTAACGCTATTAAATTTACCAGTAGTGGGACTATTGTTATTGCCATTAGATATGCCAAAGACAGTATCAGGTTCCAAGTTAAAGATTCTGGTGGTGGTATTACACCTGACGGCGTGGAGCAGTTATCTAAAATATTAAACACTAGATACCGTGAGGATGAATATATAGAGGGTAGCGGTACTGGTTATAGATCATGTCAGTCTATAGCAGAGCGACTGGGGGGAGGACTGCATATTAGCTCAGAGATTGGTTCGGGTTCAACAATCGAGGTTCGTTTACCAATTCAGCCAGTGCAGACTGATCAGCAAAAGCTATTTCTTGTACCGGCAGTGCAATTGGACGCTATAAGGGCACAAATAAATTTTTCTGCACAAATAACCACTAAATATATTGAAGGGGTTAGCGCTGTTTTGATAGATTTGGATACTGTTTTTGGTAGTAGTCGCGATAATGTAATAAGGCGTATGTCAGTTGGTGTTAATGATGTGCCTGTTATAGGCTTAACTAGTGATGTATCTATTACTATGCGTGAATGGGCCGAGGGGCATTTGGACGGCATTTTATATAAGCCTGTGCGCTCTGAGCTATTTGATATAGATTTATTTACACAAAAAAAATAAAATTCATAGGATTTCAAAATGGGCAAGGGTAGAAGAATTTTGATAGTAGACGACCATGAAATTATCATGGGCGGACTTAAATTCTTATTAGAGAGTAATTTGAGTGTAGATTTCGTTGAAACAGTTGGTTCTGTTCGCGAGGCTACTCAGCGTATTAAATCTATTCAATATGATATTATTCTCCTCGATATTATTTTACCTGATGGTTATGGTTTGGAACTGAAAACATTAATAGCAATTGAGCAGCATAATTGCCGTTATATGGTTTTAACGGGTGAGACAAATAGTAATCAAATATTTAAGGCCATTTCACTTGGTTTTGAAGTAATTGTCTCGAAAATTGATCCCGTGGAATCAATATTGTTGGGCGTAGAAGCATTAGAAGCTGGTCGTCCTTATTCATCGCCAAGTATTGCTGCAGTGTTAGAGACGAGCGCCCCTGCGCTAGTGCTTCCTCCTAGGAACATGGAAGTATTACTCCTGCTACATAAGGGCTATAGTAATAAGCAGATAGCCTATGAGCTTGATGTTGCCTTACCGACAGTGTCCTTTCATTTAAGGGAGCTGCGAGAGCGATTAGGCGCGCAACAGAATAGAGAAATTCTACGCAAGGCACATGAATTGGGACTTGTTTAAGAAACCTCTAAGCTACTTTATACTATCAATTTTCTAATGTTTTTCATCTTGGCATGACCTTTGCGTATGTAAGGGAGAATGAAATGCAACCCCATAGAGGGCAAGTGAGATGAAAGAATGACTAGTATGTTATATTTATTAATGAAATCAATGGACTGTTTGCCTCTAATGGCTGATGTGCTGTTGCGAGAATTTAATAAGTACGGGCAGATATTTCACCCCACTAAGCAAAAGTTTCCTCAATGTCTAGTCATGAAATGGGGAGTTTAGCATGTCTTTAAACAGTATCATTAACACATCACTATCTGGTTTGTTTACAAATCAGAGTGCTATGCAGGTCACATCCAACAATATAGCTAATGTGAATACACCTGGTTATGCTCGCTTGGTTGTTAGCCAAGAATCATCTGTTGTACAGGGATCAACTAATGGTGTTCAAATTGGAAGAATTGATCGTGTAGTTGATGAATTTTTAGAGGTAGCTCATCGTACCGCAAATTCTAATACGGCAGAATATACTATTGAAAGTCAGTTTCATAGCCGTGTTCAGGGCTTGTTAGGTCGTCCTGATGCCACGACATCATTATCAGGTCGTATGGATAAAGCTTTTACTGCTATTGCAGATCTTGCACTAAACCCATCTGATGTGCTGCGCAGGCAGCAAACATTGTCCGAGGTTCAAAGCTATCTGGATACAGGTTCATTAATACAAAATGAAATTCAAACATTGCGTTCTGATGCTAGTGAACAGATGAAAGAAAAAGTAGCAGATGCTAATGATCTGCTGCAACGAATTTATGAGATAAACCCCCTGTTAGGGCTGCAAAAACTTCTTGGTAAAGAAACCGGAGGTCTACAAGGGCAACTCGATACTGCACTTAATGAATTATCCACATTGATGGACATTAAAGTAAGAAACATGGATGACGGCAAAATTCGCGTTTCAACAACTTCGGGTGTGACTTTGGTGGATGAAAGTTTGTCTCAGCTAACATACGCTGCGCCGGGTATTGTTAACTCGGGCACTTATTTCCCACCTATTCAGGTCGCGGTTGTTGATCCAGATACGTTAGAAGCTGTCGTTACACCACGTGATTTAAATGGACATATTAAGTCAGGTGAATTGCGCGGTCTTATTGAAGTGCGTGACACGCAGTTGCGTGATTTATCAGTAACGTTGGGCGAATTAACTGCTAATGTGATGGATCAGTTGAATGAAGTTCATAATGGATTTTCTGCTGCGCCGCCCCCAAATGTACTTGAGGGTAAGGTAACGGCTATCTCAGGTAATAATGCCACAGGGTTTACGGGTATTGTTAATTTTGCAGTAGTGGACGCCAATCAAAAAATAGTAGCTACACATCAAGTTGATTTTGATGCCGCGCCACCATCTCCAAATACATTCACTAAATTAATCAGTGATGTGAATGCTGGATTAGGAGGCGATGGAACATTAGCGCTAACAAATGGTGTTATGACACTGACTGCAACCAATTCGGCGCATGGCGCTATCGTTGCAGATGATACGACCACACCATCGGACCGCGGCGGCAGAGGTTTTTCTCATTTCTTTGGTATGAATGATATGGTACGCGCTAGCGAGCCTGGTATTTACGAGACTGGTTTTGTAACCACAGACCTGAATAACCTTACTGCTGGTGAGGAAATGACATTTCGGGTGCTAAGCTCTGAAAATGCAGAGTTAACAACCGTTACAGTGGCAATCGGTGCTGGAGATACAACAATGGGTGATGTTGTTAACTTGCTGAATGATGTTGCAGGCCTTGGTGCTTATGTAACATATTCACTAGATAGTTCTGGCAAACTAGATTGGGAAAATAATGGTACTGTTAGTGGTGTCAGTGTTCAGTTAGTTTCGGATAACACGCAGATGGGCAGCACAACCAAAACATTTTCTAGTGCATTCGGCCTTGACGACAAATTCCGAGTTGATGCTGCAAAAAAAGCATTAGTAATGGAAGACCTTAGTGATAACCCTTCTTTACTAGCGCTCAGCGCTTTTGATGAGACAGCTGTGGTGGGTGATGTTGCGGTTGCAGCGGGTGATCAGCGCGGTGCACTTGCTCTGCAAAACCTAGAGACCAGCTTAGTGTTGTTTTCTGACGCGGGTGAGTTGAAAGCTACAAACGTGACCATGTCTCAATATACCGCACAGTTTCTCGGTAATGCGGGCCTTATGGCTAAGCGTGCAGAGTCATTAGAACAAGATAATGATGCGCTTAAAAGTGAGCTTTTTCAACGCAAATCAGAAGCTAGCGGTGTGAACTTAGATGAAGAACTTGCAAATCTAATTGTATATCAAAATGCCTATGGAGCGGCGGCTAGAGTGCTCTCCTCTGCACAAGAAATGTATGACACGTTAATAAATATATAAGTCTATAGGGTTTATAAAGGATAGTTAGATGACACGTATATCTAGTTTTGGACAGCAACAGCTCTTATTGCGCGGCATTACCTCGAATCAAGCCCGTGTCTTTGAAGCACAGCAACAAATTACCACTGGTAAAAGAGCCGATGATTTTCAGGGGCTTGCTGGGGATACGTCGACGGTCTTAGGCGCTAAATCATTTAGCCAACGCATTGAAACATATCAGCAGACCATTACGACTGTTCGCGGTAAACTTGATGCTAATGATCTGCAATTAGGGGGTATGTTGGATTCTATGCGTAGCTTGCAAGACAATATTCGTGTCTCGCTTGCTAATAATCAAGCAGAGGGTTTTGATGGGGTTCTAAATCAGACATTTCAATTTGTTAATAGCTCACTGAATACAAACTTTGGCGGCACGTATCTTTTCTCTGGTGCTAATACAGGAACTCAACCTGTGAATGTTGACAATCTTGATGAATTATTAGCAAAAGGGAGCGTTTCAGATGCGTTTGATGATGCATCTGTATCGTTTCAGGCCCGTATAGCTGACGGTGTTGATTTAGAGTTTGGCTTGCTCGCTAGTGACGCTGGCACAGAAATATATCAGGTGATGCATGACCTATATGATTATCATAAAAATACCACAGCTATCGAGGGTCAATTGGCTACTACTGAATGGGATTTCTTGCAAACTCAATTAGGTAAGCTCGATACTGCTATTGATAATCTTCAGCAGATGCAGGTAAGTAATGGTCTGTCTTATGAGCGTTTAGATGTTGTGAATGAGCAGCATGAAGATACGACGCTATTCTTGCAATCGTTTATTTCTAGTATAGAAGACGTTGATATTGCTGAGGCAATTACTAAATTAAATAATGATCAACTAGCACTGGAAGCATCATATCGTGCTATTGGATCAATGTCTCGTATGTCATTGCTTGACTTTATCTAAACCTATTTTTGTTATTATATTTGCAGCCGTGTCATTTACTATGTAGATTGGCGCAGCGTCTTTAACATGGCTATAGGAAAGTTGATAATGTCACCAGCTAATTTTAAACAAGGTATGCGCCGCTTGGGTGGTGCAGTTAATATCGTGACAACAAAGTTTGAAGGGATGCAAGCTGGGCTAACGGCCACAGCAGTTTGTTCCCTATCTGCTGAGCCACCACGGTTGCTTGCTTGTATTAACAGGCAAGGTTATGCCTACCAAGCCATTTCTAATAGTCGTATTATGTGCGTTAACGTGCTTGCCACTCATCATAAAGAATTATCTATGCGCTTTGCTGGAATGCTAGGTGGTGACGAGGATGATCGCTTCAATGGTGATGCTTGGGGGGAGCATATAACAGGCTCTCCTGTGTTAGGTGATGCGCTTGTCAGCTTTGACTGCGAGGTTAAAAGTATTCTGGATACGGGCAGTCACGGCATAGTAATCGGTGAAGTGCTTGGGGTCCGCACTTGTGGTGGTGATCAAGTTAAGCCTTTGCTCTACGCTGATGGCGATTGGGCCACAATTACCGATCTATAATGTCTTCTCATAAATTCTGTAGGTTTTATATATTGTAGCTCCAGAGCCGACCAATATGTTGTTCATACCCTCATTATCTTCTAATATCCACGAGCTTTCTGAATGCTCACAGCCACGCGCTCTAATGTTTAAAATGCATTGATAAAACATATTGAATAGCATGGCAGCTCCTAGGGGAGACTTCTGCATCTTTTTTCTCATGCCCATTAGTGGGGTTCTGTGGCGTTTCTCTTTACCAAATTTGATACGCCATAACAGTTTGAAGATACCAAGAGGAAATAACTTACCGTCAAGGTCGGCTAAGTAATCATTAATGTCTGGTATAACTAGGATAAAGGCAACAGGTTCACCTTCATATTCATATATAAAAGTGCGATGTGGTTTCACTATTGGTTTAAGTGACGCCGCTGTATGGGCACCCTCTGCTTTTGTTAAGGGTACATATCCCCAATTATCCGACCAAGCTTCGTTAAATATGTCCAATATAACCTTAAGCTCTTCATCGAAATTCTTCATGTCAATGGTGCGTAAGTGCGTTTTCTTACTGCGTTCAGCCATTTTAGAAAGACGTAGAAATGTTGATGGAATATCTCTGTTAGTGGGGCGTTCATACGCGAAAAGATCCTTAGCCTTTTCAAAGCCATATAATTTAGCCCAGCCATCATACTCAGGCCTGCCATGGGGCATCATCACATAGGGTGGGGTATCAAATCCATCAACGAGCATGCCAGCCTCTTGGTTAGCCGACAAGGACCAAGGCCCTTGAACACGGGTCATGCCATGACCCTTTAACCAGTTACTTGCTGTGTCAAATAATGCGAGAGCCGTTTCTTCACAGTCAGCTTCAAAACAACCAAAATGGCCTAGGTTTGGACCCCATTTTTCTTGGGCAAGATCATCTATTTGTGCTGATATGCGCCCCACATCTTTGCCGTCATTGACCGCAATCCAATATTCACCCTTCGCATGTTCAAAATAAGGGTTCTTGTCTTTTGAAAAGGCTTCCATACGCTCAATAGTTAAGGGCTTTATGAAATTTGGGTCATCCTTATACAGAGCGTCAGGTGACCGAATGAAACGTTTTAAGCTCGCTTTGTCTGTTACCATTTCAATGCTGAGATCACTCATATATATTCCTAATATTTCACGTTTTGACGTTGAGTTTTATGCCCATTTTACCTAACGCCTTCGCGTCACTACTATCCAAGCCGTAACGAATTATCACTAGTAGAGCAAGAAGAAGCGACACAAGTGCCGCGACAAAGTTCATTGGCGGACTAAGGGTGATATAGTGTCCTGAAAGTCCGTATCCAATGCCAAGTGATATAACTAAGCTTAGGGCTAAGGGTTTGATCAGCGCATGACTATAAGGGTTTAATTTGTAGACAATGAGCGACTGTAGAAGTGATAACCACGCAGTCGTGTTAATGCCTGCAGTTGCTGCAAGCGCAGCGCCTGTGACGCCGTAATCATCCACGAGATAATAACTGAGTATACATAATACTGCCATACCACATAGGCCGTTAAAAATTGGCAAAAGGCGATGGCCTAGCATTTCAATGATTGCGCTTGATGGACCGCTAGCTGATTCAATGGCGCGGCCTAAACAGAGGATAGCAATGGCCCCTGAAGCGGCAATAAATTCGGGTTTCATGATGGCTAGAATATCTTGACGGGCTATTAGCAGCGCCATACAGAGAGGCAAGGCAAAACATACTGATAACCTAGTTGAAAATTGATACATGCTCACTAGCGCTAATCTGTCGCCCTTGCCGTGGCTTTCAGCGGCAAGCGGCGCCATAACATATTCAAATGTTAGGCGAATGACCTGTAGAACACTAGCAAGCTTGCGTGCGATGGCATAATAACCACTGGCGGCCGCTCCTGCGGCACCAGGTAATAGCTGGTTCAGCATCATAACAGGCAGTTCTGAGAATAATTTTTTGATCACATTGGCGGGCATAACAGATAAGCCGTAGGATAGAAGTTCGCTATTGATAGCGCTAATGAGCGGCGCTGATATCACTTCTGAAAAATCATAATGTTTGCTGATCAAACGAAGGCCTAATATTGCCGCAATGATGACGCTTAAAAGATGCGCAAGGAACAGGCCGTAACTCATAAAACCGATTGCAGCGAAAGACAGGCCAGCTACAAGCCGTATACCCTGTTCATAAAAAATACGGACTTTGATTTCGGGGCCAAAGGTACGCTTGGCGCGAATAGAGGCTGTTGAAACCTCGACTACTGTCCAAAAAGGAAGTGTCCAAGCATATAATTTTATGATAGTCGCCAGATGGACTTTATCAGCGTCGCTGGCGTTGATATATCCAGCAAGTGTGTCAGCAAAAAATGCCATAAGGCTGGCGAAAATCACGCCAAGGAGAAAGCTGAATTTAAGCGCAAAACCCGCCATCAGATTGGCGTCACTGCGAGATGCTTTTGGAACGAACCGTTGCAGGCCTGTTGTCATGGCGCTATCGGTGATAGCGGTCATAACTTTGATATAACTCCACAATACTGCAAATAGGCCAAAGGTCATCTCGCCGTAGGCCCAACCAAAGGCTACGACTGATATGGCCTCTATAAAAGCGCCCATACGGCCAATAAAGGCCATGCCAGCACCGCCGGCTACACGTTTATTGTGCTCGCTCAATAGTTACCGGCTTTCGGTTCTGCATCCTTGCGCTTTTCACGGATAGTACCTTCTTCGGTATTAAATAATACCGCATATCCAATTAACAGGAATAGGGCAAAAGGGGCCCAAGCTGCAATGATTGGCGGTACAACACCAAACTCGCCGATGGACAACATAAAATTATCGGCAACAAAAAATGAAAACCCAAGTGCCATGCCGCCGATTAAACGCATGAATAGGCTACCTGCACGGTGAACACCAAAGGCTGCGATAGCGCCGAGTAGGGGCATAAGAAGCGTAGCGGCAGGGGCAGCAATTTTTTGTAGTAGACTTGCCTGTAATCGTTCTGTTGGTAGCCCTTCGTTTTCTAACTGCTTAATTGAGGTCCTAAGTTTAAGAAAGGTAACATGATCAGGGCGAATTGTTAGTGCCATAAAGCGCTCAGGCGGTGTTTTTATGCCCCAATCCTCTTGAGCATGAATTTCCATTACATGGCTTTCTAGATTGAAACGTCTAACCTCATGCATGGTCCATTTACCGTCTTGGTTCCAAGCAAAATCAGCCCGTACCATAGCGGTTAAGCGGCCATCCTCACCTCGTTCAAATAGCGAGACATTATCCAATACAACACGGTTGCGATTGCGAGAGACTGATCCAACAAGCACTAATGTGTTGCCTTCTGTTAGCCATATACGCCCTCGGGTGTCAGGTGCAGGAGGCAAATCAACGGCGAAACCATTATCGGACCAATATTCTAGCTCTGCATTGGCTTTAACGACCACCAACTCATTAAAGGCTAGATGTGATGTTGCAATAAGAAAGCTGGCGATACCTATGGGTAGCAATATACGGTGAGCCGAAAGGCCTGTGGCCTTCATAATAATAACTTCGCTATGCTGGTTTAGGGTAGCCAGTGTTAATAAAGTGGCAAGCAGTGCTACAAAGGGAGCGAACTGGCTAATAAGTTGAGGCATACGCAGTGCCACATATGTCACCAGTGATCCGACAGTAGCGCCGTGAGCTGCCATAATGTCATCTGAAGTACCAAGCAGGTCTAATAACTGTAATACAGCGCTCAACCCTATGAGGATGCCAAGGAAGCGTGTGATATGCATCTTTGCCATATAGGTAGCAAGAGTGCGCGATGGCAATAGGGCGCGTCTAAGTCGCCTGATGAATGGTGGATTATTGTTCATTCACCTGTCCCCAATATTTTTTTACTCATCCTTGCAAGTGGTAAGCTGATGCCTGCCCATGCACTATCAATCCATTTCAAAGGTTCTCCACCAACTTTATAAGCGCTGGTCCTAAACATTAAAAAGCTAAATACTGCATATAAGACAAACAGCCCCCAAATACTGAGGAAGGGTGAAACGCCACTTTTAGAGACAAGTGTTTCCATGCCCTCCATCAATTCATTATAAACGATGAGGATAGAGATTCCGACAACGATACCCGTACCTTTGCCTGTACGTTTATTCGTCATGCCCATAGGTATGGCAAGCATCGGTAAGATCAAAAAAGTCAAACTTTGCATTAATCGCCAGTGAAAGTTAGCGCGGTATTCAGCTTGAAGCGCAGGCTCTACAGCGGGATTATCCATTTCGGTCCATAGCTCAGGTAGTGTTTGCTCTCGCTCTTTACCGCCGCGCCGTCTAAATGGCTCTGGGTTGGGTAAGTTTATTTTCATATCTTGCTGAGCAAAGGTTAGAACCCGCGGCTTATTTTGTTTGTTATTCATATCCACCAGTACGCCGTCTAGAAGGCGTAACATGATGATTTGTTTGTCGCTAGTGGCTATAAAACGACCTTCTTGGGCTGTGATAGCGATTGATCGGCCTTCTTTACGGCGCTCCATAAATATACCTGTTAATTTTTCACCATTATTATGGGAGCCTTCTATGCGTAAAACTGTATTATCCCCTATGTCGACAAATTCACCTACACGGATACTCGCCCCCAACGCACCACTGCGCAGATCAAATACTAATCCTTCATAATCATAGCGGCTATGAGGTTGAACCCAACCCACCAAAATGAGGTTAATAACCATGAGAAAGAGGCTGAGGGCCATGATAGGTCGCATAAGCCGTGCTTGGCTCATACCCGCTGAGGTCATGGCGTCATATTCACTGCTCATAGATATTTTGCGGAAAGCAAGCACAATACCTAAAAATAAACCAATAGGCATGGCAAGACCCATATAGTGGGGCGTTAGGTTGGCAAGCATACGAAAGACTACTTCAACTGGGCCACCTTGGTTTACGACAAAATCAAATAGCCGGAGCATACGCTCAAGGATCAGCAACAAAGCCGCTATGGACAATGTTGCTATTAATGGCGTTAAAACTTGCCGTATTAAATATCGGTCAATTATTGTAAACATATGTCTAGGCTATACCTTATTTATCACATATAGAACTTTCTTTTGTATTTACGGCAAAAGAAAGATGACTTAAAGCCTAATTAGCATCATAAGGAACATAATTTTGCCACCATGAAATCGCACTTATGTGATTATGTTTTGATTATAGGAGATTGGCATGAGGACTATTTGGCAGAAAATAAGGATTTATAGTAAGGCGTTGCCGTCTATACTTGTGTTTGGTATGTCAGTTTCTGCATATGCTGGTGATACTGCACATACGCAGTCCAGTTGCGCAGATAATCCTGCTGGTGTGCGTTTGCTAGTAAATGTCACTAAGATTAGAACTAGTGAGGGTAATATTCGCGTACAGTTATATGGTAATAATCCAGAAGACTTCCTCGCTAAGGGTAAAAAATTAGTCCGTGTTGAGGTACCTAGCACACTAGAGGAAGGCCTTGTTTGTGTTGAACTCCCTTCTGTGGGGCGTTATGCTATGGTTGTGATGCATGATAGAAACGGCAATGGAAAGGCTGATTTTTTCACTGAAGGGTTTGGCTTTTCGCGCAATCCAGAGCTAGGGTTGGGCGCGCCAGATTTTGATGAAGTTGTTTTTGACGTACAAGAGGGTATGACAAAACTACAGGTCAATCTAAAATATCTTTGGAATCAAGACGAAGAAAAGGTCGATCGCAGGCGTAAAATGCGCCGACGGTAGGTGTAACTTAAGCATTAGGTTGTTAGCTATAAAGCTAATGACCATTGCCAGAATCTATAAAACGCGCTAGAAGCTGCCAATATACAGTTAAAGTGGATGTGAGGCTGAACTGATGGGCTTAGATGGCCAAAAATTTGAACATGTTTGGCGAGAGGGCAGAGACACGCCTCTCATAGCACTGATTAGTAATCCACAGAGTACGACAAACAGAAAAAAGCTGCCAGTTATCCGCAAGTTTGTTGAAGCAAGCCACAGTATTGTTCATTTCATCATGAGCGATATTGAGAGCATTTCAGGTGCTTTAGAGCTGTTTAATAAGGCAAAGCCAGATATTATAATAATTAATGGTGGTGACGGTACTGTGGGAGCGGTGCTAGCTGCTATTTTTTATCGTGATTTATTAGATTTCGAACCAGTTATTGCCATATTGCCTGGCGGCAAAACTAATATGACGGCTGCTGATTATGGGGCTGCGGGCGCGCCTGAAAAAATCTTAGACCGTATTATTCAAATGGGAAATAGTGGCGAGCTATTACATTGTATTGAGCGACGAAATCTAATTGAGCTTGATCTGGGTAATGGTAGTGAACCAAAAGTTGGAACATTTTTTGGTGCAGCTGGCATTGTAAAGGGCATTGGTTGGTGTCGTAAACATGCCTATTCAAAGGGCTTGCCTATGGGGGTGGCCCATTTTTGGTCTTTCCTAAAGCTAACAACAGCAGCCTTAGGCTTGTCGCGGGATAAAACGCTTATGGAATCTGGCCCCATGTCTATGCGGGTCAAAGGTGGTGGTGTTTTTAATGGTAATTATGCAGTTGTGCTTGCGACTACTCTTGATAAATTACTATTTGGTATGAAACCATATGGCGTTGAAGGTGTTGGCGGCTTGCGTTTTTCAAGCATTGAACCCGGTGGCTCTAATGTGCTGCGGGCTATGCGAACGATTATAACAGGGTCCTTTGGCCGTGAAGAACTGGATGGTATTCACACCAGAAGGTCCAATGAAATATCAATCGAAGGCCCAGACCCCATCACATTGGACGGCGAAATTTACAAACCTACCCCTGGTGTTCCAATGAAGTTAAAAGGCGATCGCTCACTCCCTTTTGTGATTTTGCGGCATTAAAGACAATGCACCACCCTCAACATAAAAATACAGCCCTCACTAATATGGTATTGGCAGAGTGGCGGCGTGATGTGCCAGATGCTGTCGATAAGGCAGCGCGTACGATCGCTACTATATACGGCGACACTGTATCGGCAGTGATCTTTTATGGTTCCTGTCTACGCACTGGTGAAATCGAAGATAAAATTTTAGATTTTTATGTAATCGTCGATAGCTATCTCGATGCCTATGACAAAACATGGTTGGCTGTGGGTAACAAAATCCTACCGCCCAATGTTTTTTATCATGAGATGGATGTGGATGGGATGACGATTCGTTCAAAGTATGCAGTATTATCATCAGAAGACTTTAGCTACCGCGTTAGCCAGAATTGCTTGAATGTATCTGTTTGGGCAAGGTTTTGTCAGCCGTGCATGGTGTTGAATGCTCGCAGTGAGGAGATCGAAAGCTATTTAGCCAGTGATGTAGCGACGGCGATCATTACTATGCTAAATGCGGTTAAGCCGTTGCAGTCAAATGATGTGGACAGCAAGTCTATATGGGTGTCTGCTTTTGAGCATACATATGCGGCTGAATTAAGGTCTGAACCCACGGGCAAAGGGCTGGAAATTTATGAATTAGACAAAGGGCGTTATGATAAGTTATCGCCAGCAGCTTTCCCCATTTTAGGTATAGAAACAGGATCAAAAAATCTTGATCTGCGGCCTAATTTCTGGCCGCGTCGCAAATCAAATTTCAAGTGGTTTGCTAGGCGTTGTAATGGAAAAGTTGTTAGTTTTCTTAGGCTTATAAAGGCATCCATGACATTTGATGGTGGTATAGACTATCTGGCTTGGAAGATCAGTCGCCATTCAGGTGTCGAGGTGGAGATTAAAGATTGGATGCGGAAATATCCAGTTATAGCTGGCATTAGTTTGTTTTTTTCTATGAGAAAAAAAGGCGCTTTTAAATAAATTCAAGCGAGGTTTAGTAAGGATTGCTTTTTAAAAAAAGAGCTAGAATTAAATCCTAGCTCTTTATTTTTATAGTCCCAGTTCTTTTGCCGTTTGACCAAATAATTTGATAATCTTATCCATCTGTTCTTTGGTATGCTGTGAGCAAATACTAACCCGCATAAGATAGATGCCTGCGGGCGTTGCTGGGGGCAGCGCCATATTCACATAGACACCATTGCTTAACAAACGCTCCCAAAAGCGGGTGGCGATCATGGGATCCTCTAGACATACAGCAACAATTGGGCTTTCGGCCTTTTCTGTTGCTAACTTAAAGCCTTGCTCTTTCAGACCTGCATGTAATTGGTGTGCATTTTCCCATAGCTGCGCGCGTCGATCACTGCTATTTTTAATTTCTTGGATAGAAGCTATAGCACTAGCGACCACACTTGGTGGTAGACTGGCTGTAAAGACGTAAGGGCGACAAACCACGCGTAACACATCCATTTTTGGATTGTTAGACACACAGTATCCACCAACAGTACCAACGCTTTTTGAGAATGTACCAACAATAAAATCAACCAGATGCTCAACACCTAATGCTTCAGCAACACCACGACCATTTTCACCGCAAAAACCCATAGAATGAGCTTCATCCACTAATGTAGTGCAATTGTATTTCTTGGCGATTTCTAGCATTTCTTTTAAGGGCGCGCTGTCGCCAAGCATAGAATAAATGCCTTCTACCACTAATAAACGTCCGCCTTCGTCGGGTAAACGTTTTAGTCGGCGTTCCATCTGCTCTACATCATTATGCTTAAAACGAATGATATTAGCATTACCCAGCGCGCAGCCATCATAGATAGAGGCATGGCTATCGGCGTCAATAATAATGTAATCTTTTTTATCAGCTAATGTTGAGATCATGCCTAGATTTGCTTGGTATCCGGTAGAAAAAACCATGCAGTGATCCATGTCATAAAAGTCGGCGATTATGGATTCTAATTTCTTATGAGAACTATAGGTACCATTCAGAACCCGAGATCCTGTTGTACCTGTACCATATTCATCCAGCGCGTCTTTTGCTGCTTGGATTGCCTCAGGATGAAATGTCATACCCATGTAATTATTGGTGCCAGCTAGAATAGTATGGCGGCCATTAATCATTGCCTCTGTCTCGGATAAAACTTCATCCATAACAACTGTGAATGGATCAGCATTTTCAAAAGGCAGTGCTGCCTTTTGTTCAGTAATAGAGTCAAATTTATCTAGAAGATTCACAGATTTATTCACCTTTTTTTACAATAGATTCAACAGCATCAGTAACTTGCTGGATTGTCTCAAGGTCAGGCAAACGATTGAGAGGGAGTAGAATATCAAATTCATCTTCGATATCAGCAACCAAATCCATAACAGTTAAGCTATCTAGATCAAGATCAGACGCGAATGTTACATTTGGGCCTAACTCTATGCCCTTTTTATTCAACGGTTCAATGAGTGTACATATTGCGCCGAATATTTCTGCATTATTCATAAGATTAAGTGCCTTTTTCCAAAAACGTTGTCTTTGATAAAACATCCAACGTACATAAGTCTATAGCTAGTTAGGCTCATGACGTCATTTATGGCTATATCTAATACTAAAAGATATTTTTGTCCAAAGATAATATGGCTAGGGGCATTTAAATTTGTCAGGATTAAATTTAGATATAGTTTTTAAGGTTGTACCACCTGATTGTTTCATCTAGGCCTGACTTTAAATCATAATCGGGCACCCATATGTCATTACTAATGGCTTTATCTGGGTCGGTCACCCAATCGCGATGGCAAAGCTCTGATGCTTTTTGTTGCGTTAAGATCGCGGGCTGATCAGTGAAACGTGCATATAAACTATTGATAAACCCTACAGGCCAGAGCAAAAACTTTGGCAAATAATAAACTCTAGGTCTCGGGATATCTAATATGTCAGACATGGTTTCGGCCACATCATTCATGCAGTAGCCATCTTTATGGCCATCACTTATCTCAATGATTTCGTTAGTGAATGGCTCAGACAGTTGGGCAATCAAAGCTCTTGCCATGTCTTTTGCATGTATCATGGAGAAGCGGTTATTTTTGGACCCTGCACCTGGTAAGAATCCTTTTCTTACAGTCTTGAATATTTTGAGTATTTCCATATCACGCGGGCCGTATATACCACCGGGGCGATAGATCATCCATTTAAAGGGCCAATCATGTGTTTCGACTTTAATTTCAGCAGCGCGTTTGCTGGCGGCGTAATGTGATAGATGTTGTTCACGGGCTACCAAGCTAGAAACATGTAAAAATCCCTTTGTTTTAGCGACTTTAGATGCTTGCAAAATATTAAGGGTGCCTGTTTCATTCACATCAAAAAAGATGTTCCTATTTAAGGCTTTTACAAGGCCCGCCGCGTGGATCACAAAATCAGCATTCTTACATAGATGCCTAAGTGCGTTACTATTGTTTAAATCACCAATAACCCATTCAACATCTGATTCACGCACGGCTTGCTTGCGCGCGAGTGCTTTTACCCTAAAGCCTGCTGAGACTAGTTCTTCTAGAATATAGCGTCCTAGAAACCCTGTTGCACCAGTAAGAGCAACAGTTATTTTTTTATTAGATTTTTTGATCATATCAGCTAGCTATGGCTTGTATTTGGCCTGATAAATATTGGTTTCGGGCTTTGGACCTACTTAACTTACCCGAAGAAGTTCGCGGTAAGGATTTAGGTGATACTAGTTTTATCATTACATTGATGCCAGTTTCTCTTTGGACTTGCTTTTTTAAATTGTCAGCGAATATTGTGCGGTCATCGCAATCGGAGTAACGGCATTGCGCTAGTAGCATTGGAACTTCTTCGGCATTTTCACCCGGAATTGATATAGCTGCTACATCACCATTTTTCACGCCTTCAATTTGTTCCGCTGCCCATTCGATATCTTGTGGCCAGTGGTTTTTACCGTTAACGATAATCATATCCTTAGCGCGGCCAACAATATAAATATTGCCGTCCTTCATATAGCCTATATCACCAGTATCTAACCAGCCATCATGACTTAAGACTTCTTTGGTTGTTGCAGGATCATTGAAATATTCACGCATGACAGAGGCTCCACGCACAAAAATGCGGCCAATACTGCAAGGCTCAAGAATGTTTTGGTCTTCATCGCGCAGTTCTACTTCATATTCAGGTAAAGGCTTGCCGCAATTAACAACTTCACGCATACGAGCATTATTAGCATTGCCATTTAAGAGTACATGTTTATCACCAGTGAGCCATGTTTCGTGTACCAAATCGATCTCAATACCTTTGCCCACTTCCCCAAAGCTAACGCCAAGCGTACATTCCGCTAGCCCATAGCTGGGTAAGAATACTTTTTCATCAAAGCCGATTGGGGCAAATGTATCTTTGAAATAACGCAGTACATCAGGACGAATCATTTCAGCGCCGATACCAGCAACGCGCCATGCTGATAAATCTAGGCCTTCCAAGGAATTAGAACGAGATGAGGCACGACGTGCGCAAATGTCAAAACCAAAAGTCGGGCTGTAGCTGATAGTGCCCTTGTTTTCGCTCATAACCCGTAACCAGCTTAAAGGCCTGCGGGCGAATTCTTCTGTTGGAATGAAATCTACAGATACTTGGCATGACAGACATGTCAGGAGCGTACCAACGAGCCCCATGTCATGATAAAAAGGAAGCCATGATACACAACGGTCATGTTCTTCAAGACGGACGCCATGATAACCCATGCCATGTGTATTACTCATTAATGATTTATGAGTGATTGAAATACCATGAGGGAATCTAGTGGAGCCAGAAGAATATTGCAGATAGGTTAAATCATCAGCGTTAGGCTTGCGTATTTCACCATTTCCTGCTGCTTGCATATAGTCGCTTAGGCACCCTGAAAACCTTAATTCAAGATCAGTAGATGCATCGGCGATAATTTCATTCATATAATCGGGGGCCATAACCGCATTAGCGTCACAGCTTTTCATTTGCAGTCCTAGTTGTGTCACATAGCCGTCTCTACCGCCAAAAGAGGTCGGGAGGGGCATAGGCACTGGCAGAACAGATGCATATTGACATCCCATGAAAAAGGCAACGAAGTCACCGCTAGTCTCAGCGATAAGCGCAATGCGATCATCCTTTTCAAAGCCCATACCGACTAATTTAGCACCAATGATTTTAGCTTGCGCACAAAGGTTTGCCCATGTGCGTGATTCGATTAGATCACCACGGGCGTTATAAAAATTCGCGCCACGTTTCCCGCGTGCAGCATATTCCATAGCCTCAACAAGGGTGTCAAAGTCAGAATACCGCCTAGGTAAAGTAGGGTCCTGTGTGGGTGTCGCTTCAATTTTCATGTTGGTTTTAGCCATAATTACCTATGCCAATGTGAACTACGATCATATCTTCGCCTTACGCCAATCAGTTACTACGTTCATAAATAAGAAACAATTATATGTTATTTCTTATTGTGTAAAAATAATCAATACAGGTGTTTGGATAATTTTCCTACCCAATAATTTCCTTGCAATCGACTTACTTTCATTCTTTTACTCTGAGAACACTATAGTAGGTCAAGAATAAAAGTGATTATACTTTAATGGGGTGGATTACATTTTGTCACGTATAATCGCAAGCAGTTTCTATATTTAGTGTTCTGATATAGTATGAAATAACAAGATAATAGGATAAATAATGGCTCTCAACTTTCCAAAATTAAATCAAATTGATTTAATGTCTTTGCGTCGTGACGCCTTTATAGGCAAGGGCAGGGTGCATCTCGATAGTGCAGGTTCGTCGTTAATGCCAACACCCGTGATCAGTGCAATGCAAGAGCATATGATGTTGGAACAACAAGTTGGGGGCTATGTTGCGGCTGAACGAGTTACGGATCGCATTGAGGGTGTTTATGCGCTTTTGGCGAGATGTTTTGGGGGGTCAGCTAATGATTATGCTCTTGCATCTAGTGCGGTGGATGCATGGACTAAGTTATTTTATAGTATAGATATTTCAGCAAGTGATAATATTGTCACATCTTTTAATGAATATTGTAGTAATTATGTAGCCTATCTTCACCACGCACGAAGATTAGGCTTTGAAATTCGTGTTGCACGGGCTGGTGAGGATGGAAAACTAGATTTACAGCACCTTGAAAGTTTGATTGATAATAAGACTGCCTTGATCAGTATCACACATGTGCCGTCATCTAGCGGCCAAATAAATCCAGTGAAAGAAGTCGGCGTAATAGCTAAGCGGCACAGCGTGCCCTATCTACTAGATATATGCCAATCTGTAGGTCAAGTCCCTGTGAATGTTGAGGAAATTGGCTGTGATATGGCGACAGCTACAGCGCGGAAATTTCTGCGCGGGCCTCGCGGGGTTGGTTTTCTGTACATCAGTCCAGAAATGCAAGATTGGTTAAATCCACTGGTGGTGACAAATCAGTCTGCCGCTTGGACTGGCGCTAATCAATATGAAATGCGCACAGACGCCCGTGTTTTCGAAGCTTGGGAGCGCAGTGTGATGACACAACTTGGTTTTGGGGCAGCACTTGACTATTTCCTTGATTATGGTGGGGATAAGCTCTGCGCGCAAACGCAGGCTGTGGCTGATTGGTTGCGAACAGAATTATCAAAACGTGACGATATTATCATGAACTGTCCAAATGACGCTTCCGCGGCGATCATTACCTTTAATAAGGTTGGTATGGATGCTGGGGCTTTAAAAGTCGCAATGGAAGAAAAGGGTGTGGCCATACAGGTTGCTTCTGTGGTGCATACTAGATTAGATCTAGAGGAACGCGGCATTGATACAACGGCACGCGTGTCACCACATTATTTTCACGACCATGATGATATGCAACAGTTTTTTAATGCTTTAAATGATATATGACGATGAAAAAGGCGCAATCATATAAAGATAAAATACTTAAACCCGTTACAGAGGCCTATCTTGAACGGGCGGCGATTTATTATCTTGAGCGCTATAGTTCCTGTCAGAAAAACCTAGAGCGCATTTTGGGGCAGAAATGTCGCCGCCGAAATGAAAATAATGAAGCGCCGAGCGAACAACAGTTAGGTTGGATAAGTGCGGTATCAGCCAAATGCGCACGTCTAGGCTATGTGGATGACGGTATCTATGCTCGAACTCGCGCAGCAGCGATGCACCGAACAGGTAAGCCATCCCGCATGATTAAAATGGCGCTCAGGCAAAAGGGTGTGGGCGATGATGATATTAATAAAGCTTTGCAGGTTTTGCGTCAGGAAGAGGGTGAAGAGACAGATAGGCTGGCAGCTATAACATACGCAAGACGTCGTCGTTTTGGCCCCTATCGCACGAAAGAGGGTGATGAATCTAAGATGAAGAAAGAAATAGGTTCAATGGCACGTGCGGGATTTGATTTTGATATTGTTCGCATTATCATTGAAGCAAAAACTGTTGAAGAGCTAATTGATTGGGCTGAAGGCTAATGATGATTCGATATTTTGATCACGAGGGCACGTCATTTTTTAAAAAAGTGCTTCTTTAGATAACCATTTTTAATTGTTAACTAATATTTTTTTATTCTTATATATATATGGGTTTTTTTACATCATTTAAAAGCCCTTTGTGCGGTTATTCTTGCCAACTAAGCCGTGGGGGGATACAAACTGCTTGAATATGAACTTTGACGTAGGGTTCATATGTGTTTAAATTTTATGAGGGATAAAAAACATGACGCAGCGTGCAGGCAATGCATTTGCTCAGAATTTTCTCGGTCAATCTGCTGACTGGTATAAACTGACAATAATCGCCTTTTTGGTGATAAATCCAATTCTATTCTTTTTCGTTGATCCATACCTTGCTGGTTGGGTTCTTGTATTAGAATTTATTTTTACTTTGGCTATGGCACTTAAATGTTATCCATTACAGCCTGGCGGTCTTTTGGCCATAGAAGCTGTTTTCTTGGGGATGACGTCTCCTGC
The DNA here is from genome assembly GCA_965603205.1 of uncultured Kordiimonas sp. GTDB lineage: Bacteria > Pseudomonadota > Alphaproteobacteria > Sphingomonadales > Kordiimonadaceae > Temperatibacter. The sequence goes on along the minus strand of CBFDCC010000009.1, from coordinate 3,344 downwards.
TACGGTTATGTATGAGATTGAGCATGGTCTTGAAGTAATTTTGCTGCTGATCTTTATGGTTGCAGGCATTTACTTTATGCAAAAATTCTTGCTCTTCGTCTTTACGAAATTGCTCGTTAAAGTGCGTAACAAGATAATGTTATCATTGATGTTTTCACTGTCAGCTGCCGTGCTTTCGGCCTTCTTGGATGCATTAACTGTAACGGCTGTGGTGATTTCTATCGCAGTTGGTTTTTACTCTATTTACCACAAGGTTGCGTCGGGTAAAGATTTTCACCATGATCATGATCACCAAGATGATAACTTATTGACGACGAATGAGCGCCGTGCAGAGTTAGGTGAGTTTCGTGCTTTCTTGCGTAGTTTGATGATGCACGCAGCTGTGGGTACTGCACTTGGTGGTGTTTGTACTATTGTTGGCGAGCCTCAAAATGTGATTATCGGGGACCGCGCAAGTTGGGACTTTATTGAATTCTTCCTACGAATGTCACCGGTGACTATGCCTGTTTTATTCATTGGTTTATCAACATGCTTACTGTTGGAAGTAACCAAAACATTTGGTTATGGCGGCAAAATTCCATCTAATGTTATGCAGACCATTGTAGACTATGATGTTTATGAGAGTGAGCGCCGCTCGGCTAAAGATAAGGCATCTTTGGTAATTCAAGGTTTGGTCGGTGTATGGTTGGTCGTGGCTTTAATCTATCACTTTGCACCTGTAGGCTTAATTGGTCTATCGGTTATTGTGCTTGCAACAGCCTTTACTGGCATAACTGAAGAGCATCAAATTGGTAAGGCTTTTGAAGAAGCATTACCATTTACCGCGCTCTTGGTCGTCTTCTTTGCCGTCGTTGGTGTGATTAATGATCTTCAGTTATTTAAGCCTATCACTGACTATGTCTTCTCTCTTGAAGGAACAGGCCAAATTTCGGCTCTTTATATAGCTAATGGTGTGTTGTCGGCAATTTCAGATAACGTATTTGTCGCGACGGTGTATATATCCGAAGTCTCAAAAGCGCTGGCGGATGGTACGATATCACGCGATACATTTGATCTAATGGCTGTGGCTATTAACACGGGTACAAATATTCCATCAGTGGCGACACCAAACGGTCAGGCTGCCTTCTTGTTCTTGTTAACAAGTGCAGCTGCGCCGCTTGTTCGTCTTTCATATATGAAAATGGTTTTCATGGCTCTGCCCTACACTATTACGATGGCGGTCACTGGCTATTTAGCAATTGTATATCTGCTAGTGCCAATGACTGATGTACTGTATGATAAGCATTTAATAAACCATCATTCAGCCTCTGAATTGGCTTCAGGTGGTTCAACTAAGCATTAACTGCTTGTCAAAAAATAACAACTTCTTGTTATCTTAGACAGGAATAGTGACCTAAAATAATAGAGCCCGCAGCAGAATTTTGTTGCGGGCTTTTTTTGTCTATGTCAGTGTTAATAGTATATTAATTAATTTAATAAGGTTTTGTTTAGGGTAGGGGAATACCATGGAGAGCCCAGTTAGGCTTGTCGAGGATCCAGTAGAGGAAGAAATACGGGATTTTATAGGCAGAGTAAAATGGTTTGATTCAGTCAAGGGATATGGCTTTATCGTACCGGTAGATGGTGAGGAATGTGATATTTTATTGCATTTCTCTGTATTGCGCGATGTTGGTCGCCGCTCGGTACCAGAAGGAACAACAGTAGACTGTTCAGCAGCACTTAAAGATCGAGGCTGGCAAGCAACAGAAGTGAAATCTCTAGACTTATCAACGGCTGTGTCGCCTGAGGATCTCGGTCGTTCATCTTTTTCACACCCCGGAATGGATGTGAAAGTGGCTGACGATTATGAGGATGTCGAGGTGAAATGGTTTAATCGAACAAAGGGATATGGTTTTGTCTCGCGCCGTGATAGCGAGCAGGATATTTTTGTTCATATTGAGACATTGCGTCGTGCGGGTTTGACAGAATTAGAACCGGGACAAGAGGTTCGTGTTCGCATCGGTGATGGTGAACGAGGACCACTCGTTGCACAAATTGCACTGCCTGGGGATGCATGATTAACGCCCATATATTTGTAGTGACGACTCGTAATAGTATTCAAAAATTAAACAAGCTTACTGCAAACATTCATTTTGCGGGTATCTTCTTTGCATTTTTTGCGTTTTTTTTATCACCTTTAGCGGCAGATGATGATGGCCGTGTGCCACTGGTTATTGAAACGGGAGAGGGCAAGAGCAAAATCAGCCATTCTGTAGATGTAGAGCTGGCCTTAACACGTGAGGCGAGAGCACTGGGTTTAATGTACAGAAAAACTATGGATAACAATCATGGTATGTTGTTTATTTTTCCAAATAGCAGGCGCGCATCATTCTGGATGAGGAATACATATCTGCCACTTGATATCATCTATATTAGGTCAACAGGGCGCATCGCCAATATATTGCATGACGTGCCGCCAATGAATGAGCTGTCGCGCCCTAGTAAGGGGCGTGTGATCGCTGTACTGGAATTAAATGCTGGTGAGGCTGCTAGACGGGGCATTAAGGCTGGTGATTATGTACGCATACCCAAGCTGCTTATGCGCCGCGCTAAATAATACACCAGACGCTTATGCGTCGCGCTAAATAATACACCAGGCGCTTATGCGCCGCGCAAAGTAATATAGAGTAAATGATGACCCCAATTTCAGATATAAAGCCATACCCACCTGAAGAAATCAACGCAAGTAATGCGCCTGATGGCTTTACCCCTATTGAATCACATTCACACTTTGGCTGTAGAAATGGCCCTTTGTTTGAACGCAGCGACAATGATGGCGATTGGCAACGCGGCATCCGTATCATGGAAAAACATGTGAACGCTGGAGGGTTTTGTCATGGTGGTATGCTGATGACTATGGCTGATATTGTCCTCGCCCGCGGTGTTATAACTGTTGCACCACACCCTTTTGTCACTATGCGTATGACGACTGATTTTATAGGCACTGCGATGTTGGGCGAATGGGTTGCTGGCACAGCGCGGGTGTCTCGTAAAACAGGCAGTATGGTCTTTGTAGAGGGAGAGCTTACAGCTGTTAAGGGCGAGAAACGTCGAGTGATTCTTACGGCCTCGGGTATTTTTAAATTATTGCGACCTAAAAAGTAAAAAAGATGCGAATACTATATGGTGATGATCTTAATAAGGGATCAAATAGCTTAAGTTTTGCGCTGGTTTTCAGCTCTTTGTAAAATCTTTTTAAATTTTGTCATTTTTCTCTTGCCAAATATCGTAGAACGGCCTAGTTAACGAGCCGCGCCGGGGAGTGGCGCAGCCTGGTAGCGCATCTGTTTTGGGAACAGAGGGTC
>CBFDCC010000008.1:0-179207 GCA_965603205.1 uncultured Kordiimonas sp. | reverse complement strand
CCTCATGTAAATCAATAGATTATCATAAGTGTTGCAATGACCATTTGATTCTACACCCACTTTTTTAAAGACGCCTTTTACTACTAGATCGCCTGGGTATTCTTTCCCTTTCTTGAGCGCTTCCCAAACCGTCTCACTCAGTATTGTGATAGTTGACATCGTATCGCTCAGTATTTCTCGTCGCAGCGCTGCCTCTCTAGCCTTGGGTTTTTCCATGGTGATCGTGCAGCAGCGCTCAAGGATTTGTGGGGTACCCGTACGCATGACCAATTTGGACTTATCGCTGCTGGTCATGACCACTGTTGATTCCAGTACCTTATAGGCTGTGGTGGACCTATAGATCAGGGTATCGCTTACCCCCTTGCTCCATGCGCTGTATTTACTAACAATTTCTGACACGCGCATGGTCAGACTTCTGCGCTCCTTTGTTTGATCCGCGCCGACGGGTAGCACATCCTTTGTAATTGCAAAGGTGATCTGAAAGCGGCCCTCCATTGTCACCACGGGTTCATTATGGGTCATGGTGATGCCCAGCTTTGCCGCCGCTTTGATAATCTCGGCCAGTTGCGCCTTTTCCTTTTTTGGCAGATATGATCTTTTGATCACGAAGGTGAGATTCTAGATGCTGTCGCCAGTACCCGTAGAGATAAGAAAACTGCCGTTAGATTGTTAAAAAGACTGATGAAACGATATGGTACAATCGTGACAGATAAACTCAAATCATATACCGCAGCAATGCGAGAGCTAGGCTGTTTACACAAACAAGATTTTAGAAAGTGGCAAAATAATCGTGCTGAGAATAGCCATCTCCCTTTCCGACGACGAGAATATGCGATGCAACGATTTCGGAAGCTCAAAACGCTAGAGAAATTCACGTCCATCCACAGTCAAATCTATAATCATTTTAATGGAGAGCGGCACCTCAATAACCGACAAACTTATAAGGAATTACGCTCAGAAGCACTTTCTGAGTGGCGCTCACTTATGGGATAGAAATATTGTCAAAAGGCCATGCCGAGGCCTCTCTCAAGTTCCTTTGACAGTATCCATATTTCTATGGAATAGAGAAAATACCTGACAGATTCGACCTTATGGCGCGGCGTAAAACCCTAGGCCATTTGTTTTAAAATATCTCTGCCATGGGGAATTAGGACCGTATCTTTTATGTCCTCTATTTGATCTGGATAGTCAGCTGTATAATGCAGACCGCGTGATTCCTTGCGTTGTTGGGCTGAGCGGATGATCAGGTTAGCAACTGTTGCTAGATTTCTAAGCTCTAGCAGATCAGGTGTAACGCGGAAATTGCCGTAATATTCGTGGATTTCTTTATTGAGTAGATCTACACGGCTTTTAGCCCGCGCTAGGCGTTTGTCGGTACGAACGATGCCAACATAATCCCACATGAATCGGCGAATTTCTTGCCAGTTATGGCTAACAACAACTTCTTCATCGGAATCTGTTACTTTGCTGTCATCCCATTCGCGCGCCATGGCAACAGGGGGTAGGCCACCAATCAAATCTAGTATATCCTCGGCTGCGGCACGACCAAAAACCAGACATTCCAACAGTGAATTTGAGGCCATGCGGTTTGCGCCGTGCAGGCCGGTGTTGGCGCATTCGCCGATCGCATATAATCTGTCTATATCGGTTTTACCCGATAGATTGGTTGCGATGCCGCCGCAGGTGTAATGGGCTGCGGGTACGATAGGAATAGACTCTTTAGTTATATCAATCCCCACATCAAGACAGTGGCGGTAAATATTGGGAAAATGAGAGATAATAAAATCTGGATTTTTATGGGTGATATCCAGCCATAAAAAATCAGCGCCCAATCGTTTCATCTCGTGGTCAATGGCGCGGGCTACAATGTCACGGGGGGCCAGTTCGCCACGACTATCAAACCGATCCATAAATCGTTCGCCGTTGGGCAAACGTAGCACAGCCCCTTCGCCGCGCATGGCCTCGGTGATTAGAAAAGTTTTAGCCAGTGGATTATGCAAACATGTTGGGTGGAACTGGTTAAATTCCATATTGCTGACACGACACCCCGCCCGCCAAGCCATGGCAATGCCATCGCCCGTATTTGCGTCAGGGTTTGAGCTGTATAAATACACACGACTAGCCCCGCCTGTTGCAATAACAGTCGCGCGCGCGGTCATGGTCTCCACGCGGTTGGTGCGTAGATTTAGAACGTAAACGCCGTGAGCTTGCTCAGTGTCTGGGGCTTTTTCGCTCAAATGCCTATTGGTAATAATATCAATGGCCATATGATCGGTGAAAATATCAATATTAGGATTGTTTAAAACCTGTTCGCTGAGGGTGCGTTGCACCTCTTTACCCGTGGCATCAGCCGAGTGAATAATCCTGCGGTGACTATGGCCGCCTTCGCGGGTCAGGTGATAGCCATAACCATCTTCGTGAATATTAGTTTGTGTATCAAATGAAACACCGAGCTTGATAAGCTCGTCGATGGCGTCTTTGCCGCGCTCTACCACAAAACGGACAGTATCCTCGTCACATAGGCCGTCACCAGCGACTAAAGTATCATCAATATGAGACTGAACTGTATCTGTTGCCTCCATCACAGCAGCGATGCCGCCTTGCGCACGGCTAGTTGATCCCGCTGATAGGGCGCCTTTAGAAAGGACAGCTACCTTTAATTTTTGGCTAAGACGCAGCGCAGTCGTTAGGCCGGCGGCCCCTGATCCTATGATCACTACATCGTAACTACGCTTCATCGGCTTCGTCCTTTTATTTCTTGTCGCTCGTTAGCTGCAAAAAGATATCCTCCAGATCGGTCTCGTTGGTGGAGATATCTAGTATCGTTAGGTTAGCCGTAGTGACCGCCGCTAATATTTGGCCAACGGTGCAAGATTCTTTGCTGATTTGCACAGCGATAGATGATGCGGATTTTAACTGGCTATGGAAAGGCTGTAGGCTTGCAGGCACACTATCCAGTGTTTCTGCCACAGTGATTAAAATTTCTTTTTCATCAATGCGGGCAAGCAACTCACTGGTTGGCTCGCAAGCGACAACTTCACCATGGTTGATAATGGCTATTGTGTCACACAGCTCTTCGGCTTCTTCAAGGTAGTGAGTTGTCAGTACAATGGTGGTGCCTCTGGCGTGCAATTCACGCACATATTCCCACAGCATTTGTCTCAGCTCAATATCAACACCAGCGGTCGGCTCATCGAGTATAAGAATTGGCGGCGTGTGCACCATGGCTTTGGCGATTAGCAAGCGTCTTTTCATACCGCCCGATAATGTCCGGCTATAGGCATCAGCCTTATCTAGTAAGTGTACGGCCGCCAAAAGTTCTTCTGTGCGACGGTTCGCTGCCTTAACGCCAAACATGCCCGCGTGAACTTCCATCATTTCTCGTGGAGTAAAAAAAGCATCAAAGACTAATTCTTGCGGCACTATACCCAGCGAAGCTTTGGCATTACGAGGGTGTTTGTCTAGATCAAATCCCCAAACATTGGCTGTGCCTGACGTCTTGTTAACAAGGCCGGCTAATATATTAATGGTGGTCGATTTACCCGCGCCATTAGGGCCAAGTAGACCAAACATAGACCCACGCGGAATTTGCAAGTCAATACCCTTTAAGGCATGCTTGTCTTCAGCCCCGCCTTGGCCCTTATATATCTTGCCTAGATTTTTGATATCAATCGCGTATTCAGTCATTGTTACTAGCCTTTTTTTAATCTTAGCAGAGCGGTAGCATTAGCACCCACTAGAGTCAATAAACAGGGCTATTTATCACAATAAACTGATCAAGGTTATTAGATGCTTGTATCCCATGAAGGGCTTTTGTATACAGGTGACTATAGATAATTTCTTTAAAGATATGAGGGCGAAAAAATGTCAACAGATGCACCAGAAGTTAAAATCGTTGAAACGGAAAAAGTAGCCTGTGACGGCGATCAGGGTGCGCTTGGTCATCCACGTGTTTATATGACCATGAGCAGCGAGGGTATGGCTGAATGTTCATACTGCGATCGTCGTTTTATCTTAAAAGGTGGTCCTTCTGATAAATCGGGCAAATAACCTGACAGACAAGCTTAAAGTATAAGCGTTCGCTTAGTAATGTTCACGGCTCAATTTTATTCATAAATGATCCCCAATTTTATTCATAAATGATCAAGGACATAGCGTATGTCAGCAGATATCCCCAAAACGCCTCATATATATTTAGTCGATGGCTCTGGATTTATATTCAGGGCATATTACGGCATTAGGGCTGGTATGACGCGCGCGGATGGCACGCCTGTGAATGCGGTCTTTGGTTTTACCAATATGCTGTTTAAATTAATGCAGGATTTAGGTGAGAATGAAAAGCCTAGTCATCTAGGTGTGATCTTTGACGCGGCTAAAAAAACCTTCCGCAATGATATTTATCCTGAATATAAGGCCCACCGCCCACCAGCACCCGAAGATTTAGTACCGCAATTCCCCATCATTAAAGAATCTGTCGAAGCCTTTGGTGTGTCGTCTATTGAGCTTCCTGGTTTTGAGGCTGATGACCTGATCGCCACATACGCTGATCAAGCGCGGGCAAAAGGCTGGCGTGTCACTATTGTTAGCTCTGACAAAGATTTAATGCAGCTCGTTGATAATGAGACAGCGATGTTTGATACGATGAAAAACAAACGCATTGATGTGGCTGGTGTGTTGGAAAAATTTGGTGTTGGCCCTGATCGCGTGATCGACGTACAGGCGCTGGCCGGGGATAGCGCTGATAATGTACCGGGTGTGCCGGGTATTGGTCTAAAAACTGCTGCGCTACTGATTAATGAATTTGGTGATCTTGATACGCTACTAGAGCGCGCTGGTGAAATTAAGCAAAACAAGCGCCGTGAAAGCCTGATAGAGCATGCGGATTTGGCGCGCGTATCACGTGAATTAGTGACATTGGAGCGTAATGTACCTGTACCTGCGCCGTTGGACAGTATGGCGGTCAAAGACCCAGAGGCTGATAAATTATTGTCCTTCATTGATGCCCAGCAATTTCGCTCACTCAGGACCAAGGTTGTCAATCACTATGGCGACAGCCTGAGCGCTGAGGTTAAAAATGCTGTTAGTGGCCCTGCTGCGGTGGAAGCTGAAAAGGTTGATATAGATTACCACTGTATTACCGATATGGCTGATCTTGAGGCTTGGATTGCCAAGGCTACTGACGCCCGGATCGTTGCAGTAGATACTGAAACGACGGGTCTTGATGCCACGGCGGTTAATCTGGTAGGGATCTCGATGTCGGTAGAGGCGGGCAGCGCTTGCTATATTCCTGTTGATCATGTGGGTGAAAGTGATGACATGCTGGCTGAGCGCCCCAAACAGCTTGATAAAAAAGCTGTTTTAGCAGCATTAAAACCGATGCTTGAGGACCCGGCTGTTATGAAGGTCGGTCAAAATATGAAATATGACATGACCATTTTAGCGCTAGAAGGCATTGATGTGACGCCGATTGATGACACGATGCTGATGTCCTATGCGCTGGACGCAGGTAATCATGGCCACGGCATGGACGAACTATCGGGTCTGTATTTAGATATTCAACCTATTCCTTTTAAAGAGGTCGCAGGTACGGGCAAAAATAAAATCACCTTTGATAAAGTTCCGCTGGATAAGGCAACAAATTACGCGGCGGAAGACGCGGATATCACGGGACGCCTTGCACGCATATTAAAACCACGATTGGCGGCTGAGGGCGCGCGCACAGTTTATGAAACATTAGAACGCCCCATGGTGCCAGTGCTATCGGCTATGGAGCAAGAAGGCATCAAGGTTGATGTGAATCTGCTAAAGCGACTATCTAATGAATTTGCTGAATCCATCGTGCGGTTAGAGGGTGAAATTCACGCGATGGCAGGGTGTCCCTTTAATGTGGCCTCGCCCAAGCAGCTTGGTGAAATACTCTTTGACGAAATGGGTATAGAGGGCGGCAAAAAATCAAAAAAAACAGGGGCCTGGAAGACCAATGCAGAAGTTCTAGAAGGACTAGCAGCACAGGGTCATGAACTGCCTGAAAAAGTATTGGCTCACCGTCAGTTTTCTAAGTTAAAAAGCACCTATACCGACGCGCTGGTGGCACAGGTCAATAGCCGTACAGGGCGTGTACATACCAGTTACCGCCTAGCTGCTACGACCACGGGTCGCCTGTCGTCCAATGATCCTAACTTACAAAATATTCCAATCCGTACAGAAGAAGGGCGCAAAATCCGTAGAGCTTTCATCCCAGAGGCGGGCAATAAGCTGGTCGCGGCTGATTATAGCCAGATCGAGCTGAGGGTTTTGGCCGAAATGGCAGGTGTTGAGGCGCTCAAGCAAGCCTTTGCCGACGGTGTTGATATTCACGCCCTGACGGCTTCTCAGGTTTTTGGTGTGCCGATTGAAGGTATGGACCCTATGGTACGCCGTAACGCTAAGGCCATAAACTTTGGTATTGTTTACGGGATTTCGGCTTTTGGTCTTGCTAATCAATTAGGTATTAGTCGCAAAGAGGCTTCGGATTATATTAAGGCATATTTTGAGCGTTTCCCTGAGATACGAACCTATATGGATGATACTATTGCGCAGGCAAATGACTGTGGCTATGTAGAGACGCTCTTTGGTCGCAAATGCCACATCAAAGAATTAAAAGAGAAAAACCCTATGCGTCGTCAGTTCGGTGAACGGGCCGCCATTAATGCACCGATCCAGGGTACTGCCGCTGATATTCTGCGGCGGGCTATGATTGCTATGCCTAATGCACTGTCTGTTGCGGGCCTAGATGATGTGCGTATGTTGCTGCAAGTCCATGATGAATTAGTCTTTGAAATGCCAGAGGCTACAGTGGACAAGGCTATTCCTATTATTAAAGGCGTGATGGAAAATGCTTGCAAACCGCTAATGGAGTTTTCTATTCCGCTTGTCGTTGACTGTGGGGTCGGTGATAATTGGGAAGAAGCACATTAATTAATGATGTAAGACCTGCCTTAAAATAAAAAAGCCAGCCCTAATGGACTGGCTTTAATCTATTTGAAGTGTTGCTAGCTTACAAAGAAGTGAAGATAGCGTATAGCGCTGCTGATAAGAAACCAGCCGCAGGTACGGTAATTATCCAAGCAGCAGCAATACCGACAAGATGGCGACGACGAACAAGTTTGCGTTTCTCATTCTTTTTGATCTTCTTATAAAGCTTATCAGTGGCCTCGCTTGTTTCTGGTGCGGTAAATGTGGCCAGCTTAAATTCAGCAGAAGTGCGATTAGCTAGATATTCACGTAAGAAACCAACGCCGAACACAGCACCAACTGCAATATGGGTTGATGATACTGGCATACCAAGCCAAGAAGCAGTAATCACAGTGATTGCTGCTGATAGGGCTACACAAAAGGCCCGTACTTGATTTAACTTGGTGATTTGAGTGCCAACTGTCTTAATGAGCTTTGGTCCAAAGAGCATCAAGCCGACACCAATACCAACCGCACCGATCAGCATAACCCATAATGGAATAGCAACTTTACCGGTTTCCATGCTGCCGGCTTCTAATACACCAACAATCGCTGCTAGCGGTCCTACGGCATTGGCAACATCATTTGCACCATGAGCAAAGGATAATAGTGCCGCAGAGAAGATCAGCGGAATAGTAAACAGCATCGATACTGATTTCTTGCGGTTCTCTAACTTGGCAGATGCTCTAGTCACCATAGGGCGGGTTACAACAGCAACAAGGGCAAATGTACCAATGCCGATCATCCACAATGTCGCTAGATCAGGTTTCCAAAGTTTTTTGAGGCCCTTCATCACTAAATACATAGAAAATGCACCAGCCATGACGCCAACAAGAATAGGCACCCATCTGTTTGCTGCGGCTAACTTATCTTTTTTGTTAAGGACATTTTTTTCAATAAAGGCGAGGAAAATAGCTGCGATGATACCACCAAGTATGGGTGATATAACCCAGCTAGCAGCAATGCCTGACATGATTTTCCAGTTAACAACACCAGCACCAGCTGCCGCAATACCAGCGCCTGCGATACCGCCCACGATAGAGTGAGTGGTTGATACGGGCGCGCCGATCCATGTGGCTAGATTTAACCATAAAGCAGCAGCAAGCAACGCTGACATCATTACCCATACAAAGGTCATCATGTCGGTCATGCCAGCAGGGTCAATAATACCCTTGCGAATGGTTGAAACCACATCTCCGCCCGCTATTAATGCGCCAGCGGCTTCAAATATTGCGGCAATAACAAGAGCGCCAACCATCGTTAGCGCCTTTGACCCAACCGCAGGGCCAATATTATTGGCTACATCATTCGCGCCGATATTGATGGCCATATAGCCACCGATCACACCTGCCGCGATGATGAACATTGAGGCGTTAGTACCGCCTTGCGTTGCCATGGCAAATAATAAAACACCAACAAGGAACGCCCCTGCAATGCTTAGATTAACCCAACTTGATCGTTGGTTTCCTAGTGCTGCTTCTACTTTGGCAAAGCGCCCGAGGTCTTTATCAACCTTATGCTTTGTCATATGATTGCTCCATTATTAAGGTCATTACTATATCTGCATATTGTTTTATGACAGTTTTGTTACCGTTTTATGACAGTTCAAAATATAGATATTTTTGATTAAGTATAGACAAAAAAAGGGCCACACAAAGTGCAGCCCTTTCTAACTATATTAAATGTACTTTAGAACTTTTTACGTAGCGTTAGACCAAGTGTTCTAGGCGCATTAGCATAACCACTATAACTGCCCGTTTGCAGTACCGTTGGGAATGCACTCAGTAGATTGTTATCATTAGTAAGATTACGAACCCACGCTGATACGGATAGACCATTTTCCATCTCAAGACCCATGCTGGCGTTCACAGTGTTTACTTTGCGTGACGCAACATCAGCTGGTACATTTTCAACCACAAGAACATTGCTTTCATACATATATTCACCGCGCAAGAAACCCGTCATGCCGTTGTTAAAGTCATGGGTATACGTGGCAGTCATTGTCATGCTCAGTTCTGGCACACCAGGCACGTCATCACCAGAGATATCTCTTACTGGCTCGCCGTTGCCACATCTTGCTGTGTCGAATGATGCACAAGCAGCTTTTTCAAATGAATCAAATTTAGCATCAAGATATGTTAGAGCAAAAGTAAGTAAGAGTGGGTCTGTTGGTGCAAAGCGTGTTTCAATCTCAAAACCTTTTGATGATTGCTTACCCGCATTGGAAAGCGTGTAACCTGAACCATGAAAGATATTAGATTGGAAGCCTTTGATCGATTGATCGAATATAGCAAAATATACATTGCCGCGATCAAAATTCATTTTAACGCCAGCTTCCATGATCGTCACGCTCTCTGGATCGGCTGTACGACCAAGACCAGCGGCATTGGGTGGACGACTGTCGGATGACAGATTATAAGCACCAGCTTTCCAACCTGTTGAATAGCTAAGATAAGTATTCACATTATCTGACACTTCATACCCAAGCTTAGCTGAATAGGTGATCTTATCGCCGTCTAATTTACCTGTTTCATTGGCATTTGGATAATTCACTGGAGGAACGAAGAACTGCAATGCGCTTAATCCGCCCACTGGATTAGGTGCGGCCGCCGCATAGGCCATCGCGCCAGCAGTAATAGCAGCTAAGGTGCCTGGGGCTACTGCCTCAAGTGCTGCGATTTGTGCAGGGTCAGTTGCGTCAACGCCGTAACCAGCATAGGTAGCTACAAATGCTCCCTGATAGTTTAGGCCATAACCGATGGCATCTAGGTCGAGTCCCATGAAGGGTTCAGTTAGTGTTACATCTGATACAACCGTCTTCTTATCTTTTAGATAAGCAGCACCTGCGGTTAGTGTTAGTCGGTCAGACATATGGAAATCAAACTGACCATTCAGTGAGTATGATGTGTTGTCCATCTCATAGTTATCAATGATACCAGTGTCTGGTGCATAGAAACTGCCAGATGGGAAGCCAAGACCAGCCTCAAGAGCGCCTAAGCCACCACCAGTCAGGCCATTAAGGAACGGCATTGCATGTGCGCCAAACAGCACACTGCGGCCCGTATTAATGGCTTCGTCGAAATAGAAAGCACCAAGCTGCCAATCGACAGTATTATCTTCCCCCTGAGATGTTAGGCGGAATTCCTGTGTGAATGTTTTAAAATCACGGGCTGCAAGGATAGAAGCAATATCAGCACCAGAGAAATCTACTTCACTATCAGAACCATCTGATTGTTTACGGTACGCTGTGATACTGGTAAATTCTGCAAAACCAAGATCGAAATCACCCTGCAAAGAGATACCTTGACCCGTTAAAGAGTTAACAGGGTCAACGTCATAAGCCGCTACGCGGCCAAAGATATCGCTGTCATCACCAATGGGAGCACCTAAACCAAATGGGTTTGGCGCGCCAATGAACTGTGTTGCAGGACCATTGGATAACTGTATAGCACCACAACAAGTTTCATCGATCTTGTTGTAATCAGCGATTAGACGGAAAGACATTGTCTCGCTTGGATCAAATTGTAATTGACCACGCACACCCCAACGGTCACGATCATTGATATCTGTACCCAATACAGAATTGTCATAATAACCATCACGCTTGTTCATGCTACCAGATAGACGGAAGGCAAGTGTGTCAGATAATGGACCCGATACAGTGCCCTTTAGTCCCATGTAATCATAATTACCGTATGTGGCTTCAACCATACCACTAGTTTCTTCTGTGTTGGGGCCTTTAGTGATAATATTTATGGCGCCCGCTGATGTATTTTTACCAAATAATGTTGATTGCGGCCCGCGTAATACTTCTACGCGTTCTAGCACTGGCAAATCCATCATGGCGGAGGCTGAACGTGAGCGGTAAACACCGTCAATAAACACGCCTACTGAATTCTCAATACCTGTGTTATTGGCACCGTTACCAAAGCCACGGATCACGAAATTTGTTTGTGACGATGTTTGAAGCTGTGTCACACGCAGCGACGGTACAACGCTCTGAAGGTCAATCATGTCTTGTATATGTGCTTTTTCAACTGTATCAGCGCCAACCACACTAACGGCGATTGGTACATTTTGCAGTGTTACGGCACGTTTACTGGATGTAACAACGATTTCCTCTAGGATACTGCTGTCTTCTTCGCCATCGGCGAATGCCGCGCCATAACCTGGCAAAGTCATTAAAATTGCTGCACATGCTATTGAATATTTATTTTTCATAATTGTCCCTCTTCAAACGTTTAACGTTCCCTGAATATAGTTTCCTCAGTAACCTTGAATGCCTAGCAGGGTGCCGTCAAGGTTTACGTAGGGTAAACTAAGTGATTTTTTTTTGAGTTGTGTGCTTTATGTATCACTCTTTCAAAGGTAGCATTGCCAAGCGCTACAAAGAAAGCAGCCTGATTGGGGCTGCTTTCTTTCGGTAACTATTTGATTTGTATGGATATTTTATATAAAACCTATAGGGGTGTAATACCCGCCTCTAATACATACGCTGTGACTTGGTTTTTGCCTAGTCGTCTATCTGCCGCCATTTGGAAGTATTCTCTTAAAAAGGCAGGGTCAATGGCGCGGCCAATGCGAAAGCGCTGTGATGAAACGGTGGCAATTATGCTCAGAAAATCAGATCGCAACTGTGGTACGCGGTTATTGACGCTTTCAAAATCAGCACCCTCAATCAGCTGAATGCCGACGCGTATGATCACTTGTGCCTTTGGGCGGCTATTTCTAACCATTGTATATAGGAGCGGCTCTAATTCTATACTTGCTGTTGATACTTCATCACCAGCGGCGGTAACAGGCGTACTGATCAAACATGAAAAAAGGAAGATAAGCGATATCAACATCCATTTTAATGTATATGGCTGATTGTCTCTCATGCTTATCATTTTGGGTGCGTCCTTTATTATATGTGCCTAATGACCGTAAACCATACTGCATATATAGTTAAATTTACCATAGTTATCTGAACGTGATGTGAATATTGTTTAGATAAATAGACTAGATGAGTTGGATTGAGTGAGGGAGCTTATCCTAGATAAGGCTTCGCTGTAGTTGGCTATGCGGTTTGTCAGGTAAGCTGGTGCCGTGCCATAACTATTAGCCGCGGATTGATCTAAAAGCTGCTGCTTTATCGGGTCAAAGACGAGTGACCTGTTGGCGCGCTGAATAGTGCTGATGGCTGTGTCAATCAAACCCAGAACATATTTAGCAGCTTTTTTATCTTTTATATGTAGGGGGCCATCAAGTTTTAAACCAAAAATACCGCCTAAATCATCGTATGGCGCTATTTCTTCATCATCACCTAGATTAAGATTTAATGCATCGTTTTTGGGCAGTAACTTACCAGGGTCTATACCCATCGCAGCCAGTGCGTCATGACCGTCTTCCCCGCGAATAAGATCAATGCTGGGATTTCCGCGTTCATCAAGCGCTGAAATTTTCAGTTTATCACCTTCGCTGGTAGAGGTTACATCTACGGATAACTTACCAAAACCTGCAATGCGCAAACGCCGCGCAATGTCATCATAGTCGTCACCCTCGTTAACAGTAATTTTTTTACGACTGCCGCCATCGAAAGATACATAAAAATGGTCACCATCTTTTGCGCTAGTTTGTGTGGTAAGGTTATGTTCCTCAGTGCCATTCACCTCGCCAGCTGGCAGGCCAAGAGTGCCCAGTATAGAGCTTCCTTGGGTTGTAAAGGCTACACCCCCCACATCAGTATGCGCAAGGCCTTCACCAAACTGTTGTTGATCTTCAACCGTGCCCGTGGCGGCGTCAAGACGGGCAATATAACCATCAGTCGAACCACTAGCCGTTTCGCCCGTGAGTGTACCTGTTGTACTACCTGCTACATATATTTTGCCGCCAGTTACGGTTAGATCTGCGATGCCATCAGTGCCGCTAGTGCCAATATAGGTAACATAATCAGCTGATACGCTAGCGCCGCTATCTGTAAAGCTTGCTACAAATGCATCTCGTCCACCAGCCAGGCTGTTGTTAACCGTCGCAGCCCCGCCTGCATTAAGGCTGGTGCCGTTTGTAGTAATACCACCTAATACGATCTGAGTGCCATCAATAGCCATTTTTGTGATGTCACCCGTTGTGCCTAGGGTGCCTAAATCAACAGAGAAAATTTCTGTACTCAGGTCTGCAGCATCTAATTTTTTAAGGACGGCATTATCGCCGTCTTCTAATGCAACAAGGATATTACCGTCGCTCGCTATGGCGATGCTTTTAATCTTTTCATTATTGGCACCGCCAATAAGAGCACTATCGGATAGTGTGCCTGTTGTGCCGTCTAATTTTAAAATAAGACCGTCATTAGAACCGCCAAAGCCCGATGTGCTACTAATAGCGCCACTGGTAGCGCCCGCCACCCAAATATCGTCATTAGCATCAACTGTAATAGCAAGTCCTGCGCTGTTGCTAGCCTTGTCTAATTGGTAGCGGAAAACCTCGTCACCACGTTTTGATACTTTCAAAACAAAAGCATCTGTACCGCTGATTTGATCGACGTTATTAATTTCACTATCGGTTTCCCCCGTGATAATAACATTGTCTTGACTGTCTACTGTAATGGCATATCCATTTGCTTCACCCGACACGCCAAGTGTGCGCGTAAAGAGCATATGGCCCTCACTATCAAATTTGGTCAGGAATACATCGCCGTCTTCAGCGTTATTTAACTGATGTCCAAAAGAACCAGATGATTGGCCGACAATATACATATTGCCTTCGCTATCTGTGGTGATGGCATTAGATGTGGTGTCGGCCACAACGCGTGTGTCGCCAGAAACATTAGTGAGCGATGAGGCTTCCTCGTCCGTAACTTCCTCAGCATTTTCACCCGTAACAGCTAGTTCAGATTCCGCTAAAATCTTAGCTTTCAATGCTTCTATCTTAGGGTCTAATGCTACTTCATCGCTAATATCTTCCGTCAAAGCTTTTATTGCTGTGGCTTCTACATCAGTAGCAGCAAAACTAACGGTATTTTCAATTGTTAGGGTGCTATCAATATCACCAAATTCGGTGATGCGACTCGTGATGGGTGAACCGTCATCAACTTGCGTGACTGTATTTGCCACATAAAGTGCAGGGGCTGCTGTTTGCGCAGACAGAACAACATTTTCTGTCTCAAGTGTATCAATTTCAAGTAAAAATTTATCTGTGAGGGCGTCTTGTTGCACGAGAAAACGCGTAAGGTATTTTGATACGGGATTGCCATCATCATCTAGTACAGGGTCGCCTAGGTCATCCAGAAGCGGCAAGGCCTCAATTTGTGTATTGATGTAATCTTTCACATTTTCAATTGTATAGTCTGTGGTCATGCCTGATAGATCGACGGTAATCACATCCGTGACGCCACTTTTTGTTAATGTAATGTCAAAGACTTCTGTGCCAGTGATGCCACTGATAATGTCGGTTTTGGCCGCGACTATACCTGAACCTTGATAATCCATACCATCTTTGCCGAGGCGTGTTGATGATTCAGCTTTATATTCTTTGCTGCCAAGGAATAGGTCTAATTTGTCGAAGGCATGCTCACCTAAAAATTCACGAACTTCTGTCATGCCGTCCTGAAATTTATCATCAAGACGACCCAGTGATGAGGTGATAGTGCTGTCTTGGGATGCATATTCAGCAAGAGTTCTAATCTTGTCTAATGCCTTATAAACTGCAAAAGCCCCCATGCGGTCTAGATTGCCACTAGCGGCAGAAACTGATGGATCCTTAAGGTCGATGAAACTTGTCATGTTGCGGAGTTCAGCGACGCGCCTAGATAACGATTGGCTTTCCGCGGATATTTCCCATGGTGCTTTTACAGCATCCTCATCAAAACCAAATTGGATGAAATTCTTGCGTTCACTTGCGCTTAGGCCTCTTACATAGTCTTGCGCTTGTTGGGCTTCATATCCAGCGTTAAGAATAGAGGCGTCGATGCCGACGACTTGGAATCCGCTGACTCCGCCACCGAATAGACCTCCACCTGATCCTACACCAAAAAACGCCATTATTTCACATCTAACCTTATAATATTTGGATTTCTACCCATATTAGTTTAGTATATACTAGGTAAAAAATACCTATACACGGCAATATATGCCTATAACAATCGTCAATCATATGATTCGACTCGAATTATAGGGCAAATTTTGCCTCACCCTTATATTCTAAGGGGTATCATACATAATTATAGTGCAAATATCATGACAATTATTATATATTGTCCAAAATAATGCATATGAAAGGCATAATAAAATTATGACAGCTCTTTTTTGGTTACTCGATACGGCCCTTGGATTGATATACTTCTTGTTGATCGCCAATGTGATTGTTAGTTGGTTGATCGCTTTTAATGTGATTAATAGTTACCAGCCTATCGTAAATTCTATTGTCAAATTCCTATATCAAATCACCGAGCCTTTGCTTCGGCCTATTCGCAGGTTTTTGCCCACAATGAACGGCATTGATCTGTCGGCGCTTGTGGCATTGCTGCTTGTCCATTTTCTGCGCATTCTGCTTGTTCGGGATATTGCGCCCGCGCTTGGTGTTTATTAAGGGCGCGTGAATATGTCGCCACTTGAATCTACAGCAAATGGGTTATTGATTCGAATTCGAATTACCCCTAATGCTGCTAGAGATAAGATTGATAGACTAGATGTGGATGCCGCTGGTGTTTGTCGTCTGCGGGTCACCGTAACCGTGGTACCGGAAAAGGGTAAAGCCAATAAAGCATTGATAAAATATTTATCGAAAGCTTGGCATTTACCTAAGAGTAGTTTGACGATTATTGCAGGTGAGATGACGCGCAATAAATTGTTGGTGGTTAATGGGGACTCCCATAGTCTAAGGTTTAAAATAGAAAAACAGCTCACGGATATTGGTGTGCTTGGATCATAAAGGGTTAGGGAATATAAATGACAACTGATAATATTGCTAAAGTAATTGACGGCAAAGCATTCGCAGCCAAGGTGCGCGAAGGCGTGACAAAAGATGTTGCTAAGCTTAAAGCTGATCATGGCGTAACACCAGGTCTGGCAGTGGTTATTGTCGGTGAAGACCCCGCGTCACAAGTTTATGTGCGCAATAAAGTCAAGCAAACAGCTGAAACTGGCATGAAATCGGTGCATCATAAATTAGAGGATGATGTCACACAAGATACGCTTGTTGAACTTGTAAAAACATTAAACGCTGATGACAGTATCAACGGTATTTTAGTGCAGCTACCACTGCCTAAGCATATTGATGAAGCTGCTGTTATTAAAACAATTGACCCTGCCAAAGATGTGGATGGTTTTCATATTGTAAACTCTGGCTTGCTGGCTACAGGCGGCAAGGGTATGGTGCCCTGTACGCCACTTGGTTGCTTGATGATGCTACAGAATGAACTTGGTGATTTATCAGGCAAGAAGGCCGTTGTTGTTGGCCGTTCTAATATTGTGGGTAAGCCGATGGCGCAGCTGCTGCTCGACGCTAATTGCACGGTGACTATCGCCCATAGCCGCACAAAGGATTTACCAGCAGAAGTACGCGCCGCCGATATTGTGGTAGCGGCTGTTGGACGCCCTGAAATGGTGAAAGGCGACTGGATTAAAGAAGGCGCAACCGTGATCGATGTTGGCATTAACCGTATCCCAGCGCCAGAGCGCGGCGAGGGTAAATCCCGCCTTGTTGGTGATGTGGAATATGCGAGTGCAGCAGCGCGCGCAGGTGCTATTACACCTGTACCAGGCGGCGTTGGCCCTATGACTATTGCTGTGTTGTTGGCCAATACGATCACAGCCACTTGTCGTCAAAATAATATTGAACTATAAGTATGGTATTGAATTATAAATAAAATCTTTAGGTAGGGGTATTTTATGACAGAGACATTCATTGCTGCTTTCATCACATTATTTGTGATTATAGATCCTGTTGGTATTGCCCCTATTTTCGCCAGTTTAACCGATGGTACGACGACTAGTCACAAGCGCAAAATGGCGATGAAGGGCACGTTTGTCGGCTTTGTCATTCTGATCTTTTTTGCGCTGGTGGGTAAACCATTTTTAAATGCGCTTGGCATATCCATGGACGCCTTGCGGGTGGCGGGCGGTATCATGTTATTTGTTATTGCGCTTGAGATGGTGTTTGAAAAACGCACTGAGCGTAAGCAAGAAACCGCTGAAAAGATCGAAGAACATTTCCAGTTTGATGATATCTCGGTCTTTCCAATTGCCCTGCCGATGCTCGCGGGTCCAGGGGGCATTGCCACAATTATGCTACTGATGACCAATCATGAGGGTGATCAAACGGCGCAGATGGCGATTATGGCTGCGCTATGCGTTGTCATGCTTATAACGTTGATTGTCTTTATGACGGCGTCAAAGGTGATGGCGCTGCTGGGTGATACGGTGAATATGGTATTGACCCGCGTGCTGGGTATTATGCTGGCGGCGCTAGCCGCTCAATATGTACTCGATGGTTTAAAAGGCGCATTTTTCGCTTAAAAAACTAGAAAATTCATCGCAATTAACAATGTGAAAATACTGGTGATCGTACTGACCATTATCGTGCTGGCAGCACGCGTGGGTGAGGTGTCATATTTATCCGCCATTGTGTAAGCGATCACACCCGATGGCATACAGGCTAGAAGCGTAGCCGTTCCAACCCACAGGTCAGACATACCCATTAGATGCTTTGTCGCAAAATACATGGCGCAGGGTAGGGCAATGTTTTTCATGGTCACGGCCGCAATCGTAGCGGGGGCAAATATCGACCCCTTTAACTTTACCCGTGACAATGTAAGGCCAATTGCAAAGAGCCCAACAGGCGCCGCTGAGGCCGCTGGCAAGGCCAGAAAACGCTCAATGATAATAGGCATGGTGAGTTCAGACGCTGACCAACTAAGGCCGATGATTAGCGCAATGATGATGGGATTTTTGAGGCTTTCTATTATCGCCGACCCTAGTGAGCTTAACCCTGAGGCATCGGGGTTGCTATAACTCTCGGTCAGCCAAGTGGTGACAGGCAGCAATGTTAGCGAATGGAAGGAGACGATCATCATCAGTAATCGCAAACCCTCATCACCATATACCCCGGATACAATTGGGATGCCGATAAAGACCATATTGCCAAAAACATAGCTAAAGGCATAGATGGGGCGCTCGCGTTTTACCACGCCAAACAAGGGCGCTATAATTGTTATGCATATGAAATAAAATAAATATAGCACTATATAATAAATCGCAGGCAATATCATCTCACTGCCGCTGGGAAACTTTTTTGTTGCCATTAGGCTGATGAGTATAGCAGGAAAAGCAAAATTCCAGCCATAGGCGCTCATAGTACGCGCCGCCCCTGTTCCTTCGCCAAAGATTGACGTGCGACCAAGTCCAAAGCCTGTGGCCATGACCATAAAGACTGGTAATATGATTGTGAGATTATTAAGCATAGAAATTGATCATGAAGATAAATGCAGGCAGGGTCAATAAAACCCTGCCCGATTTTGATGTTTATTTACCCTTTAGATACTGATCTAAGAATTTAACATAGGTATCAGAGGCTTTTATTCTGTTAACTTTAGACCTAAATCCGTGGCCTTCATTTTCAAAAACCACATATTCAACGGGTACGCCATTTGCCTTAACGGCAGCTACAAGCTCATCGCTTTCTACTTTTAAGACACGCGGATCTTTTGCGCCTTGGATCACCATAAGCGGTTTAGTGATGTTTTTAGCGTGAAACAACGGTGAGATACGACGATGGCGTTCTTCGTCTGTAGCAGGGTCACCCATTTCATCATACAGCGATTTTTTGAAAGCTTCCCACCATGGTGGGATAGATTTTAAGGTGCGCACCCAGTTGGTAACACCAAAAATATCAATGCCCACGTCAAAGGCTTCTGGTTCAAAAGCAAGTGCTGCCGCAACCATATAGCCACCATAGGAGCCACCGATAATACCAACCTTGCCACCATCGACCCAATCAAGACTTTCTAGATAACTGCGCCCCATGACGATATCTTGCAGGTCGCTTTCACCATGCTGGCGATCATCCATATGATAGAAAGTTTTACCGTATCCGCTAGAACCGCGGTTGTTAGCACCGAGCACGGCGTAACCATGGTTGACCAGATGCTGTACCATGGCGCGGTAGCCACGACGGGTTTGACCGCCTGGGCCACCATGTACCAGAACAAGTGCAGGCACTTTATTGGACGCACTTGCACCCTTTGGCTTATAAAGAATAGACGGGATTTTCACGCCATCAAAGCTGTCGTAGCGCACAACAGTTGCTTCCACCAGATCATTTTGATCTATGTTTTTACTGAGCGCAGATGTTAGGCGCTTGGCACTGCTCAATGCAAAGTCATAGACGTAAAGGTCATTAGGGGATGTATCGCTATTAAGCATGAAAGCCAGCTTGCCATCATTACCGCTAAAGCGCGTATTACCAATATTACCGGCTGGTAAGTTGCTGAGGTCTAGTATCTCACCAGTCGTTAGATCAGTGATGGTGATAACCGTTGTGGCATCATTATTAACACCCACGTATTTAAACCGGCCAGTTTTGGAAAATCCGATGAAGGATATATCCCAATCTTCTGCCGCATAATCACTTGTTTCACCACTCGCGATATTATAGGCCATCGCTTGGTTAAATTCGCCCTTTTCATCACTAGCAATGATCAGCGATTTACTATCAGGCGTGAAGTCATAACTGCCATATGCTACATCACCTTGATGCTCGGTGATTAATTTGGGAGCAGTTTTAGCGGTTAAATCCGCTAAGTAAACATCAGAATTTTTTGATGTGTCAGATTTATCAAGCGCTAAATACCGGCCATCGCGGCTGATAGTATTCAGTGAAAGGCTATCTGTATTTTCAAAGATCATACTACGGCTATAGTCACTGCTGCTATAGGCATAAAGGTCAAAGGCCTTACCGTTTCGCTCGTTACTGGTTACATAAAAATGCGTGCCGTCAGCGGACCAACCAAAGAAACTGGCTTTGGTTTTTTCCGTTGCTGTTAAATCTTTTGCTGCACCATTCAGTTCACGAACCCAAACATGGTTAAGCTCGTCTCCACCACCATCAGCGGTATAGATAATACGATTGTCACTAGGGAAATAGCTAACGCCGTATGTGGCATTCAATGTGCTATCGGTTAGCTGCATGCGGGTGCCTGTTGCTATATCTATTGCAAAGGCGTTAAATATGCCGCTCTCATCGCTGGAAATTAATGCAAATTTGCCGTCGCTAGAAAAACCATTACCGCTGGCGCTGGCCGCACTAAAGCTCGTGGTTTCAAAAAAGGTGGCGGCTGAGTATTTTGTCGCCATTTTCACAGGTTCTACCTGCTTGGTCTCAGTAGATTTTTGCTCTTCGGCCTTTTGACCGCAAGCCGTAATAGCAAGCGCCAAAAGGCAAGCTTTGAATAAATTTTTCATGGTTAGTCTCCCTCTCTCCAAAGGGGTAGCCTAGCAGATATGGCCTTAGTTTAGCAACAGCAGGCTAATAGTCACCACCGATATGACTGTTGAGTATAAAATAGTCGTCGCAGCCCGACGCTCGCCAGTACCTTGTGTTGTGGCAAAATTAAAGGCATTCAAACCTGTTGGCAGTGCAGCGATGATCGTGAGAATTGATGTCTGCACCTCGCTCAGCCCCGCAATATGGCAAGAGGTGAAGACCAACGCGGGCAATATAAACAGCTTTAGCGCAGTGGCAGTAACGGCTTGCTTTCTGTCCCCTGCGGCCTTGATGCCGACAAGTGCGGCGCCCACAGCAAATAGCCCAACAGGCGCTGCCGTCAACCCAATGGGGGTAAATATTGACAGCAAAGTATCAGGTAACGATAGCTGTAAATACGCGGAGATCAACCCAAGGATAATAGCGATTATAAGCGGCATTTTTAGGGTGTGCAGCAGGGCGCGCCTGAAGGCGGTGATGATACTACCGCTCTCAGCATTGATCGTTAGCATGGTGATCGAGATCAGGATCAGCTCATGCACACTGATGAGGAGGATAATCAGGCGTATGCCCTCTGCGCCATAAACTGCCGTGATCATCGGCATCCCCATATAGATAATATTGCCAAAGCATACGGAGTAGCCATATAGACCGCGCTCTGTAGCAGTTTGATTAAAGGCTATTTTACCAATGGTAATAGCCATTAAAAAAGTCAGACTAAGCGGGATGAAATAAGCGGCGAGTAATGGAATATCTTGCACGCTGGGCAATGGATTAGCCGCCGTGGCAATGAATATCGCGATCGGCATCGCGATATACCATACATAAAATATGAGGCCGCGCACTCCATTTTGCGGAAAAAAGGGTGCACGGCCAATAATATTGCCAAGCAAAATCAACGCAAAGATCGGTAGAACTGTGCTGATGATGGCGCTCATTTATATTTACTCGTAACTAGGGGGTTCGGTTACGTTGCCGCGTTGGTTTAGCAGGCGCAGGCGCAGGGCGTTGAGCTTGATAAAGCCTTCGGCGTCCTTTTGATCATAAACGCTATCAGCTTCAAAGGTCACATGTGCCTCAGAGTACAGGCTGTAAGGTGACTTGCGGCCGACGGTGCGCACGCTGCCTTTATACAGCATTAGACGCACTGTTCCTGCGACAAATTCTTGTGATTTATCGATGAGGGCTTGCAGCATTTCACGCTCTGGCGAGAACCAAAAACCGTTATATAAAATCTCAGCATATTTCGGCATGATGCTATCTTTGAGATGCATAGCGCCTTTATCCAGTGTGATTTGCTCTATACCACGGTGCGCCTCTAATAGGATCGTGCCGCCCGGTGTCTCGTAGATACCGCGTGATTTCATGCCGATAAAACGGTTTTCCAGCAGATCAAGACGACCAATACCGTGTTTTTTACCGTAAGCATTCAGCTGCTCAAGCACCATTGCGGGGGACAGTGCAATACCGTTGATACCGCAAGCATCACCCTTTTCAAACTCAACCTCAATAAACTCTGGCTCATCAGGGGCGTTTACTGGGTTATCAGTGCGGCTATAAACATATTCCTCAGCGTTAACCCAAGGGTCTTCTAATGCCTTACCTTCGCTGGAGGTATGCAGCAAATTAGAGTCGACAGAGAAGGGGCTTTCGCCGCGCTTGTCCGTTGGGATTTCAATGTCATGCTCTTCAGCAAAATTAATCAGGTCTGTACGGCTATTGAGGTCCCATTCACGCCAAGGCGCTATGACCTTAATATCTGGCTGTAGGCCATAATAGCCTAGCTCGAATCGTATCTGATCGTTACCCTTGCCCGTGGCGCCATGGCATACGGCGTCAGCACCAGTTTCGCGTGCGATCTCGATCTGACGTTTGGCGATCAATGGGCGCGCGATAGACGTACCCAGTAGATACTGGCCTTCATATAGCGTGTTGGCGCGGAACATGGGGAAGACATAATCCTTAACAAAGTCTTCGCGTAGATCCTCAATATAGATCTCTTTAATGCCCATTTTCTCGGCTTTTGCACGCGCAGGCTCTAACTCTTCGCCTTGGCCTAGGTCAGCGGTGAAAGTAACAACTTCACAGTCATATGTTACCTCTAACCATTTAAGGATGATGGATGTATCTAGTCCGCCTGAATAGGCCAGAACAACTTTGTTTATATCTTGTGTCATTAGGGAGCCTCACACCTTTTGGTACTTAAGAGTACCTGTTGAAATTTGGCCGCAGTATAGGCTTAAAAATTACGGGGTCAATCGGGAAATTATATGAGTAAAATATAGATTTTTTAATCATTTATAAAGACGGATTTAATATAGTGCAAAAAAGAAAGTTGGTTGAAAATAATACCAGTTGAATCATCGTGGCTATGTTGGTACTTAGGCGCACCTTAGTAGATCGTTTGTATAGAGTTTTTTAGATTATGAATTTGCAGTTTAATAAGCAAAAGCCTGTAGAGCTGAATAAAGTTTATAGTAAAAACGGCTTTGCTCATATTCCTGATTTTTTCAGAGAAAATCAGATCAAAATCTTGCAAACTCAATTAACAGAATATGAAGAATGGCAGCGTGTTTTGTCACAGGGCGGTACCCATTATGCGCTTTTACCCAATGAGCGCAGGGTTATGACCACAAGGCATATAAAATCTCTCGAGCAGATAGCATTTAATGAGGCCGGTAAAGGGTTTCATACCTACTTGCATGATCATGTGTGTCTAGAGGATGCGCGTACCAATAATAGTGCGCCACGATTTTTAAGGGGGCTATCTGAATCTTTTAATGAATATGATTTTTTAGAGTTTGCGCGCACGGTCACTGGCAACACGAAGATCAATAAAGTTAGAGCAAGGCTAAGTCGCTTTGGCCCCGGTGATTTTGTCACGGCAAGTAATGGTAATCCAGAAGGCTCTAACCGCAGGGCAGCCTTTATGGTGAGTTTGAATGTCAATTGGCGCCGGGACTGGGGTGGGCAGTTACAGTTTTTTGATGACGATGGCCATGTTCAATCTGGCATGACACCAAAATTTAATCATATGTGTATCTTTAAAGTGCCGCTTGATCACGCTATCTCGCAGGTATCATTATTTGCCCAAGAAAAATCATATAAGATTTTTGGCTGGCTATTAGAAGATTAATTTATTGTTCTAAAATTTTCATTGTACTGATGGCCTTATTAAGGCGCGATATAACTGAGTCATCTGTAGTTAGTGTGCAGCCGATATGATATTTCACTCTGTCTGGAAGGTCTGTATAATGGCTGTAAACTTTTAATTTGTCTGAGCGAGGTGAAGAAGAAACCAACTGGTTGGCGGTTAATTCATCGTGGATAGTATAATCCAGAATATTTCTGGCGACGAGATCGACTATCCGCTTGGGGGCTCTTTGTTTGCGTCGTAATTGATTTTCAGTAACAAGGGCATCAATATAACCACCATAGGAAACGCCTATCAGTGCTTCGCTTCTTAGGCTTTTATCCTGCAGTATTTGTTTCAAAGTAGTAGATTGGGAAATCCGTTTATTTGTGGGTGAGGCAATGACTACATATTTGGGTATTTGGCCAATAGGCTTGCTGAATTTTATATAGGTTAGCCGTTCTGGTGTTTTGATTAAGCTCGTATAGCAAACATTGGCTTTTTGCCGCCTTAAGATACCATCTTGGTCATAAGTGTTGGCCCATACGATATTAAAATTAGCTTTTGTCGCCATTTGAGTGACATAATCGGCAATAATGCCTTCCATACCATATGCTGTTTTTCGCACATAACTTGAATAACCACCATATAACATCACTAATGTATCAGTAGGATTTTGCGTGGGGGCCGCATGGGCAGAACCAGCCCCCGCCCATGTCCAAAGTGCAACAAAATATATATATACTATGCGTTTAATCATTAAGCGCTAAATTCCTCAGTTTCTAATACTGAATTTTCCTCCATTTGTGCCTCTTTTTCACGGCGCAGTTGGGCAACAGATTTTTTCTCTGATGAGGATTTTAGCTGGCCACAGGCCGCCATGATATCACGGCCGCGAGGGGTGCGGATAGGGGCTGAAATACCGCCTTCAAAGACGATGTCAGAAAAACGCTCAATATCTTTCCAGTCGCTGCATTCATATTCTACGCCCGGCCAAGGATTAAAGGGGATTAGATTAACCTTGGCTGGCAAGTCCCATTTTTTGAGGAGCTTGAGCAGATCATAAGCATCTTGCTCGCTATCGTTAATGCCTTTTAGCATCGCATATTCAAATGTAATACGGCGCGCGTTATGGGCGCCAGGATAGTTGGCGCAAGCAGCGAGCACTTGATCAAGGCTGTATTTCTTGTTGATTGGCATGATATCGCTGCGGACCGCGTCGTTCACGGCGTGCAGGCTCACGGCCAAATTAACGCCGATCTCTTTGCCGCAACGCTCCATATGGGGTACTACACCCGATGTGGACAACGTGATACGACGGCGAGACAGTTGTATGCCTTCTTCGTCCATGATGATATCAAGCGCTTTTTTAACTTCATCAAAGTTATAAAGCGGCTCACCCATGCCCATCATCACAATATTTGTGACCATGCGGCCCTTGCTTGAGTTTTCCCATTCGCCAAGGTCGTCACGGGCAATCATCAGCTGGGCAACAATTTCAGCAGCGGTTAGATTGCGCACGAGCTTCATGGTACCTGTGTGACAAAATTTACAATTGAGTGTGCAGCCCACTTGGCTGGATACGCATAAGGTGCCGCGCCCTTCCTCGGGGATATAAACGGCCTCGGCTTCGTTGCCATCGATAAATTTTATCAGATATTTGCGTGTGCCATCTTCACTATATTGGGCCTCGGTAATTTCGGGGCGTTCAATAATAAAATGTTCATTCAGCTGTTGTTGTACAGATTTTGAGACATTGTGCATGGATTCAAAACTGGTAACGCCGTGATGATAGACCCAACCCCAGATTTGCTTAGTACGCATTTTAACTTGTTTTTCTTCTACGCCAATCTCGCGCAATGCATCGCGCAATTCTTCACGGCTAAAGCCAAGAATATTGCGTTTGCCAGTGATGGATTCTTCGGATAATGGGCGTGGGCTAACAATCGGCGCTTGGCCGTCAGGGGTAATTTGCATTTTTTCACCTTGCCTTTTGCGGGGTAAACCCGTGCCAGGACGTTTCAGGACAATCAGGCGTTCCACCTGAAGGTCGGTTAATTTATGCGGTTTATACTGAAAGAAGTGACGAATGTAAAGATATTAGCTATTAACGACAGGCCTTTGAAATAGCGTTATAAGCAGCGGTAAATCCTGACAGGCTATAGGTGTCTGTCGTGCGTGTGCCGCGTCCTGATGTGCCGCCAACGCGCATAGTGCTACCACGTTTCATTGATGCAATCATTTTAGCATCGTCTTTGGGTGAGTAGGCCCAAGCGCCACGGCCTTCTGTAAAGAGTTTATATTTAGATTTACCGTCCATGCTGATGCTTACTTCGCTATTGGCCCGCAAGGGGTAACCAACAATAGCGTTCACTTCATTTTTAATACCAAAGGATGGGCGGTGTGTGATGGTCGTATAGATGTCACCGCGTGTAGCGCCTTTTCTACTGGCTGTTGATTTGCGCGGTGTGCTGATCATGTAGCATTCTTTGTTTTTACCGCTGCCTGAGACCATGGCATCCCAATATTTAAAACTGCCTAGCAAGCTGCGTTTTGCGCCCGCTGCGCTCGCTGACGACGACGCGGTGGCAATGAGGGTGGTAGATAGTATTACCCCAATGATTAATGTGCTCATAGTTTTAAACATTATTTACTGTACCTCATTGATATCTGATGCATCGTTTGGCGCTTAGTTATATCTATTCATAACAATTGCGCCGCCAGTTGCAAGAGTAGACATATATTTTGTCATGAATGGGGCTATTTTATTCCTGAACAGTGATGATTTTACGATCAGGATGTAGCGTGAGCAATAGACAAGCTATGGTCATAAATATAGACGCGCCAATGAGGGTAAGTTCTAAATTCCACTCGAATAAGAAACCCATAATCATATTACCCACGGGCAATAGACCAACGGACATAAACATAAAGATGCTCATAACACGGCCGAGCAGTCGCTCAGGCGTTACTTCCTGCACCCATGTGATAACATGAACCCAGATATAACTATCACCAGCACCTGCTGTGAAAAACAGTAGCATGGCCCATTCATAAGGCTCCCAAATGACAATCAACCCTAACGTAGCCGACGACCAAGCAAATAGCAGCAGCATATAAAGGATCATTTTACGGGGCTTGTGGGGTCTGACGATACCGCCCGCTATACTGCCGAGGAAGGCGCCAAGGCCGTAAGCCGCGATCTCAATACCATAAACAAACGCACCTTCTGCGAAACGGGCCTTGGCCAGCGCTGGTAGGCCGACAAAGATAGGGGCCTGATAAAAGAACTCTAATATGGTGATGCTGATAAAGGTTAGGCGCATCGCAGGGATAGACCAGCAAAAACGAATTGCTTCCTTCACCTCTTCCCACATGGAAGTGCTTGTCGGCTCTTCGGTCTCGGTTTTTAAGGAGCGTGTTTTAACCAGTAATAGTGCAACGCATGATAGGGCAAAAGAAAAGGCGTCAAACATAAAGGCACGCGCCAGACCGTCACGGTCTTGCTCATAGTCACTAAGGCCCGAGACGTCGGGTGTGTGGCCGGCTGAATGGGTGTTAATCTCTCCCGCAATCAAAAACCCTGCGATCATCGGACCAAAGATTATCGATAGATGTGTGGTCATCTGAATGATGGCATTGCCTTTTTGGCGGGTACCTTTTTTGAGGATGCTAGGGATAATCGCGTTGGACGCTGGGTAATAAAAGGCATCAGCCAGACCAAAAATCAGGGCAACTGAGAAGATTATAGTAAGAGTAGCCGTGTTTTCGATAATGGTATAAGTGAGTATGGCCATAAGGACCATGCGCACTAAATTGGTGACCATGATGGTTGCACGCGGACTTGTGCGATCAACAAAGGCACCGCCCCACAGCATGAATATAGCGCGCGGGATACCTTGGGCTGCTAGCACCAGACCTGTCATGGCTACACTGCCCGTCATTTGCAACACCAGCCAAGGAAAAGCAAGAAAGGTCACATGGTCGCCCACCACAGAAATGAAATGGGAGACCCAGTAGAATGAAAAATTACGATTTTTAAATAGCGTTAACATGACGGCTTTCTAGAGTATCAGGGCGATTTATAGTATCAATATGTGTAACCTACTGGTAAAGACGGGGCAAGTAACCTAAATTAAGTAGAGATGCAATAGTATTATGACTGATCAAAATAGCAAACAAGATGTAAAGCCAAAGGAACCAGCTGGGCGTAAACTGCTCATTGAGATGGGGCCGCTTGTTGTTTTTTTCCTTGGATTTAAATTTGGTGATATGATGGTGGCAACTGGTGCCTTTATGGTATCGATGGTGCTCTCAATGGCGGCTAGTTATCATTACACCAAACATATCTCACCGATGCTTAAAATCACCTTTGTGATTGTTATGGTGATGGGTAGCCTCACGCTGATTTTGCAGGATGAAACATTCGTTAAGATGAAATTGACCATCATTAACTCAGTGCTGGGATCGGTGCTTGCTTTTGGCTTGCTGCGCGGTAAAGCATACCTGAAGGTTGTGATGGAAATGGCACTGGAAATGTCGGACGAGGGATGGCATCTCTTTACCCGTAATTACATGATTTTCTTATTTGCTATGGCTGGTATTAATGAGTTTATTTGGCGCACGCAAACAACTGACTTTTGGGTCAATTTTAAGACCTTTGGTTATATGGGTATTATGATGGCCTTTTTGTTTGGTCAGCTGATGTTTCTATTTTCTAAGAAATATATAGAGCTACCTGAAGAAGAAGCTGAAAAGTAAACCCTAAACCCTGATATCAATAATTTGGCCCATAGGTACATTGCGGCCACCAGCGGCGCTGATCAAGGAAGATCTACCCATTGGTGCTTCTTTTGAGAAACGTATGGCACGGTCCTTGGCGATGGCTATTTCATTATCGCTAGACAGGTCGGTAATACGGTTGCGGTCGTCAACGGCCTTGCGCAGCGGCATCAGCTTATTTTGCTGTTGTTGTTTTACCTTGGCAACGATCTCTGCATTGCTTGGCAGATCATCCACATTCTTTTGCTGAGGCGCACGATTACGTACGTGTCCTTGCGACAGCGCATTTAACGTTGAGGGATCAGGTTTTATATTCATGAAACACAACACTTAAAGTTAAGAATTATCAGCCATTTGACTGAGTGAATTTGGTCACAGATTTCTTCGTGCCGCATATTTGCTTATTATCACACTATATAGTTACAAAAGTCTTAATAAACAAGGCGTACTTATGATTTAAAGCGCGTTAATTGTCGCTCGACAGACTTAATCTGTCAAGCATGGCTTTTAATGGCGCTTTATTTTCAGCGTCAACAGCCACAATTCCACGCTTTAATACGGTAATGGCCTTATCCTTATCGCCCATGGTTAGATGGGTGCGGGCTAACATCATCCAGCCCTCGGGGTTGTTGCCGTCTTTGTCTAACTTATCCGTCAGGCGCTGCATCATCGAGCGGAAAAAAGCCTGCTGTTCTGTGGCTGACATGCTCGCAACGGCTTGCGTTTGATCAGCAGTGATTTGCGGCATACCAGTTGGTTTAGGATTTTCAATGGCTGAAATTTGCCTAGCCACCATTTTCATCCAAGGTGCATTTTTAGGTGATGTGGCGGCTATATCTTTCCATATTGCCAGCGCAGCTTGATCATCACCATTTTGCTTAAACCCTATGCCTTTATAGTATCTGGCGGCGGGATTAACCGAATCAGTGGCTAATATTTGGTCTAACACTAGGTTAGCCGCAGGGGTGATTTTACCCTTTGCCATGGCCATCAGGCTTTCGGCTTGGCTCAACTGCCATCTGACTTCATTTGGCTGCAATATGAATAATTGGGCAAAAGCATTCGCGGCCTCGCTATAGGCACCCACAGCGCGCGATGATGTGGCGAGTATCTGCCAGCCTTTGATGTCGTCGGGTTTCTTGGTGAGATGCAATTTAATCTGTTCAATGGCTTCAGCCATCGTCGGGCCATTTTCCTGAATGGGTGTATCCATTTGGCTGTTGCGCATGGGGCTGCTCGCGGGTAGGTCGGCGCGCCCCGTGATGAAATACATTAAAATACTGGCTATGATCAGCAGGGCAAAGATACCAGCCGCCCCTGTCACCATATTGTTGTTTTGAGTGAAGTGGTTTGCACTACCTAATCTATCTTGATGACTGCCTAAGATACGGCGTTCAATCTCTAACCGCGCCATGGCGGCTTCTTCATCGCCGATCAGGCCGCGTGCCTTGTCCTTGTCAATCTCACTAAGTTGTGCTTTGAAATGATCTAATGGATCAACATCTGCAACTGTTTCATCATTTTTATTTGTGATGACACTCCATGCCATAAGGATAATGACTAGTGCAATTAATGTAATGATAAAAATCCAAATCATGATTCTGTGCCCTTGTCACTTTGGGTCATAATCTCTTTTAGCTTTATAGCTTCATCACCGCTGAGCGGCTGTGGAGCGGCTGTATTTCTTTTGCGCATAATCACCATCAATATGACCAATAGTAACAACAAAAAAGGCGATGCCCATAATAGAAAGGTACTGCGCTTAACAGGGGGCTTTAGCAGCACCCAATCACCATAGCGCTCAACCAAATATGTCTTAATTTCATCCGCATTTTTGCCCGTTGAGACTTGTTCACGCACAATTTGGCGCAGGTCTTTTGCCAGGTCAGCGTTGCTATCCTCAATGCTTTGATTTTGGCAAACCAGACAGCGTATCTCTTTCATGATGGTGCGGGCGTAGGCTTCGCGCGCAGGGTCGTCTAATTTCAACTCATCCACAGCAACCGACATGGCTTGGGCGCTGAGCAGTAGACTAAAGACTAAGCTGGAGATTAGGCGCATCATTGGCTGATCTCCCGAAGTTTAGGTAGTAAACTCTTTTCCATGCTATCGCCGACAATAGGCCCCCAGTGACGATAATATATTAAGCCATCACCTGTAATAAGAAATGTTTCAGGCACACCCGAAACGCCAAAATCTATGGCGAGCCGACCATTGCTATCCATCGCTGTTTTTGTGTATGGATTACCTAATGCCTCTATGAATTCTTTTGAGGCTGTTTGTTTGTCTTTATAGGCGATGCCGATGATGGGGATGTTTTTGTCACGGGCTAAATACATCAGGTTTTGATGTTCAGCGCGGCAAGGCACACACCAGCTGGCAAAGAAATTCACCAACAGAGGTTTGCCAGATTTTAAATCTTCTTGAGTGAGCATGCCGGCGCCATATAGCGCCTGTAATTGAAAGTTAGGTACAGGCTTGTCCAACATGGCGCTGCGTAATTCCTTTGGATTGCGCTCATCATCAAACAGTATAGTGCCAAACACTGCAAATAAACCAAGGACAATAATTAAGGGCAAGAAACGGCTCATGTATCGACCCTTTTATTCTCTTTAACGCGCGCGGGGGGCCTTACAGGCGCGCCAATACGCAGTCTGCGATCCGTTAACGATAATAGCCCGCCAATGATCATCATAATAGCGCCGAGCCAAAGCCCCGATATTAATGGCTTGAAATATAACCTGATGGCGTAGCGCCCACCGCTTACAGCCTGCCCGATGACGGCATATAGATCACCACTCACCATGGGATATATAGCGGCTTCGGTCGTATTCATAATGGGGTCAGTATAGATGCGGTCTTCGGGTTCTAGCGTTGCAATAAACTCAGCATTTTTTGTGACGGTGAAGCTACCGCGAACGGCCGTATAATTTGGTCCAGCTACAGCACGTGTCCCATCAAACTGCATTTCATAATCCCCAAGCTTGGTAACGTCACCTGCTTTCATTGAGACCAGTTGCTCGTCTGACCAAGCACCAGATACTGTAATACCAATTAGAACGACACCCAAGCCAGTATGAGCCAGCATCATACCCCATGATGCCCGCGGCATTGCACGCACACGTGACAGTTTAAATCTTTGCGTGCGGTTCATGACTTCCAGCAGGCTAGCAAGGATTAACCATATGGCCAGCCCAAGACCAAATGCAGTCATAATGATATCGCCGACGTTAGACCAGACAACCCATAAAGCCACAACAAGGCCGACGATGAAGGCGGGCAGTGTGATCTGCATCGCACGTGATAGTTTGCCGCGTTTCCACGATAGAATGGGGCCGATGCTAAGTGCTACAATTAGTGGGCTCATGATGATGGTCGTGGCAAAATCAAAGAAGGGTGGGCCAACGGTGATTTGCGTGCCGTCATAGGCCTCTAAAATAATCGGATATAGCGTGCCGATAAGCACCACAGCAGCAAAGGTGGACAGTAGGATATTATTCAGCACCAGTGCGCTTTCGCGGCTTACTAGTCCAAATAGGCCGCCTGCTTTTAATCTTGGGGCACGCCATGCATACATCGCCAAAGATCCGCCAATAACTACGGCGAGGAAGGCGAGGATAAAGACGCCGCGTTCAGGATCGCTGGCAAAGGAATGTACGCTATTAACAATGCCAGAGCGCACAAGAAAAGTACCCAGCAAGCTAAAGCTAAAGGCAATAATGGCCAACAAGATAGTCCAGCTTTTTAGGGCGTTACGTTTTTCTAGTACGATGGCGGAATGTAAAAGGGCCGTTGTTGTAATCCACGGCATTAGAACCGCATTTTCAGTGGGATCCCAAAACCACCAGCCACCCCAGCCAAGCTCGTAATAGGCCCACCATGAACCAAGCGCCATACCAGCTGTTAAAAATATCCATGCGGCCAGCGTCCAAGGGCGTACCCATTTTGCCCAAGCAGGCGTTACCTCACCTTCGATTAGGGCAGCGATGGCAAAGGAAAAGGCAACGGACAGGCCCACATACCCTAGATATAGCATCGGGGGATGGATTATTAACCCCGGGTCTTGGAGTAGCGGATTTAACCCATTGCCATCAAAAGGGGCGGGGTCAATACGAGTGAAAGGATTACTAGTTATCAAGATAAAGAGCAGAAAACCAACACCAAGTAAGCTTTGTATGGCTAGAACGCGACTGCGAAACTTTAAGGGTAATTTACGGCCCATAACGCTGACCGCTGCACTGAATAGGGTTAGGGCGAGTACCCACAATAACAAGCTGCCTTCATGGTTGCCCCAAACGCCAGATATTTTATAAATAAGCGGCTTAAGCGTGTGGCTGTTGGTTGCCACATTCAACACTGAAAAATCAGAAATTATATAGCTGTATGTCAGGGCGCAGAATGAAATCAGGACAAGCAGGAATTGCGCGATTGCGGCTTGGTCACCGATGCGCATTAACCTAGGTTCCATAACGCGCGCACCTATATGCGGCACAGTCGCGCCAAGAGTTGCCATCATTAGGGCTAGTATCAGGCTGTAATGTCCAAGCTCTGCTATCATGTATCTAAAACTGCTTTTTCTGTTATGGATTCTGGATGCTCGCAAACGCCATCGGCTTTTTGTAAAGTACCCTTTGGGGCGTAATTTTCATCATGTTTGGCCAGCACGCGATCAGCAACAAAGCTGCGGCGCTGGTCTAGACGTCCCTCTGCAACAATGCCTTGGCCTTCACGAAATAGATTAGGTAACAGCCCTTTAAACTGAACAGGTTGCTCGGTTTTACAGTCGGTCAGTATAAAATTGTGGGTTAGGCCGTCCTCAGAAGTTTTGTGACTGCCTTTTAAGACCATACCGCCAAGGGTGAAGCCCCGACCAACTTTTAATTTGCTGCCTGCAATTTGGCTGGGTTGTAGAAACAGATCGCCTTCAAAAAACACCAACACGCTAAAACTAGCCAGCACGAGTGCAGCCACTCCTGCGATGCCAAGGATAAGACGGCGACGTTTTCTATGGCCCATATTGCGTTTCATATTCTATTCAGCTTTGTTTTTTCTGGGGTTCAATCTATCTGCCTCAGCTGATGCCCGTTTCATTTGGCGCACTGTCACCGATGCGAGGCCCAGTAGGGCCAAAGCTGTCACAGCGTAAGCCGCCCAAATAAAGACGCTATCCTTGCCAAAGTTTAATAAGTCTATCACTGGCTTATCCTTGCACTGCGCATTGCGGCTATCTTGCGGCGATTAATCTCTAATTTCATACGCCACAGGAATGTCACCATAAAATAAGCGTTAAAGGCAACAAACATGGCAAGGAGCGGTATAAGCATTTCGGACGGCATACTAGGACCGCCTGATTTCATCACACTGGCAGGTTGATGCAGTGTATTCCACCAATCTACAGAAAATTTAATGATTGGAATATTAATAATGCCGACAAGGGCAACAATGGCTGAGGCTTTGCCTGCTTTGTCATCGTCTTCCATAGACTGCCAAATAGCCATATAGCCCAGATATAAAAATAGCAGAACTAACATGCTGGTCAGCCTGCCATCCCAAATCCAATATGTGCCCCACATGGGCTTGCCCCATAATGACCCTGTGATCAGAGCCAGCGCAGTGAAAGTTGCGCCAATGGGGGCTGCTGCTTTTGCGGCTAAATAGGCGAGAGGGTGTTTCCAAACTAGCGCTGTAAAGCTGGCCCCTGCCATCACCATATAGACAAACATCGACATCCAAGCGGCGGGCACATGCACATACATCATGCGCACACCTTCACCCTGTTCACCGTCAGCAGGGCTGGCGATTAATGCGTGATACAGGCCGTAAATAAGGGATAGAATAAGCAGGCCTTTACACCATGGTAAAAGAGTATCTGCGAGGCGATTAAATCGCGCTGGATTTGCGAACTTATGCATGGGCACTATTTATCCGTATTTCTGCGTTAGGGCAAGCATGACTTGGCGTTATTTTCATAATTATTCTAAAGAGAGTTTTAGTGCTGCGGCCGAGGCGATCGGCGATAACACTGTGGCGATAACGCTAATAGCGCCAAGGATGATCAGATGGCTGCTTGTGTCATTACCAAGGGCGGCCGCCTCAACGCCGCTCACAGCAAAAATAAGCGTGGGGATATATAGTGGCAATACTAGCAAGGACAGCAACACCCCACCGCGCCTGATGGCGACGGTGAGTGAGGCGCCGATGCTGCCAATAAAGCTAAGCGCTGGCGAGCCGATGAGCAGGGAGAGAATAAGCGTGAAATAAGCCTCATTTTCCATGTTCAGCATTACAGCGAGCAGAGGGGCTAATATAATCAGCGGTAATATTGTTGATAACCAGTGGGCTAAACTTTTAGCAATACAGACGCCAATCAACCCCAGTGGTGACAATGCTAAATCCTCTAATGTACCATCTTCATAATCAGCTTGATAAAGGCGGTCGAGACTAAGCAGACAAGCCAGCAATGCCACAACCCATAGAATACCCACTGATATGCTGGATAAAATCGCAGGATCCGCCCCTACGCCAAATGGAAATAGCGAGACGGCTATCAGGAAGAAACTAAGCGCCATAGTGCCAGTACCGCCTTGTGACCACGCAAGGCGAATATCGCGCTTAATTAGGCTGATGGCGATATGAGAAAGGGATATAGATTTTATATTTTTTATCATCATGCCTCACTCCACCAATCTTGATCATGATGATGGATGCTATCGCGCGCAGCCGGGGTGAAATGGGACATGTCTAGAATACTGCCCTCAACACCTAGTGGATCATGCGTGGCGGCGATAACAATCCCGCCTGTATCTATATGTCCTTGTATTAGACCGTCCAGCGCGATGCGGCTCTCTGCGTCTAGGCCAACCGTCGGTTCGTCCATCAACCAGATGGTTTTACCAGACAATGCAAAGCGAATAAGGCCGGCGCGGTGGCGCTGCCCGCTGGAAAAATATTGCACAGGCTCATGCAATAACTCACCCATGTTAAATGCCTCAGCGGCTTTCATCACTGAATTTTCATCTAGTCTATAGCCTAGAGTGATATCACCCCAACTGATAAGGTTTTCATAGAGAGTGAAATTATTCTTTAGGGCAAAGGCATGGCCAAGATAAATCAAGTCAACGGTTAAAAGCTCTTTGTCGGCTAGTGCGTTCTCACCCTGCCAATGGATTTCACCATCGCTTGCGGGTAAAAATCCAGCCAACAGCCTTAGTAGCGTGCTTTTACCCGATCCATTTTTACCCTTTAATATCAATACTTCACCGGCAGTCACAGATGCATTTAAGCCCGTAAATACCATGCGGCCACTGCGTTTAACGCATAATTGCTTTAGATGAAGTTCTGGGCTATTGGCCATTATTATCGTTTCTCAAAAGAGTTTTGTATATTGCGAGATATCACTATCACATGCTTTATTTTATTGCATCAAGAGTAAAAGACGTTAGCCTACATATAAATTAAGTAAACTATAATATTTGGAAACCAGTTATGAGTGAAATTATTAGAGATCATCGTGTAAAATGGGCTGGTGGCCTGTCGTTTATTGGCACAAGTGGTAGTGGCCATAGCGTTGCTATTGACGGTGACAAAAAAATTGGCATGTCTCCGATGGAGATGTTGCTGCTTGGCACTGGTGGATGCGCTTGTATTGATCTGGTGATGATCCTAGAGAAATCCCGTCAAAAAGTGGTTGATGCTTGGGTTGAAATTGGCGGTATACGCCGTGATGAAATGCCCAAATATTATACAGATGTTGAAATGCATTTTGTGATAAAGGGTGTGGAGATTAAAGAGGCGCATGTGAAGCGCGCCATTGATCTTGCGATGGAGAAATATTGTTCAGCATCGGGGCAAATGGCGGCGCTGGCCGACATTAAAACATCCTATGAGGTTATTGAGGGCGATACACCTTGATATACTTGATATAGAAGAGAGGGTACACATTGTATTTTTGTAAATATATATGGTTTATTTTATTTCTTTTGATTTTGCCTACATCGGTGCAATCGGGGGACAGCCAAGATGATGTTATCAAGCTTGTTTCTGATAATTGGTGTCCCTACACCTGTAGTCATACATCTGTAGATCAGGGCTTGCTGGCCGAAGTGGTTAAGCAAGCCTTTGTGGCCCGAAAAATGGCAACAGAATATACAGAAAGTGTGTGGATAAGGGCGTTACTTGATGTAGAAAAAGGCAGGCAGGATGTCGTGCTTGGAATGGGCGAATACTATATACCAAACTATCACGTCTATGAGGGTTTTTACATTCTAAATGAAACTATTTTTATTATTAATCATGGTTCGGACGTTGTCTTAAATTCAGGAGAAGATTTAAAAAAGTATAAAATAGGTGTTGTGGCAGAATATGACTATGACATACTTGATCACTGGGGGCCTTATATTCGTGATCATCCAAACGTCATGAAGATATATATGGACCATGGTACCGAAAAATTACTATCGCTGCTCTTTCAAGGTCGTATTGATGTTAGCCTAGGCAGTCTTGGTGTGGCGCGTATGTATCTCAAAAAAATGGGTCAATTGGACAAGGTGGATTTTATTAGGGATAATCTTATAGATAAAGTCTATGTGGGGTTCACCAAATCACCGCGCGGCGAAATGCTCACACGTGAATTTGCAAAAGGTTTTCAGGCTATTTTAAAAAATGGTACCCTCAAGAAAATTTTTGATACATACGATATTGAGATGCCAAATTATGAACGGCAGCCTGTTAAGTAATAAGCCTGTCGCCGATGGGAAAAGTTTATTCTACGTGAGAATAAATATTCTATATAGTCACTAT
Source organism: uncultured Kordiimonas sp. (assembly GCA_965603205.1). Classification (GTDB taxonomy): domain Bacteria; phylum Pseudomonadota; class Alphaproteobacteria; order Sphingomonadales; family Kordiimonadaceae; genus Temperatibacter. The sequence goes on along the minus strand of CBFDCC010000008.1, from coordinate 142,042 downwards.
CACAGTTATTTATTAAATGGGGATGTTTGTGAATCGATATATCTTGTTGTTATGCCATGTTATTTTTTATGGTATCTTTGCGCAGGCTAGCCTGCGTGCGGACGAAACACCTATAGTCTCTGTTGTTGCGGATAATTGGTGTCCATACACCTGTAAGAGCACTGAAGCGAACAAGGGGTTAATGACCGAGGTGGTAGAGCAGGCATTTGCAACGCGTCAAATGGCAACAAAATATACCTCAACCGTTTGGACACGGGCACTATATAACGTTAAACGTGGTTTTCAAGATGCGGTGATGGGTGTGGATGAGGATTATATTGGTAACTTTTCAGTTTATAGTGGTTTTTATATCGTTGATGAGACCGTATTTGTAACCAAGCGTGGTTCAGGCATAACGTTAAACCATGGGGAAGACTTACTTAAATATCAATTAGGGTTAGTTGCTGAATATAACTATGCCATGCTCTTTGATTGGGTACCTGCTGTCAAGGGCAACTCAAATCAGATAAAAGTTTATACAGACCAAGGTGAAGAGAAGTTACTATCACTTCTGCTAAATGGCCGTATCGATATTAGTGTCGTCAACTTTGATGTGGCACGTATGTATCTTAATAAATTGGGCCAACTTGCGGACACTAAAATTATCAGAAAAGGCCTCGAAGATAAAGTCTACGTGGCTTTTACTAAGTCGTCACGTGGTAAAATGCTTACACGGGAATTTTCAAAAGGGTTTAAAACTATTTTAAAAAATGGCACTCTCAAGAAAGTTTTTGATACATATGATATTGAGATGCCAAATTATGCAGCGCTATCACCCAGCTAAAGACAATATATTATTTGTTGAGTCACTTAACTAGTGATAATAAGGATTGTGAAAAATACAGAGTAAAGGCAATTAGCAGTGTCAACCAAATCATTTGATTTGGGCTTTGCAAATGTGGGAAATAAGCTTGTTCCAGTCTATACATTCATATTATGTTGAGGGTGTTTCCCTAGGTAAATTCGTTGCAACAGTAATGATAGCTACCTGTTATATTTGCTTTGGGCAATTCAGCGCGCAAGCAGATGATACCAAGCCACAGGTTGTGAAGATAGTATCAGATATGTGGTGCCCATACACCTGTAAAGACAGTGATGATCGACAGGGCATAATGCCAGAAGTCATGATGCAGGCATTTGCTGCTAGACAGATGAAAACGGCATATACTTTAACGGTATGGAAACGCGCACTTTCGGATGTGCAAAAAGGCCGCCGAGACGTTGTGCTTGGAATTGATGCAAACGATTTGCCTTTATTTTTAACATATAAAGGTTTTTACGTTTTTGATGAGACAGTTTTTATAACAAAGCTGGCAGATAACATAATTTTAGATAAGCCTGAGGATCTTTTTAATTATCAGATAGGCACGATTGCTGACTATGCATATGCCAATGCACACCCTTGGGAACGCAATATTGTAACCCACCAGAAAAACCTAAAGGTCTATTCAGATTATGGCGAAAGAAAATTATTGTCATTACTCCTAATGGGACGTTTAGACATAAGCATAGGTAATTACGATGTAGCACGGATGTATTTATCAAAGGTTGGCCGGCTTGATGAAGTGAAATTTTTTCACAAAGGCATGTTGTTTCACATTTATGCGGGGTTCACCAAATCGCTGCGCGGCGAAATGCTCACACGGGAATTTTCAAAAGGGTTTCAGACTATTTTAAAAAATGGCACTCTCAAGAAAATTTTTGATACATACGATATTGAGATACCAAATTATGAACTGCAAACTATTCAGGAATAGGCGCGGTAGCCATCTTTAGCCATGCTTTGGTTTTGTCATCAACAATAGGCATTAATTTTTCGCAGACTGTTGCATGATAATCATTGAGCCAGTTAATCTCAATAGCTGTCATGATAGATGCGTCCACCAGATTGAGATCAATAGGTGCCCATGTAAGATTTTCAAACTCTAGCATCTCTCTCTCAAAAGCCGAATTTGTTGCGCATTTTCGAACAAGAACAAGATTTTCAATGCGGATGCCATATTCATTTTCTTTATAATAGCCAGGCTCGTTAGATAGGATCATACCAGCTTCTATTGGTGTGCTACTAACGCCTTTGCCGATGCGCTGTGGCCCTTCATGCACTGACAGATAACTACCAACACCATGCCCCGTGCCGTGATCATAATCTAGGCCCACTTCCCACAGTGGCCTACGTGCCACTGTATCAAGCGCAGCGCCTGCTGTGCCTTTTGGAAATTTGATGGTTGATAGTGCAATATGCCCTTTTAAAACCCGTGTGAAACGGTCTTTCATCTCAGCCGTTGGCGTGCCCACGGCGATAGTGCGAGTGATGTCTGTTGTGCCGTCGAGATACTGCCCGCCACTATCAAATAAATACAGCGTGCCATTGATAATAGGCAGGTTAGTTTCTTCACTTACACGGTAGTGACACAAGGCACCATTAGAGCCTGAGCCTGATATTGTGTCAAAGCTGGAGTCTTTTAATATGTCGCGGCGCTTGCGGTATTGCCACAGGATATCAACGGCCTTTAATTCATCCAATGTTTCTTTTGGTGCTTCTTCATCTAGGAAGGCTAAAAATTCTGCAATAGCAGCCCCGTCTCGAATATGGGCATCTATCGCCCCTTGCATCTCAACATCATTTTTTATCGCCTTGGGCAAGATGCAAGGATCATCACCCGCAACCAGTGTAGCACCTTCTAAGGCGTTAAAAACCTTGGCGTTATTAGTGGCTTTATCCACGAGTACTGATTTGCCTGCAGTGGCCATTTCGCCCATGGCGAGGTAAAACTCTTCACGCGGTCTGACGCGCACGGCGTTGCCCAAAGTCTCGCGTATGTCATCATTGATTTTAGCTGCATTGATAAAGAGATCGGCTGTCTCGTCAGCGTGCATCAGCGCAAAAGCATGGGTCACAGGTGTGTTTTCAACGTCAGTACCGCGAATATTAAAGGCCCAAGCAACACTATCAAGCTGAGTAATAACCGCACTATCAGCTTTCTTTGATTTTAAAATTTCTGCGATGTCAGCGCGTTTATCCGCGGCTGATCGGCCTGTGTATTTTATGTCATGCAATATTGCCATATCCATAGGCTCGGCTGGTTGATTAGCCCACACCGCATCAATGGGGTTTGTGTCGACGGCTACTAAGCTGGCTCCACTCGATTCTACCGCCTCAGAGTAGGATTTTACCTGCGCCACGGTTGCTAGTTCTGGATCATACCCAACTGTATCGCCGTTCCCCGTGTGATCGCTTAACCATTTTGTCAGCGGGTATTCTTGGAAATGGAGACGCTCAAAATAGGCATCATCAACCTCTGCCACCACTTGGATCACGTAACGACCGTCAATGAAAATAGCAGCCGCATCCATCGTTACCACTGCGTTACCTGCAGACCCTTCAAAACCCGTTAACCAGCTTAGGCGTCCTGCATAGGCACCGACATATTCGCTCATATGCTCGTCGGTTAACGGCACGATAAAGGCATTAAGTGCGCGATTTTTTAGCTCAGTACGTAGGACTTTGATGTTGGCAGGATTGGTGGCCATGACTATTGTTCCATTTTTTAAAAGACATTTGTATTGCTTCTGCCTTTTCAGGTAGATGAATGCAAGAAGAATTGCGCTTTACTTGATCCCTATAAAGACGTAGCTCTATTAATCAGAGGAGTCAGCTATGTCACTATTAAAAGCACCAACGCATATAACGCCGCCAATTGCCGCGCGCATAGATCACACAAGCAGTCATCATGGTTATACGACGATTGATGCTTATGCGTGGATGCGCGATCCAGGGTATCCTGATGTGAAGGACGCTAAGGTGCTGGACTATTTGGGCAAAGAAAATGATTATTTTAAGGCTGTAATGCAACCACAGGCCAAGCTGACTGACACAATATTTAATGAGATAAAAGGTCGCATTAAAGAAGATGATGCATCGGTGCCTTGGACCGAGGGTGGTTTTGAATATTGCTGGGCTTTCACCGAAGGTGCGCAGTACCGCATATGGTACCGCAGGATAATAGGCACCGAGGTGTGGACTATAATCTTTGATGAAAATACTGAGGCAGGTACGCGCGATTTTTTCAAGCTTGGCGCAATAAGTATTAGCCCAGACGGCCAGTATATGGCCTATAGCGTGGATGATAATGGGTCAGAGCGGTTTACAATTCGCGTTAAAGACCTAATAAACGATACCCTGCTGAGTACGTTAGTTGAAGAAACGTCAGGCGAGATTGTTTGGACGGCTGATAGCCGTAGTTTCTTTTATACCATTGTTTCAAAAGAGTGGCGGCCTTATCTGGTTAAATTCCATGACTTGTTAAGTGGTGATGATAGGGATATCTATGAAGAGCTTGAGATAAGCTATTTCACGCATATAAGCGCCTCTAGCAGTAAAAAGTATCTCATCATTCGCACTGCCGATCATGTAACGGCAGAGGTGCGTATCCTGCCGACATCTAATCCAAAGGCCGCGCCTTTTGTGCTAGCGCCGCGGCGTGCGGGTCATGATTATTATGTGGATCATGGGCAGGGTGAGTTTTTCATCCGCAGTAACCGCGATCATAAAAACTTTGGGATTTGTTTGGCGACCGAAGCCAGTGCTGAGGAAAAATATTGGCAAAATTATATCACTGGCAGTAGCGCGCAATATATTCGCGATATGGCAGTGTTTGAAAAATTTATAGCGGTACAGGAGCGTATGGACGGGCTAGATATGGTGCGCATTTGCACCCATGCTGGCGGCCAACATCACATTGAATTCCCAGAAGCAGCCTATGAGGCGGAACTGGGCAATAACCCTAATTATAAGGCAGGTTTCTTGCGCCTGACCTACACCAGTATGGTCACACCAAACACGGTATTTGATTATGATGCCCAGAATAAAAGATTAGACCTGCGCAAGGAGCAAGAAATCCCTAGCGGTTACGACAAGCAAGACTATACAACAGAGCGATTGATGGTGCCTGTACGTGACGGCGTGGTGGTGCCTGTGTCGGTTGTTTATAAAAACACGTGGGTAAAAGATAGCGGCGCCCCGCTGCATCTATATGGCTATGGCGCTTACGGTCTTGGTATGAGTCCTTCATTTTCAGCGGCGCGCCTCAGCCTGCTTGATCGCGGGTTCGCCTACGCCATTGCCCATATTCGGGGCGGTGACGAAATGGGCTATAGCTGGTACGAAGATGGCAAACTGACTAAGCGCACTAACACATTTAACGACTTTGTCGATGTGGCAAAATATCTGGAAAACGCTGGTTACGCTGCTAAAGGTGGGATATCCATATCAGGTGGTAGTGCGGGTGGCGAACTGATGGGGGTTGCTGTTAATCAAGCGCCTGATCTATTCAGTGCCGCGGTCATGCATGTTCCCTTTGTTGATGTGCTCAACACGATGTTAGATGGATCATTGCCGCTAACGCCGATTGAATGGCCTGAATGGGGTAATCCGCTGACCGACAAGCATATGTATGAGCTTATTCATGGCTATTGCCCTTACACTCAAATTACCGCCAAGGATTACCCTCCCATGATGGTGACAGGTGGGCTAAACGATCCGCGTGTGACATATTGGGAACCTGCTAAATGGACGGCGAAAATGCGCCACATGAAAACCGATGATAACCTGCTGGTGATGAAGATTAATATGGGCGCGGGCCACGGTGGTAAATCAGGCAGGTTTAAACGCCTGCATGAGGTGGCTGAGGAATATACATTCTTAACGATGGCGCATGGGGGCGCAGGTGGTTAAGGTCTCAATGGTCTACACCCTCACCTATAAATCAAACCAATTTTGTGGTATTGTTATTTTTTAACGAGTCGTTGTGTAGCTAAGAGTTGTAGGCTCCTGATAATTAAGGGAATGATTATGACTGATACTTATATCGATTGGCATTTCAAGGGACCATCTATTAACACCTGCAACTGTGATTGGGGTTGTCCCTGCCAGTTCAGTGCCTTACCGACGCATGGCGACTGTCAGGCGTCTACTATTATTCATATTGATGAGGGGCATTTTGGTGATGTGGATTTAAGCGGCCTAAATATGGGTGGCATGTTCCGCTGGCCTGAGGCTATTCATCTGGGTAACGGCGAAGTGCTTGCCATGATTGATGAACGCGCCACTGAGGATCAACGAAATGCGATGCTCGCGATATTAACAGGTCAAGAAACAGTGCCTGGGGCTACTATTTTTAACGTCTTTTCTAATACCTATACAAAAATACATGAGCCAATCTTTACCAAGATTGACTTTGTTAGTGATTATAATAGCCGCACGGCAACTGTTAGAGTGCCTGAGTTGCTAAAGGTGGATATAGAGCCTATCCGTAATATGGTGACAAATGAGACCCAAGAAGCGCGCGTTATTTTGCCGGGTGGTTTTGAATATCATGAAGCATCATACGCTAGTGGCACAGCCAAAACGTCTGGCGCCATGGAGATGCAGTGGACGCAAGCCCACGCCCATCTGGTCAATATGGATATTGGCACAAATGGTGTAGTTCATTAGGGTCTGTCATTTATGGATCAGATAAAAAAATCACCCTTAGAACGCTTGCTTCTTAAGGATAAGATTGTGCTGGGGGTGACGCTTGGTGCGCTTACTCTTTGGTCTTGGTATTATCTACTGTCCATGGGTATGATGATATCATCTGATTTTATGGCACTGTTTATTATGTGGGCCGTGATGATGGTGGGGATGATGGTTCCATCAGCCACACCAGCTATTTTGCTATATGCTAATATCTATCGACAGCAGACCAGTACGGCCTCCCCCCTGCAAGCAGCCCTCTGTTTTCTGGGCGGTTATTTGTTAGCTTGGACAGGCTTTAGTGTTGTAGCTGCCTATCTTCAAATTGTCTTAACTGAGCAAGATATTATCTCGCAGATGATGGCGGGTAGAGACCCATATTTTAACGCAGGATTGCTCATATTCGCAGGCTTATACCAACTCAGTGACTTTAAACGTCAATGCCTTGATAAATGCCAAAGCCCGATGGTGTATATCCAACAACATTGGCGCCCTGGATTGATGGGGCTGACGTATATGGGTCTTAGGCACGGTCTATATTGTACGGGCTGTTGTTGGATGCTGATGATTTTACTCTTTGTCTTTGGCGTGATGAACTTGTGGGTGGTGCTGTTGCTCACCCTTTATGTGCTTTTAGAAAAAATAATGCCGCCATCTTATCACTTAGATAAAATAACGGCATTTGGCCTCATAGCCTATAGTGGATGGATATTATTTGGCGGTGCCGCGTAACTGCTCGAACATGCCAGTAAACTGTGCAAAATCATAACCAGCCTTGCTTGTGTTTGTTAGGATATCAGCCGTTGATAGATTATCAGTCGCGGCCTGATAAAATGACCACATCATTGATGATCTAGTACCCGTGCGGCAATAGGCTAGGGTCTTGCCGTCAGCTTCCTTGAAGGCGGCAATAGAATTTTCAATATCCTCTGGTGTGATTTGACCGCCAACTACTGGAATCCATAACCATTTAATGCCTTTGGCCTCGGCAACTTTTTGCAGACTATCATTGGTTGGTTGACCTGTTTCTTCACCGTCAGGACGGTTATTGATAATGAGTGTGATGCCTTGTGTAGCAGCGGTGTCAATATCAGCTGCATTGATTTGCGGGCTAACAAGTACTTTATTTTCCAATATAAGAAATTCACTCATCTCTTTATCCTTTTTAATGGCAATTAATGTGTTTTTATGTAATTTTTTAACAAATAATATTCTTTTTCATCATTCAAAAGACATTATTGATTAAAATCAATGTTATTTTCAGATTCTTGGCATATTTAAAGTACATTATTGTAAAATAGGAGCATCAAAATGAATAAAGTTATCACAGGTATCTCAACATTAGCTATTGCAGTTGGTATGTTTGCGACAAGTGCAGTGGCAGGTGATGGTCCATGGCAGGTCCGTGTTCGTGGCTTATCAGTACAGCCAAATGAATCAGCTACTATCTCTGCTATTGGCGGTGATGTCGATATAAATAAGGATGCTGTACCTGAGCTAGATATCACATATTTCTTTAGCAAGCATTTTGCGGCGGAGCTTATCCTTGCCACGACCAATCACACAGTGGGTGCTGTTGGTACTGTAGCAGGTGATGTACCAGTTGGATCAGTACGTCTGTTGCCTCCAACGTTAACTGCGCAATATCACTTCACGCCTGACGCTAAGTTTAGCCCATATGTGGGTGCCGGTCTTAACTATACAATCTTTTACGACGCAGACGCTGCTGGTGGTGTTGTGACAAAGACAGATTATAAGAATAAATTCGGTGTTGCACTGCAGGCTGGCGTTGATTTTAAAATCAATGATGATTGGTTCTTTAACGTGGATGTAAAGAAAATTTTCCTTAAAACTAATGTGGATTTAACAACAGCTGTTGGCGGGATTACAGCAGATGTTAAGTTAAATCCAACTATCATCGGTATTGGTTTTGGTAAGCGTTTCTAAGTACTTATAACATCTTAATTTTAGGGTGCCTCTTGGCGCCCTTTTTTTATCTTAAAGCGGCGGATTGGAATAATAATGCCAGCTCAGGAGCGCCACCGCGCTGCGGTAAGGGTGCCAACGCTCACCAATTACGTCGGTTTCTTTCTCATTAGGGCGCTCACTATTGCCGATAATAGTGCCAATACCCGCGCGCACGGCCAAGTCGCCAGAGGGCCATATGTTGACCCGCCCTAGCGAGAACATCATATACATTTCTGCTGACCAGCGGCCAAATCCCTTGATGGCAGTGATAGAGGATAATATTTCTTCATCACTCATATCAGGCATGTGATTAGGGCGCAAACTACCATCTAGCACAGCCTCGCATAAGGCGCGGCCATATTTAATTTTTTGAAAACTAAGGCCGCAGCCACGTAAATCCTCATCACTTTGGCGGGCAAAGGCATGAGGGTCGTTAGGTTTGACTACCAACGTATCAACACGGGCGGCAATACTGGCCGCTGCCTTAACGCTTAGTTGTTGACCGACTATGATACGCATTAGGGGCGCAAACCCTGCAGGGCTATAGCGCGCCGCTGGATAGCCTACTTGTTTAACGGCCTCTTTTATATGTATGTCATTTGCGGCAAGTTCATCCAGCATTTTTATAATGGAAGTATCGCATAAGCCAAAGTCAGTAGGTACGGTATTTGTCATGAAAAGATTTCTCCTGCGATACCCCATGCATTCATCAGTAAAAATAAGATGAGAGCTGCTACAGTGAGTAGTGTTAAATGTGGCCCTGCGAGTATCAGGTATATACCTTGCGGCATGTTGTTATTCTTTGAAAACTTCAAGGCAAATAACGGCATTGATAATATACCCATCATCCCGATATTCATGATAATGCGCCAAGTGACTATGGCTGCTTGACTATCATAGGTATAATAAACGAGCGGCCAATGATTAAGCTCAAAATAAACACCAACGCCATATAGTATGGTGCCAGTAGTGACAAATTTTGCCATTTTTTGCCATTTAATACTGGTTTTGCTACGCCAATAGATGGCGACGCTGAGCATGATTAACAAGCACCAAATGAATGGACTGAGCACTAGCACCTTATCACCGATCAATCCCACATAGCGGTAGAGCGTGCCGTTGTAGGTTAAATAGCCACCCAGCTTATAGGGTGTGAATATCAACTCTTCCCCAGACGGCCCTTCGTAGCGATAGGGGGCGAGCGCATTATATTGCTTAATCTCGTCATTTTCATTGATACTCAGGTGACCTTGATTGTCAGGTGTGATCGCGAGTGTCTCATTAAGAAGCCTATCTAAGCGTGCCTTTAACCAGCGTGAGGGAGCATCATCACGCACATAAATGCCTGATAGTCCGCCTTTTGGTTCACGCAATCTAACCTCAATCGCGCGTAGGCGTTTGATCTCCTTGCTGACTTTGCGCAAGGGGGGCAGGTCAGTCTCAAAAACACCCTCTAGAACTTTTAATCCTTGAAGGCGATTACAAGCGCTAGCCGTGTTATCCCGTGTAATCAATAGTGATACCTCATGTCGTGGGACTGAAATGATCGTGGCATCACTAGCACATGCATCGCCTATTAAGATAATATTACGGTTGTCTAATGTTTGTTTCGTCAGTCCTGATGTGCGGATTTTACCCATGGGTTGCAGGGCAAATATTGGGTCTTCCATTAAAACTTTATAGGATGCCTTTGACAGAAAATCTGGTTTTTTTAAGGTGAGGCGCATAAAGGCCTCAACAAGCCCCATGCTGCCTGTAGCAGCCATAATGGGGTTGAAAATATTGGGGTATTTTGCTGTAGAGGTAACGGGTATATTAAAGGCATCATCCTCTAACCCTAGGGGTGCTAATAGTTTGTCCTTGACCAAGTTTTCTATGGATTTCCCCGTTACTTTTTCCATGAATCTAACCAGAATAAGCGATCCTACGGGGTCATCATGGGCTACTTGCCCCGCCGTGCGTAGGCTCATGACATAATGCACGAGTGGGTTATCAGCGAATTGCTTATCATCAATAGTCCATTCACCGCTATACCATGTGGGTACACCAAATCCTGCTGTTTCAGACATCAGGTGTTTAGCCGTGATAGCAACGGTGAAAAATTCATCTAATTCTAGCTCTGGCATATGACGGAAAATAGGTTCTTCCAAATCAAGGATGCCCTCTTCTGCCAGCTTAAGCGCTACGAGGCTATAGGCAAAGCGCGACAGATGCCCCAGATTAATATGTTGATCTGATGGGGTATCGATGCTGCGTATAACTTTGCCATTGAGGATAGATATATGTTGGTTTGTCTGATTGAGCGTTGCGGCTATTTCATTAATGCGTTTATCGCTTATGAGTACAGTTTGACCCGATGCAGGAACAGCAGTAAGCACGAATAACAGGAACCCTGTTACAAATGAAATGATGTTACTACTGTAGATTTTTTTGCTATTCACCGCTACGTTAATCCCTTATGCCTATATGCTGAACTGGACCAGACAGTTACATGGACACTATGGGTAAGACAAGGGAATATCAGTATGAGCACTGAAGGAAATGACGAAGCAAATGATGCGGGCTTTGAGCCGTTAGGTGAAATACCAAGCTATACAAAGGCAGAGCAGATAAAACGCGCCAAAGATTTTTTTAATCATATGGCAAAGCGTCGCACAGTTCGAGAATTTAGCGACAGGCCCGTGCCCCGTCAAGTGATCGAATATGCAATCAAATCAGCAGGCCGCGCACCCAGTGGTGCTAACAAACAGCCTTGGCACTTTGCTGTTATTTCTAATCCAGGTATGAAAGCCAAGTTACGCGCTGCCGCCGAAGCTGAAGAACAAGAATTTTATGGCGGACGCGCTGGTGATGAGTGGCTGGCTGATCTAGAGAAATTTGGCACAGACGCCAACAAGCCGTTTTTAGAAACGGCACCTTGGCTGATTGTAGTTTTTCGCCAACCCTATGATGTAGACGAAGACGGCGTGAAGCATGTAAATTATTACGCGCCTGAAAGCGTAGGGCTAGCGGGAGGTATGTTACTAGCGGCATTGCATGACGCTGGTCTTGTAACGCTAACCCACACGCCTTCACCCATGGGGTTTTTAAACGAGCTTTGTAATAGACCAAAGCAAGAAAAAGCAATGATGCTCGTTGTTGCGGGTTTGCCAGCAGCAGATGCTGAAGTGCCTGTGATTACCAAAAAGTCGCTTGAAGACATATCAACATTTTTTGATTAGAATTATATGACCATATTATATGACACAATTGGAAAAACCTATACAGCCACAAGAGCTGCTGATCCGCGTATAGTAGATAAGCTAATTGAACTGTTTGGACTAGATAGGGGTGCACGTATACTTGATATAGGTGCAGGCTCGGGTAATTATAGTCAGGCAATGGCTAAGGCTGGCTTTGGTGTAACGGCTATCGAGCCATCAAAAATTATGCGCGATCAAGGCAAAAAGCACCCAAATTTACAATGGAGAGAGGGCTTTGCCGAAGACTTACCCTTTGATGATGATAGTTTTGATGGTGTTATGATGACGCTGTGTGTGCATCATTTTACAGATAGAGAGAAAGCCTTAGATGAGGCATTACGGATTGTTGGCACAGGACCTGTGGTCATTTTTACTTATGATATTGATTTAGAATCGGCCTTTTGGCTTTTTGATTATTTTCCTGCCTTTAGAACAAAAGATAAAGAATGGTTTGCTAGCCTAAACATTATTACAGATTATCTTGAACAGGAAAACTTTAGACCTGTCAGCATGGTACGTTTTCCTTTGCCTAATGATTTGATTGATCATTTTGCAGCTGCTGGATGGGCGCGTCCTGAAATTTATCTTCAAGATGAATATCGTGGTGGTATTTCTTCATTTTCTAATGTGGAAGAGACAGCAGTTACTGTAGGTTTGAAAAAACTTGAGGAAGATTTATCTAATGGGCGTTGGGATGAAAAATATGGTTATGTCAGGCAGCTAAATACACTTGATGTGGGGTATGTTTTTCTTAAATTTTAGAAACTATACATCAAGGCTGTGCCAAAAATCAGCTGATTGGAGGAGCCTAGCTGACCACCCGTTAGCGGGCTATTACCAGCAGCGCCGATTAAGCGGCCATAGGATAGCAAACTTGTAAGTTTCGCTTCTGGTGACAATTTGTATGAGACAACGATACTGGTGTCGACCTCAGAAAAACTAGATTTTGGCGCGAAGGCATTATGGCCATATTCAGATGTGAGTGATTGCGCATTTGTTATACCAAAGTGCGTTCGCATAGCCGCGGTTGATAGCCATTTGAGGCGCATGCCAAAGCCAACTTTTAAAGTATCATTAGCATAGAGGCCATGCCCTAATGTTAATCTAAAGATGCTGCCTTTGCTTGTCTCTGTCGCCTGTCTAAAATCTGCGTTCACACTTAATCTTTTATATTTATATTTAACAAAGGCACCAATTTCGAAGCTGTCATCCACATCGCCTAAACCAGTCAGTGCCTTGTTATTACTCTCGCTACGACCAAAACGATACGACAAGATAGGGCCTGCTAGTAAATTCTTGGCACGTATGGCGTTATAAGAAAATTTTGTGCCGTTTAGCCGCCACAGATTTTTATAACGAATGCTATATCGTGGCATGACGCGCAGTCGGTAATTATTAGACCCTAAATAATCAGGTGTGAAACCAGCACCAACGCCTAATTGAATATCCATGCCAGTAAAATCAATATCACCAGGCCAAATCGAATCGACGCCTTCTTGTATGGATTCTAAAGCATTGTTCAATTGGTCAATGATTTCCAAGTCTGCTGCATATGACGCAGGCGTTATAGTTGTAAAAAGAACAGTTAAAGCCGCAGGGACTCTCATGAATTTCATGATGAATTCATTCGCAATATATCTAGTAACCATGTCCCTTTTACTGTTTATCACGTCAACAAACTCCGCTTTAGTTGCAAGGATCACTTAAGAGTATACTAAAGAATTGCTGTATAGTTAAAGATTGTCAACTAAAGTAAAGTTAGGGTTGATATCGGTACTATTACTTTAGATTCACTAACAAGGAGACTTTTGACTTTTGTGTTAGATATAAAAACCGTCCCAGCTGTGCGGCAAATGCTAAACTGACGCCAACTAATGTACCAACCATCAAGCCTTTTAGGCCCATATCATAGGTAAAGGCGAGGATATAGCAGGTCGGTAACATAATGCAGGAAAAGCAAATAGCCTGTAAAATAGTTGGCACCCATTTTTCCTTTAAGCCGCGTAGCATGCACGATACTATAATTTGCAACCCATCAAAAAACATCGAAAGGGCAAATATGGGCGCTAGCGGTGTCAAGAGCGCGATGACAGCTATATCATTAGTAAATATGCTCATAAAAGGCTTGGCTAGTATCGCCACCGTGATGGCAAGTGCGCCGATTAAAAACACATGCAAGATAACAGCTGACATAGCGGCCATCCGTGTATCAATGCGGTCCTTGCGAGCGAAGGCCATACCTACGCGCACCGATCCTGCCACACCGATACCCACCGCCATCATAAGCGGCAGACCTGTTACCTGACTTGCTACACCTTGCGCTGCCAGTGGTATGGTGCCAAGCCAGCCACCAAAGATCACAAGGGATGAAAAGGCCGTTAGCTCAGCTGCCAGCGATATGCCCGAGGCATATCCAAGTGTGCGCTGGTCTTGCCAGTCAGACCATTTACCAGCGTAAGGCTTACGTGTGCCAAATTTTTCCATACTTTTTGATCGCCAAACATAGACCATGATGGTGATAGCCATGAACCATCGCACCGCTGTTGTGGTCCAAGCTGATCCTTCTGCGCCCATTTCTGGTGCGCCAAATTCACCATAAATGAGCATATAATCTAGCACCACATTCACCACGTTAGCACCGATCATTACTACAAAACCTACGCCTGCTTTTTTAACACCTTCTAGGAACATGGTGCAATTCACAAACAGCAGATGCCCCGGCATGCCGATGGCGAGTATGCGGATAAGGTCACCTGATCGCTCGGATACTTCTGGAGTTTGCCCCGTTAGCTGGAGCCAATATTCAGCAGGCCAAGCAATAGCGAGGATGAAAGCACTGACAAGTAAAGTATAGGGAATTGACCGCCGCCAAATGCGCCCGCATTCTTTATAGTCCCCAGCCCCATAGGCATTAGACGTATAGACAAGAATACCCATAAGTAGCCCAAGGCCGACAATAAGCGCGAACATGATCACCGATTGCTGCGCTAGATTTAACCATGCCAGATGTTTGGTTGCGTAATGACCTACAAAGGCGGTGTCTACAATGCCTAGCGCCAAAATGCCAAGACGCATCATCACAGCAGGCACGGCAAGCTGAACCAGCTCTTGAAACTGCAATTTTAGTCGGTCTTTTAACCAGCCAGAATGCTCTTGTTGTTGCTCTTTCCACATAGGGGTTTTGTCGCTTATAGTCGATTAATCATTGTCATGAGATAACTTCTTAGTTTACTGCTATAGAGGATTAATCATAGACGCAAGCTACCATATGTTATGAGTGATAAATTATTCGTTACTTCACGTAGATGAAGATGAATATAAAAACCTTTGGGAGGAGGACACCATGTCACAAGAGGTAAGCCAAACGGCTGACGGCCCGATTACAAAAGGGCCCTATCCAGAGCTAACCAACTACGCAATTTTTGTTGGATATTTTTTAGGCGTGATCATCGCCATATCAATTGGCTATGCATCACTGAAACTAGGCTTTTCAATTGAGGGGTCAGAACTGGCCGCCATATTAGGTTTTGGTATTTTGCGCGGTATTTTGCGTCGCCGCTCTATCGTGGAAAATAATGTTACCCAAACCGTGGCTTCGGCTGTAAACGGTGCGTCATCGGGGATGATGTTCTCTGTACCCGCTATTTTTATATTGGGCTACGGCACAGAATTTAATCCTTATATCGTGACCTTTGGCGCCATTGCAGGTGCATTCCTCGGTATCGCCTTTATTATTCCGCTTAGAAAACAGATGATTGATTTTGAGCGCCTGACATACCCGGGCGGTGTGGCTGTGGCCTCTATCCTTAAATCCCCTGGCGCTGGTATTGAAAAGGCCAAGCTGTTGGTTGGTGCGATGCTCGTCTCAGGTTTTGTGCATTATCTGAGCGTTTCTAGTGGTTTTGAAAATTATAATCTATTTGCCCAGTTTGATCTGCCTGAATATCTAAATGGTGTCTGGTATATATCGCTGATGACTATGGGGGTTGGCTTTATCGCGGGCCGTGGTGGTGTTACCTTTATCATTGGTGGCTTTGTCTGTTATTGGTTCCTCGCGCCGATGTTGGATTTAACGGGCATGTTCCCTGTCGTGGATGGCGAGACTATATCGTCGCCTAATAGTTTGCGTCTAATGTTATACCGCCCTGTGGGCATTGGTATGCTGATCGGTGGTGCCATTGTTGGTGTTATTTTCGCCTTCCCTTTACTGAAATCAGCCATTAAATCTATGCACTCTTCATCCAAGGTTGATAGTGCTATGAGCCGTGAAGAAATGCCGATTAAGCTATTATATATAGCTATTGTTGGTGCAGCTGTTCTGCTTACTATTATGGCATGGATGTCGGCAGAGCAGGTTAGCTTAGCGCGTGGTCTCGCCATGGGATTAATGGGTACTGCGTGGATTTGGATCGCGGGGATTATTCTTAGCGAGGCTATTGGTAGAACCAACTGGTCGCCGCTATCGGGCATGACACTTATCGCGGTTACTATATTGATTATGCTCACCTCTGGCATGGAAACAGGCCAAGCAATTGTCGCCGCTATCACCGTGGGGGCTGCCACTTGTGTGGCCATGTCGCAGGCAACGGATTTGATGCTAGACCTTAAGACGGGTTATCTGGTGGGTGCAACGCCGCGTATGCAGCAGTTGGGTCAGTTTTTTGGCGCTTGGCTTGGGCCTATCGTGATCATCGTGCTCATCTTCTTGCTTCATGAGGCATATGGTCTTGGCTCTGACGCGCTACCGGCGCCGCAAGGTCAGGCACTGGCGTCCATGGTTAAAGGCATCACGGGAGGTGATGTACCGATAGAAAAATATATAGCGGGTGCCGCGCTTGGTGCGCTGCTATCCCTATTGCAGGGCGGGGCCGGTATTACCATTGGTCTTGGCTTTTATTTACCCTTTAATATTATCCTTACTTACGCATTAGGTACGTTGCTGCGCGAGGTGTCAGACCGTAAAAAAGGTGCGGTATGGTCCGATAATAAGGGCATTCCCATTGCTGCGGGTCTAATTGTTGGTGAAGCGCTAGTAGGCGTTGGCTTCGCCGTTAACATGATTTTAGGTAGCTAAGGGAGAGAGACTATGACGATGAATTTAATATCAAAGCTAATCATTATTGCCGCTTTCCTTGGTGGCGCTTTTCTGGCGTCACTGGATCAGCTGCTTGTTAATTGGCTGTATTTCATACCTGTGATGGTGGGCGGTCTTATTGGTGCGGCACTGCTTAAATCAGACGAAAAAGCAGCAGCGCAGTCCAGTACGCGCTTGCAGGAAGATAAGGTAATTATGGCCAAAAGCCTCGACAATATATTGAAAAATATAGAGGCACTAGCGGGACGTAAAGACAAAGTGCCAACCTATGAAATGCGTTTTGAAATCGACAAGTATTTTCGCGAAGATTTAAATAATTTTGCTGATGCACGCGATAGCATGAAACACCTATATGGTTTGCAAGCTTTCGCCGATATTATGTCGAGCTTTGCCGCTGGAGAGCGTTATTTAAACCGTGTATGGTCCGCCTCAACGGATGGTTATATAGACGAAGTGTTGCTGTATGTTGATAAGGCCCATAGCCAATTTGAACATGCACTGGAAGAATGGAACAAGGTTGCGTCTTAATGCGTAACGATTGAAAGAGGATAGTATAATGAGTTTAAAAATAATAATAGGGGTAGCTCTTTTAGCTGCGACAGCATCAACTGCTCTAATGGCTGCGGACACATTTATTACCGCTGATTCCTATATTGATGTGGCAAAGGGTAAGACAATTAAAAATGCGGCCATTCTTGTCACAGATAATAAGATCGTAAAAGTCGGCAAACAAGGCAAGATGAAAGCCCCAGATGGAGCAACTGTTGTTAACCTAAAGGGCAAGACTTTACTGCCCGGCCTAATGGATATGCATGTGCATATCGATGGTGACGCAGGTGCTAGTTTCCGTACTGATGCAGGCAGCTCGGTTGCGCGTAAAACAGTTGTTGCCGTTAAAAATGCTAAAAAGACATTGATGGCTGGTTTTACCACAATTCGTAATGTCGGTGCACAGGGTTACACGGTTATTGGTGTGCGTGACGGTATTAATGACGGCGATATTGTTGGACCACGTATTTGGGCCACAGGGCCAGCACTTGGTATTACGGGCGGTCACTGCGATAGCAATAGCTTTGCCCCTGAAATGGAGCAGGTTGGCGCTGCTGTTGCCGATGGCCCTTGGGCCGTTCGCGCACAGGTACGCAAGAATATTAAATACGGGGCCAATGCGATTAAATTTTGCGCAACGGGTGGTGTGTTTTCTAAAGGCACCAAGGTCGGCGTGCAGCAATATACATTTGAAGAAATGGAAGCCATCGTTGATGAAACACATCGTCGCGGCCTAATCGCGGCAGCCCACGCCCACGGCACTAGCGGTATTAAAGCAGCTATTAAGGCAGGCGTTGATAGTATCGAACATTGTAGTTTTATGGATAAAGAAGCCATTGATTTGGCGGTTAAGCATGGCACGTATCTGTCATGTGATATCTATAATACCGAATATACACTGGAATTTGGTATTGCTAACGGTGTACCAATGGAATTTATCAATAAGGAAAAACAGGTTGGCGCGGCCCAGCGTGATAGTTTCCGTCGTGCCAATGCGGCTGGGGCTAAAATGGTCTTTGGTTCTGACGCAGCGATTTATCCACACGGGGATAACGGCAAGCAATTTTCACGTATGGTAAAATTTGGCATGACCCCAATGCAGGCTATTCAGGCCTCAACGATCAATAGTGCGGCGCTGCTACAGCAAGATAAAAGCCTAGGCCAAATCACGGCTGGTTATATGGCTGATATGATTGCGGTAGACGGTGATCCACTAAAGGATATAACACTTCTTGAGCATGTTACATTCATCATGAAAGACGGTGTTATTTACAAAAAATAGATCCTTAATTTGATCGTTTAAAGAATTTGAGCCAGCTTGATCATATGGTTAAGCTGGCTTTTTTTGGCTGCAATAATCAGTCTAAACTATAGTCATAAACACTTGTTGTTTACCTTCTGCAATAGTCTGTGTTAGCCTCCTTTCAACTTAGAAAATATATTCCTTTGGGCAAGAATGAAATAGGGCAACACCATGAAAAAAATCACCGTAAATTTAGCACTGTCTTTAGCACTTTTAACCAGTGCTGCAACTGCGCCACTGATGGCAGCAACCAATGATGATGTGGCAAAGGCTGCCTCGGGGTTAAAGCTTCGCGCTGTTGGTCCTGCGATGATGGGTGGTCGCATATCGGATATCGCCGTTGATCCAAAGGATAAAAATACATGGTATGTGGCGGCTGGTTCGGGTGGTGTATGGAAGACCACAAATGCAGGCACGACTTTTACGCCGATATTTGAGGGTGAAAAATCCTATTCCATTGGCACCGTCGCCATTGACCCTAATAACAGTGATGTGATTTGGGTTGGCTCTGGCGAGAATGTGGCGGGTCGTCACGTTGGCTGGGGTGATGGTATCTATAAAAGCCTAGACGGTGGTAAAACGTGGAACAATATGGGGCTGACAAATAGTCAGCATATTTCAAAAATTCTATTCCACCCTGATGACAGCAACACCGTGTATGTAGCCTCCACAGGTCCGCTATGGTCTGCGGGTGGTGATCGTGGTGTTTATAAAACCACCGATGGCGGCAAATCATGGAAACATGTGCTGGATATTGACAAGCATACAGGCGTGTTTGATATCGAGTTTGCACCTGGTGATAATGAGACCATTTATGCTTCAGCCTATCAACGTCGCCGTTCAACTTGGGCGCTGCTGGCGGGTGGCCCTTCTTCGGGGATTTATAAATCCAGCGATAGCGGTGAGACATGGGTTAAGAAAACCACAGGTCTGCCAAAAGGTGATATGGGTAAAATTGGGCTGGCTGTTACGGCGGCTGATCCATCACGTATTTACGCTGCGGTTGAGGCGGACGACAAAGAAAAGGGTGTTTACCGCTCTGATGACAAGGGCGAAAGTTGGACAAAGCTCAATAGCTTTACCTCTGGCGGTACTGGCCCGCACTATTATCAGGAATTAGAAGCGTCACAAACGGACGCTGATCTGGTTTATCAAATGGATGTGTTCCTGCGCCGCAGTCGTGATGCAGGTAAAACCATGAAGATCGTTGGCACTGGCCGTGAAAAGCACAGCGATAATCACGCCATGTGGATCGACCCAGATAATGGCAATCACTATCTAGTGGGATCAGACGCTGGTCTGTATGAAACATTCGACCAAGGCGTAACTTACCGCCATTTTGGTAATATGCCCTTATCACAATTTTATAAGGTAGCTATGGATAACGCGACACCATTTTATAACATATTGGGCGGCGCGCAGGATTTAGGCACGCTTCACGGGCCTAGTCGCACGATGAATACAGACGGTGTGCGTGATGTGGATTGGTATGTACCACTAGGCGCTGATGGCTACGGCGTTGGTTTCCATCCAACCGATAATGATACGATGTATATGATGTGGCAGGGCGGTAGCTTGGTGCGCGTTGATAAAAAGTCAGAGGAAGGTATTTATCTAGCGCCAGAGGCAGCGCCGGGTGAGGCGGCTGAACGTTGGAACTGGGATTCGCCACTGCTCAACAGTCCGCATAAACCTGACCGTATTTATTATGGCTCTCAGCGCGTATGGCAAAGTGATGACCGTGGTAATAACTGGACAGCAATTAGCGCAGATTTGACGAAAAACCAAAATCGTTACGCGCTTAAAATGACGGATAATCGCGTATGGTCTATCGACGCATTATACGATACTGCGGCTATGTCGCTTTATAACACTACAACGACATTATCTGAATCGCCAGTGACTGAGGGCGTTATATATGCGGGTACTGATGATGGTCGTATTCAATCTACAAAAGACGGCGGTAAAAATTGGACACTGACGACAAAGATCGCAGGCGTGCCATCAACAGCCTTCTTCCAAGACATTGAAGCATCACTTTATGATGGGTCGACAGTTTTTGCGGCTGCGACGAACCATAAGGTTGGTGATTTTAGTCCTTATGTGGTTGAAAGTACTAATGGTGGTAAGTCATGGAAATCAATCTCGGGTGATCTGCCAAAGGGTGTGATCACTTGGGCTATCGAGCAGGACCATAAAAATAAAGATCTGTTATTTCTTGGCGCTGAAAACGGTATGTATTTCACCATTAACCGCGGTAAAAACTGGCATAAAATGGCTGGCGCGCCGACTATTCCTTTCCGCGACGTAAAAATTCAGCGCCGTGATAGTGATCTTGTAGGTGCTACATTCGGTCGTGGTTTCTATATTATGGATGATTATAGCGCTTTGCGTGAAATAGCATCGGGGGTGCTTGACGCTAACGCAACGTTAATGCCTGTGCGTGATGCATGGTGGTATATACCTAATCAGCCGGGTCAGGCCAAGGGTGAGCCAACAAAAGGCAGCCAGCGTTATAACGGCAAGAACCCTGATTTTGGTGCGACTTTCACTTATTTCCTAAGTGATGATTTCGACAGTAAAAAGGCAAGTCGTCGCAAAGGCGAAAAGAAACTACGTAAAGCTGGAAAGGATATTTCATTCCCGGGCTATGAAGCTTTGCGCGAAGAACGCATTGAAACGGCACCGTCAGTGATGTTGGTGATCAAAGACGCAAATGGCGATGTGGTGAATAAGGTCGCTGGGAAATCAAAGGCTGGTTTGCACCGCGTTAGTTGGAATTTGCGTCGTCCTGCACCGCATCCGATTAATCTGGTTAAGCCAACATTTGTACCGCCATGGGCAGGTGCGCCGCAGGGGCCACTAGCTGCACCGGGCGTCTATTCAGCTGAGCTAATGCTGGTAAAGGGTGGCGATGTCACATCACTCGCCGCAGCCCAGACATTCACTGTAAAACCTGTGAATTCAGATAGCGGCACTGACTATCAAGCGGTTGCTGCCTTCCAAAAGGAAACAAGTGATTTACTGCGAGATATTTTTGCAAGCGGTGAGCGCATCAGCAAGGCCAAAGATAAGTTACGTCACCTACAGGCTGGATTAATAAAAACACCAAATGCTGGCAAGGATATCTACACTGCTATGGATAAAGCTAAGCGTAGGTTAGACGCTATGACTATTGCCTTATGGGGAGATAGTGATCGCGGCGCGCGTAACACAGAGTCTGTATCGTCGATCGCGGGTCGTGTGTTTTATGTTTCCTACTCACATTGGTCAACAACGCAAATGCCAACGGGTACAATGGTGAATAACATCGCCATAGCGTCTAAGGATTTTACTGGTTTTAAAGCTGATCTTGATCAGTTTCTGTCAGATGATTTTACGAGTTTAAATGCTGCATTAACGGCTGCTGGCGCACCGAGTACAAAATAAAGAGGCATATCTAATGACATTTAGTAAACGTGATTTTTTAAAGCTTGGAGGCGCTGCTCTTGTGGGCAGCGCTGTTGCCTCTAATGTTAAGGCATCAAGTGACAAGACAGTACTGAGCGATATCACAGGCGATATGAAACCAATCAGCCGTGATGAGCGTTTAGCCCGCGTGGCAAAGGCGCAAGAGCTAATGGCCCAAAAGGGCATTGATGCGATTTTATTAGAGCCTGGTTCAGCCATGCTTTATTTCACAGGTATAAGATGGTGGCGGTCTGAGCGAATGACGGCCGTTGTCATCCCAGCAAAGGGTGATATTGCCATAGTCACACCGTTTTTTGAGGAACCGAGTGTGCGTGAAAGCATGACGTTTGGGGATGATGTTAGGCCGTGGCACGAGCATGAAAGTCCTTTTGCTCATGTGAATGCTATCTTAAACGATCGTGGTATCGCAGGTGGTAAAATCGGGCTGGAAAATACGGTTAGATATTTCATTGTCGACGGCCTAAAACGCGACGCCCATACCCATGAGATTGTCAGCGCTGAGCCCATCACGCGTGGTTGCCGCATGTATAAATCTGCCCACGAGATTGAGCTGATGCGTAAAGCCAATGAAGTGACGCTTACAGCTTACCGCCATGTTTGGGATACATTAGAAGTTGGCATGACACCAGATGATGTGAATGCCAAAATGAGCGCGGCTCAAAAGGCACTGGGTGGGTCTGGAATATGGAATATGGCCTTGCTGAATGAGGCGAGTGCTTTCCCGCATGGATCAGAGCAACCGCAGGAAGTGCGTAATGGTTCTGTCGTGCTGATGGATTGTGGCTGTAGTGTGCATGGCTACCAAAGTGATATCAGCCGTACTTTTGTTTACGGCGAAGCAACGACGCGTCAACGTGAGGTATGGAACCTTGTGCGCGCTGGTCAACAGATTGCTATGGAAACAGCAACGATTGGCACAGCGGCAGGTAAGGTCGATGACGCGGTGCGCAAACTGTACGAAGCCAAAGGTTTTGGTCCGGGGTATGCTACGCCCGGTCTGCCGCACCGCACAGGGCACGGCATCGGTATGGACGGTCATGAGAGTGTTAATTTTGTCCACGGCGAAACGGAAAAACTCGCATCTGGCATGTGTTTTTCAAATGAACCTGGTATTTATATTATGGGTGAATTTGGCGTGCGATTAGAAGACTGTATCTATATGACGGATAGTGGCCCCAAATGGTTCACCGAGCCACCAAGTAGCATTGACGCACCGATAGGCAAGATGGGCGGTCTTTAATATTTAAACCCTTGCAATCATCCCCTCCACTGTTACCTTAAAGACAAATAGGGAGAGTGAGCACATGGAAGATAGTCATAAGGCGTTTGGGTTTTGGCGCGGATGGGCGCTAGCCGTTGGCTGTGCGATTGGATCTGGTATTTTTATGATGCCAACACTGCTTGCGCCTTACGGTATGCTCGGTCAAGCGGGGTGGCTTACAGCTGGTGGTGGTGCCATCCTCATTGCACTGTTACTATCACGCATGTCAAAACGTGTGACTAAATCAGGTGGCCCTTATGCTTACGCTCATGCGGGCCTTGGTAAATTTGCAGGCTTTTTGGTAGCTTGGACCTATTGGATCAGTTGTGTCGCAGCAGTGGCAGGTATATCGGTCGCATTTGTTGGTTATCTTGGTTATTTCTTCCCGTCACTTGCTGGCGATAATATTACAAATCTCATTCTAACATTGGTGCTTGTATGGAGCATCGTGTTGTTGAATATCCGCAGCATTGAAGGCAGTGGTAGTTTCTTGCTCGTTACAACAGTGTTGAAAATATTACCCCTGTTGCTGATAGCGGTATTTGGCTTAGCCAATGCAGACCCGCAAAATTTACCTGCGTATAATCCAACTGATTTGCATCCAATAGCCTTGCTCGCCACGGTGACAATGTTAGTGCAATGGTCGTTCCTTGGTATTGAGACGGCTACTGTGCCTTCGGGAAATATGGTCGATCCAGAAAAAAACATACCGCGTATCATGATTGCATCTGTGCTGACAATTCTTGTTGTCTATCTGCTGGTTAGTTTAGCTATTTCTTATACGGTGCCAGCTAGTGAATTGATGGGATCAGAAGCACCCTTTACCTTAGCCGCTGAGCGGTTGCTTGGTCCTATTGGCGGTGCCATCATTGCCATTGGCGCGATGATTTCAACGCTCGGTTCTCTGAATGCAAATTGCTTCACGGCGGGGCAAATGCCATTTGTAGCTGCTAGGGATAATTTATTCCCTGCTAGATTTGCAAAACTGAACAAAGCGGGTGCACCTGTGGCATCCTTTATGCTCTGTGGTGGTGTTAGTAGTATATTACTCATGATGAACTTCACCAAAGGGTTGGTTGGTGCCTTTACCTTTATGATATTATTATCAACGCTATCCACATTGATTGCTTATACATTTTCAAATGTGGCAGAATTTTATTTCCTTAAAGATGAAGATAGAGGCCCTGCCTTTACACGCACCTTGATATTATCAATCTGTACATTTGCCTATACATTGTTTGCGATTTGGGGTGCGGGTCAAGAGGTTGTCTTCTATAGCTTCTTCCTTATCTTAATCGGAATGCCACTTTATGCCTTAGTAAGAGAAGAGTAAAAAAATGATTGCTTATAATGAATATGACTATTTAAAACAGGTGGCTGTACGCCGTGCAGAAGATGCCTTTTCTGGCGATGAGCGTCTTGACGCAGAGTGGGAAAAGCTGCGGTTTCACGAGCGCCCAGATATGGCTGGCTCTATCGCTGAGCATGATAATTTTAGGGCTATTTTAGAATCTGTTGGCGCTGATGTTATAGAGCTTGATGGCGATGACGTGCTGACACTAGATAGCATCTATACCCGCGATAATGTGCTGGTCAGCCCTAAAGGATTAATCCTATGTAATATGGGGCGCACGTCGCGCACACCAGAGGCCGTCATTAATACTGAAACATATACTGCGATGGGATATGAGATCGCGGGAGTGATTAAAGCGCCCGGTACATTAGAAGGCGGTGATTTCATTTGGATTGACGAGAAAACAGCCGCTGTGGGACTGGGACCACGCACCAATCAGGCGGGTATTGATCAACTGCATAATATTCTCGGCCATGATGTAGATTTGCATGTGGTGCCACTACCGAACCTTGGTCACCCTGATGATGTGCTGCATCTGATGTCTATCATCTCACCTATTGATAAGGATTTAGCGGTTGTTTACCGCCCGATGATGCCCGACGCATTTGTTAACTGGCTCACGGGTAAAGGTATCAAGTTTGTTGAAGTGCCCGAGGAAGAATTTCTGCCCATGGGATGCAATGTGCTGGCTATGGGGCCGCGCGATGCCTTAATGCTTGAGAATTTACCCGGTGTAAAAGCGGGTCTAGAGGCTGCGGGATGCAAGGTCACTACATATAAAGGCATGGAAATTAGCCGCAAGGGCGAAGGTGGGCCAACGTGCCTGACGCGACCGCTTTTGCGTAGTTAAGTATGTTAAATTGTTCGGAGTTTTGAAATTATCTTAAAAGGAAGAACAAGATGCAAAAAATATGGATAGCCTTTCTAGCAGCTGTATTGGTAACTTTTTCTGTGACTGCCGCGGACCCTGTTTTGTTAACTGAGGCGTATGTTGCCACATTAGGTGATGCGGCAATAGCCAAATCCAATGCCTATCATGAAGGAAAATATTGGCTAGCTCTATGGGGAACACTCATTGATCTCATACTCTTATGGGTTCTTATGCGCTATGGCATTGTACAAAATATTAGAAACTGGGTGGCGGCAAAAACGAAACGCAATTGGCTGCAAACGGTGATGTTTACACCTATATATATGGTTCTATCTACAATATTGATTTTCCCGTGGATTTTTTACACAGATTATATGCGCGAGCATCAATATGATCTTTCAAACCATACAATTTCTAGCTATATGAGTGATCAAATGACGGGACTTATAGTGGGCGTTATTGGTTTTACCATTTTAATAACCATGCTCTATTCGATTATCCGCCGCAGCCCTGATCGTTGGTGGCTTTGGGGGACGGGGCTTATGGGGGCGTTTTTAGCTTTTGTTATGCTTGTATCGCCCGTTGTGATTTCACCGCTTTTTAATGAGTATACTCCAATGCATGATGGCCCACTTAAGGACCGTATTCTCGCCATGGCTACTGCTAATGGGGTGCCAGTGGATGATGTGTTTGTGGTAGATCAATCGAAACAAACAACCCGCATTAGTGCTAATGTCCAAGGGTTAGGGGCCACGGCCCAGATCAGTCTCAATGATAATTTAATTAATAATAACAGCGAGGCTGAGGTTGCAGCGGTTATGGCTCATGAAATTGGCCATTACGCGCTTGGGCACGGTCAAGAAATGCTCGTATATTTCACCTTAATATTTGGAATAGGCTTTGCCTTTATTCATGGCACCTTTGGGTGGGTTACAAGCGGCATCGGGAGTAGTTGGGGTATAACTGGTATTAAGGATATAGCTGGTTTGCCGTTACTTATGTCAATACTTGGAGTGTATTTGTTATTGGCTACACCATTTATGAATTCAGTGATCCGCTCTAATGAGGCAGAGGCTGATATTTTTGGTCTGAATGTGGCGCGTGAGCCTGATGGTTTTGCTACAATTTCTCTGAAACTTTCTACTTATAGAAAAATTAACCCAGGAACCTGGGAAGAGAGAATTTTTCATGATCACCCTTCAGGATATCACCGTGTATTGATGTCAATGCAGTGGAAAGAGGCGATGATGCCTAATTCAGAAAATGTGGAGCCAGCGCCAGAAGGCTAGTCAGAATAATAAAAGATTTATACGGGGTATGTTTATGATCTAATTATCTTTATTAGCCTTCACAATTTTCTGAGATAATGATTTATCCCTGATCATATGACGGATGAAGCTCCACAAGGTTTTATATGAATTTTGTGGGGCTTTTCCATATCCTAAGCGTAATAGCTGACAGTAATACCACGCCAGTGCGGCCCATCCATTAAGCGCCTGAATGGTTATGTTTTTGGATTTAGGTGACAGGAAGCCCGTGCCTAATGCTAGCTTACCCTCCACCCGTGGCAGTTGATCGGCGGTCCCAGCTAGAAGTGCTTGTGGTGACAGTGGCACAGCGACCATGGGGCGCGCTATACCGATCAGATCAATATTATCATCTGATATGGCGCTATCCATTGCTGCTCTTGTGCGGAAACCACCTGTTATCATCAATGGCATGGTTGCCACCGATCTGATTGCAGCAGCATATTCCATGAAATAAGCCTCACGAGTTTTGGTGCTTTGTCGTGTGGTAGGCTCTAATATGCCATCCATACCCATCATGCTGGGTTGCTCGTAGGTGCCGCCTGATATTTCTAGGAAATCTATATTCAATCTGTTGAGCCATGTGACCACTTGTTTGCACTCTTCAAGGCTAAAACCGCCCTTTTGAAAGTCAGCGCTATTCAGTTTCACGGTGACAGCAAAGCTTTCATCGACCACATCACGCACCTCTGCGACAATTTCTGTGAGCAAGCGTGCCCGATTTTCTAGGTTGCCTCCCCAGCGATCTGTACGTTTGTTAGATAGTGGCGAGAGAAATTGGCTAATGAGATATCCATGAGCAGCGTGGATTTGCACCCCGTGGAAACCCGCTTCCTCGCAAGCCTTAGCCGCGAGAGAAAATTTGCCTATAATGCCTTCTATCTCATATTCACTCAGCGCAATAGGCTGGCCAAATTGACCTCCTGGTATTTTAACTGCAATATCAGAAGCAGATTTTGGGTGCGGGTTTATGGCCTTTGGGGTTTGTCTACCAGCGTGGCTTATCTGGGCGATTGCAATTGTTCCATTGCCAGTAGCGGCATAGGCAAAAGCTTTTAAGGCATGCATTTGCGCCTTGTTTTGGGGGCCATCAATAATCACATTACCTGCGCGCTCTAGGTGAAATCTATCCACATGAATATTACCAGTGATTAGCGTGCCAACCTCGCTCATATTCCATAAATTATACAGCATTTCATGGCCATGCGTGGCGCGGCCATGAACATCGGCTAATCCCTCTGTCATGGCAGATTTAGCCATGCGGTTTTTAAGCCTTAAACCACATGGTAATGTTATTGGATTATTAATATTCATTATATATATTCCATTATGAAAAGTATCATAGCTGTATCATCTTGTAAAATAGAACGATTTATTACATATTGTATGCAGAGTAGATGTGTAAATAGTGAGTATATAAATGTATAATCTTTGGAAAATATTGCTATTGGCAATAGGTATTAGCTCATATGCTACTGCAATTGATATTAAAGTTGTGGCCCCGCTTGTTGAAAGTGTTTTTGACAGGGAATTAGGCGGTCGCGAAGCCCTCATTATTAAAGCCGTTTTTGCCGAGTGTAACATAAATGCTAAATATACCTTAAATGCCTATGGTCAGCATCTTGATCTTTATGAAAATGATGCAAGCTTTGATGCTGTTACGACAGTCGCCGAACATGTCACTATGACAGGTTATAAAAGTATTTCGCATATAGCCTTTCAAAATGGTGTTAGTTACATAGCTGGTGACGTAGTCGTTAAAAGCTTTGAAGACATGAAAGGTATGCGCGTTGTAGCCTTTGGTAATGCAAAGAATGTTCTGCCGTCGATGAATAAATATATCCCTAGTTTTGCCGCCTATACAGAGGTTGCCAATTATGAAATTCTCAATAGGTTACTAGAGGCAGACCGTGTTGACGCTATAATAGCTGATGGATTACTTGTAGCTTTCAACAATCTAAATGCAGATGGCGGAAAAAGGCTTAAGATAAAATATAAGAGACTTTTTACACCTACCAAGCACGTGTTATATTTTAAAAAACTAGAGCATAAGAATATGTTTGATGCTTGTTTTAAAAAATTAGATGGCGCGGGAATAATTGATAAAATCAATAAAGAATTTATCATGAAATATGATCCTGTCTTGATAGACGAGTATTTAGGCTAATCTTGATCGTACCAATGTGAATTAATATTTAAAGTATAAAAGGCTGGACAGAGGGGTGTGCTTACGCCAGATTTGGATAAATATTCTAATATTGTATAAGGAAAGTGAATGCCTAAATTTTTAAAATCGATTTTAACATCTGTAAGTATGGTGGCAATGTCTACTAGTTTGATAGCTAGTGATTTAACACATGACCAGCAGCTTGCCCGTGATATCTATAAAGAAGCGATAGAGACGCCAACATCGGTCGATCATCCAGGGGCCACAGTTGTTCTGGCTAATAAATTCAAAACACGCCTGATTGCGGCCGGTTTTAACGCTGAAGACATCACCATTATGGATATGGATACTATGGGCGGCTTGATTGTACGTTACCATGGTAGTGACTCAGCCAAAAAAGGCATTGGTTTCCTTGGGCATATGGATGTGGTGACAGCTTATAAAAAAGACTGGGTACTTGATCCTTTTGTACTTACCGAAAAGGATGGTTATTTCTTAGGACGAGGTACAGCTGATAATAAGGCTGGCATCGTTGGCATTGTTGCGACTTTTATCAAGCTCAAGAAAGAAGGGTACGTACCTAACCGCGATCTTTATATTGCTTTCTCTGGCGACGAAGAAACTGGCATGTTCACAACGCGTGCGCTGGCTAAGAAGGCGGCCGAAGCTAAAAAATACGACGACCTGCTTAATATTGAATTTGCTTTTAATGGTGATGCTGGTGGCGGCATGGTTACTAAGGGTAATACGCCTATTCAATATGGTATTCAGGCGGCGGAAAAAACCTATCACACTCTTAATTTGACGGTTAAAAACTCTGGTGGCCATAGTAGTCGTCCTCGCAAAGATAATGCTATTTATCAATTAGTTGATGCGCTCAAAAAAATACAAGCCTATGAGTTTCCTGTGACGGTTAATGAAGTGACAGCAGGTTTCTTGAGCGCGATGGCAGATAAAGAAACACCTGAAAATGCTACAGCATTGAGGGCAATTGTTAAGAATACTTCAGACAAGGCTGCTATTGATCAACTATCAAAATCTGTGTTGTATAATGCGACATTACGCACCACATGTGTGACAACCATGTTGGATGCAGGTCACGCGGAAAATGCATTGCCACAGTCAGCTACGGCTACAGTGAATTGTCGTATTATGCCCGGTACAACCCCAGAGGCAGTTGAGAAAACACTAGCTGCTGTGGTGGGTGATAATAAGGTGTCTATTATGGCACTGGCTGAATCGTCCTACGCTGACGCATCTCCCTTGAAACCCATTGTGATGGATGCTGTTAAATATGCAGTATCAGGCCATTACGGCAATGTTGATATTGTGCCTAATATGTCGACAGGCGGCACGGACGGCAAAGAGTTCCGTGCGCTTGGTATACCTGTATACGGCGTTGGTGGTTTGTTTGAAATTTCAGGCGATAGCAATGCTCATGGGCTGAATGAAAAAATTCAGGTGAAGAGCTTTTATCGCGCGCTAGATCATTGGGAGCGTTTGATTAAGCATGCCACTGGCGGCGTTAAATAATTAAAGAAAAGGCGCCTAATTAGGCGCCTTTTTTGTATCTAGGGGGAGGCGGCGATTATTCGCCGTACTTAGATAAAAAGATCATAGATTGATTTCTTTGCTCATGCGGTATGTCCAGCGTCCATACACTATCAAACCAAATGTAGTGATAAGCCCAACAGCCCCCATAACATACCATACCGCGCCCACATTATGTGTGGCATATAGGCTAGCCGTTAGGGCGTCAGCGCTGTTACCTGTAACGGCTACTAACGTCTGGAATGCTTCGCCATTGGGTATAAGGCTAATATCTGTGCCCATGTCCGTTAGCATGTCGCGGGCGATATTTTCCTTTGATGAATACATGCCATATAGGGTTGGTCCCCAGTAGCCTTCTAAAATCCAGCCAAACCCTAGTGGTATTTGTGTGAACCCTATGAACATGGCTTTCTTTCTGTCGGGTGCAATATTACCAAGATATTCACTTGATTTTGGACTGGAGAGCATTTCGCCAAGAGAGAAGACCATAATCGCGGCTACGATTACCCACACAAAATTAAAGCCACCAAAAGCCAGCAGGGCTGTTGCGGCAAAGAAAGTACCTAGCGCCATCGATGTCGTGGCACGCAATTTGGCGGAAAAGCCTGCGACCAAGAAACAAATGGTTAGGATCATAAAAGCGTTTAAGTTATTGAGACCTTCAGGGCTAATGCTCTGGCCATCTGCCTTCATCCCCATGGCAAAGATGATCACGGGATTAGACGTACCTCCATCACCAAACATATCGCGCACCATGACGGATGTATCGACCCAGTCACGGAAATAGAGTGGCCCTATATCCCAAAATGACCATAACATGAACCAAAAACCAGAAAAGATAACGCAGTACCAAATGATGATGGGGTTCATCAACTCACCAATACTATCGCGCCATAATGGCTTTTCAGTAATTTCACCTGTTTTGACTTTTGCACGATGCGCGAGGCGCTCTTCCTTGCCTTCTTCCTTGTAGGTTAAAAGCAGTAGAAAATTGAGCGAGATAATTGCCGCACAAGCAAGGAATACATATTGCCAGTCGAGCTGACGTAAGCAGGCGGCTATGATAGGGCCTAAGAAGCCGCCAATATTAACCGTTTGATAAAAGACACCCCAAGCTACAGAGCTGTTAGTGCGGTTAGTCGTGCGTACAATCGTGCCCTGAATACCTGGTTTGAATATGCCAGTGCCAAATGCTAGCACCATAGCACCGATCATAAAGCCCCAAAAGCTGATGAAATACGCCATGATCAAGTAACCAATTATCTTAATAACCGTGGAAGCAAAAATTGTTTCCTTATAGCCAATACGGTCCGATAGGCCACCCGTAAAGACAGGCACAAAAGTTTGCACCGCAGCCCACACCATAAAGATGATAGCTAGATCACTCTCATGTAGACCTAGGCCGCCGTTTGATAGTGCATCGGTTGCGTAAAGCGCTGATACCATGCGCACGCCGTAAAAAGCGAGGCGCTCGACAATTTCCATGCCGCCACATACCCAAAAGACATAAGACAGACTGGCAATGGCTGCAAAAGTACTAAGTTGTTTGACGTCACGCACTGAATTTGAGTGTGTATCTTGGTCACTATTTTCCATGATGATTTCCCTACCCTGATCCCATTTTAATGATGCTATACAATAATGAGAATTCAGTCAGTAATTTTTACGTATTTTTATACAAATGATTATTTATACCGTATAGATGTAGGATGAGCTCAGGAGAAAAATAGTGCGTATTAGGTTATTGTCAGGATATTTAGACCACCGTGCTGGTAGTGCGGTTTATACCAGACGCATAGCTAAGTCACTGCATGAGCGAGGTCATGAAATATCTATCATTGCGCTACAGCATGATGGCGAACTCGCTAAGTTTTGTGATATATATTGTTGTCCCTATGAGCCACTGCAATTGCCATTTTTGTGGCGATTTTCCCATCTAAGGCATTTCTTCAAAGCTAAAAAATATATTGAAACTTCTGATTTTGACTCAGTCGATATCGTTATCGCCTTTGAGCATAGCTTCATTAAACCCTATATGATGAAATATAAGGATAGTCCTGTATTATATTTCCCCCACTCAGTGTTGGCTAGTGAAGAGGTTAAGAGGTTTTTTCGTGATCCTATTGCAGTAGTCATCAATAAATTTTTCTATAAAAGGGCACAAATATGGGCCTTGGATCATGCTAAGGCAACATTGCGTTATACCTCTAAATTAGTGGAAATATTAAGGCCTATCACTAAGGCGGATAATTTTATTGTTAATCCACTCGGCGTTCGCCTGCCTGAGCGCCATGAAGCACATACCTTAGATGCAGATAGTGTTGAGTTGTTATCGGTTGGTAGTCTGATAGCATCAAAAAAAATGGATGTCTGTCTTGAAGCGCTAAGTAATATTCCAAAACGGCATTGGCACTGGACGATCATTGGGGATGGTTCTGAGCGTGTTAAATATGAGCATCAAGTGCGCCAAGCAGGTCTGGGTGAGCGTATTACTTTTGTAGGTCAGGTAGAAAACGTCCAAAAATATTATCAAAAAGCTGACTTGTTGTTATTCCCTTCGGTTTTCGAGAGTTTTGGTTTGGTCATGTTAGAGGCCATGGCTTACAGTGTACCCGTGCTTGCTATGGATCCTAATGCACCCAATATGCAGCTTTATGGTGGGGATATAGTCACCCATAATAAGACGGGGTGGCTCGCTAAAGATGCGGCTGATTTTGAAAGATTGTTATCTGCTGCCCTAGATAATCCAGCGCAGTTAAATGCGTTAGCTAAGGCCGCCCACACCCATGTGAAAGATCATTACGACTGGGACCGACATGTGGATCAGTTAGTTACTGACCTTAAGCGATTGATGATTTGATTTTCTAAACTACCCGCATTGCCAAATAGGCGGCATAATAGCCACAAGCTACTGATGTAGACGATGATGCCTACACCAACTTTGGTGGCTAGGGAGATGGCTAAACTATACGTCACCATATCTACGGCTGGGGGCAATAGATATAAGACGGCGATCATGACGCTCAATGCCGCATACATTTTAAACCCACGTATTAAAATTGTAAGGATAGAACCACATATATCCCTTGTCAGATGCATCATCATTAATGTCTGAATTATATCTGCGGCGGCTTTGGCGATGATGGCGCCCATAAAACCATATTCAAATAAAGCATATAAAAACACAGACAGTCTGAGCGGTGTGAAATAGAGGTTATATTTAAATATTGCCTTGGGTCCATATGTAATATTAACAATTGATTGGGCAGCAAGCGAAGCGGCCTGAAAACCCAGCGCGGGTGAAATGATCTGAATCATTGGGATAACCATTGCCCATTTTGGGCCGAGTATTATATGAACAAGGTCATGGGCAATAAAGGCAAATCCACATCCCAGTAATAGACCACCCGCTGCCATAAAGGCAACTATATCAAGACTGATAGATGATATATCTTTATTCTTTTTATAGGATTGAGACAGTCCTGCAAATAGCGAGCGCTGTAGGGGGTAGAATATTTCAGACGTTGGCAATTGGCTAATCTGTTGCCCCACATAATAATGACCAACAATATCGGTATTTGTGGCGGCTTTGATAAAAAATGAATCAAACCTGCTATTGATTGCAGATAAAACGGCATTCAGGCTTTGCCAGCCTGTGAAGGAAAAAATTTCAGCTCTTTCGCTCAAACAAAATTTGGGCATGGCAGGTTTTGCTAGATAGCTAAAGAACATCTGCAAAATAGCCGCCGACATGGTGCCAATGATAATGGCCCAATAATTCTTATAGATGATGGCCATGATGATTGTGATGGCTACAGAAATTAACTTGGCGACTAAATTAAGCTTAAAAACGGGGCCGAATGTAAGTTCTTTATCAAGCGCTGCCATCATGGGGCTTTGTAGACTGGTAATGATAGGCATGATGGCCAGCAGCCATAATATTGGCTCTAACCTTGGTTCATCAATCATGGACGGCACTATAAAAGATGCTGCTACAATGAATGCCGCAACGATTAAGCCCCTGATAAAGGAAATGGTCCAAGCCGTATGATAAATGGCTGCGCCGTTATCACTATGACGCACTACGGCCGCATTGGTATTCATGAATGTCAATGTCTCTAGAATGGCAATAGTCGATGAAGCAAGCGCCACCAAACCAAAATCATCGGGCAAGAGAATTCGGGCGATAATGAGCGTTGATATGAGGCCAATGAGGCGCGAGAGCCACTGCATAGCCACCAACCATATAGCACCCTTGGCTACTTTATGACTAATAGTTGGTTGTTTAGATGGTTCAGACTGTGCGATCAAAACCTCCCATATAACTCATATTTTATTCTGCGACTGCTTCGGCTGCTGCTTCTGTGACTGACTTGTCTTTATTGGTTTTTCCCAACGGTAAAATCTTAAAGGCAATCACAGCAAGGAATACAGCAATTAGCGGACTGATAATATTAAACAGGGCGTAAGGTGCGTATGCAAAAGTTGATACGCCGAGCGTGGCTGTGAAATAAGCACCGCATGTATTCCACGGTATCAGCACTGACGTAACTGTTCCAGTATCCTCTAACGCGCGGGATAGATTAAGCGGGTGCAGGCCGCGGCGTTCATATTCTTCGCGGAACATACGACCCGGTAGTACCACCGCCATATATTGATCAGAGGCAATAAGGTTTGTGGCAAAACCAGCACCCAGCGTTGCTAATATAAGCCCACGCGCAGTTTCAACACGACTAACGATATAGCTAACAAATTTAGCCAAAAGACCAACAGATTCCATAATGCCACCAAAGGCGAGGGCACAGGTGATGAGCCACGTGGTAACGAGCATGCTGCTCATGCCGCCTTTTGACAGCAGACCCTTGACCGCAGCAATGTCAGATGTTGCCTTATAGCCATCAAATGTTGTTGTCCATATGCCTTTTAGCAGGGCAAAACCATGCGATAAATTATTGTCACCAGCCATTTTTAAGATGGCGTCTTGTTGGAATATTAGCGCGAAGATTAGACCAACAATGGCACCAATTAGAATAGAAACGAGTGCAGGTACTTTTGCGCGCGCGAGCATGAAGAGAACGAGCATTGGGATTAGTAAGAAAATATTGATATCAAATTCTGCTTTTATGGCATCAGTAATCACTGATATTTGGCTTGTGTCGGCTGTGACATCTTCTGATAGCCCCAGAAAAGTAAAGATCACTAGCGCGAGGGCAAAGGCGGGTAATGTGGTCCATGTCATATGGCGTATATGGTCAAATAACTCACTACCAGCAACGGATGGCGCCAGATTTGTTGTCTCAGACAGCGGTGACATTTTATCACCCATATACGCACCCGATACAATAGCACCCGCCGTGATGGCAGGGTCTAGGCCTAGGCTGATACATATGCCCATCAAGCCAACACCAATGGTACCAGCTGTTGACCAGCTACTACCGATGGCGAGTGCTACAATAGCAGATACAAGACATGAGGCTGGGTAGAACCACTCGGGTGATACAATTTCAAGCCCGTAGATAAGCATGGCGGGTACGGTGCCAGATAATATCCATGTGCCGATAAGCATGCCCACGGTCATCAAAATCAGGATAGCCCCCATTGCCACTTGAATGCCGTGCAGCATACCATTTTCGATAGAGGTCCAAGAATGACCGTTTTTATGACCAATCACCCCCGCCATTATCGCCGCCATTACGAGGGCTATTTGGTTGGGGCCATAGGATGAATCTTCACCGTATAGATAAACTGATAATGATAATAAAGTCACTAGCAATAGAACTGGCGCAAGTGCGTCTAATAAACTTGGTGCGCGTAGGTTACTTGTATCATCTGTCATAGTGGTCGTGCCTTTTCCCTGAAATCCCTAAATATTTTAATTGATAGCAACCTGTCACATCTGATCTGTTGGGGCAAGTATATCATGAGCCTAAAATGGCTCTAGAATGGAATAGGCGCTGTAAAACTCATGGGGGCACCTGAAATGGGGTGTGTAAGTGCCAGCGTCGCAGCATGTAGTTGCAGGCGCTCCGCCATAGCGTGGGCTTCGCCTGATGCGTATAGATTATCACCAAGTATCACATGACCTAGGCTGAGCATATGGACGCGAAGCTGATGCGACCGTCCTGTTATGGGTTTTAGTGACAGCCTTGTTGCATTTTTCTCTCGCTCTATCACGCTATAATGGGTGAGGGCGGGTTTTCCCTTCTCATGATCTACCATTTGCTTGGGGCGGTTTGGCCAGTCACAAATTAACGGCAAATCAATAGAACCTTCCTCTTTTTCAACGCTACCAAAAACACGTGCAATATATGTCTTTTGGGTTTGCCTCACCTCGAACTGTTTCGATAGATGACGGTGCGCCGCCATAGTACGGGCCATGATAATCACCCCCGATGTTTCCATGTCGAGGCGGTGTACGATGGTAGCAACACCGTATTCTGCGTTAACGCGAGACTCTAGGCAGTCGCGGTGAGATGCGGGTTTGCCGGGAACCGTTAACAGACCGCTTTGTTTGTCGAGCACGATAATATCATTGTCTTCATGAAGGATCGTTAAAAAAGGGTCCATCGGCGGGCGGTATATCAGTGGTTTGACAGTGGTCATTTAGCATCATCTTTAACGGCATCGGCCATGATGGCCTTATTGGCATTTGCCCACATACTGGCCTGTGCAGCATTTAACGACTTCAGTTCAGGGTGTTTGTCTACGACTGCAACGACTTCTTGCCACGTGGGCATAGCAGGGGTTGTTGGTAGATATTTAAACAGCGTGTCCATGAAGGTGCGATCCTCTGGATAATCCAGCACCCAACGATGATCGTGACTGCCCGGAATAGCGCAAGTTATATGGGCAGTCTTATAATGATTTTGACGTTTAATCCATAGCGTCACATGCTCGCGGTCACCAGCGTGCGTGGCGGTGTTATAGGCCTCCTCTAAGGCCTTGAATGTCATAACTTCACAGTCGAGGCCGTGGGGATAGCCACCATTGCCGCCATAGTCAGCGCCGCCCGATATCACATTTTGAACTAAATCTTCACAAACATCAGGATCGAGCAAGGGGCAATCAGATGTAACGCGCATCACATAGTCAGGATTATGCGGCTTGGCGGCTAAGTAATAACGCGCTAATACATCGTCCTCGCTACCTCTAAATGTTTCAGCGCCACAGTCTTGTGCGAAGGCGACGAGTGGATCATTAGCGCTGTCATTTGGGCAGGCACAAATCACCATGCTAACGGATGGTATGGCTTTGCAACGTCTGATCACATGGCTAATGACCCTCTCGTCTGCTAGATCAAGCATAACCTTACCAGGTAAACGTGAAGACCCCATACGGGCCTGAATGATGCAGATAACGCTCGTCATATTAATTGATCCAAATAGTTTGGTAGATGATTGAAACTCTCAATAGCGTTATTATTAGCATGGGGGTGGTTATCTGTCATGACTTGAACAAAAGGAATATTAAGCGCAGCTGCGGCCTCGCCGTCATTAACTGGATTGTCCCCAATGATCATGGCTTGCTGCCTTGTGCTGCCGAGCAAATCCAGCGCTTTTTGAAATCCTTTAGGGTCAGGCTTTGGTGCATCTTCAGCCCAAGAATAAACAATGGTATCAATTAACGTGTCTAGACTAAGCGCTGCGACTTTTCGCTGCTGCATTATGGTCATGCCATCAGTAACAATGGCTAATTTATAGGTAGATTTTAGCTGATGGATCGTTTCAAAAACACCATCATAGAGACGGATTGATGGTTTATGATTGCGGTAGATTTGAACAAGTGCCTGAATGGTCTCATCAGATGATGGAAGGCTGTAATACTCTAGGGTGCGGTTAAATATTTTACCCCGTCCTTCATGGTCTAAAATTTCCACCATATAGGCTAAAGCCTCAATAGCGTTTATGCCATCGTGACTATTTAAATGTTCAGCAATGGCCGTTAGCCCGCTTAGCACGTAATCGCGCTCACTATAGAGTGTGTTATCCATATCCAATAGCAATGTGGTGATCATGAGGTTATTTCACCCTTTAGGTACTTTGTAATCTCTTCTGCTATTAGGCTTGGCCCCTCTTTGGTGATGGGGGCATCTGAATGGACGTCATCCATGACATTCAGGCCTAGTGTCACCATCATTTCTGGATTTAAATTTTCAATTGCTGCATACCCCATGTCGTTTAGACATTTCATATTCTGATATTGATCATTTACCACGCTACAAACTGTGACCTTGGCGCCCGCTGCTAATGCTTCCAAACTTGTAGTGCCAGCGGCTCCAATATAAAGGCTACTTTTTTGTAACTCGGACGGCATGTCCGCCATTTCAATCATGGTGACTTGATCTGTGCTATCTATCCATTTTGTTAACATGGGGGGTAATGGCTCGGTGTTGGCTTTAGCCCAGACAATTTTTAAATCAGTCTTGGTCATTAATGTACGGATAATGGGACCAGCAAACTGTCCTATATCTATGCCGCCAAAACTAACGAGTATTTGATCCCTGATTTGGGCAGCACCGCTTTTAGCGAAAAACGCAGCATCAACCAAGTGATGGTCTTTGTTGTCTAAAATATAATTAATTACGTATCCGTTATAAGATAGCATGTCAGAGTATAAATTAGGATTAACAACAATATCTGCCTGACATGGATGGATACCAATATCGTCAATCACGCAGGCTTTTGTGTCATAAGTATCTAGGCATTGATCGCGGTATGCAGGGCAGGCATCAATGATGTTTAAATCAATGTCTGATAGTTGGGGTGCCTCCTCTGGGAAGAAGCCAAAATCATAACAAAGATCATTACCTACAGGATCAGTGAAATTGATAAAGCAGGTAGCGCCCTTGGCCCATAATGCTTGAGCCAACACTAACGAGCGCCTTACGCGCCCCATACCAGCAGCGCCGCCGCATTCAATATGAAACTGTATATTATGAGGCATGATAGTGTATCACTCCATTATCAGTCTTTTGACTAGAGAGTCCCATTTGTATGGTGTGGGGTTTGGCTATTTCCCCATTGATCATTCCCACTAACTGCTCAGGGGAATTTAATCCAGCCTTAATGCTTAGATATGATGCACCGCCAAAACGTGCATTAACTTCTATTACATATGGACCCGTATCTGGGCAATAGAAGAACTGTACTAGATTATGCCCCTTTAGGCCTAGTTTCCGCCCTATACCCATGGCCATATCACCGAGAATAGGTATATCAACAACTTGTGTCTTCCAGCTCTCGCCGGCTGTAATTTTTTGCCGCTCGCGCACAACTGCTTGTACAGGCTTGCCAGTGAAGTCCATTAGAAGATCACAGCTATATTCTGGAAAAGTGCAAATGGGCTGGATCAGATAATCATCAGGGTCATCAAGCATGCTGTCTGGGGTAAGTTCAGCGCTAGTCTTACTACCAGCACCAAACCGATGACGCGCAAATGATGCCGTCGCTTGTTTACCTATGAGGCGTGGCAGTACAGGAAAGCCCTCACGCAGGCAAAAGTCATGAAATTCGATTTTATCAAGGCAACTATCTAAAGCCTCTTTGTCTGGCAAGGGTAGGTATATACCTATGTCATGAAGAGTAGCTTTCATTGAGAGCAACAGCGGTAATTCAGCGTCACGCGTGGGGATAATAAGTTGGATGCTATGTTGCTTGCAGATGCTCAGTAGTCTTTCCCGATACATTGGATCATTATCTAGGGGTAAAAGCTCGAATCTATCTGCGACTTTGCTGGCGGGGCATGTGGGATCACTATCGGCGGCTATGACGGCGCAGCTGTCGATAGTCATAAACATCTCAATGAGTGGTATCTTAGCTGCTGCACTGGTAATTAAGACATTCATGATATCACTCAAATAAATCCCATGATGTGGGTGTGCCCGTCGTGATGTTGTCTTTTGCAGTCTTGCCGATGATGTCGGTCATATGTTTAGTATGTAGGCCGCCCGCAGGT
This sequence comes from uncultured Kordiimonas sp., assembly GCA_965603205.1. GTDB lineage: Bacteria > Pseudomonadota > Alphaproteobacteria > Sphingomonadales > Kordiimonadaceae > Temperatibacter. Next base: position 101,396 of record CBFDCC010000008.1, on the reverse strand, counting down.
CTGACACTGGCAATATGCTTTGCCGCAATAGTCTCACCAGCTTTTATATCTTCGACAACAAATAAGGACCGTCTGAAGCGCAGGCTCTCTAACTCAATATCTAGCGGCGCTGATTTTGGCGTACCCACGCTCATATACGCTTGCTCAACACCCTGAATTAAACCATTTAGATCGGCAGTCTCTAATGAGAAGGCGCTATCAACAGAGCCATCATCAACTGAGTGGCAGATATGTTTTTCAATGATACAGGCACCCAGCGCTGTTGCTGCAATAGGTGCCACTAGTCCCATAGTGTGATCAGAAAAACCAACAGGTAGATTAAAGCGCGCTTTATAGTCAGTGATAGTCGCTAAATTAGCGTCTTTGTGGCCTGTTGGGTAGGCGCTGATACAGTGGAGCAAGCAAACATCCCTAACCCCAAGTTCATGCAGTAAGTCTAAAGCTTCAGCTATCTCGGTGATATTGGCAGCGCCACTAGAGACTATGACTGGTTTTCCTGTTGCTGCAATACGTCTTATTAGGCCAAAATCCACCAGCTCACACGAAGCAACCTTATAGGCAGCGCAGCCCAAACCTTCTAACATATCAACGGCGGAGTTATCGAAGGGGGAGCTGATCGGTATCATGCCAAGCGCGTGACATTTGGCAAATAAAGCTTCATGCCACTCAAAGGGCGTGTGGGCTTTCTCATAGAGATTATACAGCGTTTGCCCCTTCCAAAGCTCTGCCTCAACGCGGAAAGCAGGCGCGTCGCTGTTGAGCGTGATGGTATCTGGGGTATAGCTTTGAAATTTAACCATCTCCGCGCCAGCATCTGCGCAGGCCTCAATAAGAGACAATCCTTGTTCTAGCGATCCACCATGATTGCCAGATATTTCAGCAATCACCAGCGGCTTACATCCTGCCCCAATAGCTCTGTCTGCTATTTGAAATATATCGTTGAACCGAGAGTTGGTCATTTTATATGGCTACCATGACTAAATTATCCAATGTTTTCAAAACTATAGGTTAAAAAGATCGCCCTTGTCTATTGATAAAGGCATTATTCAGTTTGAGGGAGTATTTCTATATGCTAGTCTTTTGAAAAATATAGCAATTTCATCAAAGATGATTAGGGGTGAAGTCTTGAAACGATTCATTACAGATAAAACAAAACCAGCGCTTGATGGTAAATCTATTCTCATAACGGGTGGCACAGGTTCCTTTGGCAAGGCATTGCTTAAACGCTTGCTGAGTGAATATAAGCCGCGACGTATTGCCATATACTCTCGTGGGGAACATCAACATATGGCCATGCTTGATGGTCTGTCAGGTGAGGAAAAGCGAATTGTGCGTTCTTTCATTGGCGATGTACGTGATGCTGACCGTCTTAAAATGGCTATGCGCAATGTTGATATTGTTTATCACGCAGCAGCGCTAAAACAGGTACCTATTGCCGAATATAATCCGTTTGAATGTATTGGCACCAATGTAATCGGCGCTGAAAATGTGGCCCGCGCGGCTATCGATGCTGGTGTGGCACAAGTGATTGCCCTGTCGACTGATAAAGCCTGTGACCCTATTAATTTATACGGGGCTAGCAAGCTTGCATCCGATAAAATATTTGTTGCCTCAAACAGCTATTCTGGTCAAGAAGGCTCTCGTATGTCTGTGGTTCGATACGGTAATGTTGTGGGATCATTGGGTAGTGTAGTGCCGTTTTTTCAAAAAATATTATCAGAAGGCGCTACTGAATTACCGATCACTGATGAGCGTATGACCAGGTTTTGGATCACGCTGGATCAAGCTGTGGATTTTGTACTGTCCACGACCGCTATGATGCGTGGCGGTGAAATTTTTGTGCCTAAAATACCTAGCACGCGCATAACCGATTTGGCCGAAGCCATTTCACCAGGAATGCCTTATAAAATTATTGGTAAACGCCCTGGCGAAAAGCTGCATGAAGTCATGATATCAGAGCATGTATCGCATAATGTTGTGGATGCTGGTGATCGTTATATCATTGAGCCAGAATGGGTCTATTGGGAGCGAAAATCATTTGCTAGCGAAGGATTTCAGCCTGTCAAGGAAGAGTTCCGTTACGCGAGTGACAGCAATGATGAATGGTTAACGCCAGACGAGTTAAAGGCGATGATCCCTACGGATAGAAGGGCTTAGACATGGCGAAGGGTTTCCTACCCTACGGTCGCCAAGTTATTGACGACGATGATATTGAAGCAGTTGTCGCTGCGCTGAAGAGCGACTTTTTAACAACAGGCCCAATAGTATCGCAGTTTGAAAAGGCACTGGTCTTGCGCGTTAAGGCGTCAGAGGCCGTTGTTTGCTCTAGCGGTACATCCGCCCTTCACCTTGCGTTGCTGGCAATTGGTGTAGGCGTGGGCGACAAGGTTATTGTACCCGCCATGACTTTTGTTGCCACAGCTAATATGGTGAGGGCCTGTGGCGGGGATGTGATTTTTGCTGATGTTAATCCTGTAACTGGCTTGATGGAATGCATGCATTTAACCGACGCGCTGCAAAGAGCGGGTGAGGGCGTCAAGGCTGTCATGCCCGTATTGATGAACGGTAATGCGGGTAATCTAAGCGCCATAATGGATCTATGTGAAGAATGGGGTATCCCCGTTGTTGTTGATGCCGCACATGCTATAGGCAGTGAGTTTTATGATAACACAGATTTAAAGGTTGTGGGCTGTGACCGTGCGGGTGTCATGACCTGTTTCTCGTTTCATCCAGTTAAAACTATTGCCATGGGTGAAGGCGGGGCTATTACAACATCAGATACGGCACTAGCTGATAGAATGCGTTCACTGCGTCATCACGGTCTTGTGCGAGACAGTGATCATTTTAAGGGCAGTAGGGCGCAGGATCATGACGCGCCTTGGTATCATGAATTTCATGAGCTTGGTTATAATTACCGCGCTAGTGATATTCATTGTGCATTAGGCCTGTCACAATTGAAAAAGTTAGATCAGTTTGTTGAAAAACGTAATAGTCTTGTTACGTCTTACGCTGACCTATTATCAGGTCGTGATGATGTGACGCTTGTTTGTAACCATAGCAGTGGTAAACCTGCATGGCATTTGATGGCAATCCATTTAATGGATAATAGGTCCAAGAAATCATTGATGGAAAAAATGACTGGTTATGGTGTCGGTACGCAGATTCATTATATCCCCATATGTGATCAGCCCTATTATGTAGAGCTATATGGTGAGCAAGAGATGCCTGGCGCGCGGGCTTATTATGAATCAGTACTTAGCTTGCCTCTGCACGCTAATATGACAAATGATGATGTAAAAGACGTGGTTTCGCTTATCCCTTGTTAAAAAAATATGCGATTCGCGGACGTTAGGATCAAGCTATAAAAAAAGGGTAGCCGTTAAGCTACCCTTTTAAAAACAAAAACGAGTTTAATAAATTAAACAAGCTTTAGGTCGTCAGCACTCATGCGACCGCGACGATCTTCAGTAAGTTCATATGTAACTTTCTGATCATCGTTAAGGCCTGAAAGGCCCGCACGCTCTACAGCCGAGATATGTACAAATATATCGTCTCCGCCTGCGTCAGGTTGAATGAAGCCGAAGCCTTTTGTTGAATTAAACCATTTTACTGTACCAGCAGCCATTACGCTCTCCTATTTCTGGTTGTTCATCCGGAAGTATGAAGAGTATTAGTCGTCGTTCTAGCCGGTAGAAAATATAGTTTGATATCAATACTGCTTGTTTTAGCACCAGTCAAACTTTTTATCGCTCAAAACTGTTGCGTAAATGACACAGGTATAAAAACGGGGATCTGTGGTAAAAGTCTAACAATAGCACTGACTTACTGAAACAGCTTTATAAAATCACTACACTTAGATCTGGAATTGTCATGATAATATATATTACCGTTAGCATTGCCATGTCCATCTATGTAGCACCGCTTTCAGCGAATGAGGTTAAGGCTTCAATTGTTAAATCTTTAAAATAAGATAGACGCATTACGGCGCTATCATCCATACATCATATCTAGTGGATTTACCGATTAGCTGGTGTGATGGCGCCTTCACACCTTCTATAGGGTCAGCTTTTTTGGGCCATTTTAACACCACGCGTTTCTGTGCCGATTTGAGCGCAGCGATCATTAGGTCGCGGCTGTCATTATCGGTGCCAACAATCTCGCGAATTTGGCGCATTTCTTTTTTGACCAATGCTGAATTTTGTCGTGGTGGGTGCATGGGGTCTATGAGCACAACATCAGGGCTGAGGTTCGAGAGCAGCTCAATACTATCACCATGAAGTAGGGTCATGCGGTCCATAATTTCCGCGATTTTACCGCCTTGTGCTTTTGCGCGTGCTATGCCATCGGCTAATTTTTGGTGCATCACATCAGATCGTTCAATCAATGTTACCGGTGCCCCTAGTGAGGCTAGCAAGAATGAATCACGACCAAGGCCTGCCGTTGCGTCAACTACTGTGGGGTTCACGCCGCCCTTCATGCCGATAGCTTTTGGCAGGGCTTGGCCTCTACCACCGCCAAATTTTAGACGGTGCCCAACAGCGCCGCCAACAAAATCGCAGGTTAGGTCATTTAGGTCTTTTGATTTTGTATCAAAGGTCACGCATTATCCTTAGTTGAGTCTTGTTTAAACTATATTCAGCTGATCATATAATCTATATAAAGATTGAAACTATATAGAAATATGACATTATTTACACTGTCATATTTTATGGAGGCATAAATGAGCTTATTTAAAAAAAATTAGTATATTTTCAAAAAAAAGTCACAGAAAAAGCAAAAAGCTATAGTGCAGATGAGCTCATTGCAGACTCAATAATAAAAGCTTCAAAAAAGAAAGAAAAAGTAAATATCATTCTTCAAGAAAAAGGGAGTCTCTATAGGATAAGTGACCTTGAATTAGATATGGACTTTCCGCCTACTGTGATATTTAAGGTTGACAAAGTCACCACGGAAGATGCTCAATCTAACCCGAAGAAAATTGAACAAATACAATCCACTAAAGAAAACATTACTTCGGTTGAGTCAGAAATATAACTAGAGTGGGCTAGCAACAAACCTTCTGTTGCACCGAAAAATTATAAACAGTGGTTTTCACCAGTCACAAACGCTCCAGACTTGCGTTTATAAGAAAATATATTGTCTTTATAAGAAATCACTAAGTGCTGATCTTAGCTCTCCTTATCGGATTCCTCATATATAACATATTGGTTCTTACCTTTTTCTTTTGCTCTATACAGGGCTATATCGGCCTTTTGTATAACCTCTTCTTTAGTCTGTCCATCAACTGGAAAGAAACTGATGCCCACACTGGCTGAAACTAAGAGCTTTTTACCATCGTTATATTGGATTCTTTGGCTGGTTTCTGGTTAAGTTTGGCAGGTATAATTATAGTTGTTGATATTTTTAGATGTGGCGGTTTTAATCTATAAAGACACCCCGTTTATTAAGAGAGAAAAATTATGAGTCATATTGATTTGCGTAGCGACACAGTCACAAAGCCAACTAAGGCAATGAAAGACGCCATCATGTCTGCTGACGTGGGTGACGATGTTTATGGTGAAGACCCAACCGTTAATGGCCTTGAAGGCTATGCCGCAGAGTTGTTAGGCAAAGATGCTGCGCTTTATTGCTCTTCAGGCACACAGAGCAATCTAACGGGGTTACTGGCCCATTGTGGACGTGGGGATGAATATATCGTTGGTAATCAAGCCCATACATATATGTATGAGGGCGGGGGTGCTGCGGTGCTTGGCAGTATTCAGCCTCAGCCCCTTGATCTACTGGATGACGCCACCATGCCGCTCGATCGTGTGGTATCCTCCATTAAGCCCGATGATGTGCATTTCGCCCGTACAAAGTTAATTTGCCTGGAAAATACACATTCGGGTAAATGTTTGCCCGCTGGCTACATAGATAAAATCCGCGCTATTTGTGATGACCATAATCTTGGCTTGCATCTTGATGGTGCGCGATTATTTAATGCCTGTGTGAAACAGGGTGAGAGTGTGCGGGCGCTTGCAGCACCTTTTGACAGTGTGTCAATTTGCCTGTCAAAAGGATTAGGCGCACCAATAGGATCACTGTTAGTGGGAGATAAGGCACTTATCGACGCAGCGCGGCGTTGGCGTAAAATGCTAGGAGGCGGCATGCGCCAAGCTGGTATGATGGCAGCTGCAGGGCGTTACGCGCTAGAGCATAATATAGATAGGTTGGCCGATGATCACGCCAATGCCTTTGCGCTGGGCAATGCGTTAAATGCCATTGACGGTGTTGATGTGGATTTGGGTGCTATCCAAACCAATATGCTATTTGTGAGCGTGAGCGAAGCTGTGCGGGATAAGCTTGAGACACTTGCAGCAGTTCAAGATATTAAACTGCCAGCAGGATGCATGATGCGTCTTGTAACTCATTTGGATATTGCGGCGGCTGATATAGATAAAATTACAAACCTATTCGCGCAAGCGGCATCTTGATCAATCTTATTTAATACGCCATGGCAAGATCATTTCCATACCTAACGGCAAGGGTGTTATAGTCTGTCCACCAATGTTAAGAGGAAGAACTTCCTGCTTTTGACGTTCAAGCGTGAAAGTTTGGCTGGGGATGGGTAGGCCGTAGTAATCAGCGCCAATGGTGCATAAAAAGGCTTTGAATATATCTTGCCCAGCGGTACCTGATAGATCAACACCAGCCAGTTCAAAGGCATGGGCATAAAGCTGTGGGGCAATGCCACCAGTGTAACAACCCGCTGCGCAGCCGCATGGTGTGGTTTTCTTTGTATGGGGTGCGCTATCAGTACCAGCGAAAAATTTGCTGTTATTTGGGTCTATAGCAGCGCGTTGCAGCGCGTCGCGATCCTGCGTAAACTTAACCACCGGCAAGCAATAAAGGTGATATTTTAATCCCTTTAGCAGATCACCAATAGTATAGATTAAATGCTGGGGTGTTATGTTGGCTTTTATATGCTCTGGGGCATCTAAGATGAAATCCACGCCGGCTTTGGTGGTTAGATGTTCACCGACGATACGTAAATTAGGAAATTTATCTACAAGCTTTGGCATATGGTTCTTGTAAAATATCTCTTCTGCATTCTCTGCGCGGTCAAAATAACGATCACCGTCAAGGCCATGTTCTTCACCGTGAATACACAGTGTAACACCAGCTTCTTCCATAGCTTTAACCACGCCATTTTGCATGAAATGTTCTAATGGCGCGCCAAATTCTGCGCCTGTGGTGCCGTGGGGTGGGTAATATTTACAGGCCTTAAGAAGGCCAGATTTTGCGCCTGCTTCTATCATCTGCGGTGTGGTATCAACCGTTAGATATAGGGGCACAATGACGTGGCTAAAGGCACCGCCAGCTGCTGCTATAATCTCTGCGTGATATTGCTCAATACTTTTATAATTAGATACACTATCCGCCTCAAAAACTTTACCGACGGGGGGGGCTGTGTTGGGCATGGCAAGTGCGCCGGCGCAGTGCATTTTTACATGGTCACGGACTGTAGCTTGCAAGGTCTCATCTTGGCGAAAATGCGTGTGGAGATCATACCAATATGGAAGAGTAAATTGCGTTGCCATCATGCAGTGCTTTCTATGTGCGATTATATAATGTCTTTATTTAGAGGATATCACTGCACTATTCAACCTTATCCGCAGATAGGACACTATTCTATTCTATTACTTTTTTAACGGCACCCTCCATTTTCTTTTTCTTAAGGGTTTTCTTTTTCTTATTGCGCACAGGCTTGCCATCATAAATCTTACTCAACTCAGCGAGAACGCGTTTGTTAGTAAATAAATCTGTGTGATTTGCCCCTTTAACAGGGATAAAACGCGCGTGGGCTGCGATGCCTTGATATAATTCCTGACCAGATTTAAAGGGTATTACATCATCCTCGGTGCCATGAAATATTGTCACATATGTGCGAGCTGCTTTTTGTAGCTTTTTATCAGAGCGAAAAGGGTAATCCATGAATATTTCATTGGCAATCAGTTTTGAATAATCTTCGCGTGCTATATCTATAGCAGATTTAAAGGGTGCAATGAGTGTAAGGCGGTTTAGCAATCTAGTTGGGGCCACATGGCTCGCCATCGCGGAGCCCAGTGAATATCCAACCACATGAACATTGGCTTTTTTATAATGTTTAACGCCGTAATCATACCAAGCTACGGCATCATCTAACAGGGCGCTTTCTTTTAATCTGCCTCGGCTTTTACCTGAGCCACGATAATCAAATATTAAGACATCATAACCTTGGGGTAAAAATAATTTTGCATATTTAGGTGTGTGTTGGACATTGCCTGAGCGACCTTTATAGAAAACGATAAGTTGCTTGGGGTCTTTGTGTATCTTTTTACTTTTAAATAGGATGCCATGTAATTTAGCACCATCTGGCCTGTTTAGTTTGACCTCTTTATGGGCTAGGGCCAATTTATATTGGTGCCCCATCGCGACAGGTGCGGGGCGAAAAATACTCTTCTCTTCTTTGGAGAGGTCGCTATCACCATAGGCCATCAGCGTAATAGCAAGTCCAAGAGATAAGGCTGTCATCGTTTTAATAAATAATTTTAACATCATAAAGCTCCATAATAAATCACTGTGAATAGGTCCATAATACCACAAACCCTATCCCGTGACTGTGCCAAAAATTATGGTTGTGGAAAAATATGCCAATATGCACACCAAGCGCGGTGGGTTTTGGTAAATGATATCTGCGTTTAACAAAGTGAATTTTTTACTGGTGCTAAATTTAATATTTGAATACTGTTCCTGTAACTATTCCCTCCATTCTGAATGAGATGTATAATGATGACTGAGAATGCAGCCATGCCATCGCCACCTGAAAATGAATCTGTTATCGGTATTTTCGAGCGTTGGCTTTCGCTTTGGGTTGGGCTTGCTATTGTCATTGGCATAGCCCTCGGTCAACTATTCCCAACTCTTTTTGAAACGCTCGCGTCTCTTGAGTATGCGCGTGTTAATCTTGTCGTGGCTGTGCTGATCTGGGGCATGGTTTACCCTATGATGGTTTCCGTGGATTTTAGCAGTATCACGCATGTGTCGGATCAACCCAAAGGCTTAATGATCACGCTTGTGGTTAATTGGTTGATAAAGCCCTTCACGATGGCAGTGCTTGGTATAGTATTTTTTAAATATGTGTTTGCAGATTATATGACAGCTAGTGACGCTGACAGTTACATCGCGGGCCTGATTTTACTTGGTGCGGCGCCCTGTACTGCGATGGTTTTTGTCTGGTCACAATTAACAAAGGGTGATGCAAATTACACGCTTGTTCAGGTGAGTGTGAATGATCTTATATTGATCTTTGCCTACGCGCCGATTGTCACATTACTGCTTGGGGTCACTGATATCCCTGTGCCGTGGGAAACGTTGATTTTATCCGTTGTTTTGTATGTTGTGGTACCGCTTTGCGCTGGGGTTTTGACCCGTCGTTACCTTTTAAAAGGACATAATGACGCTGAGATAGTTTCAAACTTCACTGCTAAACTGAAACCATTTTCTATGCTATCTCTTTTGGCGACGGTGGCGTTGCTCTTTGGTTTTCAGGGCGGTGTGATCCTGTCAAAGCCATTACTCATTGTGTTGATTGCTATACCGCTCATACTGCAATCATATGGTATTTTCGCCATCGCCTATGCTGCGGCTTGGGTGATGCGCGTTCCGTTTAAAATAGCAGCACCTTGCGCGATGATAGGGACCTCTAATTTCTTCGAGCTTGCTGTCGCTGTCGCTATCAGTTTGTTCGGGTTAAATTCGGGTGCCGCGCTGGCCACAGTTGTTGGTGTCCTTGTTGAGGTGCCTGTGATGTTGTCGCTTGTTGCCTTTGCTAATAGAACGCGTGATCATTTCCCTAGTCGTTGACATTAGTCGTGCTTGCTGGTTCGTTTTGATGTCTTGCTCTGGCGTAATTTTGCGCCCATCTGTAGGCACCATAGGTAAAGCCAAATAATATCAGTAGTTCAATAGTGCCGTAAGAGCCTAGATAATCAGCAGGCCAAATCACCGCCTTAATGAAGGTTTCAAGTTGGTTCACAAAAAATTCAACAATAGTGCCGAAGTCAAAGTTTTTGAAATAGGCAATCATGCCCTCTATGTCGGTCACAAAGTCAAAGGTTTGCCCGATTTCGGATGAAAGAAACTTCAGCATTGCAATAGTGCCATAATAGCCACCACCAAATTTCAACCATTTATCAATGGCGTAATGGCCTGTTTTGCGGTCTTGTTTTTTACCAGTTTGCTTATTTTTCTTTGGGCGTCGTTTAACGTTGCCTTCACTGTCTGAGTGGCCACCCTTATGTGACCAGCTATAGAGGCTATAGCTTGCAGCACCAACAAAAACGCTCTTGAATATGGCTGTGAAAATTATCCCAAACACTGTATTTCCCTCATCATTTAAGGACCACGCTTTGCCCCGGTTGGAGGCGTTCAGCACCGCGTATGATAATTTTATCACCAGCATTCAGGCCAGATGCAATCGACACCCAAGGCCCATCTAGTGCGACAATCTCTGCTTTTATCCGCACGGCCTTAGATTTTGATGATACTTTAAACAGATATAAGCCACCTTCTTTGCGGACTAAGGTGTCACGGGGCACAGCGATAAGCATTAATGGTTTTTGTGTTGGTAAACTGACACTCACTGGCGCCCCTACTACCCATTTGCCACCACTAGCTTCTAGTCGCACTTCAATTTGGCGTGAAACATAATCGCCCACGGGTACAATAGCACGTAGCTTCAGTTTATCCTGAGTACCTAAGCTTTTAACAGCGATGGGCAGACCCTTAGACAAAAAGGGTGACAGCGTAATGGGCGCGGGCAAGGCAATTTCAATATTATCCGTATCCACTAGGCGAACAACCTCTTCGCCTACTGTGATATACTCGCCTGCGCGGGATAGGCGCGCTGTCACATAGCCAGAAAATTGGGCTTTGATCTTTGTGCGCGCTAAATCCCCTCTTGCTTGTTCTAGTAATATTTTGGCTGTTATAATATCTTGGGCGAGCATATCACGGTTTGCGATCACGGCTTCTAGGCGGGCTTTGGACGTATTGTCATTTTTATTTAGGTTTTGAAAGCGTGATACTTCTTGCTCACTGCGGCGCATATCAGCCTGAAATCGTTTTAAATTAGCTTGGGCATGCTTCACCGCTACAGCAATATTTCTATCGTCAATTTTTGCTATCACATCGCCTGTTTTAGCAAAGGTTCCAACATCGGCAACCCAATGTAATACGCCCTCAACTTCAGAAGAAATAGCTGCGTCATTTAAGCTGACAACACTGCCTGTTACATCCATCGTTGGAGCCATCAAACGCTCAGCAGCAGTTACGACCTCAACCTTGGCAGGTGGCATCCCCGCCATCTGTGCCTGAGCGGATGATGCTATAAAAAGAGCGGACATCAAAAAAGAGATAGTTATTCTTGTGATGTTATTAAAAATAGAGATCATTAAATATGGTGCTTTCTAATAGGTATAACTTTATCACTTAATTTCATTATTGGGCCGCCATTGAGGCAGTGTCTTCTTCTTCATTGCGGGGGTCGTCTATATCATGTTGTGGTGGCTTTGTAATACCAGCTGTTAATTGCAAAAGACTAGGTAACATCAATAGAGTAAAGACTGTAGACACACTCATGCCGCCAACAATTGCCGCTGCCATGCCGCGATAAATCTCGCTGCCTGACCCTGGAATTAATAAGAGTGGTAACATGCCAAACAGGCTGGTGAGGGTACTCATGAAAATGGGCCTTAGGCGCAGACGCAAGGATTGGTGCACGGCGTCAACACGGCTCAACCCTCTTTTCTCAGCTTCTTGGGTTTGGGCAACGAGTAAAATAGCGTTATTGACCACAAGGCCCAATAGGATGATAAAGCCGATCATCCCTAAAAGGTCTAGGGGCTGAAATTTAAATAGATTGCTGATCTGAATAGCCAACACACCGCCTACACCAGCCAGTGGAATGGATACAGCGACTAACAGCGCAAATATAATAGACCTAAAGAGCGCCGCCATAATCAAAATAAGCAAACCAAAGGCGATGATGAAGTTATTACCTAGCGTCCCAAGTGCGCGGGCTAAATCTTCTGCGCTACCTGCATAATTCACCTGCGCGTCTGCAGGCAGTATCGCACGCAATTGGGGTTCAACCTTGGACTGAAGTTCACTAATTAGTGACTCTAGCGCCATGCCTTTAGGCGGGTTAATGTTTAGACTATAACCGCGTTTACGCTCAAAATGTGCTATGGCAGTTGGCGCATGAAGCAACTCAATAGAAGCTAACTCCCCCAGGGGCACTTGACCGCCTAGAGGTGTTATAACAGGCAATGATGACATTTGCTCTGGTGTGTCAAAACGGGTGGTTTTTAGAAATATATCTAATCGCCTTACGCCGTCATAATATTCACCCAGCCAACTCCCTTGACCCAGTTCTAAGACAATCGTCGTTAGATCACTTCGGTTCCAGCCAACTTCAGCGAGGCGTTCATCATTAGGGCTAAACCTTAGCTCAGTGCCTTGTGCAAAGGGATCAGGGTCGGGGTTAGATACACTACCAGGAATGGCACTGCCTACAATGCCCATACCTGCCATGACGGCTTGACGCACAGATTCTAGGTCCTTGCTTGTTATCTCCATGGTCACACCATCAGCACTACCAAAGCCACCAAATAGACTGCGGCGCATAGTAAAACCAAACATGTCGGGAATATTAGCTATGATCTCACTTTGTACTTTGCCTTGCAGGGCATGAATGTCGGTTCCATCAGCACCATTGATTGACAACCAACCACCTGAGGCACCAGGAAATGACCAAAAGAAATAGTCACGAACTTTAGGCTCAGCGACTTCTTTCATATAGACCTGAATACGCTTATCAATCACCTGTGCTATTTCTGTGTCGATGGTATCGACATTCATACCCGGTGGGAAAAATAAGAAGGCGTCAACGCTATCGCGCTGCACTGGCGGCATGTAATTGCTCTGCGGCCATAAGATAACAACGAGCGCTATTGAGCCTGCAAACAGTCCGACAACCCATGATGCTTGGCGTGTTTTACTGTTGGTGAGTGCCATTAATTTATTTGCCATTCTATCCCAGACAGTTTCGCCTTTTTCTTCTGGTGGCATGTGGCGCATCCAAAAACGGGCGGCTGTGGGTAATATGGTCACGGCGACGATGAGCGAGACCATCACGCCTATAGCGATGGTTAGGGCTAGATCAGCAAATAGCTGACCCTCTGCGTCCTTTAAAAACATGATGGGGATGAAGATAGCAACAGTGGTAGCGGTGGAGGCCAGTAGGGCGCCCCAAACCTGAGAAGCCCCTTTATCACTTGCCTCTAGTGGGCGTTCACCCTTTTCACGCAGTCGGACGATGTTTTCAAGCACAACAATTGCAGCGTCTAGGACCATGCCTGTTGCAAAGGCGAGGCCTGCGAGCGAGATAACATTTAAGGATCGCCCTGCAAAATCAAGTACGACAAAAGTGGCAAGTAAGGAGATAGGTATGGCAAGGGCTATTAATAACGTGGCACGCCACTGGCGCAGAAAGAGCCACAAAACCCCAATGGACAGCATGATTCCGATGATTAAATTACCAGTAAGTAGTGATATAGAGCGATTAATATAAAGGCTAGGATCAAATGAATATTCAGCGCGCATGCCCCGTTCGGCCAGCACGCCATCATTGAATTCCTTCATTTTACTCTTTATGCCCTCCAGAGCTTTCAGAACATTGGCTTTGTTTTCTTTAGTTATGGATAGCTGTAGCGCCGCCTTGCCATTATGGTAGGTAAAGCCATCACGCCGTCCTGGGCCGATCTCAACGGTGGCGATATCGCCTAGGCGAATGGCAATGCCATCACGCCATTCAAGGATAACACCCGCAAGATCCTTTGCGTCATACCGTCCTTCATAGCGGACTGTATATTGACGCTTTCCCACATCGACAAAGCCACTAGATACATCTGCTGATCTGCCGATGCGCGCAGGCACTCTTGCTATATCAATGCCTAGTTCCGCCGCCTTGTAGGGGTCAAAAATAATCTGTAATTGTAGCTCACCACCTCCCATGGAATCTTGCAAATCAACTTGTGAAACACCGTATAGCGATTGAAGCTGAGGCAGGATTACATCGCGAATAAACTGAGCATTCTCAATTGCCATATTCTCTGTGCCGGGGGCTTGCTGAATATAATAGTCTAGTAGCGTGTCATTGTTATCGCCCCACTCACCCATAAATACCTGAGGTTTTTGAGCATTAGACGGTAGGGGGCGTAATCGATTAAGTCTAGAAATGACATCAATAAGCGCCTTTGTCGTATCTGTCTTAATATCAAAATTGAGCTGTAAAAAGCTGAAATTTGCCATGCTCCATGACCGCATATCGGTCATGCCGGGCAGGCCTTCTAAAACCTCTTCTACAGGTACAGTGATTTCAGATTCAATTTCAGCAGGCGAAGCACCCGGCCAGCTGTTTAGGATTGTCATCACCGGCTTTTCAATATCGGGGAATAATTGCGCAGGCATACGTGTGAGGGACATTATACCCAACAAGACAACAACCGCGGCAATGGCAATAACAGCGGCAGGATTATGTAGGCTTTGACGCGTTAATTTCATTTTGGATGTCCTGTATGCCTTGGCCTGAAGACAAGTTTATTGCGTTACTATTTTACCAATTTTAAGTAAACTTAATATCATCTAGTGTCAATTAGACGCTCGCCTGGCTTATTTTGTATTTATGGGGAGTTTTGTGGATTGCCGATTCTGCTTAGTTGATAGTATGTTACGTGCGATCTGCTGTATCATGCATGTCAAATAGTGTGTTTTTCTGCCAATATCCCTCAAATAAGCATATATTATTCATTTAAAGTACGAATGTCATTGACTCTGCGCTCAAAGCAGTGTTTATGACCATCACGCTTGAATAATACATTTAAATAAATCAACCTCTTCTCTTTCCTAGCAATTCGATGCAGCAGTAGGTAATGGACGTAATTCGTTATCAAGCCCAAAAATCAGTCATAATAGTATGATTGATTCAATACCGATATTTGCACAAGGAAATATGACATGGCAACTGGTACAGTAAAATGGTTTAATTCAACAAAAGGTTTCGGCTTTATTCAACCAAATGATGGCGGTAACGATGTGTTTGTACACATTAGTGCTGTTGAACGCGCTGGTCTTTCTGGTCTTAATGATGACCAAAAGGTTGAGTTCGAAGTTGAAGAGCAAAAAGGCAAGCTATCTGCTTGTGATCTAAAGCTAGTTTAATTAAACTAAGCTAACTGATCTTATAAAAAACACGGGTTGATTATTCTTCCCGTGTTTTTTTGTGTCTTGTAAACCCCTGTAGGCATATACAAATAAAAGACTTAGTCAAAAGGCTAGGTCTTTTTGAACTTATCTACTTTAGCGGCAAGTGGTGCCCAGAGAGGGATTGGCGTGCCGTCTACTTAGTAAACGAACCTCCGATACGCGGGTTTTTAATTGGTTTTGTTATTATATTATACAATTATATTAATCTATTTTTTCAGCTCTGGCCCTAACGGCAAAAGACCACTCTCTGTCTCTTTATAAATTCAATCCGCCCTCCCCAATTTAGCGGCGTAATATTTTATTTCCATTTGTTTTGACTTCGGTTAAGTTCATTAAAATGAATCTGTATTATAAGGGTTATGGTTAAAAGAGTTCCTATGGCGCTCGGGCCAATGCAAATAGCGATTATCGCACTCTTAATTATGTCGCAATTTCACCGAGGGAAAATATCTGTACTGATGGGGCGTTGAAAAAGGTATCTTTAAATATAAAAAAAATATGAAAGACAATGGAAAGCATCGTGACAAATAGCAACACTATTGTAAAATCAGAAATTTCGCTGAAAGTATGGCTTAAATACCTCCTTCATTGGCGACTGTGGCTTTTGCCATCAATCATGTCATTTTTTCTGCTCATTATTGCCGAATATAATTTTTTAATTTTCCACACCTTAGCTGAGCTTTTTACCATAGTAATCTCTTTCATTATGTTTGCCGTTGCATGGGCAACCTATGGTCATTCCAAAAATTTAGTATTGCTCTTTTTAGCATGTGGCTATTTGTGGATAGGCTCACTCGACCTTATACATATGCTTGTCTATAAGGGTATGGGTTTACTCGATTACGGCGCCAGTAATACAAGCGTTCAATATTGGCTAGGAGCGCGCTACTCAGAGGCTTTGTTGCTTTTAGCTGCTCCAATTCTTGCGCCAAAATCCTACAATAAATATTATCTTGTTTCCGTCTTTGGCATTGTTGCGCTGAGCATAAATATGCTGATCTATTGGGATGTATTTCCTGTTGGCTTCATTGATGGCGTAGGGTTAACACCCTTTAAAATTTACAGTGAATATACCATCGATGCTATCCTCTTTATCGCTCTGTTCAGTATATTTAAATTTGGGCACTCTTTATCTCAAGAAGAAAAAGTTCTTATCGCTACGTCTATAATTCTAACAATGATTGCTGAGCTAGCCTTTACTTTTTATGTGGATGTTTATGGCGCAGCAAACCTTATAGGGCATATCTTTAAGCTCTATTCATTCTGGATTATTTTTCACTCCATCATCCTTTCAAACCTAAAAGCCCCTTATGAGGAACTGCATAAAAGCAAAGAAATGCTGAGTAGAGCGCTCTTTGATGCCGAACGGGCTAATCTCGCAAAGTCAGAGTTTCTTGCCAGTATGAGCCACGACCTTCGCACACCGCTTAATGCTATAATGGGTTTCAGCGACATCATGAGATTAAAAATGTTTGGTCCGCTCGGCGACAAGCGCTATGAAGAATATGCCAGCGACATAAATAACAGCGGTGCACTTCTAGTTAGTCTCATCAATGACATTCTTGATATCTCACGCGTTGAGTCAGGGAAATATCATCTCGTAGAAAGTCATATTAAGATTGAAGACCTTATCCATCAAAGCTTTCGCCAACTATCTGTCATGGCGGAGACTTCAGGTCATACTCTCACGGCCAAGGTCGCAAAGGATATGCCATGTATGTTGAGCGATGAAAAGGTTATGATCCAGATACTTAATAATCTTTTATCTAACGCAATTAAATTTACGCCAGATGGTGGGGAAATAGTGGTTACTGCTCAGCTTAACAAGGATAACAGTATTACCATTAGCATCATAGATACGGGCATCGGAATTGCTGATAATGAAATAATAAGGGTCCTAAATCCTTTTGAGCAAATAAATAGTTCTCAATCGAGCAAACATGCGGGCACTGGACTTGGTCTTTATCTTTGTAATAACTTTATGGAACTTTTGGGTGGTACATTAAAGATACAAAGCGAACCAAACAAAGGCACCACGGTAACACTTCATTTTCCCGCAGAACGCACTCTTTAGTGCCTAGCCATATTGTATGCGGGCCTCTTAAATATTAACTAATTGATCTTGTTGAATAGTCTGTGACCTACTTGTCTCGTATATGAACTGCGCAAATTTACGGTCTCAGCTTACGATTGTCGCTCATATAGTCACTAGGGTCTAAGCGTGTAAACAAAAAAGACCCAGCCAATTAAGGCTAGGTCTTTTTTTTGTACTAATCCTCTATTGAGGTAAGTGGTGCCCGAAGAGGGATTCGAACCTCCGACACACGGATTTTCAATCCGTTGCTCTACCAACTGAGCTATTCGGGCATACTCACTTAGAATCAGCGCTTACGCTGTTCATTAGCGAAGGTGCTTATAGGTAATATAAGCACCGCTGTCTAGCCCAAAATACACTTTTTTTAATAAAGAATATCGCGGGCAATTTATGACGTATCAATTACTGAAAGTTTAAGTGCTAAATTATGGCTAATACGATATATATAGAAGAATGAATATTGGTTATTGGAGCATTAGATGATCAACGCCAACTGGCTATGGTGCATTGGATATTTAATAATCCTCTGACGATTGATTAGGCTGTTCCCAGCCTTCAAGGTCGGTATTGCCAGGTAATTTATAATCTTCATTTAGCCATTTACCCAAATCCAAATCAGCACAGCGCTTACTGCAAAATGGTTTATACTCAGGGTCAGTTGATTTTTTACATGTGGGGCATTTAGACATGATGGTCTCCCTTATTTAACCAGATTAACATCTGTTGATGCATGCTCAACAAACGTTACCTCACGGTGTGTGACGGCCTTTAGCTGCTTAATCATACTATCGTGGGCCTGTAGCCACTCAAGGACGCCTAACGGGGCTGATAGAGCTAGTTTGCCACTATCAGCACTCAGGCCTAGGCGCTCGCTACGGCGTATAAGGTCTAATGCTACTGCTTGGGTACGGTCAGAGACGCCGCGGCTAACAGTTTTGCGCTGGCGCAGGGATAGCCCTTTACGCTTGCGGGCAAATTCCACCAATCCAAAGGTTGAAATGCCCGTATGCTGCACAGGCACAGGATCGGTTTTTAAGGCTTTGTCTAATAGCTTCATCATCTCGCCCGCCGCACCCTTGGCAGACATGTTGATAAAGTCGACAACGATCAGGCCACCCATATCCTGAAAACGCAGATGATGCGCCACAGCAAGAGCCGCTTCTAAATTGGTTTCAACAATGGCGTCTTGGGGCCTGCGGCCCTGCATGGCACTACCCACGTTGACATCAATGGCCGTTAGCGTCGGTGTTTCATGAATAGATATCCAACCACCAGACGGCAGATTGATTTGATCTGCTAGCGCCTCATTAATCTCTTCCTCGATACCAAGGCTATCAAAGGCAGGTGTTTTCTCATGCCACTGTGTCAGGCGATCATTTAGATCGGGCCAGCGTTTGTAGGTTAGGGCGCGCGCGTCCGTGTAAGCGGCTGCATTATCAATGATGATTTCACCTGCTTCTGGGCTTGCTAACAAGGCTTGCTCTAATGGTGTATATGAAAACTCTAGACCAATGTCTTCGCTGGCTTTTAGACCTGACATTAACCATTTCACTTCAGCCTCTATGGCGTCAGCATCAATATCCATGGCACCTGTACGCACGATAATAGACACACCAACGGCTAGTGGTTCTAGGCGCTCGGTTAGGGCTTTTAAGGTGCGGGGCGGTAAATCCTTTGAGAAATGCAGGCGCGGCGCTCCTGTCTCGATAACCACATAACGACCGAGCATGCGTGGCTTGGCTGTAACGGGCATAGATTTGTGCGGCTCTAGAACCGATGGATCAGCCAGCACTTGCACGAGCAGTTTTTGACCCTCATGCACACAGTCGCTAATGCCGCCTACTTGGCCTTTAACCAGCTGCTTTGCGCGCTGCATATTTAACATACCAGTGCGGTCACCACCCAGGTCTAGGAAGGCCATATCAAGGGCCGTATCAACCTTGGTAACCCGCGCCGTATAAACAGCGTCAATGAAGGATAGGCCAGCGTCAGCATAATAATGCAAATCACGCGGGACATCATCAGCGTCTAATGTGGCTGTGCGCCATTCACCGATGGATGGCTCAATAATATACTGATGCTCTATAGGCGCTTGTTCTTTAGCCATGATGATAGCCATTTCCTTTTAACATGCCAGCCACCTCAAACAGGGGCAGGCCAACAACATTGGTGTAGGAGCCTGATAATTTGCGGATAAATGTAGCGGCGCTGCCTTGGATGGCGTAACCACCCGCTTTGCCGTCCCATTCACCTAAACCTATATAACGCTCTATATCTGCCTTGCTTAACACGGCAAATGTCACATCGCTTTTAACCACTTTGCTGATCTGTCTGCCGTCTGGGCAGATTAGACTAATGCCAGAGATCACATGATGTTTGCGCCCTGATAGTAATTTCAGGCATGTGCGCGCTGTGTCCGAGTCTTCGGCTTTTGGTAAGATGCGTTTGCCCACAGCAACAACCGTGTCGGCGCTTAGGATAAATTTACCTGTGTTATCTGGTGCAATGGCCGCAGCTTTTTCGGATGCCACACGCAAGGCGTAGACGCGCGGCAGTTCCGCCTTTAGCGGCGTCTCGTCGATATCAGCTGGCAGTATTGCGCTGGGGGTAATGCCGATTTGGGCAAGGAGATCACGCCGTCGTGGTGACGCGGATGCGAGCACAAGCGGTGCGGTCACAATCTGTTCTGTGCCTTGGCCCCCAGTGTGGCCTGTAGTTTGGCCCACAGTCTTATTTGTAGCGGTATGTGATACGACCCTTAGACAGGTCATAAGGTGTTAGCTCAACAAGTACTTCATCACCAGCTAGCACGCGGATACGGTTTTTACGCATCTTGCCTGCTGTATGGCCCAATACTTCATGGCCATTTTCTAGCGTTACTTTGAACATAGCGTTAGGCAACAATTCCATGATTGTGCCCTTCATTTCTAATACTTCTTCTTTAGCCAATTATAGCTCCTGCATCTATTTGAATAATCAATATTATTTAATTTGGCCCATACATGATCCAACAAGGGCAAAAAAGCAACTTATTTGACTAGTTTATCACATATTTAATGGAATCAGGGCAATTTTACCACATTTCTAATAGTACCCTCGCACTAGCTTGGCCTCGCGGTCGCTCGGTGCGGATGCTAGTCGCATCCTAATTCCATCCTATAATTTTATTTAAGGTACACATGGATGCCAGATCATTTCCTACTCAGTCTTCGACTTCACAGGGTCTGGCATGACGGGGGAAGGACCGCACATGACGAGTTTTATCTAATCAAACTTAACGCGGGCGCGGATTTGGGTTCTTAGTTTGTCGCGGACCTTGCGGAATCCGTCTAAAATCTCTTCGCGCTTGCCTTCAATTTTGCACGGGTCGGACGTGGGCCAAAATTCTAGCGCCACATCTGTGCCCTGTAGCATGGTCAGCAAGCGCTCGTATGTTTGGGTGGTCAGTGCAACGATCAGGTCAAAGTCTTTAACCTTAATATCTTTCAGCGTTTTGCTTTCATGCTCTGAGATGTCAATATCAAGCTCCCCCAGCGCTGCGACGGAAAAACCATCAAGCGGCCCTGCGATTAATCCAGCAGAATCTACATAAATCCGACGCTTGCAATATGCCTCGGCTAGGCCATAGGCCATAGGGCTGCGCACACTATTTTGGTTGCAGACAAATAGAATGCTTTTTGGATTTTTTGGTGCATTATCCATCCGTCTACCCCTTTAGGTTCAATACGCATACCAGCGTAAACAAGCGCCTAGCTGTTTGCATATCCATATTAACCTTGTCGTTCAGGCGTTCCTGCAATAATTCGCTACCTTGGTTGTGTAAGCCACGACGCCCCATGTCGATGGCTTCTATCTGTGAAGGATTAGAATTTTTAATCGCTTCATAATAGCTCTCACATATAGCAAAATATTCACGGATTGTCCGCCTGAAAGGACTCATCGCCAGTCTAAAACTAATGATGGCCTGATCATCCTCTGATTTAATATCAAATACCAAACGACCTTCTTCAATAGATAGATTCAGCTTATACGGCCCCATATAACCTGCCTCTGTGGCCTTGATAACTTCAAAGCTATTTTCTTCTAACAGGTCAAAGATGGCGATACGGCGCTCATGATCAATATCAGCGGTCCATTTAACCACTGTGTTTTCATCTAGCTGTATATCTATAAGCTTATGATTCGACATGCTTACTCACCATCCTTTAGTCGAATTGACACGGATAAGGCGTGGGCGTCAAGCCCTTCTTCGCCAGCTAATGTTATGGCGGCTGGGCCAATGGCCCTTAAACTATCCTCGCTGCAACCAACAAAGGTCGTGCGTTTCATAAAATCATAAACGCTCAGCCCCGATGAAAAGCGTGCCGAGCGTGCAGTTGGCAGTACATGGTTTGGCCCCGCGATGTAATCACCAATCGCTTCGGGTGTGTAACGACCTAGGAAAACTGCGCCCGCGTGCTTGACTTTGTCCATTAAGGTCTCTGGATTATCGATTGCAAGCTCAAGATGCTCAGGCGCTAGCGTATCAATGATCTCATTACAGCTAGTGATGTCATCAACTAGTATGATCACGCCGTAATCATCCCAAGAGGCCTCAGCAATTTCTTTGCGCGGTAAAGTCTCTAGATGATCATGGATGGCAATTTGAACATCCTCAGCAAAACTTGTATCGTCTGTGATGAGAATACTTTGCGCGGCTGTGTCATGCTCGGCTTGTGATAACAGATCAGCCGCAATCCAGCTTGGGTCATTCTTGGCGTCGGCCACCACTAAAATTTCAGATGGGCCAGCGATTGTGTCAATGCCAACTTTGCCAAATACTTGGCGTTTAGCTTCGGCGACATAGGCGTTACCAGGGCCGACAATTTTGTCCACTGGCGCAATAGTTTCGGTTCCGAAAGAAAGTGCTGCAACAGCCTGTGCACCGCCAACACGGTATATTTCAGTGACACCTGCCAGTTTTGCTGCGGCGAGCACTAGCGGGCTTAATGTATCATCAGGTGTGGGCACGCACATAACAAGGCGCTCAACACCAGCAACCTGCGCAGGGATAGCATTCATTAATACGGACGATGGATAGCTGGCAAGACCGCCGGGTACATATAAACCAGCTGCGGATACCGCGCCCCAGCGTTGCCCAAGCCGCACGCCATCGTCATCAGTATAGTCAATGTTCTTTGGTAATTGTTTGCTGTGAAATGATGTAATGCGTTTTGCCGCTAGCTCTAATGCTGCCATAACATCTGGTTTAATAGTTTGAACGGCGGCGTCTATTTCGGCCTCTGTAATTGCTAGGCCCTTTGTAGCAGCGTCAAAGCGATCGAACTTAGCCGTTAGCGCTATCAGCGATTTATCACCACCCGTTTGAATATCTTTGATGATGTCCGTCACTATATCACGCACATCACTAGATGTTTCGCGCTTCATAAGTAGAATATCTTGAAGGCGGCTATCAAAATCTTTGTCACAGCTACTAATGGTAATGGTCATGACGTGTTAGCCCTTTAAATCTGCTAAGGACTCACGAAAGCGATCAATCCAATATGTCACTTCACGTGGTCTGATTTTAAAGGCAGGGCGATTAACCACAAGACGCGATGTAATCTCGGTGATCACATCTACTTCCTTTAGCCCATTTGCCCGCAACGTATCGCCAGTGGATACCAGATCAACAATGCGCGGACATAGGTTCAGCAGGGGAGCTAGTTCCATAGCGCCGTTGAGTTTCACGCACTCAGCCTGCACGCCGCGTTCTGCGAAATATTTACTAGTTAGGTTCGGGTATTTTGTTGCCACACGGATATGTGACATTGTTTCGATATTCTCACTGTCAGGCAGATCGTTAGGTTCCGCCAGCGATAGCCTGCAATAGCCTATGCCAAGATCAAGCGGTGAATAAAGATCATCATAGTTAAATTCTTGCATAACATCATTGCCGACCACGCCCAGATGCGCCGCGCCAAAGGCAACAAAGGTTGCAGCGTCGAATGCGCGCACGCGAATGATGCTTAGGCCCTTGATGTTGGTTGAGAACTTTAAGGCTCTGCTTTTAGGGTCATCAAAGGCAGCTTCAGGCTCGATACCTGCGCCGCGAACAAGCGGCATCACTTCTTTTAAAATGCGCCCCTTAGGTAGAGCGAGTATCAGCGGATCTGTTAGGTCCATGACTGGTCCAATTCATCGATTAGATATTGTGATCGGGTCTATCAATGGCTTCCCATGTGTCAGACACATCGCTCACAAGGATTTCAATACATTCTGCGGTTAGCTTTATAGCGCTAGCACCATGCATATCACCAGCAAAATTCAGCGTGATACAATGATTTTCGGCCATTTTTTCTAATGTGATAGATAATAAAGATACAATAGCGTCAGAGTCAGACCTATTGATGTTTTGTGTAGAGACCGATAAAATACCATCAAAATGCAGGGCTGTGCGTACACGCTCGCCCTTGGGCTTTTTGAACCAGCCTTTCTTTTCTTCCCAGCAGAAGCGGTTGCCTATCATGGCAAAACGATGTTCATCCTTGATGAATTTTAGATCGTTAACACGAATAGCCATATCCTGAAGTAGGGCTGAAACTACTTCTACATCACTGCCGGATAGCGCTTTTACTTTTAATGGCTTTGTCATAATTTTCTATTCATTTTTATATGTTGGGCCTTATACTGGAACACGCTCAATATCCGCACCCACAGCTTGTAGTTTATCTTCTAAGCGCTCATAACCACGATCAAGGTGATACAGGCGGTGCACATGGGTTTCCCCCTCTGCTACTAAGCCTGCTAGCGCTAGCGACATACTGGCGCGCAGGTCAGTTGCCATAACGGGTGCAGCTTTTAAGCTATTCACACCGCGTATAGTGGCACTTGATCCCGTGACTGTTATATCAGCGCCCATACGACATAGCTCTGGCACGTGCATATAGCGATTTTCAAAAATAGCCTCGGTAACGATTGATGCGCCATCGGCGATGGTTAACATCGACATCAACTGGGCTTGCATATCCGTTGGAAACCCTGGGAAAGGCTGTGTCACCAAATGCAGAGGGCTGATCTTATCACCAGCGGTAACGCGCACGCCGTTTTCTTCCTCGGTGATTGTGGCGCCAGATTTAGTCAGCACGTCTAGCACTGATGCCATATCATGGGCATTAGCGCCTTCCAGCAAAATATCACCACCCGTCATAATAGCTGCGACCGCATATGATCCAGCCTCGATCCGATCAGGCATAACCGCGTGGGTGCAACCATGTAATTTAGGGACACCTGTTATGGTGATGGTCGATGTGCCGTGGTCCTCAATCTTAGCACCCATCGCGATAAGGCAATTGGCTAGATCAACTATTTCAGGTTCTTTGGCTGCATTTTCAATAACAGACACACCCTTACATAGGGTGGCTGCCATCAGCGCATTTTCAGTGCCGCCCACCGTTACAAAGGGAAAACGCACCGTGCCACCAGATAACCCATCAGGGGCAGAGGCGCGCACATAGCCATCAGCAAGTTCAATCGTTGCGCCTAATGACTGCAGGGCATCTAGATGTAGATCAATGGGGCGGTTACCAATGGCGCAGCCGCCAGGCAGCGATACCGTTGCTTCACCGAACCGCGCTACCAATGGCCCTAAAACCAAGATAGAGGCGCGCATTTTACGGACCATATCATAGGGGGCAACCGTATCTGCGATTTCACTGGCATCAAAAGTTTGACGACGCCCAGTGATTTTACCGCCACGACCACCCGCAATGGCGATGCCGACACCCATATGATTTAAAAGGTCAGATAATGTAGAAATATCAGCAAGGCGTGGCAAGTTGGTGAGTGTTACTGGCTCGGCCGATAATAGACATGTACACATCAAAGGCAGTGCCGCATTTTTTGCGCCGCTAATGGGGATCGTACCCGTTAGCCTATTGCCGCCTTTAATTACTAATTTTTCCATGGTGTTCTTTGCCCTATTTTTATATGTGAGTTCGCACATATACCTAAGATGGAAGTAAGGCAGGCGTGTGGCTGCGTCAAGAAAATTAAGGGATTAGAGATAGAGAAGACCTATAACCACAGGTCATCACCCTCTTGACCAATCAGTGGCAGGGTAATGGTAACTTTTGTACCCATGTTTAATTCACTTTCTACAGTGATTGTACCATCTTGCGTTTCTACAAGAGCTTTAGCAATAGAAAGCCCAAGACCAGCCCCATCATATTTGCGGGTAAATTCCATGTCTGTTTGGGTGAAGGGCTCAAAAATAGCCTCTAAGTTTTCTTGGCTTATACCGATGCCAAAGTCTTCTACGGTGAATATAAGTTTTTCAGTATCCACGTTTGTACTAAGTGATATTTTTACCAGACCTTTTTTATGTGAAAATTTCACTGCATTGCTGATCAGATTAACCAGTATCTTGCGGGCATGGGTTGGGTCGGTTGTAATAAAATCCAGTTCAGGGTCTATGGAGATATCAAACTTAATTTCATTAAGGACAGATAGATGTTTGGTCATTTGAAGGCATGTGTTGATTAAATCTTTTGATTTTATTTCCAGCGGTACTGTATTGATACTTTGTAATTCGATATTTGAAACATCTAGAATATTATTAATATGTGTCAGCAAATTCTCACCGCTATTATTAATGTCGATAATATATTCTTTATATTTAGAGGGGGTGATCTCGCCAAAAATGCTGTCCTGCATCATTGCGCTGAGGCCGATAATAGCATTTAGTGGGGTGCGTAGCTCATGGCTCATTGTTGCGAGGAATTGAGATTTCGCCATATTGGCAGCGCTGGCTTGTTGGGTGGTTTGCCGCAACTGATCTTCTTTTTTCCACGCTATTGTTATGTCTTGAACCGTGCCGTCCATACGTATGGGGTCGCCATTTGCATTGCAGACAACCTCTCCTTTTTCTTGGACTGTCTTTTCAGACCCATCAGGGCAAACAATGCGGTGTATTATGGAATAAGGGGCAGTTTTATTAACACATTCAAGAACGGATTCTTCTACTTTCGCGCGGTCGGCTTCGTGAATGGTTTCCAAAAAATTTTCATAAGTAGAGTCAAAATTATGCCGCTCTCTCTCAAAAATACGGTATATTTCATCTGACCAAGCAACCTCACCTGTTGCAATATCCCATTCCCAGTTGCCAACTTGTGCTATCTTTTGAGCGCGAGATAAGCGTGCCTCACTGGTCTCTAGATCTTTAATAATTGTTTGGAAAGCCGATATATCTCTGCAAACAGCTGAATATCGAATTTCCCTATCGCCTAAATGCTTTTGGATAGAAATATCCAGAGGGATAAGCTGGCCGTCTTTGGTGAGGCCTTTAACCGATGACCTGTCGGACATAAATCTGGCCCGCTCTACAGTATCATTAAAAGAGCGGATATAATTATCATGTTTTGGTCGCACGTCTTTGGGTAATAATATGTCAATTGGTTGCTGGTGAATTTCTTCTGCGCTATAGCCAAACAAATTTTGAGCAGCGGCATTAAACATCACAATTTTATAATTACTGTCCAAGGCAAGTATTGCATCGGCAGAAAAATCAATAATGTCTACAAGACTACTCTTGTCTACTTTGCGGAGTAATGTATTTCGATCCTGATTGGCCAATTTAATTCCCTAGCGTGATAATAGTTCATGCTTAACTTGATATCACTAAATGGGAAATAAGTAATTTTTTATTAAGCATAATCTTTGAAAAATGCACATTTGTATTGCAGACTTACCAGCAGCAGCCGCGGGAATAAATTTCAATGCGCTTTCTAAATACTAAACGCCCTGAAAAGAGGATCGTTTGCATTAAGTTATATGCATGAGGTTTATAGCTTTGGCAGGGTCACACCCGTTTGACCCATATACTTACCTTTACGGGCATTATAGGGGGTTTCGCACGGCTCGTTGCCTTCAAAGAACAAGAACTGACATGCGCCCTCGTTCGCGTAAACTTTGGCGGGTAGGGGTGTTGTATTAGAAAATTCTAATGTCACATGGCCTTCCCAGCCTGGCTCTAGTGGCGTCACATTCACAATGATACCACAGCGAGCATAGGTGGATTTGCCAAGGCAGATCACTAGAACATCTTCAGGAATGCGAAAATATTCAACTGTGCGGGCTAGGGCAAAACTGTTGGGCGGAATGATGATCTCATCAGCACAGCGGTCAACAAAGCTGTTAGGCGAGAAATTTTTAGGGTCAACAATCACAGAATCCACATCAGTGAAGATTTTAAATTCTGGCGCCACACGGGCATCATACCCATAAGAGGAAAGGCCGTAACTAATACCGTCACGGACTTGGCCGTCTACAAAAGGTTCGATCATCCCAGTAGTTTGGGCTTTTTCGCGAATCCACTTGTCTGACATTATGGCCATGTTAGGCTCTCCTTATTAAATATGACGTTCCCTTACCGCACAGTAGTAAGTCAATATTTCAGGCCTTTCAAGCCCTTCTTGTCGCTGTTAATTATTTGTCGGTAGAATCATTGTCGCGAGAGCGTGTTTGCGCTTTTCTGCGGCGCAAATTATTGCGTAACTGCTCGGCTAGGCGCTCGGCTTTTTCCTCTGCGGCAATTGCCTTTTTGCTTTTCTTTGCGACTTTGTCGGTGTTTGTCATGAGGCTTATCCGTATAGTGTATGTGGGTTTATCATGCATGCATAAGCTGATTGCTGGCCAAGGTCAATCTTACAAGGCATATCACGCGATGCGATGCTTGTTTTTTGACTTGCATAAACGGCGTAGCTATGGCAATACCCGCCTTGTCCTTATCCTAAAGGGCCGCTGTAGCTCAGTGGTAGAGCGTTCCATTGGTAATGGAGAGGCCGGGAGTCCGATTCTCCCCAGCGGCACCATTTATTTCATACTATATCTATATATCAATTCATTAGATTGTTTTTAATCTTTTGAATGTTGTGGGGCATCTCAGTAGTGGATGGAATTTATTGCAATCTAAGTTAAGTAGGCTATTGTTAGAATAATATAGGCAACAGTGTAGCTAGTGATTAGGGGTAATTTATAAGTGAGAATTTCAGTTTTTTGTCTAGTTCTTAGCTTGATAATTAATGCCTCTATGGCTTATGCAGAAACGGATCTCGTAGAGAAAACCCCCTTAAGTATTAAGTCTTCCGTCTCTCCAGAGTTTATTAATGGACTCCACGCGAAGTATCTTCAGTTTCTAACTGATAAAGTGGATATAAACCTTGAAATTCATCCCATGTCCTTTGCCCGCCGCCTTCAGACATTAAATGCATGCGGGATTGACCTGATGGTGGGGCTGAAGAAGGGCTATGATAGTGTCGATAATATAGTATACCTTGAGCCACCTTATGAAACCTTAAGAGGCGGATATTACATATTGAAAAGTCGGTATAATATGGTCTGGACCACGGAAGACCTAAAAGGACTTACTCTAGGGATCACATTGGACAGGCCTCAGGCACTAGTAAATTTAAGAAAACGTGGTATAAAAATTATTCCTGTACCGACGTTGAAAAGTAAAATCAGGTTGCTTTTAAATAAGAGAGTTCATATTTTTAACCATTTCTCAGATAGCGCAGATGCTATGATTAAAGAACAAGGTCTGGAGAATGAAATTGTACGGGCAAGGGTCCAATCCTCATATGTAAGACAATATTATTTTGCAATTTGTAAACAGTCTGCTTTGATGCCCCACAAGTCAAAATTAGAAACCATTATCAAAGAAGCTTATGATAACGGGGATTTTATAAAAATTAGAGCCGATCATTATGCTGAATCTAAAAAGTAATGTTACTTTCGCCAATTAAACTACCGTACAAGCCGCATTCGTCGCATCTCACAATAAGAGGTCATGACAATAGGCTGAGGGCTATTCGTTTTTTGTAGATGAGATGCCCCTAGATTTGTAGACACCTTGCAGGTTATAAAATGAAGCAAGGAGTTTATATATTATGCCATCAGGTATTAGGTTTACAGGATGTTTTCCTGTCAGGGGAACTCATCCCAACATTTCAGCGAGTTCAGTTGCTGTTTCATTGTAATAGATCATAAGGCTTTTTAAATCCCTATGGCCGACAGTTCGAGCCAGAGCTAACACATCTAATTTCTTTGACATGCGCGTGATGGCTTCATGGCGCGTATCATGGAAATGAAGGTCATAGATTTCTGCGCTATTTCGCACTTTCCTAAATAGGCTTGATGCTACCGCTGATATGACACGTATATCTGTTTTCATAAATTTAGTGACTAATTCTAAGGCTCTCTTGGATAAGGGAACATTTCGTTGGTCACCGTTCTTAGTTTTATCTAGCTGGACATATCTATTCTTTAGATGAATGGATGACCTCTTCATAGAACACATCTCGCCTAATCGCATGCCAGTTTCCATATCTACGGCTGATCCGATGATAGACGAGGTATCAGAAAGAACATCATATGTATGTATTATACTTTATGGAGAAGATTAGGCGGCGCAGGAGTTTTTTGGCTGTTCACCAACTTCATTAGGTCGTGTGAAATCATTTATGCACTTGGGAAAGTACCCCTCTCTCAGCCATGACATTATGTCTACTATTACAGTTAAGGCAATGAATTAGAGGGTGCTTGAATTAATTATCTGACACCCTCTGAATTTTTATTATATCTAATTGGATAGTTGACCTGTTCTCTATATGCGCTAGGCAGTCACTGGTTTATTGCGGTGCATATAAAACAGAACGCCCATATAAAGTGCGAGCGCCACAAGGGCCATACTGCCACTGACAATAAACATACTGCTATAGCCAAGCCCCGCGTCCAACACGGACGCTGCCATGTTAGGGCCAAGGAACTGACCAAAGCCCTGAACAGCGGGCAGAAGGGCAACCAGTGCCCCGCTGCGGTCCATATGCGCCATCATTGCCGATTGATAAACATCGGCGAATGTCCAGAGCGTCATGAAACCAAACAGGCTAATAACAATATTTGTATTCGTAATGCCCGTGCTGGCCATAAATACTGTGGCCGCCATTAATATTAGAGCAACAAAAAGAGGTTTGAACAGACCAAAACGGGTGGAAAAATAGGCAAGCACACAGCCAACAATGGCGAATATGGAAGACCATGTCAGTACAGGGCTCATCCATGCCTCTGTGATGCCATCCTTTAGCGCGGCCAGTTCAATATAGGTATAATATCCACCGATATTGATATAGGTAAAACAAACTGCCACAAGGCAGATGATAGGCAATACTTTAGGGACATGCCAATCTTCGGTATGAAACTCACCCTTTTCTTGCTCTGCAAGCTCTGCCGCGCTGAGAGGTCTGGCGGGTATGTACCGCACCAACAGTATACATAGGGCCGCTAAAATAATAAAGACTATATAGATTTCATTCATCGTTAGCTTGGGTAGGAAATGTAGCGATATCGCCGTTGAAAAGGCAAAGCCAAGAAGCTCTAGATTAAAGGCTATCACTGGTTTGGTTGTGCCGCCTAAAGTGGCGACAGCAACGCCTGTGATGATACCACTGCCAATACCTGCAATGGCGCGAAGCCACAGGATTTCATCAAAGTTACTTAAAGTCAGACAAAGCGTATTAGCTGCAATGGCCATTAAACCGCCAACTATGACGAGGTGCCGTCTATTAACACGCCCGACAAAAACTGCTGATAGGATGGCGCCTATGGAAAATCCACCCATGTCTGCGCCCCAAATCCTGCCCACCTCGACTTCGGTGAAACCAACCTTATCTACCAATGCGGTGCTGAGCACAGGTACGCTGACCATCACTGTATAGCCCACTAGTGCCATGAAAATGGCCGTGGCAATTGATCGCCAATCGTCAAATGCGCTTGCTGTGCCCGCAGTGCTGGCAGAATCGTTTGTCATATAGTGCCCCTGTTATATTGACGTATACTGTAGTGAAAGTCTCATCCCTGTTTTGGACGATAGTGTTATGATACCAGTAGGTCAACTGCTACTTTGAGTCTCAGGTTTTGATGAGGGATATTGTATCGATTTCAATGATGAAAAGCGGTAGGTAAGGCTCAAAAGGGTACCCACCACAGCTCAGGTACTGCAGATCATATAGTTCTCGTGAGAATTTTAGAACAAGATACGCTAGTATTAAAAATAAAATTAGTAAGGTCATTCCGCCTTGTTTTGAATAAGTTTTATGTATCTCTTATCAAAAGTTTTTTTAGATGCAGCCATATAAGCTGTTACGCTTTTTAAATGAGCAACGGCCTTAAAACTATCTATGGGCTGGCCTAGTTCAATTAAATCTTCATGAATTTCATCAGCTTGACTTACAATAAAGTCGACACGGCCATGCAATAAAAGCTTATCAAATGATGCTTCTTTTGTTTCTGTAGCATGTAAAATTTTTTCATCCGGAAAGCCGTAATTGGTTAACATGCTACATTGGGCTGATCCCGTTTGACAAACGGAATAATATTTACCGCTAATTATCATTTCTTTGGAAAGGTTTTTGTAACGGGGTAAATTTTTGGAAAAAAGTTGATAATCAATTTTGTTTATAGAATGCAGCCATATGTAATCATCTTCACGCTCTTTTGTGCGGATCAATCCAATAATAACAGCGTTATTTCTCTCTTCCAATTCACGTATAGCCCGAGGCCATGGTAAAGAGCGGACCTCATACGCCAATCCAGTTTTTTCTATAATAGCCTTGGCTTTATTTAACATTGCACCAAATTCAGATGTTATATCATTTGCGAGCGCCACTGGCACACCTGCATCTGTTAATAGGTAGATAGGTTTAAGAATATGATCGTCTGCAAAGGCTGGCCGTATTAATGATAAATACAGTAAAGCTGTAATGTAGGATGTTCTTTTAAACATTAATTTGTTGCTGCTCCATAGGATATGTATGAATACTATAGTTAACAGAATTTAGTATATGTGCAAACTTTTATCCCTGTGGCTTGAGATAAGTCTTATGCCTATTAATGTCATATCAATAGCATATTGAAGCTGTTCCTTGTCGTGGTGGGCCGCCACCGCCTCGCTTATTCAGTATTGATCTTAGCTAGCATTTTTTTAGCTTTTCTACGGTAAATCCAGCCTTTGCCATTGCAGGACGTGAGTAGCATTTTCGCAAATTGCACATTGCCCCTATCTTGAAAAAACAGCGCTAAGGTATAGGTGTGTTTGGCATCACTTGCTGCGCATTCTTGAATATAAGCAAACAAATCTCTCATGTCTTTATCAGAGCTCTTTTGGTAAAATTGGATCAAAGCTTTTATCGCTGGAATATTCGTGGGGTCATTTTCTAATATTGCTTTGAACTGACGGATAGACGTGTTGCTAAGCTGTTGATACGCTACTTCTAATGCTTTAAAATTTTTCTTAAAACGGCTTAAATCTATTATTGGAGTCTCTAGTTTTTCGATGATTTTTGACTTATTATTAATAAGAGTGGCCAGAGACAATAATGCATCTTCGCCCCACAAGTGAGATGTTTCATTAGGTTTTTCAGTAATGGGTGAGAAGGTAAACCCAAAAGTATTTAGTAAATAATTGATCTCTGGTTTTGATCGTTGTTTCACTGAATCAATTTGATCTTGGGTGAGTGAAAATTTTTGGCCTTTTACAGCAGCTACACCTATGCTTTTAGCGCGCTCTGGGTTCCATATACCATCTTTACTGCGTGGAAATTTTTCTGTGATAGCGCTTGATATTAAAAGCGCCTCCATGCTCGTGCTTTCATTAGCGGAAACACCTTTCATTTTATCAATGAGTTCTTCCTTGATATTCATTTTGTGCGCGAAATCAGAGACGACGTCTTTCTTATATAAGGTGTCATGATGAAATTCACGTATTGAGATATTCTTCATGCCAAATACAGAGCTATAGCGCTCCAAAATATTGCTGAATTTTGAAACCACTGGTGCGCTATGTTGGTTCAGGGAACTAAAACCTGCTTTTACATGTTGTTGTATACTTGATCTAGCGTGAGCGAGGGGGTGCCTAATGTAACAAACAATTTCAAACTCATCGACCCAAGCTGCTAAATACCGTTTAAGATTATTAAGTGATGCTTGTGGTACGTTCATAAAATATTCACTAGAGATTATGAGCGTATGTGCGTCTGTTTCTTCAAAGCTCGTTTCTAGTAGCTTCATTTCCCTGTTATGGTAGGTGGACAAATCTTCCTGCGACACTCTGCCTTTTTTAATATTAAAATCAAAGCGGGCAGGATTAGCAGAAAAATTTGAGACAAGAAATATATGATTAGCCCGATGGGGGTATAAATACCCATCCTTTTTTAGTTGTCCTCGATTTTGATAAAAACAACGCTGAATACTGCTTGTGCCCGTTTTGGGGGAACCAATATGTATGATGCATTTTTTAAATTTTTTGATATTCATTGAAGCTAAAGACCCTATGGAAATATATATATATCTATTCAACGAGTTATACTAATCTGTCAAGGGTAGAGCTAATATGACAGCGATGAATTTAATTGGGAAACGGGCTAAATTAAAGGGACAATTCTATGACTATAATCATTAACAGTATAATTTCAGCTGGTCTAATGACTGTTTTAACGTCGAGCATATTTGCTTTAAATGACGAACCTAATTTAACATTCTCACAGAGCGTTGATGAAGTTTTTGCGGATCATAATACATCAGATACACCCGGCTGTAGCGTCGGGGTGATAAAGGATGGTAAATTTATTCACCAAGCTGGTTACGGTATGGCTAGTCTAGAACTTGATGTGAAGATTGTGCCTGATACTGTATTTCGCATTGCATCTGTGTCTAAGCAATTTACAGCTGCTGCAGTTCTTTTGCTCGTTGATGACGGGCTTGTTGATCTCGACGCTGATATTGGCAGCTATTTAACAGATTTGCCTGAGTATAAACATAAGGTGACAGTGCGTTCAATGCTCGGACATTATAGCGGTATGAAGGGGTACGGCCATATTTCAGGTTCATATGAAGGGCCAAAAGAGGCGAGTGAGGTGGATTTGCGCTCACCACTAGGTAGGCCTTTTAGAATAGGCAATGAAGATTATCTAACCAATGATGAGTTTTATGAGGTCGTAAAGAAGCTAAAACTTAAGCATGAGCCTGACACGAAATTTGAGTATAATAATATAGGCTATTACCTATTATCTAAGCTCGTTGAGGTGCGCACGGGTAAATCGCTCAGAGCCTTTGCTGATGAACGTATATTTGGCCCACTTGGTATGACAAATTCATATTTTAGCGATCAGCCTTTTGAGATTATCAAAAACCGTGCCCAAGGCTATAAGCCTAAAAAGGGCGGTGGTTATGTTAATGACATGACCAATCTATTCACGGTTGGGGATGGCGGCTTGCACACCAGCGTTAATGATATGCTCAAATGGGATCAGAATTTCTATAATCCTAAGCTTGGCAAAGACCCCGCAGCATTTAAGACGGCGATGAACACACCAACTAGCGCCCATAAATCAGGTGATAGCCTATATGCTTATGGCCAGAGCAAGCGCGTTATAGAGGGACGAAATGCCTATACGCACAGCGGTGGTTGGCTAGGCACAACAAGCTATTACGCGCGATTTGAGGATGACAGCCTGTCTGTTATATCGCTGTGTAATGACGCGAATATAAACAAGCTTGGTGATAGAGTAATAGCGGTAGTGGACGCTTATTTTAAAGGTCATTAGTTAATATAGTCGAAGAAAAACCCAGCCACGCAAGTGACTGGGTTTTATGTATTTTGAGTTGGTTTGTAAAAGCTTAAGGTCTAACCAGTTTCACACCTTTGGCCGTTGCCCAATCGTTAACAGCTTTCAGGTTGCCGTCCAGAATAGCATCACGGCTCTGTTTGAAGCCTTCCCACTCAGCACTTAGATCAGTGTAACGTTTTAAGGCGCCTCCTGATACTGGCGGGCCAGCACGGTCCAACGCGTCAAATAGATGACGCACCTGAACATCGAATAGGCTCGGCCAGCTATCCTCATCCTCATAAACACGGTATTTCAGCTGTGTCACTGTGGCCTCCCACTCAGAGATTGCAGCTACGGCCGCGTTCCCTGCTGTATGGAGATCAGCGTCATCATAATCAGCCAGCAGGTCATTGATATTATCGCGTGCTTTACGCATTGATACGATATTATCCATCACTTCGTTAAGCAGGCTAGATGCCTCGCTCATACGGGCTGATAGATAATCATAATCGGCCTTAGTCGCCGTCAGACGCGGGTCTGGTGTTAGTTTAAACGATACTGTTTGGCTTTGCTCTCCAACGGTTACGCGTGCGCTATAGTTACCAGGGTTAACTGTAGGGCCAGAATAACCAGCAAACATGGCTACCTTATCCACGCATGTCATGTCATGACTGCGCATATTCCATGTCCAGCTATTCACGCCTTTTTTGCGTGATGGATGCTTAATCTTATATATGACGCGCGGGACGCTGTTACCCACCTTACAACGGTCATGTGCAGTTTTTTCTGTAGAATAACTACGCACGATAGCACCGGATGCGTCCATAATATCAACAGATAGAGGCTCTTCAGATGCCTCTGCTAGATGATAGTTGATTGTAACACCGCTTTTTGGGTTTGCTGAACGCAGATATCCTGAACGGCTGCGAGACTGTACAAGCATTGTATCCGCAGGCGTGAAGACATGCATTGCTTTATCAGCTTCTTTGCCCGTGATTTCACGCAAGTATGACAGATCATCCATTACATAGAAGCCGCGTCCCTGTGTTGCTGCAACCAGATCACCTTGACGAATTTTTAGATCAGTGATTGGTACAGGCGGTAAGTTTAGGCGTAATGATTGCCAGTTCTTGCCATCGTCAAATGATACATACATACCACGCTCTGTCCCTGCGTATAAAAGCCCTTTGCGAACGGGGTCCTCACGCACTACACGAACGAAGGTGTCTTTTGGTAAGCCTTTATCAAGACGTTTCCAGCTTTTACCGTAGTTTTTAGTCTTATAAATATAAGGATGGAAATCATTCATACGATAGGCCGACACGGCAATATAAGCGGTGGCTGCGTCATGGGGGCTAACTTCGATAGCGTTAATCAATGCCTCGGGTGTACCCTTTGGTGTTACATTATTCCATGTTTTGCCTTCGTCGCGGGTAACATGTACTAGGCCATCATCACTGCCAACCCAGATCACATCTTTTTCATGCATGGATGGCTTGATATAAAATATTGTATTGTAATATTCCGCACCAACAGACTCGTTACTGATAGGGCCACCGTTTAGACCCTGACGCGATTTGTCATTGCGGGTTAGATCTGGACTAATCTCCGCCCAAGTAACGCCGCGATCATCAGTGCGAATAATTTTCTCAGTACCATAGTAAACGATGCT
Organism: uncultured Kordiimonas sp.; assembly: GCA_965603205.1. Classification (GTDB taxonomy): domain Bacteria; phylum Pseudomonadota; class Alphaproteobacteria; order Sphingomonadales; family Kordiimonadaceae; genus Temperatibacter. Next base: position 64,639 of record CBFDCC010000008.1, on the reverse strand, counting down.
GGGGTCAAACGCATTAGACGCCACTGGCGCGTTCCAGTTTGTGCGGTAATGGATGTCTTTTGGTGCGCGCCCAAATACATACTCTGGGTATGGTTTAATGGGACGTGTGCGCTTGTTTACAGTATCAAACTCGGTTAGCGTGCTATTGATAGTTGTCGCATAGATAAGGCGAGGATTATTCTCATCAAATGTAATATGCGCACTTTCGCCGCCACCAACAGAAAAGAAATCCTTGTCTGAGATGCTGCCTGTGTGGGTGCTAGATAAGATCGCAACAGTGCTATTGTCTTGCTGTCCACCATAGATGCGGTAAGGCACCTGATTATCAGTGGTAACACGGTAGAACTGTGCCGTTGCTTGATTATCAATGCGTGACCATGATTTCCCGCCATCAAAAGTGACAGAGCCACCGCCATCACTGGCATTGACCATATTTAGGCTGTTATTAGGGTTAACCCAGTGATCATGATAGTCGCCGTGCGCGGTGCGTAAAATCTCAAAATCTTTACCGCCGTCTGTTGATTTCATGAATGTCACATTTGATACATAAACTGTATCAGGATCAGATGGGTCAGCGGTCACGCGGTTATAATACCAAGCGCGTGTTTGGATGATACGGTCTTGGTTAATCAGTTTCCAAGTTGCGCCAAAATCATCACTGCGCCATAGCCCGCCTTCACCCTCATGGGCTTCAACAATTGCATAGACCCGTGATGGCTGGCTTGCCACAACATCAATACCGATTTTCCCTACGGTCTTTGGCAGGCCGCCTTCTAGCTTTTTCCATGTGTCGCCACCATCAGTGGTCTTGAAAATACCACCAGCTTCGCCGCCCGATTTAATATACCAAGGCTTCCTGCCATGTTCCCACATAGCAGCATAAAGAATACGAGGGTTTGTTGGGTCAATGGCAAGCTCACCAGCGCCAGTTTCACCATCAACTTTTAAGACTTGTTTCCAACTGTTGCCGCCATCTATTGTTTTATAGATGCCGCGTTCAGGGTTTGGGCCCCAAATTTGGCCCTGAACGGCTACCCATGCAATATCTGAGTTGGTTGGGTGAATGCGGACACGCGATATTTGGCCAGATTTCTTTAGACCAATATGGGTCCAGCTTTTGCCGGCATCGGTTGATTTATACATGCCGTCGCCGTGGCTTGTGGTCACGCCGCGAATTGGTGCTTCGCCAGTGCCTACATATAAAACATTCGGGTCAGACAGCGATACGGCAATTGCGCCGATCGTGCCAACGTTAAAATCTTTGTCCGAAATAGGGGCCCAAGACACACCTGCATTTGATGTTTTCCAGACACCGCCACCCGTTGCGCCCATATAGTAAACCATCGGATTACTGGGAACACCAGCAACAGTGGTTACACGACCACCCCGGTAAGGACCAACAAAACGCCATTTTTTAGCTTCCAATAGCGTTGGATTAACCGTGTCTTTAGCGGCTAAGTTTGAAGTAATAGCGAATTGTGCTATGATAAGTGCAATGACTAGGTGTACGGCTACTTTAAATGCATGTGTAATCTTCATGATCAGGCCCCTTTAAAACTGAAAGAGTGACCATGGCCTAGTAAAAGCACTTCGTCAATTACCAATGTATCTGAATTTTAATGGTTTAGGTTGAAATTTGAATAAAATTCAATTACATATGCATAATGCAAAGGATTACAATTTGAGCGTTGTTTTCACCCTATGCATATGAGACATAGTAAATGAAATGAACTAACTCAAGGATTAAGTGGATGGCAGACCCAATAGATATAGCAGTAGGCAAAGAGGTGGCGCGCACGCGCAAATTGCGTGGCTTTACTCAGACAGAAGTAGGCAACGCTTTAGGCTTAACCTTTCAGCAAATTCAAAAATACGAAAAAGGTTCAAACAGAATTTCCGCGAGTAAATTGATGAATATCGCAGCGATGTTTAATGTTAGGCCAGAATCCTTTTTCGAATTAGCAAATAATGAACCGCTAGATGAGCCTAAATATGATCGAGAGGCAATAAAACTGTGTCAGTATTTCATTAAACTTAAACCTGCAATGCAAAAAGAACTTCTTAGCTTTGTAAAAGCGGTTGCTGCAAATTAATATAAGAATGACGTGATGTAAGGTGAGTAAGGCTAAGGATTATTTCCTTAGCCTTTTTTTGTACGTTTTAGCGCGCTGAATTCCTATCGCTAATGGGATAAATTAATCCATATAGTTCCTCACGAATAGGCGGTACATTGGGGGGCATGATATTTGTCATAAGAATGACAACAAGCTCTTCTTTGGGATCAATCCAGAATTTAGTGTTGGCAAGCCCGCCCCAATTATACTCACCATTATTACCCCTTGGGCTGCCATCAGGTAGATTTTGTTTTACCGCGAAATTTAGCCCAAAACCCATTTCGCCTCCTTTATCGACAGACTTTATATTCTCAGGTAGTTGATTTGTTCGCATCATATCCACTGTTGTCGATTTTATAATCTGGTGGCCATTAAATGAGCCACCATTCAGCAGCATCTGACAAAAATACCAATAGTCCATTGTCGTTGAGACAAGGCCGCCGCCGCCTGATTTAAAAGCTGGATTTTGGGTGTAATCGCGTATGGGGGCGATGGTCAGTTTTTTATTTTTGTCGTATTTGTAGATTTCAACAAGGCGATCGGCCTTTTCGGCTGGAACGTAAAACCCCGTATCAGTCATGCCAAGTGGTTTAAAAATTCGTGCTTTGAAAAAATCGTCTAAAGGCATGCCAGAGAAAATTTCTATTAAATGCCCTTGAACATCTGTTGATACGGAATAATTCCATTTTTCACCCGGGTGGGCCACTAATGGTAATTTAGCTGTTTTTTCTACCATGCCCTTTAATGTCACATCAGCATTTAAAATATCGACCTTCATATAGGCTTTATCAACAGGCGTATTACCAAATAGCCCATAGGTCAAACCTGATGTGTGGCGCATTAAATCGCGAATGGTCATCTGACGTTTTTGCGGCTCAGTGATCATAGTGCCGTCTTCGTTTAGGCTTGTAAATACACGTGTATCTTTAAAGGCAGGTATATATTTAGCAACGGGATCATCTAATTTAAAATGGCCCTCTTCCCATAGCATCATCATGGCGACACCTGTGATAGGTTTGGTCATGGAATAAATGCGAAAGATGCTGTCTTTGGCCATTGGCACGGCTTTATCTTTGTCTTGAAGGCCATAAGTTTCAAAATGAATAGGCTTGCCGTGATGAGAAACGAAGGTGGTTAATCCTGTTAATTGATTGGTATCAACATAGGTCTGGAAATGACTTTTAAGATTGTCCAGCTTTGCCTTGGATATCTCTGCGGCATTGACTGTGAAGGTAACAACTAACAAACATGAGGCAATAAGCCCCTTAATAATATGATTTTGCACTATAATATCTCCCTGTAGTCATGAGGAGACTAGGTCAAGATGCGTATCGGTGCAATAGGTTTGATCTAATGCATATTATGTATAGATTTGTAAATATTTTTCCCCTAACCTCAGGATGAATTATAGATAATTGTTAAAGAAGATTTTATGAGTGATTTAATTGATCAAATAACCGCGAACGACATGCGTTTTAATCCGCCTAAATTTGAAGAAGATGTTATTGCAGCCAAGGTCCTAACGGATTACGGCATTGAAGGCCTTTATAAAAAGCTGGATGGCGAGCGCGACCAGAATTTTTATTTGAAGACTGTTGCAGGTGAAGAGTATGTAGTTAAAATTACAGGCCCCGATGAAGAGACTGATGTTACAGATTTCCAAGTCCAGGCCATGCTCTACCTTGAAAAGGCTGCTCCATCACTGCCCGTGCCGCGACTGTTTAAAACCAAAGACGGTTTAAATATAAGCAGCATCACAGATGATCAGGGTGTGATGCACGCGCTGCGCCTTGTTACCTATCTGCCAGGTATTCCATATGGAGACGGAAAATTTCCTGGAGCGGATGATTTATTTGCTATTGGCGTTTTCCAAGGCACCATGTGTAAGGCATTAGAAGGTTTTTCCCATAGGGCATCAAAACATTTTATGCCGTGGAATTTATCAAATGGCATTGCAGTGCAAGAGGGGCTTTGGCGTGACGCTGAAGACGATGCGCGCGAAGTGGGGCTGCAGCTAGTTGAACGCCTTAAAGGTGAGGTGTTGCCTGCGCTTAATGCACTACCAAGTCATGTTATTCACAATGACGCACATCCTTATAATTTGCTAAGGGCCGATGAAGATAGCTACGGTATCACGGGTATCATTGATTTTGGTGACATGGTGTATGCGCCTGTGGTCAATGATCTGGCGGTTATGGCCACCACATTCCAGCGTAGAAATATATTGGATATTGGTATCACGATTAATTTGCTAAAGGGTTTCCATAGTATTTGCCCCTTATCAGACGCAGAGGTCACTTTATTATGGGACGCTATCATGTTGAGGTTGATTATTACGATCCTGCTCACAGATATTAAGCTGAAGTTAGTGTCTGAGGTTGATGAGAATAAAGATGAGTTAATCACAGACCGTACAGAAGCCATTAATATGCTGCGGTATTTAAATGGTATGGATAGAATAGCTGCTGTGAATAGTTTCCGTGCAGCCTGTGGATATAGTGACTAAAGATAGAGAAGGTTTTTCCATGAGTAATCAAGAATTAATTGAACGCCGTAAAAAGGCCCTAGGTCCTTCATATCAACACTTTTATGATGAGCCTGTGCATTTGGTGCGCGGCGAGGGTGTTTGGCTGTATGATGCTGATGGCAAGAAATATCTAGATTGCTATAATAATGTCGCTTCTGTTGGGCATTGTCATCCCCGCGTGGTTGAGGCGCTGTCAAAACAGGCCTCAACGCTTAATACCCACACCCGATATTTGCATGAAAATGTGGTAAACTTGTCTGAGCGGATAACGGCAACGCTGCCGGGTGAGTTGAGCGTTTGTATGTTTGTTTGCACGGGCACCGAGGCCAATGACCTTGCCATGCGTATTGCGCGTATTGTTACAGGCAATGAAGGGGCTATCGTATCTGAATTTAGCTATCATGGTAATTCAACGTTGGTAAACACTCTATCAACAGCCGACTGTGATGATAGGCCTGATTGGCTGGCCCTCTTTGAGGCACCATGTAGTTACCGCACGCCATTTAAGACAGATGATAATCTAAGCGAGCAATATGCTAATCTTATTGATGATAGTATAGCCAATCTAGCCGCCAAAGGGCATAAGCCTGCGGCTATTATGATTGACTCCATCTTTGATTGTCCAGGCACTATCGAGGCACCCAAAGATTATTTTAAGAATGTCTATGATAAAGTGCATAAGGCTGGTGGTTTGACTATCGCTGACGAAGTTCAGTCGGGGTTTTGCCGTACGGGCGATCATTATTGGGGGTTCGAGCATTATGATGTCATACCTGATATCGTAACAATGGGTAAACCCATGGGGGCAGGTCACCCACTGGCTGCGGTTGTTACTACTCCAGAAATAGCGGCCAAGTTCGCCGAGCAATATGGCTATTTTAACACGTTTGGCGGCAATCCAGTTTCCACCGCTGTTGGTTTGGCCGTGCTTGATGTGATCAAGGATGAGCATATTTTAGATAATGTCACCAAGGTGGGTGCATATCTAAAGCATGGCTTAGAGGCGCTGGCTGAAAAATATGATCTGATCGGTGATGTGCGCGGGAAAGGTCTTTTCTTAAGCGTGGATATTGTTAAATCACGAGACAGTAAAGAGCCAGATTCAGAAACCGCCAAGAAGCTCGCTAATATGATGCGTGATGAAGGTGTGCTGGTTTCTACCCACGGACGCTATGACTGTTCTATAAAAATTCGCCCACCTATGGTCTTCAGTCAAGAGAACGCTGATCTATTAATTGCCACACTAGATAGCTGTTTTGCAAATCTGTAACTTATTATTGTTGCAATTTGCAACGCCATCGCAATTTGCAACAATAATAACCCTGCCGCTTTCGCATAATGCGACATTTTAAAGCCTATTAATGCACATTTATTTATCGTTACTTGTAACTAATTGATTTTATTGACTTATTTCAATTTCCATTCTTTGGCACGCCCTTTGCGATACTAAGGGTGAATGTAAGGGTTTACGCTTACAATTATTTAGAGAGTAGATGGAATTCATTGTTTTATCTCGTTGAAAGGAAATGGAATATGTTAGCTAATAGAATGCGGATTTTGGTTGTTGAACCAGTAGGGGCGTTGAGTCAGCTATATTGTGGCCATTTGCAAAAAGCAGGCCATATCACTTTGTCTGTGCCTGACGCAGATTTAGCCGTTGAACGTATAGAAAGTAGCATGAGTGATGCTATTGATCTGCTCATTCTAGATAGTAAAATTGCGTCGGCAACCTTGATGGATATTATCCATAAGGCGCGCGTGATTAATCAAGCTGTAGAGACGATTATCATTACAGCTAATACGGACCTAGAGATTGCTATGAAAGCCGTTAGACGTGGTGCATTTGATTATTTAATCAAGCCAGTGAGCGCTGAGCGGTTACTAACAACTGTGCGCAACGCTGTTGATCATGCAGAGCTTAAACTAACTCTACGCCGTTATAAGGAAGAAAGCGAGCTGTCCGGATATAATGGATTAGTGGGTAAGTCATTACCCATGCAGGCTGTATACCGCGCTATTAGACATGTGTCTGCAACCGACTATCCAGTGTTTATTTCTGCGGCAATGGGCGCGGGCAAGAAAATTACTGCTAATGCTATCCATGAAGCTAGCACGCGCAGAGGCAAGTCTTTTGTTGCAATTGATTGTGACGCAGACAATATTGAAGCCCTATTATTTGGTGAAATGGCTAGTAAGACTAAGGCTATGGCCGATACTGCAAAGCCAGTAACGCTTGCTGCTCTTAGGCAGGCTGATGGCGGCACACTTTATTTAAATAAAATCGAAAAATTGCCTCTAAATGTTCAAAAAAGCTTGCTTGAGTTTGTTATGTCGGGTGCTTTGCCATCGCAAACAGGCATGACATCTCGTAATGCAGCCGATGTGCGCATCATTTGTGCTTGCGCTGATAATGTACGCGCGGCGATTAGCCAAGGTAAATTCAATGAAGAATTATTTTGCGCGCTTAATGTTCACTCTATTGGCTTGCCGAGTTTGAATGAGCGTGATGATGATATACAGCTTCTAGCAAAATGTTTCTTAAGCGAGTGGAATGAACAGCTTGGTAAACGCGTGCATGATTTTTCACCCGATGCAATGGATGTCATGGTTAAACATAATTGGGTTGGCAATGTAGGTGAGTTGAAAGCATTCATTGGTGAAATTTGCCGCAAATATGATTCAGGTGTTATCTCCCTTAATATGCTACCTGCTTTTTCAGCATGCAGTGTAGCCAGCACTAATAGCGAAGATAAAATTAGTATGCAGTGTCAAGGTATGGAGCTCGATGGTGTTTCAGCGGAATCGTCTAGTTTAGATGATATAGAGAGATGGGTAATTGAAGTACGCATTAAAGCGATGTCTGGCAGTATCCCAAAGGCTGCACAATCACTTGGAATTAGTCCATCCACTATATACCGCAAGCGAGAAGGGTGGATGGGTCAACACCATAAAAATTCTGATGAAGAAGTAACGACAGTTTTATAAGCGCTGTGTAATTTATAAGACAAGTTTCATGAGTTGTTGGTCAAAATATTTAAGAGTGACCTTCAACTCATGCCCTCTTCTTAAAATAGTCCCATTTGAACTTGTGATGCGCCACATGCCTTGTTTGGACGCGAGGGATGGATCTTTAATGACTTGATAGAGTGCTGTCTCGCCAGCATTTTTAAAGATTGAAAAAACCGCAAGACTGTCTCCATTGAGAATTGCATAGTCTTTCCATTTTCCGCCAGAGACCATTCTGCCATAAACATTTAAAATCAAATTTAACTCTGGCCTGATAATGTAAACATGGTTAGCCGCTGATGTTTGGCCCTCAGATAAAGTAGCCGTGGCATTACTAGTATGTTTTTCGGCGCGCTGAAAAGCTGTTATGACCTTATTGTCCTCCATTCTAACCAAATTCTCCATCTCATTGATCTCTGCCTTTATACTGATCTTGAGGGAACCATGCTTATTTTGCAAGCAAAGCAGGCTTTTTACGCATGAGTCTTTCAGTTTATCTCACTGTAAATGCAGTTTGTCGCAATTAGCTACCTATAGCTGCGGATGAGTGATTACCTAAGAGTCACTTAAAGATGATAAAAATAATAATAACAACGATACAGTGAGGACCAACTAATGAAAATGAATAAAATGACAATGAAACTGATTAAAGCTGGCGTGATATCTGCCGCCTTTGCCGTAATGCCGGCTGTGCAATCAGCAGATTTTGCAGAGGAAACGCGTGATCTTGCTGCCTTTACAAAAATTCACATCAAAGGTGGTATTGATTTAGATGTGTCTGTAGACGGCACCCAAAAGGTAAAGCTTGAAGTCGATGGCGTTGATATCAGCAATATTACTACAGAAGTAAAAGACGGCATTTTATATATTGGCCGTGAAAATTCAAAGAAAAGGATTTGGCGCGACACCGAGGTTGAATTTACAATTTCGATGAAATCATTTGATGGTATCGAAGTTAGAGGTGCTGTTGATGGCACGATTACAGGTATAGATTCAAAAAATGTTGACGTGACTGTTAGTGGTGCGGCTGATCTGTCCTTAAAAGGAAAGTGCGGCACGATCACTATGTTGATCAAAGGCGCCGGTGATTTTGATGCACACCGCCTGCAATGCAAAGACGCGGAAGTTGAAATTCGTGGTGCAGGCTCCGTGGATATATATGCCACAAATTCAGCAGATGTAACGCTAAAAGGCGTTGGCAGCATTGATGTGCATGGCGATCCAAAGCATGTGAAGAAAAGCGTTAAGGGTATTGGCTCAATAAACGTCGATTAAATTATTATAATAAACAGTCGAGAAAGCAAAGGATAGAACAATGAAGAATATAGCAGCAACAGCGATTGCAACAATGATGATGGCAGGCGTAGCAACCGCAGCAGAGGAAAGTCGCTCAGTAGAAAAATTTGATAGTGTTTCACTAAAAGGATCAATGGATTTGATCGTTAATGTTGGCAAGGAACAATCTGTAAAAGTTTACGCTGATGATGATATGATCAGCAAGCTAATCACTGAAGTTCATGGTGATACACTTGTAGTGAAGCTTAAAAAAGGCCGTTACCACGATGTGGGGGAAATGAAAGTTGTCGTGACTGTGCCTATGCTCGAAGAGGCCCAATTAAAAGGTTCTGGCGATTTGAGGGTTAATGGCGCAAAGGGTAAGCGTTTTTCAGCTGCGCTTAAAGGCTCTGGCGATTTGACTATTAGCAAAGTGAAAGTTGACACCCTTGAGCTAGATATTATGGGATCAGGCGATATGGAAGTCTCAGGGTCATGTAAAGACCTTGATGTGGATGTTATGGGGTCTGGTACATTAGAGGCTGAGGACGCAAAATGTGAAGAAGCCAAGGTTTCTATCATGGGTTCAGGTGATGCCAATATTTATGTATCTAGCATGATCTCAGCGAGTATCATGGGCTCGGGTGATGTGCATGTATATGGTGACCCTAAAAAAATAAAGAGCCGCGTGATGGGCTCTGGTGATGTTGTTGAAAAAAATTAATCTTTAGCATCCAGTTATAAAAATAAAAAGCCTTAGATTGTGATGATCTGGGGCTTTTTATTTGCTTGTTCTAAATGCAGTTTGTCATTAGAGATACAGATTAAGATAATAAAACACATGTGGAGGAAGCATGAAAATCACGAATTATGTTGCTGGCATACTGGTGCTAGCTGGCGCATCACTGTTGGTCTCTTCTGGCCTTTTAGCTGATGATGTTGATGATTACATCATTGCGATCCAATCTGAAAATGATCTTTATTGGGGCAAGGGTGATGAGGAATATACCAATGGTCAGCGCGCTAATGTTAGCTTTCCCCCAGGTAAAGAACCTGATTGGTTAGTGCCGATCGTTGATTGGTTCCCTGTTGTTACAGAGCATAAAAACAGGCGCTATAATATTACTTACGGCCAAAGTGTCTTCACGCCTGCCGATATTCGTAGTGAAACCATTGCTGAAAATGAGCGTGCTTTTGCCGCCTATATGTATCTAGGCGCAGGTTACGCCGATGCGGGTGATTATAATACGGATTTGGTGAATGTGAACTTTGGCGTTGTCGGCGATTTGGCCCGGGGGCGCCAAGCCCAGAAAATTATCCATAGCATTAAAGGTAGCTCAACCCCTGAGGGTTGGAAAAATCAACTTGGTAACGAGGCAACGCTGATGGTGCAATATGTGCATTTATGGAGCGGTAGTCAGGGCTCAAGATTTGGCGGTAAATATTGGGATGTTACGCCGCATTCTGGGTTTTCGGTAGGATCGCCCAACACGCATGTTATGGCAGGAACAACCTTTCGCATCGGTACTGGTATCGACCGCGAAGTTGGCGGATTACCATTGTTGCAGCCGCAAATGGCGGTGCATGATATTTATCAATCGGATGATAGTTTTGCCATTAACTTTGTTGCAGGGTTTGAACGTCGGTATGTGCTGTATGATTTAACATTAGACACAGGTATTTTTCGGAGTGGACACAGTGTGAATAAATTCCGTACGGTGGGTCATTTTCACGCAGGGTTCACTGCCTATTGGCGGAAATGGCGCTGGGGATATAGTCATGTGTTTGAGTCCAAAAAATATTCAACACAGCCGCGCAAACATCATTATGGGTCTTTCACTATATCTCGGTATTTTTAGGATATCGATTATTCTGGGCGCTAATCCTTAGTTTATAGGATGCCTTAATATTGCCTTATTGAGGTCGCTGCACAGCCCTATTGTGTTCCTATCTTATATTTGTTGGCCTCCGCTGGTCCGAGTATACTTTAGATGCATATCTTTTAAGTCCCCCCTTAATTGTCTCTATTGTAACCGGGCCAGCACTTTTATCTCTTCGCAGAATTTCTTTGCATCCCCATTTGTTACGCGACAGAGTAACTGCACTTATTATTAGTGTGTAATTAGGAGAATGATCAATGTTGCAATTGTTAGAGCTTTGTGGTCGTGATGAGGCCATTAAATTTAGCCCTTATGTTTGGCGTGTGCGCTTGATACTTATGTATAAAGGTCTAGACTTTAAAAGCGTACCTTGGCGATTCACTGAAAACGAGACGCTAATGCCTACGGGTGGGAAAACTGTGCCAGCCTTATGCGACAATGGTAAATGGATTAGCGACAGCTTTGAAATCGCAAAATACCTAGATGAGGCATATCCTGAAAAACCAATTTTTACAGGTGAGGCCTCAATCACGCATGCAATGTTTTTTGATAAATGGATAAACCGAACGTTGCTATTGGGTTTCTTTCCTTTGGTTGCTGCTGATGTGTGGGATAATTTAACAGCTGAAGGTCAAGCATACTTTCGCACGTCGCGTGAGTCGTTTTTGGGTGCCAGTCTAGAAGACGCGCGCAGCAAACGTGATCAGGCGATGCCAGCATTGCTTAAGGCATTAGCCCCGATGCGGGACATATTAAAAAGTAATGCTTATCTAGGAGGCAGCGAACCGTCTTTTCATGATTTATCCGCTTTTGGTACAGTATTAATGCCCTATTTCATGAGCACATTAGACTTGTTTGCCGCTGACCAGCTATTGCAAGAATGGTTTGATAGGATGATGGACTATTTTGGCGATGACATTAAAAAACTTTCTCGAATTGCTTTTTAATTCATAAATATCGTGTCTATAAGGTCATCAAGGCTTGCAACATAGCGCAACACCGATTAATTACAATTGTATGTATTTATTTAATGTAGGGATTGAGCATCGATGACTGTTTTATTGCAGGCAACAGGGCTCACTAAAAAATTCGGTGATTTCACAGCGGTAGATGACATATCTCTGACTGTGAAAAAAGGCGAAATTTTGGGTGTGCTGGGCGCGAATGGCGCAGGCAAGACGACTACCATGCAGATGCTCACGGGCTTTTTAAAGCCTACGTCTGGTGAGACGGTGATCTGTGATCATAAAGTGCGCATGAGGGATGTGGAGGCAAGGCGTCATATTGGTTATTTGCCAGAGGGCGCCCCCATGTACGGCGATATGACGCCGCGTGAGTTTCTGACCTTTACGGCAAAGGCGCAAGCTGTTTCAGGCGCTAAAGTTGAAGATGTGATCATTAGTGCTTCTGAGGCAGTGAGTATCTTAAATGTTTTGGATCAGCGTATTAAAACCCTCTCTAAAGGGTATCGCAGACGTGTTGGACTAGCCGCATCCATATTGCATTCACCTGATGTACTTATTCTTGACGAGCCAACTGATGGTCTAGACCCTAATCAAAAACACGAGGTCCGCCGCCTCATCAATGCCATGTCATTAGAGCGCGCTATTGTGATTTCTACCCATATTTTAGAAGAGGTTTCAGCCCTTTGTACGCGGGTTGTTATCTTAAATGAGGGCAAAATTGTCGCTGATGGTGCACCATCTGAGATGCTGGCTATGTCGCGCTACTGTAACGCTATTAATATGCATGTGGATCACAGAGACGCAGAACGTGTGGCTACAGCGCTGAAAGGCCTTAAGGTGGTTGAGGCTATAGAAGCTCATAATGAAGGTGAATATATGCGCCTTGTTGTTGTGTCTAAAGATCAAAAATCTATTGCCGATCAAATAGGTGAATTAGCCAGCATTAGCCGTTGGCGCATCCATCAATTCACTGTCGAAAATGGCCGTCTAGATGATGTGTTTCGCCGTTTGACGATGCCAGAATCTCACATAGGAGATGTGCGCTATGATTGGATTTAGACCTGTATTTGAGCGCGAGCTGAAGGCATATTTTTCAACGCCGATAGCCTATATATTCATTATTACATTTGTTGGTTTAATGGGTATCTTTACTTTTTATATTGGTGGGTTTTTTAGTCGTGAGCAGGCCGATCTAACAGCCTTTTTTGCTTATCAGCCGTGGTTATATATGTTTTTAATTCCTGCCTTTGCTATGAACTTGTGGTCGCAGGAGCGATCGACAGGCACCATGGAAATCCTATTTACACTTCCTATAACACCGCTGGCGGCGATACTAGCTAAATACACTGCCGCTCTTGTGTTTTTAGGATTGGCGCTTAGCTTGACTTTCCCCATATGGATCAGTGTGAATATTCTGGGTTCCCCAGATAATGGTGTTATCGCGACCAGCTATATCAGCAGTTTTTTAATGGCGGCGTCATATCTGGCTATTGGATCAGCAACGTCAGCAATGACTAATAATCAAGTTTTGGCTTTTGTCACCTCTGTGACGATATGTTTTATCTTCACGGTCTCAGGCTTGCCTATGGTGCTAGATGCTTTTAGTTGGGCGCCTGACACTATTGTTCTTGCCATAGCTAATCTGTCCTTTTTAACGCATTTCAGCGCTTTACAAAAAGGCGTGGTGTCGCTTTCGGATGTTATTTATTTTGCTTCTACTATTGGCTTTTGGCTTTGGGTAACTAGGCTGGCCATTGAAAACGGTCGGGAGGCATCATAATGGCTACTGTAATGCAAAAAATTAGGCATAACCTCATTGCCTTATCCATTTTTGGTCTTATCGCTTATATAGCCGTGAATGTCTTGAGTGATCGTTTTATGCGTGGTTACCGCGCTGATTTAACGGCGGATGGTCTTTATACATTATCCGATGGCACACGCGATATTGTGGCTAATGTACCTGATGCTGTTCAGATGACCTTTTATTTCTCACGCTCGCTGGCGGCTCCATATCCTAGCCTGCTAACCTATGGCAAAAGAGTTGAGGATTTATTGCATGCTGTGGCTGATGGTAGCCACGGCAATGTCAGGCTGAGTGTGGTTGATCCTGAACCTTATTCTGAAATGGAAGACGGTGCTATTGCCGCAGGTCTAAAGGGCGTGCCACTACCAGCAGGAGAAACGCTGTATATGGGGCTAAAGGTCACCAATGATACCGACGGCGCAGGTATAGTGCCTTTCTTCATGGAGTCCCGAGAAAAATTTCTAGAGTATGATATCGCTAAATTAATAGCTGGACTTGATACTAGTGGCAAACCTAGCTTAGGGCTACTATCGGGCTTGCCTCTGCAATATGGCGCAGGTGGACCGCAAGCAATGATGCAGGGGCAGTCTAAGCCCTATGTGATTTATGAGCAGTTAAATGAGGTGTTTGATGTCACGGGATTACAGTCTGATTTCGATGCATTGCCAGCGGATATGGATGTATTAATGCTCGTCCATCCACCAAAGATGGAAGCCGCGCAATTGCTCGCCATAGATCAATTTGTTCTGGCTGGCGGTAAAACTATAGTATTTGTTGATCCTCATGCAGAGGCCGCCAATCCGCGAGGGCATACAGTGAGCGCAAGTGATCTTGGCCCGTTGCTTGGTGCTTGGGGTGTTGAGCTAACGCCTAGCAAAATTATAGGTGACCTTGATCTGGCTCAGCGCATTTCAATGGGGGGGCACGGCCCTGACGGCGTTAAAAATTATATACTCTGGCTGAATATCACCAAGGATAACATCGACCATGATGATGTAGTGACAGGTTCAATTGATAATTTGGCGCTGGCGAGTGTTGGTTCATTAAAGCAAATTGATGGTGCGACGACTAATTTAAAGTCGCTTATCAATAGCTCTAAGGCATCAATGTTATTTGATTCTACACGCGCTGTTGGCACCCCTGATCCTGACGGCCTGTTGAATGATTTGAAACCTGCGGACCAAGCATATATTATAGCAGCGAGAGTGAGCGGTACAGCCGCTACAGCCTTTCCTGATGCTGTGACTAAGCTGGGAGAGATGGCGAAAGCGACTGGTGAGATTAATCTTGTTATTGTGGCCGATAGCGACTTGTTTGATGACCGCTTTTGGGTGCAGGAGCAAAATCTATTGGGCCAGCGTATCATTATGCCCACATCGGGTAACGCTAGTTTTATTCTAGGTCTGGCCGAGCAGATGGCAGGTTCTACGGCGCTGCTCAATTTACGCGGTCGCGGCATTTCTCAACGCCCGTTTGATCTTGTGAACGAGATCAGACGCGAGGCAGAAGCGAAGTTTCAGAATGAGGAAAAAGCGCTGAAAACAAGGTTGAGTGAAGTAGAGGCGCAAATTGCGACGCTAGAACAATCAGGTGGTGAGGGCGCTGCTATTTATTCCAAAGAACAAGAAACTGCCGTTGAGACTTTTAGAGCAGAGATGGTCGAAACCCGCAAGGCATTACGTGAAGTTAAGCGCCGCCTACGAGGCGACATTGAAGCGTTAGAAACCAAGTTAATCTTATTTAATGTGGTTATGGTGCCTGTTTTGGTTGGTCTCATCGGATTTATAATATTATTACGCAGGCGGCGGCGCGGCATAAATAAATCCCGCCAATAATCGTACATGTAATCAGCTTATTACTGAGTAAAAGAAAGAAACACCATGTCTGAGCGACTGACTAATATTTTAGGCTATTTAACGTTGATCATTATCATGGCGGCTATTTGGGCTTTGTTTGGTGAAGATCCTAGTAAGCAGCAAGGCGGTCGCGGTGAACCATTGTTCACAGGCCTAGAAGATACGATCAACACAGCGTCAATAATTACCCTTACCCAAGGTGATCAGGTCATTCATATTAGAAAATCTGATGCTGGCTGGACTGTTGATGATCGTCAGGATTACAGTGCTAACGCTAATCTTATACGCGGTCTCTTAAGGGGATTAGTGATTGCTAAACGCGAAGAACCTAAAACCACAAATATTGCGCGTATGGGTAAGTTAGAGCTTGATAGTGCAGCTTGGAACTTATCAATAAAATCTGATCCAGAGACCGAACTTGTATCTGTTAAATTAGGTAAACATAGAACATGGCAAGGTGATGCAACGCTGACCTATGTGCTAAAGGATGGCGACACGCGTGCATGGGAAGTGTCAGGACTTATTAAAACACCTAAGAATATTCAGGGGTGGTTGGTCAAAGATGTACTGAATATTGACACTAGTCGCGTTAAAAGCATTCGCCTAAACGATGGGACTTTATTTGAACGCGCGGTAGACAGCGATATTTTTACTGTTCCAAGCCTGAAGCCTGTTGAGGTATTTGATCGTGACTGGGCTATTTCTGGTGACGTGAAGAGCCTTGCGCATCTACAGTTGCTTGATGTGACAAAAATGACGAACCCATTGGTGAAAGCCAGTCACAAGGTTACATTGGTTACGCATGATGGTTTAACCATCGTTATTACTACCTACCAAATTAACGCAATAGCGCACGCTAAAGTAACGGCTGAAAGCCTAGAAGGGGCTAGTGAAGATGTGGCTGGTGAGGCTGTGACTATCACTAAGGCAGTGGAGGGGTGGATGTTTAAGCTGGCAGAAAATGATGTGAAAATACTGTCAAATTCACGCGCTGCTTATGTTGACACTAAAAAATCTGAAGAAAAGTAGCAGCTTTCTTCACCTCAGCTCTTGAAGCAATGAAATCAGTACCTATCTTGAGTGCAAAGGCGGTCACGTTTACCGCCACTCATGTCGTTTTTACGCGTTTAATAGAGGTCTAGTATGACAAAGAAAAAAACAGAAAATACAACAGAAGAATTAGGTTTTGAAGCAGAGGTTTCCAAGTTGCTCCATATGATGGTGCATTCGGTTTATTCTGAGAGCGAGATTTTCTTGCGCGAACTTATTTCAAACGCTTCTGACGCCTGCGATAAAGTGCGGTATGAAGCTCTAACAAATCCAGACCTTCTGGGTGATGACGCTGAATTTGGCATTGATATTAAGCTGGATAAAGAAGCCAAAACTCTGACGGTTTCCGATAATGGCGTTGGTATGAGCCGCGATGATCTGATTGCAAATCTAGGCACCATTGCCAAATCAGGTACAGCCGGATTTATGGACAAGCTAACTGGTGACGCTAAAAAAGACGTTCAGCTAATTGGTCAATTTGGTGTTGGTTTTTATTCCGTCTTCATGGTGGCTGATAACGTGACTGTGACAACGCGCAAAGCAGGTGATGATCAAGGCTGGGTATGGCAAAGTGCTGGCACAGGTAAATATACAGTAGGCGAAGCTGATAAGGCCGCTCGCGGCACCGAGATAGTGCTGCATATCAAAGATGAGAGCAACGAATATCTAGAGGGCATCCGTCTTGATACTATCGTTCGTACATATAGCGATCATATCGCTGTGCCTATCCGCCTAGAAGAAGTTGGTGCTAAAACCGAAGAGGGCAAAGCCGCAGAAATCAAGACACTCAATAAAGGTTCTGCTCTTTGGGCGCGGTCAAAGGACGATGTAACAGAGGAACAGCATACTGAGTTCTACCGTCATGTGGGCCATGCCTACGATGAGCCTGCTGTGACAATGCATTACAATGTTGAAGGGATGCAGGAATATACTGTTCTACTTTATATTCCAGAAACACAGCCGATGGATCTGTTTGATCCTGCGCGCAAAAACCGTGTGAAGCTATATGTTAAACGCATTTACATTACCGATGAAAGCCAAGATTTGTTACCAAGTTGGTTGCGTTTCTTGCGCGGCGTAGTGGATAGCGAAGACTTGCCGCTGAATATTAGTCGTGAAATGTTACAAAATAATCCAACGCTTAAACGCATGTCTAAGGCGATTACTAAGCGTGTGGTGGGCGAGCTTGAGAAACTAGCTAAAAATGACACAGAAAAATTTGAAAAGGTTTGGGAAACATTTGGCTCTGTGATCAAAGAAGGCATTTATGAGGACTTCGAGCGCAAGGATCAACTGCTTAAGCTTGCGCGCTTTAAGTCTACTGCGGGCGATAGTTGGATGAGCCTGGAGGATTATGTTGGTCGCATGAAAGAAGGTCAGGACACAATCTATTATGTGACAGGTACTGACCCTGAGGCGATTAAGCGTAGCCCACAATTAGAAGGTTTCCGCGCTAAAGGTGTTGAAGTAATTTTGATGGCTGATGCTGTGGATGAATTCTGGCTACAGATGACACAAGAGTTTGAAGGTAAGACATTTAAATCTATCACCCGTGGTGGTTCTGATCTTAAAGATATCGCTGGCGATGAGAAAACAGACGAAGACAAAAAAGACGTAGCAACCGAGGGCCAAATGGCGAGCCTAACTACCTTGATGAAAGAGGTGCTGGGTGACGAAGTTGGCGGCGTTCAAACATCTGATCGACTCACTGAAACGGCTGTTTGCTTAGTCGCTGATGAGAATGCGATGGATATGCATCTAGAGCGTTTGCTCAAGGCGCATAACCAGCTAGATCAAATCTCTGCTAAGGTTTTAGAAGTGAATCCATCACACCCTGTGATTAAGGCATTAGCTGAACGCGCAGGTGAAGCGGGCGCATCTGAGGCACTGGCTGATAATGTGAGACTATTGCTGGATCAAGCACTGGTGTTAGAGGGTGAACCGTTAAAAGACCCAACTTCATTTGCCCGCCGCCTGTCTAAGGCAATGGAGCAAGGCCTAGCCTAAATATATACGTAAAATCATTACAGAAAAAAGAGGCCTTCGGGCCTCTTTTTTTATATTTTTTTCATCACTTTTAACTGAGTGATTTGATTGCGCCGCCTGCCGATAACCTCAAACTCATAGCCATGAAAGCTAAATTGCTGCCCAACAGTGGGGATGGTTTCAGATTCAAAAATCACAAACCCTGCAATAGTGGTGGCTTCATCGTCGGGCAAATCCCAGTCACGAAATCTGTTTAAATCACGAATTGAGACAGTGCCATCAACTTGGGTATAGCCATCATCAAGCTGATGAACACCCGCGACATCAAAATCATGCTCATCGGCAATGTCACCAACAATTTCCTCTAAGATATCTTCAAGTGTTACAAGTCCTTGCAGATCACCATATTCATCAATCACTAATGCAAAATGAGCTTTGCGCTCTAGAAAAGCATCTAGCTGCTCTTTTAAACTAGATGTTTCGGGCACGAACCACGGTTTGTGCATGATACGCTTAATGTTGATACGGTGCATTTTATTGCCCGCTCGTCTTATGGCGCGTAATAGGTCTTTTGCATGGATAATACCTACAATATTATCTGGGCTGCCATCATATAGGGGCATGCGCGTATAGGGGCTTTGAACCACTTGCTGGATGATAGTATCAACAGGCAAGTTAATATCGATTATACTCATGGCCTTGCGGTGGACCATGATTTCTTCAACGTCCACATCACTCAAATCAAGAATGGACCCCAGCATGTCACGGTCGCCTTTGTGCAGCCCGCCTTCGGCGCGGTGCATATCAATGGTGCCACGGATGTCATCTTGTGGGCTGAGCGCATGATCCATCTTTGAAATATCAGCGCCGAAAAGACGCAGTGTGAGGCGCACAATAGTTTGAACCATCTTCACTATAGGGCTGGAAACAGCAACAACAATGCTGATAATGCGGCCAACGCGCAGGGATAATCTATCTGGATTAGCAATGGCATATGATTTAGGCAGGACTTCTGCAAAGACTAAAACAAGGCCTGTCATCACAAGTGTTGCTATTACAACACCTTGTTCCCCGAAAATCCTTAGAAACAGGCTTGTTGCAATTGCTGATGCGAGAATGTTTACAAGGTTATTTCCCAGTAAGATGCCGCCGATTAATCGTTCTTTATCATCAATAAGGCTGCGGACAGTTTTGGCGCGTTTGTCACCTCTGTTAGCTAATTGATGGATGCGTGCTTTAGAGGCTGCAGTAAGTGCAGTCTCAGACCCAGAGAAAAACCCAGATAGGATAAGTAAGAAGAAGATGATACCAACGGTGATCCAAACATCTTTATCCAGTGATGCACCAAGTGATGCTATATCCATATCCATTTTGTGTCCTAGTCAGTGTTTATAAATCATCTTTAAGAACAGATTTCACAAGCTCAAGCGGTACCTTATCACAAATTTCAGATTTGCCGATGCCCTTTGCCAGTATGAAGACAAGCTCGCCGCCGACTATCTTTTTATCTTGAGCCATATGCTGCATGAGAGCTTCTACTGTATAGTCAGCATCTATGTCGCGAATATGGGCAGGTAACCCTATAGCCTTAAAATGCGCTGCAATGCGCGTAGCCTCACTCTTATTGCACATGCCAAGGCGCGCGGACGTTTCAAAGGCTAACACCATGCCGATAGCAATAGCTTCGCCGTGGAGTAAGCGTCCGTCATAACCAAGTTCAGCTTCTAGCGCATGACCAAAGGTATGGCCAAGGTTGAGAAGCGCGCGAATGCCGCCCTCAAACTCATCCTTTGATACGATTGCGGCCTTTGAACGGCAACTGGTTGCTACAGCGTGGGCTTGTCTTTTTCGGTTGCCGTTTAACAGGGCTTCACCCTGATTTTCTAACCACTCAAAAAATTGAATGCTATTAATGCAGCCATATTTAACCACTTCAGCGTAGCCCGCGAGTAATTCTCGTTTTGGCAATGTGTCTAAAAGGTCTAAATCAATGATAACCGCTTTAGGCTGGTGAAAGGCACCAATCAGATTTTTACCAAATTTACTATTAATGCCTGTTTTGCCGCCGACACTGCTATCGACTTGAGACAGTAATGTTGTCGGTACTTGAATAAAATCCATACCACGCCTTAATGTGGCAGCAGCAAACCCTGTAAGGTCGCCAACAACGCCGCCACCAAGGGCAATCAGGGTGTCGCGCCGTTCAATTTTAAGTGCGAGTAGATCATTCAATAGTTTTTCATAAGCGGTGAATGATTTTGTTGCTTCGCCGTGTGGCAGGATGATCGCATCACTTTCAATACCAGCATCCTTGAGCGCATTCTCTGCTGCTGCTAGGTGGTACTTTGCCACATTGTCATCGGTAATGATAACCACACGCTTACCAGTGATAACCGGCTTTATTAAATGACCAAGATCACTTAATAAATTGTCACCAATTAAAATATCATAAGAACGCTCATCCAGTGCAACGCTAACATGCTCTATAATTTTACTATTTGGTGTTTTATATTCAGATAGGGGCATTAATTTTTTCTCTGAAATCTTTGATCTGTTTAACAGTTGTTTTTACCACATCCTCATGGAGGCCATCACCTGAATGTACATGAATGGGCGCAAGTTTATAGATAGGATAGCGCTCTTCAATGAGCTTTTGCAAGATATCCTGTGGATTTCCAGCTTTTAAGAGGGGGCGTGTGTCCTTGCGCGATGTGCGTTCAACCAGCGTTTCCAGATCAGCTTCTAACCAGATGGTTAGAGCGCCATCTAATATAAGTTCACGGGTTTCATCGTTAATGAAGGCACCGCCACCTGTGGCTAAAACCTTTTGCTTACCGTCCATGAGGCGTGAAATAACGCGGCGTTCTAGTGATCTAAACTCTATCTCGCCGTAACTTTCAAACAATTCAGCCACGCTCATATCAGCGGCGAGTTCTATCTCGTGATCGCTATCGACAAAATCTAAATTGAGCGCACGCGCCAAACGACGGCCAATGGTCGTTTTACCAGCACCCATTAGACCGATTAAAACGATTGGCGCATTTTCATCATATGTAGACATAATACTCATGAGGTTTATTTACACAGCAAAGCACAGGTTGACCATAGTTTATTGTATGCGTCCGTCGATATAATAGCCATTATATTAATATTGTGGATTTAATCGCATAATTAGGCCTTAAATTTAACGTATACTGCCCAAGGATGCTGGAATAATGAAATCAGGCTAGCTGCTACTGGACTTGTGAGGTTGATAGCTTTATAAAGAATCGTAATCTTTGAGTGTTTTTAAAACGGGATATTTGGTAAAATGAATAAGTTTCTATTGGGTGTAATTATTATTGTTGTTGCTAGTGTAGCAGTGACGTTGATGAGTTGGGACATTCCAGCCCCGAGCACTAAGGTAACAAAGACCCTTAGCAATGACCGTTTCCCAAGTTAATATAATAGAGCATTTTTGCTCTCGCAGTCTGGTACGCTTGTTTTTTGCCCTGATCACAGCGGGGTTAATGTCTTGTGCGCTGATTGCTCAAGATATTGAAACTCAAGAAGACAATCAAAGTAGCGACGAGCAAATAATAGCTGACCCAGCTAAGCCCGTTGTCGTAGAAGAAGCTAAAAAACCTATAGGGTCTCAAAAACGTTTCTTTAACCTTAATAAAGGGCCTAGTCTGAAACGCCAAACTGGCCCTGTTGGTGCGGCACCTAAATCTATTATGCCCCACCCCTTTGTCGCTAAAGGCAGCGTTGTCGTGCCACCGGCACCTATCGTAGAAAAGGCGTCATTAGATAATGGACTACAGCTTGATGGGCTCAGCCAAGAAGCGCTTGGTCCAGATACAAATAGATCATCCTTAGAAGATTTAAATAATCAATTGCTTGATGATGAAACACGCCTAATGCCTGCTGAAGTGCAAGAAGATGACATAAGCAACTTGGCGCGCTCTTTCCAGCAAACGGATATTGAAATTGCTGCGCTGGATGAAATCGACCCAAGCGGTGTGGCAATAATCACAACAGTAGAAGGCGCAATGCCACGCGATTTTTGGGCAGGAAAAAGTCGTAACGAAATTATAGAAAATTTTGACTATTTCGGCAACGCTGGCGGATCTGCAATCGCTGCAGAACTTGCAATGAAGATGGCTTTGTCTGGTTTTAATCTGCCGACACCTTTAAACCCTGAAGAGGTGACTTCCTTTATAAATGCGCGTCTTAACTTGCTTGATAGGCGCGGCAATCATATAGGGTTTTCTGCAATGCTGAGCAGTTTACCAGCTGATCGTGATTGGACAGCGTTAGATAGAGCATCGGCGCGTAACGCACTGGTATCAGGTAATAGATCCAAACTATGTAGGCTTGCGGGCAATCATCAAGGCACGGATAGCCAAGAGGTATATTGGCTGCGTTTGATGATATTCTGCCACGCAGCAAAAGGCGAACGTGCTACAGCTGATTTCACACTGAGTATGCTCGACGAACTTGGCCCTGTGGAGTCTAGTTTTTATCAGCTTATTGATCACTTGCTTGTGGAATCAGAAAGTGGTGCAACGCTTGTTAATGTGCCTACGATTAATGATGCTTTGCCAGTTCAGCCATTAGAGGCCGCACTTATTACAATGATACGGGCGCGGGTTCAACAGTTAAACCTTGACCGCATTGACCCTATCGCTGTGCCAATGATCCTCGCATCTCCTACTGTTGCGACATCAGCTAAGGCTAAATTGGTTGCTAAAATATTAAAAGAAGATTGGATATCATCTGATACGCTGGATGGCTTTATTCGATCTTATCAGCCAACGGATAATGAACGGGCCTCAGCTGTCGAACTTCATGATGTTGAGGATAATTTTGTCATTGATGTAGTGCTTGCCCATATGATGGCAGAAGATGTGCCTGTTGATGAGCGATTATCCTATATGGAGAAAGCATGGGCTCGTGCTTTAGCCGGAGGTTACGCTGTGCAGGTGGCGCCCGTATATTCAAAATTAATCGCCGATATTATACCCCATCTGGATTTGGCAACTGGCGCTGGCACTATCGTGCGCATGTCGCTGATGGCCGGTGATTATGATCAGGCATCAAATTGGTTAACCATGTTACGTCAAATGCCGTCGGGCACTAATGCTTTGCGGGACGCCATGCTGGTTAATCTATACCCACTGGCTGTGGTAAGTGGTATTGATGGTATTTCCCAACCTTCAGCCATGTTGTTTGATGCATGGTGGGCCCTCAACAAAGATAACGAGGGTATCTATACAAATGCCGCTGTGCTGGCGGGGGTGTTAGAAGCACGTGGCTATACTGTGCCGAATAAATTCTGGACGCTCTTAGAAAATGGACCTGTAATGCTAGATTCAAATGCAGCGTCGCCCGCATTATGGCGCAAATTGCAGATTGCAGATTTGTCAGGTGATCGCGCTGGCGTATTATCGGTAAGTGTTCGCCTACTCTCTGGTGCTAGTCCAGCCAAAGTTCCCGCCACACTTGCTGGTTCTATCATAGCAACACTTGTGAAACATGGACACCGTGAAGTGGCGCGGCGCATGGCCGCTGAGATGCTCATCACGCGTGGGATGTAGTATGAGTGATCATGATCTCGTTGATCAATTTCTAGAAATGCTTGTGGCTGAGAAGGGTCGCGCTAAAAATAGCCTTGATGCTTACGCACGTGATCTGACGGACCTTGCTGAATTTTGTCCGACATCTTATATGGATATAACGCCTGATGACCTGCGCGCTTGGCTTGCCGATTTAAACAAACGCGGTATGGCCACCAGTACTTCGGCCCGTAAGCTATCAGCCATCAGGCAATTTTTCTTATTTTTATACCGTGACGGCTTGCGCAGTGATAATCCATCCTCCACCTTGGAAAGTCCCAGACAGATTAAAAGTCTGCCTAAAATACTCACGGAAAAACATGTGGATTGTCTGCTGGATTGTGCGGTCCAAGCAGCTGCGTCGCTTCGGCCAGCATCATTGCGGGATCATGCAATCGTCGAGGTGCTATATGCCAGTGGTTTGCGTGTGAGCGAGCTGGTGACATTACAGCGCCGCAGCGTTGGCGTTGATACGGTCATGTTGATGGTGCAAGGCAAGGGCGGTCGGGACCGTATGGTGCCTATGGGGGATAAGGCGCGTTTGGCATTGCTTGCTTATCTTAAAGTCAGGGATGTTGGTAAGGATAAGGATAGTCCTTATCTGTTTCCGTCAAGGGGTGTCGAGGGCCATATAACAAGGCGGCGTGTCGGCCAGATGATGAAAGATTTAGCCGTGCAGGCTGGCGTTATGCCGTCTGCCGTTAGCCCCCATAAATTACGCCACGCCTTTGCTACGCATCTGCTAAGTCACGGCGCAGACTTGCGGAGCGTGCAGCAGATGTTAGGCCACGCTGATATATCAACAACGCAGATATATACCCATGTGTTAGAGGGGCGTATGAAGGCACTCGTACAGCAAAACCATCCATTAGCGAAAAAATGAATTTCGATACTTGTAAAATTGCATGTTGTTAAGATGATTCACCATATGGTATATGTAGAAAAGATAATATGTTGAATAGATATTCATTTTCTTGACAGAATGGATCAATAAAGGCATTTTGCGCCCAGATGGGCTTGGCGTTTTGGCGCTTAATGACTATATACTGAGTATGTAAAAATAAAGTGGTGAAGATACGATGATGACATTTCTAGAGTTTGAAAAACCAATCGCTGAATTAGAAGGTAAAATCCGCGAGTTGCGCGGACTAACTGGCGGTGACGTTGATATTTCATCAGAGGTAGGTCAATTAGAGACCAAGCTCGATAAGTTGCTTAAAGATACATACACTAAATTAAGCCCTTGGCAGAAGATGCAGGTTGCCCGTCATCCAGAGCGTCCGCATTACCGCGATATCGTTGAACATTTGTTCGATGATTACACGCCGCTTGCTGGTGATCGCTATTTTGGTGAGGATGATGCCATTCCATCGGGTCTTGCGCGTTTTCGCGGTGAAGCTTGTGTGGTTATGGGGCATGAAAAAGGTTGGGATACAGCCAGTAGGATCAAACATAATTTTGGCATGGGTCGCCCAGAGGGTTACCGCAAGGCTGTGCGTTTAATGGATATGGCGGATCGTTTTGGCCTGCCTGTTATCACCCTTATTGATACATCTGGTGCTTATCCAGGCCTGGGCGCAGAGGAACGCGGCCAAGCCGAAGCAATCGCGCAATCAACAGGAAAATGCCTTGATATCGAAACGCCACTGATTAGCTGTGTTGTCGGCGAAGGTGGTTCTGGTGGTGCGGTGGCGCTAGCGGCGGGTAATCAGGTGCTAATGCTAGAGCATGCAATCTATTCAGTGATTAGCCCTGAAGGCTGCGCGTCTATATTATGGCGTACAGGTGATAAGGCAAAGGACGCCGCAGACGCCCTAAAGATCACAGCGCAGGATTTAAATAAAATCGGAGTTGTAGACACGATCGTGCCAGAGCCATTAGGTGGCGCACACCGTGACCCTAAGAAGTCTATGAATTTACTGGGTGAAGCCATTGAAGGTAGTTTGCGGAACATGGCTGGTATCGACGGCAAAAAACTAAAGACCATGCGCCGTGAAAAGTTTTTAGCGCTTGGCGAAAAAGGTCTCGCATAAAAATAAGCGAATTACCGCTAGATTTAATTCTGCTTGCTGTAAAATATTGCAGCCATACCATCTATCTGACTTTAAAAATATCTTAGTTGAAATTGATTTTATCGCTTACAAACTTTCGTACTATTTTGGGTAAACTAAAGTTGTTTGCGGTTCAAAAAATGACAAGGCCTCGAATCATTGGAAATGCTATGTTTTTTGATGTTAGGTGCTTTGGGTTTGAATTCTTTACCTATGGAGTCATGTTTTAAATCGCCCATATATGGTTGATATTCAACTAATTTACACATGATGTTGACGAAATGATCAAAATAACGCATTATCTCTTTCGACGCAGATGCTATGGATTTGGGACGCGGGTTCGATAAAATCCATAGTGAATAAGTCACTAAAATATAAGAAAAAAATTATCTGTTCGACTTTTGTTCTCTTGTCGTGCACAATGATGGTTCTTGGTAATGTCGTACTGGTTGGTGGATTACTAGATATAGTATTTACAGTAACAAGCGTAGATATACTGAAACTTTAACTGGGCTTATTTAGTCCGTCATCGTGCACCAAAAATGAGTCCTGAATCTTAAATGCATCAGCATGAGATTCTTTTGAGACTCAACTAGAAAATAAAAGTTAATATTTGGGCGAGCGTCTTCATTGTTGGGGGCGTTTTGATTGAGGGCTGGTTAAGACTGGCAAGGGAGTAGATGGGCATATGTTTGAGGTTACCCAATTTGAGCATCACGGTGCAGTAGAGATTGATCGAGCACGCGATGCATTATTAACAGATTTCGGCAAAGCGACTTTAAAAGATCGTTATTTAATGCCAGGTGAAGAGAATCAGGATCTCTTTGCGCGTGTTGCCAGTTATTACGGCGATGACGCAGCACATGCACAGCGCTTGTATGACTATATATCACGCCTGTGGTTTATGCCGTCGACGCCTGTTCTGTCAAATGGTGGTACAAATCGTGGTTTGCCTATCTCTTGTTTCCTTAATGAGGCCCAAGATAATCTAAATTCTATTGTTAATTTGTGGACTGAGAACGTTTGGCTTGCCTCTCGTGGTGGCGGCATCGGCAGTTATTGGGGTAACTTGCGCTCAATCGGTGAAAAAGTTGGCGGTGTCGGCGAAACAAGCGGTATCATTCCGTTTGTGCGTGTAATGGACAGCCTAACGCTTGCTATTTCTCAAGGGTCATTACGTCGTGGTTCTGCTGCTATTTACCTGCCTATCTGGCACCCTGAGATTGAAGAGTTTATTGAGCTTCGCCGCCCAACAGGTGGTGATCCGAACCGCAAGACACCAAACTTGCACCATGGTGTATTAGTTTCAGACGCCTTTATGCGTGCTGTTGATAATGATGAAGAATGGGCTTTGCTCTCTCCAAAAGATAACCATGTTATTGAGACAACATCTGCGCGTGGTCTGTGGATACGCTTGCTAACGGCGCGTGTTGAAACGGGCGAGCCTTACCTTATCTTTAGCGATACAGTCAATAATGCTATGCCAGAGCATCATAAGCTTGCAGGCCTGACTGTTAAAACATCAAATTTATGTGCTGAGATCACGCTGCCAACAGGCCCTGATCACCTTGGTAACGAGCGCACGGCTGTTTGTTGTTTGTCATCTTTAAACTTAGAGCATTATCAGGCATGGAAAGATAATAAGGATTTCATTCCTGATATAATGCGTTTCCTTGATAATGTGCTGCAAGATTTTATTAACCGTGCACCAGATGATATGGCAAAGGCCAGATATGCCGCCATGCGTGAACGTTCTGTTGGTTTGGGTGCGATGGGTTTCCATAGCTTCTTGCAAAATAATATGATCCCGTTTGAAAGTGCGATGGCGAAAGCTTGGAATAACAAGATTTTCAAACATATCGATAACGAAACAAACCGCGCATCACGTGAATTAGCGCTTGAACGCGGTGCATGCCCGGACGCGGCTGATTATGGTATGATGGAGCGTTTTTCTAATAAAACAGCGATCGCACCAACGGCGAGTATCTCAACGATCTGTGGTGGTTCCAGCCCAGGGATTGAACCAATTAACGGCAATAGCTTCACGCAAAAGACACTCTCTGGTAACTTTAATGTCCGCAATCGCGCACTGACTAAGCTATTAGAGAAAAAGGGTAAGAACGACGAAGATACGTGGACATCTGTCACGGTGAACGAAGGATCAGTCCAGCATCTTGACTTTTTGAGCCAAGAAGAAAAAGACGTCTTTAAAACAGCCTTTGAGCTTGATCAGCGTTGGGTCGTGGAATTAGCGGCTGACCGTGCAAAATATATTAATCAGGCTCAGTCTGTGAATATATTCTTGCCCGCCGACGTGCATAAACGCGATCTGCATCAGATTCACTTTCAGGCTTGGAAAAAAGGCCTTAAGAGTCTTTATTACTGTCGCTCAAAATCTATGCAGCGTGCAGAAGTTGTCTCAAAAGATGCTGTGTCTGGTAAGACTGATGCTGCTGCACCTGTTCAATTGCCGCTCGCGGCAGTATCGCCTGGGCAGGTTGACTATGAAGAATGTTTGAGCTGCCAATAAATCTATAGGCCCCTTCTTAATCGAAGGGGGTGTCTATTAACAAATATTATCGAGAGAAATCTACCATGTCACTTTTGGAAGAACGCATTGCTTATAAACCGTTTCGCTATCCTTGGGCTTATGAAGCTTGGTTAGTTCAGCAACAGGTTCATTGGTTACCTGAAGAGGTGCCACTGGCAGAGGATGTGAAAGACTGGCAAAAAAACTTGCCTGAGAGCGAAAAACATTTGCTTACGCAGATTTTCCGCTTCTTCACTCAAAGTGATATCGAAGTTAATAATTGCTATATGAAACAATATAGCCAGGTTTTCAAGCCGACCGAAGTGCAGATGATGCTTGCGGCCTTTTCAAATATGGAAACAATCCATATTGCGGCTTACTCTCACTTGCTTGATACAATCGGTATGCCAGAGACCGAATATAGTGCCTTCCTCGAATATAAAGAGATGAAGGATAAATATGACTATATGCAAAAATTCCAAATGGATTCCCACCGTAATACGGCCATAACGCTTGCCGTTTTTGGTGCCTTCACAGAGGGTCTGCAACTATTTGCTAGTTTCGCTATGTTGATGAACTTCCCTCGTTTTAACAAGATGAAGGGCATGGGGCAAATCGTTACATGGTCAGTGCGCGATGAAACGCTGCACTGCGAGAGTATTATTAAACTGTTTCATACATTTGTTGAGGAACAAAACCTTTGGGATGATGACCTACAGCAGGAATTATATACAGCTTGTCGTACTATCGTTGAGCATGAAGATGCCTTTGTTGATCTTGCCTTTGGCTTGGGAGATGTAGAAGGTCTGACGGCGCAGGATATTAAAAACTATATTCGTTTTATCGCGGATCGCCGTCTTGTGCAGCTTGGTCTTGAGCCTATTTATCTGATTGATAAAAATCCTATTCCGTGGCTAGACTCTATGCTCAATGCTGTCGAGCACACGAATTTCTTTGAAAACCGCTCCACTGAATATTCTAAGGCAGCGACTCAGGGGACATGGGAAGAAGTTTTTGACTAGTATTTAGCCGTTACCCTAATCAATAAAACCCAGTAAGTGATATTCACTTGCTGGGTTTTATTTGTTAATCTATCACAAGGATTTTAACGCTTAAGCTCTAAGCTTGAATAGCACCGTGGCAATGCTTAAACTTTTTACCTGATCCACATGGGCAAGGTGCATTACGCGGCACACCGTCAAACTGACCGTCATTAACAACCGTCTGGCTCAGTCTTGGGTTTGCTTCTGCATAATCACCATGGCAATGCTTAAATTTTTGACCAGACCCACAGGGGCAAGGTGCGTTGCGTGGGATGTCGTTAAAGCCGCTGCTATCCTGTGCTTCGTCTTCACCACCACCAAATATAGAAGAGCTAGCATGCTCCTCGTGCATTTCACGCTCTGATGATCCGCCAAATAGCGGCTGGTCATCTTCGGTGACAAACTCAGCCTTAGACAATAGTTTTGTTAGGCTCTCGCGTGTGTGATGCATCATGCCCTCAAATAGGTTAAAGGCTTCTGTCTTATATTCATTCAGTGGATCACGTTGCCCGTAAGCACGCAGGCCAACACCTTGACGTAGATGATCTAGGTTAAGCAAATGCTCTTGCCATTCCTGATCAACAACTTGTAGAAGGATATTCTTTTCCATGTTGCGCCAGAATTCAGGGCCATATTTAGCCGCTTTTGCTGCTAAATGCCTGTCTGAGGCATCAATGACGCGCTCAACCATAACTGCATCATCCACACCTTCTTCCATGCCCCATTCTTTGATGGGGATATCAAGACCGAGAATTTCTTCACTCTGACTTTTCAGTCCGTCTAAGTCCCATTGCTCTTGATAAGCTTTGACTGGAATAAATTCAGCAACAGCATCCTCAATTATTTCATGACGCATATCTTTGACTTCATCAGCAACTTCTTGGGCTTCCATGATCTCTTTGCGTTGCTCGTAGATCACTTTGCGCTGGTCGTTCATCACGTCATCATATTTCACGACATTTTTACGGATGTCATAATTGCGCGCTTCAACTTTTTGTTGGGCTTTTTCTATGGCTTTATTGATCCATGGGTGAATGATGGCTTCACCCTCTTCAATGCCAAGACGCTGTAGCATGCCATCCAGACGTTCGGGGCCAAAGATACGCATAAGATCGTCTTCAAGAGATAGATAAAACTTTGATTTTCCAGGGTCTCCTTGACGCCCAGATCGGCCACGTAGTTGGTTATCAATACGGCGGC
This sequence comes from uncultured Kordiimonas sp., assembly GCA_965603205.1. Taxonomy (GTDB): domain Bacteria; phylum Pseudomonadota; class Alphaproteobacteria; order Sphingomonadales; family Kordiimonadaceae; genus Temperatibacter. The sequence goes on along the minus strand of CBFDCC010000008.1, from coordinate 33,755 downwards.
TTTCATGACGTTCTGTCGCCATAACATATAAGCCACCAGCCTCTAATGCTTTTGCTTTTTCAGCTTCAACTTCAGCCGTGATGCGCGCTGTGATCTTGTCAATCTCTGCTTGGTCCTCAACGCCCTCACATTCAGCAGCAATAAGCATATCTGCGTTACCACCTAGCTGGATATCAGTACCACGACCCGCCATATTAGTAGCGATGGTGACAGCGCCTAAGCGACCGCCTTGGCTAACGATAAAGGCCTCTGTTTCATGATAACGCGCATTAAGCACTTGGTGTTTAATGTCCCTTGCGGTTAGCAAGCTAGATAAATGCTCAGATTTTTCAATAGAGATTGTACCCACAAGTATAGGCTGACCCTTTTCTTGTGATTCAATAATATCCTTGATAATAGCTTCGTATTTTTCGTTTGCTGTCCGATAAAATTCATCGTGATCATCTTGGCGCATCACTGGTACATTGGTTGGAATTTCTATTACGCCTAGGCCATAGATGTCGCCAAATTCCTCAGCCTCTGTTGCGGCTGTACCTGTCATACCAGATAGTTTGGGATACATTCTAAAGAAATTCTGGAATGTGATTGAGGCCAACGTTTGATTTTCTGGTTGAATTTCAACAGCTTCTTTAGCTTCAATGGCTTGGTGTAGACCACCAGAATAGCGGCGGCCTTCCATCATGCGGCCTGTAAATTCATCAATGATAATCACTTGGCCGTCTTTGACGATGTAATCTTTGTCACATTCAAACATGGTAAGAGCTTTTAAGGCTTGATCCACATGGTGTACGAGCGCAGTATTTTCATAGTCATACATGCTCTCGCCCTGCAACAGGCCTTTGTCACGGAGCATATTCTCAATGTTTTCTGTGCCATTTTCTGTGAGCGAAACAGATTTAGACTTTTCATCCTTTTCATAATCATCTTCGCTAAGGTTAGACAAAAGATCATTGATCGATGTATATAGCTCGGACTTGTCTTCTGTTGGGCCAGATATAATAAGTGGCGTACGTGCTTCATCAACTAGAATACTATCAACTTCATCGACAATGGCAAAATTAAACTCACGTTGTACCATTTCAGCTTTATGGAATTTCATATTGTCGCGTAGATAGTCAAAACCAAATTCATTGTTGGTGCCATAGGTAATATCAGCGGCGTAAGCGGATGCGCGATCTTCTTCGGATATACCATGAATGATGGCACCCGTTGTCATGCCAAGGAAGCCATAAACCTGGCCCATCCAGTCACTATCTCGCTTGGCTAGATAATCGTTAACAGTAATAACATGAACGCCGCTATTAGGGATGGCATTGAGATAGGCTGCAAGCGTGGCAACCAGTGTTTTACCTTCGCCGGTTTTCATCTCGGCGATATTACCCTCATGCAGGGTTATGCCGCCAACGAGCTGCATATCATAATGGCGCTGTCCTAGGGTCCTTTTAGCGGCTTCGCGGACCGTGGCGAAAGCTTCGGGCAGAAGAGCATCTAAAGTCTCGCCCGCTGTGTAGCGATCGCGAAACTCCTGAGTTTTTGCTTTAAGCTCGTCATCACTAAGTACAGAAAACGTCTCTTCTAGCGCATTCACAGCATCAATTTTTGGCTGTAATGTTTTTAGATAGCGGTCATTAGCTGTACCAAAAAATTTCTTAAAAAAACTACTCAGTCCCAACATATTATTTTCCTATCGCGAAGCGGTCTTGATAACAGCGCTTCTATGCTCAAAGTTTATGATTAAATCATATCTTTAAGACTTATTTATAAATACACATCTGAAGGCAGAGATAAGAGGCCATGACCCCCGTGTCAACGTCCACGATCAATAAAAGGGTAAAAAATCATGATTCAGTGATAATAAAGAGCCAATTTTTAAATAATTAATGTTTTTTGCTCTCGTGGTGTTCAAATTTTATGGTAATGAGCATGGAATGAAATCTAGCGCCAGCACCTAAATTAGGAAATATAATATGAGCGATCTCACTGTCTCGCCTTTAGCCCCAAAAACGCCCCTGACAATATTGCCTGTAGCTGGAGTTGAGATTGCCGCCGTAGCAGCTGGTATAAAATATAAAAACCGTTTAGATTTAATGCTGGCCGTGGTGGCAGAGGGCAGCGCGTCTGCAGGCGTATTTACCAAGTCAAAGGCGCCGAGTGCAGCTGTTGATTGGTCGAAGAGGGTGCTTGGTATTTCAAAGGGGTCAGCGCGCGTGCTTGTGGTGAATTCTGGTAACGCAAATGCCTTTACGGGCGTTGCGGGTGAAAAGGCTGCGATGGCCACGGCAACATCAGCGGCAAAGGCTGTTGGATGTGATATAGATGACGTGCTTTTAGCCTCAACAGGTGTTATCGGTGAGCCGTTGAATGTGGCACCGATTAAAAAATATTTACCCATTTTACACTCTGGTATATCAACTAACCTTTGGGTAGATGCTGCCAAGGCTATCATGACCACAGACACCTTTGCCAAGGGTGGTTCTCGCACGACTCATATTGGTAACAATCCTGTTGTTATCTCAGGTTTTGCAAAAGGATCAGGGATGATTGCCCCTGATATGGCAACCATGCTTGGATTTATCTTTACCGATGCAAAAATCTCAGCAGCCTGCTTGCAGGGAATTCTTCGGGATACATCCGATAAAAGCTTTAATAGCATCACTGTTGATAGTGATACATCAACCAGTGATACGGTGCTTGCCTTTGCTACAGGTAAGGCGGGCAATGACCTTATTGAGGACCCTAATGATCCGCTACTGGGTGATTTTAAGATAAAATTTGCGGCACTTATGACAGAGCTTGCGCATATGATTGTGCGTGACGGCGAGGGGGCGAGCAAGTTCGTTGAGATTACGGTAACGGGGGCTGAAAATGATGTGGCGGCTAAGGTGATTGCACTGGCTGTTGCCAATAGTCCACTTGTTAAAACCGCCATCGCTGGCGAGGATCCTAATTGGGGGCGCATCGTCATGGCTGTTGGAAAATCTGGCGAAGCGGCAGAAAGAGACAAGCTTAAAATATCTATAGGGGATCAAGTGGTTGCTGAAAAAGGGGCTGTCCATCGCCATTACAGCGAAGATAAAGCGGCAGCGCATATGCAAGGTGAGGTGATTAATATCACTGTTGATGTGGGTGTAGCTTCAGGCACGAGTGCAGGAAAATCTACCATATGGACCTGTGATTTTACAGCGCAATATATCAGTATTAATGCTGATTATCGCAGTTAGGCATATTTGACCACTGTCCGTGTATTTGTAGGCAAAACTTAACCGCCCCCTTTAATGCAATATCCTGATTCTGCATGTAACCATATGATTTGGTTTAATATTTATTATTAATTTGGATTGGCATAATAATTGAATGTCTTTGGCTAGAGTATTGCCGCAGCATTAAGCTAAGTGGCTAAGAATATAATAGCCGGAGATATGTTATGCCTACAGTTGATCTTGACTTACAATTGAAGTTTTTAAATGAACTAGATGAAGCTCTTAAAGATGCCCTGAGCCGTTATAGTGATGACACGCCAGAGAAAAAGGCAGAGTTAAAATATATGCAAAGCGAAGTTATGCGTGCACGTCGTATCGTTGCAGAGCGTATGACTAGCGATCAGGTAGAGCAAGTCACTTCTAAAAGACGTAAATTTGACGAAGTGCCTATGAGTGAAGTTGCTTATAGCTAAGCCATCAATTTGCTAAGTTAGCTATTTTCTAAAATGGCTTAATTGCGGTAGTTTTCTAATTATGGGTGATTAGGGCGCTGTCGATACTTCGGCTACATCATTATTGATGGTATCAAATATTAAATTGATGAGATCTGCTAATACCCCAATACCACCAGCGATACCGCCTGCGATCAGCGCGGCTATTAACGCATATTCAATCGCCGTTGCGCCCGTCATCGATGATTTAATATCGCTTTGAATGCGATGGAATTTTAAAATTATATTCATTATTACGGTGCTCGTGATCTTAGCTTTTAAATCTGGGTGGTTTACCTTGGACATAAGCCTGCTCTACAAAGATTAACAAAAGATTAAAGCTTGTATTTAAGCTAAATCCTTTGTAGTTGATGGCCATGACTGATTTTACAAATTTAGATTGCCCCGAGGGGGCTGTGCGCTTAGGTGAGGCGTTGCCAACTGTCTTGGTGGCAGCCATCGCGCTTATTGATGATGACGGTCATGTGTTGATAGCCGAGCGCCCAGAAGGTAAATCCATGGCTGGCCTGTGGGAATTTCCTGGTGGTAAGATTGAGGCGGGCGAATTGCCGGAAGAAGCCTTAATACGCGAAGCTAAAGAAGAGCTTAATATCGATATTACAGCTGCTTGCCTTAGCCCTTTTGCCTTTGCTTCACATTCATATGAGACATTTCATCTGTTGATGCCGCTTTATCTATGCCGCAAATGGGATGGGCTGGTGCAGGGTATGGAAGGCCAAAAAACCAAATGGGTCAAAATCAATAAATTGCGCGATTACCCTATGCCACCCGCTGATGAACCGCTTGTAGCAATGCTACGCGATTTTTTATAAACTTATATCGCCGTTAAGAGCTGCGGCAAGACTGGTCTTTGCACTGCCGGGTTTAAGTGGTTTCTGCTGGCTTTCATCAGGATGCCATCCAGTCATATAGATAATTTGGAATGTGGCAGGCACACGTCCATCATCTTCTGCAAACTGTTCCATATAAATTTCACAGGCGCGTATTAATACTGATTTTGGTGTTGTTTTTTTATAGCGATCTAGTACCGCATTTGATTCGGCCATGCCGCGTAAATCCTGCAGCAAGCGCATAGGGTTTTCATAGCGCACGGTGATTGTGTCTAGATCAGTAACAGGCAACGCAAATCCAGCCCGTTGCATCAGACTGCCCATATCGCGTACATCAGCAAAAGGTGAAATGCGCGGGCTAGCACCGCCCATAATTTCGCTTTCCGCATGTAATAGACAGTGGCGCAACTCTTTTAATGTTTCACCACCAAAGATAGCCCCTAGAAATAGGCCGTCAGGCTGCAAGGCTTGATTGATTTGAATGAGACTGCCTGGTAAATCATTGACCCAGTGTAGACAAAGTGGAGAAAAAATAAGGTCAAAACTATGTTTGGCAAAGGGTAGATATTCTTCATCCAGCGCTAGCGCATGCCGGTTGGCGCATGCTGCTGCTCTCCTCGCCATTCCAGCAGATAGATCAGCGGATATGGATAGCTCACTACCAACAGCGTTCAGCAAAGGGTGCAATGTCATATCGCCAGACATGCCACCAATTTGCAAAGACCGTTTAAAAGAACGACTGATTTCTACAAGACGCTCTGCCATGCGGTCAGCGACCTCTTTATGTAAGAAATCAAATTGATCAGCCTCTATTGCTGCCCGCTCGCGGTGGCTACGCACAGTGGCGCGATCAAATATCTTCATGCTGTTATTTGTATCTTCCATATTTGTCATGTAAGTCCTACGCGCGAATAGGGCAAGGTTTTTCATTGGTATAATGCCTGTTAAAACTTACGGCAAAAGTGTATGGCTGAGATATGAACATTAGTTTTGATATAGCAATTAAGCATTTAGCCAGTTTCGCAGATTTTATTTTGCCGCCACGCTGTATGTCTTGCGGTGGCAAAACAATTAGTCATGCCCATTTGTGCGGGGCATGCTGGTCTGGGCTTGAATTTATCGCTGACCCTCATTGCCATTGCTGTGGCTATCCGTTTGAGTTTGACAGTCCTAAGGGTAGTTTGTGTGGTGCTTGCCTAAAAGAGACGCCAATATATAATTGGTTGCGCTCACCACTGGTATACGGTGACGTAAGCAAGACTTTAATCTTGAAATATAAACATGGGCGCATGAGTGAAATGGCCCCTGTATTTACAAAGTTGATAGGGCGCGTGCTTACTGATCTGCCTGATGATACGATTTTGGATGTGCCGGAGCTTGAATGTAAACCCATATTTATACCTGTTCCACTGCATTGGACTCGGTTACTGCGACGTAGGTTTAATCAATCTGCACTATTAGCACAGCAATTAGCAGAAAATTTTAATGGTGAATATAATCCGCAGATATTGAAACGTCACAAAGCGACAAAATCACAAGGGGGCCTTGGGCTGCGTGAGCGGGCACGCAATGTTGCGGGTGCATTTAGTGTCGATAGATATGTTGGTAATCAATTGAAAAACAAAAAGATTATTTTGGTTGATGATGTTTATACCACGGGGGCAACAGTATCGGCCTGTGCAAAAATATTAAAAAAACATGGTGCTAAATCCGTGGGCGTGGTGGCTCTTGTACGCGTGGTGAAACGCTAATATTCTCTTCGTATTAACTTGAATATAAAATTTTTTACTAAAATTGTCTCTTCTTTTTTACTTCCTATTAAATAATTCTGTGTATTCTCTTTATATGTGCTACCTGCATATATGGCGTCTATGTCATTAGATTAAGTTTTCGGTGTTTTATAATTATGTCTGATATTGTTGTTTATAGTTCTAATCTTTGCCCTTTTTGTTATCGTGCTAAAGCACTTTTCGATCAAAAAGGCTTGTCTTACAGAGAAATCCTCATTGATCTAAATCCATCATTGCGCGCTGAAATGCGTGAAAAATCAGGTGGTCGTACTAGTGTGCCTCAAATATTTATAAATGGTAATCATATCGGTGGTTGCGATGATTTATATGATCTTGATGGAGATGGGGGTTTAACACTCTTATTGACTGTCGCAGGTTGATTGCTAGGGCGTTTAACGCTTGGCTATATCGACTTTTTACCTTAATATAAGTATAAGGTAAAAAGGGGTAGAGCATTGGCTGAACGTCCAGATAATCAAAAAAATTCCACCATTACAGATGGCTCGTCTTTTAAAGGCCCTATCGCATTATTACAGCTAAATAGCTCAAATGTGATTGAAGATAACATCAAAGATATCTTATCGCTTATTGAAGAGGCTGTTAATGGTGGCGCTAAGTTCATTGCCACGCCTGAATGCAGCCACCTTATGGAAATGAACCGGGCGAGTGTTCTTGAAAAAACTTATTTTGAGGATGATGACCCAGGTCTAAAGGCATTGTGCCAGTCCGCAGCAGATCATGGCGTTTACATACTCATTGGCTCTCTTGTCATCAAATCAGATGATGCGCGTCTTGTGAACCGCTCATTATTGATTAATGCAGTGGGCGATATTGTTGCCCGATATGACAAGATACATTTGTTTGATGTGGACCTAGCGGGCGGCGAAAGCTATCATGAGTCTGCTCTTTATGACGCAGGAAGAGAAGGCGTTGTCGCCTCTGTCTCCGACACTGACTTAGGCTTGGATTTCGATCTTGGCATGAGTATTTGTTACGACTTACGTTTTGGGTATTTATTCCGTGACTATGCGAGCGCTGGCGCATCTATACTATCTATACCAGCGGCCTTTACTGTGCAAACAGGCGAGGCGCATTGGCATAGTTTACTCCGCGCTAGGGCCATTGAGACGGGTTGTTATGTCATAGCGCCAGCACAGGTGGGGCTGCATAAAACAGGTCGCTCTACATATGGTCATAGCCTTGTGGTTGATCCATGGGGCGAGGTTGTCGCCGAGTTAAAGGATGGGGTTGGGGTTCTATTTGCTGAAATTGATCTTGCAAAAGTGAGTGAGGCGAGGCAAAGAGTACCTTCGCTGCAACACACACGTAACGTTAAGGTCTTTAAATACTGAACATGATAGTCTTTGATCTCATATGCGATGGTAGCCATGGTTTTGAAGTTTGGTTCCGCTCCAGTGCTGATTATGATGATCAACAGGCCCGCGGTATTGTTGAATGCCCTATGTGTGGCACTGCAAATGTGAAAAAAGCAATTATGGCCCCTAATATTGCGGCCAAATCTAATAGAGATATTATTATCCCAGTACTATCTGAGCCTGAGGTAACGAGCACAGTGCCTGAAACGACAAAGCCTATAGAGCAACCAAAACTGGATGTGCCAAAGTTAAGTAATGAAACTCAAGAAATATTGAGTGGTATGCTGGATAAAGTATCCAAGCATGTGGAAGAAAATTTTGATAATGTTGGTGGTGATTTTGCAGAAGAAGCGCGAAAAATTCACTATGGCGAAGTTGCTGAGCGACCTATTTATGGTGATACAACCAAGGATGAAGCCGAAGAGCTATTGGATGAGGGTATTGATATATTGCCATTGCCCAAGCCAAAAAGGTTAGACGCATAATATTACTTTTAAATAGGTAGTGCGGCCATTGCGTAATTCACATCCGTATCACGCTCAGATAGTGACCATTTCCCCGAGAATGGCGCAAATGAAAAACCTGTAAGATAGTCCCCTTTAAAACCCGCAGTTTCTATGGCTGTGGTCAATTCGACTGGCGACATAAACTTATTCCAGTCATGGGCACCCACAGGTAACCAGCGCAAGACATGCTCAGCGCCGACAATGGCAAATAACCAAGATTTAGCGGTGCGATTTAATGTAGATACCAGCATAATGCCATCATCTTTTAACAGGCTTCGACAGGCGCTTAGATAGGCTCTGACATCGGCGACATGCTCAATGACTTCCATGTTGATGATGGCATCAAATTTCTCGCCATCTTCAACTAAAGATTCAGCAGTGACATTACGGTAGTCAATTTTGAGATTAGACTGTTCAGCATGTAGGCTGGCTACGCGAATGTTTTTCATCGAGGCATCAACACTGACCATATTCGCGCCGAGTCGGGTCATGGGTTCAGAAATTAGACCGCCACCACAACCGATATCTAGAATACGCAAACCACCAAAAGGCTTTATTGATTTTTGATCTAGTGAAAAATGCTCGCACATAGTTTCGCGAATATATTTCAGTCGCGTTGGATTGAGCTTATGCAACGGTTTGAAAGGTCCGTGAGGATCCCACCAACTATCTGCAATAGCGGCAAAAAAAGCGACTTCATCGGGGTCTACAGTTGCGCCTGAAGCCACATTGGACATATTTTTATCATCTTTTTCGTTATTTATTATCATATTAGGTGTCCGAGTTACTTGCGTCTAGGGGCGTGAACACTTATGAAGGTGCTCGCCCATCCTGATAACGGTGAGCCTGCGATTATATACCAATAGCTTATTGGCTTGTAACACAGGTCTTCGTCAAGATGGAATTTGAATATAATGTAGGTTTGTTATTGTGGGTAGTAAACAAAGAATAGTAAAGAAATTTGGTGGCACATCCGTTGGCGATGTTGAGCGCATTAAAAATGTAGCTCAGCGGGTTAAAGTTGCGGTTGATGAAGGCCATGAAGTGGCGGTTGTTTTATCAGCCATGTCAGGCATGACTAATACACTTGTGGGGTATGCTCGTGATGCGGCCCCTATGCATGACGCGCGTGAATATGACACGGTGGTTGCTGCGGGTGAGCAAATCACAGTTGGTCTGTTGTCAATTTGTTTGCAGGAGCTGGGTATACCAGCACGTTCATTCCTTGGTTGGCAAGTGCCAATTATCGCTAGTGATGATCATGGTGCAGCGCGGATTGAGGAAATAAAGACTGAAAATCTTGAGAAATGTTTTGCAGAAGGCCGCGTCGCGGTTGTCGCAGGTTTCCAAGGTGTGACAGTTGATGGCCGCATTGCCACATTAGGCCGTGGCGGTAGTGATACATCAGCCGTGGCAATAGCCGCAGCGGTTAAAGCTGATAGATGTGATATATATACAGATGTTGATGGGGTTTATACAACAGACCCTCGTGTCGTACCCAAAGCCCGCAAGCTGGCTAAGATAACATACGAAGAGATGTTAGAAATGGCATCGCAAGGCGCTAAGGTACTGCAGACTAGATCTGTAGCGCTGGCAATGAAATATGGTGTAAGAACGCAGGTAAGGTCTTCTTTTGAAGACACCCCAGGAACTATGGTAGTTGGTGAGGATGAAATTGTGGAACAAGAAGTAGTAAGTGGTATCGCCTTCACGCGCGGTGAAGCCAAAGTGACATTGCGCGGCATGACAGATGTGCCAGGGCGTGTAGCACAGTTATTTAGACCATTAGCTGAAGCTGGTGTTAATGTTGATATGATCGTTCAAAGTGCAGCAAAAGCGGCAGGTGAAACTGATGTGACATTCACGGTGCCAGAGGATGATCTAGCGCGCGCTATGAAGGCGCTTGAGGCTAATCCAGAGCTCATTGGTGCGCGTCGTATTGATAGTGATACTGATGTGGTCAAGGTGTCGGTGATTGGTGTTGGTATGCGATCTCACGCAGGCGTGGCGCAAAAAATGTTTGATACTTTGTCTGAAAAAGGTATCAATATTCAGGTTATTTCGACATCTGAAATTAAGATTAGTGTTATTATTGATGCAGCTTATACAGAGCTTGCTGTTCGCTCGCTGCATACGGCTTATGGTCTTGACGCGGATGACGCAGAAGAAGAAACGCTTTAATATAACTAAGATTGACTAAACAGTTTATGGGAGAATCTATGATGAGCGCAGGCCAAGAAAACTTAGATAAATTATGGAAACGCGGCACTGAGTTTTTAGGCAGCAAATATGCGATCCTTGCTGGTGCTATGTCATGGGTGTCAGAGCGTAATTTAGTGGCTGCAATCTCTAATGCTGGTGGATTTGGTGTTATTGCATGTGGCGGTATGAATACTGAACAACTTGCCGCTGAAATTGAGGCGACACGTGCGCTAACAGACAAGCCTTTCGGTGTAAATTTAATTACATTGCATCCTGATTTGATGGATCTTATTGGTGTGTGTGGCGCGCATAATGTTACTCATGTAGTTTTGGCTGGTGGTGTGCCGTCAGGTGCTGCGATTGCTGCTATTAAAGAATTTGGCGCAAAGATCATGTGCTTTGCACCCACAGCCGTTATGGGCAAAAAGCTAGTGCGTTCTGGTGCGGACGCTATTGTTATTGAGGGTAGTGAAGCAGGCGGCCATATTGGACCCGTATCAACATCCGTCCTCGCGCAAGAAATCTTGCCAGTGCTTAAGGATTTAGTGCCAGTCTTTGTTGCTGGTGGTATTGGCCGCGGCGAGATGGTTGCTTCTTTCTTAGAGCAGGGGGCGTCTGGTGTGCAGCTAGGTACACGCTTTGTGGCCTCTGTTGAATGTGTAGCCCATGAGAATTTCAAAAAAGCCTTTATTCGCGGCAATGCGCGTGATGCTGTGGCTTCAGCCCAAGTTGATCCGCGCTTTCCTGTTATCCCTGTTCGCGCCCTTAAAAACAAAGGCACAGAAGAATTTATGGCCCGTCAGAGCGAAATCGTGTCGAAGTTTAAGGCTGGAGAGTTTGAGCAAGAAGAAGCTCAGCTTGAAATTGAAAAATTCTGGGTCGGCGCTCTACGTAGTGCTGTTGTGGATGGTGACGTTGAAAACGGTTCCGTAATGGCTGGCCAAAGCGTAGGTATGGTAAAGAAAGAACAACCAGTTTCTGAAATCATGGAAGAGCTTGTTGAACAGGCACGCGATTATCTGGTTTCATAAATTTATAACACTTCTTTTATCTGAGGACTTGTTTGACACAGTTCAAACCTATATATAATGCCCAGCATTAAGATCACAATCGTGATCGAACATCTCGGGGGAGATGATTTGAGGGAGATAATTGATCGAAATCGTTAGTCAACCAAGACTGCTGCTGAGACGCCTGCACGGCGTTATGGCTAGTGGTGGCACAGTAGAGGCTAGGCTTGGCCGTATCGTGCATGTTATTGCGCAGAACATGGTCGCTGAGGTTTGTTCTGTCTATCTGGTCCGCGCTGGCGGCGTATTAGAGTTATTTGCCACCGAAGGTCTAAAGGAAGAGGCTGTTCACCAAACGCGTATGCAAGCGGGTGAGGGGCTTGTTGGTCTTGTGGCAGAACGCGGCATGCCTCTTAATCTATCAGAGGCACCGCAGCATCCACGGTTTTCTTATCGTCCTGAAACAGGCGAGGATATTTATCACAGTTTTCTAGGCGTACCAGTTATGCGCTCAGGTCAAGTGCGCGGCGTTATGGTGGTACAAAACATCACATCAAGACGTTACTCAGCCGAAGAGGTTGAGGTTTTGCAAACCATTGCCATGGTAATTGCAGAGCTAACCGACAGCGCCGAACTTGTGGACAAGGATGAACTGCAAGACGGTGCCGTGGCCATGGGGCGACCAATCGCACTTGACGGACTTAAGCTCGTTGACGGTGTTGCTGCAGGTAAAGCGGTTTTTCACGAAATTAAAGTAACGGTCAGTAAAACAGTAGCTGACGATGTTGCGTTAGAGCAAGAACGCCTTGATGATGCTATGTCTACTCTGCGCACACAGCTTGATGAGATGATTGATCATCCTGAGCTACTGCATGGGGGGGAACATCGTGAAGTGCTAGAGACCTTCCGTATGTTTGCTTATGATCGAGGCTGGCATAAAAAAATACAGGACGCCGTTAATACAGGCCTAACAGCAGATGCCGCCGTTCAAAAAATTCAACAAGAACATAAAGTGCGCATGGCCGAGGTTCGCGATACATATCTGCGTGAACGTTTCTACGATTTGGATGATTTAGCCAATAGGTTAATTCGTATCATTCAGGGTGTTGCAGAAGATGCTCATGAAACTCTCACAGAGGCTTCAATTATCGTGGCTAGATCCATAGGGCCTGCGGACCTTTTGGATTATGACCCTATGTTCATCAAGGGTGTGCTCCTAGAGGATGGGTCGCAAACAGCCCATGTGACCATCATTGCTCGCGCTATGGATATTCCTATTCTTGGTCGTGTTTCTGGCATTAATAAAAATATTAAGGATGGTGACTTCCTTGTGCTTGATACGCGTGCAGGACACGCTTATGTGCGCCCCTCTGATGATGTTGTTGAGAATTATCAAGCCGCGATTGCAGCCCACGAAAAAGAATTAGCTGAATTTGAGACTGATAAAGCACTACCCGCAACAACGATCGATGGCGCGGAGGTGACGCTGATGTTAAACGCAGGCCTTCTAGTTGATTTGCCAGGTCTAGAGCGCACTGGAGCGGCAGGTATTGGTCTTTACCGCACTGAATTTCATTTCATTGTATCTCACACCTTGCCTAGAGTTACTGAGCAGCATAAAATATACTCGGAAGTGTTAGATGTGGCGGGTGATAAGCCAGTTGTCTTTAGAACATTAGATGTTGGCGGTGACAAGCAGGTCGGGTTCTTGCCGAGGGTTGAAGAGGAAAACCCTGCTATGGGGTGGCGTGCTATTCGCGTGTCGCTGGATCGACCCGCGTTGCTACGGTATCAGCTTAGGGCGCTTTTATATGCGGCTGCAAATAGGGACCTATCGGTAATGTTTCCGATGATTGCTGAGGTGTCAGAACTTAGGCGCTGTAAGGCCATCTTAAATATGGAAATAGAACGCTGTAAAAAACATGGCAAACCTCTGCCCAAAAACATTAAGGTTGGCTGCATGTTAGAGGTGCCGTCACTGGCTTGGCAGATGGACTTGTTATTAAAGGAAGTGGATTTCTTATCCATTGGCACTAATGATTTGATGCAATTCTTTTTTGCTTGCGATCGCGGTAGTCCCAAATTAACCAATAGATATGATTTACTAGCGCCATCAGTGTTACGTTTCTTAAGGTCTGTGTTTGAAGCTTGTGACGCGGCTGGTGTGCCTGTCACATTATGTGGCGAGATGGGCGGGCGCCCCATAGAGGCATTAGCACTTGTTGGCATAGGCCTGAAAAAATTATCTATTTCACCAATGACTGTGGGGCCAGTTAAGCGCATGATTCGCACTGTAGACCTTAAAATTTTGCAGAATTTTATGATTTCTAGCTTAGATTCTGCAGAACATTCGATTCGCGATTCGTTAATGTTTTTCGCCAAAGATCACGAAATTAGCCTTTAGATCGCCTATAAATTGTTAAAGTAACCCTAAGGGTGTTTAAAATTTTAAATTGTTTGACTCTATCCTTAGAAAGATTCTTCATGGTGCGCTATAGTATGTGAGTTGTTTTGAGTAATAAAACACAGGGCTGTATTTATGAAGAAACATAAATTTCAAAATGCGTCCTATATTAATGGGTTGAGTATTAGCGCGAGATAATATTCAAGGGGCAAAAGGAACAATGTGATGGTCGAAGTATTAGACCGTAATGTTGGAGACTATATTGGCAGCCAAATGAAGCTGCAACGTGAAGCGATGGGGCGCACGATAGCAGAGCTAGCAGATGATACTTGCATCCGCTCTGTATATCTTCACGCGATAGAAGAAGGCATTTCTACTGAATTACCAGAGCAAGCTTTTGCTGTGGGCTTTGTGCGCAATTACGCAAATTCGCTGGGTATGGACGCTGATCAAGTCGTTCATAGTTTTCGCGAATATTTTAACATGCCAGACCAAGCGCAATTTGATTGCCCAGATGTAATGCCAGTTAAGCGCAATCTACTGCCTGCGTGGATGAAGGCATTATTTGGTGTGACAGCCATTGTTGTCAGCATGACATATATGGCTCAGGCTCAAAGTGAGAATAATCAGCCTACTATTCTAGGGATAACGCTATCTAGTCGTTAATAGGGTAGCCCTCCATAGAGGGCAATTTTGATAAAAACACCACAATTTCCCCTGATTTTGACTGAAATCATAAATATTATGGATTTTAAGCGCTTTTCTCTTGCGCTTTTACGCTGGCTTAATCATGTATACCTCCTGAATATTTTACAGTAGAGTTGTGATATGAGCCTTCGCCCGTGGAGAGATGTAGTCCGTAGAAAATCCCGCCAGATTATGGTTGGGAATGTACCTGTTGGTGGCGACGCGCCCATTACGGTACAGACGATGACGAATACATTAACTTCTGACGCCAAAGCAACGCTGGCACAGATCCATCGCGCTGTTGAAGCCGGTGTTGATATTGTGCGGGTGTCATGTCCTGATGAAGCTAGCACAGCTGCCATGCCCGAGATTTGCAGAGAAGCTGGCGTGCCGATCGTTGCTGATATTCATTTCCATTATAAACGTGCGCTAGAAGCTGCTGACGCAGGTGCGGCTTGCCTGCGGATTAATCCCGGCAACATAGGATCACCCGAGCGTGTGGCTGAGGTGGTGCGTGCTGCTAAGGCTAATGGTTGCTCCATGCGTATTGGTGTGAATGGTGGTTCGCTGGAAAAGCATTTACTAGAGAAATATGGCGAGCCTTGCCCAGAGGCGTTGGTTGAAAGCGCATTGGATCATGCCCGTCTTTTAGAAGATAATGATTTTACTAATTTCAAGATCAGTGTCAAAGCATCCGATATCTTTCTAGCGGTCGCTGCTTATCATGGTCTTGCTGAGGCTTGTGATTATCCACTGCATCTGGGTATTACAGAGGCTGGCGGCCTACGCGGTGGTACGGTGAAGTCATCTATCGGTATGGGATCACTGCTTTGGGCTGGAATAGGTGATACGATCCGTGTGTCCCTATCGGCTGCGCCAGAAGAAGAAGTTAAAGTCGGCTATGAAATGCTAAAATCATTGGGCCTGCGTCATCGCGGCGTACAGATTATATCTTGCCCTAGCTGTGCACGCCAAGCCTATCCTGTTATTAAAACAGTTGAGCTTTTAGAAGAGCGCCTTAGCCATATTCATA
Source organism: uncultured Kordiimonas sp. (assembly GCA_965603205.1). Classification (GTDB taxonomy): domain Bacteria; phylum Pseudomonadota; class Alphaproteobacteria; order Sphingomonadales; family Kordiimonadaceae; genus Temperatibacter. Next base: position 18,205 of record CBFDCC010000008.1, on the reverse strand, counting down.
CGCCTCTTAGTCTGTCTATCATCGGCTGCGTTGTGAACGGCCCCGGTGAAGCCAAAGAAACTGATATTGGTATAACAGGTGGTGGCAACGGTACTCATATGGTGTATCTATCTGGTGTGACGGACCATAAAATCACAGATGACAAGCTTGTCGATCATGTTGTCGAGCTTGTAGAAGAAAAAGCTGCTGCTATTGAAGCGGCTGCTGCTACTAGTAATCATTAGCTAAATTATAGGGAAAACCCTCATGTCTAAACTGCAACCTGTGCGCGGTACGCGTGACATATATGGCGAAGACGCTCGACGCTTTCAAAAAGTGGTGGATACATTTCGCCATGTGGGATCGCTATATGGTTTTGAAGATGTGGCAAGCCCAATCTTTGAATTTACAGAGGTGTTTAAGCGTCCCTTAGGTGAAGCCTCTGATGTGGTCTCAAAAGAGATGTACACATTTGAAGATCGTGGCGGCGAAGAAATCACCCTGCGCCCTGAATTAACGGCGGGTCTTTGTCGTTCCTTCATCTCAAATGGTATGATGCAAAATCTACCTTGTCGTTTTATGAGCTGGGGGCCAGCATTCCGTTACGAGCGCCCGCAAAAAGGTCGCTACCGCCAGTTTCACCAGATTGACGCTGAACTCATTGGGCCATCAGACCCTGCTGCGGACGTTGATATTATCTCTATGGCGTGGCGCTTGCTGTCCGAGCTTGGGTTTGGTGACGATGTGGTATTGAACCTAAATACATTGGGTGACACCGATAGTCGTGATGCATACCGCACAAAACTTGTTGAATATTTCAGCAAGTATAAAGGCGACCTTAGCGAGGATAGCTTGCGTAGATTAGAAACTAACCCACTGCGTATTCTTGATAGTAAGAATGAAGGCGATCAAAAACTAGTCGTGGACGCACCAGCATTTGGGGATAGTTTAAATGATGCGTCAAAAGGTTTCTTCGGTGGTGTTCAAAATGGTCTAACGGCTGCAGGTGTTCCTTTTAATGTGAACCAGCGTTTAGTGCGCGGTCTTGATTATTATTGTCACACGGCCTTTGAGTTTATCACAACATCACTGGGTGCGCAGGGTACAGTGCTGGCTGGTGGTCGTTATGATGGCCTTATTGGCCAATTAGGTGGCCCTGCAACGCCAGGTGTTGGTTGGGCGGGCGGTATTGAACGCCTTGCGATGTTGCTGGCGGATGATCCGGGCAAAGAAAGCCCCGTTATTGTGATGCCAATGGGGGATGCTGCCGTGGCGCAGTCAATCAAAGTAGCTGAGCAATTGCGTGATGCGGGAATAGTGGTTACCAGCGACCGCACGGGCAACATGAAAAAACGCCTTAACCGCGCTGATAAAGCGACGGCTACCCATGCGGTGATTATAGGTGATAACGAATTAGAAACAGGCGTTGCTACAGTGAAAACACTTGCTACGGGCGATCAACAAGAAGTTGCTTACGATAAACTGTCACACCTCATCAAAGGAACAAACGTATGATAACCGATGAGCGTATTAGCCAGTTAACCGACCGTTATAGTTACCTTGAGCATGCGCTGGGCGATCCTAGTGGTTTTGCCAATGATGAATTTGTTAAGCTTTCAAGGGAATATGCCGAACTTGGTCCTGTGGTGGAAAAAGCCACGGCTATTTCGGATGCGCGTGTTGAGATGGTTGAACTGGCTGAGATGATAGCCGATGGTGATGATCCTGAGATGAAGGAAATGGCGCAGGAAGAATTCTTGGAACTTAAAGCAAGGATACCAGAGTTAGAGCGTGTTTTATCATTGGAGCTTTTGCCCAAAGATGCCGCAGATGAAAAATCAGCCATATTAGAAATTCGCGCGGGTACGGGCGGCGATGAGGCCGCACTTTTTGGCGGCGACCTGTTCCGCATGTACGAGCGTTACGCAGCCTCACAGGGCTGGAAGATGGAGGTCATGTCGTCTTCAGCCTCAGAGGCAGGCGGCATTAAAGAATTATCAGCCGCCATTAAAGGCAAAGGCGTGTTTGCTAAATTAAAGTTTGAATCTGGTGTGCACCGTGTACAGCGTGTGCCAGCAACGGAATCAAGTGGTCGTATTCACACCTCTGCCGCGACGGTCGCTGTTATGCCAGAAGCCGAAGACGTGGATATTGATATCCGCAAGGAAGATTTGCGTATTGATACTATGCGGGCATCAGGGTCGGGTGGGCAGCACGTGAATACGACTGATAGTGCTGTACGGATTGTACATATCCCAACAGGTATCATGGTAGTATCCTCTGAAAAATCACAGCATCGCAACCGTGAACTGGCGATGACAGTTTTGCGCGCGCGCCTTTATGACGCTGAACGTGAACGATTAGCGAATGAACGCTCTGAGGACCGTAAATCACAGGTTGGTTCAGGTGATAGATCTGAGCGTATTCGCACGTATAACTTCCCACAAGGTCGTGTAACCGATCACCGGATTAATCTGACGCTGCATAAGCTGGATCAAATTCTAGCAGGTGATGGTCTAGAAGAAATGATAGCTGCTCTGATTACTGAAGATCAAGCAAGTAAGCTGGCTGCAATGGAAGAAACGCTTTGAGCTTAAAGGTTGAATCTACCATATGGCCTATCTTGATTCAGGCCAGTAAGCAACTTGAGATCGCAGATATAGAGTCAGCACGCCTTGACGCCGAGGTGCTGCTCGCCCACGCTCTAGGGTGGGATGATCGCAGTAGATTATATTTAGACCGCGATCATGTTGTGCCGAGCGCAACATTAGATATATATCAGCACTATATTAAACGCAGGGCAGAGAGTGAGCCTGTTGCCTATATAACAGGTGTTCAAGAATTTTGGTCACTGCCCTTTCATGTGAACAAACATACATTGATACCGCGCCCCGATACGGAAACCCTTATCCAAGCTGTCGCAGACCGCATAGGGCAGGACTTTGACGGCACTATCCTAGATATGGGTACAGGATCAGGCTGTATTTTATTATCTCTCCTTAGCCAGCTAGGCCGCGCGTCGGGTGACGGTATTGATATCAGCCAGTGCGCATTAGAGACAGCAACATTAAATGCGTTAGAGTTAGGGCTTGCTGGGCGTGCGCGTTTCACCAAAAGTGATTGGTTGAGTAATGTGACGGTGCCAAAGGATGGCTACGGTGTGATTGTATCTAACCCGCCTTATATTCCACAAGCTGATCTTGCAGCGTTGATGAAGGATGTGCGTGATTTTGAGCCGATGTCAGCACTAGATGGTGGTGAGGATGGCTTGAAAGATTACCGCCGTTTAACGGAGATAGTACCCACTGCATTAGCTAAGGGTGGCTTGTTTGCTGTAGAGATAGGTATAGGCCAAGAAGGTGATGTTGTGAGGCTATTTAAAGAGAATGGTTTTGAAAACATTGAAACACATAAAGATTTAGCGTCAATTACACGTGTTATTAGTGCGTTTTGGCCGTAAGTGGTGAAAATAAACAAATAAAAGCTTGGAAAGGCGTGGTCAAGTCGCTAGTGTGTCTTTGCAAGTTGGAGATTAGTTTCCATTGCAGGCAGAAATGAGATGAATACTTCTGCCAATAATCATCGGAATTATATTATTATTCGGATTTGAATGTGGTGACATGGGGTCGCCTTAATTGAACTCAATACATCGTTGGTAAATCTACTTATGAAACAGAGTCAGCCCTCGCGCAAAAGTCGTTCTCCTCGCAGCAGTAACAGTAACTATAGTAATCCACGTAAAGCTCGGTCCTCAAATAACCAAGGGAACAATCGCAACAGCAATGTTGCGCGCGGTAATCCAAAACAGAATTTGGATAAATATAAGACCCTAGCACGTGAGGCTGCACAAATTGATGATCGAATTAATGAAGAATATTATCATCAGTTCGCAGACCATTATCAGCGATTAGTTAATGAGCAGAATGCGCGCCAGCCGCAGCAGCACCGCTCTGAGCCAAAAGACAATACTAATCAAGACAATACATCTGAAACTAATGAAGAGGGTGGTGAAAATGCTGGTCAGGACAAGCAGTCCCAGGATAAGCGCAGCCATCAAGAACGTCGCCCACAGCGTGCTAGACATAACAATCGCTCGAATAATCGCGGTGAATCGCAAAATGATCAGACTAAAGAGGGAGCAGAGCAGCCTGCCGTGGTTGTTGCGGTTGATCCGTCGGAACTTGCACAGCCTGTAGAAGTGCGTCCTGAAATGAGCCCTGAAATTACTGCTGAAGCACCAGTTACAGTGTCTGAAAAGACTACAGATGAAAAGCCTAAGCGCGCACCTGTTCGCCGTAAACCTCGTGTGAAAAAAGAAGAAGCCGCAGCGCCTAAAACTGAGGAAATAGCGGAATAATTTCTTTGTACCTATTAGAATTTAGAATGGCTTGTCAGTTGATGGCAGGTCATTTTTTTTGATCAATTTACTTAGCCCCCTTGTCAAACCCATTCATCATGCCCACATTAATCATAGGTCGCCCATTGAAAGCTTTATAAAGCAGAGGGGGCCTACGTGTTAATACAACAGTTGCCCAAAAGGCCTTTTGCCAGAATGCATTGAGGTTGGGGACTGAAAATATGGGACATATATAATATGGATATGGAAAAATATACTGACCGTTCTCGCGGTTTCATTCAGGCGGCGCAAACAATTGCTGTTCGCGAATCACACCAGCGTTTCACGCCCGAGCACCTTTTAAAAGCATTGCTCGATGATAAAAAAGGTCTTGCCTCTAATCTGATTAAGGCTGCAGGCGGGAAGCCTGATCAAGCCTTGGCGGATGTTGATCAAGCCTTGTCAAAAATACCAAAGGTAGAGGGTAGTGGTGCGGGGCAACTGTATTTAGACACAGCAACCGCTCAAGTATTTGCCGCAGCTGAGGAGGTTGCTGAAAAAGCAGGTGACGAGTTTGTAACGGCTGAGCGTCTTTTGCTTGGTTTATTACTAACGCCTAAATGCGAGGCGAGCATCATTCTTGATAAGGCAGGTGTGACGGCTCAAAGCCTAAACGCGGCCATTAATGAGATTCGTAAAGGCCGCACAGCGGAAAGTGCTTCTGCGGAAGATAGCTTTGATGCCCTGAATAAATTCGCTCAAGATCTGACTGCTCTTGCACTAGAGGGTAAGTTGGACCCTGTGATTGGTCGCGATGAAGAAATCCGTCGCACCATGCAGGTGCTATCGCGGCGCAGGAAAAATAATCCAGTTTTAATTGGGGACCCAGGTGTTGGTAAAACAGCTATCGCCGAGGGTTTAGCCTTAAGAATAGCCAACGGTGATGTGCCTGATAGCTTACGCGATAAGCGTATTATGTCGCTGGATATGGGTGCAATGGTCGCTGGTGCTAAATATCGCGGTGAATTTGAGGAGCGCCTCAAAGGTGTTTTATCTGATGTATCACACTCTGATGGTGAAATTATCCTTTTCATTGACGAGATGCACACACTAGTAGGTGCGGGCAAAGGTGATGGTGCGATGGATGCTTCTAATCTATTGAAGCCAGCGCTAGCGCGTGGTGAATTACACTGTGTAGGTGCCACAACACTCGATGAATACCGCAAACACGTTGAAAAGGATGCAGCGTTAGAGCGCCGTTTCCAGCCTGTAATGGTCGAAGAGCCAACGGTTGAGGATACTATCTCAATATTACGCGGTATTAAGGAGAAATATGAGCTTCACCACGGTGTACGTATTACAGATGGCGCGCTTGTAGCCGCAGCAACGATGTCTAATCGTTATATCACGGATCGTTTTTTGCCTGACAAAGCCATTGATTTAATGGATGAGGCAGCTAGCCGTCTGCGTATGGAAACCGAGAGTAAGCCAGAAGAAATTGATGAGCTTGATCGCAAGATTATTCAGTTGAAAATCGAACAGGCTGCTCTGAAGAAAGAAAAAGATAAAGGGTCAAAATCTCGCCTAAAAGACCTAGAGAAAGAATTAGCTGGATTTGAGCAAGAATCGAAGGCTTTAACTGCCACATGGCAGGCTGAAAAAGATAAAATGTCTGGCGAGAAAAACCTCAAGTCTAAGCTAGAGCATGCACGCATTGAACTGGAACAGGCGCAACGTGCTGGTAACTTTGCCCGCGCTGGTGAACTACAGCATGGTGTTGTACCTGACCTAGAAGCCATGATAGCTGCCGCCGAAAATGCGGATAGTTCCGATTCTATATTGCGTGAGGAAGTGACGGATGAAGATATAGCCGCTGTTGTAGCGCGTTGGACGGGTGTACCTGCTAGCCGTATGTTAGAGGGTGAGCGCGAAAAACTGCTGCAAATGGAAGCATCACTTGGTAAGCGTGTTATTGGACAGAGCGAGGCTGTCGTAGCTGTGTCTAAATCTATTAGACGTGCCCGCGCGGGTCTTCAAGATCCAAGCAGGCCTATGGGTAGTTTCTTATTCCTTGGCCCAACAGGCGTTGGTAAAACTGAGCTAACAAAAGCTTTGGCGTCTTTCCTATTTAATGACGATAGTGCCATGGTGAGGCTTGATATGTCTGAGTATATGGAAAAGCATTCAGTGGCTCGGCTTATTGGTGCTCCTCCTGGGTATGTTGGATATGATGAAGGTGGTGCTTTGACCGAGGCTGTGCGTAGACGCCCCTATCAGGTAATATTATTTGATGAGGTGGAGAAGGCGCATCCTGATGTGTTTAACGTCTTGTTGCAAATCCTTGATGATGGTCGTCTAACTGATAGTCAAGGCCGTACGGTTGATTTCACCAATACGCTTATTATTCTAACGTCTAATTTAGGCTCGCATTTAATTGCTGATCTTGATGATGGCAGCGATGTGGAAGAAGTGCGTGATGGTGTGATGGAAGTGGTTAAATCAGCCTTTAGGCCCGAGTTCTTGAACCGTTTAGATGAGATTACTCTTTTCCACCGTTTAGGACGCGAGCATATGACGGGTATTATTGATATCCAACTTAGCCTTTTGCAAGGGTTGCTCGATGATAAAAAGATGACAATCACAGTGGATGATGGTGCTAAAAATTGGTTGGCTGATACTGGATATGACCCTGTTTATGGTGCAAGGCCACTAAAGCGTGCGATACAGCGTTATGTGCAGGATCCACTCGCAGAAATGATATTGTCGGGTACTGTGGAGTCTAAGGATCATATCATTGTATCTGCTGGCGGCGATGGTCTTCAATTAACTGTTGATTGTAAGGGGAAAGCGGCTTAGGAAATATATATGGGGTTTAGATAATGCACTCGTTCAATTTATTAAGGTAATGACCTGTAAGTTGAACGAGATTAAATAGGCTTCTTATATGCAAAATACCGCTAATAATGACTTTTATGATCTTTGGCTCTCTAAACGACAAGAAGGTGCTGAGAATGGCGATTTGCCGTTGCTCAGCGCCTTTTCTCGTGGCGAATTAGACGGCTTTGGCGGCCAAGATGTTTTGATGATCTTAGATGATAATGAGATCGTCTATGCCCATTGCGGCAAACGTATTACAGAGGTTGTGGGTAAAGACTTAGTGGGGCAATCTATTTTTTTTGCACACCCAGAAGAGATGGTCGAGCCTCAACGTGATTTAACGATGCTTGGTTTTATTAAAAAAATTGGTATTCAGCGATTGTCACGCTTTTGGTATGGACATCGGCATAAGGATATCGAATTTTTGTTATTGCCTGTTGAGGATGATGACAGGGGAGGGACAGCTATGATCGGCCTTATAGTCTCCTCCTCCTATAATGAACATGATATATTGGCTGAGGGGCATAGTAGTATTGAGCGCATCATTAGCCAAAAATATTTATCTTTAGGCAAAGATGTTTTATTAAAGAATGTTTCTGGTTCCACTTGGTCTTTTTTACATGCAATGGGCACAATCGTTACTATTGATGATGAGATATTTGAACCCGCTCATACGAGTATTATTGGTGAGTTAGGTAAAAAAGCCAGCAGTGCAGGTAGGCCGAATGTTCTTGCGGTATGTAGTGTGAAAGAACTGTCTAAATTGCTCGCGCGATTTGGTGCGCGATATAAGTTGAAACTGGTCCAGTCAGGTGAAGAAGCCAAGACCATCATTGAGATAGATTCTGTCGATGTTCTGATTGCTAGTGAAATATTGCCAGACGGTAACAGTGGTTTAGAATTATTGAAATCGGTGAAAAGTCATTGTCCATCAGCAGGGTTGGTACTGATGCTTGAGAACCGTAAAGGCGCAGAAGATCAAGTTTTACAAACTGATAGCGGACCGGTGCATTGCTTGGTTAAGCCTGTTGGTGAATTTGCCATGAGACAGGCTGTTGATGATGCTATTCTGTTGATGAAATCTCGTAATGTAGAACGCGCAAGATACAGCTAATATGTTATTGTGATCTTGAAGTCTGATGCGAACAGTATATTGTATCTGAAACTTATTTAACTAGGATACAATCATATGCAAGAAGCCCAGCAACTATTAGAGCATGCCTACCAAGCACTATCAAAAAATGATTTTGATCGTGGTAACCAGTGTGCTGAAGAGGCGCTGGCGCTGATGCCAAATTCAGCTGACACATTGCATATGATGGCGCTGGCTCGTAAAGCAATTGGTAATATTGAAGAGACTAGATCCTATTTCTATAAGAGCTTAGCTATTAAACAAGATTTGCAGGTTTTGAAAAACCTAATAAGCTTTTTGGATGTTCTAAAAGAATATGATGAAAAACTGGTTAATTTAAATATGGCCATATCATTAGCGCCAAATGATCCTGCGCTTCATATATATCGTGGTATGTGTTTAAAAGAATTAGATCAGTTAGACGAGGCAATTGTGGCATATGATCGCGCACTTGAGCTAAAACCTGGTGATCTGTCAGCGATTCATAATAAAGGTGTTGTGTTAAGACTGAAAATGATGCCAGAGGAAGCGTTAGAATGTTACAAGTCTATATTTGAACAGGGCAAATCTAGTCCAGAGCTTCGGTATAATATCGGCTGTGCTTATTATGATATGGGCCAAATGGATGAAGCTGAAAAAGAGTTGCTAACAGCGCTGGGATTGCGCCCTAGTTATGTTGACGCGCATAACGCCCTGAATAAGCTATACTGGGAACATGACAACGATGATAAATTCTTGCGCTCATTTGAGGTCTGTATGGCTAAGGTGCCAACATCAGGCGGATTGCGTATGGCATATGCTCAGCATTTAGAAAAAGCAGACAAAGAAGACGAAGCTGAAATTATTATAAAAAATTCAATTGCAGAGCTTGGCAGGCATCCAGATTTTCTAACAAGCTTAGGCGCATTGCGTGCGCGAAAATCAGATTATGAAACAGCTAAGTCACTAACGATGGAAGCACTTGACACCGTGCCTAATTCAGCGCGCTATAGACTAGAGATGGCTAACTATTTGATCAGAGAGCAGGATTATAAAGGCGCACTTGATCATTTAGCTATAGCCGAAAAAACTACACCCTTTGACCAAGAGATTTGGGCCTATAAGGGTATTTGCTGGCGGTTTTTAGGAGATGAGCGAGAGCATTGGCTAAATGATTACGATCGCTTTGTTCAAGGGCATTTTTTAACACCACCAGAAGGTTATGATAATTTAGAGCATTTTCTTGCAGAGTTGAAAGTGGAGATGGAGGCGATGCACCAAACTGGTCGGCATCCACTTGATCAAAGTTTGCGTGGTGGTACGCAAACTACTTCATTCTTATTGGGGCATCCATCAAAAGTCATACAAGATTATCGTGGAGCATTAACGCAGTGTGTTGACGAATATCTTGCTAGTTTACCAACAGATAAAACGCACCCTTTTTTAAAGCGGATTGGCAATGGTTTTAAATTCGCAGGTAGTTGGTCTGTGCGGTTGAAGAGTGAAGGGTTTCACGTGAATCATATGCATCCACAAGGTTGGTTATCAGGCCCTACATATATTGAAGTCCCTAAAGAGATATCACCAGACGACCCAACGCGCGCGGGTTGGGTTAAGTTTGGTGAAACCTGCTTAGGATTAGGTGATGATGAATATGTGGCAAAAGCCATATGTCCAGAGCCAGGGCTAGTAGCATTTTTCCCTAGCTATATGTGGCATGGTACCTTTCCATTTTCATCTGATACATACCGTATGACAGCGCCTTGCGATATTATGCCATTATAGTTTTATAGGGCATCGCCATCTTGATCAACCAAGCCAGCTTCAGTAAGTTTGTTTTTAAGCGGGGCTAAATGCTGTTCGTAATGCTTCCATTTTTCGACAGAGCTCGTGTAGATTGGCTGTCTAATCTGCGCTGCGCTGGCAGTAGAAGATGCTGCTGCATTATTCTCAACATTGATCACGGCAGGGTCATAATCTAAACCGCAATATTCAAATACTTTCTTTGTAGTCTCTGCTGGGTTTTGAACGAGGGATTCATACGCCACTTCTAAAATTTGATCTGGCATGATGTTTTGCCAATGTTTCATCAATTTATTGTAGGCAATATAATATTCAGCTAGCTCAATTTGATCATACGAGAAAAAATAGGCTTGATTAAACAATGTTTTATACACAGCAAAACAACTATCCATGGGATTGCGTTTTACATGAATGATTTTGGCGTTGGGGAGTGCTTTTTTAATGAGCCCGCAATAAAGAAAATTAAACGGTAGCTTGTCAATGAACAGTCCGCTCGTGCCTTTACCATGCGTGCTGGATTCTAGATATTTCTCACCGAGTAACTTATAATCAATATGCAGCGATGCTTCTAAGGTGGAACGGTCTTTATTTTTATGTGCGGCCTGTGATTCGTTGATCATTGTCGTCATGATAGAAATAAAGTCGGACGCTTCGTTAATGGAGCCTACAGCATCCCCATTAGTTAAAATACGCTCTGTAAGAGTTGTCCCACTTCTAGGTAAGCCCATAATAAAGATAGGGCCATTGTCATTGATACCATCAGGGACGGCGGCTAATGTCTCCGCAGTGTAAAAATCTACCAAACCTTGCAGGTTGCTGCATTCCACAGATCCATCATATTCAATATGACTTCTACGCAAGGTGCAGGCTTTGTCTATATGGTTAAATGACGCATCGTAATCTTTGATGTCGTCATATTCTTTTGACAAAGCGAAATGCGTGAGCATCTGGTCTTGCCATGTGATTTGAGGTGTCTTAAGGACGCTTTGCAGGCTGCTAATATTGTTCTTATCTTTAGAGTGTGTGCGTACTCTTGACCGCAGTATGAGCGCGTCACCGAATGAGGGTCTTATCTTTAATATTGCTTGAAGAATAACATCAGCCTGATCCATTTCCCCAAGGTAAAAATGGGACTGGGCAAGCTTAAGCATTAATCTGATATCAGTACAGGCACTCGTCACTATTGGTAATAAGCAATCTCTGGCCCCTTCATGATCGCCACTGGCGCTTAAGATATCACTTGCTCCGACGATAAGGTTGGGGTTAGCGCCTTTAATTTTTGCTGTTTGTCTTGCATATTTACAAGCTTTATCGAGATTGCGTAATCGCTGATGTAGAAAAGCAGTATCAAATAGAATTTCTGGTCGTCCAGGATCCAGATCATTGGCTTTGCTTATATAACTTAAAGCCTCTTCTAATAGATTCTGTGCCTTATAGACTTCACTGGCAAAGTGGTAGCAAGGAGCAGCATTTGGAAAGCGCTCAATCATTTGCTCAATAACTTTATTAGCCTCTTGGAATTGACCGTTTTGTAGATGAGTAATGCCGCTATTAATGAGGCCTTGTATATTGTTTGTATCTTGGTTGCTAACAGGAGTGCTCATTAGATATAGGCCTTCATTATATACGGGTCAGATATGGTTCAGATAAAAAGAAGGCGGGCAACAAGGCCCGCCTTCTCTAATTTTATACAATCACATTCTTAGAATGAGAATGTCACGTTTGCATGTAAGTAACGACCAAGTGTGTCGTAGTAACCAGCAAATGTGTTTGAGTTTGTTGAGTAGTTACCGCCAACCATTGGTGGTTCCTTATCGAAGATGTTGTTAACACCGATTAGTAGTGCAACATTTTCGTTCACATCAAACGTACCTTTAAGATCGAAGTAACTTTGTGAAGAGATACTACCGTCAACGCCGCCTTTAGCAGCTTCAACCTTAGAACCTAGACCACCAACGCTACCGAAATAACGCCATTTAGCTACAACAGTCCAGAATGAGCCTGTGTCATAAGATACAGTTGCTGTATGACGCCACTTAGGCTGTGCGAAACAACCGTTTGTAGTGTAATCATCCACACAGTCATACTCATCACCTTCAAGGCCGCCAACTGGATCAATAGTCTTCTTGTCCATCCAAGTACCCTGTAGCTTAGCTGTTAAAGTACCAGCACCAAGCTCTGTAGAGTAATCAGTTGCAACATCAATACCACGTAGATGCTGACCACCAGTGTTTGTTAAGTTGCCGTCAACCCAACCTGAGAAACCTACCCAAAGGTTACCAGTAGAACCACGGTGAATTAGATCACAGAATGAAGCATCGCCAGTTAGACCACACTGAGTAATAGCTACCTCAGGATCGATGATCGCAATAGCGTCCTTCAATTTGATATTCCAAACATCAACACGGATACGTAGGTCTTCGATAGGTGTTGCAATAACACCAATAGACCATGTGTCAGCAACTTCAGGTGCTACACTAGGGTTACCACCGTAGATAGCGTTATATTGGCTAGCTGGTGAAGCTGAAACATTACCATACTGACTAGCAGATACACCAGTGTTCGCACACTGAGCAGCTGTTAGATCTGGATTAGCGCCAGAACATGGATCTTTACCACCCCATAGGCCTTGTGATAGTGGAGAGAATAGCTCGCCAACGTTAGCCGCACGAGAAGCACGGTTGTAACTTGCTACAAACTTAAGCTCTTCAATAGGATCCCAAGACATAGCAACTTTGTAAGTCTCTGCGCTACCTGATGTATTATAATCAGACAAACGACCAGCTAGTTCTAGCTCGAAGTTAGCAGGTAGAGGAGCAACGATTTCTGCGAAAATTTCTTTCACATCATAGCTACCACCAACTGACTTAGTTGGGCCACCTTGACCAAGAAGAAGACCGTTTTCAAACACGTAATCTGAGTTTAACTCGTAAACTTCTTTACGGTATTCTGCACCAACAACAGCCATTACATTGTCTTCACCGTTAAGTGATAGACCTAGGTCACCAGAAGCATATGCGTTAGCAATATATTCTTTAGTGATACCTTCAAGAATAGCAGTACCTGTTAGGGCATTTGCTTGCTCTGATGTTACGCCGTTATATGTGAATAGGCTATACTCGTTTGCTGCAATAGCTTCTGTGATATTTGGAGCAAAGAAGTCATTTACATAGCGAGATACGAATGAAGCTGAACCATACTGAACTGAAGCATCGTATGTCCAACTGTCATTGATGTCGCCTTCCATGCCAGTAACAATACGGAAAGTGTTGTGGCTGATTAGGTTAGCACGTGGGCCACCCTCAACGTTACGCTTACCGATAAGTGTACCGAACTGATCACCAGAACCAATACCTAGCATCTCAGTTAACTGAGCACGCTGTGAATCGTTGATGATTGGATTATCATAATCAATGATATATTCTTCAGCGAAGAAAGTACCAGACTCAGCAATCTGAGCATCAGTACGGTCACGCATGAATGAAACTTCCATGTATGGCTTGAATGATTCATTGATTTCATAATCAACAAACGCACCAATTGTCCAACGCTCGTCAGGACGCATGAAGTGATTTACAGGCGCATAGTTATAACGATTGCTTGATGGTGAGTTGATGAAGTTACTATTTGAATCAAGTGACGACCACTCATATGGTTGACCCCAATCGATTGAGCCGTTACCCGCATCATCATATTGAACTTGAGTTAGGTAGAAGTTAGGGATGATTGCGTTAGCTGAACCACCACATGATGTACCTGAACCAGAAAGAGCACATGAACCGTAGTCACGCTCGGCTTGTAGGAATGAATCAACTTTACGCCATGTAGCATAAACAGTTGCATGGCCTTTGCCGTCAGCAAAGTCAGAACCCATAGTTACGTCAACATTGTATGTTTTACCACCAATGCCGTTTGAACCTGATGGATATTCAAAACCTTTTTTGTCCATAAGACCCTGAACGTAGTCATTACGGTTGTTGTGCTGATAACCAGACACGCCAGCAGTAATTTCTAGACCTTCAAAGTCATCATCCATAACGAAGTTAACAACACCAGCAACAGCATCAGCACCGTATGTTGCAGAAGCACCACCAGTGATAACCTCAGCACGCTTTACAAGTGAAGCTGGGATTTGGTTGATGTCAGGTGCCATTGATAGGCCACCTGGCTGTAGGCGACGGCCGTTGATTAGTACCATTGTACGAGTTGTACCCATACCACGTAAATCAAGGCTAGCTGTACCAGATGCACCGTTTGAGATGAATGAAGTTTGCGCTGCTTCGATCTGAGGCAGGCTGTTCATTAGATCCTCAACACGTGTGAAACCTGATAATTTCACGTCTTCAGCTGAAGTAACGGAAATAGGGCTAACACTGTTCAAATCTTTACGAACGATACGTGAACCTGTAACAATCACTTCTTCAAGCTCTTCAGCATCATCTTGTGCTGATGCTAGGCCTGTCGTAAGTGTTGCGGCGAAAACCGCTGTACTACCCAAAAGGGCAGCGCGGCGTAGTTTTTTAAATTCTATAGTCACTCTGCGTTTCCTCTATGGTTTAATTGCTTTCTCCCCTGAGAAAGCACCTAAGATTAACGATTTATTAAAAATCGCAAACTTACACTTATATTGATTCGTACGTCTGTCCTTGAAAAAACGTCACAAATGAAACTTCTGAACTTTGGATTAAGAATGTGGTGTGTCTTTAGTGTAACACAAGGTCAATTTAGGGTTATATTAGTACAAAAAAGGCATGCTTTTTAAACTATTGTTTATTCGAGGGTATATTGGCTGTGTCATTTACGACAGCAATATAAGGTCAGGGCCATTGCCTATAATGGAAAAAATGATGTTGGATATTTTAGCTTTTGCGGGATATACTAGTGTTTAATATATGTTTAGTACGTAAGGATAAGGAGCACACCAGTGGTATGCTCCAATACTATTATGGTTAAGTAGTTATATTTAATTCGGTAAGACGCGCTTAACGCGGAAATGTCGGCCTGACGCGCTCACAAGCATTTTATAATCGCTCATGAGACCCTTCTTAATTGTCACCAAGTCTCCTTTATTAAGGCGGCCTGTTTTTTTCTTCGCATCGGTTTTCTTCCAAATATGCCCATTCGTCATATAGATGAATGTCGTGCCTAATTTGCTCTTCTTGGTTCGGTCGATTGTTGCTTGGGCTTGCTTAAGTGCTTTTCCTGCATATGTAGGTAGGCCAAATTCATCTATTTTGCGTTGAGCATCTGCCGCGATGCGGTCTTCATCTGCCTTAATAAGCGCTACTTTTTCTGCTTCGGCTTTTGCTGCTTTTTTCTCTAAAACGGCGATCTTCTTCACGGCCACATTGGCTTCTTTAATTGTCTTAGCTACCGTATCAAAATCAAATCCTGAAGCCGCTTTGTCATAACAGGCGAGGCGGCTGGCATCACTTTCTATAGTGCTGCAATTTTTAAAGGCATCAACTGATGGCGTGCCACTTGCCTCCTGTGCGACACTCACAGAAGATGTAAGGGCGCTTGCGATAGTCATAAGAGCGACTGTACTTAAAAGCTTAAGACGTGACGACATGATATTGTTTCCTGTTAAATCTCGGATGAAAGAAAGTTAAATTCGATCCACCCTACATCTGAATTTAAGTAAAGCGCAATAGGAAGCTTTGGGAAAAAGCCCCTATTTATTTACCAGCAGTGGCGCCGCCCTGATCATTGGAGGCAAGCTGAATAGCCTTTAAGATATTTTTTGTTTCTCTAATCCGTTCCATGTTAAAATACGCCGTTGCCATTTGCCCTTGTAAAAGTGGCTTTTCTTTTGCCACTAATGCTTTGCCGCGTGGAACCTTTAGTCGTAGAGGATTAGTTTGCTTGCCGTTTTTCAACACTTCATAATGCAGGTGCGGCCCTGTGGACCTACCAGTTGTTCCAACATACCCTATGACTTGACCCTGCTTAACACGCTTGCCTTTGCGCATACCCCGTTCGAATTTTTTCATATGGGCATAGGCAGTTTTTAGACCATCAAAATGTTTGATACGAATGTAATTGCCATAAGCGCCATAACGATTAGCGCGCTCGATAGTGCCGTCACCAGCTGCCATAATAGGTGTGCCGCGTGACGCGCCAAAATCTAGGCCTTTGTGCATCTTAGTGTAACCAAGGACAGGGTGACGTCTGCGACCAAAACTACTGGTCAGGCGTGCGCCATCAACTGGCGTCTTCATGAGAGCTTTTTTAATGCTTAGGCCATCTGGTGTATAATAATGAGCGCCCCCTTTAGGATCAACATACTGCGTGATTTCAACAGTGCGATTATGTAATTTGAGCGAAGCGTATAAAACAGAACCATTATCAATGTCTTGATATTGGTTAGCCAGATCCTGTCTATAATAGACCTTATATTCGGCGCCTTTTCTGATATCCCGCTCAAAATCAACGTCGTAGCTGAACAGTTTAATCATTTGGCCCAAAATAGCGCTAGGCACATCAGCATCACTTGTTGCTTTATATAAGCTAGAGTTAATGGCGCCTTCGGCCAGGTCGTATAGGGGTGTTGTTGCAATAGTATGCGACACTGCTTTGAAAGTATCACCATCTTTGGTTATTTCTATTTCTCGATCAAATCTATCGCGAATTGTTAGTTTGTCTAAATGCTTATTAGAGGCGCCACTATAGGTCGCAATGACGGGCATGCCAGGTTTTAAGCTACTAGCATCCATAAGTTTTCTGGTCTCATGAAGAGCTTTATAGGCGTCTGAATTGTTAATCCCTAAACGTTTAACTAATGTTACGAGCGCTTCACCCTTTTTAAGTGTTGCTCTTTGTTTAAAGGCAGCAGGGGTCATTAGCGTTTCATACGCCTTTGCTGCAATAGTTGTTGGTGCTTGGTTAGGTTGATGACTAAGAGCTTCGCTAGTATCCTTCGTTGTCTGAGTTGGTGATGATATAATATTGTTATCTTTTGTTAATATTAAGCTCATGAACAACACACTAGCAAAGACACTAATCGTGAATGATATACCAAAGCCTGATTTTGATACTTTAAATATGGCTGATTTAGCGGATTTATATATATGAGTGACATCACTCATTGATATGAGTGTTCCATCCCAGCTACTAGCCCAGCTACGTACCCATCTATTTGGACGAGGGCTTTTCATGGCTGAAAAGACTCGGGCGATCTTACTCGCTATTATATTCAACTAACATTCCCTCATTGCTCTCTAGGTCGAGTATTCTTGATATTTGTTACTTTAAACTCACTAACCGTTGTTTCAGTCATTTGGCTGTTACTCTGGTTATATACCCGTCCACTGAATCGCACATCAGGTGCTATTTTTATAGTTTTTGTCTTTATAATATATACTTGTTATACGCCCCTTATAGAAGCACCTCATGGGTGCTGTCAATATGCCTATAACTATTTTCAACTTTTTATGTTGTTTAAACCGCAGACATCTGCGGTTCTTTACTGGTTTTGAATGAAAATGTAATAAATAGAATAAAAAGGCCTTGCCTTTATCATCAGCAGTGCCTAAAACCCGCTTCACCGACGCAGCGCGCTGCACTGGAAACTATCACCGCTTAGCGGTTAAGATAGCAACTAGGAATGCCAACGCATCGGACTGTCAAGTCTTTGGAAACAAACACTTGACAGAGGGAGGTTGCTTCCTTAAAAGCAGCATCTCAGTCAGAGTGGTTTGCCGCTTGAAACTGAGGTTCAAAACTTTGGAAACAAAGGGTTGACAGGGAGAGACTGCTTCCTTAAAAGCAGCATCTCAGCCAGAGTGGTTCACCACTTGAAACTGAGGGTCAAAACTTTGGAAACAAAGGGTTGACAAGGAGAGACTGCTTCCTTAAAAGCAGCATCTCAGCCAGAGTGGTTCGCCACTTGAAACTGAGGGTCAGGACTTTGGAAACAAAGGCTTGACAGGGTGAGGCAATCACCATATAAACGGCCACCTTGTCGCACGCTGACGAAAGTACGGTTCGACACACACCTGATAGCAAGAACGCTCAATAGGCTAACTTTTTAGTCAGGTACTCTATTTGATCTTTGACATTGTTGATTGGAAGGGAGATGCGGACGGTGACTTGGTCAC
>CBFDCC010000007.1:0-231291 GCA_965603205.1 uncultured Kordiimonas sp. | reverse complement strand
TCTAATTCCTTCATAATAGGTCTCCAAAGTGTAAACCTATTTCAGGACGGGACAGCGGATACAAAAAAGCCCCAACTTTTCAGTCAGGGCTTTTATTTGTTTATCCGTCATTCCCGCGCAGGCGGGAATCTATAAATCATATCAACCAGACTCCCGTCGTAGCCTATCCTCACGGATGCGGGCCGGGAGTGACGAGCTTTTATATATCCTTAAAACTCAACAACGCTGCGGATACTCTCACCTGCGTGCATTAAATCAAAGGCTTTGTTGATATCATCAAGTGGCATCTTGTGGGTGATAAGATCATCAATATTGATCTTGCCGTCCATATACCAATCAACGATTTTTGGCACGTCTGTACGACCACGCGCGCCGCCAAATGCAGACCCACGCCAAACACGACCTGTCACTAATTGGAATGGACGTGTACTAATTTCTTGTCCTGCGCCCGCAACACCGATGATGATGCTTTCGCCCCAACCTTTGTGGCAACATTCTAACGCTTGCCGCATGGTGTTCACGTTACCAATACATTCAAAGCTGTAATCAGCACCGCCATTGGTTAGATCCATGATAGCCTCAATCAGGTTATCGCATTTAGTCGGGTTGATAAAATCAGTCATGCCAAATTGCTTGGCCATACCAACCTTGCCCTCGTTAATATCAACACCGATGATTTTATTGGCACCAACCATACGCGCGCCCTGAATAACATTCAGACCAATACCACCAAGACCAAAGACAACAACGTTTGAGCCCGGCTCGACTTTTGCGTCAAAAGCAACAGCACCAACACCCGTTGTTACACCGCAACCGATATAACAAATCTTGTCAAACGGCGCATCCTTGCGTACTTTTGCTAACGCTATTTCTGGTAAAACTGTGTGGTTAGAGAATGTTGAACAGCCCATGTAATGCAGGATTGGCGTACCGTCGATACTAAAACGGCTTGTGCCATCAGGCATAACGCCAGCGCCCTGTGTTTCGCGAATACACTGACAAAGGTTTGTTTTTGGGTTCAGGCAATAATCACACTCACGGCACTCTGGCGTATAAAGTGGGATTACGTGGTCGCCGGGCTTCAGGCTTTTAACGCCCTCGCCAACTTCCAGTACAACACCCGCGCCTTCGTGACCAAGGATCGCTGGAAACGCGCCTTCTGGATCATCGCCGCTGAGGGTAAAGGCATCTGTGTGACACACGCCTGTTGCTTTAATCTCGACCAAGACCTCGCCAGCGCGTGGCCCCGCAAGATCAACGGTTTCAATAGTCAGTGGTGCGCCTGCTTTCCAAGCGACTGCTGCTCTCGTTTTCATAAGTTTTCTTCCCTAGTCAGTTATCATTTTATTTAAGTACCAAGTGATATATCGATCGATCAAAAATTCCATTTCAGCTAGGAGCCCCGGCTGGTATTTATGGGAATTAACGCCCTTTTGATTATCAATAATAATTTTCTCATCAGCTAAGATTGTTACATGCCAAAGCCATTTTAAATCTTCTAGATTATAATCTTTGCCTTCGACCGCGTCGCCGCGCACCAACCAATACATATCGCACTGACTGGTTTCGTGGCCAGTTGGCGTAAAGACATAAACAACCACATGATCATTGTAAATCAGCATGTAGCTAAAAGGTCCAATGCTAAGATCAGAACACCCGCCATCATATCCTTTTAGATTACCCAACAACGGCGCCACAGGAATACCGTCTTTACTACCTGTTTTAATACCTTCAAACAGGGCGTAACGGCTATAGCCATATTGGCACTTACCACTATCTTGTTTATTTTTCTCGAATTGTGCATCGATTTCCCAGTTTGGCAGACCGCAAGATGGCATACGATCCAGCATTGGTTTTTGCAGATCATCAAATCTGTCTGGATCAACGGTTAATGTGTGATAATCCGCATATTCTGGATGTGATGGCGAACAGTGATAACATTCCTGATAATTCTCTAGGGTGATTTTCCAGTTAGCATCAATCTGGTAATTTTGATGCGCCGCTACTTTCATCCCTGCAAAATCATAAGTTTCAAGCGGTCCTTTTAAATCACGCTTAGCATCCTCTAAACTAGATGGATTATCGCTGAAATTCACATAGATCATCCCGTGAATAACTTCCAATGCCACAGGATGCAGCGCATGCGCGTCTTTATCAAATTCTTCTGGCATATTGCGCGCCGTTAACAGCGAACCATCAAGTTTATAGGTCCAAGCGTGATAAGGGCATGTGAAACGTTTTACATTGCCATTATCTTCTAGGCAGATGTGGGAGCCACGGTGACGACAAACATTGTAATAGGCCTTTACGCCCTCTTTGGTATGCACAATGATTGCGCTCTCATCCAACAGCTTAAATAGGAAATAATCACCTACATTTGGAATTTGAGATACATGACCTGCAAAGGTCCAACTTTTATAGAATATCTTATCTTTTTCCTGTTCATAAATATCAGGATCCTTGTAATATTTTCTATCCATTGACCAGCCGTGCGGACTGCCGTCCTTACGGTTTTCCATACCAGCATATTGCCCCATATTTTCACGTTTTTCCTGCATCATTTGAACTCTCCCAAATCAGCTCCCTATCTGGAAATATCATGAACTAAATATTTGATCACAGCAAGCAAGATTTCTTCTATTTAATCACTTTTAATGCCTGCATGATCACTAGGTATACAGTGTAGAAAACAATAGGGAAACTACCACAAAAAGAGTATATTTTTGGCTTGTTTAATGCCATATATTATTGGATTGAATTTTGAGGGAAATTAAAGGGAATTAGTCAGTGGAAACCACACCACCATATACAGCGACTTCGGTTAGCATGCTAGACAGGCATGCAAGCACTGATGTCTCGCGCATGGTAGCAGAGGAAGTACCCATTTCTATTACCTATAACGGCATTGCCCATGTTGTTATGATGATCACTCCTATTGATATGCAAGACTTCGCCATTGGCTTTTCACTTAGTGAAGGGATTATTGGCTGTGCAAAAGATATCAAGAGCATGGATATACGCCTAGAGGATGATGGGTATATAGCCGACCTATGGATTAACGAGACACTGCAAAAAAACCTACTAGACAAGCGCCGTAATCTTGTTGGGCAGACAGGCTGTGGTATTTGCGGCGTAGCAGAGCTTGGTGATGTCCACAGAACATATCCAAAAGTTAAGGCCCCGCCGCGATATAGCCGTGATCAGTTATTTGATATGGTTGAAAAGCTTGTTAATCATCAAGTTATAAACAAGCAAACGGGCGCTGTTCATGCGGCGGCTTATGTGGACAATAACGGTACTATTGATAGTGTGCGTGAGGATGTAGGCAGGCATAATGCCCTTGATAAGCTCATTGGATATTGCGAGCAGCAGAGCAAAAACATATCTGGGGGCGCAATAATATTAACCAGTCGCTGTAGTTTTGAACTGGTTCAAAAAGCTATTGCAGCAAAGGCGCCGATGCTCATTACCATATCGGTACCCACCTCGATGGCTGTTAAAATCGCCAAAGCCCATGATTTAACCTTAATATGTTTGGCTCGCAGTGATAATATGCTAGTATTTAACGATCCCTTTTCCTATTTTGAGGACATGTAAACTATGACTAAAACAGATGAGAAATTAAAGTGTTTATTGCAAGAGTATACTTGTAAGGACGGCGCCCTATTAGAGGCATTACACGCTATTCAACATGAATATGGTTATATCCATAGTGATACTGTCCCTGTGATTGCTCATGCCTTTAATATTTCTCACGCAGATGTGCATGGTGTCATTAGTTTTTATCATGATCTGAGGGAGAAACCCGCTGGCAAACATGTGATTAAAGTATGCCAAGCTGAATCATGTCAATCAATGGGCAGTAGAGGCCTGACAAAGCATATTGAAAAGGCACTAGCGACAGAAATGAATTCAACCAGCGCTTCTGGCTCCTATACATTAGAGCCTGTATACTGCCTTGGAAATTGTGCATGTTCACCCTCTGTAATGATCAATGATACAGTATACGGCAAGGTATCAGACGATAGATTTGACACTATTTTAGAAGATGAGGTGTCATCATGAGCATGAAAATTTACATTCCACGCGAAACAGCTGCTATCTCTATGGGTGCCAATCAAGTTGCTGATCTTATTCAAGAATTTGCAAAAAAGATGAATATAGAAGTTGAGATAATCAGAAATGGCTCAAGAGGAGCAAGCTTTTTAGAACCACTTGTTGAGGTGGAAACACCTGATGGGCGCAAGGCCTTTGGTCCCGTCTTTCCAGAGGATGTTGAAGGCTTCATGAATGGTACAGCAGAAGAGCTAAGCCTCGGCCTAACAGAAGAAATTCCATATCTTAAAAATCAAGAGCGCTTAACTTTTGCGCGCTGTGGGTTGAATGATCCGACCGACATTGAGGCTTATAAAAATGGTGGTGGGTATGACGGCCTGTCTAAGGCATTAGCCACAGACGATCAGTCCCTCGTCGATGAAGTTATGACATCAGGCCTGCGTGGTCGTGGTGGCGCTGCTTTCCCAGCCGGCATCAAATGGCAGACAGTATTAAATGCTGAGGCTGACCAAAAATATATTGCTTGTAACGCTGACGAAGGCGATAGCGGCACTTTCTCTGATCGTCTGATTATGGAGGGCGATCCTCTAACGTTACTTGAGGGCATGACCAT
Source organism: uncultured Kordiimonas sp. (assembly GCA_965603205.1). Taxonomy (GTDB): domain Bacteria; phylum Pseudomonadota; class Alphaproteobacteria; order Sphingomonadales; family Kordiimonadaceae; genus Temperatibacter. The sequence goes on along the minus strand of CBFDCC010000007.1, from coordinate 226,622 downwards.
TGCGGGTTTGGCTGTTGGCGCGACCAAGGGCTATATCTACCTGCGCAGTGAATATCCACTTGCAAAGACCATATTGGCTGAGGCGATTGCAGCTGCCACATCTGCTAATTGGCTTGGCGATGATATCCAAAAGAGTGGCAAGGGCTTCACTATTGAGGTTCGTATGGGTGCTGGCGCTTATATCTGCGGCGAAGAAACATCCATGTTAGAGAGCTTAGAGGGTAAGCGCGGCCAAGTACGCGCTAAACCACCACTACCAGCACTAGAAGGCTTGTTCGGCAAGCCAACGGTGGTTAATAACGTTATCACACTGGCATCGGTGCCTAATATTATCGCTAAAGGCGGCGAGGCATATGCCAGTTACGGCCAAGGCAGATCGCTGGGCACCCTACCCTTTCAGCTTGCGGGTAATATCAAACAAGGTGGATTGGTTGAGAAAGCCTTTGGTGTGACGTTGCGTGAGCTTATTGAGGGCTTTGGCGGCGGCACTGCCAGCGGCAGGCCTATTAAAGCAATACAGATCGGTGGCCCGCTTGGTGCTTATGTGGATGCTAGCGTACTTGACACTAAATTAGACTATGAAGATATGGCAGCCATAGGCGCTATGGTTGGTCACGGCGGCATTGTTGTATTTGACAACAACGTTGATATGTCACAACAAGCGCGCTTTGCCATGGAATTTTGTGCCATAGAATCATGCGGAAAATGCACACCATGCCGCATTGGCTCTATCCGTGGCGTTGAGGTGATTGATAAGATTAAATCTGGCGATAATGCAACCGCCAATTGGCAGCTTTTAGAAGACCTTTGTGATACAATGGAAGACGCATCCCTTTGCGCAATGGGGGGGATGACTCCTTTTCCTGTGCGTAGTGCGATGAAATTATTTAGTGATGACTTTAAGGAGACAAAATCATGAGCAATATCCGCGAAAAGGATTTTGGCACGCCTGAAGGCAAATCAGAAAATTTGGTTACCCTGACCATTGACGGTAAAACTGTGACTACCCGCGAAGATAACAGTATCATGCGCGCCGCCGCAGAACTGGACACAAATATACCAAAGCTTTGCGCCACCGATTGTGAAAATTCATTTGGTTCATGTCGTATGTGTCTCGTCGAAGTTGAAGGGCAACGCGGCACACCAGCATCTTGCACCACGCCTGTACGTGAAGGCATGGAAGTTAAAACCCAAACACCAAAACTAGCAAAGTTGCGCCGTAATGTGATGGAACTTTATATCTCTGATCATCCACTGGACTGCTTGACCTGCTCTGCTAACGGTAACTGTGAACTGCAAGACACTGCCGGCGAAGTTGGCTTGCGCGATGTGCGTTACGGCTATGAAGGCGAGAACCACCTGGCCGCGGAAAAGGATGAGAGCAATCCATATTTCTCCTTTGACCCTGCAAAATGCATTGTCTGCTCACGTTGTGTGCGCGCCTGTGAGGAAGTGCAAGGAACGCACGCACTAACCATATCTGGCCGAGGTTTTGATAGCCATGTGGTCGCTGGTAATGACACTGGTTTTATGGACAGTGATTGTGTTTCATGTGGGGCTTGTGTTCAGGCCTGCCCAACGGCAACACTTATGGAAAAATCAGTGATCGAACACGGCATGCCAGAGCATGTGGTAGAAACCACTTGCGCCTATTGTGGTGTGGGCTGTAGTTTCCGCGCCGAGATGAAGGGTGAAGAAGTAATCCGCATGGTCCCTAGTAAAGAGGGCAAGGCCAACAACGGCCATTCATGTGTTAAGGGACGTTTTGCCTTTGGATACGCAACCCACGCTGACCGTATCACCAAGCCGATGATCCGCGACCATTATAACGATGATTGGCGTGAAGTTAGTTTTGAAGAGGCAATAGATTTTGCTGCAACAAAGTTAAAAGATATTCAAAGCAAATACGGTGTTAAATCCATAGGTGGAATCACGTCTAGCCGCTGTACTAATGAAGAGGTTTATGCGGTTCAAAAATTAATCCGCGCTGGCTTTGGAAATAATAACGTTGATACATGTGCGCGTGTTTGCCACTCCCCCACGGGGTATGGTCTGGCTCAAACGCTCGGCACATCCGCTGGCACCCAGCATTTTGACAGCGTAGATAACACCGATGTTATTCTGGTTATCGGGGCTAACCCAACTGACGCTCACCCAGTGTTTGCTAGCCAGATGAAACGCCGCATTCGTGCCGGTGCCAAGTTAATCGTTGCCGACCCTCGCCAAATTGATCTGGTTAGATCTCCGCATATTGAGGCGGATTATCATTTAAGTCTTATGCCGGGCACTAATGTAGCCCTTGTTAACGCACTGGCTCATACCATCGTGAGCGAAGGCCTAACAGATAATGAGTATATTGATGAGCGTTGTGATATCGAGGCTTATAACGCGTGGAAAGATTTCATCAGCCAAGAGATAAACAGCCCAGAGACATTATCAGAAGCAATTGGTGCATCTGCCGATGATATCCGTGGTGCGGCACGTCTTTACGCTAGCGGTAAGGCAGGTATCTATTACGGCCTTGGTGTAACAGAGCACTCACAAGGTTCAACCACTGTTATCGGTCTTGCTAATCTAGCGATGGCGACGGGTAATATTGGTATGGATGCAGGTGGCGTCAATCCATTACGGGGCCAGAACAATGTGCAGGGTAGCTGTGACATGGGGTCATTCCCCCATGAATTCCCGGGCTATAGACCTGTGACAGACGCTGCGGTTCGCGGCTCGTTTGAGGCTGATTGGGGCGTTGATTTAGACGCTGAAATTGGCCTGCGCATTCCGGGCATGTTCCACGCTTCTATTGAGGGAAACTATAAAGGTATGTATGTACACGGCGAGGACATATTACAGTCTGACCCTAATACGCATCATGTGGAAGAAGCCCTAAAAAATCTTGATTGCTTGATCGTTCAAGACCTATTCCTTAATGAGACAGCACGTTTTGCTCATGTATTTCTGCCGGGCACTAGTTTCCTAGAAAAAGACGGCACTTTCACCAACGCGGAGCGCCGCATCAACCGTGTGCGCCCAGCGATGGAAAGCAAAACAGGCAAGCATGAGTGGGAAGTCACGCAAGATTTAGCCCGCGCTATGGGCTATCCAATGGATTATAGCAACTCAGCTGAGATTATGGATGAAATTGCGCGCCTAACGCCAACATTTAAAGGCATCAGTATTGAACGCCTAGACCGTGAAGGCAGCATACAGTGGCCTTGTAATGACGCAGCACCGAATGGCACGCCTGTGATGCATAAGGATGGTTTTGTCCGCGGCAAAGGTAATTTTATCCTGACAGAATTTGTACCGACCACTGAGCGTACAACCCGCAAGTTTCCCCTGATTTTGACTACAGGTCGTATTCTAAGCCAATATAATGTGGGTGCACAGACTAGACGCACAGACAATAATCTATGGCATAGCGAAGATGTGTTAGAAATTCATGCGGTCGACGCTGATAATCGCAGCATAAACAATGGCGATATGATTAAAATAGAGAGCCGTATGGGCGAGACTACATTGCGGGCTGTTGTATCGGACCGTATGCAGCCTGGTGTGGTTTACACCACATTCCACATGCCTGAATCAGGGGCTAATATCATCACGACTGATAATAGCGACTGGGCTACCGATTGCCCTGAATATAAAGTAACGGCAGTTCAGGTAGGCCTGACCAATGTAAAATCAGATTGGCAACAAAGCCTAGAGGTTAGCGATAAGGAAAATAGAAATATTGCGGGCTAATTCTTCAGCCCCACCTAACTTCTTTTAATCTATTATGACCCTGTAAAGTTAGGAGGTCGTTTTTGCATAAAAGCTTGAACGGCCTCCATAATATCATTTGAGTTCAAGTTGGTGGACATAGTCCACAACCCATTTAGTAACAAGCTTTGTTCTGTTGTTAAATCCTCGCTTTTATCCAATATGAATTTAGAACCTTTAACCGCTAGAGGCGCATTGGCTGCTATTTCCTGCGCCATATCCATCGCCGCTTTATAAACCGCGTCAAAGTCTGCATATAGATCATTTACTAAACCTATTTTTTCTGCGCGGACACCGTCAATATCTTTGCCTGTGTAAACAAGCTCTGCCACGTGGCCTTTGGTGATAATAGTTGGCAGGCGCTGTAATGTGCCTACATCGGCTGCTAGGCCCATCTTAGTCTCTCTCACACTGAATGTAGCATCCTTTGTGGCGATGCGAATATCGCAGGCGGTGATGAGATCCACTCCCGCGCCAATACAGTTAGAGTGAATAGCTGCAATCACTGGTACAGGGCAATCAGCCACAGATGTAATTGACTCTTGAAAAGCAGTGGTAATTTTCAGTTGGTCTAGCGTTTTTTGAGCCGGGGACCCTTCGCCATGTAGTACGGATGAAATTGAAGCGAGCGCAGATAGATCAAGTCCCACACAAAAGCTCTTTCCCCTGCCTGCAACGACCACCGCGCGCACATCTGCTAAACTAGAAATATGCGTCATAGCACGATGGATATCCTCCACCACAACCATAGACATGGCATTATGCTTTTCAGGTCTATTCAACCACATAGTTGCCACTTGACCCGTTAATTCAATATCAATTACTTCTGATGAAAATTCCACAATAGCTCTCCAAACATCGTCCAAACACCTAATGAACATAAGCCTATATATAAATAGTATAAATAACTAGCCTTTCATCACAGTTTTAGAAAAATCTGAGTATAGGGCATAAAATTCATGCTATTTATTGACCTAACAGGCCATCTAGCATAACAATTTACTAGGGGATAATGGGAACAGATAATGGATCAATTAATAAGCAATCTTACAGCTATTGTCGGACCGTCTAATATTTTAATAGGCAAAGATGTTGCTTCCCGCCCGCTTCGCTGGGGTGAGGAAACGCCCCACGCTGCATTTGCCCTAGTCCGCCCCGCATCAACAGAAGAAGTTAGCCAAATATTGAATGCCTGCAACGCTGCTAAGTGCAGCGTAATCACCATAGGTGGCGGCACAGGCCTTGTCGGCGGCACAGTCACCAGTAGTCAAGACATACTATTATCATTAGAGCGGATGAATAAAATAGAAGAGCTTGATGAAACAGGCCGCACTATTGCCGTTCAAGCTGGCGTAACAATGCAAATGGTACAAGAAGCTGCTTTAGGCGCTGGATTATTATACCCCGTAGACCTCGGCGCACGTGGCACGGCGACAATAGGCGGTAACATCTGCACCAATGCGGGTGGTAATGGTGTTATCAGATACGGCATGACCCGTGATTCCATATTAGGATTAGAGGTAGTTTTACCCGATGGCCGCATCATGAATGCGATGAATAGTTTAATTAAAAACAATACTGGCTATGACCTTAAACAGCTATTCATCGGATCAGAAGGTACATTAGGTGTTGTCACCAAAGCCGTGTTAAAACTTCGGCCTGCGCCTACTAGTTTCAATACGGCCTTTGTCGCTGTTGATGACTTTACTGCTGTGACAAAATTATTAAATAGCGCAGATAAAAAACTTGCTGGCACTCTTAGCGCTTTTGAAGTGATGTGGGATAATTTCTTTAATCATATGAAATCAGACACGCATTTAAAATTGCCGACTTTTGAGCAAGAGCACCCTTATTATGTGCTGATTGAAGCCTCTGGCGGCAACCCTGAACATGATACAATAAGATTTGAAGCTATCTTGAGCGAATTACTAGAGGAAGGCTGTGTTGCTGATGCGATGATAGCCCAATCTGATACTGACCGTGCAAATATGTGGGCCGTCAGAGATAACATCCCACATCTATATTCACTAGCGCCCCTTGCTATGTTTGATATATCTGTGCCTCTGAAACATATGGAAGAATACATTGGTAATATTCAATCTGCCTTAAAAACGTCTATTGGTGATACGCCACTCCTGATTTTTGGCCATTTAGGTGATGGCAATATTCACATAACAGTATCCTATACCGCTGGTGATACGGCCGCTGCAGACGCTATCCACCAAATAGTTTATTCAAACCTAAGTCCAGTTGGTGGTTCTGTATCAGCAGAGCATGGTATTGGTCTTGATAAACGCGATTATTTATCCCTGTCTCGAACTGCCATAGAAATTGAAATGATGCGGCAAATAAAACAGCTATTTGATGCCAATAACATCATGAACCCTGGAAAAATATTTCAATAGAATATAACACCAGCATACAGTAAATTAAAAATAGGAAATAACATGAATGATCTATTTGATTTAACCGGAAAAATCGCCCTTGTAACAGGTGCCAGCCGTGGTATCGGCGAGAGCATTGCTAACACTTTAGCCGATGCTGGCGCACATGTTATTATATCCAGCCGCAAGGTTGAAGACTGCCAAACAGTCGTCGAGGCGATCACAGCAAAAGGCGGCAAAGCAGAAGCTTATGCCTGCAATGTGGGCGATATGGATGATATCAAAAAAATCTTCACGCACATTAAAGACAGCCATGGCAGGATTGATATTTTAATTAACAACGCCGCTGCCAACCCATATTTCGGGCATATTTTGGACACACCCGAATGGGCATTTGAAAAAACATATGACGTTAACCTGCGGGGCTATTTCTTCATGTCTGTTGAGGCAGGTAAAATGATGAAAGAACAAGGCGGCGGGGCCATTGTCAACACAGCCTCTATAAACGCATTGCAGCCCGGCATGTTCCAAGGCGTCTATTCTATATCAAAAGCCGCTGTAGTCAGCATGACCAAGGCATTTGCTAAGGAATGTGGTAATCTTGGTATTCGTGTGAATGCCCTGTTGCCAGGCCTAACAAAAACAAAATTTGCAGGTGCGTTATTTGAGAATAAAGACATCTATGATGAGGCTATCAGGCAAATACCTATGCACCGTCACGCTATGCCCGATGAGATGGCGGGGGCTGTGTTATATCTCGTGTCTGATGCCGCCAGTTACACAACAGGTGAATGCATCGTGGTTGATGGTGGATTGACACTATAGATAAGAAATAGATAAAAACTAACTTAGCGAGCTAGCTTTAAGACACCTCCAACAAGCTGCTCGCTTTGTTTTAACACTTTAATTTCTTTGGATATCTGGTCAACGATTGCGCTGTGTTTTTTCCTACATAGGAATGAATCACCCTCTTCCCATATTTTCACAGCTGAGGATAAACGCGGCTTCAATCTATCTACTAATCCTGTAATGCCATATACATCAGGATACATAAAATATCCCGCCTCTAAACGACCGGCTTCAACTAAAGCAATCAATTCCAAATAGGTCTTAATATTAATTGTGCTAACATTTTTATAACCGTAAAGATCAACAATATCCACGATACCAAGCCGTAAAGACTTATCAAGCTTGGCTGGTTTTTTTACATCATAGAAAACTACCAATCCCCGACTTATAGCAACAGGATCAGAGATAATAACATCTTCACTTATTAGCGGGGTTTCTTCTAGTAATCTTAAAGATGAAGGAAACAAGCAATCCAGTTTACCATCTAAAAAGTTTCTTCTGGCTCGCTTACCTGGACTATAAACAACTTTTGTCACTATCCCTAATTCAGTCAGATAATCTAAAATAGGATTGTAAACGCCTGTGCCATCGCTTTGCAAAACGCCATCAAATTCAGAAACAGAGACAGAGATACCACCTGCACTCACTTTCCCACCAATGCTCAAGGTTAAAAAACACGAGACGATAAATAATTTATATATGTTACAACGACTTACATTGACTTTAAACACTAAACTTACTTTTCCTGAACACCAAAAATACACAACTAACAGTATAAAATATCATTTTACAAAATAAACATGAGCTATAAAAGATTAACAAAGAGTTAATAAACACCTTAGCTGACTGATTTAGTAGGATAATTCGTTAGATTACTATTGAATGTTACTTATAGAATTCATCATCGTATTCATGGAAGTAAACATTAGTTTGAAAATCATGAAGCAAATCATGGTTTTTCATATGTAGGCATCCACCGTGTCGACGACGAATCATGTTCACCCGCCAAACTGTAATAATAATGTCATATAAGCACAATATAAGTCACTTTAAGTAAAGTATAGTAGAGTGAGAGTAAAATGTTTCAAGAAAAATGCCCCGATGGTTTTAACCGCTTAGATGATGTTAATGATTTAGAAGCTTTTCTTGCTGAAATGCAAGCAAAGCTCAAATATGCATTCCAGCCAATTATTGATATAAAAAGCGGCCAAACACATGGTGTCGAAGCTCTCTTAAGGGGCAATCAGTCCATGGGTTTTGAGACCATAAAATCCTTTTTTGACCATGCCTTCAAAGAAAACATGCTATATTTGGTAGACCGACAGTTAAGGCGCATGGCGATTGCTGCCTTCGCTCGGTTAGACATCTCTAAAACCAGTAAGTTATTTTACAATATTGATGGGCGTCTGTTTGAGTTAGAAGATATTTCACCTGATTGGTCTAGAAATACCTTAGCCCAACACGGACTTGATACATCTAATTTAATCTTTGAACTCTCAGAGGCATATCACAATGCCAACGCAAGTTACTTTAATCAACACATGGAGCAGTGTTTAAAAAATGGCATAGGCGTGGCCCTTGATGATTTTGGGCAGGGCTTTTCTGAAATGCGTGTCTTATATGAACAGACAGCCGATTATATAAAAATAGATAGACTATTCATCGATGGAATTTCAAAAGACCGTAAGAAAGAGCTATTTACCACATCTATCATTTCACTGTCCCGTGTTCTGGGATTAAAAGTCGTTGCAGAAGGTGTGGAAACTAAAGAAGATTACCTTGTCTGTCGAAATTTAGGATGTGACCTATTGCAAGGATATTATATACAAAGACCTACGCTTGATCATAGCCTAATAGAGTCTTTGTATATAGTTTCATAAACTGTCCATTTGATATGCTTCAGGCAACATACGGCACGACGATTTGGTCAATAGCACCAAAAATATCCTCACCCTTACTGTCTTGCATTTCAATACGCACCCGATCACCAAACTGCATAAAGCTAGTGGATGGCTTGCCATTATTGATCGTTTCAATCATGCGAATTTCAGCGATACAGCTATAGCCTAAGCCGCCTTCAGAAACCGGCTTGCCAGGTGTACCATCAGCGTCTTTATTAGAGACAGTACCAGAGCCAATGATTGCCCCCGCACCAAGCGGCCGTGTTTTAGCTGCGTGAGCCACAATAGTTGGAAAATCAAATGTCATATCAACGCCTGCATTTGCCTTGCCGAACGGCTGGTCGTTATAGCTGACGATCAATGGCAAGTGTAATTTTTTGCCGTCCCAAGATTCGCCAAGTTCATCAGGTGTCACACAGACAGGGCTAAAGGCACTAGAAGGCTTGCTTTGAAAGAAACCAAATCCTTTTGCGAGCTCACCTGGTATTAAACCGCGTAAAGACACGTCGTTAACCAACATAACAAGGCGGATTTCTTGCGCTGCTTGCGCAGGCGTTGCGCCCATAGGGACGTCGCCTGTTATCACAGCCACCTCACCTTCCATATCGATACCATAAGCGGTATCAGCAACAGGAATATCATCACACGGCCCTAAAAAGGCATCAGAACCGCCTTGATACATCAAAGGCTCAGTCCAAAAACTTTCTGGCATTTCTGCGTTACGTGCCTTGCGAACAAGTTCAACATGGTTCACATAAGCCGACCCGTCTGCCCATTGATACGCACGCGGCAATGGGGAATCACAGGCGCTTTGGTCAAATGGCTCACCCTCACCAGCATTCGCACGCATGTAAATCTCTTCCAAAGTTGGCTTGGTGATTTCCCAATTATCCAGCGCTGACTGCATCACAAGACCCGTGTCTAAATACCGTTTTAGATCACGGGAAACTACAACAAGGCTACCATCACGGCCGCTTTTTAAGGAGGCTAACTTCATGATTTTTCTCCAAACTCTCTCTCGTGCAGCCACGCTGCATGGCGCGGTGCCTTTTTAGTCTTTGACCATTCTTCGATCATGGCAGGTGCCACCTCATGTAATCGCTCCATATCGCCTGGCTGATCAATATTGGCAGCAAGCTCTAGGCGGTGTCCATTAGGGTCAAAGAAGTATATTGATTGGAAAATACCGTGATGAGTGGGCCCTAGCACATCAATGCCATGTGATTCAATCTGATCCTTAGCAGCCAGTAGCGCATCCATATCAGCCACTTTAAAGGCAATATGCTGCACCCAATTAGGCGTATTGGTATCACGACCCATTTTAGGCTGAGTAGGCAACTCGAAGAAAGCTAGGACATTGCCCATACCCGCATCTATGAACACATGCATATAAGGGTCTGGAGCTTTGGTCGAAGGCACTAGGTCTTCTGCAATAGCCAGCACCAAATCCATATCCATGACATTTTTATAAAAGTCGACTGTTTCCTTGGCGTCATTACAACGGTAGGCTACATGGTGAATTTGTTCAATTTTCATGATATATTTATCCTTTATCGCGCCATTCAATCATGTTAGCTCGGACAATATCAGTGGCTTCTTTGATAAGATCAATGTCACCAATATGATTAGCTAAGGTTAATATCAACTTTGCATTTGCGCTTTGGCTTTCCTCATCAGAAAGGCCTTGGTGCATGTCAATAATATGCTGATATACATTATCGTAATCAGCGATATTGGCTTGTGTATTCAATGTCGTTTTCATTTTTATCTCACTTATACCCAAGAGATTTTTGAACAGCTGCTCGTATCTTGTCGATATTGAAACCATGCCAACGTGCAGCTACATATTGGTCTGGGCGGATCAGATACACATCACCCTGGACAGCACCGTATCTTTTAGATGTTAATCCTTTAATATCATCGTATCCACCTTGACCAATGATAACACTATCAACTGAAATAACGTCATTAGATAATGCATTTAAATCTTGCTTAACTTCATCAAACAGTTCGTCTTCACCTGCAAAGATAATAATCTTAAAATCCCACCCTAATGCGCTTAATAACCATTCTGGTGAACCATTATTACTAATAGGCGCATCAATACAGTTAGTGCCGGGCACAATGCCGCCGTGCCAAACAGCATCGTCAACGGTGTTAAGAGATGAACTCAAATAAGGTACTGGCATAGATAGGCGGCCAGAATTTACAAAACCCCTTATGCCATCATGACTGCTAGATAGCTGTAGAACTGAATCTCTAAATTGCATAGACACTTTAGATTTTGGCGTAATAAAGTCAGTTGAGCGTGTAGAATTTAAGATATTAATCTTCGCAGCCCAAGCCCGCTCTTCATCATAGCTATCCATTAAGTTGGGACCAGCGCGGCCTTTGATTGCTAGATCAAGTTTCCATGACAAGTTATCACCATCTTGAAATCCTGTATTAGCCCCACGCGCACCAAATGGCGACACGAGATGGGCACTATCACCAGCAAAAATAACATTACCACGTTTCATCGTCTCAACTTGACGACAGTTGAATGTATAAACACTAATCCATTCATATTCGAACTCAACGTCATCGCCAAACATCGCCTTTATACGCGGTGTAACATTTTCAGGCTTTACGATTTCGTCGCGGTCAATATCCCAGCCAACTTGAAAATCAATGCGCCAGACATCATCTGGTTGTTTATGCAGTAATACTGACTGACCTGGGTTAAACGTGGGATCAAACCAGAAATGCCTCTCCGTTGGATATTCTTTTTTAAACTTCACATCAGCAATTAAGAAATTATCTTGGAATGTCTCACCCTCAAAACCTATATCAAGTAAAGTCCGTGCTGTACTGCGCGACCCATCACAGGCGATTAACCAATCAGTTTTAATTTGGTAATCACCTTCATTGGTACTAACGTCGATTAGAACGCCACCATCTAGCTGCTCTAACGCAGTAAGGCTATTGCCCCAACGCAGTTCAACATTCTCAAGCGCTTCTAATGCTTCAATATTATATTCTTCATTATAATATTGTTGAATATTGATCATCCCTGGCATTTTTTGATCTTTAATTGGTAGCAAATCAAAACTGTAAACTGGATCAGGTTTATCTTGAAAAAACACCTTTCCTATATTCCAACTAACGCCCTTTTCAATCATTGTTTCACCAAGACCTAAACGGTCCAGTATCTCTAATGGGCGTTTAGCATAACAAATAGCCCGTGAACCATCGGTTAACTGCGTTTGAGCGTTTAGAACTATAACATGATGACCGCGCTTTCCCATATCCAGCGCCAGTGCTAGACCAATAGGTCCAGCACCAACAATAACAATAGGAGTTTGCTCTACCACTTTACTGTGTAGTGATTGAGGTATCACAGGTTCAAACTTTGGCGGAATATAAGCCATAGTTGTCTCTTTCGTTTAATAAATTAATGCTTAGTCTTGCAACTTGGCCCAAACTGCTCTGTCGCGCTCTTCTGTCCAGATGCGCGGCCAATCGACTCCATCAAGTTCATCCCAAAGACGTTGAACATTAAATGGCAAGCAATGCTCAAAAATAGGCCAAGCACCAAATTTAGGGCCAAGTGCTGCGTGCGTAGCCTCAAAAGCCTCTTTTAATGTGCCGCCACGTTTGTGAACATCACCAACATTTTTGATCATGCCTGTTAAGAACTCACGTGTTTGCTCAATAGCTGCATCAACATTCTCGCGTCCTTGTGCCACAGCACCACGACCGCCAATAACTGACTCAGCGCCATATGCCTTAACTTTATCAAGTGTACCTGTTGACCAATCCATGTGGAAAGCGTCGCCTGTATATAAGGCTGCTTCTGCTTCAACTAAGTCACCTGCAAATAAAATCTTTTGCTTTGGCAACCAAGCAACAATATCGCCAGCCGTATGGCCGCGACCACAATGCTCAAGAATAAGCGCGCCACGATCACCACCAAGTTCGATCTCTAGGCGATCATTAAAGACGATGTCTGGATGCGTTAAACCCGGAATAGAATCTGGATCACGGAAAAGGCGTGGCATACGACCATGCTCACTCGCCCAATCTTCCATACCGCGCTCATTAATTAAAAAACGAGTATTCTCATGGGCAATGATGCTCTCAGCTTCAAAAGCAGATGCACCAAGTACACGAACCGCGTGATAATGAGATAACACTAAATATTTGATAGGTTTGTCAGTATGTTCGCGCAACTGCCTTAACCAATCTTTTGCTGCGACAGGTGTTGCACGAGCCTCGAAAGCAACAATAAAGTCTTCGCCTTCAATAGCACCAATATTTGGATCGCCTTCAGCCGTTAGTGCATATACACCCTCAGCCAACACCACTAATGTTTCTTTTTTTACACCTAAATCTGCAGATGACGCAAAATCTTTTGACATGATAGTTCCCTATAAATAACTTTTTACATTGATATGTTTATATGTGACTCAAACTAGAGAATATGTCCCCTCAATATAGGACAACTTATCATACTTTAAGAAGAATTACCCTCTTGCCACTTTAAGACAGAGGGAAAATAATTCATTCTGTGATGAAATATCTAATTTTGAATAGGCACGTTTTCGGTATGTGGCCACACTTGTTGGCGCGATATCTAGATCAAGGCCAATGCCCGTCGTAGTATAACCCTGTAATATACGCTCGCACACTTGCCGCTCTCTCTTAGTCAAGCTTTGAAAAACCGGCACATCTTTTGAGATAACGTTATGAACGATACTTTTACGGACAATGTTTTCACTGCCATTATCCATAAAGAGCGTTCCCTTAGCCGAAGCCAGCGCGAAATGTGTAGCAATCAGTGACGTAGCCAGTGGCATCAAGCTTTGCAGTGCTTTCCAGTCTTTATCAGAATAAATATCAGAATCACTCATGCGGTAAAAATTACAATAAACTTTACCTTCTTCTAGCTGAGCAACAGCTGACGCCTTATCGATTAAACCGCTTCTATCAAAAAAATGGTTGCTGTATGCAGGGTCATAATTTGACGTCATGTCTTGACGTTCAAATCTATAATATTCTGACTTGTCCATCTCTTTCATTTTAGCAAAGTTGGGGTCCTGCGTATGAAATTTATCCACATAATCACGCGCTAATTCTTCTGCTTCATGATTTGGCATTTTGCTATGGGTGAATAGATGCCCCGCCTCACCCTTTTCAGAATACGTAAACACAGCACAATGATCCACAGGTACGACTTCAGATAAGAAAGCCATTAAGCTTGCTTCAAATTCAGGGTTACCAACAGAACGAACAACACCTGCGATTGAACCGATATATTTACCCAAAGCAGGATGGGTATCAAACAGTTCTCCAAGTGTTGCAAGTTGATCTGTCATTAATGCTGTTTACCTGTCTTGATTTCAGCCCCTAATTCTGAATGCATGGCCTGATCAGGAAAGGCTGAACGCTCTTCATTCGCGCGAGTAGACCTATCAATGATAGAGAAGAAAATCAGCGCAAAAAATGTTAAAGGCATAGCAATCACTGTTGGGTAAGTATAGGGGTAGATGGCTTCTTCAAATCCAAATACATTTACCATAACACCAGGGCTGATCATGATTAGACATAGGCATACAATCAAACCTATATAGCCACCCCTTACAGCACCTTTAGTTGTTAATCCCTTCCAATATAATGACAATATTATAACTGGAAAGTTCACACTAGCCGCGACAGCAAGCGCAATAGCAGCAGTCACGGCAACATTTTGACCTTCAAAAGCAAGACCAAGGAAAACCGCGACAACACCGATCACAACAGTAGCATATTTTGTTACTTTAATCTCCATGCCTTCGTCAGCATCCTTAGATTTAAAGAGTTGGGCATATAAATCATGCGAAATGGTCGCAGCACCTGACAAAGCCAACCCCGCTACAACAGCTAGAATTGTAGCAAAACTAACTGCCGCCATAAATCCAAACATTACATCACCACCTAAAGCACGTGAAATATGGATAGAAACCATATTACCACCACCCTTTAAAGCGCCGGTAGACGTCAGTATAGAAGGATCATTGTATAATACGATTGCCGCACCAATACCGATGATGAAAATCAGGATATAGAAATACCCCATAATAGCCGTCGCGTAAAAAACTGATTGGCGGGCATCTGCTGCATCTTTAACAGTAAAAAAGCGCATCAACACATGTGGCAGGCCCATAACACCAAAGCTCATGGTTAAAGCAACAGTCGCAATAGCCATAGGGTCACGGCCAAACCAATTTCCAGGAACAATGATATTTTCACCCATAGCGCTGACATCAATCGCCTTTGCGATCAAGCTATCCAATGAAAACCCTACCTGAGACATAATTGTGAAAGCAAGATAACTGCCGCCAAACAACAGTAGAGCGGCCTTAATAATCTGTACCCAAGTTGTTGCGACCATACCACCGAAGGCCACATAAACCACCATGAGAACACCAACGATCATCACAGCCCATATATAGTCTAAACCGAATAGTATTTGAATAAGTGTACCAGCGCCAACCATCTGAGCGATTAGATAAAATAATACAATACTCAATGAAACACATGATGCCATGATGCGCATTGGGCGATCTTCAAAACGAGAAGCCACAACATCAATGAAGGTAAAACGCCCCAAGTTTCTAAAACGTTCTGCAATAACCATTAGGATAATAGGCCACCCAACCAGTATGCCCGCCGATAGAATATAAGCATCAATACCACGGAAATATAATGCACCCGTTATACCAAGGAAAGTGGCTGCTGACATAAAATCACCAGCAATGGCCATACCGTTTTGAAAAGGTGTTAAATTACCCCCTGCCACAAGAAAATCCTGACGGGATTTAACTTTATTAGCAGCCCATTTCGTGATGAATAAAGTTGAAACAACGAACAACAGGAAAGTGCCAATAGCGATAGGGTTCAATTCTTGCTTCTCAACAGCCTCACCAGAGATAGCAACTGCCATAATAGGGTTAGTCACCAAACCACATGTGAGCAATATGAGGGAAAATTTATTCATTACATTATTCAGCATCATATTTCTCACGCATTTCTTTTAATTGGGGATCGAGGATAGTATTTGCCCACCATGTATAAATGCCCGCAACAGCGACACCTGCAACAACGACAAATAATGATACAAAAACAATTAAATTCACATTGCCCGATATCTTTTGACTAGATATAGATACATCAACGCCTAAAAGGCTGCTGTATATCGTATATAAAACCAGAAGAAACAATGACAAGCCAAAGGCCATTTTAAGGCGTTTTGATATTAGCTTTGATAGTGATGCAGACATATCTGATTTTGATAAACTCAAATCTGAATCTGTTGACATGATGTTCCCTTCCCCTGAAACAGCAATTAATATTACAGCTTTCCATAATAGAAATACTTCAGCATAAAATACTGATATTTTTCCTAATAAATGTCCTCCAATTAGGGGACATCCTCAAACCTTATTTTCCATGATAAATCATAGATATGTTTATTGTCTAAAACATAGAGAATATATGAATTGACTATAACTAGAATGCCCGTTCAGTCAATTAAGATATCTAGTATACTATTATATAAGATGTTAACATTTCAGACTTCATATAAGGGAAAGATATTATGAAATATAACGGCCTTAGCTATATAGCTATTTCATGTGTCATGAGCATGACTGCACCACTGACTGCAGATACAAGCGCAGATAATGATGTAACGGTAATGAGAGATACATTTGGTACACCGCATATATATGCCAACAATGATCACGATTTATTTTATGGTTATGGCTATGTGGTTGCAGAAGACCGTCTTTACCAATTAGAGATGCTTAGGCGTTCCACACAAGGGATGGTCGCGGAAGTTTTAGGCCGTCAATATGCCGCCTTTGATAAAAAACAACGCACGCTATTCTGGCCGCAAGATATAAAAGATCAAATAGCTAATCTCGATGACAATATGAAAGCACTGTTTAAAGGCTACGCTGCGGGCATCAACGCCCGCATTGCAGTGGTAAATGCAGATACATCTAACCTTATGCCTTATGAATTTAACGTGAATGGTTTTAAACCTGTTACTTGGACTGACTATGATGTCGTGATGATGTTTGTTGGCTCAATGCTACTACGATTTGGTGACTTTAATACCGAGCTTGAAAATCAATCACTTCTTGCTGACTTGGCTAAAGCCCACGGCAAAGATGATGCCATGAAGATATTCAATGCCATCAATCCTATCAAAAATAACTATGGCCCGACAACAATTCCTAAATCTGATTGGCAAAGAGCTAACGTAAATTCGACCGAACAAGTTGACCTTGCCGTCACTATTGATCCCAATATTGAACCTCATGACCCAACGACACGCGGTCGCTCATTCAGTAATGCATTGGTGTTGGGGCCTGAGCGCGTTAAGGGGGCTAAAGCCATTTTGATTAATGGCCCACAATTTGGTTGGTATGCCCCTGCTTATACCTATTCAGTGGGTTTCCACTCTCCCACTTGGAACGCGGTTGGTAATGCGCCACTGGGTTATCCTCTACCCATGTTTGGTTATAATGAATTTATTACATGGGGCAGTACATGGGCTGTGATGGATAATGTAGATATATTCCGCGAAACCATTAATCCAGACAATCCTAGACAATATAAACATAAGGGTGAGTGGAAAAGTCTGCGCTCAAGACAAGAAGTAATCAAGGTTAAAGACAGTGACGACATAACCTTCACTGCAATGGAAAGCGTACACGGCCCCATCGTCCATATAGATAAGGCCCATAATCATGCCTATGCTAAAAGACGTGGCTGGGCGGGGCGTGAGCTTAACACCCTAACTGGTTGGATAGAAGCAACACGGGCCAAGAACCACAGCCAGTGGTTAAAGGCTGTCGGCAAATCAGCGCTGAATGTGAATTGGTATTTTGCAGATCATAAGGGTAATATTGGCTACGGTTCTATGGGTGCATATCCCATAAGAGCAAAGGGCCATGATAATCGCCTACCCGTTACCGGTGAAGGCCATATGGATTGGATATCAATTCGCCCTGCAAGCCAGAACCCACAAATATTAAATCCTTCGAGTCATTATGTGGCCAATTGGAACAACCAGCCAGGTGCTGGGGTGCAAAACCCTGATGAGTGGTGGTCAAGCTGGTCCGAGGCTGACCGTGTTAAAATTATAGATGACGCCGTTAAAAAGGCAGGCAAAGTGACCGCTGATGAAGCTTGGTCTTTAATGATGAAAACTGCTTCTGCTGACCCCAATGCTTCGTACTTTCGTCCCTATATGCTTGATGCATTAGCCGCAGGAGCAAATGATGATCCTCGATATGCCGCCATCAAAGAGGCGTTAACAAGCTGGGATGGTACTTTTGAACAAATGACAGGTACGGGTACAGCAAATTCAGCGGACAATGGGTACGCTCATACTGGTAATGCGATTTTCCGTTCTTGGCTTAGCGAGATGTTAGCGACAGTATTAGCCAATGATCTGAACGGTACAATTGGCGGCATCATTGCCCATGCCACTGGATACGGCACGCCAGAAAATCCTACCGCTAGTGGCATCAATATATCGACAGGCCTTAAGCTTTTACTTGAAGCTCTAAGAGGACGAAGCGAATTTGATTTTTTCAACGGTCAAGACATCAATACTCTATGGCTAAAGTCATTAAACAGTTCCCTTAGTAAACTGACCAACAAATATGGGAAGGACATGGCTAAATGGCATCTAGAAGTGCCAGCCACACGTTTTAAACATGTGAATTTCTTAAACATACCGCAGGCGTTACCATCATCAGCACGTGATGATATGCCCGCAATGAATAGAGGCACTGAAAACAACATGACAATCTTTAAAGCAGATGGTGTTCAAGGTTTTGAAGTGGTACCGCCTGGGCAAAGTGGTTTCATTAACCCACAGGGCGAAAAGGCTAAGCATTTTAATGATCAATATTTGATGTATCAAAATCATCAAAGAAAACAAACTTGGCTTAATAAAGAAGATGTGAAAGCCAATAGTGAGAGAACATACACTCTAAAAATTAAACATTAAAAACACCTAACCCTTAAGCAAAAAGCCCCGACAAAACGTCGGGGCTTTTCTTTTACTTAAACCTAAAAACTATTTAGAAACTAACTGTACCAGTTAGACCAAATGTTCTTGGTGGACCCCATACACCGATAGACCCAGGGCCAATGATGTAAGCATGAGCTGTATAGCCCTTATCGAACAAGTTTTTGCCCCATAAAGCTAGCTTGAACTTCGCATCATCTGATGTCCAAGTGATACGGCCACTCGTTAGATTACGCTCGGAAATCATTGGGTTATCACTTACATAGCTTGTACGCTGCTTATCAACATGGCTAAACTGTGCATTTAGGTTGATCTCACCATTACCATCAGATAACGGCATAGTATAATCAGCCACGATATTGTATGAATTTCTTGGCGCACGGCCTAGATCCACACCAGAAGCATCAATACCATTAATCACGATGTCTTTAGCTTTTGTATCAAGATAAGCGTAGTTCAAACCAAGATTAAAGCGTTCAGACAACTGCCAAGTCAATTCAATCTCAGCACCCTTTATATCTGCACTACCAACGTTTGTAGTCATGAAAGTACCAAATGGTGATGATGGAACAGGACCAAAACGAACAACCTGTAGATCAATATATTTCATATAAAAAGCTGTTGCATTAAGACGCATAGTACCGTCTAGCAGATCACCCTTGAAACCAACTTCATAGTTAGTCACATCTTCTGGATTAACAGAGTCAGTAGCCGCAGCTTCAACACCTTGAGAGCCGGCGAAACCACCACTTTTAAAGCCAGTAGAGATTGTACCAAATACCATGATGTCATCATTTACTGTATATTGTAATGACGCCATTGGAGAGAAGTCCTTCCAGGTATCACCAGCATCAACTTTAAATACTTCTGAGACGATGCTTAGAGACTTATTTGGAACTGAACAGCCTGCAAAGTTTGGAAAACCTGCAGCAGCCTTTACTTCTTCAGATAGGCCACAGTTAACAGCTGTTGCTGAGTATGTTTTTTTATCATAAGAAAAACGACCACCAACAAGCAGCTCTAACTGATCAGAAATAGCCCATTGAGCTTGACCATAAACAGCTATTGACTCTGTCTTGTTCTCAGTACGTGAATATTCTTCACCTACTATGATTTGGCCCGTTGCTTCACTATTATAGTCGATGCGCCACTGCTCTGGACGATCTGTTTTCTCTTGGAATAAGAATAAACCACCAATGAAATTGAACTTGCCCTCTAGATTTGAGGTCCAGCGTAATTCTTCGGATATAGTTTCTACTTTTTCTTGAATAGCATCAACAACATCAGCACCATAAACACCAGCGTCTAGGTTATAACCGCCACCAAGGGGCGTTCCAACTGATGGCATTTCCCAATCTGTTTCAATAGAACGGAAAGCTGTAATCGTTGTTAGGGTACCTTTATCAAACTCGATATCACCTTGAAGACTGATACCACCGCCTTTACGGTCAGAAAAGCCTTCGATAGGAGATGAGTTTGTTTGCTTAGTTCCAGCACCTAGTGCTACTGATGTACCAACATAATCAAAGTTACCATTGACCATAGGAAAACGTCCACCATCTACACGGTGATCTTCCATATAGTCGCCTGACAGTAACCAATCAGACGTATCGTTTTGGAATCTTAACTGACCACGAACAGCTGTTTGGTCTTCATCGTTTGAATCTAGGTCTAGCAATGTGTTATGTACAAAACCATCATGCTGACGATGACTCACTACGACCTTACCCGCTAGTGTATCGTTTATTGGACCACTAACCATAGCTTGAACGCGTAAGATGCCTTCGTTACCAACTGTGCCTGCTACTTTAGCAATAACTTCATCAGAAGGCTTTTTTGATACAACAGAGATTGCACCACCAATTGTGTTACGCCCAAAGAGTGTACCTTGAGGGCCCTTTAGAACTTCTACACGCTCTAGATCGAACATATCAAAGTTAACACCAGCACCACGACCAATGTAAACACCGTCTAAAAATAGTGCTACTGAGTTATCAAGACCAGCGCCATCATCACCTGAACCAACGCCGCGCATAGAAAACTGTGCTTGACCTGGTGCAAACTCTGCAAAAGCAAGACCCGGGGTATTGATAGCAATACCGTAGCCATCATGGATATCTGCTTTTTCGATTTGCTCACCACCCAATACAGTAACCGTAAGAGGTACATCTTGCACACTTGCTGAACGCAACGTTGCCGTTACAATAATTTCTTCTAATGCATAAGAGCTGTCATCGTCTTGCGCTACAACTTGAGATGAAACGCCTACTGCCATCAGCGCCGCAAAGGACGTTGATAGACCAAAATATTTATTTTTCATTTTGCTTCCCTTTAAGTACCACCTTTCCCAAAAGGTGGCATAACATGCGTGCTTTCCAAAAAACGAGAAACCACAATCAATTAGGATATTAAATCCCGCTTCTTTATATATCTGTCCCCCCATAGAAGGACAGATGATATAACTTTAGTACCGATTAGCCTTGTAACCGTTGATATACCGACCTCCGATTTAATAGCCGACTGGTTAGTTAATTAACTAAATAGAAAAATAGTATTGAAAACCCATCATCGAATCATTTCAAGACCGTCCAGTCAATTAATAAAATAATATTATAGATTTTAACTACCGTCTAGATATAAAGGGAATGATTACATGATAAATTTGGATTTAAAATTACTAAACCTGTCCTATGGTGGCATTATTATCACATTTTAAGCCAAACCAGTCACACCGAAACAATAAGCAAATTCGTCGCTGTAGCCGAAGCCACATGTTTTTCTTGCTCATCAAATAAATCAGCTGAGCAAAAGCATAATTTTCTACCTTTTTTAACAACACTAACCACACATCTATATTTACCGATGAGACAGGGCCTTAGAAACTGCACTTGCAGGTTTGATGTTGCTACCTTGGTCTCTACTGGTACAAATGCCATAGAAGCAAGAGCAATTGACAGATCAAGAGCTGATGACAATATACCACCAAAGACAACACCATCACCATTAACCAAATCCTTGGTAATCATATAACTGAATTGCGCCTTATTTTCCTCTATATCAATCCAATCAACAATAGTGCCCATCATATTAACGATAGGACTACCCTTAATAGCTTGATTAGTTAATCCATTATCAACGATATTATGGATTAACTCTTGGTCCCGATTGTTTTGCATTATTTCAGGGCTTCCTCTAATGCGAGCGCCAGCGATAACAGCTTTACATCTTCACCAGCGATACCATCGAGTTCCATGCCTATAGTCAGGCCCTCACCTGATTTCCCAGCTGGAATTGAAATACTTGGCACCCCTGCATTGCTTGATGGATCAGCGTTCCTGATATAAGTAGCAAAGGTGTCTTGCATTACCCCATTTACCATAATGCCCTCTAATATACCTTCAATATTACGCGCCGTAATAGGTGTCGTTGGAAAGATTACAGCAACCACATTATGCTGCTTAAAATAGTTAGCATAGGCCGCTTGCAATAATGGCCGCTGAACATTTAACGCCTCGTCATATTGCTCGCGCGTAATCGCACCAGAAAATAAGTGGCTAACAACCCCCTTCACATCAGGGCTTTTAATGGACTCTATGAATGTAGCTTGATCAAAAGCTAGGCCATATTTTTGGAAATAAGCAGGCAAAACATGGCTAGTTTCAAATAACACTATAGGAAAACTTAGCTTTGCATTGATCGTTGGTACATCAATCATGTCAGCTTCAACTAATGTTACGCCAAGCGCTTTTAGTTTAGCCAAATACTGGGTACTAACTCTAGCGACCTCAGGATCTAAGTTTTCGTAAAAATAACCGCGTGGTACACCAATGCGAACTTTTGATAAATCAACAGATTGAGCTTTTTGTTTATCATTAACAATCACACTATCCATTAATATAGCATCTGATACAGAAGACGTGATTAAACCAATAGTGTCTCTGGTTGGCGAAATTAATGTAACCTCATCAGGTGAATAACGCCCAGTTGAAGGCCTGAACCCAACCAAACCCGTTAATGCCGCAGGTATTCGCGCAGAGCCACCAGTATCCGTACCAAGGGCAGCCGTTGCCATTCCACCAGCAACAGCCGCGGCTGAACCACCGCTACTACCGCCAGGAGTTTTAGTCTCATCAAGTGGGTTATGAATAGCCCCATATGCAAAATTATTACTGGTAATGCCGTAAGCTAGCTCATGCAGCCCTGCCTTACCGAGGATAATAGCCCCAGCTTTTTCTAATCTTTCAATCACTGGTGATGATTTAGTAGGAACAAAGTTACGCAGCGCCTCAGTGCCAGCTGTATTAGGCATACCCTTCACATGGATATTATCCTTTACCGCAAGCACAAAGCCTTTCAGCGGCAGTGCATCATCATTGCAACCATCCAACGCCTTAGCCCGCTTTAGCGCGGCCTCTGAATCTATATGATTAAAGGCATTCACCAATTTGCGCTTCTCCGCAACGGATAAATATTGCTCCACGGTTTGCACAACAGTTTTATCCGCAGCCGTGACTTGAGTTGCAGTTAATGACAACATCGATGCAGCAACGGCTAAAGACCCTATAAAACGTGACATAATACTTCCCATCAAAAAAAACCGATACTTAGTCGTCAAAGCTAAGAACAACGTCATCACTTACGGCAAATGATTGGCAGGTTAATACGTAACCAGCTGCTACTTCTTCAGGTTCCAGCCCTTGATTAAGCACCATATCCACTTCACCAGACAAAACCTTCGCGCGGCATGTACAACATACACCACCCTTACAAGCAAATGGTACATCAGCGCCGTCATTAAGGGCGGCATCTAAGATAGCAACCGTTCTATCCGCAATGACATTGAATTCATCACCATCTATTACAATAGTCAGATTGGCATTGCCTCCGGCCTTTTGGACCCGCTCACTCACGACAGGTGCTTGACCTTCACTCAGGAATTTTTCAAAATGCACGTTATCTTGGCTCATACCTACTTTTAATAAGCTAGCATTCACATCATCTATCATTGCTTCTGGGCCACAGATAAAGGCTTGGTCTACGTCTTTAAAGTCTAGGATTTTATCGTTTATACCTTTAACCTTTTCACCACTAAGCCTGCCTTGGAAAAAATCCATCTCAAGTTCTTCTTGGCTAAGGAAATGCCAAAAGCTAAACCTATCCATATACGTATTCTTTAAGAAGGATATTTCATTTCTAAAGATTGTGGAGCGACTGGTTCTATTACCATAAAACAAGAAGAAACGCGCGTTTGGCTCTGTTTCTAATGTCGTTTTAATGATGGAAATAACCGGTGTGATACCGCTGCCTGACGCAAAGGCAACATATGTTTTTGATGCAGACGCGTCCAAATCAACATAGAAATGCCCCGCAGGTTTCATCACCATAAGGGTATCACCAACAGCCAGTTTTTCCGTTACAAAGGTCGAAAAACGTCCATCATCAACCTTACGAACAGCAACCTTTAGCTGGGCATCATTCACACTACTACAAATAGAATAAGAACGGCGAACTTCCTCGCCATCAATATCCTGAATGAATGTTAAATGTTGGCCTTGCTTATAAATATAATCAGACTTTAATTCATCTGGGACCGTTAATGTGATAACTGCCGTTTCCGGTGTGTTAAAATCAATAACTGAAACAGCTAGCTCATGCGCTTTATGCATATAATTATTCTCATCTTAAATACATTTAAAATATTCGAATGGCTCGTAGCAATCTACGCAGCGATACATCGCCTTACATGCTGTTGAACCAAACTCACTAACTCGCTCTGTAGACTTGCTATCACAACGAGGGCATGAAACTTCTGGTGATATACCAAGAAGCACTGCCTTCCCCTGTGGCGCCGCACCAACTGGTGGTGCAATACCATATTCTTTTAACTTAACACGCGCCTGCGCTGATATCCAGTCAGTCGTCCAAGCAGGGCTAAGTACTAGTTTTATCGTTGTATCTTTGTACCCAGCCTGATGAAGAGCAGCTTGGATAATAGCGCTGATCATATCAGTAGCAGGACAACCTGTATATGTAGGTGTAACATTAACAGTGACATGACCATCACTGTTAATGTCTATTTTTCGAATAATACCAAGATCAACCACACTTAAAGCCGGAACCTCTGGGTCTAAAACTTCACCCAGTATAGCCCATATTTTACGCTCTTCATCACAGCTTGCATTTTGCTGAGGATCATCATGTCCCCATTCTGCTTGATCAGATACTATTTCCATATCTACCACGTAGCGCCTTGAGCAGTTGGATAAACACGCTGCAAATATTGCATCTCGCACAGGATATGACCAAGATGCTCTGTATGGTGCCCATCATGACGACTGCCATGCAAACGCCCCATCGCAGGCTTGGTAATTCCAGCCTCACCAAGGATAGCATCCATGATCTCAGCCCATTCAGCCTCAATATCAGCTGAAGCAACTGCAATGCCTTTATCTGCTAGATCACGCTCATGGTCTGGCGTTTCAAAAAGTTCAGGCACAAAACGCCATAATGCATTAAAACCATCTTGCAATCGCTTATTGCTTTCGTCAGTCCCTTGGCCTAGGCGCATTGCCCATTCAGTTGAGAAACGACGGTGATAAGATACTTCCTTAAACGCTTTCGCTGCAATTTCAGCAATACCTTCATCACTAGATTTCATCAAACGCTCATAGCGAATATATTGATAAACACTAAACATCACAAAGCGCGCTGTTGATACACCCCAATCTTCATTAGGGTGCTCCACGAGCCAGTGACAGCGAAAATCATGCGTATCACGCAGATACGCCAAATCATCTGCCGTACGACCAGCACCCTCTAATTTACCAGCATACTTAAGCCATAAATCAGCTTGCCCCACTAAATCGAGCGCCATATTTGACGCGGCTATATCAAGCTCCAATGTAGGGCCTTTTGATAACCACTCACTCCAGCGATGTCCAAGAATAAGGGCATCATCGCCCAAGCCTAGCACATATAAAAAGTGTGGATTTTCTGTTGTTGTATATATACTTGTCATCATTCAGCCCCTTACATTTTGCCAACTTCAGCTGGAATTTCATAAAATGTAGGGTGGCGATAAATCTTGTCCTGTGCAGGACCAAATAAGGCGTCGCCTTCAGCTGGATCAGATGCGTGAATTTCTTTAGCTAGCACCACCCACAGGCTTTCACCTTCATTACGGCGCGTATATAAATCACGTGCATTTTCAATCGCCATTCTTGCGTCAGAAGCATGAACGCTTCCTGCGTGTTTGTGGGAAAGTCCGCGCTTAGAGCGAATGAATACTTCGTATAAGTCTAAGTCATTTTTCATCATTAATTCCTTCTCTTAAGCCGCTTCAGACTTTTTGCGTTGTTTATCAGCGTAAGCTTGTGCAGCATCGCGCACCCACTCACCATCACTCAGTGCCTTATTACGAGCCTTCATGCGATCATCATTACTGATGCCGTCACCCTTAACCACAGCCCAGAACTCATCCCAGTCCAATTCTCCGTAATCATAGTCACCTGTTTCTTCATTCAACTTAATCTGCTCAGGAATTTTAATACCTAAATATTCAGCCTGTGGAATGGTGGCATTAACAAACCTCTGACGTAATTCGTCATTAGAAAAACGCTTGATGTTCCATGCCATACTTTGTGAACTATGTGCTGAATCTGAGTCAGGAGGACCAAACATCATCAGTGAAGGCCAGAACAAACGATCAAAGGCATCTTGAACCATTTTCTTTTGGTCATCCGTACCCTTCATCATCTCTAGCAGCGCCTCATACCCTTGACGCTGGTGAAAGCTTTCTTCCTTACACACGCGTGTCATTGCACGCGCATAAGGGCCGTAAGAACAACGACAGAGAGGAATTTGATTCGTGATAGCTGCGCCATCAACCAACCAACCGACAGCACCAACATCTGCCCAATTTAATGTTGGGTAATTAAAGATCGTTGAATATTTTGCTTCGCCAGCATGCAATTGCCTTACTAACTCTTCACGCGGCACACCCAATGTTTCGGTGGCGCTATATAGATATAGACCGTGCCCTGCTTCGTCTTGAATTTTAGCAATCAAAATCAGCTTACGTTTCAACGTTGGTGCGCGCGTCACCCAGTTACCTTCGGGGTGCATACCAACAATTTCAGAATGCGCATGTTGCGACATCTGACGAATAAGCGTTTTACGATAAGCTTCAGGCATGTAATCCTTAGGCTCGATATAATCATCGGCGTCGATACGCGCTTGAAAAGCCGCTTCGCCCTCTTCGACAATCTTAATGTCGTCCTTGGCTGCTTTTGCCTTTTCTTCTTCAGTTCTTAAGTCGGTCGTATACATTATAATTTCCCGATTTCATTTTCACTGCGTCTAATATACATTAATTGACCGTCTGGTCAATAAATGAAGCCTAAAAAATTAAGCCCTTTTATTCATCTCTTAAATCAAATACGCGCTTTGCTTTGCCTTCTGATCGTGGAATTTCACCAACATCGCGAACAACGATAGCAGCAGTAACACCAATATTTGCTTTGATGTTCGCGGCTAATGCCTTAGCGGCGTCAGCTTTACCTTTTTCATCAATATCTGGATTTGCAATTTCGACAACTACGGTCAATGTATCCATTGGCCCTTTACGTCGAATTTCGCAGAAATAGTGAATTGATAAACGCTCATCTTTGAGGATGAAGTCTTCAATTTGCATTGGGAATACATTAACACCGCGAATAATCATCATATCATCACTGCGGCCTGTAATTTTAGCCATACGACGCATAGAACAAGCCGTTGGCGGCAGTAATGCTGTAAGATCACGCGTGCGGTAACGCACGATAGGAAAAGCTTCTTTTGTAAGAGATGTAAAAACAAGCTCGCCTTCTTCCCCATCTGGTAATACTTCGCCAGTTGCTGGATCAATAATCTCTGGATAGAAATGATCTTCCCACAGCGTTAAGCCATCTTGAGTAGAAGCAAATTCTTGCCCAACACCAGGGCCAATAACTTCTGATAGGCCGTAAATATCTACAGCTTTCACATCATAAGTTTCCTCGATTTCACGGCGCATTTCTTCTGTCCAAGGCTCAGCACCGAGGATTGCGATCTTTAAGGATGTATCACGCGGATCAATACCAACACGACGGAAACCATCAGCCATCGCCATAAAGTAACTAGGCGTCACCATTATAATGGTTGGTTTGAAATCTTGGATCAACGCCACTTGACGATCTGTAGCACCACCTGACATGGGAACAACATTACATCCAGCTGCTTCTGCGCCGTAATGAGCGCCAAGACCACCAGTAAACAAACCATATCCATAGGCAATATGCACAGTATCAGCCGACGTGCCACCTGCAGCACGAATTGAACGAGCCACAACCTCAGCCCACATATCAATATCACGCTGTGTATAGGTAACAACAGTCGCCTGCCCAGTCGTACCTGATGACGCATGAGTACGAACAACCTGCTCCATCGGTACAGCCGTCAAGCCATACGGATAATTGTTCCGCATATCCTGTTTAGTTAAAAATGGGAATTTGGACAGATCAGAAAGCTCTTTTAAATCATCTGGCGTTACACCCTTTTCTTTGAAGGCTTGCCTATAATGCTCAAGATTATCATAAGCATGCTGAATAGATTTCTTCATGCGATGAAGCTGAATTTCCTTAAGCTTTTCCTGTGATACATGAATAACTGTATCGTCGTAATGAATACCCATTTTACTTCCCTCTTAGCCCAAAACGTTAAACACGCTCAATAAGCATTGCAATACCTTGACCAACACCAATACACATGGTGCATAACGCGTAACGACCACCACTACGTTCCAACTGCCTTGCAGCAGACCATACAATACGTGCGCCGCTCATGCCCAGTGGGTGACCAACAGCAATAGCACCGCCATTGATATTCACACGAACATCGTCATCAGCCAGACCTAAATCACGCGTAACCGCAAGACCCTGCGCTGCAAAGGCTTCATTCAATTCAATGACATCAATCTGATCTAGACTGATACCAGTGCGTTCAAGCAATTTCTTTGTCGCTGGTGCCGGACCAAACCCCATAATATGCGGCGAAAGACCAGCAACTGCTGTGCCTACAATACGGGCTTTAGGTGTTAGGCCGTATTTCTCAGCGGCTTCTTTGGATGCTACGATCACAGCGCAAGCACCATCGTTAACACCAGACGCATTCCCAGCAGTTATAGAACCACCTTCACGAAACGGCGTCGGTAATTTAGCAAGTTTTTCAGCAGTAGAAGATGCACGCGGATGCTCATCGGCTGAAATCATCGCTGTTTCTTTACGACTAATACGCACTTCAACAGGGACAATCTCGCCCTCAAAGAAACCATCGATACGCGCGGCTTCATATTTCGCCTGAGAACCTGCTGCAAAAATATCTTGATCTTCACGAGAAATATTAAACTCAGCCGCTACATTCTCAGCCGTTTCAGGCATACTATCAACGCCGTATTCAGCCTTGAGCTTTTTATTAACAAAGCGCCAACCAATAGTCGTATCATATATCTCAGTGTTACGGGAATAAGCACTAGTAGCCTTTGGCATTACAAATGGCGCACGGCTCATGCTTTCAACACCACCCGCAATCATCAAATCAGCTTCACCGCCCTTGATAGCCCGCGCCGCCATTGATATGGCATCCATACCTGAACCACACAGACGGTTGATCGTCGTGCCCGGAACACTATCACCCATACCAGCAAGCAATGATGCCATACGCGCAACGTTACGGTTATCTTCACCTGCCTGATTAGCACAACCCATTATCAGGTCATCAATAGCCTCCGCCTTAAGGTCTGGATTACGCTTCATCAACTCACGCAGTGGTATCGCGGCCAGATCATCAGGCCTCACGCTTGCTAGTGCGCCACCAAAGCGGCCAATAGGGGTTCGAATACCATCACATATATAGGCATCAGCCATTAATTTGCTCCATTACTAATTTAGAAGTTTGATGAGCACGCCCTCTAAACATGGCTACAGTCTCATCATTTTGATTTGTTATTTTGACATCGTAAACTGATGTTTTACCACTTGTTTCAATCCTCTGGGCTTCGGCAATTAACCTATCGCCAACCGCAGCAGGCTTAATATAATCTATAGAACATCCTGATGCTACAGTTAGATAACCACGCGTATTACATGCAAGAGCAAAGGCGCTATCGGCCAGCGAGAATAAAGCCCCACCATGTCCACCACCAAATAAATTCAAATGATTTTCATGCATATCCATCGTGAGGCGCGCATAACCATCTGCGATCTCAACAACCTTCATACCTAAATGATTATCTAATCCCTGTAATGGCTCCATACTCTTAAGCGCGTCAACAGAGGAAACCACATTTCCATCAGCCATATCATTTACCCTTAAACACTGGCGGGCGCTTACCGAGAAAAGCTGCTACACCCTCTGCGTAATCGTCAGAGAAACCACATTTTTGCATAAGGTCGCGTTCCATATCCAACTGCGTGTCTAGATCATTAGAAAAAGAGGCGTGTAGGGCGCGCTTTGTATTTGCCATGCCCATTGTAGGCTTTACGGCAAACCCTTCTGCCATTTCACGAACAATAGCCACCAAATCAGCAGCAGGCACTGAACGAGCAATCATGCCTATATCAACTGCCTCGTCAGCCATAACAGGGCGCGCAGTAAATGTCAGTTCCTTCGCTCTCGCCATGCCAATAAGACGCGGCAATATAAAACTCCCCCCCGCATCTGGCACTAGGCCTAGATTAGAATATACTTGAACAAATTTTGCCACATCAGCAGCAATCACAATATCACAAGCCAGCGCAATATTAGCCCCTGCACCAGCCGCCACACCGTTAACGGCGGCGATAGTGGGCACAGGCAAATTATAGAGGCGACGCATGAAAGGGTTATAACCCTTTTCAACTGTCTCGCCTAAATCCACACGCTCGCCAGGCTTAACTTGACGATCATTTAGATCCTGTCCTGGGCAAAAGGCACGTCCCTCGCCAGTAAGTACCATGCAGCGAATCTCATCACTGGTCTCCACCGTCTTTAACACTTCTGTTAATTCCGCTAGCATTTTTGTAGTGATGGCATTTAACCGATCTGGGCGATTGAGCGTAACCCAAGCAACACCAGCAGTATTTTCATACCGAATGGTTTCAAAAGACATAGAAGCTTCCCTTAATTCTGTATCTCAGTTATGTGACTGGGCAATAATTAATTGACCAGTCGTTCAATCTATTATTGACGTATCGCTTCATTTGTCAATAATGAATTCCAATTCTGCGCAAACTTTGTATAGTATGCGTTATATTATATATGCTTAGGGAAGTAAAATGACTGCTGTAAAAATTGAGTATCACGATTCGGTTGCCGTATTCACCGTCGATAACCCACCCGTAAACGCTATTGGGCAAAATGTAAGACAGGGTCTGATGGACGCAATTACCCAGATAGAACAGGCTGATCAAATCAAATCAGCCGTCATTATATGTGACGGACGCACCTTCATGGCTGGTGCAGATATCAAAGAATTCGGCAAACCACCAGTCGAGCCACACTTGCCTACAGTCGTGGATGCTATTGAGCAATGCAGTAAATCAATAGTAGCAGCCATCCACGGCCAAGCACTTGGTGGCGGATTAGAGATTGCATTAGGGTGTCATTACCGTATCGCAGTACCTACGGCCAAAGTCGGCTTACCTGAAGTTTTACTCGGCCTCATACCGGGCGCAGGTGGCACACAGCGCCTACCCCGTCTAATCGGCGCTGAAGCAGCCCTTGATATGATATCCAGCGGAAAAGCAATAGCAGCAAGCAAGGCACTCAAATTAGGCGTGGTAGATAGCATCAGCGAAAATGACCTTAGGGAAGATGCTATTGCCTTGGCAAAAAGCGTTATAGGCAATGACCTAGCCAGCAGGCGGATCAGCCTAATGACCGTGGCCCCCGTGCCTGCAGATTTCTTTGAGACAAAAAGAGCCGAGCTACGTAAACGTCGTCGTGGTTTTGAGGCGCCGCAAGCATGCGTTAATGCAGTCGAGGCAGCAGCCACATTAGATTTTGAGGCGGGAACAGTAGCCGAGCGTAAATTATTCATGGAATGCAAGGCATCTCCTCAGTCAGATGCACAGCGCCATATGTTCTTTGCAGAGCGTACCAGTTTGAAAGTCGATGATCTGGATAAAGCTATTAAAGGTCGTGACATTAAAACTGTCGCCATTATTGGTGCCGGCACGATGGGGGGTGGTATTGCCATTTGTTTTGCTGACGCAGGATATAATGTCACTCTATTGGAAATTAATCCTGACGCACTAAAAGCTGGCCTAGAGCGCATTGATAAAACATATGCCGCTAACGTATCAAAAGGCCGCATGAGCGATGATGCAAAGCAAGAACGTCTAGCCTTAATCACAGGTACCACCAATTATGACGACCTGAGCACTGCTGATATGGTGATAGAAGCCGCCTTTGAAAAAATGGATGTTAAAAAATCTATATACGGCGAGCTTGATCGTGTTTGCAAAGATGACTGCATCTTAGCCACCAACACCAGCTATCTAGATGTTAATGAAATAGCTGCCATCGTATCAAAACCAGAAAATGTTCTGGGACTACATTTCTTTAGCCCGGCTAATATTATGAAACTGCTAGAAATTGTCCGCGCAGATAAAACAGCTGATGATGTATTAAAAACGGCATTAGAGGTGACAAAACGCATTGGCAAAATCGGCGTCGTATCGGGTGTTTGTCATGGCTTCATTGGCAATCGTATCTGGCAGCATTATCAGCGCGAAGCTGGTTTATTGTTATTAGAAGGCGCCACACCAGCCCAAATTGACAAGGCTATGACAGATTTTGGTCTGCCAATGGGTCCCTGTGCAGTTGGTGACCTTGCAGGACTTGATATTGGCTACCTAATGCGACAAAGCCTATTCGAGGACCAATATGAAGCCAAGGCATTCCGCGTTCACAGCAAGCTAGTTGAAATGGATAGAAAAGGCCAAAAGACAAAAAGTGGCTTTTATGATTATCCAGAAGGTGCACGCAAAGGCGTTGAATCAACACTCGTAGAGGGCATCATTCTCGACACAGCAAGCGAGCTAAATATAACGCGCCGCGACATAACTAACGATGAAATCGTTGAACGCTGCGTATACGCAATGATTAATGCTGGTGCCGCGATTTTGGAGGAAGGCATAGCCGCCAGAGCGTCCGATATCGATGTTGTCATGTGTAATGGTTATGGTTTCCCACGTTGGCGCGGTGGCCCTATGCATTACGGCGAAACTGTTGGATACAATAAAATCGTAAAACGCATCAATGAATTTTCTGATAGTTCTGGCCCTCGTTGGTGGACACCACCACAGTGGTTAACTGACAAAACTTAGACAAAGAAAAATCCCTCCAGAGATTATCTCTGAAGGGATTTTTTTATAACTTATATAGCTAATTACTGCACACGCTCGTTATGTGTTAGCAGCTCATAATTGGCACATTCTTCATCATTTTGATTTGTGATAGTTACGTCCCAACGCACCTCGCCAAAATCTTCATTCATCCGTGCTGTACGCTGTTTACAAACAAGCCTCACATGCATTGTATCACCGGGATAAACGGGCTTGCTAAATTTCAAGTCATTTAAACCAACATTAGCGAGCACTGGTCCCGGCGCAGGATCAACGAACAACCCAGCAGCAAAAGACAGTAGCAAGTAACCATGCGCCACTCGCCCACCAAAGATAGGATTAGCAGCAGCAGCTACCTCGTCCATATGAGCATAGAATGTATCACCTGTGAAATGAGCAAAATGCTCGATATCTTCAAGCGAGATTGTTCGCGGCTTGGTATTGAGTGTATCGCCGACCTTAATCTCATCGAATGATTTACGGAATGGATGTACGTCCATTTCTACTTCTTTACTACCGCCAACCCATTTACGCGTGACGTTTGTGAGTACGTCAGGTGAACCCTGAATAGCAACACGTTGCAAGTAATGTTTTACAGCGCGAATACCGCCCTGCTCTTCACCACCACCTGCGCGGCCAGGACCACCGTGTTTCATATGCGGCAATGGCGAACCATGACCAGTACTCTCGCCAGTTGATGATCTGTCGATAATAACTAAACGACCATGATAAGCGCCAACACCCATCACAACATCCATTACAATCTGAGGATCATAGGTAAAGAGTGATGCTACAAGACTACCCTCGCCCATATTAGCAAGTGTAATAGCTTCATCCGTTGTATCATAGGGCATGATAGTCGACGCCGGGCCAAAGGCCTCAATAGCGTGAACCGCTGTATTTTCAAGTGGCTTATCACAGTAGAGAACCGTCGGCTTAATGAAAGCACCATCTGCGTAATTGCCGCCCGTGACGTCAAATTCACCTGTGCCGTCTATAAGAACATCACAATAGGCGCGCAGATCATTAACGCGCTCGATAACTTCAGTACGTTGATCCATACTAGCCAGTGGCCCCATACGAACGCCCTCAGCGCGAGGATCACCCACAACAACCTTACCTAGGCGTGCCTTTAATGCTGTCTCAACATCACTTACCAAACGACGCGGTACGATGATACGGCGGATTGCTGTACATTTCTGCCCCGCTTTCGTCGTCATCTCACTCACAACTTCTTTAATAAAGAGATCAAACTCAGGTGCATCAGCCGTCACATCATCACCAAGTATAGAGGCGTTCAAGCTGTCACACTCTGCCACAAACGGAATTGAATTCTTCGTTAGATTGGGATGGCTTTGTAGATAATGAGCGGTGGTGGCTGATCCTGTAAAGGTCACGATATCTTGGCATGTAAGATGATCAAACATATCGCCAGTACGACCACTGATAAGCTGCAAAGCACCTTCGGGTAACACGCCACTATCAATAATATAGCGAACAGCAGCTTCTGTTAGGTGAGCAGTCGATGATGCTGGTTTAATGATTGCAGGCATACCCGCAAGCAGCGTTGGCGCTAATTTTTCCATCATGCCCCATACTGGGAAGTTAAAGGCATTGATATGAACAGCAACACCAGTGCGCGGCACCATGATATGCTGGCCAAGGAAAGTACCATTTCTGGAAAGCTGCTCTACGTCGCCATCTACATAGTATGGCTGATTTGGCAGTTCACGACGCCCCTTTGATGAATAAACAAAGAATGTTGAAATACCGCCATCTACATCAACCCAAGTATCTGACTTTGTAGCGCCTGTTTGATAAGAGAGGTCATACAATTCTTTTTTGAATTTACCCAGTGCTACGCCCACTTCCTTGAGCATAATCGCGCGCTCATGAAATGTCATTTTACGTAAAGCAGGACCACCCACAGTACGCCCATACTCCAGCATTGCCTTGAAATCTAGGCCTTCGCTTGTAACTGTAGTGATTAGCTTACCAGTAGACGCGTCTTTTATCGCGTTGCCGTCGGCTGCTGATGTAAACCAGCTACCAGACGCATAACTCTGTAACTTCATGATGTTCCCTTATGTGTAGTTATATGCTTCTAGACGCAATAAACCATTAATTGACCGCTCAGTCAATTAAAACTAATAAGCTCTTACTTCTTGCATCCCCTATAATCCTTGTTTAAGAAGCTAGGTTATTAAAAGACAACCACTGGAGCAAAAATGGCACGTCCCCAATCACCTGATTATGATTCACGAAAACAGATAATCCTGGATCATGCAGCGTCTATTTTTGCCGAACAAGGCTTTCATAAAGCATCTGTAAGTCAAATTACTACTGCATGCAAAATATCCAAGTCATTGATTTATCATTATTACCCTTCCAAGCAGGATATATTATATCACGTGCTAAAATCCCATGTAAATGATTTGAATAAACTAGCTGACGAGGTATTAGAAAAACAATTATCACCAGAAGATTCATTGCGGATGATCATCCAAAACTATATGGGAATCTATAAAGATTCAGTAGCTCAACACCACTTACTTATTACAGAAATAGGATCTCTTGGTTTGAGTGAGCGTAAAGAAATCATTCAAATACAAAATAAAATTGTGAATGTCTTTGCCGATCTTGCTGATGATTTATCACCAGCATCTCTCAAGGGCAGAAAAGCGAAAAAAGCAATCGCATTTCTACTCCTTGGTATGATCAACTGGACCTATACATGGTTTAAACAAGACGGTGCAATCTCACCAGACGAGCTATCTGAAATTATTTTCCGTATGCTGAGTGGTGGCCTTAAAAACATCACATCTGACGCTTTCTCATCATAGCGTGAAATAGATAGCCTATTAAGCAGAAAATTTAGTGGTGCGTCTATTTATCAACACTTGCATAACCTTCTACGCGCCATTAATATAGCATAGTAATTAGAAAACGTAGATGAGGCCTAGTATGGCACGAAAAAGTCTGAAAAACAGACCTGATGCAATGAATTTCATCTTAGATGATTATCCATTGTATAATTTAAACCGATCAGCAGCCACTTATACTGCTAGGATGTCTGAAGCACTAAAACCTATTGATATAGATCAGCCTCGATGGCGCATCCTTATGTTACTGGGGGATCAAAACCCTAGCACCGTGAGCGAGATTGCGCGCCGTTCGGTAACGAAATTATCTACTATTACTCGCATTGTTATTCGCATGGAAGAAAATGGATATGTTACTCGCTCTGTCTGTGAAAAAGATAATCGCGTCACCCAAGTAAACATGACCGATGAGGGCGAGCGTATTTTAAATTTATTACATGACATTGCATCAAATATATATGAGCACGCCTTTACCGGCATTGATAATAAAGAAATTGATCAATTTCTGAATATGCTCAAAAAAATACGCGCCAATTTGACCGATATCCCTCACTAATAAATTATTGTTTATCCATCAATAATACTTGCATAATCACGTAAATACGCTATTGATTATGTAATTAAACAAATATTTGAGGGGATACTTTATGACTGATTCTACTGAAATCTTAGCCTTACTAGCTAGCGGCATTGCCGATGGCGGTGTAAATGTTATTGACCTAACGCAACCGCTGGAACCAGCAACACCTTGCCTACAACTGCCACCAGAGTTTGTCCAAAACCCTCCGTTTGAGATTGAGGTATTATCAGAATATGATGAACGCGGCCCTATGTGGTACTGGAATTGGTTTAAATGCGGCGAGCATACGGGCACGCACTTTGACGCACCAATTCACTGGGTTTCGGGCAAGGATTACGAGAATAACGCCACCGATACAATCCCTGTTGAAAAATTTGTCGCCCCCGCCTGTGTTTTTGACGCAGTTGCAGAAGCCAAGGCCGATAATGATTTTCTTATCACTATTGACTGGATTAAAAAGTGGGAAGCTAAAAATGGCAAAATCCCAGAAGGGTGTTGGGTATTATTCCGTACAGATTGGTCGAAACGCACTGACCCTACTGAATTTTTAAATGGCGCAGAGGACGGCCCACACACACCGGGCTGGCATCCAGAGGCTATTCCGTTTCTTGCGAACGAACGCAATGTCCAAGGTGTCGGCGTTGAAACCGTTGGCACAGACGCGGGGCAGGCCTTTGGTTTTGATCCTGCTTTCCCATGTCATAGCTTAATGCACGGCGCTAATAAATTTGGTCTTGCTAGTCTAACGAACCTAGACCAGCTACCCCCCACTGGCGCTATCATTATTGCGGCACCGTTAAAAATTGTAAAAGGCTCTGGTAGCCCATTACGCGTACTGGCCCTAACACCGAGTAAATAACTGCTAAGCAGCAGCATTAAATTGGAGATCATTCATGGCTGAACGTTCATTCGCTCATGAAGTTAAAAAACTACGCGCTGGTGACGGTGAAACCTTCCACGGCGAGGGTATCCTCGCCGTGACAAAGGCACTATTGCAGTCGGGTGTGGCTTATGTAGGTGGCTATCAAGGTTCACCGATCTCTCACCTTATGGACGTGTTAGCTGACGCCCATGAAATTATGGACGAATTAGGCGTGCATTTTGAATCCAGCGCGTCTGAGGCTACTGCGGGCGCCATGCTTGCTGCCTCTGTTAACTATCCTCTACGCGGTGCTGTAACATGGAAATCTACCGTTGGTACAAACGTAGCCAGTGACGCACTGGCTAACGTTTCATCAGGCGGCGTAACGGGCGGCGCACTGATTATTGTGGGTGAAGATTACGGCGAAGGCTCATCTATCATGCAAGAGCGCACCCATGCCTTTGCCATGAAATCGCAGATGTGGATGATTGACCCCCGCCCTGACCTTAGCCTCATTGTTGATATGGTCGAGAAAAGCTTTGAATTATCCGAGGCATCAAACACACCCGTGATGTTCCAGATGCGCATTAGGGCTTGTCATGTTCACGGCCAATTTCAGGCGCGTGATAATAAAAAACCATCCATGTCATTACGTCATGCCATGGAAAACTCGACGCGGGACCCTAACCGTATTGTTTTGCCGCCAGCCAATTTCTTGCATGAGAAAGAAAAGATTGAAAACCGCTGGCCCGCCGCAGTTGATTTTATCAAAGAGCAAAAACTGAATGAATATTTTGGCCCCAAATCCTGTGATGGTAAAAATAATGTTGGTATCATTGTTCAGGGCGGTATTTTTAATACGCTCATTCGTGCATTAGAAATGTTGGGGCTGTCAGATAGTTTTGCAAATGCAAATATACCCATCTATGTGATGAATGTAGCTTACCCACTGATCCCTGACGAAATAACCGAATTTTGTCACGACAAATCATCTATTTTAATGATTGAGGAAGGCCAGCCTGACTTTATTGAACAAGAATTACATGCCACGCTGCGCCGCAAAGATATTAATACTAAAATATATGGTAAAGATGTCCTTACCGTCGCAGGTGAGTATACGGGTGATGTGGTCAAATCTGGTCTTATAAGTTTCTTAAAGGCAGCAGCACCAGAAATTCATGCCAAACTAGCTAAACTTGCGCACCCTGCCTATGACAGCCAAAGTGATGCATTAGAGTTGCCTCCACGCCCAGCGGGGTTTTGTACGGGCTGTCCAGAGCGCCCCATATTTACAGCGCTGTCTATGTTAGAAGAAGAAAAAGGCAAGTTTCACATCAGTTGTGATATCGGCTGTCATTTATTTTCCATTCTACCGCCCTTTAATTTGGGCAACACAACAATGGGATATGGCCTTGGATGGGCGGGCGCAGCGGCCTTTAATACAGAGTCTGACAAGCGCACAATCTCGATAATGGGCGATGGTGGCTTTTGGCATAACGGCCTAACAAGTGGTGTCGGCAACGCGGTATTTAATCAAAGCGATAGTGTGCTGGTGATCGTTGATAATAATTACGCAGCAGCCACAGGCGGCCAAGACATATTATCCTCTCGCGCTGATAATGCTGTGCGCAGTACAGGTCATGAGATTGCCGACGCAGTAAAAGGCGTCGGTGTTGACTGGGTTAAAACCGTTAGAACATATGACCTGAAAGAAATGAATGGCGCATTAAAAGAAGCCGTTGATAGCCCTATAAAAGGCCCCAAAGTCATCATCGCACAAGGTGAATGTCAGCTAAACCGCCAACGCCGCGTTAAACCGCAGTTCAATAAATCTGTCGCAGCTGGTAACCGCATGGTGCGAGAACGGTTTTATGTTGATAGCCAGACATGCAGTGGCGACCATGCCTGTGTACGCCTGTCAGGCTGCCCATCACTCACCTTAAAAACCAATCCCAACCCCCTTAAAAGCGATCCTGTCGCTTATGTGGATAATAGCTGTGTGGGATGTGGCCACTGTGGTGAGGTTGCACACGCGGCCGTATTATGCCCATCATTCACAAAAATTGAAGTCATCATAAATCCATCATGGATAGACAAGGTGATGTCAAAGTTCCGTCATGGAATCATTGGCTGGCTGCAACGACGTCGAACCGCCAAGACACCCACACATACAGCCCCGGAATTTTCATTATGAGTATCTCAAACACTAGACCTATTTCCATCTCCATTTCCGCGCTAGGCGGTCAAGGCGGTGCAGTATTAAGCCAGTGGATTATTGATCTAGCCGAGGCTAATGGATTTTACGGGCAATCTACATCTGTTCCAGGCGTTGCACAACGTACAGGGGCAACCATCTATTATATTGAATTATTCTCAAAAAATGCAGCAGTTAAGGCAGGCAAGAAACCTATTCTCGCCCTGATGCCCATGCCCGGTGACGTTGATATTTGTATAGCATCAGAACTGATGGAAGCAGGACGAGCGGTAGAGCGTAAATTTGTCAGCCCGTCGAACACAACACTTATATCCTCAACGCACCGTGTTTACGCCATCTCGGAAAAAGAACAACCCGGTGATGCTCGCGCTGACAGCGGCCCTGTATTGGACACTATAAAAAAAGCAGCAAAAACCTGTATTGCCTTTGATATGCAAGCCGCTGCTGATGATACAGGCAGTGTTATTAGCTCTATCATGTTTGGGGCGCTCGCTGGATCTGACACTTTGCCCTTTTCTCGTGAAGCATTCGAGGAAACAATTCGTAAAACAGGTCGTGCCGTCGAGACTAATTTGCGTGGCTTTGATAAAGGGTTTAACGGTGCTCAGCAATCAACGGATATAAAAGAATCTGAAGCTGAAACCGTCACAGACCTTAAATCCATTACCAAAGAATCTTGGCGTCAACTGTCTGAATATCAGGATTCAGATTACGCTGATTTATATTACACGCGCGTGCAAAAACTTGGCAAGAATGGCGTATCTGGTAAAGCATTATCCGAGGCAGCGCGCCAATTAGGTCTATGGATGGCCTTTCACGATGTTAGCTATGTTGCAGGCCAAAAAACCCGATTAGGCAGAGGCGAGGATATACGCCAAGAAGTTAAGGCCGCAGCGGGTCAAATCACGCAGCCTTCCGAATATTTTCACCCTCGTTGGGAAGAGTTTTGTGACCTCATGCCGAACACTTTGGGGCGCTGGATGGAGAAATCCTCATTGGCTAAGGGGCTGCTGGGATGGGCTTTTGATCGTGACCGTCTCGTAAAGACCAATACACTTTCAGGCTTTATCCCGCTTTATCTGATTG
The DNA here is from genome assembly GCA_965603205.1 of uncultured Kordiimonas sp. Taxonomy (GTDB): domain Bacteria; phylum Pseudomonadota; class Alphaproteobacteria; order Sphingomonadales; family Kordiimonadaceae; genus Temperatibacter. The sequence goes on along the minus strand of CBFDCC010000007.1, from coordinate 185,633 downwards.
CGGGCATGAAACGCTGGCGCTTGCGTTCTTATCGCTACACCCGCGAAAATCAAACTATCGAAAACTGGCTGGATACTCTTTCACAACTAGGTGCAGGTGACCATGCATTAGCACAAGAAATAGCTAAATTACCTAGATTGATTAAGGGATATGGCTCTACGCATAAACGCGGTCTATCTCGGTTTAATACCCTCATTGAACTGGCGCAAGCAGATCCAAGAAAAGCAGGGCTAGCAACTACAATACAGGCTGCCATTCAGGTAGCGCTAGAAAGTCCTGACCCAGATGCATTCAAAGCCTCTTTAAATTAATAATTCTTGATTAAAACAAATAAAACCCCTGTCAATAATGACAGGGGTTTTTCTCACTGTATCTGGTCAAATGCCCGACAGTATAGATACTGCTTATTTGTTTATCTCATCACGTCTTTCTAAAGTAGCAAAGGTATAATGACGCTTTGGCCGCGCCTTTTGCTGCCACTCTAGCTGTTGAGCGCTGGATTTACTGAGTATTGAATAGGCTTGGGCTTGCCCTGCAATATATTGCTTTTCCCAGTCGTCCTCTTCTAACACTGTGCCGTACCAAGCCGCAGCTTGATGCGTGAAATGCGGATTCCACATATGGGTACGCCCAATAGCCACCAAGTCAGCGCGACGTGTATGCAACAAGGTATTCACCTGACCTGCATCCGTGATAGCACCCACGGCCATTGTGGATATTTTAGGCACGTTTCGAATAGCCTCAGAAAAACTTGATTGGAACATACGGCCATAAGTAGGTTTTTGATCTGGCACCGTTTGCCCCGCAGATACATCAATCAGATCACAACCTGCCTCATTAAAGGCCGTGGCAATAGCAAATGTGTCCTCTTCGGTAATACCACCCTCTTTCCAGTCACTAGCTGAAATACGAACAGCCATCGGCTTGTTATCAGGCCAAACAGCGCGCATTGCCTTAAATACTTCTAACGGAAAGCGGATACGATTCTCAATTGACCCACCATATTCATCACTGCGAATATTGGTCAGTGGTGACAAGAATGAAGCGAGCAAATACCCATGGGCACAGTGCAATTCAATCATATCAAAACCCGCCCTATCAGCGCGCTCTGTTGCTTGCACAAAATCAGCTTTTATCTTATCCATCTGGGTACGGTTTAATGCCTCTGGCACCTGACTTTCCCCGTCAAAATACGCAATAGGGGACGCTGAATATAAAGGCCAATTTTTAGCGGCATCCTTGATCGGGTGATCCATATGTTCCCAGCCAAGTTGGGTGGAACCTTTACGCCCAGCATGACCAAGCTGCATACAGGTTTTTGTTTTTGTATTATTGTGAACAAAATCTACGATCTTTTTCCACTGACTCTCATGATCATCTGTCCACATACCAGGACAGCCCAGTGTAATACGCGCCTCTGGCGATGGGCATGTCATTTCAACATACATTAATCCCATACCACCACGCGCCGCGCCGCCGTAATGCACCATGTGCCAATCCGTTAGATTACCACCTTCATCGGCTGAATATTGTGCCATTGGCGACATAACGACACGGTTGCGCAACTCTAGATCACGCAGCTTATGTTTTGTGAACATCGGTGTAGGACGGGTACCGCGCACATCATAACCAGTTTCTTCAAAATAACGCTGATACCACTCTGTATCTGCGGCCTCTACAAAGGCAGGGTCGCGCAGTTTTAGATTGTCATAGGTGACAGATTTTGATCGACACATAACCACCATTGCAAACTGATAAGGATCCATGTCCCACGACCGTTCAATATGCTCAAACCATGCCAGAGACACATCCGCGTTATGCTGTACAATTTGTGCAGGGATACGGCGCTCTTTATCATAAGCTTTAAACGCTGCTTCATGCCCGTCCGCTTCTAGGTGCTGAATAACAGCGTCATGTAGCCCAATGGCACAATCCATCGCAAGCTTTGATCCTGAACCAATAGAATAATGGGCAGACGCTTTAGCATCCCCAAGAATTACCATCTTATTCACCGACCATTTATTACAGAATATACGCGGAAATTGGCGCCAATATGACCTATTTAAAATCAATGGATAGCCAATAAGCTCGTCTTCAAAAATTTTCTCTAATTTAGCGGCGGAACCTGGTTCATCAAATGTTTCAAATCCATGAGCTAACCAACACTCGTCTGACATTTCAAAAATCCATGTGGATTTACCATGCTCATATTGATAGGTGTGCGCACATATCAGACCATGCTCAGTTTCTTTAAAGAAATACGTAAAATCAGTTAGGGGGCGCTCTGAACCCATCCAACAAAAACGATTGGTTTTTTGGACAACACTCACATCAAAACCATCGGGACCTTTATTAAGTTCACGAATACCTGATCCAATACCATCAGCAACAAGTATCATATCAGAATCTGCGAAACGCTCTTCAACAGTTGCAGGGTCAATGGCCTCTTCAAAATGTAATTTAACACCTAAATCACGACAACGGTCTTGAAAAACCTTTAATAGATGCACCCGTGATGTTCCACAAAATCCATTACCCTCGGATTTCAAAAGATGCCCCTTATAGGAAATGTCAATATCATCCCAATAGGCAAACTCTTCGCGCATGCGGTCATAGGTTTCTTTGTCACGGCTTTCGTATTCATCTAGCGAACTATCAGAAAAAACCACGCCAAAGCCAAAAGTGTCATCTGGGCGATTTTGTTCAAAAACCTCAATTTCCCAATCTGGCTTAGCTTGTTTGGTTAATAGCGCAAAATATAGCCCCCCAGGTCCGCCACCTACTATAGATATTTTCATTTTTCTACACCCTTTTGTAATATTCATTACTATACTCAAAGCCACGAAGCCAATTACCCTAAGCAGAAAAAGCCTGAAGACCCGTAATCCCACGACCCAAGATCAGCGCGTGAACATCATGGGTGCCTTCATAGGTATTAACTGTCTCTAAATTCATCATGTGTCTGATAACATGGAACTCATCACTGATACCATTACCACCATGCATGTCACGGGCTGCGCGAGCGATATCAAGCGCCTTACCACAGTTATTACGCTTGATCAGGCTAATCATTTCAGGTGCAAAATTATCAGCGTCCATTAAACGGCCAACTTGTAGAGCCGCTTGAATGCCTAACGTAATTTCAGTTAAAGCATCGGCCATTTTCTTTTGAATAAGCTGTGTCGCAGCCAGTGGCTTACCGAATTGCTTGCGATCAAGTGTATATGTGCGAGCCGCAGCTAAACAGAACTCAGCAGCCCCCAATGATCCCCAAGCAATACCGTAGCGGGCACGGTTAAGACAACCAAATGGGCCAGCAAGTCCTTCAGCATTTGGCAACAAATTCTCGTCTGGCACAAACACCTCATTCATAACGATCTCACCTGTGATAGAGGCACGCAGTGAAAACTTGCCCTCAATCTTTGGCGCGGAAAGACCCTTCATACCCTTTTCAAGGACGAACCCTCGAATGGCATTGTTATGGTCTGCTGACTTGGCCCAAACAACAAATACATCAGCGATAGGACTATTGGTGATCCACATCTTTGCGCCATTAACTACATAGCCCCCATCAACCTTTTTAGCGCGTGTTTCCATGCCCGCAGGATCAGACCCTGCGTTAGGCTCCGTTAGGCCAAAACAACCAACCCACTCGCCGCTAGCTAGCTTAGGTAAATATTTTATGCGCTGCTCTTCAGAGCCATAAGCATAGATAGGATGCATAACAAGTGAGCTTTGAACTGATAAGGCGGAGCGATAACCACTATCTACACGCTCTATTTCGCGGGCAATAAGACCGTAGCTCACATAAGAGGTATCAGAGCAGCCATATTTCTCAGGCAACGTCGAGCCAAGCAAACCCTGCTCTCCAGCCTCATTCATAATCTCACGGTGGAAATGCTCATTCCTATTAGCCTCTTGAACACGTGGCATTAATTTATCTTGCGCAAAATCACGAGCAGCATCACGGATCATCCGCTCTTCCTCGCTCAATTGACCATCTAAAAATAGGGCATCATCCCACTGAAATGGCACTATGCCTTTTTTATAATTCATGCTCATTGCTCTTGCCTTCCAAAATAACAATATAATTTATCTTCATATAACCAATAATTATGAAGATATCAATAGTTCATACTTAAACTATAGAATATTTTTTTAATATACCTCAATCGCATTACTAACTCATCTACTCCCTATATATAAGTATTCTATAGGATATTATCGATAAGAATTTGACTTTCAATATTACTTTATATATATAATTAATTAAAATTATCACATTGGAGCTTTATTAAAGTGACACTAAAAAATCAGCATGCCGTCATCACAGGGGGCGCAACGGGCATAGGCCTTGCTATCACACGCGCCCTAGCGGGTGCTGGCGCAAAAATTACTATCGTCAGCCGCAATCTTGACCAATCTTCAATAGTTGCAAATTCTATGGAGAATGTGACTGCCGTTGCATTGGACATAACGGATGCCGACGCTGTTGAGCGTGTATTCGCTGCGATGAAGCCGATTGATATATTAGTCAATAATGCAGGTGCGGCGATAACCGCACCTCTGCATAAAATATCCACCGAGCAATGGAATGCTATGTTAGCTGTTAACCTAACAGGTACATTTTTATGCACGAAAGCAGCATTGGTGACCATGCGAGAAAAAGGTGTTGGTCGCATTATTAATATCGCCAGCATAGCGGGGCTAAAAGGCTCCGTTTATACTGCCGCTTACTCAGCAGCTAAGCATGGCGTCATTGGTATGACACGCTCATTGGCACTGGAATTAGCATCGACCAACATAACAGCCAATTCTATTTGCCCAGGTTTTGTCGATACTGAAATAGTAGAAAATGCTGTTGCCTATATTACAAGCAAAACAGGCCGTACTGACACTGAAGCGCTGGCTGAGCTCGTGGCAAATAATCCACAAAAAAGGCTAATCCAACCAGAAGAAGTGGCGACCACAGCTCTATGGTTATGCGATCCTAACAGTGGCTCTATTAATGGCCAAAGTATCGCAATTGATGGCGGAGAAACAATGTAATGTCAGATAACATAACAACAGACACATCCCGACCTAAGCAAAGCCTGCGCCTTTGGTTGAAACTGCTAGGCACTACCAATGCGACCGAGAAAACCCTCAAGGAGCGTTTGCGCGTTGAATTTAAGGCTACGCTGCCGCGTTTTGATGTGCTGGCTGAACTATCTCGTCGCCCAAACGGCGTCACAATGGGCGAACTATCCTCGATGTTGATGGTATCAAATGGTAATCTGACAGGCCTTGCTAAGCGCTTACAGGATGATGGCCTTATTCTTCGCACGCCAATGCCTACTGACAAACGCACCTATATATTATTTATCACACGCAAGGGTAAAACAGCCTTTGAAGCTATGGCTGTCCAGCATGAAAAATGGGTCGAAGGCCTTTTCTCAAGCTTGGATGAGCAAGATATTACTGATCTAATGACTATTCTGGATAAAATAAAATAACGGAGTCCGATTGATGACATTCAATCCTGATACATACACGCCAAAATATTTTTTGTGGGATTTTAGTGACGGCATCGCCACAATCCGCCTAGACAGGCCAGAGCGCAAAAACCCTCTGTCATTTGAGAGCTACGCAGAATTACGCGATATGTTCCGAGACCTTATTTACGTGAAAGATGTGAAGGTCGTGATTTTCGCCCCCAATGAAGGCAACTTCTGTTCAGGTGGTGACGTGCATGAAATCATCGGCCCGCTTGTAAAAATGGACATGACAGAGCTAATGGACTTCACCCGCATGACGGGCGATCTCGTTAAGGCTATGCGTGGCTGCCCTCAGCCCATTATCGCGGCAGTTGATGGCATATCAGCAGGTGCAGGCGCTATTATTCCTATGTCCTCTGACATGCGGATAGCCACACCAAAGGCTAAGACCTACTTCCTGTTTAACCGTGTTGGCCTTGCAGGCTGCGACATGGGCGCTTGTGCCATATTACCGCGTATCATTGGCCAGGGCCGCGCGTCTGAATTGCTATTCACGGGACGCGGCCTAAAAGCCGAAGAAGGTCTAGCTTGGGGCTATTTCAATCAAGTAGTTGAGGCTGGTGATCTTATGGACACAGCTTTGAAGCTGGCCCGCGATATCGCATCCGGTCCGACTTTTGCTAATGGCATGACTAAAAATCAGCTCAATATTGAGTGGGACATGAGCTTAAACACCGCGATTGAAGCCGAAGCACAGGCCCAAGCTATTTGTATGCAAACCAAAGATTTTGAACGCGCCTATAACGCCTTTGTAAATAAAGAAACGCCTGTATTTAAGGGAGACTAAACCCATGGCAGATATGACTTTCTTAGAGTGGCCCTTTCTTGAGGATCATCACCGCAAACTAGCGGTTGACCTAGATGCATGGTGTAAAAGCATCCTATTGCCTGTTGTCGAGGATCACAGCTTACATGATGATCTTGATGCCAGTTGCCGCACACTATTAAACATGCTCGGCGAGGCTGGTTATACACGCTATGCAGTGCCAAAAGCCTATGGCGGCATACATGAAAATTTGGATGTGCGCTCGCTTTGCATTATTCGCATGACGCTTGCTTATTATTCAGGCCTAGCCGATTTTGTATTCGCCATGCAGGGATTAGGCTCAGGCACTATATCACTGCTTGGATCAGATGCCACCAAGGCTCACTACCTTACGGGCGTCGGCGAAGGGCGCTTAGCGGCTGCCTTTGCCCTCACTGAACCTGAATCTGGATCAGACGTGGCTAAAACACGCAGTACGGCCACTTTAGATGGTGATAGCTATATCATTAATGGCACCAAGACTTTTATCTCTAATGGCGGCATCGCAGATCAATATGTTGTTTTTGCCCGCACGGGTGAAGGCGAAGGCGCGCGCGGCCTATCGGCCTTTGTTGTTGACGCTGACACACTAGGGTTTGAAGTGCTTGAACGCATCAATGTAATAGCGCCCCATCCGCTAGCAACTATTCGTTTTAATGATTGCCGCATCCCTGCAGGAAACCTATTGGGTGAGAGCGGTGGCGGATTCAAGGGTGCCATGGCAACACTTGATATCTTCCGCTCTACCGTTGGCGCGGCCGCACTTGGTTTTGCCCGTCGGGCGCTGGATGAAGCCACAGACCGTGCTCAGTCACGTACATTATTTGATGCACCGCTGCATAACCTACAATTAGTTCAAGCCATGATCGGTGAAAGCGCTCTTGATATTGACGCTTCTGCTCTACTGATTTTCCGGGCGGCTTGGGCCAAGGATAATGGTCAAGCACGCGTAACCCGCGAGGCGGCAATGGCCAAACTATTTGCCACTGATCAAGCGCAAAAAGTCATTGATAAATCTGTGCAGATATTTGGTGGCATGGGCGTGGTTCAAGGCGTTAAAGTTGAGGAACTATACCGCGACATTCGCGCTCTTCGTATTTATGAAGGCGCTTCTGAAGTTCAAAAGGTTGTCATCGCCAGGTCTCACCTCGCTAACCATGCAGCACCCAAATGAGTGAGGTTTTTAAAGTAGATCGCTTAGTGCGACACGGCCATACAGACCCAGCTGGTATTGTCTATTACCCTCGCTATTATGAGATGATTAACAATTCGGTAGAGGACATGTTTAGGGACGCGCTTAACCGTCCCTTTGGTCAAATGCATTTAAAGGACAAGATGGGTATACCTACAGTCAAAATGGAAACTGAGTTTTATTCACCTAGTTTTTGTGATGATATTTTAAACTTTTGTATTTCCGTTGTTAAATTGGGCAAATCCTCTGTCACATTAGATGTAACCGCCTATTGCGGAACAGAAAAACGCCTTACTGCCCAGCCAACGCTTGTTTACATCGATATGGAAACCATGAAATCATCACCATTTGATGACGAATTACGCGCAACTCTAACAAAATACCTCAAGGATTAACATGATGACCCCACTCCTACCCGAAGGTTGGCCCCGTCCTAAAGGCTATTCAAATGGCATAGAAGTTGACGCTGGAAAACTTGTATTTATTGCTGGTGTTATTGGCTGGGACAGCCAAGAAGAGTTTAGGTCTGACGACATTGTAGATCAGTTTAGGCAAGTGTTACTCAACACAAAGGCTATCATGGCGGAAGGTGGCGCAGGACCAGAGCATATGGTGCGCATGACCTGGTATATTACCGACAAAAAAGAATATCTGTCTAAACTACGTGAAATGGGGGCTGCCTACCGCGAAGTTATGGGCAAAAACTATCCAACAATGGCCTGCGTACAAGTCGTCTCCCTTATGGAGGACCGCGCAAAAATCGAGATTGAGACCACTTGCGTACTGTAGCGTCAATACCAACAACATGGAGGAAAGAATATGACAGCCCCAATCATAGCAGACCGTAAAGGTTTTATGATGACTTTAGAAGCTGGAAAGAGCTATCTATGGTGCTCTCGTGGCAGGTCTAAAAATCAACCCTTTTATGATGGTGTTTCTCATAAGGACACTGGTTTCAAACCTGTTCGATATAAGGAAAAAGTAGAAGAAGATGTTATTTTCTGTGAGTGTCATCTTCCCTGGTGATAACCCTTCAGTGAATTACTAAAATTATATAGGGCGCAGCCTACCCGTGTTGATTAAGGTTTTGCTCAGGAGATTGTCAAAATGAAAAAACCAGTTGATTATTTTTTTGATGCCGCAAAAAAGTGGCCTGAAAATGACTTTTTATGCATTCCAGCATGTAAAAGTGGTGACATACATCGGCCTGAGGTAAATTTAACCTATCGCACTGCTGAAAATGCGATTTTGGCACTTGTTGATAAATATACCGAAATGGGTATCGTTGCTGGTGCGCGGGTAGGACTGTTACTAGAGAATAGTGCCGATTTTTTCCTCCATTGGTTAGCGTTAAACCATGTTGGTGCTGCGCTGGTACCAGTGAATAAAGAATTAGCGCCAGAAGACTGTGCCCATATTATCCGCGATAGCGCGCTGTGCCTGATTGTATGTTTTGATGATCTAAAACCAATCGCTGAAGCTGCTTTAGAGTATGTTGATAGTGTTGTTAAAATCTGGACATGCGACAGTGCTGATTTTCCTTCGCTCCAATCCAAAGCGATTGCCGCAAATGGCGAATGTGCACTCTTATATACATCAGGCAGCACAGGCCTGCCAAAAGGATGTATCCTGACGAATGAATATTTTGAAGTGGCGGGCAAAGCTTATCTAAATTTGGGCGGCATTTGCGCGTTGGAAGACGGCAAGGAAAGACTAGTAACCCCTTTGCCGCAAGTACATATGAACGCGCTCGCTTGTTCCAATATGGCGATGATTATGACGGGGGGCTGCATTATCCAGCTTGACCGTTTTCATCCGCGCTCATGGTGGAAGCAAGTGGTCGACACAAAAGCTACAGTCATTCACTATCTGGGTGTTGTGCCAGCGATTTTGTTGCAATTGCCTGAATGCGAAGAAGAAAAACAACACACCATTAAATTTGGCTTTGGTGCAGGCGTTAATCCAAAGCATCACGCTGTTTTCGAAGAGCGCTATGGTTTTCCATTAGCTGAGGCTTGGTCAATGACCGAGGTTGGCGGCGCTGGCTGGATAGTAGCATCCCATGAGCCTAGACACGTGGGCGAGTGTTGCTTCGGCAGGGCTGACGACACGATGGAATACCGTCTTGTTGGTGATAGCGATGTGGATGTACCGCTTGGAACCCCCGGTGAATTGTTGGTGCGTAGCAAGGGCGATAACCCGCGTTATGGTTTTTTTAGCGGATACCACGGCCAACCAGTATTGACAGAAGAGGTCTGGAGCGGCGGATGGTTGCATACTGGCGATATCGTGCGTGAAGGCGAAGATGGCTCGCTGTTTTTCATCGATAGAAAAAAAAGCATCATTCGCAGAAGTGGTGAAAATATATCATCTCTTGAAGTTGAGACTGTCTTGAGTGAAATTAAATCTGTGCAAGCCGTTGGTGTAACGCCTGTGCCAGATGATCTGCGCGGTGAAGAAGTGATGGCTTGCATCGTATTAGAGGGCGACACGGTAGGAAGCGGAGAAACCGCGCATGCTATCGTCACGCAGGCACTAGAAAGGCTCGCTTACTATAAAGTGCCCGGCTATGTTACCTTTATGGAAGCGCTGCCGCTAACGCCGTCACAAAAGCTGCAGCGGGGTGAATTAAAAAAAATAGCTAAGGCACTTATAGAGACGTCTCAAGTGCATGATGTCACAAGCCTGAAAAAACGGCAGAAAGTTCAGTAATATGCAGGGTACTTATAACGATATTGCTGTGGCTGTTCCCATATCGCTTAATTTTGGACGCCATACACAGGATGAAACACCTGTCTTATTTGCCCGTGCTTTAAAGGCATTGCTCGAACAGTCGGGTCTTAAAAAATCAGAAATTGACGGCCTTGCGGTCTCTAGCTTTTCACTAAGTCCAGACCCAGCGGTTGCCTTGTCCCGTAGTTTAGGCATGTCGCTAAGATGGCTTGAACAGGTATCACTCGGTGGTGCTAGCGGCGGGGTTTCCCTGAACCGAGCAGCACGGGCTGTGCAAAACGGCGATGCGTCGGTGGTTGCCTGTATTGCAGCAGATAGCAACCCCAAGTCTGGCTTTAAAGATTTAGTTGCAAATTTCAGCCGCGCATCAAGAGATGGTGTCTATCCATACGGCGCAGGCGGACCAACAAGTGTTTTTGCCCTAATGACGGCCCAGTATATGCGTAAATATAACGTCACGAGGCAGCAGATAGCAGCGGTGTGCATCGCCCAACGTAAAAATGCCGAAAGTGTTGACCATGCCATTTTTCAAAAAGCTTATACACTTGAAGACTATATGGCGGCAAAATTAATAGCTGAGCCATTATGCCTGCTTGATTGTGTGATGCCTGTTACTGGTGCTGAAGCTTTTCTTGTGATGTCAAAAGACAAGGCGAAGAGCTTAGGCCTAGCCTATGCAACTGTATTAAGCAGCGTTGAGCAACATAATGCCTACTACGAAGATGCAGAACCATTAAAAGGTGGGTGGGCGCTTGGCAAAGATAAACTGTTTGCTGATGCAGGCTTAACGCCAGATGATATTGATATCATAGAAACATATGATGATTATCCTGTGATCACTATCATGCAGATGGAAGAACTTGGTTTTTGCGACGAGGGTGAAGGGGCGAAATGGTTATCCTCCGCGGACCCTAAGGCACAAAAAATGCTACGAAATCACAACACCTCTGGCGGGCAGCTTTCTTGCGGGCAAGCAGGTACTGCGGGTGGCTACTTAGGATTGGTTGAAGCAATAAGACAGTTAACGGGTCAAGCAAAAGGCTGGCAGCGCAGTGATGTAAATCATGCATTGGTCAGCGGGTACGGGATGGTTGTTTATGATCGCTGCTTGGCGACCTGTGCCACCATTCTTGGGACGGAGTCAGCGTCATGAAAAATATAAATTTACCTTTTAAATGTGCAGACTGCCAGACGGTCACCTATCCAGACCAAGGCTTTTGTCATTCTTGCTTGTCTGAAAACGGCGCTGCTATGACCCTGCCGATCAGGGGAAAAATACTGGCAACAAGCTTGCTACATCATAGTCTGGAAGAGGATGTTCAAGTCCATCTTCCGTTGATGTTAGCGTCAATAGAAATAGAAGGTGGTGTCGCGGTATTTGCCATTGCTAGCAATGATGTTGTCGCAGAAGACGCCGTCATTCTTCAAGAAAAAAACATGGGATTTGGGGCGTTGCTTACAGCGTCAAAGGAATAAGTATGACCAAGCAAAATAAAACAGTTGTCGTGACAGGTGGTAGCTCAGGCATTGGCCTGCAACTCTGTAAAGATTTACTAGCGGAGGATTATACAGTTATCTCGCTAGCGCGTCGCTCTACACCTATCATTGATGATAATTTACACTCATTTGAGGTTGATCTGGCTAGTCCAGAAGAAACAAAAGCTGTTGCAGTAAAGATAGCTGAGCAATTCGATGTCACAAACTTCATTCATAATGCAGGTGTTATTCGTGCTGCTTTATTAGAAGATGTAACGCATGAAGATCTGATGATGCTAACGAATTTACATATAGGCGCATCAACTATTCTGCTCCAACATTTTCTACCAGCGATGAAGAAAAACAGCTTTGGTCGTGTCGTAAATATGGGCACGCGGGCAATGGTTGGACTGGCAACGAGAACTGTTTATTCGGGTACAAAGGCCGCGCTGGCGGCAATGACAAAAACATGGGCGTTAGAGCTTGGGGGGCATGGTATTACAGTTAATACCATCGCGCCAGGCCCCGTGGTAACAGACATGTTCACAGATGTTATGTCAGCAGATAGCCACAAGGCAAAACAACTAGCAGCATCTCTACCAATGAAACGGTTAGGTAAGCCCGAGGACGTATCCCACGCCGTTAAGTTTTTTCTATCACCAGACGCTGGTTGGATAACGGGACAAACTTTGTTTGTTTGTGGCGGCAGTAGTGTTGGCAGTTTGCAATTATAATACAAGGAGGCAATCAATGACTGAGGAAAAGAAAATACAATATTCTGATCTGGTTAAAGAAAATAAAGTTCATAAATCGGTTTATACTGATCCAAGTATATTTGATGCCGAGATGGAATATGTTTGGGGGCAAGCGTGGATTTTTATAGGGCACGAAAGCCAAGTACCAAATAAGGGAGATTTCTACACCACAGAAATCGGACGTGTGCCCGTTGTTATGGTGCGCGGCAAAGACGGTGACGCTGTGCATGTTCTACATAATAGATGCGGCCATAAAGGGGTCAAAGTCGCCGGGAAAAAATGTGGTAATGTTGCTGGGTTTAGATGCCCCTATCATGGCTGGAGCTATAAGTTGGATGGTTCGCTAATTGGTGTGCCTAATCGCGGTGGCTATAAAGGCACAGATTTCGATATTAAAGATGAACAGTTCTCTATGACGAAAGTGGCGAGTGTTGCAAATGTCAGGGGCTTTATCTTTGCAAGCTTGTCAAAGGACGCACCCTCTATCGAAGATTTCTTGGGTGATGCTATTAAGACAATTAATAATGTGGCTGACCGCGCACCGGATGGTGAAATTGAAATTGTTGGGAAGCCGTTCCGTTACGAGCATGACTCTAATTGGAAGATGTTTGTTGAAAATTTAAATGATGCGATGCACCCGATGGTGGCGCATGCTTCTGTTGGCAAAGCGGCGAGATCATTTCTGGCAGACCAACCAGAGGGAACAGAATATCCGGGTGAAGCTGAAATTATTTTCCCGTTTGGTTCTAGCTATAAATTCTTTGACGAGATGGATGTTACTGCCCTGAATTACGGCCACAGCTATATGGGCGGCGAAAGTTCTATTCACACGGCCTACAGTGATATTCCTGATTATTTGGATGCGATGAAGGATGCTTACGGCGAAGAGAAAACACAGCAGATCTTCTCTCAGAACCGTCATAACACGATTATTTATCCATCATTCACGATTAAAGATGCGATCCAATGTATGCGCGTTGTGCGGCCTGTCGCTGTTGATAAGACGGTTATTGAGACGTGGCATTTCCGCCTGAAGGGCGCACCAGAAGAGATGCTGAAGCGTACAATTATGTATTCACGTTTGATTAATTCAAATGCGTCAATGGTTGGTCCTGACGATTGGGATTGTTACCGCCGCATGCATGACGGCCTAAAATCGACAACGATTGAATGGGTTGATATGCGCCGTGGATTAGGAGAAGAAACAACACCAGTTGATGACGGCATAGACCGTTCATTCGGCACGTCAGATTTATCTTTCCGAAATCAATATCGCATGTGGGCAACATATATGAAAAAGGGCGAAACCAATGACTGATATACGTAAAATTGAAGCTTTTTTATATCAAGAAGCACAGCTATTGGATGATACCCACTTGATCGAGTGGATGGAACTGTATGATGACGCGGGTGTATACTGGATGCCCACGCACCGCGATCAGCAATGTCCTGAGACTGAGCCATCAATATTGTATGAAAACAAGTTGCTGATGGATGTGCGCCGTCGTAATTTTGGCCATGAGCTTGCACCGTCTATGGAATACCCTGTGAAGGGAAGTCGCCTCATCGGTAATGTTCGCCTAGCTGATGACCAAGAGGGGGGCGATAGTACTATTCGCATTTTATCATCATTTCATGCCCATATATATTACCGCGACGAGGTTAGCCTTTTTGCAGGAAAATATACGCATGAATTGCTAGAGGTTGATGACAGCTATAAAATCTTGAAAAAACGCGTAGATTTAATCAATGCGGATGGCATACAGCGTAACTTGTTAATTTACATTTAAAACGCTAGCAAAAGCCCTGCACAGGGTCGCAGGGCTTGCTAACCGCTTTATCAATATTACTTGATCAAATCGTCTTTGGCTATTCTAATAGCCTCTTGCACAACCTTGAGGTCGCCAACCTTATGGGCGAGTGCCATAGATAATTTACTAAGAAAAAGACTATGGTGCTCCACACCAACCTCATCGAGGGTTTCGGCCATTACATCATATAATGTCTCCAGCGCCTCAAAGGTCATGTCTTCATTCTTCAAATTCTGTACGTCAGTCATTATTTTTCTCCCAATGCTATTTTTAAAGCATGCACCACTTCATCTGGTTGAATATGCCGCCATCTTGCGGCAATATGACGGTCAGGACGAATGAGATAGAATGTTTCAATGTCCGCGCCGTAAGCCTCAAAAATATGTCCATGTGCGGAACGATTAAGGACAATAGGCGTAAATACGTCACCCCCAACATCCAATTGATCAAAAAGCTTTTGAATATTTTCTGGAATTTCACCATTGTCCGAGAAATAGAAACCACTAAAGCCCAGCCCTAAATAATCCAGCAAATAATCATCATCTGATATTTTTTGATTAATGGCACAGGCCCCAGCCTCTGGTCCTTTTTTAAATTGTTGATCCTGCTGTGAAAAACTCGTCATCGGGCTTTGGGCATAAGTATAAGGCAGCGATTGACGGGGGTCGGCAAATCTTTGGGTGAACGTATTCTTGACAGCCAATGACAAAACAGCTTTCCGCATTAGCGCGTAACCAGGTGTTGGCGGCGTCATGAAACGAGCGCTCTTACCAGCATTTTTAAACACATCTAATGTGGCACCCCGTCTTTCAGATGTATAGCTTGATAAAATATTTTCACCCGCCGCGCCTTTTATAATATAGGATAATTTCCATGCCGCATTAACCGCATCGGAAAAACCGTTATTTAACCCGCGCACCCCAAAAATTGGTACAATATGAGCAGAGTCTCCGATGAAAATAACTCTGTCATACCAATAGTCATCTAAACATAATGTATTGGCTGTATAAATACTCCACCACTCAAGCTGCCAATCCCCTTCATGGCCAATCATGTGAAGAATGTCTTTCACACGGGCGCGGATATTTTCTTCCAGAACGGCTTCGTCCTCATTCTCACCTTCTTGTAATTGATAATCAACACGCCAGACATTATCTGGTTGTTTATGTATAAGAACCGTTGCATTTGGGTTAGCCGACGGTTCAAAAAATGAACGACGTTCCGTGGGGAAATCATGGTCCATCATGATATCCGCAATCACATATTTCCCTTCAAGGTTTTTCCCCTTCAGAGACAAGCCCATCTTTTTGCGAATCTGACTACGTGCTCCATCCGCCGCCAGCAGATAATCGGCCTGCAATTGATATGCCCCTTCTGGCGTATCAATAATCATAGACACATGATCGGATGAGGTCGTTATATCTTTCATACTGCTTAACCAGCGCAGATCAATCATATCCCCATATTCAGCAACTTTATCCACCAGATACTGTTCGATATATTGCTGTTGAATATTATACATGGGGTAGAAACGTTCATCGGCTGAATGCGGCATTTCAAGCCGGTGAATCATATTGTCCTGATAAAAACACTGTCCATGCGTCCAACCCAAACTTTTTTCAAGAAAGGGTTCCATGACCCCCAACTGCTGTAGGGTCTCAAAACTTGTCCGCGAGATACATATGGCCCGACTGCCATCATTTAACGTATCCTTTTCATCCACCACAACGGATTTTATACCGCGTCGAGCCAATTCCAGCGCCGCGGTTAAACCAACGGGACCTGCTCCCACAATCACGACTGGATGCCTTACGCTAAGACCATCAAGCTCCAGTGGTCTTTGGAAGATATACTGTGGATATTCAAAATACAGAGATTGTGATAATCCTTTACCTATAGGGCGCATATTTTTACCTTGATAATGAGAAAAATGATTAATTATTGATTATTAAGTATTGATTATTGATTATATTAACTAAAAATACTAGCCTCGTATATCCCCCTTAAAGGTGGGACATTTATTCAAATGAAAAATCGTTACTCTGGGGCATACAAATGACGGATACAATAAAGGAAATTCTCTCCACTAAGTCATATCAATCGCCTGAGTTTCAGGCTAAAAATGCCGTACCGCAGGAGGCTTAGATGCACACTTCAGCCCATGTTGATGATTTTTCTAGAAAGAGCTTGCCTTCGGAAGACGCGCTACCAAACTTTGTTTTTAATTTGCCTGCCTTAAAGTACGGGCCTGCTCTTAACTGTGTTTCAATGTTGATTGATCGACATATTGAAAATGGAAACGCAGATAAAATAGCTATTTGTTCCCTTGACGAGAACTGGACCTACCAAGATCTGGACTCCAAGGTAAATCAAATTGCTAATTATCTTGTATCTGAATTAGGCGTTGTTCCGGGCAACCGTGTCCTATTACGTTTTCCAAACTCCCCATTACATGCCGCATGTTTGTTGGCAGTATGGAGCTGCGGCGCAATAGCTGTTCCAACAATGCCGCTTCTTCGAAAAAAAGAGCTTCAAGTCATCGTTGCGAAGGCAGAAATTGATCATGTTATTTGCCAATCCGATCTGAAAGCAGAAGCCGAAGGACTAGAGCTGACGCATTTGGTGTTGTCTGATGATCTTGAGAGCGTAATGTCGGAGTTTAGCCCTGATTTTGACCGAATAGCGACAGCGAGTGATGATGTTGCTCTCATTTCTTTCACCAGCGGCACAACAGGAAACCCAAAGGGTGTCTTGCATTTTCACAGAGATATTATATCTATGTGTCACACATATTGTCAGCATGTCGTTAAACCTACAGCAGATGATATCTTTATTGGTAGCCCGCCGCTTGCTTTTACTTTTGGTTTAGGGGGGCTGTTGATTTTCCCTCTATTTACTGGTGCTACAGCAGCTTTGATTGCAGATTGTGCGCCCTTAAAATTAGCAAAAGCTGTAAAAGCCGTTGGTGCAACTCTTTGCTTTACGGCACCAACTGCATATAAGCTGATGCTTTCTCAAGGCGATGTTGCTGACTTATCAACAATACGGTTAGCCGTCTCTGCTGGCGAGCATCTTGCCCTGCCGATTTACGAGATGTGGCAGGAGAAAGTAGGCGTCCCTATGATCGATGGTTTAGGCGCTACTGAGATGATCCATATTTTCTTATCTACATCAGTGGGAGACCCTATGCCGGGGTCAACGGGTAAGGCTGTTCCTGGCTTTGAATTACAGATTGTTGATAAGAATATGAAAGTGTTACAGGACGGTGAAGAAGGCCACCTAGCCGTCAGGGGGCCCACAGGATGTAAATATCTTAATGATCACCGACAAGCCGAGTATGTATCGGATGGCTGGAACTTGACAGGTGATATCTTTAGGCGGGATGAACAAGGTTATTATTGGTATGTAGCAAGAGGGGATGATATGATTATCTCATCAGGGTATAATATTAGTGGCCCCGAAGTGGAAGTGGCCCTACTCGCTCACCCAGCTGTGTTGGAATGTGCTGTGATAGCAGCCAAGGATGTTGATCGTGGATCTGTCCCAAAAGCATTTATCATTTTGAATGACGGGTATGAGCCAACTGAAGATATGACAGATGAGTTGCAAAAGTTTGTTAAAAATAGAATTGCGCCCTTTAAATATCCTCGACAAATTGCTTACTTAAAAGAGTTACCTAAAACAGCAACAGGTAAATTGCAGCGGTTCCTGTTGCAGCAATAAGGGTACGGTTTGAGGCGCTCCTAGTTTTGTCGACACCTTGCGACTTCATTATGTTAGTCATTCATAAAATTGTTAATCGCATCTAAAAAGGCTGGACCGAACCTTTCCAATTTTTGCGGGCCAACACCATTGATATTTAACATCTCATCAGGTGTTGATGGCTTGTCTAGTACCATTTGCATGAGCACTTTGTCTTGGAACACAATATAAGCAGGTACTTTATTTTCGGAAGCTAGATCAAAACGCACCATTTTCAAGTGGTCGTATAAGGCTTGGTCTCCGCCTTCCAAGGCTTGTATGTGCTTGCTGGATTTCTTGGCACGTGTCGGCTTAAGGATGATAGGCTTTTTAAGGCTAACAGTTAAGTCACCTTCCAGTACGCGTCCGCCTTCAAGTGTTATCTTTAAGGAGCCATATTCAGCATCCGCGTAAATTAGGTCTAAGGCAAGCATTTGCCGTAAGATCACTTGCCACTCTGCTAGTTTTAACTGCTCACCTGCACCAAAGCTAGGCAGGGACATATGGTTAGATGCAATAATCTTAGGGTTTTCTTTGCCCGTTAAGATATCAATAATATGGCCGCGTCCAAATATTTGCCTCGTATCGCGAATAGCCATTAAGGCATGAGTTGCAAGGTTAGTCCCATCAAATTCTTCTGGTGGATTTAAACAAGTATCGCAGTTGCCGCATGGCTGCGTTTGTGGATCATCAAAATATTTAAGCAGATAGTTACGACGACACTTTGCTGTTTCGCACAGGCTAATAAGGGCATTTAGTTTTTGACGGTCAGATGATTTTTTGGCGTCACTGGCGCCAGATGTCATAATCATATCATTACGCACTTTGATATTATCAAAGCCATATAGCATCAGGGCGTTAGCGGGGGCACCATCACGGCCCGCACGGCCAATTTCCTGATAGTAAGCCTCCATACTGCTGGGCATATCCATATGGATAACAAAACGCACATCAGGTTTGTCGATCCCCATACCAAAGGCGATGGTGGCAACAATGATCGTGTCTGATTTACCAAGGAATAGCTCTTGATTATTTTGACGAACGCTCGCATCCATACCGGCATGATACGGCAGTGCATTATAACCTTTTGTCCGTAGAAACTCGGCTGTCTTTTCAACGCTTTTTCGTGATAGGCAATAAACAATGCCTTGGTCGCCTTCATGCTTGTCTAGCGCGTTTAACAGTTGATTTCTGGCATTATTTTTTTGCTGTACTTCAATATAAATATTCGGCCTATCAAACCCTTGAATGACCATTTTAGATTGTTCACCCAGCAGAGTGTTTTTAATCTCTTGGCGTGTTCGCTCATCAGCCGTGGCCGTGAAGGCGCCAATGACGACACCCTTGAACATGTCAGGTAGAATGTTTAAGCGCTGATACTCTGGCCTAAAATCGTGTCCCCACTGTGAAACGCAGTGCGCTTCATCAACGATGAACATGGATATGTCCTGCTTTTGCAACGATGGTAATAAGCGGTTGTTTAAAAGCTGTTCTGGAGACAGGTATAATAACTTTAATTTGCCAGAGGTTACACGGTCCCAAACAGCAAGTTTTTCATCACGGGATTTTGTGCTGTTGATGGTGGCAGCGTCTACACCGTTTGCCTGTAGGGCGTTTACTTGATCATCCATTAACGCCAAAAGCGGGGAAACCACAATCGTCAGGCCCGGGCGGATAAGGGCCGCCATTTGATAGCATAGACTTTTCCCCGCACCCGTTGGCATAACAGCCAGAACATTCTCACCCGCAACAAGGGTATCAACAATAGATTCTTGGCCTTCCCGAAAGTCAGAAAACCCAAAAACTTCTGCTAATATTTTCGATTTTTGATGCCTCACTACACTGCCCTATATATATAAACTGGAGACACATGTAACTCGACTAAGGCCTAATAGCCATAGCCTATCTCTATAGACGGGGCATTAGGGAAGAAAGTAAGTTATCTTTTTGCTCTATTGTTAAAAGGTTACCCCATCCCTTTAGGTAATCATTTTGAATTCCTCAATACATACAGATAATAATTAACTATCTTTCCAGCTAAGCATTGTCGCGTGGTATTTTAAAGAGAGGTGGAGGTTTATTTAACCTGAAGGCCTAAAATACCCGTAGCGCATAAAAAAAGCCCGCCTAATGGCGAGCCTTTTATTTGTGGTAGGGGTGGAGAGATTTGAACTCCCGACCAATCCGTTATGAGCGGACTGCTCTAACCAGCTGAGCTACACCCCCGCACCACGGCTGCATCTCTAGCAAATGCAGGGACAGTTGCAAACATAAATTTCACTTAAATGTAAATTAATCACTCTTTTCGCTAACAAGCTGGGTTTTAAACCCTATAAGCCATCAATCTCATCACGCAGGCGCGCCTTCTTATCTGTGGCTAAACGCTCTAACACCACCACGCGTTCTTCTAATGATTTGAGTCTCGCATCGTCGGCTCCGCCATCTTTAGCTTGTTTCAACTTGGCTTTGTCCAAGCTCATTTTTCGTTGAATAATACCGGCAACCATTGCTATAGCTACAATCCAAACAATCATTTCAAATACTTGCATGACATTTCCTCACCTTTATATTTTATTATTCATAGTACATGTGCTCAATTTCTAAAAATTCAAGGAGAGATATTGAACTTTTAAACAGTACTGTTTAGATTATAGTTAAAGATCATAAAGGGAAGATAATGAAAAACATTATAGCGACACTATTATTGGCATCATCATTAAGCGTCACCACAGCAGCAAAGCCTGACTGTAATCAAGGCAACTGTGAGAGCACATGGAAAAATGCGTCATTAGAAAAGATTGAAGCGGCTCAAATCTATGGTGAAGGCTATAAAGGTTTTCTAGACGCCGCCCGTACAGAGCTTGCCTTTGTAGCAAAGACAAAAGCAATGGTAGAGACTGCTGGATTTAAGCCTTGGACAGTTGGCACAAAGATCAAGGCAGGTGATAAATATTATCACAGCAACCGTGACCGTGCCATGCTGCTAATCATTGGCGGCAAAGACAGTGTGAGCAAGGGCGTACGCATCATTGCCTCTCATATTGATTCACCGCGTTTAGAATTAAAAGGCCGCCCTCTATATGAAAAAGAAGGTTTCGCCCTATTCCAAACCAACTATCATGGCGGCATTAAAACATATCAATGGACAAACATTCCATTAGCGCTCGTTGGTCGTGTAGATAAAAAGGATGGCACCACCGTCCAAATCAATATTGGCCTCAAGGCTAGCGATCCTATATTTATGATACCTGACCTATCACCACACACCGCCAGAGATCAGATGAAGAAAACAGCCCGTGAGGTTGTCTCTTACGAGCAGTTAGATCCCATTATCGCCAGCGGCCCTACCAATATTGCAAATGATCCAACAGGAAAAATGGGCGTAGAGGAGCGCGTGTTAGATTTTTTAAAGCATACCTATAAAATTGATGCTGCGGATTTAGTTTCCGCTGAACTATCACTAGTGCCTGCCACACGCCCCCGCGACATGGGCATAGGCAGACGTTTAATGGCCGTCTATGGCCAAGATGATCGCCTAGCAGGCTACGCCAGTATCCGCGCTGCTATTGAGGCTGACACCCCACAAAAAACAGCCCTCATTCATCTAGCCGACAATGAAGAATCTGGTAATAATAACGTCACGGGAGCTTCATCAACCTATTTGATCGATTTGATAGGTGAACTCGTATACGCAGAGCAAGGCAGTAAATTTCGCCAACCCATGGTCACACGCGCGCTACGCGCCTCAAAGGCACTATCCATTGATGTGAACCCCGGCGTGAACCCAATGGACCCTGGGGCGTGGGAAATCGGTAATGCACCAAAGTTAGGTTACGGTGTTAACATCAAACTATACGGCCGTGGATTTGATGCTGCCAGCGAGTTTATTGCTTGGACCCGCAGCGCGCTTGATAGCAATAAAGTGCCTTGGCAAACATCCACCTACAAGGTTGGTCGCGCAGGCGGTGGTACATTGGGTCGCGAACTTGCCCGTCAAAATATCGACACCATTGATTTCGGCGTACCTGTTCTATCTATCCATACGCCTTACGCGGTGAGTGATAAGATGGATGGTCTCGCCATGAAAAATGGTATCAAGGCCTTTATTTCACATAATTAAAGCATAAGAGTTAGCCTTACACAGAACAGTGTGGGCTAACTTACCGACAATTTTATCCAAACATTGATATTTTCAGCATTTCTGTCATAGTTGTAAATACGAATCATGGCTTTTATGGGTGTAAAAGTCATTTGCAATAAAACTGCGGAGGGGTCTGCGGTTTACGCCGAGAGCAATATTGCATAAAGAACGACCATACTGAGCAGTCTGATCAAGGTCGCTATGCAGCCTGATTAAGATCGCTATTATGTATAGTCGATAGAGATGGAGATGGGTGCAATGTCTATGAGTATCAATACCAATCCTGGTGCCATGCAAGGCATCAGATCACTTAGGTCGACGAACACGTCCCTAAGCAAGACCCAAAACGAATTGAACTCTGGCTTTAAAGTATCTAGTGCTAAAGATAACTCTGCTATTTTTGCTATTGCCCAAGTAATGCGCGGGGTTTTATCCGGCCAAAATTCTGTGCAGTCTTCATTAGACAATGCCATTTCAACAAGTGATGTATCGTTAACTGCTGGTTCAATGGTATCTGACTTGCTCATACAGATGAAAGAAAAGGCACTATCCGCCGCAGACCCAGGCCTTGACGATTCTAGCCGGGCTGCCTACAGCCAAGAATTTTCCCAGATGCGTGATCAAATCACTTCCGTACTTGAAAGCGCGGGCTTCAACGGCAGCAACCCACTGGTTGCTGGCGGCGGTGACATAACGGCAATAACCAATGAAACTGGCGACGGCACAATCACTATTCCAGAAAGTGACCTGTCATTAGGTGGCGCTAACGTAACTGTTGCTACAGATCAAACATTATTAACCGCAACTGACGCCCAGACGGCGTTATCAGCAATCAGTGCATCTATCGATAATGTTTCCGCAGTTTTATCTGAGATTGGCGCAGGTGCACAGCGACTAGATGACCTTAAAGAATTCACAACTAAATTGTCCGATACAGTTCAGCAAGGTATCGGCAATCTCGTGGACGCCGACATGGGTAAAGTAGCAGCGAATTTAGCAGCAGATAAAGTGAAGCAAAGCTTAGGCATCCAAAGCCTTAACATCGCAAATCGATCTAAACTCAATATATTGCAGTTATTTAAATAACGAAGAGAACTGCTTACCAATAGTTTATTTGGTAATAAAAAAGCGTTTCCGCTTATAATCCAGCACCATAGAATGGTGCCTTAGGGTGTCCATTCCGATAATCATTCCTGGCGTTGAACCCATGCCTATATAATTAAAAATTGGTAAGTTTGCGGCCGTTAAGGTCAGGTTTCTATAAGCGACATTCCCTAGTTTCAGTCTAGAAACAACTATGGCAGCAGCCGATACTTTTCCAGCTGCCGCCGCAATACGCCTTTCTTTCATATCCACATCCATCTTACTCAGCGGCTTTTGAAGCGCATGAAAAGCAGGCATGTTTATCACTGATATTGTTGCCCCAGTATCTATTAGACCCATAACATCTAAGCTACCAATTTTAGCAGTAACAACTAATGCGGCGCCCTGTACATCTGCCATTGGTATTTCACGCCAAAATTTATCACCTTCAAACGCATTCGCTGTGTCATGAAAAATGATTTCGCGTTCTTTTTTATCAAATTCAATCACTTGGCCATATATCATATCAAGGCCTAATATACCTACCAGATTTGCGTCCTCAGTTTCGCTGAGGGCAATAGTTTGTGCGATATGCTTGACTGTAGGACCGAATGTTATAAGACCCAATTTATACACAGGCTCCTCACTGATACCTGTTGCGGTCATTACACGCATTGTTTGATGACCTACCGCAGATAAATTCAGCATAAGGGCGCCCGTTTGAAATATAACCGTGGCATTTGAGCCCGTATCCAACATAAATAAATGTTCACCCTTATCACCGACTGTTACGGGTACTATAATCCGCCCTTTTTTACTGACTTCATAGGGGACGACTACTGCATCAGCTACAGCAGATATTCCCAGCATATAAACGAAAAAAGGCAGCCATATGAGGCTGCCTTTAATGATATGCTGTAATGTTTTCATTCCTAGGTATCTAAGAAACTACGTAACTGTCTTGAGCGACTTGGATGCTTCAACTTGCGTAATGCCTTGGCTTCAATCTGTCGAATACGCTCACGCGTTACGCTAAATTGTTGCCCAACTTCCTCTAGTGTGTGATCCGTATTCATGCCGATACCAAAACGCATACGCAGCACACGCTCTTCACGTGGTGTGAGTGAGGCTAGAACTTTTGTCGTTGTCTCACGCAGGTTGCTTTGAATAGCAGCATCAACAGGTAGAATAGCGTTCTTATCCTCAATAAAATCACCAAGATGGCTATCTTCCTCGTCACCAATTGGTGTCTCAAGGCTAATAGGCTCTTTAGCAATCTTCATTACCTTGCGCACTTTATCAAGCGGCATAGACAGGCGCACTGCTAGTTCTTCTGGTGTCGCTTCGCGGCCAATTTCATGCAGCATTTGGCGACCTGTACGAACAAGCTTGTTAATGGTTTCAATCATATGCACAGGAATACGAATTGTACGGGCCTGATCAGCGATAGAGCGCGTGATCGCCTGACGTATCCACCAAGTGGCATAGGTCGAAAATTTATAACCACGGCGATATTCAAATTTATCAACCGCCTTCATCAATCCGATATTACCTTCCTGAATAAGATCAAGGAATTGCAAGCCACGGTTTGTGTATTTCTTGGCGATGGAAATCACCAAACGCAGGTTAGCTTCCACCATTTCTTTCTTGGCAATACGCGCTTCTTTTTCGCCCTTTTGAACGGTGCGAACAATACGGCGGAATTCAGCCACATGCAGACCAGTTTTATTGACAATCTCACCCACTTGCTCACGCAGGTTAATGATCGCCTCTTCTTCAGCCGATACAAAAGATGCCCAACCTTTACCTTTTAGCTTGCCAATGCGCTCAATCCAGTCTTCAGCAACTTCATTGCCTTCGTATTCTTCTAGGAAGGCAATGCGTGGTACTTTGTGCGCTTCTGCAAGACGTAATAAACGACCAGCAAGACCAATCATACGACGGTTAAGGCCGTATAATTCATCGACTAATTCTTCAATACGTAAGTTTGTGAACTTTACGCTACTCACTAACTCAACAAGCTCAGCCCCTAGCTTTTTAAAACGACGCTCTTGGGCAACAGATAGACCTTCGCCGCGTGTAGCAGCATCAAGACGCTGGTCCTGTAGCTTGGCATATTTTTTATACGTGCCAGTAATAATCTTAAATTTCTCGATAGTCTCAGGCTTTAGATGCTCTTCCATCGCAGAAAGAGACATGGTGTTATCCTCGTCCTCTTCCTTCTCAATAGGAATACCATTTTCATCAACTTCGATTTCAGGAAGTTCTTCTTCTTCTTTTTCTTCTGGCTCGTCTGCAGCTGTAACTTCACCAGCTTTTTCATCACCCTCTTCTGTCGCTTTAATTGCGTTAGCATCAGGCTCTTTACCCAGCGTTGCCTCAAGATCAATAATGTCACGCAGTAACATTTCTTCATTTTCAAGACGACCAGCCCACTCTGTGATCTGACGAAATGTCAGTGGGCTCATACATAAGCCCTCGATCATCGTGGCGCGACCAGCCTCAATACGCTTAGCAATGGCGATCTCGCCTTCACGTGATAGTAGCTCTACAGAGCCCATCTCGCGCAGGTACATACGCACAGGATCATCGGTGCGGTCGCCAGTAGCAGCCTTTTCAGGCGCTTTAAATTCTTCTTTTTCTTCATCGTCGTCTTTGTCGTCTTTGTCGTCTTTGTCTTTGCCTTTGCCTTTGCCTTTTTCTTTTGCGGCTGCTTTGGGCGTTTCTTCTTCTTCCTCAGCTTCACTGTCGCCGTCGATTACATTAATGCCCATACCTGACAGCATGCCCATAACGTCTTCGATTTTCTCTGACGACATTTCATCGGTTGGCAAAGCAGCGTTTAGCTCATCATACGAGATGTAACCGCGTTCTTTTGCCTTAGCGATCATCTTTTTGATCACAGCCTCTGCACTATCGCCACCACGATCTTCGCGGTTTTCACTAGCGCTACTTTTACTATCAGCCTGAGTCGGGGTCTTAGCCATGCGTTTTACTCTCCGAATCCACAAAATATGTGCATTTTTAAATTTCGAATCGGTTTATATCATACTTTTAGGAATTAAACAGAGTGGATTCTATTAGATTCAAGCCCATAGTTGTCAATATTCGCAATTTTCTCTTCTGCGGCCCTATATGCTTCCTGTGCAGCAACAAATCGCTCATGGCTCTCAGAGGTCATATCTTCAGCATACTCTCTCTCAGCAGCAATATAATCTGCCTTAACATCAGTCAAAAAATGAAATCTTGATAATACATGTTCAAAACCCGTAATTGTGTCCGACAGTGCCGCCTTAGACCAAACAAACCAATCTTTCTTCAAAATGGGGTCCGTAGCCATTTTTTCAATAGGCTCCCACAAGTTATTTTTACGTATGTGTTTTTCTATCTTCTCACCATCAAGGAAATCATGGTCGACGATATAGTCTAATATAGCGGTTTGAATTCTTTTAAGGTTTTCTATTTGAAACTCTAAATTCATAAAAGTGTCTTCATGTGTCATCAGAATTTCAGGGTGATAAACGACTGAAAGCAACAACAGTTTCTCAAGTCTCTCTGCAACAGCGTTTGTGCCTTTTTGCCTTGCAATAAGTGTACGCCCTAAGCCACCTGTTTGCCCTACATATTCACTGCCGTGTCGTGTTTGCTTTTTCCAACTGCCTTTTTTAAAGCCTGCACCAAAGCTTTTATTGGCCTGGTTTTGTTGTTTTTTAACTGGGGCAAAGCGTTCATAAAAACGACGGCGAAACTCTTGCTGGTATAATTTTTTAATGCCCTCATCTGCAATATCATTCAACATACCAAAGGTCTTTTTCTCTAGACCTGCCCGACGCTCTGGCGTTGAACCATCAGCACCTACCGTTAGATGGTTCCACAGCATATCAACAAGGGGGATAGACTGATCCACCTGTGTATCCATAGCTTTGCGGCCATCGCGCTGCACAAGCGTATCCGGATCATCACCTTCTGGCAGCAATGCAAATCTGAGTGATTTGCCTGCCTTTAGATGCGGCAATGCACGTTCCATAGCGCGACCCGCTGCTTTTTGCCCTGCATTATCGCCGTCAAAACACAGCACTGGCTCATCCGCCATTTGCCATAGATGCGCCATCTGCTCTTCAGTCAGCGCTGTACCCAGTGGCGCAACGGCCTCGATAATCCCAAATTGAGCAAGAGCGATCACATCCATATAGCCCTCAACAACCAGTATCTGACCTGTATTATAAGCAGCCTTACGCGCATTACCCCAGTTATACAGCGTTGCGCCCTTATGGAATAATACGGTTTCAGGGCTATTGAGGTATTTTGCCTTGGCATCCTTAGACAGCGCACGACCGCCAAAGGCTATATGATGGCCTTGTCTGTCAGTAATGGGGAACATCAAACGGTCCCGAAAACGGTCATAACTAGCAGAGCCATCATCAGGCTTGATCACTAGCCCCGTATCGATCAACTGCTGCTCTTCCACATCGCGTGACAGCAAGAAATCTTTCAACCCCGAGCGCCCCTTTGGAGAATAGCCAATACCAAACTCTTTAATGGTCTGATCACTAAGGCCTCGCCCTTTAACGTAATCAAGAGCAAATTTACCACCCATCGTGTGCAACTGCTCTGCGTACCATTTGGCAGCGAGTTCCATCACTTCATAGAGGGTTGACCTCATTTTTTGGGCTTCTTGCGCCTCGGGGCTAGGCTTTGGCACCTCGACACCCGCCTCTGCCGCCAGCATTTCAACAGCCTCGATAAAGGTCATGCCTTGAGAATTAATAATGAAGTCATAAACACTGCCATGGGCACCACAACCAAAACAGTGGTAAAACCCTTTAACATCATTAACTGTAAAAGAAGGTGTTTTCTCATTATGGAAAGGACAGCATCCCGTGTGCTCGCGGCCACGACGCACAAGCTTGACCTGACGACCGACCACATCAGATAATGTAAATCGGTGCTTCAGCTCATCTAGAAACTGTGGACTTAAAGCCATTAATCCATAAATCCTTAACTTGGCAAAAGCCAAATAAAAAAGGCCAAATAAAAAAGGGATGAGAAAACTCACCCCTAAACTCTATGTTTTTTTCTTAGCTAAGTATAGCTTTAACCTGACCACTAGCCTTGGCAAAATCCATCTGGCCCGCGTATTTGCCTTTTAAGGCAGCCATACAACGACCAATATCTTTTAATCCCTCAGCACCGAGTTCAGCAACAGTTGCTTCTGCCGCAGCCTTCACCTCATCATCACTCATCTGACGCGGCAAGAATTCTTGAATAACTTTGATCTCGTCTTTTTCACGCTCAGCCAGTTCACAGCGCCCAGCCTCTTCATAGGCTTTAACGCTATCCCCACGCTGTTTAACCATCTTAGACAAGATATCTAATATCATCGCGTCATCATCACGGGCTTCACCGTCCGCAGTACGATTTTCAATATCTTTTTCTTTGATTGCTGCCAAAATAAGGCGAACCGTCGATAGTTTCAGCTTTTCTTTCGCACGCATGGCCGCTTTCATTGCCGCCGTTAAATCATCTCTTAACATTATCTCTTCTGCCCCAATAAAAAAACTGTGCACCCTTTTGCTCCAGCTCACTCAATTTATAACTGCTATAATAATAGCCATTTACCACGAGTCGGAAGCGAACATCCTACTGCATAAAACGCCCGTTGGCAATCATCATATTAAAATTGATAAGCCATTGTTTTAACTGATAAAAATAATATATTCTTTCCCTTGACTACAGTCTCAATATTCTATAGTTTCCGCCCAATTTGCGCGTAGCCCCCTCAGGAGCTAAAAATACGCGTAGGGCCGCAATAAAACGGCTAATCCTTTGGCTTTCATAGGGTTATTAAAATAGAATCAGAAGAATAGGAAGACTACACTATGTCCGACTCAAAAAGCACAACGCCCATTCCACCTGCTTCTGATATTAGTGCCGCACTCGTTTTAAAAGATGGAACAGTCTTTTGGGGATACGGGATCGGTGCCGAAGGTGAAACTGTCGGCGAGGTATGTTTCAACACTTCGATCACTGGTTATCAAGAGATTTTAACAGACCCATCATATGCAGGGCAAATTATCACATTCACCTTCCCACATATTGGCAATGTCGGCACATGCGATGACGATATGGAGACGCGCGCATCTGTTTGCCGCGGCCTTATTGTACGTGAAAACATTACTGACCCTGCTAACTTTCGCGCTGAAAGCCATCTGCACAAATGGGCTGAGGGTCAGGGCCTCATTGGTATCGCGGGCATTGATACGCGCAGATTGACCCGCTACATCCGTACAAACGGCGCACCAACAGGTGTGATCGTCCATAATGAAGGCGGTGTATTTGATATACCCGCACTGATTAAAAAGGCAAATGACTGGCCTGGGCTTGAGGGAATGGACCTCGCCAAGGACGTAACCTGCGATGAGATATATGGTTGGGACCAAACTCGCTGGAACTTAAAAGACGGTTACGGCGAAGTTGGCGAGGTAAAAGCCCACGTCGTCGCAATTGATTATGGCGCCAAGGATAACATCCTGCGCTGCCTAGCGCACACTGGCGCCTGTGTCACCGTTGTACCGGCCACGACAAGCTACGACGAGATCATGGCATTAAATCCAGATGGTATATTCCTGTCGAACGGCCCGGGTGATCCTGCGGCTACGGGTGAATACGCCCTGCCCGTTATAAATAAACTGATTGAAACAGGATTACCAATCTTTGGTATCTGTCTAGGGCATCAGTTGCTCGCACTGGCATTCGGCGGCAAGACATATAAAATGCATCAGGGGCACCGCGGTGCTAACCACCCTGTGCAGGATCTACGTACTAAAAAGGTAGAAATTACCAGCATGAACCACGGTTTCAGTGTTGATGGTGATAGCCTGCCTGATAATGTTCAAATTAGCCATATCAGCCTGTTTGATAAAACAGTCTGCGGGCTAGAATGTGCCGACAAGCCAATATTCAGCGTGCAACAGCACCCAGAAGCTTCGCCCGGACCGCAAGATAGTTTCTATCTATTTGAGCAGTTTATGGACAATATTTTAAAACACAAAGCCGCATAAGGGGTGATCTGTAATGCCTAAACGTACTGATATAAAAAGCATCATGATCATTGGCGCAGGACCGATTATTATCGGTCAAGCCTGCGAGTTTGATTATTCTGGCACACAGGCCTGTAAGGCACTGCGCGAAGAGGGATACCGTGTTATCTTGGTGAACAGTAACCCTGCCACCATCATGACCGACCCTGATTTGGCCGACGCCACCTATATTGAGCCGATCACACCAGAAGTGGTTGAAAAGATCATCGCCAAAGAAAGACCTGATGCTATTCTGCCTACGATGGGCGGCCAGACGGGATTAAATACGGCACTAGCGCTAGAAGCAAACGGCGCCCTAGAGCGTTATAATGTTGAGTTGATCGGCGCAACGGCCGACGCAATTGACAAGGCGGAAAACCGCGAGCGTTTTAATGCTGCGATGGAGAAACTTGGCTTAGAGGTTTGTCGTGGCCGTACAGCGCACAACATGGCTGAGGCAGAGGAAATTCTTGAAGAGATTGGCGGCCTACCCGCGATCATTCGCCCAAGCTTTACAATGGGTGGCACCGGTGGCGGCATCGCCTATAACATGGAAGAGTTTGCCGAGATCATCGTCAAAGGTTTAGACGCATCCCCAACCAATGAAGTGCTTGTAGAAGAGAGTATTCTTGGATGGAAAGAATATGAAATGGAAGTTGTGCGCGACAAAGCCGACAACTGCATCATCATCTGCTCCATTGAAAATGTTGACCCAATGGGCATCCACACAGGTGACAGTATAACGGTGGCGCCTGCGCTGACATTGTCCGACAAAGAATATCAAATCATGCGTAACGCATCGATTGCGGTGCTACGTGAGATCGGCGTTGAAACAGGCGGATCAAACGTTCAGTTTGCAGTGAACCCTAAAACGGGTCGTCTAATCGTGATCGAGATGAACCCACGTGTTTCACGGTCAAGCGCACTGGCGTCAAAGGCTACAGGTTTCCCGATCGCCAAAATCGCGGCGAAACTAGCCGTTGGTTACACGCTTGATGAATTAGATAATGACATCACAGGCGGCCTGACCCCTGCCTCATTCGAGCCTACTATTGATTATGTCGTGACAAAGATACCGCGCTTTACATTCGAAAAATTTGCAGGCACCGAACCTGTTCTTTCAACGGCGATGAAATCTGTTGGTGAAGTGATGGCTGTTGGTCGTAATTTCCAAGAGAGCTTACAAAAGGCTCTACGTTCGATGGAAGAAGGCCTAACAGGTCTTAATGAAGTTGAATTTGATGATTATGTGTCAGGCAGTGGTGACTTTAAGGCAATTAAACGCGATCTAGGCGTTGCAAAGCCTGGACGTATTTTGCGTATTGCTCAGGCCATGCGTGAAGGACTTAGCCATCAAGACATACAGCAGATTACCCATTATGAACCGTGGTTCCTAGGTCAACTTAATGAAATTCTTGACGCTGAACATGGCGTTAAAACTAACGGCATCCCAAGTGACGCACGTGAAATGCTCAAGCTTAAAATGATGGGTTTTGCTGATAGTCGTCTTGCAGAAATAAGTGGTAAAAAAGAAGCCGAAATTACAGCCGCGCGTCACGCGCTGGATGTACGCCCCGTTTATA
The DNA here is from genome assembly GCA_965603205.1 of uncultured Kordiimonas sp. Classification (GTDB taxonomy): domain Bacteria; phylum Pseudomonadota; class Alphaproteobacteria; order Sphingomonadales; family Kordiimonadaceae; genus Temperatibacter. Next base: position 153,697 of record CBFDCC010000007.1, on the reverse strand, counting down.
AGCGCATTGATACTTGCGCGGCTGAGTTTGATGCTGGCACCCCTTATATGTATAGCACATATGAGACATTTGCCGCAGGCGAGCAGGCAGAGTGTGAAAGCATGCCAACTGACCGTGAAAAGATTATCATTCTAGGTGGCGGCCCTAACCGTATTGGTCAAGGTATCGAATTTGATTACTGCTGTTGTCACGCATGTTTCTCGCTAAGTGATGCGGGCTATGAAACCATCATGGTTAACTGTAACCCTGAGACAGTTTCAACCGATTATGACACTTCAGATCGTCTGTATTTCGAGCCACTGACGGCTGAGGATGTGATTGAGCTGATCCGTAAAGAGCAATCAAACGGCACAGTAAAAGGTGTGATTGTTCAATTCGGCGGCCAAACACCGCTTAAATTAGCCGCTTCATTAGAAGCTGCTGGCATTCCGATCCTAGGCACTAGCCCTGATGCCATTGATCTAGCGGAAGACCGTGAGCGTTTTCAGGAATTGGTCCAACAACTAGGCCTAAAGCAGCCAAACAATGGACTTGCTCGCAGCTTAGAAGAAGCCGTAGCCGTAGCTAATAAAGTTGGATATCCTGTCCTTATTCGCCCAAGTTATGTGCTGGGTGGCCGCGCCATGGAAATCGTTCATGACGAGTCTGGTCTTAATCGGTATATGGCCGAAGCCGTACAGGTATCAGGTGATAGCCCTGTTCTAATCGACAGCTTCTTAAAGGACGCGATCGAAGTTGATGTTGATGCCCTATCGGACGGTGAAACCGTGCATGTAGCTGCGATCATGGAACATATTGAGGAAGCTGGTATCCACTCTGGTGACAGTGCTTGTTCACTACCGCCATACAGCCTGCCTGTTGCCATGATTGGCGAGATCAAGCGCCAAGCCGTTGAGCTTGCCAAAGCGCTTAATGTTATCGGCCTGATGAATGTGCAGTTTGCGGTTAAGGATAATGAAGTCTATCTCATTGAAGTGAACCCACGCGCATCACGTACTGTACCTTTTGTTGCCAAGGCGCTCGGCAGCCCTATTGCTAGTATCGCTGCTAACTTGATGGCTGGTGCAAAGCTTGGTGATTTTGATCTGGTTGACCCGATGACTGAGCATGTAGCCGTCAAAGAAGTTGTAATCCCTTGGGCACGTTTTCCTGGTGTTGACGTCCTGCTTGGCCCTGAGATGAAATCTACAGGCGAAGTGATGGGCATAGACAAAAGCTTTGCCATGGCATTCTACAAATCACAGCTAGCGGCCGGTGTAACATTACCAACATCAGGCAAGGTGTTTGTCTCTGTAAAAGAAGGCGACAAATACGCTCTGGTACCAATTGTACGCGGCCTGATGGATCTTGGGTATTCTATTATCGCCACTAGCGGCACTGCCAAGTATCTTGGTGACCACGGCTTAGAGGTTGAAACCGTGTTTAAAGTAACAGATGGTCAACGCCCACATGTATTGGACATCATGAAAAATGGTGAAATTGATCTGATGTTCAACACAACAGAGGGTGCTCAAGCGATTAAAGATAGCTATAGCCTGCGCAACACTGCGCTAACGATGAAGCTGCCATATTACACAACCATTGCAGCCAGTCGTGCCACGGTTCAAGCCCTTAAGGCCCTTAAGTCTAGCGAAATGGATGTGAAACGCCTGCAAGATTATTTTAGTAAATAAATCTTAAAGTTTTGATCTTCGAAATATAAAAGAGCCTGACCATTATCTGATCAGGCTCTTTTATATTATAGTGTGTGCTATCGGTCTTGCTATCCATTAGTTATCAGAAGATAAACTCTATTCTGATGCCTTCCAAAAGCTATAGCACTTGCAGAACTGACAAAATTAGGTTAAATAATAAACAAAGGCGCCGGTCCCATCTTGAAATGGGGGCCGGCGTCACCATTTTGTAAAAAGCTTATTTAAAAATAGGTATATGTTTTAAAGATTAAGATACTGGACGAAAAATGACTGAAAAATGTCCCATGCTCAAAGAAGGCTTCGATAAATTAGAAGCCGAAATAAAAGACCTGAAATACAAGCAACGCCCTGCAGTAACAGACGCGATTGAAGTTGCACGTGCACATGGTGATCTTAGTGAAAATGCTGAATATCACGCTGCTAAAGAACAACAAGGTCATATTGAGACGCGCATCAAATATATTGAGAGCGTATTATCAAGGGCACAAGTTATTGATCCAAAGTCCCTTACTGGCGACCGTGTTGTATTTGGCGCGACAGTGACGCTATTGGACGAAGATGATAAAGAGGTAATTTATCAAATAGTTGGCGCCGATGAGAGCGACATTAAACGCGGACACATCAGTTATCAGTCCCCCATCGCACGGGCACTAATCACGCGTAAACTTAACGATGAAGTTGAAGTAAAAACACCAGGTGGTGAGCGCTACTACGAAATCACTAAAGTAGACTTTAAATAATAATTTTAAAGCTAGCCTTCAAGTGATAGCGGTACACCAGGTTTATTTTTGCTGTTACGGATGGTCAATGAAGTTTTTACGCTAGCCACATTACCGGCTGGCGTTAATTCACTGGTTAAAAATGACTGGAACTCAGCAAGATCACGGGCAACAATTTTTAAAATAAAATCAATTTCACCGTTTAGCATGTAGCACTCCCGTACCATAGGCCAGCCTTCAGCTTGTTTTTCAAAAGCTTGAAGGTCGCTTTCAGCCTGCGAATGCAATCCCACCATAGCAAAAACCGTTAAACTATAGCCCAGAGATTCTTGGTCAAGGTTCGCATGATAATCTTTAATATAGCCTTCTTCTTCTAAAGCGCGCACACGGCGCAAACATGGCGGTGCTGTAATACCGACGCGATCAGCAAGCTCTACATTCGTCACACGACCTTCAGATTGAAGATTAGCTAATATTTTACGATCAACTGCATCTAACTTAACTCGACCCATCAGGCATCTCCATTATTTAAGAAGTATTTATTTTCCACCATTTCATCATCCGCATCTATATTATTTGCATATATTGCGTGAATCAGATTTTTTACATCTTACAGGCAAGGGATTAAGAAATAAAGTTCCATCTTCTTATAATTTTATTATCTTTCATTTTCTGACTAGTATCATGAGTCTTTTTCGTTAGAATGGAGTGATTGAATGGTTGGGTAAAATAAATACCATTAGGGGTAATGTATAAAATGGGTGTCATGCGTCAAACAGACTTGAGCGCACTGGATGATAGAATTCAGGAGTTGGTGACCTATGCCCGCGAAAAAGATGGTGAAGACCGCACTGCATTATATAGAAACCTTATTGATCTATTTCTAACAGGAAAAGCACCATACAAAGAGCCAACTAGAGGCCAATTATTAGATGTAATAGAAGCATTATTACCCCATGCTGACCAAGATACCCGTCGTACCGTTGCAGATCTATTACTCAATATCACACAGCCACCTATGGACCTGATCATGCGCATTGCGACTGATGATACGACCATTGTGGCCGGCCTTCTACGCAACGCGCCCTTTAGTGAAGAGCAAGTGATTGAAATCATTGAAACTAGCAGTCGTGCACACCACCAAGAATTAGCAACACGTAATGATCTATCTGCTAATGTATGGATAGCGCTCGCCCGTGCTGCGCCGGCTATCAAGGATGTGCGAATTGAATCAGACGCGCTGTGGGACAAATCTTTGGGCAAAGTGGCATCGCCTTTTGGCAGCGCTACTGTTACTAAATTACATCCTGAACAGATTGATACAGCTAAAGTTAAGGCTAATCCCAACCTTATAAGCACACCTGAGGATCATGATCTTTCAACACCAAAAGCTGATGATATTGAAAAGCTATTAATGGCCAAGCTTGAAAAAGCAGAATCACAAATAAAATCCCATAGCCAAATTCGTATCTTATCGGACGAAGAAAGCTCAATGGGCACTATCACAAAGGCCAATCAGCCAGAAGGAACGAAGCTATTCACGGGCGACCAACAAGATGCGCCAACTCATCCAATCGGGGATGACTCTATTACTAAAACCAGTTGGCAATGGATCACTGGCCGCACCAACGAGATAACTGCAACATCTAACTGCCCTATAAAAAGTGAAATTATAGGCTTAGATTTGATGGCACTTCTTGGCCTAGCTGAAAAACCAAACCATCCGGTAGCTAAAGCAATCTATCGCCGCGGCAGCATTCATGATGCGCCAATATATCTATCAGGCATGGAACGCGGTGAACGTTATTGGACATTAGAAGCCAAACCTACTTTCTCTTCTGGCGGTGGAACATTTGAGGGCTACGAGGGTATAATGATTGCCGTAGGTAGCCAGACATCACAAGAGCTTCCCGACACCTTAACCAAACCGACTTATACAACGACTGAATTTGAACCTATAAAAGCTGATACAGAAATACTTATCGCAGATGAACAAGAAAAAGTCGGCCTAATGACAAATGAAGATCCTTTTGATGCAATCCGTTCAATGGTTGAAAATGCCACTAAAGAAGCAGTAGAAGGACTATCTGGAGATTTAACCGATGCCATACATAAATCTGAAGATGCAAAAACAAATGTAAACCCCACAGATGTGAGGCCTGAGCCTAAGGCCATAGCACCCCACCAAACAGAAGAGGCCTCCAGCAATAGCGCTGCTACACTCACAATGCTGGAGAGTACGCTTGAAAAAATAAAAGATGCTGGCGAGAGAGGGGATCAACATGCCCTGAAATTACACACCGAGATTGCCCAGGTATGCGTGCGCTCGCTGCGGGATCAAACTGGTGAAACACAAATCACTGCTGTCGATTCTATCTTTCTATAATAATCGCATCCTTCGATTACATAAATCGAATTAATCACCTTGATTAATTATCAAAAAACAATAAATTAGCATCATAGTTTCAGATTCTAGAGTTAAGCTTTAGGATCGATTATTTATTATTCATCAAAGGAGGAACACATGGCTGTTCTAGCAGGAAAACCAGCACCAGACTTTACAGCACAGGCAGTAATGGAAGACGGCTCAATCAAAGCCAACTTTAATCTTAAAGAATATCTTGGTGGCGATTACGGCATTCTATTCTTCTACCCACTAGATTTTACATTCGTTTGTCCTTCTGAAATCCTTGCTTTCCATAACCGTATGGACAAGTTCAAGGCACTAGGCGTTAAGGTTATTGCAGTATCAGTAGATAGCCAATTTTCACACGCAGCTTGGCGCAACACACCAACAGCAGAAGGCGGCCTAGGCCCTGTTGATTTCCCAATGGTTTCTGACCTTAACAAGACAATCTCACGTGATTATGATGTACTCATTGAAGACGCTGGTGTTGCACTGCGCGGTACATTCCTAATTGGTAAAGACGGTCTTGTTTGGCACCAATATGTAAACAATCTACCTCTTGGTCGCAACGTTGACGAGTTTGTTCGTCTTGTTGAGGCGCTTCAATTCCACGAAGAGCATGGCGAAGTTTGCCCTGCTGGCTGGAATAAAGGCGACGAAGGTATGAAGGCAAATGCTGAAGGCGTTGCTGATTATCTTTCTAAGCATGCTGAAGACCTATAAGTCACCGTAAAAGCATTGTATTAAAGGGGCCTTGAAGGCCCCTTTTTTTTGGCTTAAGCCAATAGAAGTCAAAGGATATGGACGTCAAAGTGGGCAAAAGAAATTTATCGCGGCGCTGAATATGTGGTCAATTTTGTACCCAAAATAAAGATCGATATTGCAGTATCAGCCAATCAGGTAGATCAAGTAATAGAGACTATTCAAGCAGCAGCAAATACAAATCAAATTGGTGACGGCAAGATATTTGTATTTGATCTTCACGATGTCATTCATATCCGCACGGGCGAAACAGGTGATGAAGCACTCTAAGTAAGCTGAACTTTTTTATATCTGCACCATTTTATCACGACCAGTATTCTTGGCTTCATAAAGAGTAGCATCAGCCTCTTGTGTTAGCGTATCTAAACTCATGCTGCCTTCTCTCTTAGAAACACAGCCAATAGACACCGTATTACGGACCTCTAGTCTATCATATTTGGTTATATAATTACGCCAAGCATCCAAGATACGCTCACCCACAACCTTTGCATCATCCCTATCTGCGTCGGGTAAAAGAATTAAAAACTCTTCACCTCCATGCCGCGACATAACATCAGCCCCACGTAGTTGTTCACCCACACATTTAGCAAAATTCTTCAGGACTAAATCACCCGCTTGATGGCCATATTTATCGTTCACTAATTTAAAACGATCAAGATCTAACATCATCAATGACAGTGATTCACCAGTGCGTACTGAATGGCCAATAGCATGATTTACAAAATCAGAAAAGGCACGACGATTATATAGGCCTGTGAGTGAGTCTGTATGTGCTTGTTCTTGTAATTGTTTTTGCAAGTGTTCTGTTGTCATTACAATGAATGTCAATGTTAAACAATAAACAAAGCCAAGCATTTCAATAGAATACAAAGCCTCAAAACTAATGGCACCAAACAATAAGTCCGTATAATTATCTATCGCCAAAAGATACAATAACCATAGATTTACCAATCCATGTACGAGCCAAATACCAGCACCGAATAGGATGACCATGCTGGCCTTTGAAAAAAGTTTTGACAAGGCATGAAAGGATACGATGCTAGCTATAATCGCCATACAAACAACTAAACCAATTTTTGCCCATATAGGGTCAAAAATTAAATAGATGGCAATACCAACCAACAATATAGGCATGACGAACATCAAGGGAGAAAACCTATTTCTCAAGCCTGCATATGCCCTAAAACCATAAGAAGCGTAAACATAACTAATGCCCAGTAACACAGCACCACCTGTACTGAATATACTCCCAATACCCATGGCCATACTTTCCATGACAGATAATGCAGCCACAACCATAGCTATGGCCCAATATTTTACACCAAGCACCTCTCGGTTTAAAAGATAAGTCGTTACAGTACCGCCCGCAGACATAAGAACAACGAGAGCAAGTGCAAGTGCAAGTGTTGATGGATCAAACATTCATATTCCCATTTACGAATTAAACACTGTTAAGTTAAGATAGCCTACCCTAGATTAAGCAAAGATTATTTACTTTATTCTAACACTAAGGTTTCTATCCGCGGTATGCCAATAGTATTTTTAAGATTATCAACCTGCATTAACGACTAAGCAATCAATTTTCCCTATTACAGAAATCTAAATTCCCCATTTGCAATTTCTCTCATAAGCCTTATGTAAGATATCAAGAAAAGATACATACCCAATTTAGTATCACAATAGATTATTCTGGAGTTTACATATGCCTGAGACAAAACACACAAAGTTACTGGTTATTGGTTCTGGTCCAGCGGGCTATACGGCCGCAATTTATGCAGCACGCGCTAGCATGGAACCGCTTGTTGTAACTGGTTTACAAGCTGGTGGACAATTGACCATCACAACGGATGTTGAAAACTACCCGGGCTTTGCTGACGCTGTTATGGGACCTGATCTGATGGAGGCTATGCGTCAGCAGGCTGAAAATGTCGGCACAGAGATTATTTATGATACAATCGTTGATGTGGATTTAATCAGCCAGCCGAAAAAAGCCATTGGTGACATGGGTGCTATTTACACAGCTGACACCGTTGTTATTGCAACAGGTGCGCAGGCCCGTTGGTTGGGGTTACCCAGCGAAGAAAAATTCAATGGGTTTGGCGTTTCAGCCTGCGCCACATGTGATGGTTTCTTCTATAAAAATAAAGAAGTTGTAGTAATTGGTGGCGGCAACACCGCGGTTGAAGAAGCACTTTATCTGGCCAATATCTGCTCAAAAGTGACAATCGTTCATCGCCGCGACGAGTTCCGCGCGGAAAAAATTCTCGTAGAACGTCTTAAGAAGAACGACAAGATCGAGATCAAATGGGATAGCGTTCTAGATGAAGTTTTAGGTACAGAGCAGCCTCTAGGCGTTACTGGTGCGCGCCTTAAAAACGTTAAAACGGGCGAAACCGAAGATGTGACAGTACACGGCGTATTCATCGCCATCGGCCACAAACCTTCAACAGAGCTATTCAAGGGCAAGTTACCAATGGATGATGAGGGTTACCTGTTAAAGCACGCAGATAGCACAGCAACGGATATTCCAGGCGTATTTGCCGCAGGCGATGTAACCGACAAGGTTTACCGTCAAGCAGTAACCGCAGCAGGCATGGGCTGTATGGCGGCATTAGAGGCAGAAAAATTTATCGCAGATCTAGAAGATGCGTAAACTAAAGATTATTTAAAACATAGAGTTTGATTTTTTTTAATCCTCGCATTAGCTCGGGCGTGCGGTCGCACTTGCCTCACTTCGTTCGGTATGGCTGCTCCTATATTACTCATCACTCCCGCGAAGGTGGGAGTCTATTTCTAATCACAGAGTTTGATGCTCAAAAATGGAATTCCCGCCTTCACGGGGATAACGAATAGATTGATGACGGTACCGTTAGAATATGCCTACATCTGTGCGATGCCTTCGACCTCGTCGCGTAGGGTTGCGCCTTTGGGGGTGATTTGGACCTTGTTACTGCCATCCCCCACATTAATAAGGCTAATAAGGCCAGAGCCTTTACCCGGCGCCATGCCTGACAGATATTGATAGGCTTGAGGTTCTGAAACACGCATAGCGGCAGCAACTTCGGCGACAATCATCTGATTTTTTGCACCCGCCACAATAAGAAAACACACGATTGCCTCCGCCGTTAACTGCGGATAACTGACCTTGATATGATTGGTTATGCGACCAATTAATTCTTCATTTTCTGAGGACATGACATTCTTCTTACTTGCTAGGGTTAACAGTAAACATGGCTTGGCGCGTGATGCAAGGGTGATTACATATCACGTTAGTCTCTGGACTTGTCAGGTCTTGTGATCCTGTGCTATCCAAAGCGAACATCTTATTTGAGGATTATGTCTATGCCTATGGACTGGGACAAATTACGCATCTTTCACGCTGTGGCCGAAGCAGGTAGCTTTACCACCGCTGGCGCGCGCTTAAACAGCAGTCAATCTGCCGTTAGCCGCCAGATTAAAACGCTGGAAGAAAGTTTAAATGTTGCATTATTCACCCGCCACGCACGGGGACTAGTCCTAACGTCAGAGGGACAACAGCTATTTAACACGACATCCAATGTGTCGCGAAAAATAGAAGCAACCCAACATGACTTGATGGAATCAAAGGGAAGACCCTTTGGCGAGTTGCGCATCACGACGATGGTGACATTTGGCGCTGTGTGGTTAACGCCGCACCTATCGACCTTTATGGAGCAATATCCCGAGTTGAATATCAAGCTCATCCTAGATGATGAGGATTTAGATCTTTCTGCGGGCCAAGCTGATGTAGCTATTCGACTACACGAGCCATCACAAAATGATCTGATTCAACGTCCATTAGCCCAGTTCCACAATCATATTTATGCTAGCCCAGAATATCTTGATCGCATGGGCACACCCTCAGAGCCTGAAGAATTAGACAATCACGATATCATCTCCTGCGGGGCACGTCTTAGCACGGTTATAAAAGGGCTGGAATGGAGCTTAACCGTTGGCACCAAGGGTGGACGCAAACGTGTGCCGCGCCTAGAGGTTAATAATCTATATGGTGTTATGCACGCAGTAGAACAAGGCATGGGCCTCGCCGTACTGCCTGATTATTTGGTGCATAACAACAGCCGCCTTGTTCGCCTATTTAGAGAGCTACCCGGCCATACATTCCCGAGCTATTTTTGCTATCCGCCAGAACTACGTGGGTCAAAACGCGTGGCGGTCATTCGTGATTTCCTTATTCAGGCTATTCGCGCTGATAGTAATATTCTCTAATCAATTACTTTTACCCGCTTAATCATATCACCTTCAGCTAATCTAACACATAGCCTGCAGATGGCTTGATTCGAGCTATATCACTGCTAAAAACAGTCTTAGAGAATAAATCAGCGTCAAATTTTCGTTTATCTGGGGTCTCATAAAATGAAAATTATGTGGTTCATCTTCACTGAGGACTGCTAAAGTTGCTAAAAAATTAACGATTATAAAATTCAACAATAATGCAATTCGGCTTATCATATTGCGTATCTTATTGTATTACCTTATTTATTTTATCAGATTAGCTGATTTAGAAACACACTCAGTGTAGACCAAACGTTAATTGATATGCAGTTTATGCATGGCTGATAAGCAAAATTTCTAGGTTCTCCTATACCCTACTTACCCCTATAAGTCTGTTCAAGCGCTACGGCGTAGAAAGTTTGACGAAATTTTCCCTGATTACGTCATTTAGGTTGGTTCCCGGGAAATTCCCCCTCCCCTACTTCCCCCTCCTGGGGCCAACCACTACTTTCTTATCTCTGATGAGATTCCTCCCAATATACCTAAAGGACTTCTTTTGAGGTCCTTTTTTTGCTTAAAATCCATAGCAAAAAGCCGGCTAAAAGACCGGCTCGATGGTGTTTGAAATAATAATTTTATTAGCCTGATAATTCTTGGCCACGTTTTCTCGCAGCCCTGACCGTGCGTCGCATAAGCCCAGACAGCTCACCATTGCCAATTAATTCTTCAAGCCCTGCTGCTGTCGTGCCGCCCGGGCTTGTAACATTTTGACGTAGCTGAGTGGCGCTATCATCACTGGCATCTAAAAGTGCACCCGCACCGATAACCGTCTGACGAGCGAGTTGCATGGCAACCACCTCGGACAGGCCTTCTTTCTCACCTGCTGCCGCGAGCGCCTCTACCATATGAAATACATAAGCAGGTCCACTACCAGACACGGCCGTTACCGCATCCATTTGATGCTCGCCCTCTAGCCACACCACCTGACCAACAGCCTTGAGAAGCGCTGTGGCTAACACGCGTTCGCTATCACTAACATTATCATCAGCAGTCATGCCAGTAATACCCTTACCCACCCCTGCGGGGGTGTTGGGCATCGCTCGTACTAACCTAAGCTGATTACCTAAATGTGCACGGTAGATATCACTCTTCACACCAGCTGCCACACTAACCACCAATGTATCACTTTTCACGAGTGGCTTTATCTCTAACAATACCTGTTTCATCAATTGAGGTTTGACCGCAATCACGATGACATTAACATCAGTGGAATCTGGCAAACTGGCAACATCTGCATATAATCTCTTTTGTGGCAGACCATCGATACCATGTTCAGCGCCATATGGATCCACACCTAAAAAACTATCATTATCAAGGCCTGCGGCTAGCCATCCACGAGCCATTGCGCGGCCCATATTGCCACAACCGATTAATAACAACGGATTTTCACAGCTAAAATTTAGCCACATACTTATCTCCACATTAAACTCAATACAAATACAGGTGGATAATACCCCCACCTGTTACAATGTCTATCTATAATAATAAAAATTAAGTCGCGATTAAGCCGAGCCTTGGCATTCCAGCATGGTTGCTTCAATAGCATCTTCAGCACTCATTCCACCCCAGAGTATGAATTGAAATACGGGATAAAATTTCTCACTCTCTGTTATAGCTGTCTCAATGAGGGTAGCGATATGTTCTTCAGATATACCGCCCTCCATGGGATCATTAGCCAGACTAGCATGCCTAAACAGCAATGAATTGTCATGAGTCCAATATTCGAAATGCCCTAACCATAAACGCTCGTTAATCAGGCCAATAGCCTTATACATTTCGCTTTGTTTATCACTAGGAACTTTTAAATCAATCACATTGGCGAGTTGAAGCGTTTTATAATCGCTACGCCAAAATAGTCGCATCTGCATGGCAGTATAAGCACCATCAAGCAAAATAATGAGTTCGTCATTTTGTCGCTCGAATGTCCACTGATTAACACCAGCAAGAATTTCTGCTTCATCAATTGGATTAGGCACATCTATGATCGCATGATCGCTTTGTAAACTCGTCATTCCCATGTCCCCCTAGAGACATGATCTAGCTTTATTAAAAGCATAGATCGATTAGCCGTCCGGCTATGCCTTTACGCTTATAGCTATACTGCATATAGCGCATGGCAATTAATTATTAACCAAATGTAGCCTCTCATAGTGCGAGTCGCTTGGCAAGCAACAATTTAAAAAAAGCATAAAAAAACACCCAGAACATGCCGGGTGCTTAATCTATTATTCAAGCAAAATAAGAACTTAGGCGCCTTATTTACTTCTTAGTTTTTTTCTTCAGGACTTCGATCTCAGCACGCAACTCTTCATTCTCGATTCGTGCTTTCTCGGCCATCGCGCGTGTGACTTCAAATTCCTCACGAGTTACAAGATCCATCTGTGAAAGCTGACGATCTAGCCACGCTTGGAACTGGCCTTCCATTTCACCCTTAACATTATGCAGAGCACCAGCAGCACCGCTGGCTAATTTAGATACATCATCAAAGAATTTATTACTGGTTTGCATTATCTGTCTCGCTGTTATTTATTCTATAAATTATATGGGGCAAAAACATCCTTTATTCAATAGCTAAGGTTATTTTATCTCGTCTATTTTCTGCATAATATAGATGGTAACTTGACATCACTCATTTGGTTGTCATCTTATAAAGCAATAGTTTAAATTTACTGGAGACATTACTATGGACATATTGTCCGCTTTTGGCGTTATGGCCTTTCCACAAATTGACCCCATCTTGTTTGAGATTGGTCCCTTTGCCCTTCGCTGGTATTCGCTTGCCTATATTGGCGGTCTATTTTTTGGCTGGTGGTTTATTAGACGGGCAACACGCATGCCCGGCGCACCCATGTCAGAAACCCATATAGATGATTTTTTCTTCCTTGCGGCAATGGGCGTTATCTTTGGTGGTCGCGTTGGTTATGTTCTCTTTTATAACCTACCCTATTATATAGATAACCCTTTGGCAGCGTTAAAGCTTTGGGATGGTGGCATGAGCTTTCATGGCGGCCTTGTTGGTGTATGTCTCGCCGTTATATATTTCAGCCGTAAATACAAGCTTGATCTCATGCGCGTAGCAGACATTGTCGCAGTGGTTAGCCCTATTGGCCTTCTGCTTGGACGTATGGCTAATTTCATAAACGCTGAATTATGGGGCCGCGCCAGCGATGCACCTTGGGCAATGATATTCCCCACTGATCCGCACCAAATACCGCGCCACCCCAGCCAGTTATATGAAGCACTCTTAGAAGGACTTGTATTATTCATCATCTTGCAGCTGTTGTGGCATTTTACAAACCTAAAGAAAAAAGCTGGTATTATAGCTGGTGTATTTTTCATCGGCTATGGGGCAGCGCGCTTCACCGTTGAGTTTTTCCGCGAGCCTGACGCGCATCTAGGCCTATGGGAAGGCGTCTCTCGCGGCCAAATGCTCACCATCCCCATGTTCTTATTCGCTGGCTGGCTCATTGCCCAAGGCTTAAAGCGAAAAGATACCTAATGGGTAATGCACTAAAAGATATGATCATCAGGCGTATTGAAGCCACTGGGCCGATCACTCTGGCCGATTATATGAATGAATGCCTAATCCACCCTGAACATGGTTATTACACGCAGGAAAAAGTCTTTGGCCGCAAGGGTGATTTCATCACTGCGCCAGAAATCAGCAATATGTTCGGCGAGATGATAGCCCTTTGGCTGATTGATCGGTATTACGCGCTGGGTAGCCCTTCGACTTTTAACTTAGTTGAGTTTGGCCCCGGTCGCGGTGTTTTAATGCAGGATATTCTGCATACAGCTAAAATCGTTCCTGAATTTATATCAGCCGCATCCGTTCATTTTGTTGAAGCGAGTGAGCAATTACAAGCTGAGCAAAAAAAACGCGTACCCAATGCCATATGGCATAAGGACCAAACAACATTGCCAGAAAATGGCAAATCATTATTCATCGCCAATGAATTTTTTGACGCACTGCCTATCCACCAATTCATTAAGGAAAAAGGTATATGGCTAGAGCGACGTATTGTCGCAAAAGGTAACACCCTTAAATTTGTGGTCACGCAAGGCTCTGCCATGACCAACTTAATTCCTGAGCGCGTTCAAGTAGGAAAGAACGGTAGCATTGCAGAGGTATGCCCGCGCGCCCTGACCTTCACAGGTGACATAGCGACACATATCAACACCCATGGTGGTGCTGCGATCTTTATTGACTATGGACATATACGCAGCGCAGCTGGTGATACTTTTCAAGCCATCAAAGCCCATGAATATACAGACCCCCTTATTGAGCCAGGCATGGCTGATCTAACGGCACATGTTGATTTTGAACAAATTGCTATTGCAGCAGGAGAGAAAAATGCTCAAAGTTATGGCGCGATAGAACAGGGGCAATTTTTAATGAATATGGGTATTGGCAACAGGGCTATGCAATTAGCCAACGCCAAGGGCGATGATGACAAAGCAAAAATCCTACTAGATTTAAAGCGGTTAACCGCGCCAGAGGAAATGGGCAAACTGTTTAAGGTCATGTGCATACAGTCAACTAGCCTACCCGATCCTGCAGGTTTTATGGGTGCCGAGGCATGACCAAAACCATTCAAGCCCCCATATTTGGCGATACAGCTATAGCCCATGGGTTTTTCACCCGTGATGGCGGTGTATCTAAGGGCATTTATGAAGGATTAAACTGTGGGCCTGGTTCAGGTGATGACAATGCCTTCATTGACGAGAACCGTCGTTTGGTTGCTGAGAAAATATCAAACCGACGCGATACAGCTATCCTGACCACCTATCAAATACACGGTAATGGAACATATATTGTTGATGGCCCTTTCGGTGATGAACGGCCAAAAGCTGATTCTATGGTGTCCAACACCCCCGGCTGTATCTTAGGCGTATTAACAGCAGACTGCGCGCCCATTCTATTTGCCGATGAAAAAGCTGGTGTCATAGGTGCCGCCCATGCGGGCTGGAAAGGCGCAATGGCTGGCGTGACGGATAGTACGATTGAGTCGATGATTGAGCTTGGGGCAAACCGCAATCATATTGTCGCTGCTATCGGTCCATGCATTGCCCAAAAGTCATATGAAGTTGACGTAAATTTCAAATCTAGTTTTTTGAATGAAAATGATAGCTGCGAGCAATTTTTTACGGGCGGGCAAGATGATGGCCATTTTCAGTTCGATCTAGCAGGGTATGTCCATAAAAGATTACAGGCAGCAAATATCACTAAAATATGGCAATCAAAATTAGATACATATGACGTAAATAACCGATTCTTTTCATTCAGGCGCTCTACACACCTAGGTGAGAGTGATTATGGCCGTCAAATTTCGGCAATTATGCTAAAATAGCGTGTAAATTGTGTCAAATTTCATACAAAAGTAAATAATTTACACTTGTCTTTCCAGTTAATCTTTACAGCAAGATTATGGGCTGGTAACAAGCGATAACGCAAAGATGATTGCGACCTTGAACGACTACCCATTTTGGAAGGGCAACTTATGGGCATGAAGATCTTATCCGGTAATTCAAATCGAGAGCTTGCAGAGTCTATTGCAGCATATCTCGACATGACTGTAACAAAGGCAGATATTAAACGATTTTCTGACCAAGAGGTTTGGGTCGAAATTCAGGAAAATGTTCGTGGTGAAGATGTTTTTGTCATACAGCCAACCAACTACCCTGCCAACGATAACATGATGGAATTGCTTGTAGCAATCGACGCATTACGTCGTGCCTCAGCGCGCCGCATTACAGCTGTTGTACCTTATTATGGCTATGCGCGCCAAGACCGCAAACCGGGTCCGCGCACACCAATCTCAGCCAAACTGGTTGCTAATCTTATTACCAAGGCAGGCGCTGACCGTGTTTTAGCAATGGATTTGCACGCGGGGCAGATCCAAGGTTTCTTTGATATTCCAACAGATCACCTGTATGCTCAGCCAGTGCTAACACGTGATCTAAAAGAAAAATACGCAGACAAAGGCAAAGTTTGTGTCGTATCACCTGATGTTGGCGGTGTTGTTCGCGCCCGCGCTTACGCTAAGCGCATTGACGCCCCGATCGCAATTATTGATAAACGCCGTGAAAAAGCTGGCGTTTCTGAGGTCATGCATATCGTTGGTGAAGTCGAGGGGTACCACTGCGTTCTCGTCGACGATATCGTCGATAGTGCAGGCACATTATGTAACGCCGCTGAGGCATTAACGGCTGCAGGCGCAGCATCAGTATCTGCCTGCGTTACACACGGTGTGCTTTCTGGCCCTGCTATCGACCGCATTACAAACAGCGTCATGGACGAAGTGATCATCACTGATACCATCTGCCCAACAGATGCTGTTCGTGGTTGTGATAAAATACGTGTTGTAACTGTTGCCCCGTTACTAGCCGAAGCTATCAGCCGTATCGCTAACGAAACAAGCGTATCGAGCCTATTTGAATAGATTGATATTGATAGACAATAAATAAAGCCCTGCTATTTTGAGCGGGGCTTTTATGGTTTAGAGCAGTTGCGCGCCACAGGCAGCTGTTGCGACTCTAAATTTTTCTAATAGGCCATGGTTTGACTTATGAAAGTCTGCATTAAACTCAAAACCGAATGGACGCCGGCTAAAATGAGTTTTTTGCAATTTACTGTCCATCAGTTCTATAAGATGCTTTGATAATTCGGATTTAATCTCTGGAACCAATATGCCATCAACTTCACCTGTTAGAAGCTTTAAGACTAACCGCTCTGCACTATCACTACCAGTAACGAGGTTATAACCTTCGCTAGCGAGCCAGCGTTCATTTCTACTCTCTGGAAAAGAGGCTACCTTTGCATCTAATTTGAAGGCTGCATTTGTCACATCTAAATTATCACTTTCACGCGTGAACCATGAAGTAACAGAATAACCAAGTCCCACAGCCACATATTGTACGAAATCAATATCAACGTCTTTCAAGCTTGGAAACCAGACATCCATCTTACCTTCTTGTTCTAACATATAAGACCTTGGGATAGAGGCTATGTTAAGGGTAAATTTACGTCCAACTTTAGCCATAGCACAGGTCAAAACATTAACATGCTTGCCTTTTAGGCTGCCATCTTTACCAGGCAAGGCACCAACGCTTTCACCGTGCGTAAAAACGCGTATGACATTATCCGCTGATACTGAAATTCCTGCACAGCACGCTATTATCATCCCCAAGATGGCAAGCTTAAGTTTCATTATATATTCCAACTAATGTCTCATTAGCATTCAAATATAAAAATAATAACTCCGTACACTAGGAAATCTAGTACTATGCCTATGAAAATAAATCTAGGCATAGTTTTGGGTTTAGTTCATTTTTTAGCTAATTTTCTTGCCTTTGAGCGCGAATCAGTTTAAATCCCGCAAGCCTTATAAAAAAAGGTCGAAATCCGTCTTTTGCATCCCTGGAGGAAACGACGGTCAGTATAGGCAAATGTGCTTTTATTGAATTTAAAGATAAATTGGAAATATAAAATGGCTAAAGCTATTCGTATCCAAGCGGAAAACCGCGACAAAGTGGGCAAGGGAGCCTCTCGTGCAGCTCGTCGTGCAGGTTATGTACCTGCAGTAATTTACGGTGACAAGCGTGAACCACGTGGCATTCAAATCCGCGCAAACGAAGTTGTTAAACTATTAAACCGTGGTGGTTTCATGTCTCATACATATGAAATTGAATCAGATGGCAAAGTGTCTGCAGTTGTTCTGCCTCGTGACATCCAGTTCCACCCTGTAACAGATGATGCTATGCATATCGATTTCCTTCGTCTTGCAGAAGGCGCTACTGTTGTTATGGAAGTACCTGTTCACCTAACGGGTGAAGAAGAAACTCCTGGCTTGCGCAAAGGCGGCACAATTAACTTCACACGTCACACTATTGAACTTAATGTACCAGCACAAGCGATCCCAGAATCAATCACAGTGTCAATTGCTGACCTTGATATTGGTGACTCAGTTAAAATTAGTGACGTTACATTGCCTGAAGGCTGTGTACCAACAATCACTGATCGTGATTTCGTTATCTGCGCTATCGTTGCTCCATCAAGCCTCAAGTCTTCTGGCCCAGAAGATGAAGATGAAGACGGTGAAGGCGAAGCAGCTGAAGGCGAAACTACTGAAGCAGCAGCTGAAGAGTAAAATAATTTAGGGCAGCAACCAGCTGCCCTTATATGCTGGCCTTAATTATTAGGGGAAATCTCATGTTATTACTTGTTGGTCTTGGCAATCCAGGCAGCAAGTATGAGAAGAACCGGCATAATATTGGCTTTATGGCGGTGGATGAAATAATCCATCGCCATAATTTTTTGCCCGCACGGTCACGTTTTCAGGCGTTAACCAGCGAAGGCAGTCTATCTGGCCAAAAAGTTCTCGTCCTAAAACCTCAAACTTTCATGAATGAAAGCGGGCGCGCTGTTAGCGAGGCTATGCGCTTTTATAAGCTAGAGCCTGCGCAAGTTATTGTCCTTTATGACGAGCTAGATGTGAACTTAGGCAAGGTTAAGGTTAAAATCGGTGGCGGCCACGCTGGTCACAATGGCATTAGATCAATCTCTAACCATATTGGACCTGATTTCACGCGTGTGCGTATTGGCATTGATCACCCCGGCGACAAAGCAAAGGTGCATAGTCATGTAC
This sequence comes from uncultured Kordiimonas sp., assembly GCA_965603205.1. Taxonomy (GTDB): domain Bacteria; phylum Pseudomonadota; class Alphaproteobacteria; order Sphingomonadales; family Kordiimonadaceae; genus Temperatibacter. The sequence continues at coordinate 135,156 of CBFDCC010000007.1, read as the reverse complement.
TTGGTGATTTTGCCAAAGGTGAAGGACCACTAGTGGAAAAAATTATTGAGGCTATTTCTTATGAGATACCCTATTTGGTTGGTGGTGATACGCCCCGTTTCATTAGTGAAGTAGCATCTGCCATTAATCCACCAAGACCCCATAAGGCCAAGCCAAAAGACATAGCTAAAAACACAGATAGAGTTAAAAAGAGTAGCCCTATTAAAAGCAATGATATAGAAGGCCCCTTAGCAGACGCCCTGCGCGGCCTAAAAGATAATAAATAGAAGAACAGGAATAGTATAATGGGTTTTAAATGTGGCATCGTCGGACTACCGAATGTGGGCAAGTCTACACTTTTCAATGCACTGACAAATACAGCCTCAGCAGCAGCAGCCAATTATCCATTTTGTACCATTGAACCTAATGTAGGCAATGTACCCGTTCCTGATACACGCCTTTATGAGCTTCAAAAAGCAGGTGGCAGTAAAACTGTAATAGCAACCCAGCTACAGTTTGTTGACATCGCAGGTTTAGTGCGCGGCGCGTCTAAGGGCGAAGGCCTCGGCAACCAATTTCTAGCCAACATCCGTGAAGTTGATGCCATCTGTCACGTATTACGATGTTTTGAAGATGACGACATCACCCACGTTGAGGGACGCGTAAATCCTGTTGAAGACGCCGAGACAATCGAGACAGAGCTAATGCTAGCTGACCTTGAAAGCCTAGAGGGACGTATTCATAACCTAGGTCGCAAGGTACGTGGTGGCGATAAAGAAGCCACCCTAACACTGGCAGTCATCCAACGCTGCGCAGAGCTATTAAAAGAAGGCGTACCAGCCCGCAAGTTAGAGCGCACGGACGAAGAAGAAGCAATCTTCCAAGGCCTGCAACTGCTCACTAGCAAAAAAATTCTTTATATTTGTAATGTTGACGAAGATAGCGCAGCTACGGGTAACGAATTTTCACAAGCTGTAGAAAAAATGGCCGCAGAACAAGAGGCTGGCTGCGTCGTCATCTCTGCCGCTGTAGAAGAAGAAATAGCCCAACTTGATGAAGAAGAAGATAAGTCTGAGTTCCTAGAGGCACTTGGACTAGGCCAGACAGGCTTAGCGCGTGTTATCCGCTCTGGCTACGATCTGCTAGAACTGATCACCTATTTCACATGTGGGCCAAAGGAAACACGTGCTTGGACCATCACAAAAGGTACAAAAGCACCAGGCGCTGCGGGCGTTATTCACACTGATTTTGAAAAAGGCTTCATCCGCGCTGAAACTACTGCTTATGACGAATATGTAGGCAATGGCGGCGAGCAAGGTGCTAAAGACGCTGGTAAGATGCGCCTAGAAGGCAAGGAATACGAAGTTCAAGACGGCGATGTCTTACTCTTCCGCTTTAACGTTTAAGCCACCCAACACTTAAATAACACATCAAATTAAAAGTTATTCTTGGCTTTCGCCTCGATTTACTATAAAACATACTCAATGTTCAAATTTTATGATTGGTAGAGTGAGATGACAACGATACAAGATACAGTATTTAAGCCCTTCAAATATGGCCCATTAGAGCTAAAAAACCGTGTTGTGATGGCGCCTATGACCCGTACATATTCTCCTGGTAATATCCCAAGCGACTTAACGGTTGAATATTACCGCAAGCGTGCTGCTGGTGGCGTTGGTCTTATTATCTCTGAAGGCACTTGTATCGGGCACCCTGCTGCCAATGGTTACCCAAATGTGCCCTATTTCGATACCGCCGAGCAATTAGCGGGTTGGAAAAAGGTTGTCGACGCTGTTCACGCTGAGGGCGGTAAGTTCTTCCCACAGTTATGGCACGTAGGTAGCGTACGCCGCGAAGGTATGGAGCCTAACCCAGAAGTACCGGGTCACGCGCCATCTGGTATGTCACAAATGCCTGGCAAGGTTACCTGTCATGTGATGACGGAGGAAGACATATGGGACACGATCAATGCCTTTGCAAAGGCTGCCAAGGACGCAGAAGACATAGGCTGTGATGGCGTAGAGTTTCACGGCGCTCATAGCTATCTTGTTGATCAATTCTTCTGCCCTGAACTTAATATCCGTGAAGACAAATGGGGCGGCAGTGTCGCTAACCGCAGCCGTTTTGCTATTGAGATCGTCAAGGCAGCACGCAAGCTTGTCTCTCCAGACTTCCCGCTGGCTATACGCTGGTCACAGTGGAAAGTGCATGACTTTAATTACAAACTAGCAAAGAACCCCAAGGAGCTAGAAGAGTTTTTAATGCCATTAGTAGATGCGGGCATTGATATGTTCCACAGCTCGACACGTCGCTGGTGGGAGCCTGAATTTGAAGGTTCAGACTTAACGCTTGCGGGGTGGGTTAAGAAAATCACAGGCAAGCCATCAATCGCTGTTGGTAGTGTTGGCCTGAACGGTCCTTTCTGTGAGGTAGGCGAAAAGGAATTCATGGCTGCTGGTACTGATAATATTGATAATTTAGTCGACTGCTTAGAAGCCGATGAATTTGATCTTGTGGCCGTTGGTCGCGCGCTTATAGCCAATCCTGATTGGGCCAATCAGGTAAGAGACAACGAGCAAGACAAGTTAGTGGCCTATGACAAAGAAATGCTTTTAAAACTGGTTTAGGCTTGTTTACCCCCTGCCCGAGCGTTACACATTACGCTCGGGTTACTATAAAGGGGTCTTTAATGCGTATTTTATTTTCAGCAATTATTGCTATCACATTCACAGGGCAAGTCATCGCAGACGATAAAATCCTCGCAGATGGGCAAGTTCGCGTGCGTGATCTCGGCATATCTCCTGGCATATTAAACACAGGCCCTCTTAACGCTATTACGGATGTGACTGGTGTTAGAGTTGGTCATACAACGGTTAAAAAAGACAGTCAGATCAACACAGGCGTCACCGTAATCATCCCCGCTACTGGTAACCTACGTCAAAACAAAGTTGCTGCCGCCATTCATATTGGTAATGGCTACGGCAAACTTGCTGGATACTCACAGGTCAGAGAACTTGGTGAAATTGAAACCCCTATCGCACTAACCAATACATTAAATGTCGCCGAGGGCATGGCGGCCCTTGTTGAGTGGACACTGACGCAATCTGGCAATGAGGATGTTCATTCTGTCAACGCCGTGGTCGGCGAGACCAACGATGCCTATTTAAATGATATTCGAGGGCGCCACCTTAAAAAATCAGACTTTATACACGCCATTGAGACAGCCAAATCGGGTCCCGTTGAAGAAGGTGCCGTTGGCGCAGGCACGGGCACCCGCACCTTTGGCTGGAAAGGTGGCATCGGCACAAGTAGTAGGTTACTACCAGCTAATCTCGGTGGCTATACGGTTGGTGTACTTGTTCAAAGTAATTTTGGTGGCATTTTGACTATAGATGGTCATAAAGTTGGTGAAAAGCTGGGACAATTTTATTTAAAGGATAAATTAGACCAAGACACATCAGCAGATGGATCTATCATGGTTATAGTTGCCACAGACGCGCCGCTGAGCGACCGCAACCTTACCCGACTAGCCAAACGTGCTATGGGCGGGGTGGCCCGCACAGGTGCCAGCCTGACAAATGGATCAGGCGATTATGTCATTGCCTTTACCAACCACGCAGATACCAGGCGCCCCAACAGCGAAAACATTTATCAAATTGCCTCATTAGCCAACAGCGCAATGTCGCCATTATTTCAGGCCGTGATAGAAGCAACAGAAGAAGCCATCTATAATAGCCTGACCATGGCAGTAGATGTAGAGGGCCATAAAGGCACCGTAAAATCCCTGCCCATCGATGAGCTACGTAAGATCATTGGTTCCAACTAGAACATAAACCCTCTTTATTTCCTTATTTAGCTAAATACCGAAATACTACTTGACTTTGCTTTATAATTCGGTATTTTCCTAAATACCAAAATAAAAAAGCGAGGACAAAATAATGGGCGATACATTCAAAGCCTTATCCAGTCCGGTCCGTAGAGAGATCTTAGATCAATTAAAGGCCCGAGACATGACAGCAGGAGATATATCTGACGGCCTATCGGCCACAGGCACGGTCGTCAGTAAACCCACCCTATCAGGTCATTTTAACGTGCTACGTGAAGCCGACCTGATACATGCCGACAAGGTTGGCACCACCATCACCTACAGCCTAAACACAAGTGTTGTTGAAGACATGATGACCCACCTGATGGGGCTATTGGGCCAAAAACAAGAAGATAAAAGCGAGAAAAATAATGTCTAAAATCAATAAAATCGGCTGGGCGCTTATTGCCCTTAATCTTATCATCGGCATAATAGCGTATCTTAATATAGACCCCACTACGCAAGTACCGATCCACTGGAACATTGACGGTGAGGTTGATAGGTCGGCAGAACCTCTACTTGCCTTTTTTGCTGTGCCTGCAATTTCTATCATGCTGCATATTGGTCTAATCTACTTAAAACATTACGAACCCAAGCGCAAAAACCTAGCACAATCTGGTAAATTATATGCCGCAAATATAATCTTGCTAGCAGCACTAATGCTAGTAGTACAGGCAATGATTATTGGAAGCCTTTTTCAATTTTTCACCATTACAATTAGTATTTTCATGCCTATATTTGGTGTGGCGATGATTGTGGTTAGTAATTACATGCCCAAATCTCTACCCACCCATTCCATGGGTATTAGAACGCGTTGGAATATCAATAACGAACTGAACTGGCGACAAACCCACCGTTTAGCAGGAAAGCTAGGCATGATAGGTGGCGTGGCGATCATCGCGGTTAGTTTCATAACCGATAATAACGATATCATTATAGGTACTCTTTTGGTCGGGTCATTAGGCCCCATGTTACTAGGCGCTGGTTATAGCTGGTATCTAGGCGTGATCAAAAAAGTCGATGAAAATGTGAATGAATAGACAAGGCCAACTCGTCATCCCGCACTTGATGCGGGATCCATTATACAGAAGGCTCATGTAAACATTTCATTTTAAAGCCTACTCTATTCAGGACAACCTTGATTTCCTATGGACCCCGCATCAAGTGCGGGGTGACGGGGAGAAATGAATATTCAACAAAAAAAGGCCACTGAATTCAGTGGCCTTTTCTATATCTAGCGCAGCAAGATTACTTCTTATAAATCTTGCCGCCCTTCATGACGAAATCAACGGATAATAATTCTTTAATGTCCTCTAGCGGCGAACCGTCTGTGGCGATGATATCAGCGTATTTACCCACCTCAATCGTGCCTAGACTATCGCTCATACTAATCAGGTCAGCCGCGTTAACAGTCGCCGACTTGATCACATCCATTGCTGTCATACCAGCCTCATGCATTAGCACGGCTTCCTGTGCATTTATGCCGTGCTTAGACACGCCGCTATCGGTACCAAAGGCAATTTTCACACCCGCCTTATAGGCTTTAGCAAAATTACCCTTCATATCGCCGCCGACCTTGATGGCCTTTGCAGCAATGGCTGGGCTCATAAAGTTTGACGTTTCTGCCATATGCTTCACCGTATCACCAGCGAGCAACGTTGGTACAAGATATGCACCAGTTTTTTTGAACAGCTTAATGGCTTTTTTACCCGTGTAGGTGCCGTGTTCGATACTATCAACGCCCGCCTCTAAGGCTGCGACGATACCGTCTTCATGGTGCGCGTGAGAAGCCACCTTACGGCCCATACTTTTAGCAGCTTGAACGACTTCGCGCAGTTCGTCCATTTCCATCTGCTGGCCAGTACCCGTGGCGCGGTCGGTTAATACGCCGCCTGTTGATGTAATCTTAATCAGATCAGCACCGTATTTAATGGCGTGACGTGTAGCGCGTCTGCAATCATAAGGGCCATCACAAATAGTTTTCTCGGTATAGATATCCATCAGATCATGCTTGACGCCACTGATATCGGCGTGACCGCCCGTAATACCAACACCACCAGCAGCAATGATGCGCGGACCATCGACCCAACCCTTATTAATAGCATCACGCAAGGCATACATCTGCTGCACGTCCGAGCCTGCATCTCTGAGTGTAGTGAAACCAGCCTTCATTGTCTTCATAGCGTAATGTATCGAGCGCATACCAACAAGCTCTGCTGACATTTTGAGGGTTTCACTATCGTTCTTTGGACCTAGCTCACCCTGTAAATGAACATGCATATCCATCATGCCCGGCATGACAAAACTATTTTTAAGATTAATAATTCTTACTTTTTTACCAAATTCTTTAGCCTCAACATAACCATCCCGCACTTCTGTGATCTTGCCTTTATTGATGACAATGGTTTGCTCAGCCTTGGCAGCCTGTCCTGGCACCGCAAGGAGCTGCCCTGCATAAATGATTTTAGTCGCCGCAGTGGCTGACAAGCTTGTACCCAACATTAAGGCTGCAAGGCCAGCTGTTTTTAATATAGTTTTCATGATTATTCTCTCCCAAAGATGAATTTGAACGCATCTTGGCAGAGGAATTAACAGAGATCAAAAGCTAAATGTTATTTTGATAAAAATTTTGCGAGATAGATGGTAACCTTGCCGCGATCAGAGCGTAATTTAGCGCGTACTGGCATCATCAAATCTTCTGCGGCAAAATATTGAAACCATATTTCAAAGGGGTCTTCTTTTTTAGGCTTCGCTTGTTTTTTTTCGGCCTTGGCGCGGCGTTTCTTTAGCTTTTTTAGCTCTTTTTTGCTTAATTTACTCTCGTCAACAAATCCACCAATCAGATTAATCTTAACGGTGCAACGTGTGGCCTCACCATTATAATCAGTGCGACCTTCCTTGGTCTTCATACGATCAAGATCAAAATCACATTTCATGGTAAAGCGCGATACAGTGCGCCCATCAATTGATGTAATCTGAAATGGCTTTGTATAGTCATCACGTTTCCATGGTTGCTTAACGATCGCCGTAAGCATCGATAGTGGATCAGGGCCTATGGCCACATCAGCGGGGATTGGCAGTCTTGGGTCGTCCTCTGTCCAATCTTCTGGTAGATCAAGTTTGATACCCGTAACTGAACCAGCGTCATCAAAAGTAATTTCACGGTAAGACCTGTCCCCGTCCCACTCACCCTCAACGCGGTAACGCTGTGCTTTAACGGCACCTGCGTCGCTAATAAAGCCCGAAGCATTTACTTCACTGCGGCCATCAACCCATAGTGCCAAAAGCCCAACAGGCCAAAATTGCATACCTGTGTCATAGCGTCCGTTAGCAATAGCTGTTTGCGCCTCTGCGGTAAAGACACGAATACCTTTCCAGTAGACATCATATTTTGCGTCAAAGGATAGATCCGCAGCTGACACGCGCAGGGGTAAAAACACTGTTAATAAAATGACTTTAAAAAAGAAGTGCAAAATTCTCATACCTAATCTATTGACCTAACTCATCACATTCATCAATGTAACACTTGATTGATGATAACTATCAATCATAACTTAGGCACAAGTTAGGCAATGTTACGACAAAGAGGAATAAATATGTTTAAAGTTTTTTTTGAGGACGTCAATGTCGGCGATAAAAAAGAGTTTGGTCACTATGAAGTCACCAAGAAAGAAGTTATTGAGTTTGCCAGCAAATATGACCCTCAACCTTTCCACTTAGACGAAGAAGCTGCTAAGAGCTCTGTCTTTGGTGCGTTATGTGCCAGTGGTTGGCATACCAGTGCTATGACCATGGCAATGCTGGTTAAAGACTTTACCAAATCTGGTTTTGCAGGCATGGGATCGCCGGGTCTAGATTTTGTTAACTGGCATCAACCTGTAAAAGTGGGTGAAACACTTAGTGTCATGACTGAGGTTGTTGAAAAGAGAGAAAGTAAATCACGTCCTAATCTTGGTTTTATGAAGAGTAAAACAACGACACTAAATGAAAAGGGTGAGGCCGTGATGACCATGCAAGCAAATGTTATGGTACTTAAACGCCCCGTTGATTAACGGGTCTTTAGCCTAAAGACCATCAAGCTAAGATAAACAAAGCCATAGACAAGGGGTTCCAATTGGAACCCTTTTCGCATCATAACAAAATGAAATATAGCGAGCGCCCCAATCAGATAAATGCTTGCATGTAACCTCTGCCAACGCTTTGCGCCCAAGTATTTAACCGCACGATTAAAGCTAGTGAGCGTAAGCGGCAACAACAAAATCAGTGCAACCATCCCTACAGTAATGTAATTACGCTTGAGAATATCCTGCCATAAGGCCGATACATTAAGCTCTATATCAAGCCATAGATAACTGGTCATATGTAGGGCTACATAAAAACTAGTAAAGAGGCCAAACATACGTCTAAAGAGCATAGGTTTATTAGATTTTAACACCTTAGTTAGCGGTGTTATCATCAGCGTAATCAACAAGAAACGAATAGCCCAATCACCCGTAAACTGATTTGAGGCTTCATTTGGATTAAACCCCAACCCATTTGGCAGGCCAGCAAAGGCATGTCGCCATGCGTCAGCCCACCATATCGCAGGTATAAGCGCGATCATAAACACAATGGGTTTTATGACCCTGCGCCACTGTTTTAGGGATATATTCACTTAATAATTCTTCGTTAAATCCATGCCAGCATATAATCCTGCAACCATTTCTGAGTAGCCATTAAACATCAGTGTTTTTCTGCGACCAAATTCACCAATGCGGCGCTCAGACGCCTGCGACCAGCGTGGATGATCAACATTTGGGTTCACATTGGAATAGAATCCATATTCTCTAGGTGCTGATTTTTCCCAACTGGTACGCCTACGTTTATCCGTGAAATGAATATTAACGATCGATTTTATTGACTTGAACCCATATTTCCAAGGCACAACAAGTCTGATAGGCGCACCATTTTGGTTAGGAAGTTCCTTGCCGTACAGCCCCACCGCCAGCATGGGTAGTGGATTAAGCGCCTCATCCATACGCAGGCCTTCTGTATATGGCCAATCTAATACGGGCCACTTGGTGCCTGGCATTTGCTGCTTGTTACGCAATGTCTCAAACACCACGTATTTAGCCGTTGATTTTGGTTCTAATTTTTTAATAACATCGGCTAGCGGCACACCAATCCACGGAATAACCATCGACCAACCCTCAACACAGCGTAACCTATAGACCCGCTCTTCAAGTGCCTTATAATCGATCAAGTCTTCCAGATTATACGCACCAGCTTTATCGGTTAGGCCTGTTACCTTTACCCGCCAAGGATCAACCTTCATCTTCCATGCATTCTCCGCTGGATCATCCTTGCCAGTACCAAACTCATAGAAGTTATTATAGGCTGTTACTGCTTCATAGGGCGTCATCTGCTCACGCTCAGATGCATCGGGGCTAAATTCTAACGGATTTAACACGCGCTCTACCTTATCGCTGCCAAACCAGTCGGCGCGTGCAGCTGATGAAAAAGCAGTCGCCGCAACAACGCCCGCCCCCTTCATAAAAGAACGCCTGTTTAAATAAACATCTTCTGGTGTGACGTTACTTTCGCTCTCCCCCCAACTTTGTTTATTCTTTATTAGCATGGTTATTCCTACTAGTTATTGCTGGAAATCATAAATACTGCCTAAGTTCATGATCTGAGTTAGCTCATCCAACGCAGCGAAGCTTTCCATCATCAGATCAGGGTCTCCTAAATCCTCAGGGGATAATTCTTCGCGATAATGCTTATTAGCCCAAACTTTTAGCTCAGAAATGAGGGTGTCATCTAAGATGCCTCTTGCGCCCATTGCTGCTATATCATCTTCATCAAGCACTACGCGTAGGCGCAGACATGCGGGGCCTCCACCATTGCGCATAGATTGGCGAACATCCATATAATCTACATGCGTGATAGGGCCGCCACTTTCCACCAAATCAGATAAATATTCTGCAACGGCGGGGATAATCTCAGCGTCTGTTGGTGCGATGAGTGTCATGCCTTCACGACTTGGTACATTAATGAGCTGCGAATTAAACAGATATGATCTAACAGCATCTTCCATACTAACCCGTATGGCAGGCACCTCTACCCATTTTATCAGCGTATCCCCCATAACGGCTTGAACATCGGCCTTTAATTTCGAGGAATCTACAAAAGCTTGCTCATGATATAGGAATGTATCTTTATTGCAAACAGCCACCACATCATTGTGAAAGGCCCCTGCATTAATCGCTAAAGGGCTTTGCTGTGCAAATATAGCTCTATCCCCCAGACCATGCTGACGCGCCACCGCCTGACTAGCCTCTAATGTTTGACGACCTGGGAAGGTTAATGCTTCAGCAGATTCAAATGCACGCCTGCCATAGACAAACAAATGGACTCCTGTCGCGCCATAATCAGTGCAAAAGCGATTGTGATTGGCGGCTCCTTCGTCGCCCAAATGCACACCGCCTGTCAGTGGTTCATGATGAGCAAATCTATCTCCTGCGGGGAAATAACGCTCTAACACACGCTTTGTTGTTGGGCATTCTGTTGCTCGGTGGAACATGCTAGCCAAATTAGCCGCCGTAAAATGCGTGCGCCCATCAGCCGTATCAGTTGACGGCGAGATTGTACAAGCATTAGCCGTCCACATGCTGCTCGCACTCATCAGACTTCTCACCATCTCTGGGCTTTCATCCCATGCCTTTGTCAGAATATGAGTATCACTACCAGAATAGCCAAGCTCTCTCAACACACGTAAGCTAGGGCGGTCAACAGGCGGTAACATACCCTGCTTCATACCGAGCGAGCGAACATACGCTGCCTTTTCGATGCCTTGCAGCACGCCGTCGAGTGGGCGCGAGACATTACCCTTGTTACCCGTAGCAGCTAAATTACCATAACTAAGCCCAGCATAATTATGTGTTGGGCCAATTAGGCCGTCAAAATTTACTTCTCTTACTCTCATCTTCACCCCCTCAGCCCTTTGGGGGCATCGGCTTTAACCACGCCATCAGCCTGTTCTATGGATGCAACACCATAAGCACAATAATCAGCCGCGTAATATGCAGATGGGCTATGGTTACCAGAATGTCCAATACCGCCAAATGGTGCGGTCGATGCAGCACCCGTTAGCTGTTGGTTCCAATTTACAATACCGGCGCGCGCTCTGGGGTAAAAATAATCATAATCATCATGACTATCCGAAATCAAACCAGAGGCCAGACCAAACCTTGTATCATTGGCCTTTGCGATGGCTTCATCTAAATCTTTTACACGAATAATCTGTAATAAAGGACCAAAGACCTCTTCGTCAGGTAAATCGGTTATGTTTGTCACATCAATTAACCCGGGTGATAGATATGCTGTTCCTTGTGGTAAACGCTCTGCTTTAATTAAAATATCACCACCCATCGACTGTAGTTTATCTTGAGCGTTTAGAATATTATTTGCCGCAGCTTCGCTAATCACTGGCCCCATAAAGGCTTCAGTGTCACTGGCAGGGTCATGTACGATGATACGCGCTGTGGTCTCTTTTAAGGCTGATATAAAATCATCCCCATCTTTTCCAAAAGGAACAATCAAACGTCTAGCGCATGTACAGCGTTGACCGCTGGAAATAAAAGCAGAATTAACCGTCATATAAACCGCTGATTGGATGTCATTCACATTCGTCACAATCAGTGGATTGTTACCGCCCATCTCTAGGGCTAGAACCACCTCTGGCCTATCAGCCATTTGATGGGCAATAGCGCGACCTGTGTCGGCGCTACCTGTAAATAACAGGCCATTTAATCCTTGGCTATTTGAAAGCGCAACACCAGTAGAGCGCCCACCCTGCACCATGTTTAATACACCATCAGGCAACCCTGCTTCTGCCCAACTTTTCACCATAAGCTCAGCTACTTTTGGCGTTAACTCGCTCGGTTTAAATACAATTGTATTACCAGCAATCAACGCAGGTACGATATGACCATTCGGTAGATGCCCTGGAAAATTATACGGTCCAAATACTGCCATTACACCATGTGCGCGGTGCTTTAATTTTGACCTTAGCGTGCCATTAACTGCTTCTTTTTCACCCGTGCGCTCATTATAGGCCGTGACAGAAATCTCGACCTTGTTGATCATGGCAGTGGCTTCGCCAAAAGCATCCCAAAGAACTTTACCAGCCTCTGCTGAAATTAATGCAGCAAGCTCATCTTTTTTAGAGGCGAGTATCTCGCTATATTTGCGTGCGATTGCGACACGCTCGTCAAAGCTTTTAAGCGACCAATCCATGAAGGCGGCGTTTGCTGCATCCACAGCCTCATTCACTTGACCCTCATCAGCTTCACAGCCCGCCCATAAACTGCTGCCATCAATAGAACTAAAGGAGGTAAAGCTAGCGCCCTTGCCCTCTACCCATTTTCCATTAATAAAATGTGTCATACATCACCCCTTCGCTCACCACTGCGTTTCAGTGGAGCATAACAAATATCGTCTTCTACTTTTAAGCCTAAAATTTCAGCATGTCTTTCAGGTATCCAGCTACCGCTATCTGTCTCAACAACATTTGATAAAACTACACAAAACTTATCGAGTGAAGGGTTGGCAACGAGTGTCTTTTCCTGCTGCTGTCCGCCTTCAACAGTGCCTGCAATCTTACCTCTAGTGGTTAGACGAACGGTCAATATCCCTCTTTTGTGGACTTCCATCTCAGGCCCTGCATCAAAAATATCAACGGCGCCAGAAAAACGAAACCCTTCCTTTTCAAGTAGCTTAATCGCCGCCATGGCATTGTCGTGTGGTTTGCCAAGTACAGCACGCGCACTCTCAGGCAACAAAGAAGTGTAAATAGGGAATTTAGGCATCATATCCCCGATAAATTGGTTATTGCCTTGCCCATTAATAGCATCCGCTTCCTTAAAACTCATACCAAAGAAATGGCGACCGAGCGCTTCCCAAAAGGGTGAATCTTCGTTTTCATTGACCCAACCACGAATTTCTGACATCACCTTATCGCTGAAACGTTCACTATGGGCTGCGATAAATAAATAACGTGCCTTAGCAAGCAGTTTTCCCAAATTACCCTTGCGATAGTCAGGGTCTAAAAACAATGTCGCAATTTCAGTAGCGCCAATAAAATCATTAGACAGTTGCAATAGCTCAGTATCGATACGCATTTTAGGCTCATTAGACACCTGCGTTTGGTGCAACAGTCGGTAACAATAAAACGGCTGATCAAGGCCGATGCCTGCGATAATAGCACTGGTGCCTACAATTTTGCCTGTTTCCAATTCTTCCATGACAAATAGATAGTCATGCTTCCCCTCCAAAGGCTTTTTGCTTTTAAAAGCAGCAAGTGACTTAGTTATACGTTCCTTAAGTGATGGCTTATGCTTCGGCAGGGTGGTTAAACCCGATTCTGACTTAAGCGATAGGTTATATAACCCATCTAAGTCGCCTTTTTTTACTGCTCTTACTACAAACATAACCCTGTCCCTTTATTTCCATCTATAACCTCATCAAAATGACCTTCTGCAAAGGCCATCATCACAAGCGTCGACAATTTAGCTCTTTCCGTAAAACTATCTACTAAAGCAAATTCTCTATCGCTGTGTATCAATCCACCGCGCACCCCAAGCGTATCAATATTAGGCAGCCCCGCGGCAGCAAGGTTATTACCCTCACAACATCCGCCCGTTGCCTTATAGCTCACATGAATATCCAGCATATCACCGCACTGAACTAATAGGTCCATCATGCACTGGTTCGCCTTTGATATTTCCTTAGGCGGTCTATTGATACCGCCATGCAACATAACCTCAATACCGTCTTGGCTCGATGCTTCACCGATGATGGCGTCCAACTGCGTTGACAACCAAGCCTCATGCTCTAATTTTTCCAGTCTCACGTTAAACCGACACATGGCAAAATCTGGCACAACATTAGGCGCTACTCCACCATCTAGTGTCGCTACATTCAATGTTAAGCCTTCGCATCCACCTGTAAGCGCTGAGAGCTTCTCAATGAGCTTGGACAAAGCCACAACTGCATTGCGACCATCATGAAAATCACGCCCTGCATGGGCTGATTTACCGCGCACCACAACTGTATAGTTACCACTTCCTTTGCGCGCGCCTGCTAGCGTACCATCGGCTAGTGCAGGTTCATACGTCATACCCATATGAGCAGATGCAGCACGTTCTACAAGAATAGGCGCAGAAGCGAGCGAACCCGTTTCTTCATCAGGAGATAATAGTACCTCCCAGCCCACATTATGCCTAAACTGCGTTTGCTCCAGCGCCTCAAGTGCGTGTAGCATCACTAATATGCCACCCTTCATATCAGCAACACCTGGACCATTTAAAGTCTGCTCATCCTGCCATATTGTTTTTTGAAAGGCGCTATCACTAGCAAAGACCGTATCATAATGACCTGTCAGCAGAATACGCTTATTAGCCTTAGGTCGCTTTGATATGCGGATCATCGCAGCATTTTTGCGTTTTACAATCTCACCAGCGCCGTCAACAATTTCTGTATCAGGTAAGTCGATTAATTCGATCTCAGCCTCAAGACGAGCAAAAGCTGTCACGATCTCACGCTGCATCTGCGTCAGGCCGTCCATATTATTGCTACCACTATTGATATGAGACCAGTCTATTACCGTCTGGATCATTGATTCCCGTTGCTTGTCGATCCAAGCAAGAGATTCGGCGCACTCCGAGTTATTTAAAACCGTCGTAATACCATATGTCATTTCTTCACTTTTGAAGCAGCGCTAGACGCCGACATGACAAAACCTGCCAGCAGGAATGCGCTCTATTCCCTATATATTCACCTACCGAAACAAAAGCTGGTCGTCAAGTCTTTTCAAATCCAGCTTGAAACTAAAGCATCACTGCGCGTTTATCATGAAATTTCAGTTATAACTTTCGTCTTGTCGCGAATTCACCTCACTTCATCGCAGAAGATTGCCTATTGCGTTAAAAAAAGGTAATCTATACTCACAAAAATATAAAAGACAGCGCAGCTAAAGCTAAACCAAAGAAGCAATATAATAAAAAAAGCTTCAACGTTATAGATAATAACAAAAATATTTGGGTAGCTTTTAAGCAATAATAATAAGATCAAAGAGGATAGATCACATGAAAGCCCTAATCGTTGATACAGAAGAACTATTTAGACTCTCACTCAGAGAAGTTATTTCCGTCACAGGTCCCTTTACTGATATTTTAGAAGCAGCTAACGAGCATGATTTTCTTAGCTTAACAGCCAACAACGATTCTATTGATTTGATTGTACTAACACCCTTGCAATTGGGTAAAGATGGTGGTCAGTGGGTTCATCTAGTCAGAAGACTATATCCTTCTGCTGCTGTTGTTGTCTTCTTTAACAAAGAAAACCCCGCAATACTTCGTGTCAAAGAAACTGGTATAGAGTTGCTACCACGCGATAGCAGTATCACACAAACAGTAACGACCATTAGACGGGCCATGCGCCTGCCGTGCGATAACCTGTCAGCTGCAAGCCGTAAACCATCAACACCTGATGTTATGTCAGCCCTGCGTTCAGCCAAGGAAAGCAATCCACAGCAAACCAACAGTGAATTGCCAAAATTAGAGCGCCTGTCATTCCGCCAGCGTCAAATTTTAGCCATGGCTGCCGACGGCCTACCAAACAAAGAGATAGCTGCACGCCTTGGTATCGCTGAAGGCACTGTTAAAGCACATATGCACGCAATCTTTAAAGTGATGGGTGTGTCAAACCGAACGCAAGCCGTTATTCGGTATTCTGCATTTGATCGTGCCTCTGCCCCTATCAACACGCATTATAACACTGCTAATGGCGAGCAACCAATGGCAGTTACCTACTGATTGACAAACCAAAGGCCTGCTTTTTTAGCGGGCCTTTTATTTGTTGACTTATTAGCTACAAACCATAGGGTTTCACTATTATTTAATTCTATAAGGTTTTTATCCATGAAAAATATTTTCATTGCGTCTCTTCTGTCACTGAGCACGCTGACGACTCAAGCAAGTGCTACCTCTCCTAATTTTTCAGAACAGATGAAAGCGTTGAGCCAAGATTATTTTCAGGAACGTCCAATGATTGCCACACTCTATGGTATTCCTGATAGCAACGCTGGGAAAGGCATTATGTCATCGCTGGGTCATTTTGATCCTGCATCAGAAGCAAGACGACGCGACATGATGAAATCCATACTAACCAAATTAGATGCTATTGATATTAACACACTTAACGACAATCAACGTCTGACGTTTGGACTGATTAAAACTGAAGTAAGCGGCGCTTATCTACCTGCATCTACAGTGGAGTATGGATCCATAGTTGGTGAATATGGCAATTGGTTTTTGCCATATGCTGTTAGCCACTTATCAGGACCACATGTTGAATTTCCTACAATCATGGAAGATAAATTTGTTGTCACAAACGAAGATGAAGCAAAAGCTTTCCTTAGTCGATTAGCTGAATATCCAAGAATGATTGACGGTTTAATAGAAAAAATGAATGCCGATAAAGACTTGGGCGTTATTGCGCCTGATTTTGTTATCAGAAAGACCATAAAAAGCCTAAAGCTGCTCATTAAACCAGCCGTTAAAGCACACCCTCTCATCAATAGCTATGCATCCAGATTAGCTAAAAATGATGTGCCGCGCGCCAAATCATATAAACTACTCGCCATAACGATGGTGGAAGAGGGTTATTATAAAGCCAATCGCAAATTGATCTCTGCATTAGAGGCTATTAAACCACTGGCAACCCATGAAGCAGGTATCAGTAGATTACCGAACGGCAAGGCCTTCTATCAAAGTATGATTACCCATATGACGGATACGAACCGAACGCCTGAAGATATCCACGCGCTTGGCTTAGCAGAGGTAAAACGTATCACAGCAGAAATGGATGTGTTGTTAAACAAAACTGGGCTTAAAACAGGCACTGTGGGAGAGCGTATGACCATAATGCTCAACGACCCTAAATACCTGTATCCCAATACAGCTGAGGGCAAAGCTCAGATGTTGGATGATATACGAGTTGACTTAGCGCTGGCTGACGCAGAGCTACCTAAATACTTTGGTAAACTACCTGATCAAAAAGTTGCCATTAAGGCTGTACCTGACCATCAAGCCGCCGCAACGCCTGGCGCCTTTTATGACGCACCATCACAAGACGGCAAACGTCTTGGCACCTTTTGGATCAGCCTATATGACACGGCGGCTACTCCATCCTATACATTACAGACACTGACGTATCACGAAACAAATCCAGGACACCACCTGCAAACTATTCTTAGCATGGGGGATGACCAGCCAATCCTCAGTACCATTTTTTACAGCAACGCCATGGGCGAAGGTTGGGGATTATATGCAGAGCGTTTAGCCTCTGACATGGGTATATATAAGGATGATCCTGTAGATGATATTGGTCGCTTGCAAGCCGAGCTTCACCGCGCCGTACGTCTTGTGGTTGATACAGGTATGCACGCACTGGGGTGGAGCCGCGAGAGAGCAATCAAATATTCGATGGACACCGAAGGTAATCACATATCAGAAGCCACGAGTGAGATCGAGCGCTATGTGGTTTGGCCGGGACAGGCGCTTGGTTATAAGCTTGGAGAGTTAAAAATAGTAGAGCTCCGCGAGCGTGCCCGCGAAGCCCTAGGGGATGCATTTGACATCCGTGTTTTTCATGATCGCATCCTAGAAAGTGGTGCGATGCCGCTTAACCTTCTAGAAGATAAGATCACTGCATGGATTGCTACTTCCTTAAAAAATTAATCATCCCTGAGAAATCTTTATCGCCCATGTCGCTATCTGCCATTTGAGCATATAGATCCGCTGACATTTTACCAAGCGGGGTATTTGCATTCACGCCCGAAGCGGCTTCCATAGCTAGGCCTAAATCCTTATGCATCAAAGCTGTTGCAAAGCCCGGCTCATAGTCATTATTAGCTGGCGACGTCGGCACGGGACCTGGCACAGGGCAATAGGTAGTTAATGACCAACACTGCGCTGATGCACCAGACATAATATCATATAAAACCTGATCCTCAACACCCAGCGACCTGCCAAGATTGAAAGCCTCGCCCATGCTGATCATCTGAATAGCTAACGCCATATTGTTACATATCTTTGCCGCTTGGCCGTTGCCACTACCGCCAGCATGCACCATCTTGCCCGCCATTGGGTCGATAATCACTTTAGCCTGTTCCACATCAGCGTCTGCTCCGCCAATCATAAAGGCTAATGTGCCAGCAGCAGCGCCGCTAATGCCGCCAGATACTGGTGCGTCTACCATCTTGAACCCAACCCCAGCGGCAGCCGCAGCCACTTCACGGGCGGTCTCCACATCAATGGTTGAGCTATCGATGAGTAGAGCGCCCTTTTTAGCACTCGCTAAAATACCATCGCCGCCCAGATAAACATTTTTAACAATATTACCATTAGGCAGCATAGTCACAACAGCGTCAGCGTTCGATACAGCGGCCGCCATATCTGAAAACCCTTTACCACCAGCAGCATCTAGGCTAGCGCACAAATCTGCGCTTAGATCAAAGCCCTGAACATCAAAGCCAGCGCCAACTAAATTTTTTGCCATTGGTAGCCCCATATTTCCAAGGCCAATAAATGCTACAGTTGTCATAATGTTATTCCTTTACTTTATTACTAAATCTTTATTAAGCGGGGCAAAGAAGGATTCAATATCTTCTTCTGTTATTTCTGCAAGTGTCTCTGGTGACCAATGGGGCGTATTATCCTTATCAATGAGAATAGCCCTAACGCCCTCATGAAAATCATTTGCTTCCACAAGATTACAAACCAAGCGGAACTCCATGATCATATTGTCACGGAAAGTAGACATCCGTGCACCACGACGTAGTTGTTCAAAGCTAACTTTCATCGACATAGGCGACTTGGTCATCATAATCTTATGCTGTTTTAGTGCCCATTCGCTGCCATTTTTCATTAGGCTAGCTAAAATAGCCTCGACGCTGCAGTCGCTGAAAATATCATCAATAGCATTAACATGCTCCGCCAAAGGCGCATCTGCGGGGTCACTGTGAAAACCATTTAATATTTCAGCGACATCATCATTATCTTCGATATCAGCAGTAGAGAGCGCAGCAATGATTGCTGGTACCTGTTCGCTAGTCACAACATGCGTTGCAAGACCAAAACCGTATAAATCAGGTGCCTTCATCCGCGCACCTGTTAGCGCTAGATACATGCCAATCTCACCTGGGATACGCGGCAAGAACCAGCCGCCGCCCACATCTGGGATTAGGCCAAGGCCAGTCTCTGGCATAGCAAACATTGTTTTCTCAGTCGCAACCCAAAAATCACCGGGTATAGACACTCCAACGCCGCCGCCCATGGTGATACCATCAACGAGACTGATATAAGGTTTTGGAAACTCTTCGATGGCTATATTCATTAAATACTCATCATGGAAAAATGCACGCCACTCGTCTGTACCGTCTTGATAAGACTGGCTTACCTTGACCACGTCACCGCCCGCGCAAAAGGCCTTCTCGCCCTCGCCTATCACAACAACAGCATCTACGCTCTCGTCATCAGCCCATAAGTTTAGCTGGTCATAAATCGCCACCGCCATTGCGTGGGTTAGTGAATTTAGTGCACGTGGACGATTTAAGGTGATTAACCCTATGGAACCACGGTTTTCAAATAATACCTCGTCAAAGTCTGACATACTCATTAGTCCTTTAAAATATCGCGGGAAACAATCAGGCGCATAATCTCGTTTGTGCCCTCTAGGATTTGGTGCACGCGCAGATCACGAACGATTTTTTCAGCTGGATAATCAGATAGATACCCGTAACCACCAAATAATTGCAGCGCGTCATTAGCCACTTTAAAGCATGTATCAGTAATGAAACGTTTCGCCATAGCCGCTGCACTCGTAGCGTCATGAGCGCCGTTAGATACTTTTTGCGACGCACTATAAAGCATCAAACGACACGCTTCTAGCTCGCTTGCCATATCTGCAATGCGGAACTGTGTATTTTGGAAATCAGCGATGACCTTGCCAAACTGCTTGCGTTCTTTAACGTATTTAATAGCCTCTTCATAAGCGCGCTGTGCACCACCAAGCGCACAAGCCGCGATATTTAATCGACCACCATCTAAGCCTTGCATGGCGATCTTGAAGCCTCCTCCGACTGCACCAACCATGTTTTCAGCAGGAATACGGCAATCATCAAACATCACTGATGCTGTACGTTGACAGTTCCAGCCCATTTTCTTTTCACGCGCACCAAAGGAAAGGCCTTCTGTGCCCTTTTCAACGACGAAACAGGTAATACCGCGTGCGCCATCATCACTCGTGCGGGCCATCACCACATATATTTCACTATCACCAGACCCTGAGATAAATGCCTTTGCCCCATTTAGGATGTAATCATCACCATCTTTGACAGCTTTGGTTTTGATGCTACCTGCGTCAGAACCTGCGCTTGGCTCCGTTAAGCAATAGCTGGCAATATGTTCAAGCGTTATCAGTTTAGGTAAAAACTTTGACTTAACTGCATCACTGCCATATTTGGCTATCATGCCTGCTGCCATATTATGAATAGAGAACATCGCAGCCGTAGACGGACAGCCATAGGACAACTGCTCAAAAATCAAAGCTGTTTCAACACGGCTCAGACCGCACCCACCCAACTCTTCATCAATAAAAATAGCGCCAAAACCAAGCTCGCCAACTTCTGCCTGAATATCACGTGGCCAAATGTGTTTTTCATCCCACTCAGCTGCATTTGGTACGATACGGTCTTCGGCAAACTGACGCGCCATATCGCGAATAGCGATCTGATCTTCATTTAAGTTAAAGTCCATTTTTCATCCTCATATTACTTTGGCTCATTATACTTTGCTTCATATTACTTTAACATAGGCAGCGCGATTACCACGCTGCCTATTATTTTATTTTGGTAATAGGATCAGACCATTAGTCTAATTTATTACCGTTAATGTCCCAGACCTCAACGTCACCAAGATTAAGTTCGCGGATACCCGCCTCTATCTTACTACGATCACCAACAATGAGCCATGTCAGTTTATCTGTTTCAAATGCACTGGCAGCAGCCTGAATATCTTCAACCTTCATCGCCTTATACATTTCAGGCAATGTGGTGACATAATCTAGCGCACGACCGTATCTGATATTGCTATTTAAGGACCCAAGCACTGACGCAGCCGTTTCAAACTGTCCCGGTAACTTGTTAGTCTTATTAGAAATCATACGGTCTAGTTCGCCTTGTGTGGCTGGGCTTGAACCAAGATAATTTGTAACCTCATTAACAAGTTCAGCCATAGATTCCTTTGTCTTGTCCGTTTGAACAGGTGCGTAAACTAACCACATACGTTGACCACGCGCACCAAAGGTAATGGTGAAAGCACCATAAGACCAATGTTTATCTTCACGCAGGTTCATATTCACCCGTGATGTAAATTCACCGCCGAGAATATTATTAGCCATTTCCAAATTGGCCGCACCACTATCACCGGTACCGGGGATGAGATGACTAGCCAGTATCACAGACTGTGAACTACCGGGCTTATCCATAATCACGATACGCCCTTTAGCAGGCAAGCTAACCTTGGTAATATTTTTCACAGGCACTGCAGTTGATGCAGCTTTCCATGAACCAAAGGCGCGCTCTAATGCTGGCACAACTTCATCCAATGTTACATCGCCAACGATGACCATCTTGGCATTATCTGGTCGTATCCAGTTGCTATGGAACTTCACCAAATCATCGCGTGTTAAGCTTTCAATCGACGCAACCGTACCCGAACCTGTATAAGGCAACGAGTAAGCATGACCTTCGCCATATAATAGTGGTGGCAATGTGCGTAACGCCAGCTGTACAGGTTGAGATTTTTCCTGTGCTATTGAGACAACCCAACGTTTACGAAGACGCTCAATTTCTGCACTATCAAAGGCAGGGTTGCGCACAACATCAGCGTAAAGACTAAGCGCCTCATCCATTGTAACCTTCAATGTAGACAGGCTAACAGAGCTCATATCCAGATTTGATCCTGATGATATACCCGCACCAAGCCCCTCGGCTTCAGCCGCTATTTCTAGCGCAGTTTTACTCTGCGTGCCTTCGTCTAGCATGGCCAGTGCAAAACTAGCTGTGCCAAGCTTTTTATCTTGGTCAGCTGCATACCCTGCATCAAATTGCAGGCTCATATTCACAACAGGTACAGTACTGCGTGTTGCCAATAATACTTTCATACCGTTTGACAGTGTTGCTTCTTTAACCTCAGGGAAGATAAGTGACGGCATGTCACCAACAGCTGGTAATTTTGAGCGATCAACCTTGCTCTCAGCCACGATATATTTAGCCGCAGGCTTAGTTGTAAGCTGATAGTAACCACCGCTGATGTTACGTTTAGTCACCGCTGCTACTTCGCCAGCCGTTGTATTGCTTATATGCCCAACAGATTCAGATAAATGATTTGGGTTGCCTGCATATAATTCACCACGCGCCAGCGCAGTTGCTTTGCCACCAAAACCACCAATTTTCTCTAGACCCATAACCGTTGAGGCTACGATTTTTGTCTTAGCACGTTCAACTTCGTTCGCTGTTGGACCTTCTGCTATAAACCGTGCCATCTCAGCATTTAAAATCTCTTCGACCTTGCTTGCTTCAACACCCGGTTTAATATCAACCTGCACTTCAAACATACTGGTCAGCTCAAACGGCTGCATTGAAACAGATACGGATGTTGCTAATTGGTTTTGATAAACCAACGCCTGATAAAGACGACTGTTTTTGCCGCCACCTAATACATCAGCAGCAACAGCCATAATCTTAGAATCTTTGCTCACACGACCCGCAATAGCCCAGCTGCGATTGATCCGCACATTTGGCGCACTACCGTCGATTAATTCTTCAACCGTGTTATGCGCGTGGGTAGGCACCCATGATGTATGACGTTTTAGCGCTGGACCAGATGCAATATCACCAAAATATTTCTCAGCCAGTTCTTTGGCCTTTTCTGGTGTTATATCACCAGCCAGCACTAGCACCGCATTGGCAGCACCATAATACTGTTTAAACCAACCTTTAACATCATCCAGTGACGCCGCATCTAGATCAGCCATAGAACCAATAGTGCTGTGGCGATAAGGATGACCAATGGGGAACATGCCTTCTAATTGGCGATATTCAGTTTGCCCATAAGGCTGGTTGTCACCTTGACGTTTTTCATTTTGAACAACACCACGTTGTTCGTCTAATTTTTCCTGTGTTACAGCGCCCAGCAAATGTCCCATGCGGTCGCTTTCCATCCACATAGCCATATCTAGCGCAGGGGTTGGTATATTTTGAAAATAATTAGTACGGTCGAACCAAGTAGTACCGTTCATATCGGTAACACCAGCAGCCTCAAATGGGCCAAAATATTCATCGTCGTAATTTTCTGAGCCATTAAACATTAAATGCTCAAATAGATGGGCAAAGCCCGTCTTGCCCTCTGGCTCGTCTTTTGAACCTACATGATACCATATGCTCACAGCCACGATAGGCGCTTTATGGTCTTCATGGACTACAACCCGTAGGCCGTTATCAAGTGTGAATTGCTTATAAGGGATATGAACTTCCATATCCGCGATTTTTGATTTAACTATTTGTTCTGATTTTTTATCGCTAGTACCGCTATTATCTTGTTGCCCACAAGCAACTAAACCAAGCGCTAACGCGCCTGTTAACAGGCTTTTTCCCAAAGACATCAATGCAACCCTCCACTATCTAATTATATGAATGGGGGAGCCTAAAAGACTCCCCCTCATATACATTAGCCGTTGAGCGTAGGAATGGCAAACTCTGCGCCAGCAGCAATTGAATTAGGCCAGCGCTGTGTAACCGTTTTAGTCTTTGTGTAAAAACGAATACCTTCTGGACCGTGCTGATTGATATCACCAAATGCAGAGGCTTTCCAACCACCGAAGCTGTGGAATGCTAGTGGCACAGGGATCGGTACGTTAATGCCAACCATACCAACTTCAACGTTATTTGCATATTCACGCGCAGCGTTACCGTTGGCTGTGAAGATCGATGTACCATTACCATATTCATGCTCGCTAGGAAGCGCGATTGCTTCTTCAAGTGTATCAACACGCATGACCTGTAATGTTGGGCCAAATATCTCTTCTTTGTATGAACGCATGTCCTTTGTTACATTGTCCATAAGCGTTCCACCAAGATAGTAACCGTTCTCATAGCCAGCTTCTGTGTTTTTATACCCACGACCATCAACAACAAATGTTGCACCTTCTTCTTCGGCTAGATCAAGGTAACCCACTACTTTTTCACGGTGCTCTTTAGTCACCAATGGCCCCATCTCAGACGTTAAATCCATACCGTGATTAATCTTAAGACCTTCAACACGTGGCTTTAGAATTTCAATCAAACGATCAGCAACATCACCAACACAGACAGCAACAGAGATCGCCATACAGCGCTCGCCAGCTGAACCATAAGCAGCACCTATAAGAGCGTCAGCTACTTGCTCAAGATCAGCATCAGGCAAGATAGCCATATGGTTCTTAGCGCCGCCCATAGCCTGACAACGTTTGCCGTGTGCAGTACAAGTCGCATAAACATATTGCGCAATAGCTGTTGAGCCAACGAAAGACACTGCCTTAACGCGCTCATCAGTACAGATGGTATCCACAGATTCTTTATCACCATTCACCACATTAAATATACCATCTGGCAAACCAGCCTCTTTCCACATGGCAGCAAACATCATTGGCACGCTTGGCGCTTTTTCTGATGGCTTAAGAATGAATGCGTTACCACATGCAATCGCAACACAGCTCATCCATAAAGGGATCATCGCAGGGAAGTTAAAGGGCGTGATACCAGCAACAACACCAAGAGGCTTGCGCATGTTATACATATCAATAGAACCACCAACATTGTCTGAGAACTCACCTTTTAAAAGATGGGGCATACCAGAAGCAAATTCAGCAACCTCTAGGCCGCGCTGAACATCGCCCTGTGCGTCAGAAAACACTTTTCCATGCTCGCGTGATAGCGCCTCAGCAAGGGCGTCTTTTTCACGGTATAAAATTTGAACAAGGTTCGCTAGCACACGTGCACGACGTACAACTGAAACAGCCGCCCAAGCAGGAAAGGCTGCTTGTGCATTAGCGATAACGCCTTCAACTTCTTCTTTTGTTGCTAGCGCTACTTTACCAACTTGCTCGCCAATCGCGGGGTTGAAAACAGGACCAAAACGACCGCTAGTGCCTTTTACTTCTTTACCACCGATAAAATGTTGAATCTCATACATAGAATATCTCCAGTTCATTATAATTAGTTTAGAGAGACCATATACCATGCAATTTTGCATGTCACGGCACATTATTGCATATCCTATTGTGCATTTATGCACATATGCTATAACCCTATTATGAATTGGGACCATATAAAATATTTTTTAGCCGTCGCGCGGTCAGGCAGCCTGAGCGCAGCGGCTAAACGCCTGAATGTAGATCATACTACGGTCGCACGACGTATCGCTCATCTTGAAGAGAACATTGGCTCCATTTTATTTGTCCGCGAGCAAAAGGGCTATCAACTGACAGAGGCTGGGCAGCGCCTAACGGCCCACGCAGAAGCCATGGAAGGCAATAGCCTTGCCCTACAAAATGAACTATCTGATGAAACACTGGGTGCTACTGGATCAGTGCGCCTAGCTACACCAGAGGCGCTGGGCAGTCAGTTCCTATCGCGTTTTTGGTCAGTTTTCAGGCGGCGCCACCCTGGTATTGAGATAGAGCTTGTTGCCGACACGCGCCCGCTATCTCTCAATAAACGTGAAGCAGATATCGCCATTGCACTGGCGAGACCCGACCGTGGGCGCTTAATTTCCAGCAAGGTTGGTGAATATAGTTTGAAGCTTTATGGATCACCCGCCTATCTAAAGGATCATCCACATATTTATCGCCCGCGGGATTTAGCAGGTCATGAATTTATCAGCTATGTGGATGATCTTATACCTGTTGAGCAGCTGCGCTTACTTGAAAAAACACTCAACAATCCTCGTGTGGTATTGCGCTCGACTAATGTAACAGGCCAAACAAACGCGGCAGTTGACGGCGTTGGCCTTGCGTTACTGCCTTGTTTTTTAGCTGACCGCACACAAGGATTAGTGCCCATATTGCCAGACTTGATTAATATCACCCGTGATCTATGGTTATTAACGCACGAAGACATCAGACCACTAGCGCGCATAGACGCTACTATGCAGTTTTTATCGACCCTTATTAAAACTGAACGCAAAACTCTCATGGGAAATTGATGATGAGCAATTTACTAAAAATAATAGTCCTATTGCACCTCAGCTTTATTAGCTTGCATGCAAGCGCAGAGACCAATGTTATATTATTAGGAACAGGGAACCCAAATCCATTCCCTGATAGGTCAGGCCCTGCTACGGCTATTGTGACGGATGGCAGGGCTTATATCTTTGACGCAGGTACGGGTACTGTCAGACGTGCAGCCGAGGCCTCGGTGAAGCATAACATACCCGCCTTGCAAGCAAAAAACCTTAGCCATGTTTTTCTAACACACCTACATAGCGACCACACGCTCGGCCTTTCTGATCTTATCCTTACCCCATGGGTATTAGAACGCGAGCAGCCACTGCAGCTATTTGGACCAGCAGGCACAGGTGAAATGGCGAGCAATATTTTAGCTGCCTACGCTCAAGATATTGATCGTCGCATTAAGGGCCTTCAACCACAAAACCCAACAGGGTGGCGCGTTGATACAACAGAGTGGGGAAATGAAACGAAAAAATTTAGTGATGACAAGATCAGCATCGAAGCTTTTCCTGTTTGTCATGGCCTATGGAAAGATGCTTATGGTTATCGCATTCAAACAGCAGATCGCCTGATTGTCATTTCAGGTGACACAACTTATTGCCCCATAGTCGCTGAAAAGGCTATAGGTGCAGACATTCTTATCCATGAAGGTTATTCAGAGGCAAGTTATAAACGCCTACCTGACGAATGGAAAAAATACCATGCTGCCTATCATACCAGCGCGTCAGATGTAGCGCGTATTGCAAATATGGCAAAACCCAAGCTATTGATATTACATCATCAGCTCACATGGGGCGGTGACGATATTGAAATGATCACAAATGAGATAAAAAAGACATATAAAGGCCTCGTCCATACGGGCCGTGATCTAGATATATTTTAGAGAGATCACTGATGAATATGAAAACTATATAACGCAGGCAGCCCCTGAATTGCCACCCTGAAATGCTAAAGTTATCAACGACAACAAGGCTATTATAGCAACCATAATTCATAAATAATGTGCCTAGAGCAACAACTTAAAAAACATCTATTCATGGGTAAAAAATTGGTGTAAATAACGCCATATAAAGTATGATTTGGATGACCTCGTATTAAAAGATTATATTCATGACTAGTTTCGATTCTAAAACATTATACATACATATAGGCTCCTATAAGACGGGCAGTAGCTATTTTCAAAATGTTTGTTTTGAAAATAGAGAGCTATTAAAGAGCAAAGGCGTCATATACCCTAGGATAGCCATGCACCGGAGTGACGTCATAGGCAATGCTCATAGAAAAATTTTAAGAAATGACAACCTCCAAAAATTGCTGGCAAAAATATCTAGGTCAAAGACACCTAAAAAGTTTCTTATTAGTTGGGAAGGTTTGTCACACCCTAAACATTTTAAATTTTTAGATAAGGATATTTTTTCCTCCCAAATAAATTTAAACGTAAAAATCGTATTTGTTTGCAGGCCCTATGTTGATTTTATGTCTTCTCTTTATAAGCAGTTCAGTAAGTCTAGACACATAAATGATGATTTTATCGCCTATCTAAACAAAGAAAAACAGCCTCATAATTGGGGCAAAATAATTAATAAATGGTCTACTTTAGTTGGGCCAGAAAATATTAAAATATTAAATTATGGCGATATAAAAAACGATTTACCTACTAACATCCTGCAAGCATTCGGCATAGATGCCAAGCTAACAACACCAAAGGGCCGAATAGACAACAGTAGTCAAAGTGCAGTGACCATGAAAGTCTGCAGGATGCTTGTTGATAAAGGCGTAAATAAACAACAGGTAAGCCGCGTCGCCTATCATTTCCATAAAATTGACACTAGACACCCTGAATTTCAAAAATTAACTGAATTTAGTAGTCACGATATACGCGCCATTGAAACAAAATTTGATCGAGAAATGAGCAACATTCAAAACAAAATACCATTAGATTTCCCTATTGAAAATCTATTAATAAGTAAAACTCAAAATTATCATGCCGAGACCCTGGATGCCTCAACTCAAACTGCAATCAAGGAATTATTACTCATAGATCATGAAGAAATACATATTGTGAAGACGCAACTTGAAAGCCTAATAAGGTAATCTACATCAGATCAATGCCTTGCTAGCGTGTGAATTTGACCCTAATTGCTAGCTAAATAAGGGGCAGCCCAATCGAGCTAAAACTATTCACCCTTTAAATCGAGTCAATTCGTCCTTATATTATATCCTATAATAGAAAAATAGAGCGCAACTAGGGCTCTATACACATTTACAAAGGGATATCTCATGGACTTTGCTGGTTTTTCCATTTTCGCCTTAGTTATTTTATTTGTAGTCGTATTGACCCTCTTTATGGGCGCGGTTATCGTTAAGCAAGGATTTGAATCTACTGTTGAGCGTATGGGGCGTTTTACTAGCTCCCTAAAGCCTGGTTTCCACATCATCATTCCGTTCATTGACCGTGTTAGTGCTAACATAAATATGAAAGAGCGTGTGTTGGATATCGATAGCCAAGAAGTTATCACCAAAGATAACGCTATGGTGCGGGTGGACGGCGTTGTCTTCTTTCAAGTTCTTGATGCGGCTAAAGCCACCTATGAGGTTAATGACCTAGAACTGGCTATCATGAATTTAACGACTACTAACTTACGTACAGTGGTTGGCAGCATGGAGC
Source organism: uncultured Kordiimonas sp. (assembly GCA_965603205.1). GTDB lineage: Bacteria > Pseudomonadota > Alphaproteobacteria > Sphingomonadales > Kordiimonadaceae > Temperatibacter. The sequence goes on along the minus strand of CBFDCC010000007.1, from coordinate 106,273 downwards.
TTGATGAGCTGCTGTCACAGCGTGATCAAATCAGTGGTCGCCTGCTAATGGTGGTTGATGAAGCTACTAACCCTTGGGGCGCTAAGATCACACGTGTTGAGGTAAAAGATATCGAACCACCAAGAGATATCGTTGATGCCATGGCGAAACAGCTAAAATCCGAGCGCGAAAAGCGCGCTAATATTCTAGAAGCCGAAGGACTGCGCCAATCCGAAATCCTAAAAGCTGAGGGTGAGAAAAAAGCAGCCATTCTAGAAGCAGAGGGTCGCCGTGAAGCAGCTTTCCGTGACGCAGAGGCTCGTGAGCGAGAAGCAGAAGCAGAAGCCAAAGCAACACAGATGGTCTCTGAAGCAATTGCAGATGGTGACCCGCAAGCGATCAACTATTTTGTCGCTCAAAAATATATAGAGTCGTTAAGCCAATTTGCTAATTCACCAAATGAAAAACTCGTTTTCATGCCACTAGAAGCCAGTAGTGTTATCGGCGCAATCGGCGGCATTAATGAATTAGTGAAAAATTTGAATAGTGATGATAAAAAACCAATATCAAGCGGCATACCCAAGAGCGGCAAATAGAGCAGTCAGTAGGAATATATCATGACAGAATTAATCTCAGACCTAAATTTCACGTACTGGACTTGGTTCATTGCCATGCTAGTTTTCTTTGGCTTAGAGATGGTGATGCCGGGTGTAGTCTTCCTATGGCTTGGCATTGCAGCCGCTGCTACTGGATCATATGTATGGCTGCTTACTGGCCATGAATGGGGTCTGCTTTGGGAAGGTCAAATAGTTCTATTTTCTCTATTATCAATAGTTTCCATATTTGCAGGACGTCGCTTCATTAAGGCAAGGGGTAATATCCCATCGGATAATGAAACGCTTAATCGACGCGGTGATGCCATGATAGGCAACAGTTATCCCGTTGCTGTTACCATTAAAAACGGCCATGGAAAAATAAAGGTTGGTGATAGCCTTTGGATAGCGACTGGTGAAGATGCTGATGAGAATAGTATGGTGACAGTTGTTAGTGTTGACGGCACCACATTACATACCAAGCCTCAACAATAGAGATCCATTACAGCAGAATTTTTTCTAAGACCTGAAAGGGCAATAATACCGATCCATGACGGCCTGGGTGATCATGCACGGGGGCGAGCAATTCTAGCCCTGCCCATTTTCCACCATCATATGCTTGCCAGTCAATCTCTTCACCGCCCTTTACCATAGATTTAAACTGAAACATGACGTCTGTTAGTGCTTCTGGCGTCAATCCAACAATATTATTGCCGACGATTGCCGCTGTTGCTTGACCCAGCGCGCAGGCTTTGACCGTCCAGCCAAAATCACTAATGATACCATTATCGCCCAATATGACATCAAGCGTGATACGGCTGCCACAGATACGACTAGTACGCTCAGCTGTTTTATCTGGATCATCCAGACGCCGTTGATTGGGAATCTTGGTTGTTAGGCGCAAAATTTCTTTATTGTAGAGTTCGCTCATATCTTGATTAGCTTCTTTTTTGATAACGCAACAAATTTACACCGTGTGTACTCACAACTACTAGCAATTGCCAAGCCTTTTGTGCTATATCCTTAAATGCTACTTGAATTCATACGGATTTAGTAGATATTGCCTATTCTATAATTAGTAGGACAGAAAGGAGCGCATCATGCCTCCTCAACACGAAGGAAATACAATGGATGCCGTAATTGAAAGGTCATCACCTGACCTTGAACTGAAGGACGCCGCACCGACCGACAGCTCTAATACTATAATTAAACCAACCCGTGAAGAAGCCGAAGAAGCCGTTCGCACCCTGATAAAATGGGCGGGCGATGACCCAACCCGCGAAGGTCTAATCGATACACCGCGTCGGGTCACCAAAGCTTATGGTGAATTCTTTAAAGGCTACACAGAAAAACCAGAAGATGTCCTATCCACTACTTTTGAAGAAGTAGAAGGCTATAGCGACATGGTCGTCCTGCGTGACATACGTTTTGAGAGCCACTGCGAACATCATATGGTGCCAATCATTGGCAAGATCCACATTGCCTATATGCCTAATGGCCGCGTTGTTGGCATTAGCAAGCTTGCTCGCGTGATTGAAATTTACGCCAAGCGCTTGCAGGTTCAAGAAAAAATGACCGCCCAAATCGCTGACGCTGTTGAGCGCGAATTGGACGCTAAAGGCGTAGCGGTTATTGTTGATGCCTCGCACCACTGCATGACTATGCGCGGTGTTAGAAAGCATGACACGATGACCATCACACGTGCTATGCGCGGCTGTTTCCAAGATGAAAGAATTGAACGCCAATTTTGGGATATTGTTAAGGGATAATAGGAAATCACCATGAGTGAGATTAATTTTGCCCCAAACGGCAATAAGCAAAATGTTGAGCATGATTTAACCTTTGCACCAAAATTTAACGAGCAAGGCCTAATGCCTGTTGTTGCGACTGACGCAGCCACAGGAGCTGTGCTGATGCAGGCTTGGATGAACGCAGACGCGCTTAAGGCGACAATCGCGACGGGTGAAGCCCATTACTGGAGTAGATCACGCGGCGAATTATGGCACAAGGGTGCGACCTCTGGCCAAATCCAAACGGTTCATGACCTTCGCACTGACTGTGATCAAGACGCCTTGTGGATGATCGTTACCCAAGCGGGTGGCGGTTGCTGTCATGTGGGCTATGAGAGCTGTTTTTACCGCTCGGTGCCATTAAAAAATCAAGCGATGACAAAAACATCAAATACACCCTACCCTTTAGTGCAAAAGCTCGTTAAATAGGTGCGTTGCTAACAAGGGTTAAATAAACACGATGATAAAAGAGTTATTCACTTATCTATTTTCAGAGACGGTTGAAGGTGCCAACAAGGCGAGCCTAACCTATGAAGCCGTTGGCATTGTGGGACGCCATAAGCGTAACCGCAAAGACTGGCAGCCACATCTGGATAAGACAAAACAGATTATCATTGATGCTATTGCAGATGCCCCTGATGACAAACCTATTTTGCTTATTGGTGCAGGGCCGTGCCTTGATGTGCCATTAGAGGAACTGGACAAACATTTTGGTGGCACAGTTTTAGCTGACGCTGTTTATTTACCTAGTACAAAACGTGCGCTCAAGAAGCTCAATCATACAAAATTTGAATTGTTCGACGCCACGGGGTATTTGAAAATATTTAAAGCTCATACTGTCGGCGAATTACCAGACCCGCCAACGCTAGCCCCCATTCCAAAAGGTGATTATGGCCTGATCATTAGCTGTAATCTATGGTCACAGGTGGCGCTGCCTTTTACATCAGTGTCCTATTATGACGACGAAGAATTGACCCTATGGGAAAACTTCACACAGGCCCATATCGACGCATTAAAAGCCACCGACTGCCCCGCACTGGTCATCAGCGACTTTGAACGTATTGAAAACACGGGCAACCGCACAATTGTTTATCACAGTGTCCCAGCCTATATGCTGCCTAAAGATGCCATTGATAAATGGATTTGGAATATTTGCCCCTACGGCGAGCTTGCCAAAGACCGTATGATCAGCCTGCGCGTCGGCGCTTGGTGGGTTTAGATTTGAAGAGATTAATTAGACTTATAATTATCAACCAGATTGTTCTTAAAATCTGTCATTTGTAGATTAATCATATTCATTCTTTGAATAAGCTCTTTGGGCATTTGCTTTGAACACCCCATACTCAATACTGTTTCAAATATATAATGGGCAATTTCAGGCTTAGGATAATTTTGCTCTGTAGCCAGCATTTTCAATACAGTAACGCCACCTAAAACCAAATCCCCTCTATTTAAATATAGAAGTCTCAAACTATCTTTAGCCGTTTTTACACCCGTGACTTTAATGCCCTTTTTTCTAACATATATAGTTGGGGCTGTCGCAGTGCCCCCAAATATTTGATATTTATTTAACGCTTCTGGTGCCATGCTTTCAATTTTAATAGGGCTGCCAGCCCGCTTGAAAAACGCCCAGCCACCTGTATACAGTGGACCCACCCACGCGAATTTATTTTCTCGGTCTTCGGTTCTATTCATCACAAACAAGCATGTGTTATTTTCTGATTGCACCTGAAGCATGCCGCGATTAAATGGCACTATGCCTATAGTGTAGTCAGCATCTAATCGTTTCATCATTTCTTTTATGGCATCCACAGCAATACCTGTTAAGGCTCCAGTTTTTTTATCTAGGGAATTATAAGGAGGATTATCCTCTGTTAGGAATACCAAACTAACCTTGTCATCACTCGACGCCCCATAATATGCATAAAAGACGACACAGGTAGTTACTAATATTTTTTTGGCAAAACTAATAAACATAAGAACTCCATAGCTGACTTTATAATATAGAATAGGTCCACCTAATTATAGAAAAAGAGACGTAATGTATATATCTTTTAAACTAAATAATTATGACACTACTCTTTCCAACCAGTCCAACCGGGGCCACGCACCACACGACCAGGTGTAGCGCCTGTATGAACACCATCAGCTAATACCTGCGTACCATTGATAAATACATGGCTCATACCCGTAGACAGCTTATGGGGGTCGGCAAATGTTGAATGATCCTGCACCACATTAGGGTCAAAAACCAATACATCGCCGTAATAGCCTTCTTTGATAAAGCCACGGCCCTTGATCTTTAGATTAGTGGCTGGCAGACCTGATAATTTACGCACAGCCTCTGCTAAACTAATGACCTTTTCATCGCGTACATATTTTGCCAGCACCCGAGAGAAATTGCCGTAAGCGCGAGGATGAGCGCCACCATGCTTTGACGCTTCAACAGGATCGTATGATCCAGCGTCACTACCAAATGATAACCAAGGTTGCTTAACCTTCGCCACCAGGTTTTCATCGGACATGAGGAAATAAATAGCCTCAACGCGTGTACCATCAGCGATCACCAGATCAATGATAGTATCTTCGACGCTTGTGCCGCGCGCCACTGCCACATCGCTTAGGCGCATACCTGTATATTGCTTTAGCGCAGGGTTTTTAAAGTATGGCAGTAAAACACCATCTGCACCCGCCGCTAGATATAGGTTATCCCAATCATTGGTCGAAACTTTCATCTCAGCAATCACTTGCGCTCTGATCTTTGGATCGCCAAGACGCGTAGCCCAAGCGTCATGTCCGCCTTCTTGCACCCAAGGCGGCATAGCGGCGTCTAATCCCGTTGCGCCAGCAGGGTATGTATACATATCCGCCGTGATCTTCAGTCCATTATCATTGGCAGCTTCTAATTTAGTGAATAATTGCTGCATCTTTGGCCAGTTATCATTGCCCGCTGCTTTTAGATGATAAACCTCCGCTGCAATGCCAGCCTCTTTCGCAATAGTCAGCGTCTCATCAAAAGCCACTAAAAGCTGATTACCCTCATTACGCATATGGGTGATATACATACCACCATATGCCGCAGCCACCTTATTAAGCGCGATAAGTTCATCCGTTTTAGCGTAAAAAGCAGGGGCATATATCAATGATGACCCCACGCCCATCGCGCCTTCCTGCATGGCCTCAGCCACTTGATTTTTCATGAAAGTTAGCTCATCAGCAGTTGGTTCGCGGTTATCATAGCCAACAGCGTTAATACGAACAGTCGTCGCACCAACAAACGAGGCCACATTGGGGGAAACCCCCTTAGTCTCAAGAAATTCTAAATATTCACCCAGCGATGTCCATTCAATTTGGACAGGATTAGGTGATTTATCCATGTCTTTTTGCGCATCAATTTTGCTTGTCGGCGTTAATGGCCCCATAGACATACCTTCACCAAAAACCTCTAATGTCACACCCTGCACCACATCCGATAGCCCGCGACCATCTGTAACCAAGCTCTCAACCGCCCAGCTGAGCATATTAATAAAACCGGGGGTTACGACCTTGCCTGTCGCGTCAATTACGGTATGAGCCTTTGCCCGTGACAGATCACCAATAGCGACAATGCGGTCATCAATCATCGCGACATCAGTGCGGACAGGCGCGTTGCCCGTACCGTCGATAACCTCACCACCTGTAATAAGCACATCATAAAATGTATCTTGTTTGTTCAGCCGATCATTAAATTCGGTTGAGCCATATATAATCCAAGCAGAAAAAACGACGATGATGAAAAGACCAATTTTATTCATGATAATACCCTTATTTGATTGTTGAGATAAAACCATGATATTTTGCAAGTTACAAGCGGGATAATTTATTTGCCGCTATAGCCTTTTCTATAAAGGTATGATTATAGTGCTATCGTTAGATTTGAACCATATAGATTGAGGAATGTTCATGCTGGAAATCGTCCAGATAGACATGGAGAATATGCTCCAAAATTATAATTACTTGCTGCATGACCATGCCAGCGGGGAAACTGCAGTTGTTGATCCAACAACAACAGATGTGATCGCTGCTGAACTATCCAAGCGCGGCTGGCAATTAAGCCACATATTAAATACGCATCACCATAATGACCACACAGCCGCCAATCTTGACCTTAAACGGGCATATAACTGCACCATTATTGGCCCTAAGGCCGATGAACACCGCATTCCTGGCATTGATAAATGCGTAGTCGAGGGCGATATAGTATCCATAGGTACATCACAGGCCCAAGTCATTGATGTACCCGGCCATACCACAGGTCATAACGCATATTATTTTGGCGCAGAGCAAGCGCTCTTTTGCGGCGACACCATGTTTTCTATGGGATGTGGTCGCTTGTTTGAGGGTACACCTGCAATGATGTGGATCAGTTTGCAAAAGCTAATGGCATTGCCTGATGAGACATTAATCTACTGTGCCCATGAATATACTACCAGTAACGGTGAGTTTGCTATTACAGTTGAGCCAAAGAACACAGCCCTTATTGACCGTATAAAACAGGTGGCTGATCTACGCAGTAAAGGCTTGCCTACTGTGCCTTCAACGCTATTAATGGAAAAACGTACAAACCCATTTTTACGCCCAGAGGCATCAAGTTTGCAAATAACTTTAGATATGTTAGGTGCGGATACTGTTGACATCTTCGCTAGAACACGCGAATTAAAAGATAATTTTTAGAATATTGATTAAAAACAGCATGAACCATAGGCCATGCAGGAGAGACCATTGAGCGATATAAATACAAATATAGTTGTTAGTCTTGTTGCAGTCGGCATTGGCCTTGGCACCTATAGTTTTTTTAACGGCCCGCTCAACGAGCAATATAACCGATATCAAACTGAGGCTGCTAAAGACGCGCCAGTTGAAACAGCGAGTGTTGCACCTACTGAGGTGGATGTATCTAATGCGCCCTCTTCATATGCGGAATCTACTGAAGATACTGTAGATGAAGATGATAGTGATGTCGCGACAGAAGAAGCCACAGAAGAAGTCACAGAAGAAGTCACAAATAAAATTGCAGAAGAAATGCCCACAACCAGCATGAGCGAAGATGCAATGGCAGAGCCTACTACATCAGACGATACTGAAGAAAATGAATCTGAGCCAGCAGCTGTTGAACCAGAACCATATATAGAGCCAGAACCGTATATTGAGCCAGAGCCATATATTGAGGAAGACAGTAGCGTCATGCAACAAAGTGAGACACCTAATGCCAATGATGCCATTGATGCAGTCATTGAAGATTTATCTGCTGAGCTACGCCCGCGCCCAAGTGGTGACAAGACGCCATCTGACCCTGATGTTGATCCTTACCTATGGTTAGAAGACGTTGAAGGCGACAGAGCGCTAGCATGGGTTAACGAACAAAATGCTGATAGTAAACAACGCCTTGCTGATGATCCTCGCTTTGAGGGTCTTATGAATAAATCACTCGCTGTTTATAATGCTAGCGACAAAATAGCTTATGGTCGTATGCAGGGTGGTGATGTGCACAATATTTGGCAGGACGAGACTAATGAGCGCGGACTGTGGCGCAGGTCGGCGCTGGGTGATTACACAGCTAATATGGACAACTGGGAAACCATTCTAGATTTTGATAAGCTCGCGGCCGATGAAGGCGAAAACTGGGTCTATAAGGATCGTGATTGTAGTTTTAATCCAAACCTATGCCTTGTTAGTCTTAGCCGTGGTGGAGGCGATGCAGTTGTACAGCGTGAATATAATGTCTACCGCAAAGAGTGGGTAAAAAATGGTTTTAATTCACCAGAGAGCAAACAATGGGTTGCTTGGGCTGCGCGTAACAGCCTGTTAATCGCCACGGACTTCGGCGAAGGCACCATGAATACAAGTGGATATCCACGCCAAGTGAGACTATGGAAGCGCGGCGCACCCCTAAACACATCTAAATTATTATTTGAAGCACCTGCTGATCATACCTTTGTTGTACCGATTGCCAGTCACCGCAGTGATGGTGTCTACGCTGGCGTTATCCAAGGCCCTGACTTCTTTACCGAGATTATTCATCTAATGCAGCGCGGCAAGATGAAAAAGTTAGACTTGCCACTGGAAATTCAACATCAAGGTTTCTTTAGAGACTGGATGATCCTGCAAATGCGCGCAGACTGGGCGACCGGCGATAAATTTGTCACAACAGGTAGTCTAGTCGCGATTAAAGTATCTGATCTACTAGCTGATACTGCTTCTAATAGCCTGACAACATTATATGCCCCAACATCAACAACCGCCATTGACGAGATCAAAATCGGCGCTGACCGTATCCTCATCACTGTTCTTGATGATGTTAAGGGTAAGCTTGTCGCTATCTCGTCAGAGGATGATGCATGGACTAGCAATGAAATACCCTTACCCGAAAATGGTAAAGTCAGCATTGTTAGTGTAGACGAGGAAAGCGATGATGCCTTCATTAATTTTGAAAGCTTCATACAGCCAGATACGCTCTATCACCTCAACAAAGCTGGTGATCTAAACATCGTTGCATCGCTACCTGATCGTTTCGACAGTAGCAATCTAGTGACAGAGCAGAAGTTTGCTATCTCAAAAGACGGTACAAGCATTCCCTATTTCGTTGTGCGCCACAAAGACACCATCATGGACGGTAAAACACCGACCTTGCTTTATGGCTATGGCGGCTTTGAAGTATCCATTACTCCAAGCTATTTATTAGGCACTGGTCAGCTATGGTTAGAAGAAGGCGGCGCTTATGTGATCGCTAATATCCGTGGCGGTGGTGAATACGGCCCAAGCTGGCACCAATCTGTTCTAAAGGAAAAGCGTCAAGGTGCCTATGATGACTTTATCGCAGTAGCTGAGGATATCATCACCACAGGTCTGACCTCGCCGCGCCATCTTGGTATACGCGGTGGCTCTAACGGCGGCTTGTTGATGGGGGCAATGTTCACACAGCGCCCTGACCTATTTAATGCCGTGATCTGCGCCGTACCACTGCTTGATATGATGCGATACCACAAGCTACTGGCTGGTGCCTCATGGATGGGCGAATATGGCAACCCTGACATTGCTAGCGAGCGCGCCTATATCTTGAAATACTCACCCTATCAAAATGTGCACGCTGACACGGCCTATCCAGAGATATTCTTTTATACCTCAACAAAGGATGATCGCGTTCACCCAGGACACGCCCGCAAGATGACAGCCAAGATGGCAGATATGGGCCATCCTGTTATCTATTATGAAAATACAGAGGGTGGACACTCGGCCGCTGCTAATCTCAAGCAACGCGCCTATAGCGATGCCATGCAAATTATTTACGCATTGCAGAAACTAAAAGACTGATCATAATTTTATAGAAATCTAGTAAGATAATCTAAACCGTCAAGTTAACACTTGGCGGTTTTTTCTTATGCATATTTTACTAGAAATAATATTCCTATATAGTAACTTTATTAGAATAATTAGTATTTATAAATATTAAATATGAATTATTATTCCATTTAAATGTAATAAATATACTTTAATTAGAATTAGATTTCCTTTTCAGTGTCGCAAATTCTTCTCGTTTGAGCAAGATTGTCAATTTCTTTATATTACTATTCAGGAAAGAAAAACTTAATCATAAAAAGTCTGAATTTTGACCCGCATATAGGCCAATAGGTTGGACAGTAGATTGGAGCGTTACAATGTCATCATCAATTCCAATTTTTTTAACACCAAAGAACCAGCATATTCTTATTGTCGGATCGAACGCTGCCGCGATGGCCAAAGTTAATCTGCTGTTAGAATCAAAGGCTCGCATCACAGTTGTCGACGCAGGTGCGCGCGCAGCCTTAGACGGCGCTGGCATTTTCCGCAGTCAAGAAGCTGCGGTGAATATTACCGTCCATGACCGCAACTTTAATGAAAGCGATCTATCCAAGAAAACGCTTGTTTATGTATCACTATCTGATCCACTCGCCGAAGAACATGTGGCAACTTGGGCGCAGATAAAAGGTGTCCCAGTGAATGTTGTGGACAAACAACATTTGTCAGACTTTATAACACCTGCCCAAATTTCACGCGGCCCTATTAGCTTAGCCTTCTCTTCCGGCGGTAAAGCGCCCGTTTTCATTCGCCGCATTCGCGCAGCACTCGAGAAAATTCTCCCCCCGTCACTCGGCACCCTCGCTGAAGCCGCGGGCGATGTGCGAAGTCAAGTGACGGCACTTATTACCAATAGCACGCAGCGCCGTGAATATTGGGATCGTATCTTTGACCGCGCTGACGACTTTAACGGCCTTAACAAAAATGAGATGGAAAATAAATTGCTAACACTTGCCACCAACAACACACACACCGCGCAGGGCCTCGTTCAACTTGTGGGCGCTGGCCCCGGCGACCCTGACCTACTCACTATCAAGGCACACCGCGCAATGCAGCAAGCCGATGTGATTGTTTATGACAATCTGGTTAGCCGTGAAGTCCTAACCCTTGGTCGCCGCGATGCAGAACTGATTTTTGTTGGCAAAAAAGAAGGTGATCACGGCAAGGGCCAAGATCACATTCATCAAGTTATTGTAAGCAACGCTAGACGCGGCAAACGTGTTGTACGCTTAAAAGGTGGCGATCCAATGTTATTTGCCCGTGCTGGTGAAGAACTGGGCGCACTACGTGAGGCTGGTATCAATACAGAAGTCATCCCTGGCATCACAGCTCTTTCAGGCATCGCCGCGTCAACACAAATACCACTAACCGACCGTGATTATTCATCTGCTGTGACATTAGTCACTGGCCGTCTAGCTGATGGCAACACACAACACTGGGCAGGTCTAGCTGGCGCTGGACGCACGCTTGCTGTTTATATGGGGTTAAATGCAGCGTCCGATATATCCTCTGGCCTTATTGAGGGAGGACTGAACCCCCACACCCCAGTAGCCATCATTGAAAATGGTACGCGCACAGATGAGCGTCAACTATACACCAACCTGTGCGATCTACCGACAACGGCTGAACAATATAAGGTTAAAAGCCCAGCGCTTATCTTAATCGGTGATGTTGTGCGTCGCGCCGCTGCGCTGCAAGAGCCATTACCTGCTGATCTAGCAGCAATCGCATAGGGGTTTATCATGACAAAAAAATCCTTTAAAGGCCCTCAAATGTTAATCGCTAATCGTCTAGGTGATGGTCGTGCGGTTTTCTACACTGGCGATGACACATGGTCCCCGCATGTAGCCCTGTCAGCAGTGGTCGAAACCCCAGAGGCACTGAAAGAGCTTCTTCTAAAGGCTTCGAAACACGATGATAATAATAGCGTGATCAGCATTGAGGCTATTGCAGCTGATGTATCTGATGAAGGCATTAAGCCAGCGCATATCAAATACCGCATGCAGTCTACAGGTCCAAGTGTGCGTAGCGATCTAGGCTATCAATCTGGCCAATTTTCAGATTAGAAAAGAGAATAACAATGTATGCATATGATGAATTTGATCATTCTATTATCAAGGCCCGCGTAGACGAATTTCGCGATCAGGTGAACCGTCGTGTTAGCGGGGAGCTCACAGAAGAAGAATTTAGACCATTACGCCTTCAGAACGGCCTATATCTACAGCTTCATGCCTATATGCTGCGTGTGGCTGTCCCTTACGGCACGCTTTCATCCAAACAGGTTCATATGCTCGCCCATATCGCACGAAAATATGACAAGGGTTACGGTCACTTTACGACACGTCAAAATATTCAATATAACTGGCCCAAGCTTACCGAAGTACCTGACCTGCTCGAGGAGCTTGCAACAGTTGAAATGCACGCCGTTCAAACATCAGGTAACTGCATCCGTAATGTGACAACAGACCAGTTTGCAGGTGCAGCTTATGATGAGCTGTTAGACCCACGGCCCTACGGCGAGCTAATCCGTCAATGGTCAACATTCCATCCAGAGTTTGCTTATCTGCCGCGCAAGTTCAAAATCGCCATTGGTGGTAGCGAGCATGATCGCGCTGCACTAAAATGGCATGACATAGCAGTGGCAGCTGTCAAAAATGACGCTGGTGGGATTGGCTTTGAAATTATGGTTGGTGGTGGCATGGGTCGCACACCTGTTATCGCCAAAACCATTCGTGAATTCTTGCCTGAAAAATATCTACTCAGTTACCTAGAAGCCATCCTGCGCGTTTATAACGAGCAAGGTCGACGCGATAACAAATATAAGGCCCGCATCAAAATCACAGTAGAAGAAATGGGCGTGGAAGCATTCACTACAGCAGTAGAAGCTGAATGGGCGAAGACCAAACATGTACCAATTGATGTACCTGCCGAGGAAGTTGCGCGCATAAAGGCTTTCTTTAAGCCTGTACCGCTCGAAGTATTAGCTAATCCAGATGCAAGCGTAGAGGCTTTTAGAGCAGAAAACCCGATGTTTGATGCTTGGGTTACTAACAACACCTATCGTCATAAAGTTTCAGGCTACACGATTGCCACTATCAGCCTAAAGCCGCATGGCGGTATTGCAGGTGATGCCACAGCTGATCAAATTGATCTAGTGGCTGATTTGGCAGAGCAATATAGCCTGAGCGAAGTGCGTGTAAGCCATGAGCAAAACCTGATTTTACCACATGTTGCCCTGCGCGATTTGCCTACACTTTATACGGCATTGGACGCGGCTGGTCTTGGTACACCAAACGCTGGTTTACTAACCGATATGATCGTATGCCCCGGCCTTGATTATTGCGCCCTTGCTAACGCGCGTTCTATCCCCCTTAGTCAGAAGATCGCAAAACGTTTTGATGATTTTAAACGCCTACAAGATATCGGTGAAGTTAAGGTGAAAATATCTGGATGCATCAACAGTTGTGGTCATCACCACGCAGGACATATCGGCGTCTTAGGTGTGGACCGCAAAGGCGTTGAGAACTATCAAATCCTACTGGGCGGCAGCGGCGCTGAAGACGCAAGCAAGGCTAAAATACTTGGCCCCGGGTTTGATGAAGACGGCGTTGTTGATGCCATTGAAAAAGTTATAACAGCCTATATTGGCGAGCGTGAGGAGGGTGAAAGATTTCTTGATACCTATCGCCGCCTTGGTACAGATATTTTTAAGGAGGCAGTCTATGGAGATCATTAGTCTTTCGGGTGTTCAGCCCACAGCTTCAGGTGCAGTTAATATTGCCAGCTTAGACACTATTGAAAATGCTGAGGGGCCACTCGGCATTAAGGTAGATGGGGCAACGCACGCTGACATGCTTATCCCTCATCTTGATACGCTATCGCTTATAGAAATCAACTTCAAAGCCTTTACCGATGGCCGTGGGTTTTCTCTGGCTTATCGCCTGCGCCGCGATCATGGCTTTAACGGTGAAATTCGCATTAGCGGCCCCGTTATGCCTGACCAAGCCCATATGTTATTGCGCACTGGCGCTGATACACTTGTGCTGGAAACACCAGAGCGCAAAGTTGCTTTCTTCACTGCGTTAAAACGGTTTGGAAACTATTATCAAAATTCAATTAATGATGATGTAGCGGCCTCTTTTCAGCGCCATCAACCTCAGGACCAAAAAGTAGCATCATGACAAGCTTCGCCTCATCTAATTTAAGGCTTAAAAACCGCGTAGAAGATGCCGCGCATCGATTACAGCAAGATCATGGTTGCGACAGTCCACAAGCTGTGATCACAGCAGCGCTAGATGCCTTTGGTAAACGCTTTGCCATTGTCAGCAGTTTTGGCGCTGAATCTGCTGTGCTATTGCATCAGGCATCTGAAGTATCCAAGGATATACCCATCCTATTTTTAGATACGGGAAAACTATTTGGGGAAACGCGTCGTTATCGTGATCAATTACAGAATTTACTAGGCCTAACAAATGTGCATACAATCACACCAGATGGCAGCCAAATAGTTGCCGAAGACCCAAAAGGTGACCTTTGGAAAAATGATCACAATCGCTGTTGTTTCGTTCGCAAGGTTATACCTTTCAAGCTGAGTTTAGATGGTTTTGATGCGTGGGCCTCTGGACGCAAACGTTTTCAAACACATACAAGGGCTACTATTGATCACTTTGAATATACAGATGGCCGAATCACGGTAAACCCTCTTGCCCTGTGGAGCAGTGATGAGATACGCACCTATATTGCCCGTCATAACCTACCCAGTCACCCCCTCATCGCTGATGGATTTAAATCCATTGGATGCATGCCCTGTACTGACCGCGTAGCTGATAATGAAGACGACAGGTCAGGCAGATGGCGTAACAATGATAAAACTGAATGCGGCATCCACCTAACCAATGCTCAAAACCAAAGTTTAACATCTTCAGCTCTGTAAGATTTTCTAATGCATATTGAGTATTTGATTCTTTGTGTGCTTTGATTTACAATGCATCTTCAAATATTACAGGTAACCTAAGCTAATGCTTAAATGCATATTGGACCAAAAAATGAAACGCTCACTCCTTCCATTAAACGCACTCAGAGCCTTTGACGCTGCAGCGCGTAAATTGTCATTTAAAGAAGCAGCTAATGAACTTTCGGTAACCCCTGCCGCTATTTCACAGCAGATCAGAACTCTGGAAGATATATTAGGTGTTGAACTGTTTAAGCGCACAAGCCGTGCCTTGATCCTAACGGAGCAAGCCCAAATGGCATTGCCTGCCTTGCAAGAAGCTTTTGAACTGCTAGAATCTGCCGTAGCAACCCTGATTGAAGACGTAGAAAGTCGTGACCTAAAAGTAAGCGTATCACCCTCTTTTGCTTCAAAATGGCTCGTACCACGTCTAGCAAGCTTTTACGCGGCTAATCCTGATTCAATCGTCAAAATTAGCACAAGTATTATCATAACGGATTTCCGCAGTGAAGATACAGACCTTGCCATACGCTACGGCGCTGGAGGGTATGAAGGTCTTTATGAAGAAGAATTACTACGCGAGACAGTATTTCCTGTATGCAGTCCTGAAATGGCAGCAAAGATCAAATCTCCAAAGGACCTACTATCCCTCACCCTGATCCACGATGATAGTTTTGAAGAAGATACTAGCGCCCCAAACTGGACCATGTGGTTAAAGGCCGCAGGGATAGAGGTCGAAGGCGGTCGCGCAGCCTTGCATTTCAACACGCACAGCCTCGCCGTTGAAGCCGCAGTTGCGGGTCATGGCATAGCCCTTGCCCGTTCTGCTGTGGCTGAAGAGGATTTAAAGGCAGGTCGTCTTGTTAAGCCCATAGGCGAAGAAATGCCGCTAGATTTTGCCCATCACATTGTCTGCCCAGAGACTAATATGAAACGCCCCCATGTTAAGGCCTTTGTAGATTGGCTGCATGACGAGGTCAGCAAAGGTTAAAACAATAAAGCCCCACTCAGTTGACCAAATCATCTGAATAGGGCTTTATTTTTATCATATCTGGTATTTAAAGCTTATTCCTGAGTTTCCTCAGCCATATCCTCTGCCATGTCATCACTGCGGACTCGGTTTTCACCAGAGAAAGCTTTTGAGAAGAACAAGGCATTCATAAACAGCTTGTTAGTGCCAAGGAATGTAGCACGGAAATTTGGGTTATCGGCAAACAACACTATTGATCCCCGTCCCATTCGCTGAGCCGTCATCATTGGTGTACTTGCAATCTCCTTAAGGCGCTTTTCAGATGCATATCCTGTTAGCAGCGGCTTTTCAGTATATACCGCGACCTTAGCGTAGGCATCGTCTGGCACTGGCAACCTAATTGTCGTGTTGCGGTTAGAATATACTTTGTCGCTACCATACCCAAAACCAAGTGGATGCGTTATATCAAGATCACTTTCAAAGATCGCGCCGCCAATCACATGCTCTGCGTCCTTTTGGCCTTTATCAGCATAATCAAGACGACCAAGCTTAGCCTTCTCAGTCTTCTTTTCCTTTGTGCCTAGGATATTTTTAGCGGTCCATAAAGCGTGATTACGCTGTGCGATGATAGTACCACCAGCCTTAACCCATCTTTTGACCTTTTCAGTCGTTGCCTTATCAAGCGGTGCGCCACCACGACCACCAACGAGGATTAAATGGGTATAATCATGCCAATCGACACGGGACAGGCGCTCTTTACGCGTTAATGTCACGCCTACGTTCATACGCTTATCCAGTAGATGCCATACTTCACCCGCGTCATAAACACTGATACCAGGCCCCACAACGACAAGAGGTTTAGGTGCCTTAAGGTCAGAGACCGTATTACGGCCACCCATATCAGTACCTGCATCTAATGTACGCCCTGACGTAGCGGTGTAAACGCTCACACCATCCTCAGTTGCTACCTTTTGCATCATTGCATGGATAGCCTCATCTGATACGGCCTGGCGATCTAATGAAACAATAATCGCGCCGCGACCAAGTGCCACCTCACCCTTCGTTGACTTGAAACGAATAGGTGTTTTGGCAACACGCGCCATAATACCAGCACCCAAGATACGATTAACCGCACGCGGTGCATAATAATCAGACCAACGCATTACATAGGCGTAAGGCGCTTTATCGACCACCGCCACTGCTGGCTTTAATCCTGTCGCAGCTTCACCAAGTAATCCTTTAGCTGATTTTAGCTCAGCGTGGGGAATACCGTAAGCAAGCGGCAGAGTCCAGCCCGACACGTCATAAAAAACCTTGTCTGGGAATTCAGTAATACGACCAAAGATACCCTTTGCCATACGGTACTGAGTTTGCTCCATAGGCACGATAAATGCCTCACCAGCCTTATAAGTAGAACCGCTAGCCTTAACATCTTTAGCAAGACTATAGGCATCAACATGGTGACGTCTTAGCAGGTCTAGGAACATATCCATACGCGCAGGATCTTTAGGCGCGGCAAATACATAGCCCTTTACTTTGTCTTTAGCTGCGTCTTTTAGTGCAGTTTCATAAAAGTCCCGCTGATAGTCATGCAATTTAGCGCGCATGGCAACCGCACCATTAATTGTGCTCATACTCGTACGAAAGTGCGTGCGGATGTTCCGCGCAAAGGTTTTAACGCCTTGATCGGAATTAACTTGCAATCCCATCTGCGCGCCAGCTTCAAACAATATACCCAAGCTACCGTTGATCTGCGGATAAGTAGACCCTTTGCCCACATAGAAGTTATCAAATCCCTCTTCTGTGAAATAAAGCTCCTTACCCTTATCAAGCGCCTCGGCGTGGTACCCTGCAATTTCATAAAGCAGCTCACGACCTTTTGACGGAATCAGTGGATATTTACGCGTTGGTACACCAGGGTGGAAATAATAGGTGGAATTACGACCCATCTCGTGAAAATCACTAGATACTTCTGGTTTCCACTTATGCCACTGGGTTAACCACGCCTGACTTTCAGGTTGGGTTTGCAATAACCACTGACGGTTTAGATCAAACCAATAGTGATTGGTACGGCCACTAGGCCAACGATGGTCATGAATTTCATGGTTACCATCCCTGCTTGGTACTTTTGAAGTATACTGCGTCACCCACTCTGCACGGCGGCTATGGCCATCAGGGTTAAACACGGCCGTAATAATAATCACGCTATTCTTTAGCGTATCATTAATTTTTGCACCGCGCGCTGACGCCAGATGATAAATAGTTGGAATAGCGGCTTCCATACCGCTGGCCTCTGCGCCGTGTACGCCGTAATTTATCCATGTAACAACGGGTAAATCACCTGATGCTTGATCAGCTGTTTTTGGATCACTACGCAATAGGTGATTTTTACGGATAGCCTCTAAATTAGCGTGGTTTTCAGGACTTGTAACAATGAAAGAAACAATCGGGCGACGCTCATGACTGTAACCAATTGTCTCTATGGTCATGCGTGGACTTGCTGTTGCCACTTGGCGTAAGTACTCAACAAATAAATCCTGACGCGCAGGCTGATCAGCAATGTCATGACCAAAATGATCTGCTGGCTTTAAAACTGTCTGATCATACTTTACGCCATCCACTAGATAATAATCTAATGGTTCAGCCGTAACCGTGGTTGATAGTAACACCGTTAGCGCTGCTGCTTTTAAAAATCGCTTCATAGATATTCCTCCCAAAAAACTCATTATTATTTTATTAAAGAGGCATAATTAATTGCCTCATGTCTGTTGATAGTGCCTGCAAGATCATTCATGGGGTATTTAAGTCCATTACCGCAATTGAACAAAATAACCTGATCGCTTTTGCTAACACGACCATCTGATAGCGCTTGTTTGTAGGCTGCAAATGTCGCTGCGCCTTCGGGGCAAACCAAAACACCTTCACGAGTACCGATCTCTACGCGACCTTCCTCAATCGCTTCATCAGATACTGCCATTGCGAAACCACCGCTCTCGCGTACAGCGTCTAATATAAGGTGATCACCCACAGCCACAGGCACACGAATACCAGCGGCGTATGTATGGGCATCTTGCCAAAGTTCAGCGTGTTTTGTACCCTCGTTGTAAGCTTTAACAATCGGCGCACAGCCTTCAGCTTGAACTGCTACCATCTTCGGGCGCTTAGAGCCAATCCAGCCTAGTTTTTCCATCTCATCAAAGGCTTTCCACATACCAATAAGCCCCGTACCACCACCCGTAGGATAAAAAATCGCGTCGGGTACATTCCAACCAAGTTGAGCGGCTAATTCTAGCCCCATGGTTTTCTTACCCTCAATACGGTATGGTTCCTTGAGCGTCGACAGGTCAAACCAACCAGCCGCTTCTTTGCCCTCGCCAACGATTTTACCGCAATCATTAATCAAGCCATTCACCCGCCATACCTTGCCGCCTTGTAAGCTGATCTCGCGCACATTGGCGTCAGGCGTATCATCAGGGCAGAATATATAACTTTCTAGCCCTACGCTGGTAGCATAGGCCGCTAGTGCAGCCCCCGCGTTACCATTCGTCGGCATAGCAAGGCGTGTTAGACCAAGCTCCTTTGCCATAGCCACCGCAAGCGATAGACCACGCGCCTTAAAGCTACCCGTAGGTAAACGACCTTCATCCTTGATTAAAATCTCACCTGTAACACCCAGATCAGCGGCAATTTTTGGACAAGGCAGCATTGGTGTATCTTCTTCACCTAATGCTGCTACATTTTCAGTGTGACAAACAGGTAAAAGCTCGCGCCATTTCCAAAACCCACCCGGGCGCGCCCATATTTCATCTTTATCGAGGGTGTTTTTCATAGCCTCTAACGCGTAGCGCACCAATAATGGTCGCCCTGCGTGAGAAAGGCCGTGCACAACACCTGCGTCATAATCGGCTTGGCCCGTTAGACCGCATTCAAGATGTGTTACAAAATTACGATATTCACTTGTCACTGGATAATAGTCCTTTATTGATTCCCCATTTTGGGCAGAATAACCGTTTCCCAGCATTGCGCAAGCAAAATGGCACGCCAATAATACGTCAAAGGTATCTTTGTTTATTTGTTACTCTTTTAGAGTTTTCTCACGCCCATCATCATATAGTTTAGCCAGTATCATACCAACTAGCCCGCCGATGATCACACCAGAGATTATAGAAACAACCATACCATCTACTGGTAATTTTATACTGCTCCACCACACCATATTTGTCGCGGCGATTATGGTGCCATATACCATGCCAAAGACAGCACCACCGCGCAGATTGTTAGTAGCAAAGCCCCCTAGCCACAAATAAACCATTGCTGCAGTCTGCAATAAATGACCGACCCGTATCCACTGTTGCTGCGGATCGTCTGCTGACCTCATATATTCAGACATGGATTCTAATGCCCCACCATAAATAAATATGTTACCAAGCGCGTGCAAAACCCCAAAAGATATAAATGCGACAACTAGATTTAAGGCGAATTGACCTATCTTCATGAAAATATCCTTTTAAATTAACGGCTCAGCACCAGGTTCTTTTTTCACATAGAGCGTGCGAGTAGGATAAGGGAATTCTATGCCATTCTTTTTAAATAAATCCCATATGGCGAGGCGTATATTGCTCGCTACATTGTTAACCCCATCATGGGGGTCACCTAACCACATGCGCAGCTCAAGTGTTATCCCACTATCACCAAAATCCATAAACCGCACAACAGGCATTCTCTTTTTAGTTCTCAGCACACGGGCATCAGTTAAAGCAGCCTCTATCATCAGCTCCATAGCCTTATTTGGATCGCAATTATACGAAATTTGCAACGGTATCTTACGGCGAACATAACTATCTGAATGAGACCAGTTGATCACAGGTTTGGTTAGCAAATCCTCATTAGGGATCAAAAATTCTGTGCCGTCTCGCGTGATAACAGAGGTATAACGCGCTGCAAGTTTATTAATGATACCGTATGTGCCGCCCGTTTCAATCACATCACCGGGCTTGATTGAATTATCAAGCAGCAGGATTAATCCAGAAATAAAGTTACCAACAACGCGCTGCAAACCAAAACCGATACCAACACCAAGTGCACCACCAAAAACAGCCAGCGCCGTTAGATCAATACCCGTGGCCGTTAATGCCATTAAGAAGGCAATAATCACCAGTATAATTTTACCGGTTTTTACGATGAGTACCCGCGCAGAGGGCGGCATCCCCTGCATTGCCTTAAGGCGAGATTCAATAAGACTGGCCAGCGCCAGTGCAGCCCAAAGAAAAATAGCAAAGCTGCCAATGCCGCTGATGATATCCAACGCACTGATCTCAGATTCACCCAGTGGTAAATTAGCTGAATCTAACACAAGCAAAATCGGGGCAAGCAATCCCATAATATTAAGGGCGGCAACGGACCAAACCATCGCTGAAATAAATCGTGCAAGTTCTCTATTGGCCACAAAGCCCATAGCCAAGCGGATCACGAGCCAAGCCGCAATTAAACTTGTGGCAACACCAAGGAAATAAGCAGGCCCCATAAAGGGTTCTATAATGAATTCTGCTGTAAAAATGAAGGTCAGTGAGAAAGCCACTGGAAAGATGGGTTTCATGAAACGTCTGTCGATACGTTCAATCCATTCCTTATCTTCGCTGAGACGTACAATATAACCACGCAACCATGTGCTAATGATACGCGAAACAAACCAGATCACAAGAATGAGCGCTATCTCAAACACACGCGTCCACTCTAGCAAATTAGTTTGAACCCAAGTCCAGATTTGCAAAATTATGTTCTGTATCTGCACCCTTGCATTATCAAACACATCATTTCCTCTTCTTATCAGACGCTAGACTACCGCCTTTGAGCAAAAAAGTCTCGTAGGATTTTTGCCGACTCTTTTTCGTTTATGCCGCCATAAACCTCTGGCTTATGATGACAGGTATCTTGATCAAACACGCGTGCGCCAACGGCAATGCCGCCGCCCTTAGGGTCATCCGCGCCATAATAAACGCGTCTGATTCGGGCAAAGGCAATGGCTTGCGCGCACATAGCGCAGGGTTCTAGCGTCACATATAGATCACAACCCGTTAGCCGCTCACTGCCTAATGCCTTAGCGGCTGCGCGTATGGCAAGCATTTCAGCGTGCGCAGTAGGGTCGGAGTCTGTGACAACACGATTAAATGTACGCGCTAATACTTGGCCGCTACCATCAACCAGCACGGCACCAACGGGTACCTCTCCCGATTTTGCAGCAAGTTCAGCCTGCTCAAGCGCTTGTTTCATCAGTGGAAATTCATTAATCATGCATACAACATGACGCCATCATACCCTAATCGTCAAGAGGAAAGCACTTTAAGTTGCTAAGTGAGGCCTTAAAGTTTATGGTGCGCGCCATGAATGAAGAAATAGAAAACACCGATGACGAAGCCGCCGTGGATACCGCCGCTGACGAGCATCAAAATAAAAAAACTGTCTTAAGCATCAATACAGAGTCAGCTACTGAAACAGATATTGAGCCTAAGGGTGAGCGTATCGCCAAAGTATTAGCCCGCGTTGGCATTGGGTCGCGTCGTGCTGTTGAACGTATTATTGAGGCTGGCCGTGTATCATTAGACGGTAAAATCCTTACTACGCCTGCTGTGCTCGTTACAAGTCTTAAAGGCATTGTTGTTGACGGCAATCCCGTTGGTGAAGTTGCCGAGACTAAGTTATGGCGTTTTCACAAACGCAAAGGCACCCTAACAACGTATCATGACCCACAAGGCCGCCCAACCGTATTTGAAAATTTGCCTGCCCATATGGGTCGTGTGATATCAGTTGGCCGCTTAGACATGAGCACTGAAGGATTATTACTGCTAACCAATGACGGCGAATTAGCCCGTTGGTTAGAACTGCCTGACACAGGTCTTGTGCGTCGTTACCGTGTGCGTGTACATGGTCGCGTTAGTACTGCCTCATTAGCACAGCTTAAAAAAGGCATTACAATTGAGGGCGTTCGCTACAACAAAATCGAAGCCATCTTAGACCGCCAAACAGGTGCCAATGCATGGCTTAATGTCTCGATCACCGAAGGTAAAAACCGTGAAGTTCGTAAGGTGATGGAACATCTTGGCTTAACCGTGAACCGTCTCATTCGCACCAACTATGGTCCTTTCACATTAGGCACACTGCCCGATGAAGGTAGTGCGCAAGTCACCAGCAAGCAATTGCGTGATGTGATCCCAGAATTTTTTGGCATGCGCAAGGGTAGTGCTGGCGAAACTGAGAAAAAGACTGACAAATCAAAATGGGCTAAGGCAAAGAAAAAACCGGGCGTTAAACCTGGTGATAAACGCCGTACCCAATTCAAAGCTGAGCAACGCCGTAGAATAGATGGAGACGATAAAGGTTATAAGTCAAAGTCTAGTGACAAGCCTTTTGATAAGCCTGATAAAGTACGTGTTAGACCTGTTAGCTCGCGTCGCGCGGAAAGCGAAGACAGAGAAGCAGCACAAAAAAAGGCTGCTCAAAAAAGAGCCGCGGATAAAACTGCGAATAAAAAGCCCCAAAATAAGCCAACAAATAAGCCGACCAATAAACGATGACCCGTATAATTGCTGGGAAATACAAAGGCCGCCAACTGGCCGTTCCAGAGGGATTAAGTATACGCCCCACATCTGAAAAGATGCGGGGGCGTATATTCTCCATGCTGGTGCACCCACGCTTCCCCGATATGCTGGGGGCTAATGTCGCAGATATATTTTCCGGTACAGGCGGACTGGGGTTAGAAGCATTATCTCGCGGTGCCACAGCCGTGACCTTCGTTGACAACAGCCCAGAATCATTAAAATTTTTACAGGCAAATATCAAAAAGGTGGATGTGGCAAAAGACACCACTGTTATTGCCACACGCGCGACCGCCCTACCTAGAGCCAAGGCGCCATTTGATATAATCTTCATGGACCCGCCCTATAGCAAGGGACTAGTCACGCCCACGTTAAACAGTATTCTAGAAAATGACTGGCTAGCCAAAGATGGGGTGATTATTTGTGAATTGCATAAATCTGATCCGCTAGAGATTCCAGATGGTTTACAGATTATTGATGATCGAAAGCAAGGCAAGCAGCGTATTCTCTTTATAAGCTTCTAGTCTATTTGAATGCGGACTTGCGTATGTTTTTCCTAACAGCCAACGCTAATCAAATTATCTTATGTAAAATCTGTTGAGTTTATATTGATGAAGCCCTACAATAGGCCCTGCGGGTTCTGTGGTGTACGTGGTAGGTATGAAGTACTGTCCCGGGGCTATAATTCTCTTTAGGGAGCTATCCCTGTTTAGGGCCTTGGTCTTTTACATACGGCGCCCACCTGACTTGTCAGGTTCCGGAGAATACATACGCCGAAACGGCACCTATGGTTCCCGCAACTTTTTCTCTTAGATACCCTCGCTGACGCTCGGGGGTTATATCTTAAATCCTCGCATTAGCTCGGCCTCGCGCTTGCTCGGTACGGATGCAAACATCCTAATATAGCGACCTCCTATCCGAACAAAGTGAGGCAAGCGTGACCACGCGCCCGAGCCAATGCGAGGATGCTTAAATATAAATAATTAGGCAAAGCCGTACCGAACGATGGTGAGGCCGAGCTAATGCGAGGATCTAGACCTAGATGACTTCAACCAAAATCACACTACGCAAAGAGGCTAGCGACATTCGCGCCAGCCTTCAGGCCATGCATGACTATGCATCAGCAGAGGCCGCAGCTAAACACGGCATGAAATTGCTGGAAGGTTTAGCGGCTGGCTCAACAATTGGTCTTTACTGGCCCATGGGGGATGAACTTGATCCCAGATTTTTAATGCATAGCCTTTCAAAATCTGGCTTTAAAACCGCCCTACCTGTTGTCGCGCAAAAAGATGCCCCGCTGGAGTTTAGGCAGTGGGCTATGGGTGACCCACTGACAGAAGGCCCCTATGGCACGAGCCATCCAGCAGATGACGCGCCTGTGGTGATGCCTAGCGTATTGATCGTACCGTTGCTGTCTTATGACGCGGATTGTTATCGTCTTGGTTATGGCGGTGGCTATTATGACCGCACGTTAGCGGCTTACCCCGTTCTAAAGGCATTTGGTTTTGCTTACGCAGGCCAGTTTGTCGATGATATACCACGCGAGGCTCATGATTTTCCAATGCACGGTATCATTACCGAAGCGGGTGTGGTAATGGCTTCTAAGTAATAATTCTCTCTAAGCTCGGCGAATGGTCGCCGCCTCACAGTCGTTCGGTACGCGCTACGCGCTATTAAGCTAGGAAACACCGTTTCCGTACCGACCAAGTGAGAGGCCGCAGCTTTAGCGAGGATATAAATTTAGGAAACACCGTTTCCGTACCGAGCGACCACGAGGCCGAGCCAATGCGAGGTTTCTAATTAAAAAGAGATAACAAAATGCGTATATTATTTTTGGGGGATCTTGTTGGACGTAGTGGCCGCACTGCTGCTATCGACGCGTTGCCTGATCTAAAGAAAAACCTGAAACTGGATTTCATCATTGTAAATGCCGAAAATGCGGCATCGGGTTTTGGCACCACAGAAAAAATCGCGAACCAAGTCATGGAGGCTGGCGCTGATGTTATTTCTGGCGGCAATCATACCTTTGACCAAAAAGATATTTTAAATATCATCAACAAAGATAATCGCGTCTTACGCCCAGCAAACTATCCAGAAGGCACGCCTGGTCGTGGTTATCATGTGTATGATGCGCCGCGCGGCAAAAAGGTTTTGGTAATCAATGCCATGGGGCGTGTGTTCATGTATCCGCTTGACTGCCCGTTTCGCGCTATTGATAAAATCCTTACTAAATACCGCCTCGGCGCTACTGTTGATGCCATATTTGTTGATTTCCACGGCGAGGCGACCTCAGAAAAAATGGCGATGGGTCAATATCTTGATGGGCGTGTAACAGCAGTTGTGGGGACGCATTCCCATGTGCCGACAGGTGATACGCAAATATTAAACAAAGGCACGGGTTATCAAACGGACGCGGGCATGTGCGGCGACTATGACAGTGTTATTGGCATGGACAAGGCCGAGCCGCTTAGTCGCTTTTTAACCAGCATGAATAAAGAGCGTTTTAGCCCCGCCAAGGGCGAAGCAACCGTCTGTGGTACATTTGTCGAGACTGATGACCGTACAGGCCTAACCAAGCGCATTGAACCATTACGCATGGGCCCACGTCTGATGCAGCATATCCCTGAGGTTTAAACTAAAAGGATCTATGAATGAAACTTTATACAAATTGGTTCAGCCCTTTTGCGCGTAAAGTTGCCCTTGCTCTAGACTATAAAGGCATAGCATATGAAGCCATCGATGGCCTTCGCCATGACAATCATGAGAGCTTAAAGGCCACTAACTCACGAGGTGAAGTCCCTGCCTTGGTTGATGGTGATATCACTATAGTTAATTCATCTGATATTCTCGCCTATATAGACCATGCTTATCCTGAAAAACCTATCTACCCAAGCAGCCCAGCTAAACGTGTGAAAGCTCGCGCTATTGAGCGCTTATTTGATACACGTGTGGATGCAATTCTCGTTGACTGCTCTCTGTGGTTATGGACTGAACGCCCCGACGTACCAATGATTGGGTTAAAGGAAAAGGCACAGCATGATTTGGAATGTATCTTTTTTGAAGTGGAAGCGCTACTAAATCACCAAGAGCCGTACATGTTTGGAAAAGAGTTAAGTTTTGCAGACTTTGCTCTTTGGCCTCACATGGCAGCACTCAAGCCATTAGGGTTTAAACTAGATGAAAATAAATACCCAAAGACTGTAGCATGGTTAAGCAGATTAAAAAAAAACACCTCTCTTTCAGAAAGATGCCATGCGCACTGTCAAACTTATCAAAAGCATGACAGCCGACACCCATGAAACCAAAAAAGTTTTTTGGCGTGGTGATAGAATAGAATGGATATTGTCACGCGGCTTCCACGACTGGTTTTTAAAAGAAATAAAAGAAGACCGTGTTATCTGGCCTGACTAACTCCTACAAAAATCTTCCAACAACATCCTTGTATGATCGGCTGACCTTTAGCTCTTCACCACATAGCAGTGTTAGGAAGCATTCGCCGTTTGAGTGCGGGCGTACTTCTTTGACCATGTCTAAATTGACGATGGTGGAGCGGTGGACGCGCTGGAAAATCTTTGGGTCTAGGCGCTTTTCCATGGTTTTCATGGTCTCGCGCAGGATATGGGTTTTCTCGCCCACATGGATACACATATAATCACCCGCCGCGTCGATATAGTCTATATCCTTGATCTCAACGATAGTGATATGGCCGCGGTCTTTGATGCGGAACTGAGGATCAAAACGGTCCTCTTGCTTATCCAGAGGTTGCTCAAGAATAGCCGTTAATGCCTCTTTAGGCGGATTATCCAAATTTTCAATCAGCTCAACAAGGCGTGCATTTTGCTCGATTGCCACACGCTGTGTCAAACTATCCTTCACATGCTCAATCGCCTCAGCAAGGCGGTCAATCTCAACAGGTTTGAGTAGATAATCAACGGCATGTGCCTTAAAGGCATCAAGGGCATATTGATCATAAGCTGTGACAAAGACTACAAGCGGAATTTCGGCCTCTCCCACTAGCGAGCGCAGGACAGAAAAACCATCAAAACCCGGCATTTGAATATCTAAGAAAACAAGATCAGGCTTTTGTTCCTTGATCATCTTTACGGCGTCACGGCCATTTGAGCATGTGCCAATGATCTCAATAACACCGAAATCTTGCAGCCTTATTTTCAGACCGCGGATAGCAAGCGGTTCATCATCGATAAGCAAGGTTCTAATTTTTTTACCTGTAGCCATCTCGTTAGCAGTTATGTCATTAGGCATCTTGTTCTTCTCTCTCTAACGGTAATATCATGGTAATAGACAACCCGCCTTCGGGGCGATTGTCCAGCATTATTTCATGATTTTCTTTATAAATTTGTGACAGGCGTTCATGGGTATTAGCCAGTCCTACACCCGAACCCGATGATGAGCCAACAATGTTATTCAAGTCAGGAATACCAGGTCCATTATCCAGCATTTGCAAGACTAGCTTATGGTGACGCACCATCGCGACAACCTTAATTTCACCGCCATCAATAGACGGTGCCACCGCATATTTTATGGCATTCTCGATGAGAGGTTGTAGGATCATGCTAGGGATCACAGCCGTTTTAACGCGGGCATCAATATCAAATTTAACATTTAAGCGATCCTCAAAACGCACCTTTTCAATATCTAGATACAGTCCAAGTGCATATAATTCTTGCTCTACTGTTACTTTTTGAGTGAGCTGATTAACCAACGTATAGCGCAGGAATGACGATAATTTTGTCACCATTAAATTGGCTTCATCCGTGGCTTTTTCCAGCACCAATGTTGAAATAGCATTGAGTGTATTAAATAGAAAATGTGGATTAAGCTGATACCGCAGCATTTTCAGCTGGGCTTGATGGGCCATCGCATTGGCTTTTAATACTTGGCCTTGTTGCTCTTGAAAGTCCTCATAAAAATGATAGCCAAAATAGATCGCAGACCAAGCAAGTATCACAGTACCTAAGAACATTGCGTTACCAAGACGTTGAATACCTTGATAAGGGTCTTCCTCATAAACCATTGGTGCAATGGTTGAATCCACAAGTGATAATATCATACCAGCACTACCAGAAACCAGCACAGCAACAATCAGTAAATAAGTAAGTGGCTTATGACGGAACTGACGATAAATATAGCGAATACCAGAAGTGAGGACTAAACCAGAAAACATAGCAGGGAAAACAATCCAGATATATAAATTCAGATCATTGCCCATGGTCAAACCTTGGAACATACGCACCAACAGATAACCTAGCCATCCAGCGATTTGGAACACCCAAAATGTGCGCTCCTTGTTAGCAAAGAGTTTATTCATATTACTTGGCGTATCCTCTTTATCGGATTCCTGTCTAAGTGCTTTATCTATAAGCGCACTTAATACGGCAGTACGAGCATTAACCTCATTGGTATCTGCTTGAACCACATCCTGCAACTCATTTTCATGCACGCCAGTATGCGCATGACTTTCGGTTACGCCAAGTATGTTTTTTTTATCGGACATTATTTTATGAATAAATGTTACTCATTACCTATATATTATCTGCCAGCAGCTTCAATATCAGTGCGCTTAAATCGCACTTCTTGGCCCGCACGCAAGCGCTCGCCACCACGCACAACCACATTATCACCTGCCAGTAATGCATCACCAATGGCTACTTGAGTGCCTTTTGTCGCGCCAGTCGTAACTTTTAAGCGTTCGGCGGTTTTATCTTCTTTGATACGAAATACATATGTACCATCAACACGAAGTACTAATGCGTCACGGGGCACAGAAACCACTTGGCGAGGCGCACTGGATGGCAAGGCAACTTGCACGGCCGAGCCAACAATTAATCCTTGAACTAGATCGCTATCTGTGGGCACCTCTACACGCAATTCCATTGTGCGGCTTATTTCATCACCCACAGGAATTAATGATCTGATTGTTGTATCAACGCGGGTATCACCAAATTTAAGGGCCACATCTTGGCCGTCTTTAAGCAGCATGGCTAATTTTACAGGTGCCTGAGCCTTAACTTCTAGATGTGCCACATCAACAAGACGTACCATTTGACGCCCAGGGCCAGCATATTCACCAGCTTGTGACAGGCGTGATACGACACGCCCAGGAAAAGGTGCTCGCACCTTTGTGCGCTCTAATGACAATTTAGCCTGACGATATCCAATGCGTGCTTGTGCAAGGTCTTGCTTGGTCATGGTTAGATTACTATCCACCTCTTCTAGGCGACTAACTGCTACGTTGTTGGTTGCAGCTAACTCTTGATAACGGCTTAATTCAGTCGATTGGAACTTAATCCTCGACTGCAAGCGTTTAACTTGACTATCCATTCGCGCCACTTGTAAGGCAAAATCACTATCGTCGATCTTAGCCAAGACATCACCTTTTTTTACCAAGGTGCCTTCACTAGCCACCCATTCAACCAGCCCAGAAACCTGCGCGGCGATACGGCTGTCATTCTTGCTGACGATAGTGCCGGGCATATAAACCTCAGGCGCCATCATTGAGGTAGCGGCTTGCTTAACCTCAACCAGCACAGCAGGTGCTTTTTTATCCTTTTCCTCCTGAGCCTGTACAGAGAAACTAGAGATCGTGGCACCGATCAGCACTGCTGAAACTGTGCTCCACAGTGTAGTTTTTGTTATAGTTTTCATTTTTTTATCCTCGCTATAGTATTTTATTGTTATTCGGCAGCATGGGGTTGGTGGCTGTCATGGTTTGACTTAACGAAATCACTAAGGCGCGGTAAGCGCAGTAGGCATGGCAGTAAGATCAATGTAAAAATAGTTGATACACACATACCGCCAACGATTGTTGTCGCCATACCACGGTAGATATCACTACCCGCACCGGGGAATAGAACCAGTGGCAACATGCCCATGATAGACGTTAGTGTAGACATCAATATAGGGCGCATTCTAAGGCTAAGTGAACGCTCAATCGCTGCTTCACGACTTAATCCCTCGGCTTCACCTTGGCGCGTTTGAGCCACCAGCAAGATTGCATTATTAACCACAAGCCCCAACAGAATGATAAAGCCCATCATTGTTAAGAGATCAAGCGGCGCGAAGCTGAATGTATTCAGACCCTTTAGGGCTAGAACGCCACCAACTGTTGCCAAAGGAATAGTGATCACCACCATCAAGGCATCTTTGGCAGAACGAAATAACGCAGCAAGGATCATAAAGAGCAGACTTAGGGCCAAAATAAAGTTAGATGTAAGTGACGCCACAGCACGGTCAAGCGCGTCCGCACTACCGCCATAACTAAGCGTTGCATCATCAGGCATAATAGCGCGTAGCTTTGGCTCCACGTCCTTCTTAAGGATAGCAACCATGTCTTCTAACGCCATGCCTTCTGGCTGAGTGATATTAAAGGTCACAGTCCGCTTTCTGCTCATACGTTGAATGAAAGTGGGACCAACACCACGCTCAATAGTCACCAAATCCCCCAACGGCACAGTGCCACCATTCGGCGTAGACACAGGTACAGACTTAAGCATATCAGGGTCTGACCAATCCTCAGCGCGCATGATCATATCAAGACGTTTTTCGCCATCAAAATGTTCCCCAAGCCACAGACCATCACCCATTGCACGTACAATACGTGCGATATCAGCGCGGGTATAACCAACCTCTGCGAGGCGACGATCATTGGGGAATATTTTTAATTCTGGCGCAACCACATTTGGATCAGGATTAGGACGAGTGCGTGATCCAGGCAGTGCGGTATTAATAAAGCCCATTGTTTGAGCGGTTACATCACGCATGGCGTCTAGGTCACTAGAATGCACATTCAACTGAACGTTGCCGCCACCACCAAAACCACCAAACAAGTTACCTTGCTGGGCAAAGGCCATCACATCAGGGAAACCTACAAGAATTTCATCCTGAACAATTTTTTCTAACTCTTTGACCTTTGATTGATCTTTGGCGCGAACACCAAGGCTACCACCCTGACCATTTGGAAATGTAATAATGTAATAGTTCTTAAGTGCAGGCTCTTTAACCCCATCCATATAGGGTTTTAGACGATTAACAATCACTTCTGCAATTTCAGTTTTCACTGTCTCAGCATTAGAACCAGATGGGAACATCATAAAGGCATCAACGGCGTCACGTTTAACGGGTGGTAGATAGTTAAGGTTAGGCAATAATGCGATGCTAAGACCGATTGAAAATGAGAACAACCCTATAATCCAACCTGTACGACGCAACGGCGTACGTGTAGCACGCATCAATATACCAGCCGCCTTGTTAGCGCGTAATGTACCCGCCTCAGATTTAGGTAAATGCTTTAGCCATAGCTTTGCCGTAACAGGTAATACTGTCATGGCAACAATCAGTGATAAGGCAACACCGATAGCAATAGTAAGAGCTAAATCAGCAAATAACTGACCCTCTACATCCTTTAGGAATAAGATTGGTACAAAGATAGCAACCGTTGTAGCGGTTGAGGCTAAAAGTGCGCCCCAAACCTGCTCAGCACCCTTGCGGGATGCCTCTTCACTGGTTTCACCTTTCTCACGCAGGCGTACGATATTTTCTAACACCACAATAGCGGCGTCCATCACCATACCCGTTGCAAAGGCAAGACCTGCTAACGAGATCACATTCACCGTGCGTCCAAACACGCCCAGCATAATCACAGTCGCCAGCAAACAGATAGGAATAGTCATGGCAACCAATACCGTTGCGCGCACATGGCGCAAGAACCACCAGAGGACTGCAACTGCCAGCAACATACCAATGATTAGATTTGTTGATAGCAGGCTAATAGCGCGTTTAATAAATACTGATGGATCAAAGGACTTCTCGATAGTGATACCTTGCCTGGCAAGAACCCCTGCATTCAACTCGTCTAATACGACTGTAAGCGCATCAATAGTAGATAGTACATTCGCACCAGATTCACGCATCACCCGCATGCCAATAGCTGGATTGCCGTTTTGATAAACAATCTCTTGGCTAGGGGCGGGGGCTAATTTGATTTCTGCCACATCACCAAGTGTGACGGGACGGCCGTCACGAAAATCTAATATTTTCGCCGCTAATTCCTCGGGGTCATAACGACCTTGGAAGTTAAGCATATAACGACGACGGCCAACCTCAACATAACCACCAGAGCTATCTGTGGTGCGGCCAACAGTGCGTGCAATATCATTAATGTCTATGCCGAGCTGCGCAGCGCGAACAGGATCAAAAATTATCTGCAATTGATCATCACCTTGACCTGCACCGGCTTGAATTTCAACATTTGCTACACCTTCAATGGATATAAGGCGCGGTAAAACATTATCTTCTAAAAAACTAACATAGTCATTCTTAGCTAGTTTGCTGTCTTCACTGAATTGTGTGAATAAATAAATCAGGGATCCGTTGCTGTCACCACCACCATTCATCACAACACGCGGACGATCCGCGTCAGCGGGTAGAGGAGGCAATCTATTCAAGCGACTAATAACCTCTAACAGCGTGCGGTCCATATCGGTTTCTAACGCGAATTCTAGGTTTATGTATCCAAACTGAGGATTAGAATATGAGCGTAGCTCTTCTAGACCCGGCAGGCCCATCATCACTTCCTCAATAGGCTCTACAATTTCGGATTCTATCTCACCAGGGCTTGCTGAACGCCAAAAGGTTTGAATGCCCAGTTGTGGGCGTTCAATACTAGGGAACAACTGCACTGGCAGACGGGTTAACATCAAAATACCCAGAACCACCGCAATGGCGGCAAGAACGATTACGGCAGATGGATTTTTTAAACTTTTTGCTGTCAGGCTCATAGCCTTCTCCTCGCTGATTTATTTGTTGGTCATTAAATGGACCAACAGGACAGAAAAAGAGAGGGGATTGCGGTCAAATGTTTGGGGCCTGCGACGAGGCGCAAGAGGCTATATCATTGGGAATATACCTAAAGTTTAGTTTTATAGCATCGGCTTAGAAATAACAGTATTTCAGCTTACTTTTCAGACTTCGCGTCTGGAGTCTCTTTAGCATCATCTGATTTAATTTTTTCTAAAACACGGAATTTACCAAGACCACATGATGCCCAATCGCGACCAAAGCTATCTATAACCGTTATCATATCAACGTTACATAGCTGACTCGTGGAGGTTTTATACATGAAGCTTTCTTCCCTAGCGAGGCGCGGGCACCGTCGGCTCATCTCATTAAGATATGCCTTACGACCCTTCATCTCAAATAAGATCGTCTTATCGTCTAATATCTTTGTATGATCAATACTTCTAAGGCTAATGCAGTTTTTAACCACATCGGTTGTGCGATATTTCTTTTTAAACTTCGCCATACGCTTCTCAGCGCGGGTAAGTTTTTCACCATCACTACTCTCATCGGCGTGGATTACCCCAACGCCCAGTGTAGCAACTATAACTCCGACTAATGCAGATTTAAAAACCATCATAACCAATCACCCTATTACTATCGATACCTATTTCACACACTATAGTATACAGATATAACCTGAACGCAATCTGAACATAATAAAAAACGGCCCCAATAGATGTTGGAGCCGCTTTCTTTAATTTTTAATGATTAAAATCTTACATGCTTTTAACGATATTTTCGACCATCTTCTTTGCGTCACCAAATAGCATCATGGTATTATCGCGGAAGAAAAGCTCGTTTTGAACACCAGCGTAACCTGCTGACATACCGCGCTTTAAAAACAGCACAGTATTAGCCTTTTCAACATCTAGAATAGGCATGCCAAAGATCGGGCTCTGTGGATCAGTCTTAGCGGACGGGTTAGTCACGTCATTAGCGCCGATGACAAAGGCCACGTCGGCGGTGCTAAACTCGCTATTGATATCTTCAAGCTCTGCAACGTCATCATAAGGTACGTTAGCCTCGGCAAGTAATACGTTCATATGACCCGGCATACGACCAGCAACAGGGTGAATAGCGTAGCGTACTTCCACGCCTTCTTCCTTAAGAAGATCAACCATTTCTTTCAGAATATGCTGTGCCTGAGCAACCGCCATACCATAACCCGGTACGATAATCACTTTACCAGCATTCTTCATGATGAAGGCTGCGTCATCAGCTGAGCCCTGCTTAACAGGGCGGGTTTCTTCGCCCAACGGCCCCGCAGATGTATCTTCGCCGCCAAACCCACCAAGGATCACACTGATAAAACCACGGTTCATCGCCTTACACATGATGTAAGACAGAATAGCACCAGATGAACCTACAAGTGCACCAGTAATGATTAGCGCAGAGTTAGACAGCGTAAAGCCAATACCAGCAGCAGCCCAACCTGAATAGGAATTCAACATTGAAACCACAACAGGCATATCAGCGCCTCCAATAGGAATGATCAGTAAGAAACCAATGAGGAAACTCAGCGCTGTTACAATCCAAATAACCTCATAACCACCAATGGCTGCGTGTTGATCCATGGCATACATAGCAATGCCGCCAACGATCGCAGCTGCGATAAGCGCGTTAATCAAATGCCGCCCCGGTAACATGATCGGCGCACCGCTCATACTGCCATTAAGCTTGAGGAAGGCAATCACCGAGCCAGAGAATGTAATCGCACCAATGGCGATACCAAGGCTCATTTCAATTTTTGACGCCATAAAGATATTACCATCAGCACCCACGATGTGGAAAGCTTCAGGGTTTAGCGCAGCACCAGCAGCCACAAATACAGCGGCCAAGCCCACAAGGCTGTGGAACGCGGCTACAAGCTGCGGCATATCCGTCATGGCAATGCGGTTAGCGATCACGAGGCCGATACCACCGCCGACAACAACGCCACCAATAATCCATTCCCACTGAACATTTTGCAAGTTAGCAAGGGTAACAACCACAGCGATGGTCATACCAATCATACCGTAAACGTTACCTTGACGAGACGATTCTGGGCTAGATAGCCCCCGAAGCGACATAATAAACAAGACACCGGCTACAAGATAGAGCACAGAGGTCGAATTAGCTGTTAGTTCAAACATAATGACGACCCTTTCCTATTTTTTCTTTTTCTTATACATGGCAAGCATACGGTTCGTGACCGCAAATCCACCAAAGATGTTTACACAAGCAAGACCAACAGCAATACCGCCTAGCGCCTGCGCCAGCGGATCGCCCTCAGCGCCAGCCGCAACAAGCGCGCCAACGATGATCACGGATGAGATTGCATTTGTCACACTCATTAACGGTGTATGCAGGGCGGGCGTGACGCTCCACACCACATAGTAACCAACAAAAATAGCCATCACAAAGACGCTAAATTGTTGAACAAAAGGACTAGCGATATCCATGATTATTCTCCCTTGAGTGCGTCGTGAACGATCGCACCATCTTTGGTCAGAAGTGTGCCTGTGACAACTTCATCATCAAAATCAAATTCAAATCCACCTTCACCATCAGTAAAAAGCGTTAAGAAATTCAGTAAGTTTCTAGAAAATAACGCTGATGCGTCAGAGGCAAGTCTTGATGGGTTATTTAGATTGCCCACAATCTTCACACCGTGAACATTCACCACTTCACCCGGCTTAGCGCCTTCGACGTTACCACCTGCTTCAACAGCTAGATCAACAAGTACTGACCCCGGCTTCATGGTTTGAAGCATGGCGTCAGACACCAACCGCGGTGCTGGACGGCCTGGAATAAGGGCTGTCGTAATCACGATATCTTGCTTAGCAATAGTCTCAGAAATCAGCTTTGCCTGCTTGGCTTTATACTCATCGCTCATTTCTTTTGCGTAACCACCAGAAGTTTCAGCGCTCTCGCTTTCTTCATCCTCAACCATCACAAATGTACCACCTAAGCTTTCCACTTGTTCTTTGGTCGCTGCGCGCACATCCGTCGCACTAACAATAGCACCTAGACGTTTTGCGGTTGCAATCGCCTGAAGGCCTGCAACACCCACACCCATAACCAGAACACGCGCTGGGGCAATTGTACCCGCTGCGGTCATCATCATTGGGAAGGCACGGCCAAAATGCTCTGTCGCGTCTAAGACTGACTTATAACCCGCTAGATTAGATTGGGATGATAAAATATCCATGCTTTGTGCGCGTGATATACGCGGCATAAATTCCATAGCAAAGGCAAGCAGTCCTGCGTCAGCATAAGCTTTTATCCGATCTTTCTCGGTGAAGGCATTCAAATGCCCCAGCATAGCAGCACCCTTTTTAGCACTTTTTGCGTCAGCAGCTTCCAACCCCTGCACTGTCAGGATGATGTCACCGTCTGCAATAGTTTTCTTCAGGTCAGCAGCTATCGTAGCCCCTGCGTCTGTATAGTATTGATCAGGAATAGACGCAGCTTCACCCGCACCCTTTTCAATCACAACATCAAAACCAAGTCCAACAAACTTCTTTACCGTATCAGGAGATGCGGCAACACGGCGTTCATGTTCTCGCCGTTCTTTTATAACAGAAATTTTCATTCAAAGCCCCTAACTCAAAGCTATTATCACCCATTAATAGGCTCACGCATTCATAATCCCCACATGAAATTATGCTCGTCAATGCTAATAAGTGATGGGTTTCAATCGTTTTTGTCAAGACTGAATAGTATAAAGGCAGGATATAATTTCTACTGAGGTAGATTACATAAAATAATTTTGCTTTAAACTGGATAGGATTATAATTTAAGTAGTATTTAAATTTCACTGGCAGCCTTGCCATACCTGTTTCAAAATGATACAAAATCTTCTTATCTGACACAAGAATAGAACTTTTTATGCAATTTACGCCTATCAAACATATTTTAATCGTTGATGATGAACCCACACAGTTGACGCTTATTAGCGCTGTTGTGGAAAAGGCTGGCTATACAATTGAAAAGGCCACAAATGGCCCGCAGGCGATAGCACGGCTGCAAGATAGTGGCCGTGAGGCAATTGATTTAGTCTTGCTTGATTTGGTTATGCCAGAGATGGGGGGTATAGATGTCATGCAGGCACTATCAGGCACCATAGCCCATATACCAATCATTGTATTAACAGCCCAAGGCGGCGCTGGCACTATTGTGGATGCCATGCGGGCGGGAGCGTCTGATTTCATCATCAAGCCAGCCAGTAGAGGCCGTATACTGAATTCTATATCAGGTGCATTAGAAGCCGCTAAATTGGTAGATAAAGTAGCACCTTCAAATATAGTGGGGGCGGGCATTAGCTTTACTGACTTGGTGGGCAGCAGCCCCGCCTTGAGCCAAGCAGTGTCATTAGCAACAAAGGCAACTAGCGCGTCTATCCCCGTATTGCTAGAGGGGGAGTCTGGCGTTGGTAAAGAAATGTTTGCGCGCGCCATCCACAGTGGTAGCGAGCGATCCAACGGCCCTTTCGTCGCCGTTAACTGCGGTGCTATCCCTGCTAACCTTGTGGAATCCATATTATTTGGTCATGAAAAAGGCTCTTTCACTGGCGCTAGTGACAAACATATTGGTAAATTTCAAGAGGCAGATGGCGGCACTCTTTTTCTTGATGAGGTTGGTGAATTACCACTGGATATTCAAGTAAAGTTACTGCGAGCACTGCAAGAGCGTGAGATTGATCCAATCGGCGCAGGCAAACCTACAAAGATTAATATTCGCGTTATCTCTGCCACCAACCTGAATATGATTGAGGGTATTCAATCTGGCAAGTTCAGGGAAGATTTATATTACCGCCTAAATGTATTCCCGATCCATATTCCACCGCTACGTGGGCGCAAAGATGATATCGGCGATCTAAGTAATCATTTTCTGTCAGAGCTATCGAGCAAGGAAGGTATGCCGCAAAAGTATATCACCCATGAGGCTATGACACTTCTCATGTCATTTGATTGGCCCGGCAACGTGCGCCAGCTCCAAAATTTAATATATCGCGCGGTGGTGCTGGCTGACAGTGATAGCTTGCTGCCAAAGCATTTCCCGCAATTACTGGCATTAACTGCGCAACCAACAGCGCAACCAACCATAACGTCGCCACAATTATCCCCTATTGCTACCACTGGGGATGATGGGGGCTATTTGCAAACGCCAAATAGCTATATAGAGGCAGACAATCACATTCGCCCGCTTGCAGATGTGGAAAAGGATGTTATAGCAAAAGCACTTCACCATTATCATGGTCGTATGAGCGAGGCCGCACGGCGACTAGGCATTGGCAGATCAACCCTATACCGCAAAGTAGCGGAATATGGGCTTGAATATCTAACGAAATAAGGAACACCTAAAATGATTGGTGTATTTGATTCAGGATCAGGCGGTTTAACGGTTTTGCATGCACTAATGCAGGCATTGCCCGAGCAGGATTTCATCTATTACGGCGACCATGCCAACGCGCCTTATGGCCATCGGAGTAACGAGCGTATTGTTACTCTTACGGCTGAGGCCTGTGATTATCTAATGGGTGAAGGTTGTGATCTTGTGATCCTCGCCTGCAATACGGCCGCTGCTGTTGCTAGCCGCATATTGCAGACTGAGTGGTTACCAGCCCATTATCCAGACAATCGCGTGTTAGGGGTTGTTGTACCCATGGTTGAGGCGGTAACGGGCGTGCCGTGGCATCAAAAAACGCCTGACGGCAATGCCCCCGCCCATCATATTGGCATATTCGCGACCAAGAAAACCGTGGAGACAGGCACCTATTCCACTGAAGTTAAAAAACGTGCGCCTGATATCACCCTAACCCAACATGCTTGCCCAGGATTAGTTGACGCCATTGAAGGCGGCGCAGGACACAGGCCGTTGCAAGGTTTAATTAATGGTTTCGTTGCCGAAATGCATGATATGGCAGGCGGTATTCCTGACGCTATTGTGTTGGGCTGTACGCATTTCCCACTGGTCGAAAGCTATTTCCGCGCCGCATTAGGTGACGAGGTCCCTATCTATTCACAGCCTAATTTAGTGGCAGAAAGTCTGCTTGATTATCTAAAGCGTCACCCAAGGTTTGTGAAAAAAGGCACAGGCAAAGTAAAACTATATACAACAGGCAAGGCTGGCCCGCGTGAGACGCTCGCGCGTTTTCTGCCTGAGACCTTAACCACCTTTGAAAATATACAAAGGCGTTAAAACTTGATGAAGATCATTTGAACGCCCCGATGAAATATGGCATGAAGGCATTATGACAAAGTTAAACAAACGCAAATACCGTGAACTCGTCAAAGATCAGTTCACCCCGAGCCTGCGATATTTTTTCACAGACTTTTTGATTACCTATGCCATTATGGTTGCGGCAACCACCTATTGGATGATTGGCCCAGAGGGGTATCAATGGCTGGGCTACATCGTCGCGGTATTTGCTGTTTATCACGCCTTTTTATTCGTTCATGACAATGTGCATCTGCCGAAAAAGGACTTTGCTGTCTTTACCGAGGTTTGGGATGTGATGGCAGGCAGCCTGTTTATGATGCCCACATTCATGTATGAAAGCCATATGGACCACCATATCCCCAAGAAATATGGCACGATCAAAGACCCAGAGTATCTTGTCTTAGCGGGTAAATCACCGCTACGCCTCTTCGCTTTTTTGTTGGAGCATATGTTTGTCATTCCTATTGTCATCTATCTACGCATGACGCTGGGGTTGCCTATTCGCCTGCTAAATAAAAAACTATCTAACACACTGGATGAGCGCGTTTCAGCGTTGGTGATTAATTGGAGCTATACCCGCGCCAAAAAATTAAACCCCGGCAAG
This sequence comes from uncultured Kordiimonas sp., assembly GCA_965603205.1. GTDB lineage: Bacteria > Pseudomonadota > Alphaproteobacteria > Sphingomonadales > Kordiimonadaceae > Temperatibacter. The sequence goes on along the minus strand of CBFDCC010000007.1, from coordinate 66,358 downwards.
ATCATTCGCCTAGAGGCCAGCGCCCTACTCATCACCTCGGCCCTAATTTACTTGACGATGATTGATGTGGTGAACCCGCTTTATATTGGCAAAGGCATTGCCATCCTTATTGGCGCCCTGTTTATCAACGGCATCCGCACGCTGGCGGCGCACCGTTATGCCAATTATGATCTGCGCGAATTGAACGAGACAGAGCAACTCATTGATAGCCTAAACTATGTTGGCCCTGCGTGGATTGGCTTGCTGATTGCGCCTATTGGGTTGCGCTATCACGCATTGCATCACCTATTCCCGACGATCCCGTATCATAACCTGCATAAGGCACATAATATCATCATGGCTAATATTGATGACGATGACCCTTATCACCGCACCTGCTTTAAAAGCTACTTAGGCCATATATTCAAAATGCCCAGTGATACAGCTGGGCTTGTGGTTGATGATAGTGTTAAGGCGGCGGAGTAGATAGGGCGCATTGCGCCCGTACCGAATGACTATGAGGCCGAGCTAATGCGAGGGTTGAAAAAATAGATAGAGCAACTCATAAAATATAGCCGTCACTCCCGCGCAGGCGGGAGTCTGCGTCAGTTAGATTCCCGCCTTCGCGGGAATGATGCCCTTATCTACTCAGCAGCCGTTGTTGTCTCAGCAGCAGCCTCTTCACGCTTAACAAAATCCTCAGCCGTTTCGCCGCGACCGCGTTTTGATAACATCTCGCCTTGTTTCTTCGTCGCGAGAATTTCACGGGCCTTGGCATATTCATCACTATGCCAAAAGATCATGCAACCATTACAGCCCTTGCCGCAACAGCCAGAACGGCCAACACGTGGCGTGCGGTAATTCATGTCACGCACGGCGACTTCCATGCATTTTTCAACGACTTCGCGCTTGCGCTCGTAATTATCAACGCTGCCTTTACCAACTTCTAGCTTTTGCGTTTCAAGGTCTTGCTTGATGCGCGCCCACTGAATATCGGTTAATGCACGTTCCTTGCGGATAATAGTATGGACAGGGAAGTTTGTTTTAAGGCTTTTTAGCTCTTCTTGGTCAAACCAATCAAACGGAATACGTATCAGCGGCTTTGGCCCTGCATGCACAACGTCGGTGATTTTAAACTTACCATCCTTTTGCGGCTTGCTGATATCTTCAAACTCATAGATACGCAACAGCATAGGGTCAAAGACATAGGGGCTAACAAACTCTAACACATCACCAGCTTCGAGCTTGTTCTTCACCTGAATAATCAGCGCATCATCGCGCACTTCATGCACGAGTGCGGCAATCTCATAATCAGCAATTGTGCCTGTTTCCTCGTAACCGTGGGCGTAATTATTTAAGCGTCCCTCATGGAAGGCCAGCGTATAACCACGCGATGGCACCTCATTCAGTTGCTTCATATATTTATCAGCGTTCCAGTTCTCACGATCCTCGTACCAATCATCAATGGCCATACGGTACGCGCGCGCAACCATCGCCACATAATAAGGCGCTTTGCCGCGACCCTCGACCTTTAGGCTGTCAACACCGATGCTTAGATAATCATCCAGCTTTGGCATGATGCAAAGGTCTTTACTGTTGAGGATGTATGAACCGCGTTCGCTCTCTTCAATCGGCATAAAGTCTCCGGGGCGATGCTCTTCCTCTAACAAGAACTCAAACAGTTCCATATTTTCTTCAGTGAGTTTCAGCTCTTCAACAGTGCCGTCTTTTAACTTCATATGGACTTTGTATTTCCAGCGACAAGAATTGGCGCAGGCGCCTTGGTTTGCGCCGCGCTCTGCCATGAAATTAGACAGCAAACACCGACCAGAATATGTCATACACATAGACCCGTGCACGAAAGCCTCTAGCTTTACATCTGGGCATTTCAGTCGTATTTCTGATAGTTCCTCAAATGATACTTCGCGGCCAAGAACCACCAGCTCCGCACCAATATCATGCCAAAACTTTACACTGTTCCACGAGCAAACATTGGCCTGCGTTGATACATGCAGCTCTAGTTCAGGCGCGTGCTCTCGCACATACATAAATACCCCAGGATCAGCTACGATAAGGCCGTCAGGCTTTACTTTTGTCACCGTCTCTAGATATTCTGGAAGCTTACTAATGTCTTTATTGTGGGAAAATAAATTCAGCGTTAGATAGACTTTTTTACCATGCGCATGAGCAAACTCAATACCCTCGGTCACCTCCTCTAAGCTAAAGGCCGATTTGGTGCGCAAACTCATATCAGGTGTGCCAAGATAACAAGCGTCTGCACCATATAGAATAGCGGTTTTAAGCTTCTCTAATGAGCCAGCGGGCATCAATAGCTCGCTCTTATTGCTTGGGTTATTTGTTGCCGTTATTTTAACAGTCATTTTACACCTGCATATTATAATTCAGACACATATTGTCTGAGTTTATCAAAATTGTTGGCGCCGCTATAACAGAAAGCAGCCTGTAAGCAAAGAATATAACAGTTTTTGATTAATAAGTCCCTTGGGTAATCTAGCCTTGAAAAGCTACAGTATTTGTGTGATATTCGCCTTTATTAGAAATAGGGTACGTATTATTTACATGTTAAAATCATTATTAGCTGCACTAAGCCTAACTTTTGTTATGGGTATAAGTAGTGCAGCAGAGCAGCCTGACGTGCGCATACTCACCGACTTATATCCACCCTACAGTTACCCTGACGCCAACGGCAAGATCATTGGAATATCAGCAGATAAAGTCCGTGCATTGATGGATAAGACCGGCCTAAGCTATCAAATTGATATAATCACATGGAACCGCGCCATGATCATGGCTAAAAAAAATGATGACGTGATGATCTTCCCCGTGAGCCGATATCCCAGACGGGAAAAAAAATTCCATTGGATAATGCCCGTTTTAAAACAAAACTATCTACTACTCACAGCAAATCCTACACTTGAAAAACCACGAAACAATGCTGCATTTAATTTATTAACTGGCGTTTGCAGTAAAAAATCAGCTCAATGTGATATGTTAAAGCTAGCAGGACTACCCAAGAGCAACATCATGGATATAGCTGGCATTAGTACTGTTATGGTAGCTAAAATGCTAATAAATAATCGCGCTGATCTTATGGTTTCTGACCCAAAGGTTATAGATTGGCATATAGCCGATTCTTCGCTACCTGCCAATAAAATAAGAGCCATTGATACTGTCTATACAGACATGATTGGCTATTTCGTTACGAGCAAAAAACTCAATCCTGCTCTTCTTAAAAAGATACGCGCCGTGGCTAGCCTAAGATAATAAGTAGATTACGCACGCGCTGGTTAATAAAGACCTAAAAGGTCGGTTTATAAACCGTCTTAATCTCGCCTAAAACTATCTCTGCATAGCCTTAATCTCATCTTTTTGCGGCCTTTATTAAAAGCAATTATCTGCTCGTCCACAAACGAGACATCATTAAACAAGGAATAAAGATAATGAAAAATATTACAGCGGGGATCGCACTTTTAATTTCAGCAGCGTCACCAACTTTCGCAGACGAAACAGCAGACTTTAGCGGACCTTATATTGCCGGAGATTTGGGTGTGCAGGACGGCGAGTTTTATAAAGGCGTGAGCTTAGGTTACAGAAAGCAACTAGAAAACAACTGGGTTTACGGCGGGGAATTTTCTTACGGCGAATTTAACGCAAAAAGCAATGCAGCCCCAGGCACATCAGATATAGAAAGCAAAGATTTCAAACCATGGAGTCTTGCCCTAACAGCTGGTAAGGCAATGGGTGATGGTCTTGCATTCGCAAACCTAGGGTACTCAAAGACAAAAGCTACAGAGTATGACCTGATACAAAAAAGTGATGGTTTTCTGATCGGTGTTGGTTATGAACATAAGTTCACAAAAAACATTAGCGCACGCATCAAAGGTGATTACATCCGCCATAAAGATTCTGGCATTAAATACGATGATTACCGCACAACTGCTGGCCTCGTATTCCAATTCTAAAATTTAGCAATTAACATTTAAAAGGCGCCCTCATCGGCGCCTTTTTTTTACTTTTCACACACAAGTTCAGGCTTTGCGTGCCTGTAGTGTAGTCATCACAGCACCTACAGTAAGCATGATCAAACCAAGCAACAATATATAGCCGCCCCAGCTAAAATTATCAATCTTGAGGAATAGATCACCTGCAAATTCAGCCAGCGGATCTGATGCTTTTTTTGCGAGTTTACCTAGCATACTTGTATCTTCTTTTTCGAACATACCTTTGAGGGCAGGAAATAATAATACGCCCCATGCTCCAACCGCAGAAACAAACGCTAAAGGTTCTTTGCGCAGAAAGATCATTGCAGGGCCAGCAATAGCAAACAAAGTAACTAAAATAGCCTCTACATTTGCAACACGGTAATACGTGACATCCCCGTAAACTGGAATAGTCGCCAGCGGTGCATAAACACCAACAATAAATAACAATGCACCCAAATACGTTAACTGGTGTCCTCTATCCTGTGGCATATCTCTTCTCCCTTTGATATTAAACTAAAGTATGTATGATGCCATTCATACTCAATTCAAGCAACGCTTTAAATGGTCACAGGGTAAACACATGGGGTCAAACATTCAAAAAGAAGAGCTATTTGATGGTTTCACTTAGGCGCTGTGCCAATTTATACTATTTTAGCTGTATGCGAATAGCACCGTCAATACGGATCACTTCACCGTTCAAACACTCATTTGCCACAAGTGTTATAGCCAGCGACAGAAGCCGTTGAGATAAAGATACCGCGTTCGCCATCAATTTTATTAACTTACGCCTCACTTACTTTTTGAGCGCTGCCTTAATCTTATCAGCCATGGCATTTGCTCTTTGTCTAATATCTTCGCCGTCAAGCGTTAAAACCTTGCGGTCCTTCATTAGAATTTTACCAGCAACGACTGTTGTGACGACATCAGATGCGGTTACAGCATAAACAAGATGCGATATCACATTATACATGGGTGCAAGGCGTGGACTATCTAGCGACACTTGGATCATATCAGCATATTTACCCGCCTCTAATGTACCGATCTGATTACCCAGTCCAATAGCCTTTGCACCGCTACTCGTCGCCAAAGACAACGACGTGTATGCTGGCATTGCTTTTGGGTCATGTGTAACTGATTTATGAATGAGCGAGGCTAAACGGATTTCATCCCACATATTAAGATCATTATTAGACGCAGCTCCATCAGTGCCCAGCCCAACATTAACACCAGCTTTTAACATGGCTGGAACAGGCGATATACCAGCGCCTAGTTTCATATTAGAGGTGGGATTATGAATAGCACCTGCTGATTTTGTCGCTAAAATTTTAATCTCATCCTCGCTAGGCAAAACCACATGGGCACCAATGAAAGGCACATCAAACATACCAAGACTATCAGCGTGACTTACTGGCGTTTTACCGTAACGCTCCGACACAGCTTTTTGCTCTGATCCATCTTCGGCTAAATGCATGGTCACAGGCACATCTAAATCTTTTGATGCCTGCACCACTATTTTTAGATGCTCAGGCGATACAGTATAAGACGCGTGCGGGGCTAAAACTGGCGTAATGCGATCATTCTTGCCCTTCCAACGTTTTATATAACTAATACCTCCCGCAAAGCTATCATCCCAGCCTTTAAAACCAGGACTTGGGAAATCAATCATCGGCGCTGCGACCATTGCCCGTAAACCACATTTATCTACAACACCCGCAATCACATCAGGATAGAAATACATATCAACGAAAGTCGTCGTACCACTTTCAATCATTTCATAACAGGCTAGTTCAGTCCCTAGCTTAATAAATTCAGGGTCGACAAATTGCCCTTCCATGGGGAAAATATAATCTTGAAGCCATGTCATTAAATCTAAGTCATCGGCGATACCGCGAAACAGGGTCATTGAACTGTGTGTATGGCCGTTTATCAGGCCTGGCATTACAAGCTTACCCTTGCCATCCACAACCGTATCCGCGCTATACCGCGCTGCCACGTCAGCAGCAGCACCAATGAAAATAATTTTACTATCTTTTATGGCAACTGCGCCCTTTTCAATGACAGTATCACTACCAGTCATTGGAACTATATAATCGCCCTCTATAATTAGATCGACTTGTTTTACATCTGCCATCGCTGTCACACTTATTACCATTCCCACTATTAGTGTCGCTATTTTCAAAAGTAGAATTTTCATAATTTTAATCCCATTATCACGACTTTTATTAGTTCATAAATCCCTTTTAGCCTTATCCGATATGTAATGTCACCCTGTATATAGATTTTCCCTTGACGAAAGAACGCAATAGGTCGATCTTTAGACCATATATTAAATAGTTTAGGACTAATGTCTCTATGCCTCGTTTTTTAAAGATTTACATGTGGCCTATTTGGTTTTTCCAACTTTTTGGTGAAAGCAAATCATTCATCGCCAATCCCATCATTGGATCACGCTTCCTTAATATGATGGGCCTACATGTGATCCGCGTCATCTTAAGTCACGCATCAGCTAATATTAGATGGTTTATGCTAAGACCCAAGATGCCAAAAGAATTACGCGCGCAATTTCACCGTGATGGCTATGTAACTATCGAAAATTACCTGAGTGAAGAAGACTTTAACGCACTGCGCAAGGATGTGGCTAACTGCAAAGGCATTGGCCGCGAAATGACCCAAGGTGACACCTATACACAGCGCATCCTTTTAGATGATGATGCACTCACAGACGCGCCACACTTAAAAAACTTCATCACAAACAAAGGTTATACGAACCTATTATCCTATGGTGCTGCAAAAAATTACCCTGCCCTCATTTATTTGCACCGCATACGTAACGGTGTGGTTAGCGGCGGGGCTGATCCGCAAAAAAACCTACACTCAGATACATTTCATCCTAATATGAAGGCTTGGTATTACCTAGATGATGTTCCACTAGAAAAAGGCCCCTTTAATTTTGTGCCAGGCAGTCACCGTCTAACGTGGAAACGGCTAAAATGGGAATATAAAAAATCCCTTATTTCAGCCAAGGTTCATGATGGATATAGTGAAAAGGGGTCACTACGCGCCCTAGATAGCGATCTAGCCGAAATGGGACTACCCTCAGCTAAGGCCTTAACGGTTAAGGCCAACACTTTAGTATTAGGCAACCCGCATGGATTTCACTGTCGCGGCCAAGCGGATACAGGCTCAACCCGCTATGAAATTTGGGCTTATGGCCGCCACAACCCCTTTAATATTTGGCCAGGGTTATATCTATCGATATTTGGTAAGTGGGAAAAGGCCGCCATGCAACGCTATTGGGCCGCCTTAGATACAAAGGCCGCAAAAAAGGGCCATCTATCCACTTGGCATCCTGTAGAAACTGCGGCAATTACAGATGAAAATTGGAAACCCAAGCCTGACTAGATTACCTGTTCATTTTAAAATCAACCAAGGCTTTGACAAATATAGCATTTTGACTATATTTGATGAGATTATTTTCACAGAGTAAATTAAGTAGAGCCATATGACGCATTCGACAATCGCAGCCATAATCTTAGCAGCAGGCAAAGGGACCCGCATGAAGTCCGATTTGCATAAAGTTTTGCATCAAATTGGCGGTTTGCCTATGATTAACCACCTACTGGGTACAGTGGATTGTTTAAATGCTGATCAAAAAATTATTATTGTCGGCGACCGTAGCGACCAGTTAAAAACTACCTTAACAGACGTTGACTTTGCAGAACAAACAGAACAACTAGGCACTGGTCACGCTGTGCAAGTAGCCGCCAAGGCACTTAAAGACACACCAGATGATGTAATGGTTTTATGTGGCGACATGCCGTTTGTTAGCAGTGATACGCTGCAAGCAATGCTGGCGACACGCCAAGCTGGCGCTAATGTTGTTATATTAGGTTTCGACGCTGAAGACCCAAAAAAATATGGCCGTTTAATACTCGGTGATGACGGCCTGTTAGAGCGTATCGTTGAATATAATGATGCAACAGAAGACGAGCGTGAAATCACACTCTGCAACTCTGGCATGGCGCTGATTGAGGGCAAGCATTTATCCAGTTTGCTAGACGGCTTAACTAACGATAATGCGGCGGGCGAATATTATCTGACAGACATAGTAGCAATCGCTAATGATAAAGGGTTAACAGTTTCCGCTGTTGGCTGTGAAGAGGCAGAAGCAATGGGGATCAACAGCCGTAGTGATTTAGCTGACGCTAATTTCATCTTTCAATCACGCATGCGCGACCAAGCCATGGAAAATGGCGTAACTTTAAGAGACCCTGAGAGTGTATTTTTTGCCCATGACACTATGATTGAACAAGATGTTACCATTGAACCCAACGTGGTATTTGGCCCAGGCGTATCTATTGCGAGCGGCACGACCATTAAAGCCTTTTCTCATATTGAAGGTGCCACAATTGGCAGAAATGCTGTTATCGGGCCATATGCCCGATTACGCCCTGGTACTGAGTTAGCGGAAAATACTAAAATCGGTAATTTCGTTGAGGTCAAAAAATCTATAATTGAAGCAGGCGCCAAGATCAGCCACCTAAGTTATATAGGTGATGCCAGTGTCGGCGAGGATGCTAATATCGGCGCTGGTACTATTACCTGTAACTATGATGGATTCAATAAATCAAAAACTGAGATTGGTGCTGGTGCTTTTATCGGATCAAATAGCGCATTAGTAGCCCCCGTCAAAATAGGTGACGGTGCTATCATCGGTGCTGGCAGCGTTATTACAAAATCAGTAGAGGCTGATACACTTGCTGTCACCCGCGCGGGTCAAAAAAGCTTAGAAGGCTGGGCGAAGCGCTTTCGCAATAAAATGCTAAAGAAAAAGGCTAAATAATATGTGTGGCATTGTTGGCATAACAAGTAATACACCCGTATGTGAGCGTTTATTATCGTCACTACGCCGCCTTGAGTATCGTGGATATGACTCTGCGGGCATTGCAGTGCATGCTGACGACACGACTATCAGGCGTCGTGCGCTTGGTAAACTATCAGCCCTAGAGGACCTATTAAAAGCAGAACCTATCGATGGCACCTGCGGCATCGGCCATACACGCTGGGCAACGCACGGCAAACCAACAGTAGCAAATGCACACCCGCACCAATCAGGCAGCGTGACACTGGTCCACAATGGCATCATAGAAAATTATCGCGTCATACGTGATGAATTAATAGCGCAGGGTATTAGTTTTGAGGGCGAAAGTGATACAGAAGTCATAACCCACCTTTTAAACAGTTATATTGCCTCTCTCCCAACCACAGATGATGCTATTAAAGCAATGCTAGAGCGCATCGACGGGGCCTTTGCGCTTGCCATTATGATTACGGGTGACAGTGACACGCTCTACTGTGCGCGCAAAGGTAGCCCACTTGTTATTGGCCTCGGTGATGATGAAAACTACATAGGCTCTGACGCTATGGCGTTATCTGATTTCACACAAAAATTAATTTATTTAGAAGAAGGTGACTGGGCGCGGGTAACACCAACCTCCATCGATATTTTTGATGAAAACAATAAGCCCGTAAACCGCGAAACCTCTATGGTTGATAGTCAAAATATGGATACTGGCAAAGGTAACTACCGTCATTACATGCTCAAGGAAATCTATGAGCAGCCAACCGTTGTTGGCCAAACACTTGGCCGATATATCGATCCTGTTGAGGGACGGCCCACGCTACCCCCTATGCCCTTTGACCTTGCCGCCATTCCAAAAATTACACTGATCGCTTGCGGCACGAGCTTTTATGCTGCTGAGGTAGCTCGCTATTGGTTTGAACAAATTGCCCGTGTGACCGTTGAGGTAGATATAGCCTCAGAATACCGTTACCGCGATCCAATCTATGTAGACGGTGGCATGACCATCTTTATCTCTCAGTCTGGTGAAACCGCTGACACACTAGCCGCCTTAAAACACGCAAAAACAGCAGGGCAAATCATTGGGGTGATTGTCAATGTAGCAGGATCAAGTATGGCCCGCGAAGCTGACGTAGTTTTACCCACATATGCTGGTCCTGAAATCGGCGTGGCCTCAACCAAAGCTTTCACATGTCAATTAGCAGTTCTAGCAGCCTTTGCTATCGCGCTTGGCACTGCACGTGAACAACTATCCCCTACGGAAAGTATAGCCTTGACGCAAGCACTAGAAGAAGTGCCAAAACTAATGGCAGGTGTCCTTAATCACCATGATGCTATTGAGCGCCTCAGCAAAGATGTAGCAAAGGCAACTGACGTGTTATTCTTAGGACGAGGCAAGGACTTTCCAATCGCCATGGAAGGCGCATTAAAGTTAAAAGAGATTAGCTATATTCACGCAGAAGGCTACGCTGCGGGTGAAATGAAACACGGGCCTATCGCACTTATTGACGAGAAAATGCCAGTGGTTGTTATCGCGCCCACTGGACCATTATTTGAAAAGACAGCCTCTAATATGCAAGAGGTATTAGCGCGCGGCGGCAAAATAATTTTGATATCTGATGCGGAAGGAATAAAAAATCACCATGAGAGCACGCTAGCAACTATTGAAATGCCCTATATGCATGATTTTATAACGCCGCTAGTTTACGTATTACCCGCACAGTTGCTGGCTTATCATACAGCAGTCGCCAAAGACACTGACATTGATCAGCCGCGAAATTTGGCTAAATCGGTCACGGTGGAATAAGACTTATAAAAACTCTAAGGCTTCGTCAAAGGGAACGGGTTTTCCGTATAGCCACCCTTGTGCATAAGTGACACCTATTTCCTCTAAGAAATCGCGCTGCGCTTCATTTTCTACACATTCGCCAACGGTCTCAACGCCTAACTCATTGCATAAGTCCGCCATAGACTTTAAGAAAGATTTATTCTCACCATTTTCTATACCCTTGCGGATATAAATGCCGTCAATTTTCACGCAGTCGACCTTTAAGGCGTGAAGATATTGAATACCCGCAGCGCCGGCCCCAAAGTCATCAAGGCATACCTTGTGTCCAAACTCTCGAATGCGGGACAAAATACGATTTGTCGCTTGTAAATCATCAATTTGACTGCTTTCCGTTAGTTCAAATATCAGATTACTGCGGATATCACCGCAATCTTCTAATATCCGGAAAAAATGTCTTAAAAATGCGGGGGATTGAATGGACTTACCCGATATATTAACCGCCACACTTGCGTCATATCCAATACGTTTTAATCGCTTAATAAGATAGATCACCTTTAGCATCATCGCCAGGTCAAATTCTGGAATGACCCCAACCTCTTCGGCAAAGCACATAAATTCGAAGGGCGATCCACTATAAAACTTCGGATCAAAACGAGCCAACGCTTCAAAATGATGAACTTTACCGCTTTTGATATCAACAATCGGCTGAAGGGCTATGTCAAAATGTTCTTGAACAACAATCTGCTTGAAAGCTTTCATTTGCTGTTTTGTTTTCTTAAAGCGAACCTCATAATAATCGGTAAGCCCCTTAACTGTCGCCGATTTCGCCGTTTCAGAGGCTTTTTGCATACTATAAACAGCTGCCTTAACAGACTCTGATTCAGATAAACCGCTTGAGCCCGCTACGGTGACATAATTCACCTCGCCCTTTTCAACCTCATAGGCATCCTGCATGGCTGACAATACAGTCTTCTTCTTACCTGTTTGATATTCTGGCGGTGTTTCATGCTTCTCAGCCTGAGCTGCCACACGGTCATAACCGGCGCCTTCATTGGCTGAATCATTCAAAAGTCGGCAAAGTATCCACAAGCTCGTTTCTATGTCCTTACCAGTGGTTTTATCGTCAAAGCCCGATAATTTTAATAAGGCACCAGGGGCATCCGTATCCATGGTTACAGCATATTCATTAAGCTTAGTTGCAAATTTGGAAAAATGTTCTGATTTAAAAATTCTATGCGCACTGCTTACTGGTCTAGAATGCGCAGAGGGAAACACCAAATCAGATTTATACGCTGTAAGTGACATTTGTATAACCAGCTTGCCGCCGCGTTTTAGCGATGCACAAAACACCTCAACAGCTATCTCTTCCCCATCAGGTTTGAGTAGTCGCAAGGGCGCAGGGCCAATTTTAGATTTCCTGGCCAGTTTTGATCGCATCAATGAATGAAGTGGGTGATCTTTGGGGTGTAGTAATTTTAGAAATGACATACCCAGATCAATTTTTTGACCTAGCAGACTAGCCACATCCCCTTGGGTAAATATAATATTATCCGCCTCATCTAGCTCAATAGCTACATCCACCATAGCCTGATGAAGCGTGGAAAATTTATTATCTTGCGCCATAAAACCTGTCTCGGTTAGTCATTTCAAATCAAAGCCCCCCAAGCAACAACTCTATACAGTTATAATAACGATTTATAGCCTAATAGATACAGTTTGAATGAATTATAATTAATCCCCTCCCAAAATGCTGCTTGACATTAGCAGATAAAAAGACGACATAGCGCGTCAGTTACTTAATTGTTGCTGAACTATATGATATTTTCCGTCGTGTTTAGAGTGTATATATTGCATTCGGGGAGTCCATAATAGGCCGTAAAGCCTTGAGATGGACAGTGGGTTCACTGCGGGAATCACCTTTATATGTTGTCAAAATGGCACAGAGGTGAAACGCAGTCGAAAGGACACACTGCAAATGGATTTTTCATCACTCGGTCTTACAGCGCCGGTTGTAGGCTCTGTTGAGCGCCAAAACTTTACTCATCCTACTGATATTCAAGAAGCCGCTATACCGTCATTGCTTGAGGGCCGTGACTTAATGGGTGTTGCCCAAACGGGTGGCGGTAAGACCGCAGCCTTTTTGTTGCCGCTTATTGAAAAGATACTTGCCGAAGGCGAGCCAGCACAAGAAGCGATGCCGCGCGCTATTATTCTCGCACCAACACGCGAACTAGCGCAGCAAATTGCACAGGCCACACGCCTGTTTGCAGCTGGCCTAAAAGTATATAGTACTGTTATCTATGGTGGTTCACCCTACCGTCAACAATTACAAGACCTGCGTCGCGGTGTGCATATTGTTATCGCTACACCTGGCCGCCTTATGGATCACGTAAAGCGTAAGAGTATTTATTTCGATAATGCTCACACCTTCATCCTTGATGAAGCTGACCGTATGCTTGATATGGGTTTCATCGATGATGTGAAAGATATATCTCGTCAACTTTCTGCTGGCCACCAAACAGTTATGTTCTCTGCGACGATGAACAAGGGTATTAGAAACCTTGCTTCTACGTTGCTTAAGGATCCTGTCCATGTAGAGATCACACCACAGAGTACTGTTGCTGATACAATTGATCACCGTATTCTATGTGTAAATCACCGTGAGAAAAAAGATCTTCTAAAGCATATTATTGATAATGAAGAAAACATGGGCCGTACCCTGATCTTTACGCGTACAAAAGCCATGGCAGACAAAATCTCCAAAGAGATGAAGGGTGCGCGTCTAAAAGCAGACAGTATCCACGGCGACAGGCCTCAGGCAGTACGCGAACGCATCCTCTCGAACTTTAAAGGTCATAAAATTCAATATCTTGTTGCAACAGACGTAGCAGCGCGTGGTATTGACGTACAAGACATTACACACGTTATTAACTATGACATGCCATTAGAGGCTGAGAGTTATGTTCACCGTGTTGGTCGTACAGGCCGCGCCGGTAACAAAGGTATCGCTCTTAGCTTATGTGCAACCGATGAAGGCGAATTACTTTACCAAGTAGAAAAAGCGATTGGTCACGCTATTGAAGTTGATGATGATCATCCATTCCACGCTGAAATTCAGGCGCCTGTGCGTCAAAAGAAACAACGTGGCCGTGGTGGCCGTGGCGGTCGCCCTAGCGGCGGCGGTGGCGGTCGTGGACGTAGTGGTGGTGGCTTTGACCGCAATTCCGAGCGTGGCGGTACTTTTGGTAGATCATCAGGTCCCAGAAATGACAATCGTAGTGAAGGTCGCCCAAGTAATCGTCCTGACAGCCGTAGCGAAGGCCGTAGCGAAGGACGTCCAAATAATCGCTCAGATAATCGTAGTGAAGGTCGTAACGACACTCGCAATGAAAATCGTAATGATAATACAAGTCGTCCTGCACGTTCAACAGACCGCCCTTCTGATAAGTATAAATCAGATAAGCGCGATGGGGATTCTAGAGGAAGTTCTAAGTGGTCTTCTGACAAGAAACGTAGTCCAAATAGAGATGGTGGTTCTAAGTGGTCGTCTGAGAAAAAAGAACAAAAATCTAGCTGGTCTCCTGATCGCGCAACAAAGTCAGATCGCCCCACTAAACAATCTGTACCTGCACAAGGTGAGGCTAGCGTAACGCGTACATTTGATAAAACGCGTAAATCTTTTGACGCACCATCAAAAGCCAAGAGACCTGAAACTGATAAGCCTCAATTTTCTGAGAATAAATCTGAAAAGAAACCAGAGAAAAAATCAGGTAAAACAAAAAAGGCACTTCAAAAGGGCAAGGCTAAAAAAGCAGCTAAGGTTGCAGCTAAATCTGCAGGAAAAAGTAGCACTGGTGGCACGGCGACCTACAAAGGTCCTAAAAATACATAACCATCATTATCCTATTATATAATGACACAAAGAGGGCTGGATATTTCCAGCCCTCTTTTTATTTCACAGCAATCTTATGCATGACTTAGAAAGCATGTTTATAGTTACTGACAAATGGTTGACGTTTTCTAGTGCCTAGCTTACATATAGCATATATTTTAAAACTATATTAGGGCACATTATGCACAAACCTATTCGTAAAATTATTCTCCCCGTCGCGGGCCTTGGCACACGTTTTTTACCTGCCACCAAAGCTATTCCTAAAGAGATGCTACCCGTTGTAGACAAACCACTCATTCAATATGCTGTTGAAGAGGCTATTGAGGCTGGCATTGAACATATTATTCTCGTCACAGGTCGTAATAAACAGGTCATGGAAGATCATTTTGACCACGCCTATGAATTAGAGCGAATTCTTCAAGAAAAAGGCAAAGACCAAGCTCTAGAGCTTTCTCGTAGCATGCTACTTGAAGAGGGACGTATATCCTATGTACGTCAGATGCGCCCCCGTGGCCTAGGACACGCAGTATGGTGCGCGCGTGAACTTACAAATGGCGAACCTTTTGCTGTTGCCCTGCCTGATGATTTGATCAAAGGTCCAAAAGGCTGCCTCAAACAAATGGTTGAAGCCTATAATGAGTTGGGCGGCAATATTGTCGCAACAATGAATGTACCGCGCGAGGACACTTCAAAATACGGTGTCATTACTCCTGGGACAGTGAATGGTAAAGCAACCGAGGTTACAGGCCTTGTTGAAAAGCCACATCCAGAAGACGCCCCGTCAACACAAGCTGTTGTCGGTCGCTATATCCTCCAACCAGAAGTTATGACAGCTTTGGCCTCTAAAGAAGTTGGTGCTGGCGGTGAAATTCAACTAACAGACGCCATGGCTAAGATGATCGGCAAACAGGCATTCCATGGCTTTGAATTTGATGGTGAGCGCTTTGACTGTGGCAGCAAGGTTGGATGGCTTATGGCTAACCTATCGCTAGCTATGGAAGATGAGAGTATCAAAGACAACCTACAAGGCTTGATTTCTATTAAATAAGGCCGTAAAAGCCCCTTAAATTACTTCCCTCAAACACGGAAAACTACATGACTGATTTAACCCACCTACAACGACTGGAAGCTGAAAGCATTCACATCATGCGTGAAGTAGCTGCTGAGGCTGAAAACCCAGTAATGCTCTATAGCGTTGGTAAAGATAGTGCGGTAATGCTGCATCTTGCCCAAAAAGCATTTTACCCCTCAAAACCTCCTTTCCCATTGATGCATGTGGATACCACATGGAAATTTGGCGAAATGATTGAATTTCGTGATGAAATGGCTAAAAAAGTCGGCATGGATTTGCTTGTTCATATAAACCCTGAAGGTGTTGAAAAAAATATAGGCCCCTTTAGTCATGGTTCTGCGGTTCATACGGATGTGATGAAAACTCAGGGATTAAAACAAGCGCTAGACAAATATAAATTTGATGCTGCCTTTGGTGGCGCGCGTCGCGACGAAGAAAAATCTCGCGCTAAAGAGCGTATTTTCTCTTTCCGTAGTAAAAACCACCGGTGGGATGCTAAGAACCAACGCCCAGAGCTTTGGAATATTTATAACGCCAATAAGGCCCAAGGCGAGAGCATGCGTGTATTCCCGATCAGTAACTGGACTGAGCTAGATATCTGGCAGTATATTCACCTAGAAAATGTTCCAATTCCATCGCTATATTTTTCCAAAGAACGCCCTGTTGTAGAGCGTGACGGTCAGTTAATTATGGTTGATGATGACCGTATGCCAATCAAAGATGGTGAAGAAGTGATGATGAAGAATGTACGGTTCCGCACGTTAGGCTGTTATCCGCTGACTGGTGCCGTTGAATCAGACGCTGACACACTGCCTGCAATCATTCAAGAAATGCTGCTGACCACAACGTCAGAGCGCGAAGGCCGCGTCATCGATCATGACAGCGCCGCCAGCATGGAAAAGAAAAAGCAAGAGGGGTATTTCTGATATGGCACATCAATCCGACCTTATCGCCTCTGACATTCATGGTTATTTGAAAGAACAAGAGGAAAAGTCATTACTGCGTTTTATCACATGTGGTAGCGTCGATGACGGCAAATCTACTCTTATTGGCCGCTTGCTTTATGACAGCAAGATGCTGTTTGAAGATCAAATTGCAGCACTAGAAGCTGATAGTAAGCGCACAGGCACGCAGGGTGATAATATTGATTTCGCCCTACTAGTCGACGGCCTCGCTGCTGAGCAAGAACAAGGCATCACCATTGATGTTGCTTATCGTTTCTTCTCTACTGACAAGCGCAAGTTCATTGTTGCTGACACACCAGGTCACGAGCAATATACCCGCAACATGGCAACGGGTGCCTCTACGGCTGATCTCGCGATCCTGCTGATTGATGCCCGTCACGGCCTGATGACACAAACACGTCGTCACAGCTACATCGCCAGTCTTGTCGGCATCAAACATATCGTCGTTGCCGTGAACAAAATGGATATTGTTGATTATAGTCAGCATAAATTTAACGAGATTGAAGAGCAGTATCGCGCCTTTGCAAAAGACCTAGGTTTCAAAGAAATCACAGTGATGCCAATTAGCGCGCTTAAGGGCGATAATATGGTTGGCCCAAGCAAGAACACACCTTGGTATAAGGGTGTATCACTCATGGAGCATCTTGAAGCTGTTCCAGTTGATGATGACCTACAAGACCAGCCTATGCGTATGCCTGTGCAGTGGGTGAACCGCCCTAACCTAGATTTCCGTGGTTTTTCAGGCACGATTGCCAGTGGTAAAGTTAAACCGGGTGACCGTGTTAAGATTATGCCTGCTGCCACTGAATCCACCGTTAAGTCTGTTGTTACCTATGAGGGTGAGCTTGACGAGGCTGTTGCATTACAAGCCGTGACGATTACGCTTGATGATGAAGTTGATGCCTCTAGCGGCGATGTGATTGTCTCTGCTGATAATCCAAGCGAAGTAACCGACCAAGTGATGGCCAAGGTTATCTGGATGGCGGATGAGCCTATGTTACCCGGCCGCCCTTATCTATTCAAAACGGCTTCCCGCACTGTGCCAGGCATCATTACGGACCTGAAACATAAAATTAATGTGAATACGCTAGAGCATACCGCAGGCAAAGAGCTTGATCTGAATGAAATTGGTGAATGTAACATTGCCTTTGATACACGCATTGTATTCGATAATTACAAAGACAATCGCCAGATGGGCGCCTTTATCATTATCGATAAGATAAACAACACAACTGTTGGTGCTGGTATGATTGATTACGCGTTGCGGCGCGCTAGTAATATTCACTGGCAAGCAATGGATGTGAACAAGAAAGCCCGCGCAGCACACAAGCACCAAAAGCAAGCAGTGCTTTGGTTCACAGGCCTATCAGGTTCTGGCAAATCGACTATTGCTAATATGGTCGAAAAGGCGCTGCACGCGCGTGGTCGCCACACTTACGCCCTCGATGGTGATAATGTTCGCCATGGCTTATGTCATGACCTTGGCTTTACGGATGCTGACCGTGTGGAAAATATCCGCCGTGTTGGTGAAGTTGCCAAACTCATGACAGATGCTGGTTTGATTGTTACCACTAGCTTTATCTCGCCGTTCCGCAATGAGCGTCGGATGGTTGCTGATATGCTGGATGACGGTGAATTTATCGAGGTATTTGTTGATACACCATTTGAGGTCTGCGCAGAGCGTGACGTTAAGGGATTATACGCAAAGGCCAAAGCGGGTGAGATCAAAAACTTCACAGGTTTAGACAGCCCGTATGAAGCACCCGAAAATGCGGATATTGCAATCAGCACCGAAAATAGAACGCCTGAAGATTGCGCCGAAGAAGTGATTAAATATCTAGAAGATAATGGATATCTAAGCGCTTAGTTTCTATAGCGACTTTACAAAAAATAAATATAAAAAGGCGGGTCATTTGATCCGCCTTTTTTGACAATATTTCGTCACTCTAGACAGTGCGGTGATCTAGCACCCATGCATAGTTTAGATAAAATCATCAGATGGATAGGTGGACTCTGGATCAAGTCCGACGTGACAACTGGAGTTTATTCCTCATCAATCTTAAACAGATCGACTTTAATGGCGAAATCTTCGCGGTCGGTGGTGAGATTGGGGCTGTAATAGCGATCGATCTGCGTATCGGTATGCCAGCGATTTTGCATATACTCTACTTCACGCAGATACCGCGTGCGTTTCTCACCCTTCATATCCTTGCCGCGAGATACGCTCTCATGGTGATACAGGCGCGCGTGGGGAGTGTAGATATTATCATAGCCTGCTTCATCAAGCTTTAGGCACAGATCAACGTCATTAAAGGCCACAACAAGATTATCGGCGTCAAGGCCGCCGACCTCAAGATATTTAGCCTTTTCCACAACTAAACATGCGGCCGTGACCACAGATACATATTGGCTAAGATGAGCGCGGTAGAAATACCCTGCCTCAACGTCACCAAGGAAACGATGTGAATGACCTGCAAGTTGGCCAAGACCTGTGGTTACACCCGCATGCTGGATACGACCATCACCGTATAGTAGTTTCGCGCCAACAGCGCCAACACCTGACCGCATAGCCTGCGCCATTAATACCGATAGCCAATCATCATTAATGACCTCAGTATCATTATTAACCAGTGCGATATAATCACCCGCCGCGTGATCCACTGCGAAATTATTAATCGCCGAGTAATTAAAGATGCCCGGATAAGGCATTACCTTAATGCGCGCGTCCTTAACAATCTCTTTAAAATACGTCAGTGTTTCAGGCAGGGCACTATCATTATCAACGATGACAATCTCAAAATTGGGATAAGTCGTCTTAGCCAAGATGCTATCAACGCAGGCCGTTAACAGATGTAAAAAATCACGTGTAGGAATGATCAACGACACTAGCGGATGGCTGTCACAGCCATAATTAACATAGGGCTGATCAAAACGATCAAGCGCAACAGTCGCCGTGATACCACGCTCCTTGATATAAGCATTTAACGAGCGTTTACGCGCAGTGATTTCATCATATTCTAATAACCAAACATCGGTGCCACGACGCAGGTCCACATGACGGTGAAATAAAACCTTTGGAATATGCAGCACATCAGCGCTATCACAATCATGCCCCAAGGATAGTAGGCTTTTATATCGCCCTTCCCATGTAGCCTCTGGCAAGCCTGACAGCTTTGAATATTGAAGGGCGCAAAGCCCACCAACATAATCTTGCGATAGTAGCAGTTCAAAATTCCATTCGGGTTTGAAATGCGGAAAGCGTCTTTTGCCTGCATCATCCACTTGGTCTTCGTCCGCGTAGAGTATGATCGGATCTTCATCAGCCGAGACAATCCCCTGCGCCATTTCAAACAGGGCATTAGGAGACAATCTATCGCCAGCATTCACCCAGCAGACATAGGTGCCCTCTAGATTATCGCTCACTGCGGTTGCTAACACCCAGTTATCATACCATTGGTCGCGCAGTGACGCAGTTGTTTCAGCTCTTAAATCCTCATTGGCGCTACCGCATATAATCACCATAAAACGCGGGAGGGTAGCGTAGGATTTAATGCGCTCAATAGCTTTTAACTTTGCACCCTCAGACAAATCTTCATTCTGGCGCATCCATACGTCATAACGGTGTTGAACATTGGTCACAAGCAAGCCAAAGCGATTACGGGCGCGTTTTTTCTTGCCCATCGCTAGCCATAATAATGCGTGACCTGAGCGCAGTGGATGTAAAATAATTACCTTAAGGAATAAGCCCCAATAGCTCATGCGTCACCTTTAATAAATAAACGCTGCCAAAAATCGCGCTGAGCAGCGCTATCGTTTAAGGCGTTATATGTCTTGATGGCAGAGGCATAATGCCCTCTTAATCCATCAGGGTCACTTAATTTTTCTGTGATGGCATCTATCCAAGCTATTTTACTGTTACCTGACATCGCTAAGTCATGTTCAGATGCGTGAGCCCAATCCGCACTATAAATAGCGCTACAACCTGATAAGGGGTATTCCAAAATTTTATTAACAGACCGCGCCTGATTAAACGGCGTATCCATCACAGGATAAAGACCTAAATGAAAACGATGTTTCCTAAGCGAGCGCTGATAGCCCTGCCAACCAAGCGTGCGGCGCCTGATAACCCGTGGATGATGATCCAGACGCCCCATCACAGCATCGGTACTAAAGTAAGTATAGGTTGCTCGTGGGAATTTTTTGAGGATCACATCAATGACTTCGACTAAGAACTGCTGCCCCGCAGTATGACTATTAGTGCCCAGATGCACTATTCTTAATTCCTGATCTAGATTATTGTAATGACTGTCGTTTGGTGGCACTTGGTCCCAATAGGGTGTCATATAGTGAATGTTTTTTTTGCCCGCAAACTGATGCCCAATCTTGGGTGAGCTTAAAACTAGTGTCTCGGCCTTATCTATAACATCACCGACAGGGCCATTTAACGTTTTTTGTAACCTTGTGCGATATTCAACGGGCAAGCTTTCATCACTTATCCCACCCCATAAGTCATCATCCACTAAATATGTGATTTCAGCGCCATTTTTCTTGAGCAATGATTTTAGGATGCGGTTACTATCTTTTCTAATAACCAAATATCTATTTTCACACCTAAATGTATTTGCGCCAACGCGTTTAACAGGGGCCGATCTTAGTCCTTTTGATACAAAATCGGCGCAACTATTTAAAAAATACAAGTCGGTTGTTGGTATATGACGTCTTAGAATATTCATCGACTAAAGAAAGCCTTTTAGTGTTTTAACTACTGATAAATGCATCAATCCATAAGGAATGAAGATTAATTTAATTAAGTCTTTATAACCTATTTAAAAATAGTTTATATACCTGAATATAATTATTTGAATTTTCACAGTAAAAAGTTGGATTTCATGGACATTGAGTCTTTTAGCATGCCAGGGGTTTTTAGCTTCACGCCAAAGAAATTTGGCGATGATCGTGGTTTTTTCTCTGAAACCTTTAACCAGCAAGTTTTTGACAAGACTGTACCGGGCAAAGTTTTTGTGCAAGATAACCATGCCTATTCCAAAGATATCGGTGTTTTGCGCGGCCTTCACTATCAAAAGCCTCCTTTCGCACAAGATAAGTTAGTGCGCGTCACCCGCGGCGCAGTGATTGATACGATCGTTGACATCCGCAAAGGCAGCCCTACATACGGTGAGTATCTATCTGTTGAGTTAACGGCTGATAATTGGAAACAACTGTGGGTGCCAGCAGGGTTTGCCCATGCCTATTGCACTACGGTGCCTGATACCGAATTTTGCTATAAAGTGACTAATTACTATTCACCAGAATGCGACGCTGGTCTTGCTTTTGATGATCCTGATCTTGCTATTGATTGGCCTGTGGAAAATGATAAATTAATTTTATCACCTAAAGACCGCATTTTACCCAAGCTGTCAGAGACAAACAGCCCCTTTATATTTAATAAAAACTGCTAAGGACACTCCATGAAAATTATAGTTACAGGTGGCGCTGGTTTTATTGGCTCTGCAGTTTGTCGATATTTAGTAGGCGACCTAGGCCATGAAGTTATCAATGTTGATAAGCTTACCTATGCCGGCAATGAGGCAAGCCTGAAAGAGATTGAGGCCAGCCCGTTATATCATTTTGAAAAATCTGACATCTGTGACCGAGAGGAAATGGACCGTATATTTGCCACCTACCAACCAGACGGCGTGATGCATTTAGCGGCTGAGAGCCATGTTGACCGCTCAATCACGGGCGCGGCTGATTTTATCCAAACCAATATCGTTGGTACATTTGTATTACTTGAGGCGGCGCGCACCTACTGGTCTGGCCTGCGCCCTGATGACCAAGCTACTTTCCGCTTTTTACACGTATCAACAGACGAGGTTTACGGCGAGTTGGGTGAAGCTGGTCTGTTCCATGAGACCACACCTTATGACCCATCATCACCTTATAGTGCGTCCAAGGCATCAGCCGACCATTTGGCGAGCGCGTGGAAGGAGACATACGGCCTGCCTGTTGTTATCTCAAATTGTTCTAACAACTACGGCCCTTATCACTTCCCAGAAAAGCTTATTCCGCTGGTGACACTGAACGCGCTAGACGGTAAAGACCTACCCGTATACGGCGACGGCCTGAACATCCGTGATTGGTTATATGTCGATGATCACGCGAAGGCGCTATTCACCATTTTTACCAAAGGACGTTTGGGCGAGAAATATAATGTCGGCGGACGCAATGAACGTACCAACCTGCATGTGGTTCACACAATCTGTGATATCCTTGATGAATTACGCCCAACGAACAAGCCACGCCGTGAGCAAATTAAATTTGTCACAGACCGCCCAGGCCATGACGCACGCTACGCCATTGACGCCACAAAACTCGAAGACGAGCTAGGCTGGAAGGCTGAAGAGAATTTCGAGAGCGGCATTAAGAAAACTATTCAGTGGTATCTGGATAACGATTGGTGGTGGAAGCCACTGCACCATATCGCGGGTGAGCGTTTAGGTTTAGAGAAGAAATAATAGCATGGTTAATATTTTTGTAGCTGGTAAAACAGGGCAACTGGCTTTCTCACTGATTGAGCTAGCCGATGAGTTCGGCGTCAACATTACCTGCCATGAGCCGCCTGAGCTAGATTTAACCGACTCAGTCGCTACTGAGGCATATGTAATTGCGGCCAAGCCCGACATGATTATCAATGCGGCGGCCTATACCGCTGTGGACAAGGCTGAGAACGACAAAGATTTATGCTTTGCCATCAACGAGGGTGGCACAAAGGCTCTTGCTAAAGCGGCATCTGCTCTTAATATTCCTATGCTGCATGTATCCACTGACTATGTATTTGAAGGCAGCAAAGAAGATGCCTATCTGGAGGATGATTCAACAGGCCCAACAGGTGTTTATGGCTCATCAAAACTAGCGGGTGATATAGCGGCAGCATCCATACATGACAAGCTTTGCACCTTCCGTACCGCGTGGGTTTATAGCCCCTTTGGTAATAACTTTCTCAAGACTATGCTGCATGTATCAAAATCACGTGATACACTAGGCGTTGTTGGTGATCAATGGGGCAACCCTACGTATGCGCCCGACATAGCCCGTGGTTTGTTGACCGTAGCCAAACTAATATCTGACACGGGGTGGCAAGACGATTATGCTGGTACATACCATATGGTTGGCACTGGCGACACCACATGGCACGGCTTTGCATCTGAAATATTTGAGCATGCACACAAAGAACATGGGCATCCCATGCCTATAGTGAAGAATCTAACAACAGAAGAATATCCAACACCGACCAAACGCCCTGCCAATAGCAGGTTGAATTGTAACAAACTCCATAAAAAATTCGGCGTTAAACTTCCCCACTGGACGGATAGCACGAAAAACTGTATTGATCGCTTGTTTCAGGCAAAAGACATTTAATTATTTAAGGATTTTCCCATGAAGGGCATTATTTTAGCTGGCGGTCTTGGCACACGCCTATATCCGATCACTAAATCAATCAGTAAACAACTACTGCCGGTTTATGATAAGCCGATGATTTATTATCCGCTTACAACTCTGATGCTGGCTGGCATACGTGAAATACTGATTATCTCTAGTCCACAGCACCTTCATCTATATAAAGATTTATTAGGCGATGGTAAACAATGGGGTATTGAGCTTTCTTATGTAGTGCAGCCTGAGCCAAAAGGCCTAGCGCAAGCATTCCTATTAGGTGAAGCATTTGTGGGCGGGGAGCCATGCTCGCTCGCGCTGGGTGATAATATCTTCTACGCTGCTGGTTTTACAGAATTACTGGGTAAAGCTGGACGTGTTACAGATGGCGCATCAGTATTTGCCTACCCTGTAGCTAATCCTTCAGAATTTGGTGTCGTGGAAATGGGTGCAGACGGCATGGCTATCTCCATTGAAGAAAAGCCAGAAAAGCCTAAAAGCAACTTGGCGGTTACAGGCCTGTATTTCTACGATAAGCATGTGGTTGATATTGCCAAAGAAGTTAAGCCATCTGCTCGTGGTGAATTAGAAATAACCTCAATCAATGATGAATATCTAAAACGCGGTAACTTGAATGTAGTGCGCATGCAGCGTGGTACAGCTTGGCTCGACACAGGCAATGTTGACGCTCTGCTTCAAGCCGGCAACTTTGTGCAAACAATTGAAGCACGCCAAGGGTTTAAGATAGCCTGCCCTGAAGAAGTGTCATGGCGTCAAGGTTTTATTGATGATGCTAAACTAAGCGCTCTCGCTAAAAGCTACAAAAACAGCTATGGGGAATACCTAACCAAGCTACTTAAATTTGGTCCAATGGATGGATTTTAAAAATTAGCGGTCTTTAGCTTCCTGCATAAACTGAGTGGTGGAAACACCATCAGTTCTTGGCAGATACACCACGTCACAAGCATCCTTCACCCAATCGAACTTACCAGCCCAATCATCACCCATGACTAAGATGTCAGCCTCATAATCCTGTATATATTCTTTTTTAAGCTCTAACGACTCTTCAAGGAAGACATGCGTAACCCCCTTCATCGCCATAACTATATCCATACGCGCTTGCTCATTGTACATGGGATACCGCCCTTTTTTAGAGAAATTAAGGGCATCGCTTGAAACACCTACATATAATTCATTGCCTAAACGCGCGGCACGTTCGATAATACGCACATGCCCGATGTGAAAAACGTCAAATGTACCAAAAGTTATAATACGCTTCATTTTATATATCCTAATTAATTACATCTCAAACGTTGGATCTGGCTTTACCCAGCCAGGGCCATAACGATCCTTTAAAAAACCTTCAATATCTGCAGGTGCATAAAATTCGCGATCCATGAAAGTTAATTTCGAGGTGGGCTCTACAAGGTTTAGAGCAATCTCTCTAATTTTATAGTTTTCCATATGGCCTAATAATACGCCGCCCCGCTTAAACAAGAAAAACATATCCATGGTATTGCCTGGATAAAACACATGGATATTTAAGCTCTTTGGCCCCGCTGTTTGACAATTCATACCTGCCTTTTTAATACGGGCAATCCATTCATTGCGTGCAACAACTGGGTCTTGCCCATCAGGCAAATCAACAACTGCTGCTAAATCTAAATCATCATCATGGGGCATAAACTGATTATCACGATGAAACCCTAACAAAGTGCCGTAACATGGAAAAACCTGCAGGCCTAACTTCTCTTCCATGAAATCTGCAAAACCCTTCATGTTTTTCACTAATGTCTCTGGATTACGCTCTGACAGAGGAATTGATAAGCCGTGACGTGTAAAGATAACTGCAGGCAAATATCTCGCCTTTTCGCCAACAGCTTTAACAGTATCAACGGCAAGTTGCATAGCTTTCTTATTGCCTTTTCCTAGACTTTTAATAAACCCCGCTACTGTTTTAATACGGTATTTAGTGTAGAAGCCACTAACCACCTGCGCCATCTCATTCATGGTTTCATCTTTACCTAACAAATAGGCCATAAGGCTAATAATCATACGGTGGTGTTCGAAATCCTTAAAAGTAGATTCTACACATGTCTCTATACCATTTTCATCTATGAGATAAATTTCACGAATAAGCGTTCTAGACACCGTATCAAAATTCTTCGCCCACAAGTGAAACTCACTGATAGCTATAGTCTCATTCATACTAAAAACCGTCTCAATAGGCGGCCTAACTATGCCAGCCTCAGCGCCCTTTAAGATAAGAGACTTACTATCGCTAATATGGCTATGATGGGTTTCCGCAAAAGCCATCACTTCACCAGAGGCAGAATTCTTTATTGACGCACCAGAAAAATGACCGCCACCTTCTCCCCAACTAACAATTTTAACTGCTTTATATTTTTTGCTACTCTCTTTGAAATTGAGGGTAAGTGCATCATCTTCGATCTTACCATAATCCAAAATTTCATCACCTTGAATTTGAAGGTAAACACGACACAAACGACGGGCCAGCCCCACTCTTTTTTCTGGATCTATTTTATCCAAGGCGGCCTCTAGATAATTGGTAAATTCACTTTTGAAAGCCTGCCACTCTTTGCGTTTATCTTCATGAAGGCTAATGATATATCCATCTAAAGCATCTATTTTTCCAGCAACATCATTTATAAATGCATGGATAACCCCGTTACGATGACTACGCCAATGCAAAATGGTCTTAGCGCCATCCATATCCAATGTACTGACTTGTAGTGTCCGGCTACGTATACTCCATTGATCTTTGCGATTGATAAATTCTATAAAGGCGATATTTTGCGGTGTTTCAAATTCTATTTCCCACCAAGGCTTTATTTCGCGTTTACTATGAAATTTAACAGAATTGTCAGGACCACCCTCGAATACTGCTGTAGCATCAGGCAATGCCTCAGCTGCTGAACTTGCCGTAATAGTATTTTGCGCCTTACATTCTACAATAGTCCCATCAATACGGTAGCGCCATATTCGAATATAATTAAAATTTAGAACCTCTGCTTTTGGGTCGGTAAGTTGCAATCGTATTTTTTTAACAATGCTGTTTACTTCGATGACCGTCGGGGCAATATTTTCATAACTAGACCACACAAGGCTAGGCAGTAGCTGTCTACGCTGAGCAGGCTTGAGACTTAAAAAATACTCAACATATTTCTCAGACTGCGGATTCAGCCATAACTGTGGTGCTGCCACGAAAGTAGACATTCATTTTCCTGTCTTAAAACATATTCTAAATATTGCTTAACCAATATAGGTAAATAGCTTTTTCATCAAGTAACATTTAGGTAAAGTAGAATTAAAATCCATATGAACTAATGACTTATTTCACTTTTAGTTTGGTAAAAATTGATGTCCGCGATATAACAAGTGTTATGTTCTAAACCTGCATTAAATTTAAGCGCTAATATTTTATGAAAAAAATACTCAAAAAACTTAATATCCTACGCCGCCGTTACATATGGAAAATAGCACGTTTTGGATATATGTCTGCTAAAAGCAAGCTCTTTTGGATTGGTGACCATTTATGTGTAATCACTAAAAGCCGAGAAGATATTGAAAACAATAAACAACTGTTAATCAATGGCGCACCTGCAGGCTCTGTGAAGATCACTAAATTCCCTGGAGAAAACCAGACAATAGTTAGTTGTGAGATCCAGGATAGAACGACATTAGATGCAGTTAAAAAATCCGATGCCGTTTTTTGGGAAATCACTGACTCTAAAGCCAAAGGCCGCAGTCCACTTTATACTTTGCAGATGAAGAAATTTTCTAAGGCCTTGCTCTCCCTCAAGCATGCGCCTGCTATGTTAGACCAAGCCATAGGCCACATAGTACCTGTAAAAGCTCTCTTAAATTATCTAAGCGCGTTTGATAAACAACTTGTCTCATTACCTGCTAATATTGACGGCATGATACGCGCCGACGCTCATAGTGATGTTTTCATGTGGGGTTGGAGTGATGGCCTAGATGGCGCTGATTTAATTATTGCCGATGGAGAATTTAAATCTGTTCACAAGGCAGAATTACTGGCACGCACACGCCTTGATGTCTATACGCATCTTCAAGAAAAGGGCGTTAAAGTATCTCATCCCGTTTTGGGTATTAATGCGTCTTGCGCCCCTATACCAGATAGTAAGCGGCTTCAGGTTTTCCTTAAAAAGGGTGATGAGTTAATTTTACTTAAAAAGGTTACACCACAAGAAGGTGATTTCGCTGGTCACGCTAAAGCTGTTATTGGCAACCTCTGCCTAGATGGCCCTCCTCCGATAGCTGCCATTGAACTATTATCACGTTCAACACGTTCCAGAGTACAGTGGCGCGGCATGGTTGGCGAGGACATCTGGTTAAAAGCGCCCCAAAACGAGAAAATGCCTAAAGTATCAATAGTCGTGCCTTACTATGGTGACTCATATTTCCTTCTGGATCAGATTGCCTTACAGCAAAAAGTAGGAGGTAGCCTAACTAATGATGATATTGAATGGATATTCGTCTGTGACGATGTCAGCATATTCCCACATATGCGTGATTTTGGCAAAAGCCGTAGACCCTTTATGGATCAAGCGACACGCTTAGTCTTGACCTCGCAAAACTTGGGTTTTGCAGGTGCATCAAATCTCGGCGCCTCGCTCGCACGCGCACCGTATGTGCTCTTTATGAATTCTGATATTTATTGCACCGATTTTGATTACATCATCCATGGTTTAGGTCTGATGGATAAAGACCCAAGCATCGGCTGCGCTGGTTTCACACTGCAATATGAAGATGGATCTATACAGCACAATGGCATGGTATTTCAACGCAATCCAGGGCTGGGCGATCTCTTTGGCCTAGAGCATCCCTTTAAAGGCCTGCCCGCCCCCATTAACAGCAAAGTATCAGCCCGCGAATGTGACGCTGTAACTGGCGCGTTAATGCTAGTGCGAGCGTCCGATTGGGATCAAGGTTGTGTTTTTGACACCACTTATGTACTTGGCGATTTTGAAGATGGCGATCTTAATTTAGCCATTCGTGAAAAAGGCCAAAAAATTATGCTGTTAGAAACTTCAGGCATCTATCATCTTGAGCGTCAATCTATTCGCACTATGGCATCTAATTACACCCGTTTGGGTATCACCATGCTTAACTGTGTTCACTTTAACAAAAAGTGGCAGACACAATTACAAGCATATAAAACACTTTAAGATTACAGGCTTATTCATGCGTATAGCAATATTTGCACATAACCATCCCGATTTGATAGCAGGCGGCGCAGAGCGCGCGGCCTATAGCTTGTTTACATATCTAAAGACCATAGATGGTATTGATCCAATTTTCGTCGCCCGCTGCAAGGCCGACCAAGTTGGCCATGATGGTGCTTTTGGTGCTTTCCGCGGTAGAAAAGATGAAATCATATGGTCGCCACCAGTAATGGACCTACAGCGCCTATGCAGTGGTGATGCTATTTGGTTCTCTCGGCAACTTACAGAACTATGCGCGCTGATTAAACCAGACCTTATTCACGTACAACATTATGTACATTTTGGTGTAGACTTGTTCACGGTTGCCAGTAAGCAATTAGGCATTCCAACGGTATTAACCTTACATGAATATTTGCCCATTTGTCATAATCAGGGACAAATGTATAAGACAAGCAAAAAATTATGCCATCAAGCCTCTCCTGCTGAATGTGCTGATTGTTTCCCTGAAACCACGGCTGGGAAGTTCTTTCTGCGAGAAACATTTATCAAAGATAGCCTCGCACATGTTTCGCACTTTGTATCGCCTAGTCATTTCCTGATTGATCGCTATAAAAACTGGGGTATGGATTCTAGTAAATTTTCTATGATTGAAAATATTGTACCGCAAAGCCCTACGAGCCATGACCGCCCTGAGCGTGAAGATGGCAAACATCTCAAACTAGGCTTTTTTGGGCAGGTTAATCCCTTTAAAGGCTTACATATTTTACTTGATGCTTTGCTATCCTTAAAAGACAAAGAATTAAAGAAAATTAGTGTCACCATTTTTGGGGCCAATCTTGACATTCAAGAGGATAGGTTTAAAAAATTGATCAAAAGCCGCCTTAAAAAACTACATGGCATTGTCAATATTGCAGGTTCCTATAGAAATGAGGATGTTATAGATTTAATGAATGCGATGGATTGGGCCGTCATCCCATCAATCTGGTGGGAAAATTCACCACTTGTCATCCAAGAGGCGGCAATAGCGCGCACCCCCATTCTCGGCTCTAATATAGGCGGCATGAAAGAAAAAATCATTCCAGGTGTAACAGGAGAACATTTCATGGCAGGATCTGCGCTTGATTTAGCATCAAAAATTCGAGCTATCTTAAAAGGGGAATTAAAAGTCACTCCCCCTGCCCTAGATATTCAACGAGAGAATATTTCTCGTGCCAATGCAAATGTGGAAATTTACAAACGCATATTAAGTTAATCAATACAAAATAGTAGACATGTAAAGTATGAAAAAATTATATATTCATATAGGCCATCCAAAATGTGGCAGTTCGACCATACAGGATTTCCTTGCCCATAACTGGAAAGCAATTAAGGCGCAAAAATTAGGTATTGTAGACCATAATATGAAAATATTTGGCGCATTGTCAGACAAGCGCCCACCCGTACACTATTTCGCCGAAGTTAAACGCAACCTGCGAGATGGTGATGATATAGCTAGGGACTTAAAAGCCCTTGCTAATCACTCTTCACTCAGCCGTTTAGATGGCCTCATTCTATCGGCAGAAAATCTTGCTGATACATTACTAGCACCTTTTTTTACTTCGGCGGTTGAGTATTTTGACATCCAAGTGATATATTATATACGCCGTCAAGATGATTGGTTATTATCGGCATGGAAACAATGGAAATTAAAACAAGGAATTCCATTAGAGCGCATGATAGAAAAACATTGCTCAACAGAGCAAGGAAGCTATAAGCGCGTTATACAAGCTTGGACAAAAGTTGTTCCTCGCGATAAAATTTATGTAAATATGCTTAATCGTTCCGCGTTGTATAAAAGCGATTTACTTCTAGATTTTTGCCGCCAAACTGGGTTAGAAATTGACCAACTCGAGATAACAAAGAACTCAAATACTTCCTTTAATTTTGATCTATTAAATACGCTTGCGAAAATTCCTTTTGTTTTTGATACCGCACACGACAATCGCTTATTTAATATGTTAGAACAAGAGTTCGGTGAAGAACTCGTTGGAAAAGGGGAAAACCCTTTAACCTATAAACAACGAAGAGCCATCATGGCCGCCCATGAAAAAGAAAATACATGGCTAGCCAAAAAAATATTCCCAGATAGCCCCTTTAAGCGCTGGATAGCTGTTCGTAAAAACCGAGCCGTTACAGAAAAAAATGACCTCAAGGGTGTTACCCAAATTGCTGGTATTAATCTTAAATTACTCATGGATATACGGCATAGATTAGAAAACAAATAAGCCGATGCTTTAGAATTATCTAAAGCATCGTTTTGTTTATTTAGACCGAGTAAAATTTCAATATTACAATCTAAGAATAACACCTGCAGAAATAGCAATTTGATATAACACTTGAGTGATATCTTTTGTCCACTGCATGTATTTATCCTGCACCCGTGGTAGAACAAAAATTTCATCCCCAGGGTTAAGTCCTGTTCGTCTAGAATCTAGTTTACGGGCATTAACTTTATCAAATGTACCATCACGGTGCATAATCAAAATAAGTGACTGATTGCTCTTAGCAACAAAGCCACCTGCCAAATCAATATAATCTTTAGGAGTGCGAGAGTCTTCATAACCCATAGCACTAGGGAACAATACATCACCATGAACCATAACAAGATTGCTTCTGCGTGGTATACGAATTACGTCGCCACCTTCTAATAAAATTTCACCCTTGGCTGTGACACCGCCTAATATAACCTGGCCCTTAAGATCAACGTCCTTAGCACGATTAACCCATTTCATTACCAGAGCAGCCTCTTGCGTACGCAAGGCCGCCTCTTCACGCGTACTTGACCGTGCATTAAGAACACTACTCTCTAGCGCTCTTAATTGCTGCATAAGCATAGCCTCTTGGCGTTCTTTAACACTTGCCCTAAATAGTTGCACTGCCTCAGGCTGTGCATTGGCCGTATAAGTCACTTGTTTTAGCAGATCACCAAGGTTAGATCCGTATGGTAAGATATACTCTTGGCGGCTATTATGTTCGCCCTCAACCCGTACCGATATTGTACCAGGAGTTTTATCTGAAACCACATCAACTATATCACCAGAATGAGTAATGACGCCTTCAGCTTTGGACAATGGAATATATTCCACTTCCCGTTTCATGAGATTATTTCTACTAAGTCGAATATGCGTGGCACCTGAATTCACTCTCGCATAGTCAAGAACTTCGCTTAGTGGGATGTCCTTATTAGTAAATTCAAATTTGAAAGGGTTTTTCACCAACCCTGTAACGGTAACAGAGGATTTAGATGCACCTACAAGAATGGTGTCACCATCAAAAATTTGAAAGACTGGTAATTTACCTTCGAGCAAAAACTCATACAGATTGATATTCTTATGGAGTTTTCCTTGCCGCAACACGCTTATAGAAATATAACTACCCTTGTCAGATGTAATACCACCAGCAAGGTCAATAAATCTCAAAACGCTATCAGCTGAATGACCCGCATACAGCCCTGGTTCTGCCACATAGCCAGTGACAAAAACCTTCACAGGCTCAGCACCAACTAAAGACGCATAAACACCGACATTCGTTTTAAATACCTTAGTGACAGATTTAGCAACAAATTCATTCAGGTCCTTATTTTGTACGCCGCGAACAAGTATTGGCCCTATCTGAGGTAAAAATAAATTGCCTTGATTATCAACATTTAATTTTCCATCAAAAACATATCCACCCCACATACGGATCTCGATATGATCACCAGATGCAATCTCATAATTCGGATTAAACCCAACAAACTGTTGCTGGGCAAATTGACCCGTAAACATCCAATCTCCGAAAACACGATTCTCTAGATCAAGAACCCTCTTGCTATTAGAACTTAATCCATATTGCTCCGGTATACCGCCCATTGATTGCTCAATAAGACTGCTTTCATGATTAACGGCGGGGCTAAAATTAACGGTTGAGTTAACTATACCCTCACTCTCGGGGGGATTTGTTACCTGAGCTTGAAC
Source organism: uncultured Kordiimonas sp. (assembly GCA_965603205.1). Taxonomy (GTDB): domain Bacteria; phylum Pseudomonadota; class Alphaproteobacteria; order Sphingomonadales; family Kordiimonadaceae; genus Temperatibacter. The sequence goes on along the minus strand of CBFDCC010000007.1, from coordinate 33,157 downwards.
TAGGTTGCCACACATAATAGCAACCATCACTGATAAAGCCACCAATTGTCGTGAAATAAATAGTTTACCCTTAAACATCTCTGTGTTCCTTAATTGTAGCAACAACAATTTTTCCTATGCCATACGACAGTAGAAAAATCATAAATAATGAGACTAAATTATACAATACGCTCGGATACAAATTTTCATCTGGCAGTACAGGCCTTTGTACCGTCACTAAATGTTTTGGTTTTCGATATGATGCCACTTTCGTAAGTTCAAGTGTACTAACCGCAGATGTATAGCGTCCCATTGCAAAACTATACTTCATTTCCAATTCTCTATAAGCTGCCGTTATTTCGTTAATTTTTGAAGATGCTGAACCAGATATTTTTCCTTGCTGCTCTACTATTTGCTGTTCAATAGCCTGCATCCGTGCCCTAAGCTCAATCAAACTAGGTGCGCCATCATTTAAATAGCTTTCTTGGGCTTTTTCATCGGTCCGAAGCTGCACAAGCTGCGCCTTCATACTTGTCAACGCGCTTTGAAAGGACGCGCTTTCTTGATCTGGACTCAACATTTTATTTTTAGCCTGAAAATCTATAAGTGCCCTCTGCGTAACAGTCACTTCAGCTTCAGCTTTAGCAAGCTCTTTCTCTACAAATTTAATTTCCTCAAGCGCTATTTCTTGCCCGACCCTATTAACAAAATCAATACCCTCCATAAGCAAAGCCTGTGTTAATTTCAGCGAATATTCTTTTGTAAAGGCTTCTGCAAAAATGGCCATAACACCGGATTCTGGTTCAATAACCATCTCAAGTCTATTTCGGTAATATGCTAGCATGTCTTCTTCTGATGACCAAAAGGGAGCCCTGGATATTATATCCCATTCATTTGATTTATAATGATCAGACAATCCAATTTCTTTATCTAATTTTGCATAGGTATCATGAGAGTAGAGATATTCACGTAACAGTAATATATCAGCTGACATAGCCCCTCCCGATGCCCCCATCATAGCTGTTATACTAGGCATCGCACCGATTGAACTGGTACTCTTAATGTAAACCTGCACCTCTGGTACATAACGCGGTGACGCGAGGAGAGTGTAATAAATAGCGCATAGCACCCAAATCAACCAAACCCATTTAAAGGGGCCTGCCTTCTTAAAGCCTATAATCCTATTCTTTATAAAGTCTGTTATAATCACTAATTCTTCCGTCCCACATTAAATCACTTATTTTATCTACCCTATCGTACCAATCATTCATACAAAAATTAGTAAACCTTTAGAACATACCCATATTATCTTCTTCTTCTTCATCAACATCATCATCTTCAATATTTTTAATAATTTCATGTTTTTTCGGTACATACTTTGCGATAGCAGTGTTTATATCATTGTAGTATTTACTATCTTCACCTGAAAGTATTAGGCCCGTATCACAAATTGGCTCCAATAAACGAGGAACAGATGATGCGATTACAAACTGAGCTTTTTCGCGTTTCTTTTGGAAAAGCTCCATATAATGTTTACGATCCCCACCGAGGGCTGAAATAGGTGGCCCATCAAAAAAGTAAATGTCAAAATTGAGCGCAAAGGCAATACCTGTTGATACACGGCGACGTTGCTGGCTAGTCATGCGTTCAGCAGGTTGATGGAATTCCTCGCCAAGCTGCGCAAAATATACTACATATTGTTCAACCCGCTCAAAATCACCTTCTCCAATCAGGCGGCACAAAAAACGAACATTTTGCCTAATACTCATTTTTTTTTCAAAAACCACTCGATTAACTGGCCATGATAAAAATGATTTACTTTTTACAGTGCCGTGAGCTGGTTTCATCAAGCGACATAGAACTTCTATGAGTGTGGTTTTACCCGCACCAGGCCCTCCAATAATTCCAAGAGATTTACCTTCATTTAGTTTAAAAGATAAGCCTTTAAAGAGCCACTTAAATTCACCTTTAGACTTAAAACCATGCCCCAAACTATTTACTTCAAACATTAATTTAGGCCCTTTTCCCCATCACGGCGATATATTAACATACCCAGCACATTAATACCTAGGGTCCACCAAAAAACATAGTAATGATCTAACACTGGACTGGTATATACGGTAAACCAAGCCTCACGAATACCTTCCATCAAATGGACGAGGGGATTATAAGATAGATATGTACGCAAAGGCTCTGGTACAACGCTCATAGGATACATAACGGCTGAAAGAAACAATAAAGGCAATGATAGCATACTCACGACTTGATCAATTTCTTTAGCATAGCCACCTAATACACCAAAGACCACACCAAACCCGGCCCCAAACAGTGTAATCAAAAGCAAATAATACAAAAGCATTGGTAGGTGTTGCGGCATACCATTAATGTCTAACAGCCAATATAAACCACTACAGAGTACTACAATCACAACTAGTGACATTAAAAACTCAAGGGATATTTTAGCCACAAAAACATCAATAAGGCTAATTTGTCTATATATAGAAAAAGCCTTTAGCGTTTTTCGTGCCCCCATCATAGCCTTTCTACCATTCATGAAAAGTACTCGAAAAGGTAAAATAGACGCTAAAATAAAAAGAGGCGGCTCTACAAAGCCAAATTCACCCCTACCACGAAAACCAAAAATAACCATGAACATAAGAACTGCTAATAGAGGTTCTAATATCACCCATATAGTTCCAAGCCTATATACGGTATATTTGCGGTACATATCACGAATTAATAACGCGAACATAACGTCCATTTGAATTTGAAAGGAAGATCGTTGTTGCACTTATTTGCGTCCTAGATACAGACAATAATTTTAAGAACAATACTATGCCTCAAAATCCTATTCACCAAATACAAATGACCTGTTAAATAAATTTAACGGCCTTCATCGTGTTTGTAGATGCCTGCATATCTGTTGTTTTCATCAACCGCCACAAGGAATTTAACCTCTTCTTGGCGCATAATTTCTTCTGCTTTGTCAATTATTTCCCACTTGCCTACTTTAAAGAACTCACTACTCATGCATTGGCGTGCACTTACTTCTTCTATTCGGCGTGTAACACGCAGTGCCACAGCGAGCTGATCTTTTGTCACCACGCCAATAGGCATATTATCATCGTCAACTACGACAGCAACACCCGCTGCGCCCCCTGCCATTTCAGCAGCCAACTCAAGCAAAACGATTTCAGGTGTAATTTTGGGCACAACATTATGCAACATTGTATCCGCCACAGTTAATAATAAGCGCCGTCCAAGAGAGCCGCCTGGATGGAATCTTGCAAAATCAGCCGCACGAAAATCTTTTTGAGCCATTAAGGCGAGGGCAAGAGCATCACCAATAGCACTTGTCACCGTAATAGATGTTGTAGGCACTAAATTATTGGGACAAGCTTCCTCATCAACATGCACATCCAAAACGATATCAGCGTAACGCGCCAACGTAGATTTAGCCTTACCTGTAATCGCAATTGTTTTATTACCAAAAGATTGTAACGAAGGCAGCAATTGAAGGATTTCTTCTGTCTCACCTGAATATGAAACAAGCAGCAATGTATCTCGCTTGGTAATCATACCAAGATCACCGTGACTAGCTTCAGCAGGATGAAGGAAGAAAGACGGCGTACCCGTAGAAGCTAAGGTCGCAGAAATCTTACGACCAACATGCCCAGACTTCCCCATACCTATAACAACCAGATGCCCTGATGTCTCCATCACTAAGCGTAAAGCGCGCCTATAGGCTTCCCGATCGTACAATTGCGCTAATTTATCGAGAGCATGACTTTGCTGCTTAAAGGCTCCGCCGATAGCATCTAAAGTTTGCGTCAGATCTTGGCGTAATCCGCCTGGTATATCAATAACAGTATCTTGTTTATGATCCATATTCGTTTCCAAATGTAGTGGCACCTCGCAAGCAGAACTTTTAATAATGTTCTTTAATACATAGAGACTTTACAGCCTCTAGATTTTGCTCGGTTACCTCCCCGTTTCATATAACACAGTGTAAAATAACAGTTCCACATGTAATTAGCGGCCCTTGTACCTAAAATGTAGGCACACATCAACAACTAGCTACAATTTAATTCTTCTTGTACAAACCCATACACCCATAAAAACAATAAATCAAATAAATCAATTGTTTAGTTTATCTTTTTATAGGTCATCATGAAAATAATTTATCGTTTTCTCAACAAAAATTTAGAAATTTTCCCTGCGACTATCTCTCTATTTTTGTAAAAATCACCACCTACAAGAGCATTCCTTTTCAATAAACCATAAAACTCTACACAAGAATCCTGCTGTGTAGCACAGGCAGGAGACTGAATAAACTCTGACAACTCTGCCTTACTTGTTAAATGCCCATATATACATGGAGCTAAGACTTTGCATGGTATTCCAGCCTCCACAGCCTGCATACCCACAGTGCTATTGATGGTTATGCAAGCTATTGCTTTTGCAAAAATCTCTTCCATATCCAAATCAAACCCATAATGTACAAATTCTTTTATTCCATACAATTTAGACTGGTTAGCAATCAAACTACGATAGTTTTTGAAGCCGCGATCAATTGGGTGGTGCTTGAAAACAATATGATCTCCAGTCTTTCTAGATTTTGAAAATTCCTCAATAATTTCAACAATAAACTCTTCTACATTCTCAAATCTAGAATGGTGAATAATTTGACTATCTGACGCCACCTGCAATGGCACGAAAAACAGACGTTCATCCTCGTTTGATTTATCAAAATCATTCAAAAATTTATTGGCGCTATAATCACTCAACCCCACAAATGCTTTACAGATTCCACTATAAATCCATTTAAACATTTCATCCCAACTAGCCCCAGGGCGATGGTGAAGATGATAACGATAAGGAAATCCATGATATAACTTAAACTGATAATAAACGATACCAAACCACGTACGTCGCCAAAAAGTTTGCCCAACATCATAAGCAACACATTCAGGGTTATTACGGGGCGTTTTATTTACCATCAATGGAGAGTTTACATTATTACCACCCCATTCTGCGGTAACATACCCAGGACGCAAATACCCTTCTTCAAGGCATAAAACAGGTACATTCAGACTGCTACCCACATCTCTGGCCACGCTATGATAATGCCTACTATCCCCATACAGGCATATAGTCTTTATATTATGCTTGCTTATATAGGCCTCTAAAAACTCTTCCCATGCTTCAGGCGTACCCGTGTAAGGCACAATATAATCCCCAACGGCAAAAACACGATCTCCCGCGTTAATGCAGACACGGTGAACAATCGCCCCGTCCTCATGTAGACTACAAGCCAAATCGCCAAAGAATGGACCCAGTGGTCCTTGCAGCAACAATATATGTGGTGCATCTGTCATCTAAACATCGCCACGAATGTATTTTTCACCTTTAGAGACAACCGCTTAATCCGCCCTTTAATACCCGGATTAAATAACTTTCCATCCCTCTTAGCTTTCACTAGGTCATTCGTTAAAGCCTCAGGACTATAGCTACAACCACCTGGCCAGCAGACGTATTTTGGATAGGCAATCAACGCACCATAAACAAGCTCTGTCACCGTCAAGCTGCGCCCACGTCGCTCGACAGGCAAAACATCTTCGCTCAAACCCCAGCCAGCATAAAATGGTAGGCCGTATACCGTCACAGCTTTACCTTGAACTATAGCTTCAAATCCCGCTTGAGATGTCATAGTATGCACGCTTTCAACAGCATCCATACAATCAATAATATCAGCCTCAAGCACTATTTTATCAGCACAACTATCTAACACAGCCTTAGAGACAGCACCTTGCCTGTTACCGGCCAGCACATCGGGGTGAGGTTTATAGACTATATAAGCATCTGGACATCGCTCTTTAACGGCCTCTAGCAATCCCGCATTGGTATAAGTAACAGGAGAACCGTATTTAAGTGATGCGTCGCCTTCCACCTGCCCTGGCACTAATATTATTTCACGGCCATTTGCGGCTTCAGAAAAACTAATTTTACCTCTGGTGCCCACATTATATTTACTAATACGCGATGTTTTCATCTGCTGGATTAGTTGTTTCGCACGCATGCGGTCTCGATGCGAAAATTTATGATTTTTATAGAAGTATTCTAAATCACTAGGACGCTGTCCATCGTAATATATGCCGCGACTATCAAATACCAACGAGGCAGGCCTTGCCATATCACTGCCCAAACCCGCAGACCGTAGAAAACCATCCTCCATCCGCCATATAGGTATATGAGCAGGGACCAGACCCGTTAAATGATCGTGTTTACACCCCCACAAAAGAACAGCATCTCCATCGGAATATTTAATATTTTTCAACACCTTTGGCCCTGCCCATCTGATTTTCTTAACGCCCGAGCCAACAAAAGCAGGAACAAAACCACGTTTCCATGGCGAAAAACCAACAGCGAGAAGCCTATCAGCCCTAGGGCGTAGAATTTGCTTGTCTGTTATTAGCAAATCCAACACAGATTCTAGCGCGCACTGCAACCCTGTATTAGGATCTATATAGCGAGTGTAGTTAAGAAAGGCGCAGTGAAACAACTCTAACAAAGTCAGTTCACGATCACGACGCTCACAGGCCACACGATCATCGGTCAAGCCCCAGCCTGCATAAAAAGGCATGCCAAAACACGTGACCTGCTTACCTGCTATTAATGCCTCTACCCCCATTTGGGACGTTACCACATACACATGTTCCACCATATCAAACAACGACTTAGGGGCGCATATATCAGCAATTAAATGCGTACGATCATTTAGGTTTATATCTTCAAAATGTCCTTTTTTAGTACCAACAAGCACATCCGGGTGGACCTTAATGAATATATCACTATCTGGATGCTCTATCAGTGCCATATCGAGCATGGTTTTGAAACTGCTTGCTGTTGCAAGACCTGCTGTTATAGACATATCTCCACGTGTTTGATCAACAAGAAGAACCCTACTTTCAGTGTTGTCAAACAGGCCTTGTGTCGTCTTGGATAAATGATCGGGTGCATGGTTATACTTTGATAGCCCCCACTTTTTAATCAGTGACATAGCAAGACGACACCGTTTTAATTGCTCGTCATTTAGTGGGGCACAGTGACAAAGCATATCCTCAAGGTCACTAGATTTTCGGGCGTCATAATAAACGCCCTTAGTATCAACAATTAAGGAGACGCGCCTATCATCAATAGAGGGGTGGCTTAAATAGCCTATAAAGCCATCTTCCATCCGCCAATATGGTAGTTTATTTTTTTCTGAATACTCACGTGCTCGTTTTGTATTAGGTTTTTCACCCCAACCAACAATTACATCACTCTTGTTAGCGTGGGTTAACCCGCGAACAACCTCGCGCTCTAGTAATACAGGTAACAAAGTATCTCTAGCAATACCCAGCGATGTTGTTATAGCGCGCATTACCTTAACCTTCAACGATCTGGCACACAGCCGCTAAATCCTCAGGTGTATCAACCCCATGTGGCGGCGCATCAACCACAGCTCCAACCACAATATTGATGCCGTGCCATAAGGCTCTTAGCTGCTCTAAACTTTCCAATTTTTCTGTTGGTGCCTCTTCTAGAGTCTGTAACTGTTTAAGCGTGGATACGCGGTAAGCATAAATGCCTATATGTCGTAGATAAGGATAGCGAGAGGCATCTTGTTCACCTGAGCGATCATAGGGCACTGGCGAGCGTGAAAAATAGTGCGCCATACCTTCTTTATCGCAAACGGCTTTCACGATATTAGGATTAAGTAAATCATCCCATTTTGTTATCGGACAGCCCAGTGTGGAAATGCCCGCGTTTGGCGTGTTAGCTAACAATGACCCTACTTGGGTTACAAGTGCTGGAGGCAACAAAGGTTCATCACCCTGCACATTCACTACAATGTCATCATCTGCCCAATTCAATTGAACTGCTACTTCTGCAATACGGTCTGTACCAGATACATGGTCAGGCGCTGTCATAACCACTTGAGCGCCAAAACCAGTCATAATATCTCGAACACCACTATGATCTGTTGCCACCCAGCAATTATCGGCACCGACAGCTTCAACACCGCGTTGCCATACATGCCAAATCATAGGTTTGCCAGCAATATCAGCCAGCGGCTTACCCGGCAGCCGCGTTGAGGCAAAACGTGCTGGAATAACAACTTTCATGGGTCACCCTTTATTGCTTAAAAACGCCACTTGCGATATCTAGCGGCTTAATACCAGCCCGAAGCAACAAATATTCAGCCGCCTCACGCACTGCGCCAGCACCACCAGATGCCTGCGTAATATGATCCGCGATTGTCTTGATATCAGCCACAGCATTGGCCGGGGCTAATTTCATGCCCACAGCCTGCATAGCCTTATAATCAATTAGATCATCACCCATATAGGCAATCTCACTTAAATCACAATCAATATCACGGCACATTTCCTCAAGGGCGGCTACCTTATCCCTACACCCCATATAAAGACGGCGAATATTTAAATCTGCCATACGCCTTTCTAATGGCGCAGACTCTCGACCAGATATAACGCCAACAGCAATACCAGCCTTCATCAGCAAGTTGAGACCAAAACCATCATGGGCGTGAAAAGTTTTTAATGTCTCACCATCGGCCGTATAACTAATAGAGCCATCAGTCAGCACACCATCCACATCAAAAACTGCTAATTTAATTTTCATTATCCTGTCACCAATTGGTCAAAAGATTTCACGATATCATCAATCGCCTTCATCTGATTAAGATACCCCTCAAGCTGATCAAGAGGCAAGGCGCAAGGGCCATCGCATTTAGCCTGATCTGGGTTTGGGTGTGCCTCGATAAATAATCCTGCAATACCAACAGCCATACCAGCGCGTGTAAGTGCAGCAGCTTGGGCAGCCCTGCCATCAGCGCAATCTGATTTGCCACCGGGGCGCTGCAATGCATGGGTTGCATCAAAGATAACGGGGGCCATCGCCTTCATATCGTCCATGCCCAGCATATCAACGATCAAATTATTATAACCAAAGGCACTGCCTCGTTCGCATAACATCACCTGCTCATTACCAGCCTCGGATATTTTTGTGATGATATGACGCATTTCATGCGGCGCTAAAAATTGGGGTTTTTTTACATTTATCGGCTTGCCTGTCTTGGCCATCGCCACCACAAGATCAGTCTGACGGGCTAAAAACGCTGGCAACTGAATTATATCGGCAACTTCAGCAACAGCGTTCGCCTGACCAGGCTCATGAACATCGGTAATTACAGGCACGCCAAACTCAGCTTTAACATCACTAAAAATACGCAAACCTTCATCCAAGCCAGGGCCGCGATAACTACCTATTGATGATCTATTGGCCTTATCAAAAGAAGCCTTAAACACATAAGGAATACCAAGCTTTGTAGTCACACGTACATAATGCTCGCATATGGACATCGCTAGATCACGGCTTTCCAGCACATTCATACCGCCAAACAGCGTAAAGGGCTTATCATTTGAAACATCTATATCAGCATTAATTTGAACCGATTTTATTACCACTGGGATTTCCTATATCTCTTAGTTCTTAATTTGTTGCTCATACGACCATGCATGGGCAACCATATCATCAAGCGACGCATACCTTGGCTGCCAACCTAACATGCTTTTTGCTTTTTTAGAATCAGCAATTAAACTAGCTGGGTCACCTAAACGCCTAGCTTCTTCAATAACTGTAAAATCTTTGCCCGTGACATTTGCGACCGCATCAATAACCTCACGCACACTATAGCCATTACCATTACCTAAATTACAGGCATCGTAAAAGCCTTCACCGTTAAAGTTTGTAGTTAAATAGTCCAATGCTTTTATATGGGCATCGGCTAAATCACTAACATGTATATAATCACGGATACAGGTACCATCCGTTGTTTCATAATCAGTACCAAATATTTTAATAGCATCACGGGTACCATTTGCCGCCTGCATGACCAGTGGTATCAAGTGTGTTTCTGGATCATGACGCTCACCTGTGCGGCCTTCTGGATCACCACCTGCCGCATTAAAATAACGTAGCACCATGGTATTAAGACCGTACGCCACCGCGCTATCGCGCATCATACATTCAGCGGCCCACTTGGTCTGGCCATATGGGTTAATCGCCGCCTTAGGGTGATCTTCATCAATTGGTATATATTCAGGCTCGCCGTATACCGCCGCTGTAGACGAGAAAACAAGTTTATTCACACCATGTTTAATCATCATCTGCAATAAATTCAGCGTGCCTGTGACATTGTTTTTATAAAAATTGAGTGGCTCGTTCATACTGACACCAGCTTCAATCAAGGCAGCAAAATGAATGACCGCATCAATTTTATTATTCGAGAATATGCTATTCAAACAATCCACATCCAACAGATCACCCTCAATCAGCGTATCGGCGAATACTGCGTCGCGGTGACCATTTGAAAAATTATCCAGCACAATGACGCGGTGGCCCGCCTCAATAAGCTGAAGGCAGGTATGAGATCCAATATATCCAGCACCGCCCAAGACTAAAATAGTTTGCATAAAAAAACCTAAAACTAATCAATATTCCACAGATTTACACCCGATCACACCTAATATCAAACTCTATCTAAAAGTTTAACTAGTCGCATATATTGACTGCAATGATTATTCTTGTACAGTCATAATAATTTTAAATGTAAATCATAAATTAGCTAGGTAATATAAATCTATGAAACATACTGGGGCATGGTTAGTTAGATACGCGTTAGAACAAATTGGAACACGTCATACATTTGGAATTCCTGGCGTCCATACGACTGAAATTTACGACGAGTTAAATAACAGTAACCAGATCAGGCCTATGCTAGTGACACACGAAGCAGGCGCGGCCTTTATGGCTGATGCTGTTAGCCGTACATCTGATAGTGTTGGCGTATGCGTGCTTGTGCCTGCTGCTGGCCTAACCCACGCCATGAGCGGTATTGGCGAAGCCTTTTTAGATGGCATCCCAATGATTGTTATATCGGGCAGTACCCACACAGAAAATGGTTTCAAATATCAATTGCACCAAATGGACCAACAGGCATTGATGACACCCCTAACCAAGGCGACATATTTCATCGAAAAGCAAGAAGATATAGTCTCGACTATATTTGAAGCGTATGAAACCGCCATCACGGGGGAACCTGGTCCCGTTTATGTGGAAATTCCTGTTAATATTCAGATGCTGAAAGGTGAAGTGAAAAACTTACCTGAATTTAAAGCGCCTGTGAGACTGGGTGCAGAAATACAAAGCAAACCTATTGAGGCTGCTGCCCTAAAATTAGCGGGGGCTAAAAAGGTTGGTATATTCGTTGGGTGGGGCGCAAAATCAGCCAGAGAAGACGTGATCAAACTAGCCGAGGCGTTAAACGCCCCTGTTTGTAGTAGCCTGCAAGGGCTAAGCACTTTCCCACACGAACATCCGCTTTGGACTGGCATGAGTTTCGGCCCTGCTGCAGTACCAGCAGCTGAAAATGCCTTTGCAGACATTGATGTTATGATCGCAATTGGCGTGCGGTTTGGCGAGATAGCAACGGGTTCATATGCCAGCGCACCGCCAGAGGTGCTCATTCATCTGGATATAAATAAAGAGGCTATCGGCGCTAATTACCCGACAGAAATTGGTATTGAGGGTGATGCTGCTGAAGCAGTACCCATGCTACTTAAGGCATTACAGTCTCACGAGATTACAGCTAAACCTGACATCACAAAATCTATCGCAAAAGACCGCGCTGATTATCAGGCCGTTTGGCATAAGCATGACAGCAAGGACCGTGTTAATCCCGCCATATTCTTTAATGCATTAGATGAGGCCTTAGACGATAGCGCCATTGTTGTCACAGACGATGGGAACCACACTTTCTTAACGGCTGAACTGATGACAATCAGTGATAATCGACGTTTTATTTCGCCAACAGATTTTAACTGCATGGGGTACTGTGTGCCAGCTGTGAATGCTGCTAAATTAGAAAATCAAACCAACCAAGTGGTTGGCATCGTTGGTGATGGTGCCTTTATGATGACTTGCATGGAAGGCCTTACAGCCGCGGCTAATGGATTAGGCGTGGTCTATTTTGTATTCGCTGATGGTGAATTGTCACAAATCGCCCAAGCGCAAGAGATTCCGTATAATCGCAAACCATGCACCACATTACCCGCCCTTAATCTAGAAGGGATAGCCTTGGGTGTTGGCGCTGGTTTTGTTGATATTGATACAAATGATGATGCTAGCCACGGCATTAAAGACGCGTTAGAGCAAGCAGCCACTGGCAAACCTGTCATTGTGCGTGTCAATATTGACTATAGCAAACAAACACGTTTTACCGCAGGCGCTGTTAAGGCCAACATGGGCCGATTTGACATGGGCACCAAAGTCAGACTAGTAAGCCGTGCGCTTACCCGTAAAATCACTGGCTAGGAAAACGAAAACTATGAACGACTTCACCGCGTATGATAATTTTGAGCAAGATGTTATAGATAGTGTTGCTCGTGCCCTATCCGAGGATATTGGTGATGGTGATATTACGGCTCAGTTGATACCTGCTGATAAAATGGCAAATGCTAGCGTTATTACAAAAGAAGATGCCGTGATCTGTGGCAGGCCATGGGTTGATGAAGTTTTTAAGCAAATCGACCCCAACATTGTGATTGAATGGCGCATAGGCGAAGGCGATAAGGTTAAATCTGGCACCGAATTATTTAAACTAAAAGGCAATGCCCGCGCTCTACTCACTGGCGAACGTGCAGCGCTTAATTTCTTGCAGTCTCTATCTGGCACCGCAACACTTTCGGCTGAGTATGCTGCGTTAACCAAGGACATGGACCTAACCATACTAGATACGCGTAAAACCATACCAGGGCTGCGGCTCGCACAAAAATATGCCGTGCAAATTGGCGGGTGCGACAACCACCGCATTGGGCTTTATGACGCATTCCTCATTAAAGAAAATCATATTATGGGGTGTGGGTCCATAGAGGCAGCAGTCAAGCAAGCCAGAGCAATCGCCCCGAACAAACCTGTTGAGATTGAAGTTGAAACTATAGAAGAATTACAACAAGCCCTAAATGCCAAAGCCGATATTGTTATGCTTGATAATTTCTCTATGGATAACATTAAGCAAATGAATGACCTAGACCTAGGGCAAACTAAGATTGAAGTCTCTGGTAATTTAGATGCTGCCCATGTGAAGAAATATGCGGGTTTCAAAGTGGATTATCTATCGTCTGGTGCCTTAACCAAGCATTTACACGCCATTGATCTATCTATGCGTTTCACTGATATCTAAAGCTTGATATCCCACTTCACCTCTGTTGCATCAATAGCTGCCACACAAGCAATCATACGGCCATCATCTTTAATCTTATGTTGGAGAATAATCTCATTGCCGTTATTACCCTTTGGGGTGTAGCCAACGAGTGTAGCAAGACCATTTTGACAGCTAATCTCTGCGCCCTTTAAATAATGAGCAATGGCGCCATGTTCCATTTTAGTCAGCGCCTCCTTGGCCGTCCATAACCTATAAAAAGCCTGCTGTTGCATCAGCTTGGGTTCTGTCTCAATAGAATCTTGCTCTGCCATGTTGAAATACCGTTTCGCTATACCGCGCCAATTTTTACGCGCTATATGGCCGTCTTCAATATCGATGCCTATAGCACTCCTTTTGGCCACCGCTACTGCAACATAATCACCACTATGAGCAACAGAAAAACTTAAATCACTATCGCTTAGCGTTACAGGGCCGCCTTCATTTTGATTTAACGTAATATCCTGCGGACTAATGCCAAGAGTCATGGAAAGCTCAGACCTCAACATTGTGCGCCCAATTATAAAACGCTGCGCAGAGGCTTTGTTCATTTTATGCGCGCGTTTGGTTTCAGCGTCGCTTAAGTAACTCAGCTCTGCATCACTTGAATATATGCTGCGTATTTTAACCAAAGCTGAAATTATCAAGAATCCTCATCTATAAATTCTGGCAATTTGAAGTCTTTTTCTGTAAGATATTTCAGTGAGCTGCTAGCAGCCCAATGCCCACCAATAGACTTAAGATTCTTGGTTTTGCGCTTGATATGGCTTTTGGCAAAAATACGGATGAGATTTTTTACCGCATCTTCTGTCACATATTCAGCGGGTGATTTACCATCAACACGCGCCAGCAATAACATTGGTAACAGATGCGCAATACGGGTCTCAATGCCATCACGATCTTCCCAGTCTACACCAGCTAAATAGTTAGTCGATATCAAATCAAAAAGCCTATTATACTTAGCCGTATGTTCAGGTTTCCACACAGATTTAAGCAACATATGATTCAGCAAAAAGGCGACATCAAAAGCAGGATCCCCAAACCACGCAGTTTCAGCGTCGAGTATTACAATATCACCCGCGCTATTTGCCATAATGTTTTTAGGGCTAACATCACCGTGTACGAGCGCCACTTTGGTCTTTTGCGTCAAATCTGCTATTTCCATAATCCGAGCGCGCACATCTCGGTTACGCTTTGCCGCTGTGATTAAATAAGCATTAATCCGTAAATCAAAAAATAAATCATCAGTCTTAAATTTTTTAGCTATCCCATCATTATAGGCTGTTTCACTGTGAATTTTAACCAGTGCATTTGCTAGAGCTACAGCAGTTTGATCGTTTATATCCCCACTGCTTAATAAATCTTTCCAAACTGTATATTCCTCAGGATCTATAAAGGTCATAGCAAAAAAGCCGGCTTGCCTGTCATGAGCAATAACCTCAGGCACGACATCAGGACTAAAAGCAGCGACTGTTTTAAACCATTCAACCTCATAAGCATTACGCTCAGTTGATGCTTCCCACAGATCCTTAACAGCTAACTGTGATAGCGCTCGCTTAACACAAAAGATACGTCCCCCAGATGTCACCTTCCAAATATCAGAAGATACACCACCTGTTAAACGCTCAATAATTGGTTCTGATTTATTCGCTATTAAGCCTGACCCCAGAAGGAAATCATAAAGGCTATCAGGAATTTGGCTTTTATCTGTCATTATTGTCTCACTAAACACATGTAGGGACGAGGATATCTATCCAAGAGATAGCACATAAGAGAAACTATAGGAAACCCATAGAGTTTCAACATAAACCTAACAATTAGTTAGCCAAGGCTACCAAGCAATACTGCATCACCGCCTGCAGCAGAAGTATCGGTACAATAATGGCGCTCAATCATATAACGATAAGGAGAAAAGCTATCACCAATAAGAGGCACCAGCTTACCATCACGCGATGCCAGCGCATCACGTATCTGCCCTACAGTTTTATCGCCTGCTATTAATGCAACAGCTGCTATATCACCAGACGCTGACAGCGCCTCGGTTGATATTTCGCCTCTTGTCACATAGATAGGGAAATCATGACCTAAACGTTCAAACATGATATTATTATGTCCATGCACAATGATGGGGTTACCAAAATACAGCGCTTGAATAGCTTGCGCGATCATTGCTTCAAGACTACTGCCCATACATAGGATGATCCCACGCATTGAAACTGTCAGCTCATTACTTTCACCCACAGGGGACTGCATTGATAGCTCGTCATGACTGTTTGTTTGCAAGCGTTCTAGTAAGTCAGCAATCAATACTTCATGATCTGGAAAAACATTAGTAAATGTCGCATTTAAATCACTTCTTATTGTCGTCACATCAGGCATGGGCATTAGATTTAACTCGCGCACGACCTTACTTAATTCAACGGATTCACCCTCTTGTATAAACTCGCCATTATCAGCGGCTGTGGTTAAACCACCATCCTTGAAAACATTTAAATATTCAGGGCCGCCAGCCTTTGGACCCGTGCCTGAAAGCCCTTCCCCGCCAAAAGGTTGGCTGCCAACAACAGCACCAATTTGATTACGGTTCACATATAGATTACCAACCTTAGCCCGCGCCCGCACCTGATCAACACGGTTGTCGATGCGTGAATGGATGCCCATGGTTAGACCGTAACCACGTTCATTAATAGTATCGACCACATCCATTAATTCATGTGCCTTATAGGTAGCCACATGTAAAATAGGACCAAATATTTCTCTGTCTAATTCTTCAATGCCGCTGACACTAAAGACCGCAGGCGATACATAACGTTCACCAGATGGCACATGTATCTTTTTGAGCAACCTTCCATCTGCTTCCATACTAGTAGAATATTGTTGGATCAATAGCTGAGCATTTCCGTCAATCACAGGCCCTACATCGGTAGTAATATCCCAAGGGTCTTGCACCACCAGCTCATCCATAGCCCCAAAAAGCATCTCTAAAAAACGATCTTTCACATCCTCTTGCACATATAACATGCGCAAGGCTGAACAGCGTTGACCCGCGCTTTGAAAAGCCGCTATCACAATATCACGTACAGCTTGTTCAGGCAGCGCTGTAGAATCGACAATCATTGCATTTAAGCCGCCAGTTTCAGCCACTAGTGGCGCAGAGACCATGCTATTACATGCCATTGCTCTATTAATATGCTGGGCTGTTGCTGTTGATCCAGTAAAGCAAACACCAGCTACATCAGGGTGCTGCGTTAAGGCCGCGCCAATAGTTGAACCTTCACCCGGCAGTAGTTGAACCACATTACTTGGCACACCAGATTCATACATCAATTCAATAGCGCGCGCTGCGATAAGTGGTGTCTGTTCAGCGGGTTTAGCCAGCACAGCATTGCCAGTGACAACCGCCGCTGAAATCTGACCAAGGAATATAGCAAGTGGAAAATTCCAAGGAGATATACAGACGAACACACCTCGCGCCCTAGCAGGTGATACGTCATGACCTAGGCGCGCCTGAATAGCGTAGAACCGTAAAAAATCAACGGCCTCTCGCACCTCGCCGATTGCATCAAGCAATGACTTTCCTGCCTCGCGGGTAGCAAGAGCAAAAAATTCATATGCATTATCCTCTATCAAATCTGCAAAGCGTTCTAGGCATTTAGCCCGGTCATCAACATCCCTTGATGACCATTGCTTAAAACCTATTTTAGCTTCTTGAAAAGCGCTATCCACATCCTCTGATGAGGCGTAATTCACATGACCAACACAGTCCTGCATATTCGCTGGATTAGTGATTGATACACCCGCGTCTTTTCCTACATGTGGAATGCTGAGCATGGATGATGCTTGCCACTGATGAAATTTAAATTTATGGCGGCCAGCGTTAATTTCAGCCAGTTCAATAGGATCGGTTATATCCCACCCTTTAGCGTTGCGGCGCTCTGCACCAAATATATCGCGCGGCATTTTAATAGCTACACCCTGAATAGTATGTGCCTTTGCAAATGGGTCTGCTGCCACCATCACAGGGGGAATGTCCGTGTCGACGATCTGATTAACAAAACTACTATTGGCGCCGTTTTCCAATAGGCGGCGAACCAAATAAGCTAATAGGTCGCGGTGGATACCGACGGGTGCATATATACGGCACTTCGTTCCTTCGTCACTGCGCAGTACGCTATGCAAACTCTCACCCATGCCATGCAGTCGTTGGAACTCATATTTATCGGTGGATATATCCTGTGCGAAATGTAGCACCGCAGCAACCGTATGCGCATTGTGCGTGGCAAATTGAGGATAAATCCTATCGATCATGGTAAATAATTTAGCTACACACGCTACATAACTGATATCAGAATGGGCCTTCTGTGTATAAACAGGGAAATCACGTAATCCCATAACCTGAGCGCGTTTAATCTCTGCGTCCCAATAAGCCCCTTTTACCAGTCGCACCATTATCTTGCGATCAAGCTTAACGGTAAGGGCGTGCAACCAATCAATCACGAACGGGGCGCGTTTGCCATATGCCTGAACAACCACACCAAATCCATCCCAGCCTTTAAGGCTATCGCTGGATAAAACAGCCTCAATCACACTCAGTGAAATATCAAGTCTGTCGGCTTCCTCTGCGTCTATATTCAGCCCCATATTAGCTGCTGCTGCCATCTCTGCTAGTTTTAAAACTCTTGGCACCAATTCATTCATTACCCGGTCATGGTTGACATATTCATATCGTGGATGCAGTGCTGATAGTTTAATACTAATGCCAGGATTGGCCCGCACATCACCTGAACAGGACCTGGCTAGCGCGCGGATTGATTCTTTATAAGCATTCAAATACTTCACAGCGTCAGACGCTGTATGCGCTGCTTCCCCCAGCATATCATAGCTATGGGTAAAGCCCTTTGATTCTAAGGCCGTGGCACGTTTTTGTGCAAAATCAATATTCTGACCCAACACAAATTGATGACCCAATTCTTTCATGACTTGTTTTACCGCTCTGCGGATGACGGGCATACCCAGACGCTTAACCATCGAACGCATGGTATTTACCACACCTAAATTGCCGTCCTGTAAAACAGCATTAGTAACTTGCAGACCCATGGTAGACACATTAACAAGCTGGGAAATGGACTGCCCCGCATGTTCTGCCCAGTCGCCACCAGCAATTTTATCTTCTATCAAATCATCCATGGTCTCTGCGTCAGGCACGCGGAGCAATGCTTCAGCTAAACACATTAGCGCCAAGCCTTCTTTTGTAGATAGGCCATATTCAGCAAGAAAAGCTTCCATCAAACTAGGTGTCATTGAGGCACGAACCTCAGCCACCAAATCTGCACCACGGTGTGTGATGCTGTTGCGTGCATGTATACTTAAACTCGCATCGTCAATTAGCGCATTAATAGCCGTAGTTTCATCAAGCAAATAATTTTCCCTAATTACACTGCGAAGATCATCAAGAGACATTTGTGACATAAGTAAAACCTTAGTGACTGGATTATGGATTGATAAAGGAAGACTAGATCACTTAATACTACATCATATATAAAAGTCGAAATTGCTTTTAATGTGTAAAATATAGACAAAAGCCCCTTATATATGCCATTTATTAGGAAATAAGCCTTTAAATTACAAGGATTCAACCTAATGGACCAATACGACCGAAAAATTATAGCTGAACTGCGGCGCTCAGGCCGTATCACAGCTACTGAACTAGCCCAGAAGGTAGGACTGTCAAAAACCCCCTGTATAAATCGCATGAAAAAGTTAGAACAAGACGGGCATATATTAGGCTACACCGCCATTGTTGACCCAGTAAAAATGGGCGAAGGTCATATTGCATTTGTTCAAGTCACACTGAGCAATACGAAATCTAGCTCACTAGAAACATTCAATAAGGCCGTGCGAGGTGTATCGGAAATTACCCAGTGCCACATGATGGCAGCTGGGTTTGATTATCTGCTAAAAGTACGCACAAGCAACATCAGTACATTTCGACTGGTCTTGGGTGAAAAAATATCAGCCCTGCCCTTTGTGGCACAGACCTCCACCTTTGTGGCGATGGAGGCCGTGAAAGATATTGCTTAAGGCATCACATAGAGTCAGAATTTATATACTTTGAAATAAGCAATTCCAACACCGCCTGTTGTGATGAAGAGTTCTTTTTAGCAACTCTTTTAAAGTGAGCATGCAGTTCTCTTGTTAAGCGCACAGATGATCTAGCAGACTTTTGTTCAATTTCACTGCTCAATTGCCTTTGATCAGCCCCCGAATTCCGCGGCATTAAAGATGGTGATCGTCTACAAGGTGAAGATGAAAATTGAATGCGAGGCATCTTGATAAAATTGCCTTGCACAGAAGGCGACGCTCCACCTTTGCATGCTAATAACGTTGATGCTTGAACCGCCGTTGATATATTCATTAGATACTCCCCATATGATTAGCCTGTGAAATTTTCTCTTCAAAAACAGGGGCC
Organism: uncultured Kordiimonas sp.; assembly: GCA_965603205.1. Lineage (GTDB taxonomy): Bacteria > Pseudomonadota > Alphaproteobacteria > Sphingomonadales > Kordiimonadaceae > Temperatibacter. The sequence goes on along the minus strand of CBFDCC010000007.1, from coordinate 13,385 downwards.
TTACGGCGACCAAATGACACGCGTTGTGTTGTATGCCTGAACAATTGTTTAGGCATTATTTTTTGCAAGCGCTCTTCCACATAAAACCAAAGCGCCTCAATTTCATCACTGGATTTTGAATGCTTTGGCATTTCCATTACTGTACGTCCATCAATCATACTTACAGCAAAGTCTTGACGATTATGAATAATAGAAGGTGCGACCATACCATGCTGAGATAATGCAATGGCAGCTTCTGTTGTTAATTTCGCGCGTGGCGTAGCGCCATTAATCGCAAATAACAACGGTTTGCCAGCACGCTCCACTAGATCAACCGTCCCCCCTGCGGCCCTTAGGTCATGAGGGCTGGGCCTAGTTGGGATAACCACAAGGTCCGACTGTGATACTACAGCCTGTATCGCTGTCGTGATTGCTGGGGGGGTATCAATGATGACTGTTTTAAATCCATGGGTCTTTAATTCTTCTAAATCATCACTCAGCTTTGATATGCTAGTCTGAACAAATGATGGTTTATCACTTTGACGTTCATTCCACCAATGACTTAAACTGCCTTGGGGATCAGTGTCAATTAATGCTACTGGCCCCGCACCACTCATGGATGCTTGGACGGCCAAATGGCCTGATAGGGTAGTTTTGCCAGAACCGCCCTTTTGAGATGATATTGCTATAATACGCATCTAGATTCTCCTGTTTATAGTTTCCTGCTCAAGACTAGGATATATCAACAGGTTAGCGAACAACAAGAGATGCACAGATTTTATCTAAAAATCACATCAAAGCCATATTTAATAAGAAATAAAATTAATTAAAATGCAATATTTAAAGCATGAGCATCGTTAACCATTCAGCAACATAGGCGGGGGTATCTTCGCCTTCAATCTCTACGGTGATGATATGACTAACGAGCGCCCGCTCGCCACCATCCTTGATATCAACCTTGCCAAGCACACCGCGAGCGCGAATACGCGAACCAACCTTAACAGGATTTAAAAAACGTACCTTTTCAAAACCGTAATTCAGCCCCATTTTCACACCCTTAACCGAAACCATCGCTTCTATTGCTATATGAGACAGCAGCGATAGACTAAGGAAACCATGGGCGATTGTGGTACCAAAAGGGGTTTCTTTTGCTTTTTCCACATCCACATGAATAAACTGATGATCTACAGTCACATCAGCAAATTGATTGATACGGCCTTGATCAATCTCGAACCAAGGGCCAACGCCTGTCTCGCAACCAACATGGGCCTCTAGCTCTTCTAATGATAATAATACTGGCATCGCCAACTCCTATTTTGATTGTGCATATAGCGCCTGATATTCTTGCTTGATATTCTTTCGGTCAATTTTACCAGAGGCGATAAGCGGTAAAGGCACTGTCCTCGGCCAAATGACCTGCGGCACCTTAAAGTTTGCAATATGACGACCCAGTTCTTGCTGAACTTCTACAATATCAATAGTATCTGCCACCGCAATAACGGCACCAATAATTTCACCTAGCATTTCATCAGGTAGAGAGAAAACCATACAATCCTCAACCCCATCAACTTTGGCAAGTGCTGCCTCCACTTCTAAAGTGCTGATATTTTCACCGCCACGAATGATGATGTCTTTTAGGCGGTCGACAATGAATAAATACCCCTCAACGTCTAGATACCCCACATCACCCGTATGCAGCCATCCATCCTTAATCAGCTCGGCTGTCGCTTCTGGATTACCATAATAACATCTAATATTGGCCGTTGATTTAATGCATATCTCGCCGCGTTCCCCGGTCGGCATTTCACTGCCATCACCAGCAACAATTTTAATTTCAACAATCGGTGGTGTGGCTTTGCCGCTACTATTTGAGCGCTTGGTATAATCATCACCAGAGATCAGCGTGCCAACACTGGATGTCTCGGTCATGCCGTATCCCAGCCCGGGGCTAAAATTTTCAAAAGCCTCTACAAGTAATTTCAGATGTTCAGACGGGCGCGCAGCGCCGCCGCCGCCAATATCAGTCAGAGACGTAAGATCATATTTATGGCGAAGCGGTGATATGGACATTTCATAAGACATGGACGGCACCCCAGAAAGGTTTGTCACACGCTCTGCCTCGATAAGCCTAAAGGCTTCTTCTACATCCCATTTATGCATAATCACTAACTTGCGGCCAATCAAGACACTCACCAGCATGACCGTTACAAGGCCTGTCACATGAAAAAATGGGATAGTCACTGCACTTGCTGGTTGATTGGCGTCTGCCGCTGCGGGAGGGCGTGTACTTTTGATAGATATCGCTACATTCAACCACATGAACAACACACTAACGACGGCGCGGTGTGTCGCCAGCGCAGCCTTTGGAAATCCGCTAGAGCCGCTGGTGAATATAATATGCGCGTCATCATCTTGTGTAATTTCTATGGGTACAATAACGGATGGATCTTTATCTGCTATAGCCTCTTCAAAGCGGGCAGCATCCTTACGCGCGGGATTATCATCGCGCACAACAATCAACTTTATCGCCATATCTTGATTAAAGGTTTCAATCCTATTGGCACGGCTACTATCGCAAATAGCCAGTTTTGATCCTGTTATTTTGAAGGCTTGCTCAACCTCCTCGGCTGTCCACCAAGCATTCATAGCACAAGCAACACCACCAACAGAAATAATAGCTATATAGGCGATCACCCACTCGGGATAATTACGCATGGATATAGCAACCTTATCACCCTTACTGATGCCGTAATCATTGCAAAGCACCTGTGTTAGCTGGGCAATTTTACCAAAAGTCTGACCAAAGGTAAGGCGTTCATCGCCGTAGACAATAAAATTCTGATCCAGATGGTCTTGCATCATGCCGAGTAGCATATCCCGCAAATGAGCCGGCTGATGTATAAATTGATTATAGTTTACCCCGTCAATATCGACAGGGGCCGCAGCAAAAGGCATGCCTTCACCACTGAATAATTCAAGGCATTCAGCGATGGATGTGCCCTTAGGCACAGGTGGCAACATAGATAATAAATCCGACATAAGATAATACCCCTCCCCAGAAGTGATTAAAAATTACCAGAAACAATAAGGCGAGGCAAATGCCCCGCCCTTACGTATTTTAACTTAGCAAACCTCAAACAAGCCAGCAGCGCCCATACCACCGCCAACACACATGGTGCAGACAACATATTTAGCGCCGCGGCGTTTGCCCTCGATTAGGGCGTGACCAACCATACGTGCACCTGACATGCCATAAGGGTGACCAACTGAAATTGCGCCACCGTTTACATTTAAAATTTCATCAGGAATACCAAGCGTATCACGACAATGCAGTACCTGAACGGCAAAGGCCTCATTCAGTTCCCACAGACCAATATCATCCATCGTAAGGCCATTAGCTTTCAACAGCTTTGGTATGGCAAATACTGGACCAATACCCATTTCATCTGGTTCACAACCAGCCACCGACATACCGCGATATATACCCAGCGGGTTTAAACCCCTTTGAGACGCTAATTTACCTTCCATCAATACCGATGCTGAGGCACCATCAGAAAGTTGCGATGCGTTACCCGCAGTAATCGTACCGCCTTCGATAACTGTCTTTAGACTTTGCAGGCCTTCAAGTGTTGTTGTAGGGCGATTGCCTTCATCCTTTGACAAGGTCACTTCTTCAAAAGAAATTTTACCCGTTTCCTTATCCGCAACACCCTTATGTGTAGTCATCGCAACAATTTCATCATCAAATTTACCAGCCTCTTGAGCGGCGGCTGTACGCATCTGTGACCGATAAGCATATTCATCCATTGCATCGCGCGTAATGCCATAACGATCTGCCACCACCTCTGCTGTTTGCAGCATGGGCATATAGACATCCTTATGCATAGCAACTAGGCTTTTATCCACCATATACTCAACATTCATTTTGGGTGTCTGCACAAGCGAGATACTATCAAGCCCAGCACCAACAGCCACATCCATACCATCATGTATAATTTGTTTTGCCGCAGTGGCAATTGCCATCACACCGCTTGAACACTGACGGTCGATAGTCATGCCTGACACTGTAACGGGCAGACCCGCGCGCAATGCGGCCATACGACCAACATTAGCACCACCAGTACCCTGTGTTAACGCGGCCCCCATAATCACATCGTCAACTTCAGCGCCTTCAATGCCCGCGCGTTTAACCGAATGGGCAATTGCATGAGCGCCCAAAGTTGGTGCCTGAGTGGCGTTAAACGCCCCCTTATAAGCACGACCAATTGGCGTACGTGCGGTGGATACAATAACAGCTTCGCGCATAAGAAATCTCCTGATTAAAATGTAATAATTTGAACTTATAGTATGTTTTCTAGTAACGCAAATACTAATCTAACAATATAGACTAGCGCTATTTGATGGGCGGGTTATAGTTTTATTTTATTGTAGGGTTTTGCTCATACATCTACTCCACCGTTGTATAAATTAGGCTTGTCACCTGTGTAACATATGCCATAGTGTTACTATTATACATTTGATTTAACATATCAATCACGAGACTAAATTATGCCAGTAATAACTGCCAACAATATTGAAATTGCTTACCGTGACCACGGCCCCTCGGGTGGCCCTGTCTTATTACTGATCCAAGGACTGGGCATGCCGCTGAATGGATGGCCATCGGATTTTATTGATCTATTTGTTGATAGTGGCATACGCGTTATCACTTTTGATAATCGCGACGTGGGAAAATCAACAATCCTTGACCATCTAGGCGTGGCTAATTTTAAATATTTATTTTTTAAGATGAAATATGGTTTCAAGCCAAAAACACCATACGCGCTGACTGATATGATGCAGGATACATTAGGCCTTATGGATGTACTGGATATTGAGGCGGCGCATATTGCAGGCCTTTCCATGGGGGGTATGATCTCTCAGTTGCTAGCCATTCACGCACCGACGCGTGTATTAAGCCTAACCTCGATCATGTCCACTACTGGTGACAAAAAGGTTGGCCGTGCAAAAAAAGAGGCTATGTCTCACATCCTGAGCAGCCCTAAATCACCAAGCAGCGAAGATAAACTAGCCCATAGCTTACGTGTATGGGACCTCATTGGAAGCCCTGATTATCCGCCCAATCGTGAAGACCTAACAAAGCAAGTAATCAGCATGGCCGAGCGCGGCATACCAGCCGATGGCGTAACACGCCAAATGCAGGCTATCATGACAGCTGTTGACCGTACCAAGGCATTGAACAGCGTTACAGCCCCCAGCCTCGTCATTCACGGTGATGGTGACACACTGATAAGCCTAGATGGAGCTGAGAGCACAGCAGGTGCCATACCAGGTGCAAAACTAAAGGTTTATAAAGGCATGGGCCATGATCTACCCAAAGAGTTACTATCCAGCATCCACAAGGACATTACTGACCATATGAAGGCTGCAACACCATAATGGCGCCTTTTAATACTCGACTAAAATTTGATTGAAGGATATCCACTAGAGCTTTTAACGACAGGGGGTGTGTCCACATCAGTGACGGCATGAGCCGCCTGATCCGCTAGAGCAAAAACCCCAACAATCAAAGAAACGATGACTATTTTCAAAAGCAGCTTTTTATCCCGAACAACTAACATCGCACCCTCCCTATATCACTTTATAAGTCCTGCATATCCACCAGTAGGTTTATTGATGATAACCCATAAGCACTATATTAGCAAATACATGGAAATAACATGCTGCTGATGTCTTTATAGATAGCTGATAGATTAGTATATTTATGACAGAACTGGCTCATCAAAAGTTTTCGCCTGAAGTTGATATTTTGCGATCAAATCCTCAAGTGGAATAGGTTTAGAATAATAATAACCCTGACAATTGGTAGTCCCTAATTCATCTAGTATTAATCGCTGTTCGTCATTTTCAACACCCTCAGCCACAATTTTCAATCCCAGCGATGTGCCAAGCCCCACTATTGCCCGCGCGATTGTTCTCTCACGCTCGCTATGTGCTAAGTTTTTAACAAATTCGCGGTCAATCTTCAGAATAGATAAAGGCAGCTTAGTTAACAGTGACAAGCAACTATATCCCGTACCAAAATCATCAATAGCAACAGAGAACCCATTAGCCCCAAGGCTATTTAGAACCCTAACATTGGTGTCTATATCAGTCATAAAGGCTGTTTCAGTAATCTCGACAACCATCTTCTTGGGGTCAGCTTTGCTTTTTTGGGTTTCTGTTAGGATGTCGTATAAAAAATTATCATCATCTAACTGCCTAGAAGATACATTTACCGCCACATAAGGTGGGTTATCTTTGAAAGCCTCGGCAAGTCGAACCTGCGCTTCACAAGCTTGTTTATAAACCCACAGTCCTATTTCATTAATACTACCTGTCATCTCTGCAATAGGGATGAAAATATCTGGAGCAATGGGGCCATGCTTTGAATTCCAGCGCAGTAATATTTCGGTACCCACTAGAACTTCCGTATTGGTGTCTACAATAGGCTGGAGAACGCAACTAAGTTCATTACGTTGAATGGCATTTTTAAGCCCCGTAGCAATATTTAATTTCTCGCGCGAGGAATGGAAGATTTCACTGTTAAATAACAACCATTTATCTCGCCCCATCTCTTTGGCTTGATACATAGCAGCATCAGCATTACTGAGCAGGGTTTTGGCTGTTGCCTCTCCCAAACAGCCAAAGGCAATGCCGATACTAAAGGTGGGGAAAATCTCTATGCTGTCAATAATGACTTGCTCTCTGATCTCTTGATTTATTTTGCTCGCTAGAGCAGAGATATCATGTCTACTTTTAACCTGATCACAAATGATCACAAATTCATCGCCACCAAATCGCGCCACCGTATGACCACGCCCTGCTATTACCAACAGTTTCTTAGCTATCTCTTTTAAAAGGTCATCGCCCACGCCATGGCCGTAACTATCATTAATGAGTTTAAAATCATCAATATCTAAAAACAATACAGCAACTTCTTGTTTAGTGCGTGATGACCGTTGTAAGGCATTATCTAATCTTGTGACAATTGCCGTTCTGTTGGGCAACCCCGTTAGCGAGTCATGGGTAGCTTGCCATGTTAATTTTTCTTCAATTTCCTTATGCTTTGATAAGTCTCTAAGCATCACAACAAAGGAAAGCTTATCATCTATAGTAAGGCGAGAAATTGCGGCCTCTGCTGTAAATTCCTGACCATTTTTCTTATAACCAAAAACCTCACGGCGCTCCCCCATTAGCAGGCTGGCTTTATCCGACTGTATAAACCCCTTTATATGGCCGCCATGCGCAGCCCTAAATCGTGGCGGGATAAGTATGGATACAGATTGCCCCTCAAGCTCATCTGGCGAATAACCAAACATAGACTCTACATAGGCGTTGGTTTGTGTGATGACCCCCTCGTCATCCGTTGCAATCATACAAACATCAACCAAATTAAGCGCCGTAGAAAATGTCGTACCAGCCTCCATCTGATCTATTAATTGCCCTGATATATTATTCATTACAGTTAATTTGTTCTCCACTGACAATGGCTCAGGCTCTTCATCAAGGACTGCGTCTTCCTCTAGCGTATATCTGACCGGAATAACCGGTGATATTAACCCAAACTTTTTAATGATATTAAATCGCCCATTACTATCACAGCAGCTCAAATAACTGTTGATAGCTGCATGCTGCGTCAGGGGGTCCATAAATATTTTACCTTGGGGGCTTTGGATATCAATTGTCCTCAAGGCGCTTAAAACCTTGGTAACATCCAGACTTCCAGCACTATTTACAGCCTTGGCATAGGCCATAACGCAGGCAAAAGTTCCTTCGCTAAAATTCGTCATGGTGCCATTACCATCTGGCCAAACGCCCGTAACGCCCTCAAAATCAGCCATGCGGTCCAAATATTCGATATTTTCAGGCGTTTCCACCGACATAAAATACGTGTTTGATGAATAAAACCCCTCTCGTACTTTTGGCGGCAATTGCTGTACCATCACTTCATCATAATGCCCCATAACAACGGCCATTTTTGATTTAAGTCCCTGTCTAGTAAACTCGGTCAGCAAGTCTATTTGTTCTTGGCCCGCGAAATAAGGAACAAAAACATCAGCGCCAGATTTGGCTACTTCACGCACTAGGTTTTGTATATCAGCTTCACCCATAGGGTAATAACGCTCGCCAACAACCTCGCCGTGCACCCTTTTAAGTGCGCGGGTCGCGGCGTCTAATGACCCTCGCGGCCACTCATAATCACTACCTGCTAGAAACATTTTGGGGCCAAACTTTTGGGCCATATAGGGTATCATTTGATCAATTTGCTGATTAGGTAATGCTGCAAAGTGAAAGAAATAAGGCGATGAAATACTGCCTTCATAAAATGAGAAGTTCAAATAAGGTGTATGCAGAGGTTCGGCCACTTGATAGGCCACAGAAATACGCGAGTTTGACAGCAAGTTCCCAATAATAGCATCACATTTATGCACTTGAATTAACTTACGCGCTGCTGGTACTGCCGTTTCAGGGATACTGCCATCGTCTTCTACAATAATTTCTAATTTCCGGGACAGAACACCGCCCTGTTCATTAATAATATCAGCCGCTATTTTTGCTGCTCGGCTAATCTCTTCTCCATACAAACCAACTATGCCGGTAAATGGCGCTAATAATCCTAAGCGAATTGTACCAGTGTTTTCGTCCGTCATGCTGATCCTCATTTTAACTATGATACTTTATACATTGGCAGTGCCTACAATATAAAATATCACAACAAGACTAAATGAGTAGGATATAGTAAAAACAGGAAGAATTTCTTGCCATTTTGAAAATATTCTAAAAGAATTTATGCTACATTATTCTTTGCTTTATTAAACGCCTGTTCGACCATCTTGGCTATTTGAATATCATGGATAGCAACACCAGTTTGGTCCGCAATCGTGATCTGCTGCTCGCTAGTGCGGCCTAGCGTAGGATTACTAATCAGGCTTCCCAGTTCAAGGATTGAGCTCTCCGCAATCAATCCACCCTTGACAGCAGGGCAACATTCACCGTGATGAACACATTGAGAAATACTATCAGCTACAACTAAGTCAGCCTTCGCTAGAAGTGCTGTATCTAATTCTTGTTTCCCAAGATCATCTGAACCCATAGCCGTGATATGAGTACCCGGTCGTACCTGATCAGCCATAATGATTGGATCTTTTGCTGACGTTGTCGTGACAATCAGATTACATTTTGATGTTAGCTCATCCATATCCGCTGCAGCCTTGATATCTAAACCCCAGTCTTTTATCTGCGCTCTACCCTGCAAGTCCTCAATCATCGCCTGCACTTTAGCAGGGTCGCGCCCCCAGATATAGCAAGCCTTACACTCTATCACATCACGTAGCATCTCTAGCTGGAAGCGAGCTTGCGATCCTGTTCCCACAATCCCTATGCCCTCGATATGCTTAGGCGCTAGATGTTTAGCAGCAACGGCACCTGCGGCTGCGGTACGCATTTCTGTTAGCCAACACTCGTCCATGAGCAACAATTTAAGAACACCTGTTTTTTGACAAAATACAAGAACAACACCATCCGCCATAGGCAGTCCGATTTTGGGGTTATCATAAAATCCAGATGCTATTTTGAGCACATAATAATCATCCCCTGGGATATAGCCGTATTTGATATGTACATCACCAGGGGGTTGATCAAAATTTAAAAACCCCACTGGCGGGACAACAACTTTTCCTTCGGAATAGCGAGCAAACCCCTCCTCAATAGCTGTAATAAGCTTAGGGACATCTACTAATTTTTTGATTTCATCGAGCTTGAGTATTTCCGTCATCTTTAATCTTTCACGTATCTATAATTCATGATCACTTGGCGCTGGGTTCAGTCTAATAAACGCCGCCGAGGGCAACACGCACAGATTCACCGCTTACACCACTAGATTCTTCTGAAGCAAAGAAAGCAATCATCTCAGCGACTTCCTTTGGAGTAGCGACGCGCTTGGCAGGATATAATGCAGCACGCTCTGTCCATACATCCTCGGCTTTAAGGCCGCGCTCATCTGCTTCCACTTGGGCAGAACGATCGGCCATATCGGTTTTCACCCACCCAGGCAATACGGCATTTGCTGTAATATTATGTATGCCGCCATCCTCTGATACTGATCGCATGAGACCTAAAAGCCCCGCCTTGGAACTGTTATAAGGCGGGGCCGCAGGTTCAGAAATTTGGGCCGCTGTAGAGCTAGTGAAAACAAGACGTCCATACTTGCGCTCAATCATGCGCGGCATCACTGCCCGTGACAGGTAAAATGGCCCATCCAGATTTATGCGCATCGACCGATGCCAATCGTCAGGGTCCTGTTCCCACAACACTTTTTCGTGGGCCGAGCCCAATCCATGATTACATATAAGAATGTCAACAGGGCCTAGTTGATTTTCTGCTGCTGCAACGGCTTGTACACACCCTTCAGGCGTTCCAAGATCAGCCACACAGTAAGCGTGACCTGTGGCTGCCAATTCCTGCTCGTCGCGGGCAACGCACATCACTTTACCACCACGGGATGCGAGTAGATTAGCTGTCTCAAGCCCTATCCCGCGACTACCACCCGTGACCAATATTACACGTCCATCAACACCTGCCATAACACCATCCCTTTAAGCCAACTTTAAGCCCGTTGTTCCCTCGATAAATTCTGCACCTATCAGTAACCCACAAACACTGTGTAATTCCACAGTAATCTCGCAATCTCTACCGTAATCAGCACAAAACGACCATTCTGCGAGCATGCACGTAAAAAAACATCAAGCCGCAATGCAACAGCAGGTGCTGTCATGAATACTATATCTATGTTTTTGGGTGAGTTTTAAATGGTGGTCGGCACTGGGCTACACTAAGAGTGTAAAATCGATGAGTTACAAAAAAGCAGGGCACTTTTATATTCCATAGAGTTCGTATGTATTCTTTTTGAGTATCCCACGTTTAACAAGCCATGTAATATTTCAACAACAAACTTTGGTGCCAACAATTCACCTCAATGAACGTCCTTAGCGTTCCTCCATCACAGTAACTTCTGGGTGGTTGGTAACGACATTGCTTAAGCTTAAAATTAGATCGGAATACCAGCCAGTTTGGCAATCTTAATAGCTGTGCCTCCAAGTTGTTTGATTCTCTGCATGAGAGCAACATTAGAGAGATTGGCATCTGTCGCCGCGCGGACCACGGCCATCAATCTCTCATATTCCAGCAAGTCAATATTGTCGGGTGTGATACTATCGATTTCCGTTTTGCTAAGTCCTAGCAGGTCCTTGAGATACCCTTTATGCTCACCCCGAAATCTTGCGTCCGCTTTATTCAAAGCTTCCCTAAATCTCTCTTCAAAACCGTCACTCATTGTCAGCTCCTCTTATTAGCGCTGTTGACCATTAGTGTTGTTGACCAGATTTCTAAGCTCCTGGACTATATCGTTCGCTTTCTCAAAATCATTTGCACCTGAGCGATCCTTGGACAGAATAGCTTCAATTTCTCCGGCCTGAGTGTTCAAATTGGCAATCATATTCGAAACACTAGCCGCTTCATTACTGACCTGCTCCCTCAGCCCGCCCAACCCGACTCTTTCGAGGGCTAAATTCTGCGTCTCATGCACTGCAACAACCGATCGCAGAATTCCAGTAGTTGTTTCATTGCCTTTGATCGCGGCCCCAAATGCCTGATCAAAAGCTGCCTTAACCTCACGTTCCTGGAGCTCAATAGGTGCTAACAGCCCTCTCCGGGTATCCTCTACGCGTTCCATGGACAGTCTAACCATAATCTCCATTAGACCTATTGCATCGTCACCTTTACCTGCCTGCACAAGATCGGTCAGCTCTTGAAGTGCGTTAACATTAGGATCTCTCATGGCCTCCGCAATAACTTGTGGAGCATAAATATCGTCAACAAACCGATTGATCCGATCTTTTTGCGACTGAAAATGAAGTGCGATCAGGTTGGCATTCTTCACCCTCAAGTCGTTCAAGATATTCCCTACATTTTCACCAAGCTCTATTGACTCTTTTGGTACTTGGGCACAAGCCGACAGAAACAAGGCAACGAGGCCACAGACAAATAACTTCCTCATAAGAAACCCTCCTCTACATTAGGATCAAACGGGCTAGATAGTATTACTCAGAATGCGCCACGAATAGTTAAACAAACAAAGCATGGCTGCCCTATTGAGTGTATTACTACCACTAATACGGTATTATTTCAATATAAGAATAGAAGCTACGATTTTTATGGCGAACCGACCCCCTTGGGATAACCTGCTTGCTCCGTGCTTTCATCAGAAGGAAAGAGGCTTAGAACCAGACAAAAGAGGATTGTTCGAAAATAAATAGAATTAGCACTTAAGAAATTTAAGAGCATTATGAAATTACATCTAAGTCATTGAAATAAATGGTGGTCGACACTGGTGAGATGACCCTAGTTTGTTAGACACCTTGCGACTTCAGTATTGTTTGTTGTTCAAAATCTATTGGTGACAACAATCCGTTGTTACCATGCTTTCTCTTTGGGTTGTAGAAAAACTCGATATAATCAAATATGTCATCACGAGCATCCTTGCGGGTTGCGTAGGTTCTGCGTCTGATACGCTCTCGCTTTAGCAGATGGAAAAAGCTCTCAGCAACCGCATTGTCATGACAGTTTCCACGTCTACTTACACTGGCTTCTAGATTGTGACCATCAAGAAACTTTTGCCACTCATGGCTAGTAAACTGGCTACCTTGATCAGAATGGATAATGACTTTCTGCCTAGGTTTACGTCTCCAGCCAGCCATTAATAAAGCGCTGAGCACCAAATCCATCTGCATGCGTGACTGCATAGACCAACTCACCACGCGACGTGAATACAGGTCAATCACCACCGCCAGATACAGCCAGCCTTGATGCGTGCGAATATACGTTATATCTGTCACCCAAGCATGATCAGGCAAAACTACTTTAAAGTCCCGCTGCAATCTGTTGATTGCAACATTCGCAGGCTTGCCGCCATAAAAGCCAGCTTTACGTTTGTAGCCTATCTGTGCCTGAATACCCGCGATACTAGCCAATCGTGCCACACGGTTCATGCAGCATGTCTCGCCTATAGACCGCAGGTCATCATGAAGTTTGCGGTATCCGTATACACAGCCACTCTCAAGCCAAGCTTGCTTAATCAAACCAATCAGCCTGTTGTCATCTTTGGCTCTTTTGCTAAGTAGTGCCTTCAGCCATGCATAAAAACCGCTGTGGTGGACCTTAAAGACACGGCACATCACCCGCACCCGAAACACAGCTTGGTGCGCCTTAATGAAGGCATACTTCACTACGCATCCCTTGCGAAGTATGCCGTTGTAGAATCAAATGGTCATTGCAACACTTATGATAATCTATTGATTTACATGAGG
>CBFDCC010000006.1:0-257312 GCA_965603205.1 uncultured Kordiimonas sp. | reverse complement strand
GATAATTTAAAGCCTAAGGGGTAATCGCGCTGACTACGCCGAGGCTTGATTTCCTATAATTCCTTCATAATAGGTCTCCAAAGTGTAAACCTATTTCAGGACGGGACATAGATATAAAAAAGGCCCCAACGTGATGTTGAGGCCTTTTATTAGTTACTGTCTATTCTCTTAATGAGCCAAAGCTCTTAGTGAGAAAGACCAACCATGCAATAAAGCATTGGAATAGATAGCAGAGTATTTGTACGGCTAAATAGCATCGCTGTACGAGCAGCAGCTGGCTTAGCGTCAGCGTCAGCTTCTACAATACCAAGAGCTATCTTTTGCTTAGGCCAAATAACGAACCATACGTTACCCGCCATTATGATAGCCATCCACATGCCAAGACCAATTTGTAGGTATGGGCCATTTGCTAATGTCATTGCTTCGTGCATATAACCATTTACCATTGCAGTCCAAAGACCAGTGATAACTGTAGCTAGTGCAGCCCAACGGAACCAAAATAAAGCCGCAGGAGCAATATGCTTACCAACTGCTGGCTTTAGCTCATCTGGAATAGACGGCATTGTAGGAATTTGTACAAAGTTGAAGTACCAAAGTAGACCAATCCACATAATACCTGCAATTACATGTAAGTATCTAGCGTAAAAGGCTATCTCTGTTTCCATTGTTACGAAGTATGCAATTAATAGCGTTAGAACTATTCCTGCTATTACTGTATTTCTTAGTGATGATAGAATGCTGGCCATTTCTATTTCCCTTTTAGTTATTTATAAATTCCCAAACCCTATGCCTTAAACATATAAGTTACGTTCACTCTTTATATAAGTAGTTACGTTAACGCGACAATAGTCGCATTAATCCTCTAAAACAAGACAAACTAACTCATATATTATATTTTATTATTTATAAACCCATAATAACTAACGATAATTCTAATGGCACTATAAAATTGGGTTGAATTATGCTGCTAGTTAGATCATATGTCAGCCATGGAAAATAGCTCAGATATAGATAATCATTGCTTAAATAAAGTAAAAAGTGAAGATAATGATCGCTATCAGGTAATCATCTTAACACCTGAGGTTTATCATAAACGTCTTTTTGCCGTGACTGCTTATAATATTGAATTGGCCCATTGCTTGGAAAATATATCCGAACCTATGTTGTCTCAGATTAAATTACAGTGGTGGATAGAGGCATTGGAAGACGCAAAAGCAGGTAATGTTAGAGAGCACCCCGTCCTGCAATCCTTAAATAGTACAGCGTTAATATCTAATAATGACAGCTACACTGTATTAAAATCACTGTGTGAATATCGCCTAGACAGTATTGTATTAGCACAAAACCAGTCATTAAGCTTGATTACAGAATATGCGAGACGCACGTCAGGGGAGTTGCATAGGTTATTCACATCGCTATTAGGCACGACAGATGAAGAAATTCTAAAAGCATCAGAAGAAATAGGCACAGCTTTTGGACTGTTGGGATTTTTGAAGGCTATATGCTTTGAAAACGCCCATCAAATAGACCTAATTCCAATCGATACAATTCAGTCTGAAGGGCTAACGAGACCGGATTTAATGAAGCAAGATCTGGCTCCTATAATTATAAAAGCATGTCAGGATATGTCATCGGCTACATCGAGTCTGATTCGATCAGCACGTCAGGTATCCATTAAAGGTGTAAAAAATATAACGGGTTTATTCCAATTAACAGTCCACATTGAGCATGATTTGAATCTTATGAGGCAACATGATTTTGACTCTAAACAAATTAATTTAGAGCAGGGGCATTTCACATCATTATGTAAATCGATTTGGAACATGTTTAGAGGTAAGTTTTAGATACAATTAAAGCCCGCAAAATCTCTAATGCAGGCTTTTAATATAGTGTTTATAACGCCTTACGCTTGGACGTCTACTCTTTCGCCAACACCATCGCTAGTAGCAGAAGCCTCAACTTCTTTACGCTCGATGTCAGAATCAGCAGCTTCTTTTCTATTGGTAGCAGCAGACTCATTAGAGCCAGCCTGACCAGAGGAAGTTATTGCAGATGACGCAGTAGCGGTTGATGAATCAATATCCATAGCCCAACTCCTAATATACATACAGACTACCCAAGCCTGTTTCTCAGCAAAAATTAATATAACAGACAATAGTTAACAAAACCATACTTTTTATTTACCATTTTAATTAGTTTAAAAATTTGAATAACTTAGCTATGCTAATGATTAAAGGATCTATGTATGAAACTTAAACATTTAGTAATCGTTTTAACGGCTTGTATCTTGGCGTCATGCCAAGGAATGGTGGCAGAGAAACGATTGAGTCATGAGACATCAGGCCCCGTTAGCGCTAGGGCTCTTAATAAATTTTCCACTGACAAGGGTGGCAAGCTTTTAAATGTCGCTATGAGCATGGAGCGTGCTGGCCAACATGACAATGCGTTGAAAACATTATACCAGCATAAAGCAAACCACGGTTCCCAGCCCATACAAACTGATCTTGCTATAATACGTATTATGAAAAAACTTGGTCAAAAATCTGCCTCTAGGATTTTATTAGATGAACTGTATGCCAAATATCCACAAGACACGGCCGTCAAGGCTGCGCTCATGGATGATTACCTGCAAGAAGCAGAATATGATAAGGCTAAGGTTCTTTTAGGTATTGTGAATGAGGCTTCTGATGTTCAGGTGGTAAAACAAGCTGCAATATTGGAATTATTGAATGGTAATCCGACTAAATCTCAAGAATTATTCACACTCTACCAAAAACAATCTACTGCACCTGCTGCATTAGAATTAAAATCACTATCTTTTGCTATTGCTGGTGATTACGCACGTGCAGTTCAGATCATCCAACCTGTTTTAAATAAACCCACTTCGCGGAATGAGGCACGTTATACACTGGGCCTTATATACGCTCTATCCGGTCAGTATAAAGCTGCTATGCAATTTACTACCGTTGCCATGGGTGAGGAATTTGCCACATCAAAAAGTATGTATTTAAAAATCCTAGCCAAGATGACAATAGTCGAAAAGACCCGCGCTATCTATATGGATCAAATATCAACTGAGACCCTTGATAGGATACTACCATCACTGAAATGATAATTATCCTTGCTTCATTTTAATTGGCGGGTTAAACGGCAAAGCAGATAATAACGCATAAAAAGTCCTAAAGGGTAATGATGACTAATAATGATCTAAAGCATTGCGCAGATATGAGTGAAGTACGTTGTGAAATTGACCGTATTGACCGTAATATAGTGCCATTATTAATCGAGCGGCTACACTATATCAAAGAAGCTGGGCGTATTAAAAATGACCGTAATGTCGTTCGTGATGAAGCTCGCATCGAAGATGTAGTATCAAAGGCTTTAGCAGCGGCAAACTCAAAAGGTAATGGTGCTCAGATGGTGGAAGATATCTATCGTTTTATTATTAACTGGAGCATCAATTACGAATTTGGTATCTGGGATGATGAGCATGAGTCCCATAAGGACTAGCGAGAACAGCTAAGGCACTGCGGTGTTGCTGGATCAACTTCTAACCGCTCGACAACAATATCATCACCGCACACAGTACAATAGCCAAACTCCCCCTCATCTAATCTTTCTAACGCGGCTTTAACTTTGATGCCTGCGTTTTTACGCCTAACTGCTACAGCATTATTCATTGCCTGAACCTGCAAAGCATCAATTCTAGATAATCTGCCAACCTTTGATTGATCAAGCTCAACCGTGTCACGGCCATCACTTTGCAATTTTCCCTGTGCAATTAAATCTTGCTGTAAAGTGAGTAATTTTTTACGCCAATAATTCTTATCATCTAAATTAGGCAATTCTATTCTCCTTACTGTTTACACAAGCATCGCAAGCAATCTAGGTCAAGCCTATTGACGATTAGACATCAACATATCACTATGATTTCTAAGGGAGTATAACTAGATGGATAAGAAAATTTGCGTCATAGCACTGGACCAAGGCACAACAAGTACAAGAGCAATCGCCTTTGATCTACAAGGTGATATCATCGCACAGTCTCAAAAGGACTTTGAGCAATTTTATCCTCAGTCTGGGTGGGTAGAGCATGATGGTGAAGAAATCTGGCAGTCATGCTTATTTGTTTTAGGTGAATTAGCCCAGATATTAGACGCCAAAAACATTATACCTAAAGCTCTAGGCATTACTAATCAGCGGGAAACTGTGCTGCTTTGGGATAAGGCAACTGGAACTCCCCTCACTCGCGCTATTGTGTGGCAAGACAGACGTACATCTGATTTATGTGAAAGTCTTAAGAATAGGGGCTTAGAGCCTGAGATAAATTCTAAAACAGGCCTATTACTAGATCCATATTTTTCTGCGACTAAGATTGCATGGCTGTTAGATAGTGATCCCGTATTTAGGCAAGAGGCAGAAGAGGGAAATGTATTAACGGGCACCATTGATAGCTATATCACTTATCGTCTGTCAGGGCAGCGCACCCATATTACCGACGCGACCAATGCCTCTAGAACCCTGCTGATGGAGTTGAAGGCTAGTGATTGGTCAACTGAACTGCTGAATATATTTAATATCCCTGCTAAAACATTGCCGAAGATTGTCGATAATGCAGGTGAACTAGCCACAATAGATGACGCATTTCCGATGGCTGGAGTAACGATTAACGCCTTAATAGGGGATCAGCAATCAGCAGCCGTGGGGCAAGGGTGCCTGTCATCGGGGTCGATCAAAAGCACATATGGAACTGGTTGCTTTATTCTTGCCCATACCGGGGCAGAGCCAATTCATAGTAAAAACAAACTATTAACAACCGTCGCACTGCAGGTGGATGGTCAGCGAACCTACGCAGTTGAGGGCAGTATATTCAACGCTGGCACTGTGGCACTGTGGTTCAAAGATGGTATTAATATTATAGATCATGCATCTGAGTGTGAAGAATTGGCAAGATCAGTTGAGGATACTAATGGTGTTTATATGGTGCCAGCCTTCACTGGATTGGGGGCACCGCACTGGCAAGCAGATGCGCGCGGCATCATAGTAGGTATAGAGCGATCAACTAGCCGTGCTCATATTGTGCGTGCAGGATTAGAATCTATAGCTTTTCAAACCAATGATTTAATCGATTGCATGATAGAGGATGGATGTAAGATACCAAACAGATTACTAGTAGATGGTGGTATGGCTAATAATGCGTGGTTTTTAGAATATTTGGCAAAAATTACCGACGCTAAAGTCTTTAGGCCTGAAACTACCGAAGCAACAGCCATGGGGGCTGCTATACTTGCCGCCTATGGCGCAGGCCTAATTGATAAGTTGTCATTTGAAAATATGAATGTAGGGCATCATTATATAAGTGATAATAATGACCAACAATTACGCATATCCGCCATAGAGGGGTGGCGGCAGGTGATTAAAACCTACTATGTTAAAAACTGACCTGGAAACGCGTTGTCACTGTTTTCACACGGTGATTACTCTCCAAGAATGATATCTTAGTATCTGCTCCATATAGTGACAGCCTAATAGACTTAGGTAGATATAGATGAGCCGCAATCTCTATGGATTTTTGCTTGTCTTTTTGACTATTAAAATGACTGGCTTCATTAAAGTCATATCTAGCACCTATTTCAAATGCATGAGTACGTCCATTCGCTATTTTAATGCCCTTAGGTCTGCCTTCTGTTGACGAATATATCTTAGTGCCGCCAAATACATAGCCCACATCAACGTGCCCTCCATCAAATGAGGAAATCAAGTCATCACCCTTAACGTTGATATGACCGTATTCAGCGATCGAATATAGACCTTTATATCTATATAGAACTTCACCCCCGGTGAATTTATCACTAGTAGCCGTTAACTTGTGGCTGAAAATACGGTCAAGAGCACGAGCCTTGGTGCGCGCTTCATATTCAGTTTCTAAATTTTCAAAATCACGTAAACGCGTAGACAATCCTAAATGAAGATCACTGTCATCTGTTGAATTATGCCATACACTGCGTATAGCCATGTCATAACCATTAGAATCACCACCATCTGACAAGGAATCTTTAAATACAGCGACTTGTAATAACATAGGGCCTTTGGCATAAGATGCCATTGCACCTAACTTACGACTAAAATTACCAGTCTCAACGAGGCTTGTGCGGTTTAAAAATGTTAACTGAGCCCCGCTGGTAATAGCGTTGATCCCATTTGGCGTTTTAAATTGACCAAAGGTGATTGTCGTATCACCAAACCGTCGTTTAGCGTTAAGGGTTCTAATTTTAATACCATCCGAATAATCTATAGCTGAACTGTAAGACCATGTCTTAGCCACTTTGCCTTTCACCATCAGGCGCAGGGTTCGTCTCTCACTATCTGTGCTACTGTTGCCATCTTTATCAATAGTGGAAACATCCAAGATGACGCGACCAGCCAAATTCAATGAAAAAGCATCACTGGATTGAGCTGGTAGTGAATATGCTAAGCTTGCTAGGATGAAACGAGATAATAACAAATATTTGCCCCTATTAATTTTGCACTTTATTAAGGTATTATCGCGGATTGTCCAATCAAAATCTTAATGAAACTAGAGTCTACTTTACAATAGCGCGGTGGTAACTATAGTTATCGCCAATGTGGCAGCATGAATGCCAATGATCTATCAAATAGGTCCAAAATGGGTGAGTATAATAGCAGATGAAAACACAAGTACTATTCCGCCAGATTCATCACTGGGGTTCCATAATCGTATCAATTCCGCTGATTATCATGATTGGCGCTGGCATCTTGTTAATGCTCAAAAAAGAAATAGAATGGATACAGCCATCAACACAAAAGGGTATTGAGCAAAAAGCTATTCCCACACAGTCTTTTGAACGATTGTTCGAGGCTGCTAAAGCAGTTAAAAAGGCTGGCATAACATCTTGGGCTGATCTAGAGCGGGTAGACGTGAAAGCAAACAAGGGCGTTGTTAAATTCGTCAGCGCTTCTAACTGGGAAGTGCAAGTTGACACAAATACAGCTAAGGTATTGCAAACAGAATTCAGGCGATCTGATATCATAGAACAAATCCATGATGGCAGCTATTTCGCAGAATGGGTGAAGCTAGGGCTATTTTTACCTGCAGGTATAGTGTTATTTTTCTTGTGGCTTACGGGCATATATCTGTTCGTATTGCCGCATTACAAAAAGGCACAGAAAAAAAAGAAAAAGCAAAACAAAATATAATCAAAACTTTGGGATCAGGAATATGAAAAGTAAATTATTTACACTTGTGTTAATGGCGACCACATCTATCACAGGTTTTAGTGAGGCAACTATAGCCAAGGATATTCGTAGTGATGAAAGTATTCAGGCGCTGAATTATCGTAATATTGGTCCCTTTAGAGGCGGACGCGCGACGACCGTAGCGGGTGTGACCTCTGATCCCTATACATTCTATATTGGCACAACTGGCGGTGTGTGGAAAACTACAGATGCGGGTCAAAACTGGGACCCAATCTCAGACAAGGATTTCACAACAGCATCGGTTGGTGCTATTGCTGTTGCACCTAGTGACCCGAATGTTGTTGTTGTTGGTATGGGTGAAAGTCCGTTCCGCGGCGTAGCATCATCGCATGGTGACGGTGTTTACATCTCTACAGATGGTGGCAAGTCCTTTAAAAACATAGGTCTAGAAGATACGCGCCAAATATCCACTATCCACATCCATCCTACTAATCCAGATATCATCTGGGTAGCGGCGCAAGGTAGTCCTTGGGCTGAAACCAAAGACCGTGGCGTCTATAAAACAACAGATGGCGGCAAGACATGGTCAAAAACTCTGTTTGTTAGCAATAAATCTGGTGCTGTTGATCTATCGTTAGACGCGACAAACTCTCGTATTTTATATGCGTCCATGTGGGACACAAAACGCGACCCTTGGGCGATACGGTCTGGCGGTGATGATAGTGGTATTTGGAAATCGGTTGATGGCGGCGAAAGCTGGAATAAAATGTCGAAGGGCTTACCTGATCTTATGGGTAAAATTGGCGTTGTATCATCGCCTGCTAAGTCAGGTCGTGTATGGGCAATAGTTGAAGCCAAAGAAAAGGGCGGTCTCTATCGCTCTGACGATCATGGCGAAAGCTGGAAGTTAATCAACAAAGAGCGTAAATTATTCGCTCGTTCATGGTATTACATGCATATATTTGCGGATCCAAAGAATGCAGATACGGTCTTTGTTCAAAACTCAGCCATGTATAAATCAATAGATGGCGGTAAAACATTCGGCACCCGTATTACAGGAACACACGGTGATTTTCATGATTTTTGGTTAAATCCGACTAATACAGATATTGTCGGCGTTGCCAACGATGGCGGTGGAGCTGTGTCATTTAACGGCGGCAAGACATGGTCATCACAAATGAACCAAGCTACATCACAGATTTACCGTCTAGATGTCGATAATGATTTCTTCTATCGTGCTTATGGTGGTCAACAGGATAATAGTTCTGTCTCAATTCGTACCCATGCGCCCGATGGTGCTATTACTGTTGAGGATTTAATGGGTGTGGGTGGCTGTGAGAGTGCTCATGTGGCCTTTGACCCCAACAACCCTCAGCTGCTTTATTCAGGCTGTTATCTAGGGCAAATATCAGAATATGACTTAACTACAAATACACAAAAAGACATTCGTGTGTACCCAGAGATTTCCTTTGGTGTAAACCCAGTTGATCGCAAATACCGTTTTAACTGGAACGCGCCTATCCTAGTGTCTAGCCATGATCCAAAGGTTATATATCACGCAGGTAATCAAGTATTTAAATCTACTGACCGCGGCCAAAGCTGGGATACGGTAAGTCCTGATCTGACTCGCAATGACCCTAAAACACTTGGGGCTGGTGGTTTTCCAATCACAAATGAAGTGAGTGAAAATTATGCAACAATCTTTGCGCTGGCAGAAGATGCCGCAGATGCAAATACCATATGGACTGGCTCTGATGATGGCTTAGTGCAGATCACACGCGATGGCGGTACTAGTTGGTCTGACGTTACGCCAAGCAAGGCTGGTAAGGGATTGGTTAACACTGTTGAGCTGTCACCGCACGTAAGCGGAACAGCTTATATTTCCTTCACGGGCTATAAATATAACAATCACACGCCAATGATATTTAAGACCACTAACTACGGTAAATCATGGAAAAACATTGCTAAAGGCATTCCAGACGGTGCTTTTGTAAGGGTTGTTCGTGAAGACCCAAAGGTTAAAGGTCTATTATATGCAGGTACAGAGCTGGGTATGTATGTATCCTTTAATGATGGTAAAGACTGGCAAGATATGCAGCTGAATTTACCTGTGGTGCCAGTGACTGATATGCGCGTCCATGAGGATGATATCGTAATATCTACACAAGGCCGTGCTATTTGGGTAATGGATGATATCGCACCACTACGTGAGGCACCATCGGGTGACACACATTTATTTCAACCTGCAACGGCCTATGATGTTCAATATAATCGTAACGTGAATTCTGGTAAACGCGCAAAGAACCCACCAAAAGGGGCATCATTATATTACATGCTACCTAAAGATTTTGATCATGAAAATGATACGGTGAAGATAGAGATTTTAGATTCTAATGATTCTGTTATCCGCACATTAAAGTCGTCTAAAAAATCTGCCAAAGGCGGCGGGCGTGGGGCAGCCTACAAGCTTCCTGCCAAAGCAGGCCTAAACAAAGCCCAGTGGGACTTAGACGAAGGCCCAATGAAAGGCATCAAAGGCCTGTGGTCATTTGGCGCTAATAAAAAGGGAGAAGCTTCTGGCATGGGCGTTATGCCAGGTGATTATAAAGTTCGTTTAACTGCGGGAGAATCTGTGCAAACACAGGACCTAACAGTTAGCTTTGATCCTCGTTTTAAAATATCCGCAGAGTCTTGGGCCGAGAAAGCTACAGTATTAGCTGAAAATAAAACTTGGTTTAACACGCTTAATACAAGTGTGAATGAGTTAAGAAGTGCCCGTAGTGCTTTGCAGAAACTTGACGAATCACTTGAGAATGCTGATATCAAGAAACACGCTAAGGCACTGATTGACTCTATTGATAAGTGGGAAGAGGGTGTCTTTAGCCCAGAACGTACATTCTTCCAGGATGTTCTGAACTGGCCTGACCGCCTTGTGACCTTCATCGCTATGCAAGCTGGTGGTGTCGACGGTATGCTGCCACCAATCACCAAAGGCTTCAAGGACAGGCAAAATGACTTGCGCGCTCAGTATGAGGCTGCAATCAAGGCACGTGATGTCATCTACAGTGATATTAAAGCCTTTAATGAAGCTTTCCGCGCTAAAGGCGAAGATGTTCTTAAAATTGGCGAATAAGTTATATACCTTGTCATTGCCGCGAAGGCGGTAATCTAATAGATGAATAGACTCACGACTTTACGGGAGTGACGAATAAAAAGGCGAGCCTAGTGCTCGCCTTTTTATTGTGGACGCTAATATCATAGTGAGCAGCCAGAGCGTACCGACCAAGTGGGAGGCGCATCTAATGATACGTTCATAGAAATAGAGCATTAAAAAAGCCGCTTCAAAAGAAGCGACTTGTTTAATGGCGGGCAGACAGGGATTCGAACCCTGGAAGGGCTTGCACCCTTGCTGGTTTTCAAGACCAGTGCATTCAACCGCTCTGCCATCTGCCCCTATATGAGATGTGTCGGTTAGCGAGACGTGTTTTATTCACCAATTGCTCACTTGTCCAGCTATTTTTTCACAAATTTTATAAATAAATGCCCAGATTAAATTTGGAATTCAAGCCATATAAATTCTAAGACGATAAAAGATGATATTTATCCGCATTTATCGCGTCTTTTTCTTGCTGTATTAGCCTGTAATTGCTACAAATGTATTGTGCGAATTATAAGTGATTCATACTAGATGTTGTGGCCAAGGGTTAAGGGGGCAATGATTTATTTAGAAATGGTACTTATAATAATAAACAACAAAGATTAGCTGATAATATAAACGGCTATTCAAAACGCAAAGGGAATGCATGTGAGCGATCAAACGCCAATCGTGCCAGAAGACGGCCAACCAGAAGAAGGTCGTGATATTACACCAATAACCGTCGAACAAGAGATGAAGACCTCGTACCTTGATTATGCCATGAGCGTAATTGTTAGCCGTGCGTTACCTGATGTTCGTGATGGTCTAAAGCCCGTGCACAGACGTATTTTATACGCCATGCATGAAAGCGGCTACGAGTGGAATAAACCATACCGCAAGTCTGCGCGTATCGTTGGTGACGTTATGGGTAAATATCACCCACACGGTGACAGCGCTATATATGATGCTCTTGTGCGTATGGCACAGGAATTTTCTATGCGTGCCCCGTTGATCCACGGCCAAGGTAACTTTGGCTCTATGGATGGTGATGGTGCGGCTGCTATGCGTTATACCGAAGCCCGTATGCATAAAATCTCGTCGATGTTACTAGCTGATATCGACAAAGATACTGTTGCGTTCCAGCCTAACTATGACGAGAGCGAGCATGAGCCTATTGTTCTGCCCGCACGTTATCCTAACCTTTTGGTTAATGGTGGTGCCGGTATTGCGGTTGGTATGGCAACAAATATCCCACCACATAACCTAGGTGAAGTAATTGACGCTACATTTGCGCTGATTGAGAATAGTGACATCGATACAGCTGGCTTGATGGAACATATCAAAGGCCCCGATTTTCCAACAGGCGGTATTATCCTTGGTAGTAGTGGTATTAAAGATGCCTTCGACACTGGTAAAGGGTCAGTTCGTGTACGCAGTAAAACGCATATAGAAGAGATCAGAAAAGACCGTTTTGCTATTGTAATTACTGAAATTCCTTTTCAGGTCAATAAATCATCCATGATCGAAAAGATCGCTGAGTGTGTTCAAACAAAACGCATTGAAGGCATTTCCGACATTCGTGATGAGAGTGACCGTGATGGTGTCCGTGTTGTTGTAGAGCTTAAGCGCGACAGTGTGCCTGAGGTTATCTTAAATCAATTATTTAGATTTACCCAAGTTCAGACCAGTTTTAGTACAAACATGTTAGCACTTATTGGCGGCAAACCTGAGCAACTATCGCTTAAGCGTGTTCTTGAGGCTTTTGTTGATTTCCGTGAAGAAGTTATTACACGCCGTACTAAGTTTGATCTAAACAAGGCGCGTGACCGTGCCCATATTATGGTTGGTCTGGTAACGGCCGTTGGTTTCATTGACGAAGTTGTGGCGACTATCCGTGGTGCTTCATCACCCGCTGCTGCTCGTGAAGCGCTGTTAGATCGCAAATGGGACCCTAAAGAAATCCTTATTTATCTAGAACTTATTGGCGAGGCAGGGCGTGTTAACGACGATGGCACATATCAGCTTTCAGAAGTACAGGTAAAAGCTATTCTTGATTTACGCCTGCACCGCTTAACAGCATTAGGTCGTGACGATATTGGTGGAGAATTAGAAGAGCTTGCAGTAAAAATCCGTGAGTATTTAGAAATTCTAAACAGTCGTGAGCGTTTGTTTGAGATTCTAACAACTGAACTAGCTGCTATCCGTAGCGAATTTGCTAATGAACGCCGTACTGTGATTGATTATAGTCTTGGTGATTCATTTGATGATGAAGATTTAATTCAACGTGAAGATATGGTCGTAACGGTAACCAACACTGGTTATATCAAGCGGGTACCACTTAATACATATCGCGCACAGCGTCGCGGTGGCAAAGGTCGTAGTGGTATGCAAACCAAGGATGAGGATTTCTTATCCACTGTCTTTGTAGCCAATACTCATACACCTGTACTTTTCTTCTCTAATACAGGACAGGTATATAAGCTTAAAGTTTGGAAATTACCGCTAGGCTCACCAACATCTAAAGGTAAGCCTGTGATTAACCTGTTACCGCTTCAGCAAGATGAAACGATTGCTACTATTTTACCATTACCTGAAAATGAAGAAACTTGGGGTGATTTCCACGTTATGTTTGCTACGGCAAAGGGTAATGTGCGTCGTAACCGCTTGTCTGATTTCTCAAATGTTATGTCTAATGGTAAAATTGCTATTCGTTTCTCCGATGAAGATGACAAGTTAATAGGCGTTGATGTTTGCACTGAAGATGATGATGTGATCTTGGCCGCTAAAGGTGGTCGCGCTATTAGATTCGGTGCCACAGATGTACGCCTATTCGTTGGACGCACCTCGACGGGTGTACGCGGTATGAAGTTCGCTGCGGGCGATGAAGTTATCTCTATGGCTGTTATCAAGGGCACTGACGCGACTGTTGAAGAGCGTGATGCCTATATGAAATCAGCTGAATGGAAAGCAGAACCAGCTGAGCAAACACTCAGTGATGAACGTCAACAAGCGCTAAAAGACTGTGAAATGTTCATTCTGACAGTAACAAACAATGGTTACGGCAAGAGAACTAGTACCCATGATTACCGCAAAACTGGTCGCGGTGGTCAAGGTATCTGGAATGTTCCTTCTAAGGATGACTTGCGTAAAGAAATAGGTTCTGTTGTTGCCGCCTTCCCAATCACTGAGGACGAGCAGTTAATGATGGTAACAGATCAAGGCAAGCTTATCCGAACACCAGTACATGATGTACGCATCGCGGCCCGCAATACAAAGGGTGTTCGCTTGTTTAAAGTCGATAACAAAGAACATATTGTATCAGTGGCTAAGCTTCAAGAGACCGAAGATGAAGATATTGAAGCTGATGAAGTGGCTGAAGGTGTAGTAGCAGATGTTGCTGAGGCACCAACTGAGGATACCGCTTCTGAGGAATAGATACTTCTAAATACAACTAATTACAAAAGGGTCGCTTAAGTGCGGCCCTTTTAGTTTATAAATAGTAATACACAAGCACCAGCAAGTAATATGGTGCCAGACACCCTACCAATTTTTTGTTGTAGGTTTTTCTTAACCAACCACACTCTAGCCTTGTTAGCTATCAGCACCCATGTGCAATCACTTATTACTGCTATAATCAGAAAGACTACGCTCATAATGATGGTTTGGTTCAATATATCCATATCACGGTTGATAAATTGAGGGAAAAAAGCAGCAAAGAATAAAATCGTTTTTGGATTATAAGTCGATATGATGAAGGAATGAATGAAAGCTTTCCTAGGTGTTTTATCATCAGAAATTGAAATAGCCTCATCATCTTGTGGTTTATCACTTCTGATCATTCCAATAGCTAAATATATAAGAAAGATAACACCGCCGTAGCGTATATAATCAAATATATGATCCGGGATATTCATAAATATAGAAACAGCCCCTAGGCTGTATACGGTTAAAAAGATGATGCCAGAGACTAAAGCCCCCAGCACAATTGCATAGCCATGTGCAGGCCCATAGCGAAGAGTTTCGGCAATGATCATCGATACAATTGGCCCAGGCGATACTACGAGCGCAATTGTAGCGCCGATAAACATGAAAAATAGTATAGGATCAATCATAGATTGGCTCTTCTTAATATATTTAGAAAGTATGAAAATAGTTATTTAGGTTCTGTAGTTTTACTGCTAAGAAGGTTTTGAGCAAGTAATTAATAAAATTTTATCCAATAGCTAGGGGATGCTGCGTGAGCAATAAGCGTATCGGACTATATCCTGGGACATTCGACCCTATAACCAATGGACATACGGACATTATCAAACGCGGCTTGCGTCTCGTTGATAAATTAATTATTGGCGTTGCTACAAACCCTAGTAAGAACCCGCTATTTTCTTTAGAAGAGCGGGTTGCAATGGTCACGCGCGAATGTTTCCCTCTAGCTGTTGAGGCTGGAGTAGAATTAGAGGTTATTTCCTTTGATGAATTACTCGTACATTTTGCAGATCGAATTGGGGCAAGTGTAATTATTCGTGGTCTGCGCGCGGTTGCGGACTTTGAATATGAATTCCAAATGACTGGTATGAATTACCAACTTAACCAAGACATTGATACGGTGTTTTTGATGGCTGACCCTAAATATCAAACCATCGCTTCTAAGCTAGTTAAAGAGGTCGCTAAATATGGCGGGGACATAACACCATTCGTATCAGATAAAATTAAAAATGAGGTCTTTGACCGATTTAAAGAAATATTATAAGGCTTTGAATATATGACTAAATACTTGAAAATACTTATGGTGTCAGTGGTCACTTTTTTTGCCCTTTCACTTCAAGCTACTGCAGTTGACTTGGCGATGTTTAAGCCTGAAAACTTACTAATAATTGAGGTGGATTCTCCTGCCTCTGAGTTGGGTGATGCTGATCATGGCAAGGTTGTTATCTTAATGCGTCCCGATGTGGCACCTAAACATGTAGCACGTATATCAGAGCTAGCAGGTAAAGGTTTTTATGATGGGATTATCTTTCACCGCGTTATAGATGGCTTCATGGCACAAACAGGTGACCCTGATGGCAACGGTACTGGCGGCAGTGGTTATAATTTAAAAGCTGAGTTTAATAAAGTACCTCATCTAAGAGGTACAGCCTCTATGGCGCGAGCTGGTGATCCAGATAGTGGCGACAGTCAATTTTTCATCTGTTTATCACGGGCTGCATCACTTGATAGTAACTATACAGTATGGGGACGCGTAATCGTAGGAATGGATCATGTTGATTCAATTCCATTAGGTGAGCCAGCTAAAAATCCAGGAAAAATGGTCAGTGTTCGTGTTGCATCACAAATAGCTGACTGGAAAAATACATTGAAAACAATAAAATAACTATTAATTTATAGGAGTTACAGACATGTCTGATCTTGAAAATACACTATATTTAGAATTAGCAACAGGCCGTGTAACGATTGAGCTAAAGCCTGACGTTGCACCTAATCACTGTGCCCGCATCAAAGAACTAGCCCGTGAAGGTTTTTATGATGGCGTGGTATTTCACCGCGTTATTGATGGCTTTATGGCTCAAGGCGGCGACCCTACAGGTACTGGCATGAGTGGTAGTGGCCAAAAAATGGCCGCTGAATTTAATGATACTCCGCATGTACGAGGTATATGCTCTATGGCCCGTAGTCAAATGCCTGATAGTGCGGACAGCCAGTTTTTCATTTGCTTGAATGATGCTCGTTTCTTAGATAATCAGTATACCGCATGGGGTGAAGTGACTGATGGCATGGATCACGTAGACTCACTGCCAAAGGGTGAACCTCCGCGTGAACCAGGTGCGATTGTCAGCATAAAAGTAGCTGCAGACGTTTAAAAATAGTAAAAAAGGACACCTTAGAGTGTCCTTTTTCTTGTCTTGATGTTGCTAGTCATATACAAGCCCCGCCATGGACGTAGAATTATTTGACTTTATCTTACCTAATGACAATATCGCGCTAAGGCCTGCAAGCCCGCGTGACAGCGCGCGTATGCTTGTTGTTCATCCTGATCATGCTGAGGATGATATCTTATCACATGACACTGTAGCAAAGCTTAGTGACCATCTTAATAGTGAAGACATCCTTGTTTTTAACGATACAAGGGTTATCCCTGCTCGATTGAGCGGCAAGCGCGGTGAAGCCAAGATGGAAATCACGCTGCATAAGCGGGAAAGCCCCACATCGTGGTGGGTTTTTGCTAAACCCGCTAAGAAATGTCGGGTTGGTGATATATTAAATTTTGATGGCCTTGACGCAGAGGTGCTTGATCTCGGTGATGCTGGTGAGCGCCTAATCAACTTTAAAATCGAAGATGACACTATGACAGAGGCATTAGAGGCACACGGCGTTATGCCCTTGCCGCCCTATATTGCCGCACAGCGCGCTGTTGATGAGAAAGATAAATCTGATTACCAAACGTTATTTGCCAAAAAAGATGGAGCCGTAGCTGCTCCAACCGCAGGATTGCATTTCACCCCTAATATTATGCAAAGCCTTAAGGATAAAGGTATTAAATGCGTTAATGTGACACTGCATGTGGGGGCAGGGACATTCCTGCCTGTGAAGGTGGATAATACCAATGATCATAAGATGCATAGCGAAATAGGTGAGATTAGCAAAGAAACAGCTAATGCATTAAATAAGGCGCGTGCTAATGGGGGTCGCATCATTGCTGTTGGTACGACTAGCCTAAGAGTGCTTGAGAGCGCTACTGATGATGATGGTACTGTGCAGCCCTATAATGATGCCACTGATATTTTTATTACGCCGGGTTATAGATTTAAGGCCGTTGATATTTTAATGACCAACTTCCACCTGCCCAAATCTACTTTATTTATGTTAGTCTGTGCCTTTGCTGGCATGGATGTAATGAAACATGCCTATGATACGGCCATTGATGAGGGATATCGTTTCTATTCCTATGGTGATGGATCCTTACTTTTTAAGAATGTGACCTAAGAATGATCGATAATAGCAGAGAACGTTTTAAATATACCGTCCATGCAACAGATGGCATGGCGCGTGTTGGCGAGATAGAGATGAAGCGTGGAACCATACGCACGCCAGCCTTCATGCCAGTTGGAACCGCTGGTACGGTTAAAGGTATGCTGCCAGAAAATGTTAAAGACCTCGGCGCTGACATCATTCTAGGTAATACGTATCATCTTATGCTGCGTCCAACGGCGGAACGTATTGCAAAACTTGGTGGTCTCCATAAATTTATGAACTGGGATAAACCTATTCTTACAGATTCAGGTGGTTTTCAAGTTATGTCCTTATCCGAACTGCGTAAAATGACAGAAGAGGGCGTTGAGTTCAGCTCTCACATTGACGGTAGTAAGCACATGATGTCGCCAGAACGTTCCATGGAAATTCAGCGCTTATTGGGCTCTGATATTGTTATGTCATTTGATGAATGCACTCCTTATCCAGCCACTGAAGAAGTAGCACGTGAAAGTATGGAACTGTCTATGCGCTGGGCTAAGCGCTCTCGTGATGGCTTTGATAGCGGTGGTGAGCATGCCGAGATAGCCTCACTATTTGGTATTGTCCAAGGCAGCGTTTTCGAAAACTTACGTGAAGAATCTATAGCCGCCTTAACAGCCATAGGTTTTGATGGTTACGCTATTGGCGGCCTCGCTGTTGGTGAAGGCCAAGAGATGATGTTCAACACATTAGATTTTACAATGCCTAAAATGCCGCAAGATGCACCACGTTATTTAATGGGCGTTGGTAAGCCAGATGATATTGTTGGCGCAGTAGAGCGCGGCATTGATATGTTTGACTGTGTGATGCCCACTAGGTCAGGTCGTACAGGACAAGGGTTCACTAGACGCGGCTCAATCAATATGAAAAATGCCCGTCATAGAGACGATGATCGTCCCATTGACGAAACTTGTATCTGCCCCGCATGTACACAATACTCGCGGGCTTATATAGGCCATCTAATTCGCTCTGGTGAGATGCTCGGCTCTATATTACTCACATGGCATAATTTACGTTTTTATCAAAATTTAATGCAAGAATTACGTGACGCAATTACAGCTGGTTCGTTAAAAGAATACGCAAATAATTTCAGGGCTACATACGCCCTAGGGGATATTGATCCACTTTGATGTAGTCTAAATGCACCTTTGGGCAAATTTGGAAATTTATCTTTAAACGTAAAATAGGCGTAGAGTGAGCTGCATCTTCCAGATTCTGAGGATTTATATGTTTATAATGATCAGATTAGGCAAAAACTGAATCACCCCTAAAAACTACGAACATTGCTATTATTGACAAAAACTGTTTTAACATGGCTATATTATTGTCGCATTTTTGATTATTTTCTTAGAAAATGGCCACAGATTTACTGTAAAAATGGCAGAAACTAAAAGCTTTGTGTTTTTTTTAGAATTATGTATCATCTTTTACTTGACCATAGGAAATGATAGCCCTATGTAGACCGCGTCGAAGGGGACAAACCAGACCCAACGACAGAATATGTGAGGGCCCGTAGCTCAGCTGGTAGAGCAACTGACTTTTAATCAGTTGGCCACAAGTTCGAATCTTGTCGGGCTCACCATTTCAGACCATTAGGTCAAAACGCCTCGGAATTAACGTTCCGGGGCGTTTTTTATGATTATTCTCCTTGAAGCCCTTGTCATGCCACATTGTGCACTGCATAAAGGTGTATGAATTATTTTAATGCTTATAAGGAAAAGAGTCATAGTGAATATACGGTACATAATGAGTTTGATAGCAATCGTCATTAGTGGGTTCGCATCCCATGCTCAGGATGGGCAAATCCCTTTTAACCAGTGGCTCGATGCATTAAAACTAGAGGCTATAGAAAAAGGCTATTCTAAAGAGCTGGTTAATACAGCTTTTTCCAATATTACCGCCCCAGCGCCTAAAATTATCAAACAAGATAATAATCAACCTGAATTCAAGCAAACATATACACGATACCTACGCGCACGACTTAGCGATTGGCGCAAAGAGAAAGGCGGGCGTGAGTTACACAATGAAGCCAATACTTTTAATGCTGTTGAGGAAGCTTATGAGGTTCAGAAACGTTTCATTGCCGCCATTTGGGGAATAGAATCAAATTATGGCACCTATGAGATGACCCAGTCAGTCTTTCAGGCACTAACGACACTAGCGTATAACCCAAGACGCGCCGCTAGATTTCGTCGTGAAATATTTAACGCCCTTAAAATCATTCAAAATGG
This sequence comes from uncultured Kordiimonas sp., assembly GCA_965603205.1. Taxonomy (GTDB): domain Bacteria; phylum Pseudomonadota; class Alphaproteobacteria; order Sphingomonadales; family Kordiimonadaceae; genus Temperatibacter. Next base: position 237,722 of record CBFDCC010000006.1, on the reverse strand, counting down.
TGAAGCAACCTATGAAATGATGAAGGGGTCTTGGGCGGGCGCAATGGGCCAAAGCCAATTCATGCCTGCAAACTATATACAATACGCCCAAGATTTTGATGGTGATGGTCAAAAAGATATATGGAATAACAAGTCGGATGTTTTTGCCTCGATTGCATATTACCTAAAGCGTCATGGTTGGAATAATCATCAGACATGGGGCCGTAAAGTTAATCTACCAAAAGGCGCAGAGACTATACTCGTTGGTAAACAAGAGGATGGGGCGCTACCACCTGCGACTTGTAAACGATACAAAAGCCTAGGAGGCTGGCGTTCTCTTAGCGAGTGGCAAGCCATTGGTGTTAGAAGAGTGGATGGTAGCGACCTACCAGATGTTAGCTTAAATGCTGCGCTTGTCGTTGGCGATAAAGGCGACAATCAAGGTTATCTCGTTTATGGAAATTTCTGTGTTATTATGCGCTATAACCCTTCCTTTAAATATGCGCTAGGCGTTGGTATGTTATCTGATGTAATTCAGGCTAATTCCAATCAACTGACTAGGATAACATACACATCAGGCCAGGAGGCAGCACAATGATAGGTTTTCGCCTTCTCATTATGGTCTCTGTGACATTTGCCTTAGCTGCCTGCTCAGGCAGCCCTACAAAGCGATTACCACCCAATTTACCGACATACGACAGCGAGCAAGGTGGTAACGTTAAAATTGGTAAACCTTATAAGATTGCAGGGCAGTGGTATTACCCATCGCATCAACCCTATTATGACGAAGTAGGCGTTGCTTCTTGGTATGGACCTAATTTTCACGGCAAGAAAACTGCTAACGGCGAAACATTTAATATGAATGCCTTAACCGCAGCCCATAAAACACTAGCGATGCCAACTCATGTAAAGGTCAGCAATCTGGAAAATGGGCGTTCAATTATATTGCGCGTTAATGATCGTGGACCTTATGTGGGAACTAGAGTTATTGATGTCTCCCGTCGCGGTGCCCAAATCCTTGGCTTCCTAGATAAAGGAAAGACAAAAGTCCGCGTTCAAGCCGTTGACAGTGATGGTAATCTACGTCAAAAACCCTATGGCTATGTAAAGAATATCATCAAGGAAGAAAAAGCCGGTCACTACGTGCAGCTAGGAGCTTACGCATCACATGTAACGGCAACAGAGGTGGTAGGGGCAGCAAACCGTAAAGGCACAGAAGCGAAAATACAAAAAACGTCAATTAATGGAACAAAATACTATCGCGTTCGCGTTGGACCGTTTAATAGTCGTAATATAGCCGAACGCATTTTAGATACAATCGTGTCACGCGGCTTTCACGACGCACGAGTTACATCCGATTTAATACACTAAATAACTTTTTAAATAGGCAAATAAATGAATTTAATCAAACACTTCGTTCAGTTTTCATTGCTAACTTTAGCTCTATTGCTTCAAATGTCATTCAATGCACAAGCGCAGACGATGGCAACATCAGCAGATCATGCGGTGATTCTTGATATTAATAGTGGTGACATTTTGTTTGAAAAGGATGCCGATACTGCCTTTGCACCTGCGTCCATGAGTAAATTAATGACCGTTTACTTAGCTTTTGATGCTATTAAACACGGCACCGTTAATCTATCCGACGAGGTCACGGTATCCGATGAGGCATGGCGACAATGGCGCGGCAAAGGATCTACGATGTTCCTTAATGCTCGGGATAAAGTGACCGTTGAGCAACTTCTAAAAGGTATAATCGTCCTCTCAGGCAATGATGCTTGTTTTGTACTGGCTGAGCATATGGCAGGGTCATCTGATACTTTTATTGAATGGATGAACGCGAAAGCAACAGAATTGGGTATGAATGGCAGTCATTTTACAAATACTAATGGCTGGCCCGAAGAAAACCATTATATGACGGCTCGCGACCTTGCAACACTCGCTAAACATTTAACAACAGATTTTCCTGATATGTATCCTATGTTTGACGAACGCGAATTTTTATATAAAAACTTCACAGCTAACCGTTATAACCGTAATCCTATGCTTGGACGGTTTGCAGGCGCTGATGGCCTTAAAACTGGCGGACTACCTGACCAGAATAAATATGGTATCGTGGGCTCTGCAATACGTGATGATCGTCGTGTTGTTGTTGTGCTGGGTGGTTTACCGTCTAAGAATGCAAGAAACCGTGAAAGCTCACGCCTCATGCAATATGGGTTCCGTAATTTCAATTATTATCCATTATTTCGCGCAGGTGAAAAGGTTGATACAGCAGAAGTTTGGCTTGGCGATGTAGCCTCGGTACCGCTTGTCGTGGCTGAGGATGTAAAGTTAACTCTTTCGCGCCGTCAGCGCTCTCAGATGAAGGTATCTGTTGAGTTTATGAACCCAATTCCTGCGCCCCTTAAAAAGGGTCAGCCCGTAGGTGAATTGATTATTGAAATTCCTGATAAAACTGAGATGCGCATTCCGCTGAATGCAGGGGATAATGCTAGCGCTGTTGGTGGACTTGGTAAAATCACTGCTGCCATCTCATATTTAATATTTGGCTCTTCTGGTGAAATTAAAGGCAACTAAAGTGACTAGAGGTAAATTTATAACCTTTGAAGGCGGTGAAGGTGCTGGTAAATCCACTCAAATTGCTGTTCTTGTTAGGGCATTAGAAAAAAAAGGCATTGAGTGCGTTCAAACAAGAGAACCTGGTGGATGCCAAAGTGCTGAACGTATCAGAGACATGCTTGTTAAGGGTGATATAGATACTTGGACAGGCATGACAGAGGCGCTAATGATGACAGCGGCCCGCACAGAACACGTAAGCCAAATTATAGAACCGGCCTTACGTGAAGGTAAATGGGTCATTTGCGATCGGTTTTTCGATAGCACAGTAGCCTATCAGGGCGCAGGGAGGGGGGTTGGCATATCAACGGTGCGTGATATGCAAAGACTGGCACTGGGCGACCTTAAACCCGATTTAACGCTTATATTTAATTTACCTACTGACATTGGTCTGCAACGCGCTGGAAAACGCGAAGAAACAATAGACAGTGGCGAAGATAGATTTGAGCGTATGGGGGATAGCTTCCATCAGACACTGGCAAAGGCATTTCTAGATATCGCAGCCGCAGAACCTGAACGATGCAAGGTTATTGATGCCAGCAAAACTATTGATGAAGTTTCTGGTGATATTTTAACCATTCTATCTGTTGAGCTTGGATTAATGGCATGAGCGAATTTGAGCAAATAGATCATCCAAGAAATACGACTTCTCTCATCGGCCACGCAGAGGCTGAACGTGTATTTTTAGATGCCTTTAATAGTGAACGTATGCATCATGCATGGTTAATCACAGGCGCTAAAGGTATAGGCAAAGCCTCAATGGCATGGCGTATAGCCAAATTTCTATCAGTCCAGCCAAGCGTTGATGCAGGGCCATCTATGTTTGGGGATGATCTACCTGTTGAGGCTATTAGCCTAGACACTGATAGCCAAAACCCCATTATTGGGCGCATCGAAGCGGGTGGACATGCTGGTATTGTTGAACTTGCAAGGTCAGAGAATGAAAAAACGGGTAAGATGCGTAATGATATTGTTATTGATGACGTACGCGGTCTGATTAAATTCTATAATCAAACGGCAGGCGAAGGCGGATGGCGTATTACTATCGTTGATGCTGCTGATGAATTAAATACTGCTGCTGCGAATGCTTTGCTTAAGATTCTTGAAGAACCCCCTGAAAAATCAATATTATTTCTAATTTCACATTCGCCAGGAAAACTCCTTCCGACTATCAAAAGTCGTTGCAGGCAGTTGAAATTAAAAACACTTGAGATCGACAGTGTACGTGCAGTGCTAGCGGGGAAATTCCCTGATATGTCAGTAGACGAACTTAATGCACTTGCAGTTCTAAGTGATGGCGCGCCTGGTAGGGCAATTGAACTTGCCAATATGCAAGGCATTGAACTTTATAAAAGCCTTCTCGGCCTAATAGCAACGATGCCACGCCTTAATGTACCCGCGCTCCATACCTTTGCTGGCGAGCTGTCACCTGCTAAGGCAGATGCTAAATATCGCGTATTTACACAGTTACTAGATAATATCTTGCAACGTATCATCCGCCAAAAAGCAGTGGGTGTTATGGGGCAAGAAGTTCTTACAGGCGAAAACCAAACATTTACTACATTATCAGGTGCTTGCAGTGTTGATCGTTGGCTTGATCTATGGGAAAAGAGCGCAGATTTAATCGAGCGGGCTGATCGTGTGAATTTAGATCGAAAACAGGTGCTATTGACCTTGTTTGGTGATATGTCAGCCTTAGCTAGAGGTTAGTGCCACCAATCTAACCGTATAACCAATTAGTTTGAGTATTAAATTATGACTGAGAAACCGTCTTTTTACATCACCACACCTATTTATTATGTGAATGATGTACCACATATTGGACATGCCTATACCACACTGGCTTGTGACGTACTGGCACGCTTTAAACGTCTAGACGGTTTTGACGTCATGTTTCTAACGGGTACTGATGAACACGGTCAAAAAGTTGAAAAATCAGCCCAAGCCGCTGGTGTTGCGCCATTAGAGTTCTGCGATAAAGTATCAGCGCGTTTTAAAGACTTAGCTGAAGCGATGAATTTCTCAAATGATCAATTTATTCGAACCACAGAAGATCGTCATAAGCTTTCTGTTCAGGAGCTTTGGCGCCGTCTTGTGTCCAAGGGGTATATTTATGAAGATAAATATGCCGGCTGGTATAGCGTACGTGATGAGGCTTTCTACGCCGAAAAAGAGCTTCAAGAAGGCGAGGGCGGTAAAAAGCTAGCCCCCACTGGCGCACCTGTAGAGTGGGTAGAAGAGGCGAGCTATTTCTTCAAACTCTCAGCGATGGAAGACAAACTATTAGAACTTTATAAGAATCAGCCTGATTTTGTTATGCCTAAAACACGTCTAAATGAAGTAAAAAGCTTTGTTGAGGGCGGATTGCTTGATCTATCAATCTCTCGCACCACGTTTAATTGGGGTGTGCCTGTACCTGATAATGACAAGCATATTATGTATGTATGGATTGACGCCTTAACTAATTACCTAACGGCTGTTGGTTTTCCCGATGAACAGGCTGAAGACTATAAGAAATTCTGGCCCGCATCTGTGCACATGGTAGGAAAAGATATACTGCGTTTCCACGCCGTGTATTGGCCCGCATTCTTGCTTGCTGCTGACTTGCCACTTCCAGAGCGTATTTTTGCTCATGGTTGGTGGACAAACGAAGGTCAAAAGATTTCTAAATCACTAGGCAATGTTATTGACCCGTTTGAGCTAATTGAAACATATAGTCTAGATGCCGCACGCTATTTCATGCTGCGTGAAGTACCGTTCGGTAACGATGGTGATTTCAGTCGCTCTGCCTTTGTAACGCGCTGTAATGCTGATCTTGCTAACTCTATTGGTAACTTTGCACAGCGCTCATTATCAATGATTAACAAAAACTGTGACGGCGTAGTGCCAACCCCAGGTGATTTAACAGAAGCCGATACGAGCTTCCTAGCAGGTATCGACACATTATTAGATAACGTACGCCCACATATGGATAATCAAGCTTTCCATAAAGCGTTTGAGACTATCTGGACACAAGTAGCGGCCGCTGATGTATATATTAATGATCAAGCCCCTTGGACGTTGAAGAAAACAGACCCAGCCCGTATGGAAACAGTTTTATATGTCTGCGCAGAGGCCGTGCGTCAACTGGCTATCCTTATGCAGCCAATTATGCCTGATTCTACTGACAAGCTACTCAGCCAGATCAATGTTACTGACCGTAGTTTTGAAAGCTTAGGTGCTGATCACCGTATTGCCGCTGGAACAGAGGTGCCAAAGCCGCAGGGTGTTTTCCCGCGCTTTGAAATGCCAGAAGAAGACTAAGTATGAGCCATTATGGATATATGGTTGATAGCCACTGCCATCTAAATTATGGCGGCTTAAATGATCGCCTAGATGAAGTGTTAGATAACGCTAAGCAAGCTGGCGTTGGCTGTATGTTAGCTATCAATACAAAACTTAAAGAATACAATGAAATCATTGCCTTATGCGAAGCTAGTGACCATATATTTGGCTCAGTTGGTATTCATCCGCATCAAGCAGAAGAAGAACCAGACGTTGTCTTAGACGATTTATTAGATCGCGCTAAACATCCTAAAATCATTGGTATAGGTGAGACGGGTCTAGATTATTTTTATGATAGTGCGCCGCGTGACATGCAAAAGCGTAATTTTCGCACCCATCTCATTGCAGCGCGTGAAACTGGTTTGCCTGTGATTATTCACACACGAGACGCGGACGAAGACTGTGTTTCTATGATGAGGGAAGAGGCTAGTAAGGGTTCTTTCCCGGGGCTTATTCACTGTTTTACGGCGACACAAAGCCTAGCCGATGCCTCATTAGAGCTTGGTCTATATATCTCGATATCTGGTATTGTAACATTTAAGAACGCCCAAGAATTACGTGATGTGGTTATGACCATACCATTAGACCGCTTACTTATTGAAACTGACGCGCCTTTCCTTGCGCCCATGCCGCATCGCGGCAAAACATGCGAACCAGCCTTTGTTGCCGATACTTGTGCTTATATTGCCAAAATGCGCGGTATTACGACAGAGGAACTACGTGAAATAACCTCAGGAAATTTCTTTAGGTTATTCAGTAAAGCCACAGCACCGACAGCGTGGGGTGAATAACCATGAAGGTAACTATTCTCGGCTGTGGCACATCAAGAGGCGTTCCATCGCTACCTGAAAGTTGGGGGAATTGTGATCCTGACAATCCGAGAAACCGCCGTAGACGCTCAAGCATTCTAGTCGAACAGGGTGATACTACAATTTTAATTGATACCACACCTGATCTACGCGAACAAATGCTGTCGGCTAAAGCAGAGCGTCTTGACGCCGTATTTTATACCCATGACCACGCAGACCATACGCACGGCATTGATGATTTGCGCGGTTTTTTTCTACGCAGTAAAACACCTACTAATTTATATGCTGATGAGGAAACGCTTAAGGTGTTACTGCATCGCTTTGGTTATATATTCGAAGGAAAAACAGGTTATCCCGCCATTTGCAATGCTAACGAGCTAGCATGGCCCACAAAAATAAACGACTTAACGGTCATTCCATTCATACAGCAGCACGGCCCCGTTAACAGTATCGGCTATCGCATTGGTGACATTGCATATTCTACCGATGTTAGTGGCCTTGATGACGCTGCCTTTGAAGCTTTAGATGGCGTTAAACTATGGATTGTTGATGCGCTGCGACGTAAACCACATCCAACACACTCGCACTTAGAGCAAACTGTCGAGTGGATCAAACGGGTTAATCCTGAGCGTGCAATCCTCACACATATGATGGGTGATCTAGATTACCAAACGCTATGTGACGAATTACCTGATCATATAAGACCAGGTTATGACGGCCTAACGCTTTTTGTTTAGCTTTGACTTGCCAATATTTTTCATTAGAATAAATGAATGGTAAAGAAAAAAGAACCTTGGCGCATACCAGACAGCGACGGTCGAACACCGTTGCACAGTCACCGCAAACCTGTACATCAACACCAAGACGGCGGGCGGTTAGGGCGGCTCATCGTCTTTGTATTGGGGTTAGGCTTTCTAGTGGGTGGCTTGTCGCTAGCTTTTCCTGAGCAAAGCATAGATGACCCATATTTTTTCCGTGGCATGCTCGTTTTGGCTATCTTTGGTGGTGCAGCGGCCTATTGGTCACGATCTAGCATCATGAATATTGTTAAAACGGCTGGTATCTGGTTACTCATTGTCTTTGGATTATCCTTTTTTTATCTCTATAGCTCTGATTTTGGTACTAGGTTCATGGCTGCCATTGACCCGTCAGGTGCAGTTGATGATAGCGGCGCTTTAATATTAGAACGCGCCAGAGACGGCCATTTCTGGGTAAGAATGCGTATGAACGGTGTTTATGTAAGGCTCATCGTCGATACAGGCGCTAGCAACATCGTACTCAGCAAACATGACGCAGAAAAGGTCGGCTTAAAACCTTCTTCTCTCTTATATGAAGGCACGGCTCGCACCGCAAACGGCGACGTGCTTTATGCCCGTGCTACTGTCGATTATGTCAAAATTGGTGACTATGATTTTATGAGCGTGCCCGTGACCGTCAACAAGTCAGATATGGACAGTTCACTGCTTGGTATGACGCTGCTTAAAGAGTTCCAAACTATCGAGATTAGGGGCAACATTATGGTGCTCAAAAGATAAAGTCCCAAATCAGGTAAATCAGTTACGGTAGGGCGTTGACCCACCCTTTTTTCACGCCTATAAACAAAATGTATTTTATAGAAATGAGGACATTATGAGCGCTTTTGAACAATTTAAGACTATGGCTGATCTGCAAGACAAGATTAACAGCAAAATCAGTGATACTTGGCGCGATAACGGCAATGCTTGGTACCGTGCCATCTGGATTGAAGCCGCTGAAATGATGGATCATATTCACTATAAATGGTGGAAATCTGGTGAAATGGACAAGGACCAAGCACATCTAGAGCTTGTTGATATATTTCACTTTGCCCTGAGTGACTTGTTAGAGAAAAAAGGTGGCGTCGATGACGTTGCTAACTATCTAATAACAGAGTGGGATGGTTATGATGGGACAACCGCATCAGCGCTGGAAACAGTTGAAGAGCTTGCTAAGCAAACGCTGGATATAAAAGGCTTTGCCCCGACCATATTCTTCGCCGCGATGAAATCAGTTGGTATGAGCTTGCAAGAACTGTTTGAACTTTATGTTTGCAAGAATGTACTCAATAGCTTCCGCCAAGACAAAGGCTATAAAGACGCTAGCATCACCTATCATAAAGTTTTCGGTGGTAAGGAAGATAACGAACATCTAATGGATGTGGCGCGTACCATCCCATCCGACGATCCAGATTTCATCACAAAGCTCTACAGTGGTTTAGAGGCTATTTACCCAGCATAAAATTTATGATGGAAATTTTTCTTTATAGGCTCTCTCAACCATCTCAACCACTCTGACAGAATTTGATTGGTCTCTATGCGGTAAAAACTTGTCTAATTTTGCCGTATATTCTTCTGAGAAGACAAATTCATTATTGATTGAATCGATAATGGAACTGACTAATGCATCATGGTCTTTCAGGACAGGGCCTGGTAACTCTTCTTCATAATCGATGTATGCTTCACCTTTTCTCAATTTTAATAAGTGATCATAATCAAATGGATAGTAAATTACAGGTTTTCCTAAATACATAAAATCCCAGCAAACGCTAGAATAGTCAGTTATTAGTAATTTGTGGTCTTGGAAAACTTCCTGCATATCGGTGCCATTTAATATTTTAATATGCTCAGAAGAATGGAAAAGATGTGCAAATCTACCAAGAATATTATGAACATAAATATTCATTTGAATATCATTTTCATCCAAGGCTGTTGCTAGGCTGGTATCTAATAAAATTGCATTCCAGTGTTTGTAAAAATTTGACCTAACAAACGCTTCTTCATTCACTGTATCTAGATTATCCCGCCACGTCGGCATTAGAACTATTTCGCGTTTGGTAATATTATCCATCCTCAAATTATCCCAACGAGAAAGGCCCGTCACCTCGACTAATTTTTCCTTAATCTTCATCTTATTGACGACTATTTCTTTTTCTCTTTGGGAACTAACGCAAAATTTATCGTATCTGTTATATTTTGTCGCCATATGTCTTGAAAAAGGCTTTAGAGCTATTACGCCGTGTTGGAGAAAAATTTCACAAAATTCTTTCCTAATGTTTTTATAGCCAGAAATTCTATCTATCTTTGGATATAAATATTCTGAGAAGTGTGAAAATACGATACAATTTGATCTACTGGAAACTTCAAAATGTTTATACGATCCATAGAGTACAACATCAGAAGGTTCTAGATTTCCAATTTCCGAAGAGTCTGAATCAATTACATAATATGCTTCAATATCAGGTCTATTCTTTTTAATATAATTATATAAATGCATGCCATTATCACGCGCGCTATTTGAATATTCACCAATCATAAGGCATATCTTATCAGAGGGGTTTCTTTGGAGTTGTTCTACCTTTTTAGCTTCTAGTTTTGTTAAAGTATAGATTTCGAATCTAAAGCGTAAATCATACTGTACATAAGGCACTATATAAGCACATTCATGTTCTGATAAGTCTAGGTTAAATATATGGTCATTTTTTTCATATGATTTTACTGTAGAGCGCAATACGGAATCACCCTTATTTGTATGAACCATCAAATTATAAAAACCTGATTGATGTAAAAATTTGCCTAATTTAATAGCCACCTCATAACAGACGAATTTTTGACCTGTATGCTTAATTAAGTCACTATTATCTAACTTTTGCCATTTCTGTTCAGCTGCTTTCTTAATGTTAAAGCTTTCACTCAGCTCTTCATTTCGGAACCGACTAACAGAAACTGAATGCACATCAATTTGCTTATTTTTCTTAAAAAATGTGACAATGTTTAAATGTAATGTATTCTCACTTACATGCATTTCAGTCACAAAAGACTGTGTGGTATTGGCGGCTCTTTCTGGTGCATCTCTCATTATAATATTATGGTCAAAAACTGAGAAATATAATCCATTTATTTTGAAAGCAGGGCAGTTTACGTTGGGTTTCCATACTCGCGTTTGAATTTTGTCACTGCGGATCATTATAAAATAAGTTTTATTCGCAATAAGAGGTGCTAATACACTATAATAAACCAAACCATCCTTGATAAAGGGGTGGTCAGCGCGAAGCACTATATTCTTAGAATCTTTAATAGCAGCCAATAGTTTAGTATTCTCTTGATAAGAAGATAGCTTGGACACGCAATAAAAACGGCAAGAGTTTTCTTCCTGACGGACCTCGCAAATTTCATGATTAAACCTTAAATCGCCAGGTCGAGTGATGTCGTCATTAAAGTACCATGGAACACTATGGGGAAAACTCGGTGCCGATAAAGAAAACTCAAGTGTGCTTGATTCCTTGTTAAAATAGAAACCATCACATAACGAAGACTTGAAATTAACATTAGGCTGCCAAATTTCTAATTTTGAACCATCTTTATTAATAGCCAAAAATGAGGAATTGTCTTCTATGTTTTCAAGTTGAACGCCATAATAAACAAAACCGTTTTCATTGGAGGTTATCGAATATTCTAATGCTCGCTCAACACCTCCTTCATCAATAGAGACTAATCTTTCAAGATGTAAAAACTCTTCTTCAATACATATGCAGTTAAGATGCGTTTTTTGCTTTTGTTCCATAGCAATTAACTCATGATGATTGTCTTGTAACGTATCCATGGAAAACTCATTTATTAATAATATACAAAATTATAATTATATTTAAAATACACTAGAACTTTAACCTAAACTCTTTCTAATACTATTAATAGATTACTAAATTATTATCAAATAATAACGCACTAGAGTACCAAGGAATAATTATAACTCTCTGATTATAATGAATAATAGTTATATAAACATAATTTCCCATAATATAAATTATGCGTCATTACTTAAGAAGTACATATCCAATAAAATCAATAACTTAACCCACTTCCTTAAGGGGCTCTTAAGCAGCTCCTTAAGTGTCGCCTGTGTCTAGTAATACCAATAGTACGAGGATTTAAGATCATGAAGATATTAAAATCACTGTGCGGCCTTTTTGGTCATGAATGGGCTTTTGTGGCTTGGACTGGCACAAATCGAGAGGCTCGTTGGGAATGTGTGTGTTGTGGCAAAGTACAGAAAAATTAATCACTAAACGCGAGCGTTTTTAGTTGCTTTTATAGTTAATACTATATTCATACTCTTTAGTGTACCGTCCCTAGATAATAAATTTAGGGACGGTATTTTTTATGAATATATATAGAAACTTAGAAGCGACACAAAACGAGATATTTAATTCAATCCATGACATTCCAGCAGATGCGGCCAAGGCCGTATCAGTGATGCTAAAAGAGCTAGCGACTGAGCTAGAAACCATTGATAGAATTAGAAACGTCACAAGCGACGATAAAACGGCCATCACGAAGCACTTTAAACAATTAGAGGCCATACCCCTGCAAATAGAGACAATGGTGTCTGGTGGTGATTCTTATGACGTTGCAAGAGGCTTTTTAAGCCGTAAGTATGGCTACCCGCCCGAAACTGTTGATTTATACTGGAAAAAACACAAGGCGCGTCACCAGAAGCGCGTACTCGGACAAAGAAACATGATTATCATGCAACGGGCGCGATCTGGCTGGACTAATGAGATGATAAGCCATGAAGTCGGTATCAGTACAAGGCAGATACAACGGGTTATATCAAAGGAATTAGGCCGATAGTGCTAGGAATGAAATTCCACGGCCGAGAGCTATTTTTAGAATAATATTCTACTTAACTCAAATAGTGACTTTTAGAAATGGCAGTTTTAGGTTCATCGAGGGCGAACCAGGACGGAATAATATTCTAATAAGCAAATACGAGAAAGGGGCCAATTAAGGCCCCTCTTTCTATTTCTTTATTTTGATAAAGCTGGTGATGCCGAGCGCGGCAGCAAAGCCCCACTTGATTAAGTCTTGCCAGAATGCTGGCATGACGTTTTCCATCACCTTAAACCCCTGCTCCATATGCTGCGCCGTGGTAGGATGGAAACAACAGGCAACGGATAAAATAAGCACCCACAAGACTGCATCGTCTTTGTATCCGTCTGTGCGTTCGTCAATGCCAGCCTTTAGAGCATCGGCTTGCTTGTCCCGTTTGTCCTGTTTGGCGACTGCGCTAATATCCATAGCCTTGCCAATGAAACCACCAACAAAAGGAACCATTTTTAATAATGACCCTATCATGACCATCTACCCTTTCGCGCTAGCCTTGCGGCCCTGCGCTGTTCACGGTTTGCTTTTCTGGCTGCTTTGCGTTCTGGGTCACGCTTCAGGAGGTTAGCAAACAAGCCGCCGCCTGAATTACCTTTAGGCTTTGGTGTGCGATTTGATCTGAATAAACCCATTACAGCTCCTCTATCTTGGCAATGATTGTGCTGTCACGCCAATTCTTAGAGGCATGAATACCCCGCTCTTTAGCATATGCTATTAGAGCAGCACCTTTTAGGGCCTTGTAGCCCTCGGCTTCTATACGGCGCTTAATGCCGAGCTTGCGTCTATGGTTCATTATCCTTTACCTCCTGATAAAAATTCTAGTTTCAATAAACGGCGATCCATGCGCCAGATAGCTATTGCTAGGATGATTGTTGCGGTATCACCACCAGCCTGTAGAGCTTCTAAAAATCCAACTTCCATTATGTGAGTTTCCACTTCTTACCGTTCATTAAATAGAAAGCAGCAGCAATCGCAACAACCACAATAAACATAGGCCATATTGATTTTTCTTCATCGTCGCTGCTACCACTAAACCAGCTCATAGGATTTAACGCTTCAAAGGCATCATCTACTTGACCGCCTAGATAAGCGCCAAGTAGTAAAACTACTATATATTGCATTACGCGAACCCCTTCTCTATGTCTGTGTAATATTGCTTACCGTCTTCGTCTTTTAGCCCCGCCCATTTAGCAGGGTCGCCAGCCTCGCGGTCCTTACGAACATCTAAATGCAAACCTCCACTTGGCAACCAATCAGGATAGACGCCTATGCCAGTAAAGCCCACCTCAACGGCGATCTGATAGGCTCTTGCGCGTTCGGCTGCGGTGTCCATGCCTTTAGGTATAACATCAATCCCCCTTACCTCGAGCCACATCACCACGTTATGCTGTGTAGAACCTGTCATACGGCCTATAGAACCGCTAGCGGGTGATATGTCCACTGTATCGCCCCACGCTTCGCGGAAGGCGTCCAGCTTACGCAATAGATCAGGCGACATGGACGGATACCATGCGCGAAATTCCCAAGCGCTAAAGTGTTTTAATTTTGGTTGTGTCATAATCCGCACCCCTATAAAGAGGCAGATTGCTGCGATTGCAATTCTTGCCATTCTTTAACCTCATGATTTGCTCCGTCTTTGTCTCGAGTTTCAGAGCGTTCTAATACTTTACCGTCTACTTTTTTACGTTCAATTCTTTCGATAACTGGCATTTTTTTTAACTCCTATGCTAAATAGTCAATTGTAGCGATGAAACCAACAAGCATACTTCCGCCAACACGCGCCTCTAAACCCTCACCAGCTTCATAATAAAATTCTTGCTCAAGATTAAAAGCACCATAACCAGAGCGATAGCCGTGATAAAAATTCCCGACTTCCGTTTTAAGATATGAATAATCTTTGAGTGAATTTCCTGTAACTACAGTTTTATGTATTTGTGTGAGTGTTCTTATGACTACGCCGTTAACATTGCTTGCTGCTGAAAATAAAGGGACACTCTCCGCAACGCCGCTGACTGTTGTATCTACAGAAACATTTATAAAGACTTGCCCTACTGGTGTTAAGGTGCCGCCGTATGTAGATAGCGGGTTGCCTATAGTTGTAACATTGCCAAAAATGTCCACTTCACCCTTAAGGCTATTATCAACGTAAGTGTCTGGCGCTGGTGCTGAGATAGCAACTAGGGCAACACTCGTAGTATTGGAGTTACGAAATCTGATATTTTTATGAGGTAAATTCCAAGCGTCCCCGACCTTAAACGGAATATAGCCTCCGTCATTGATTGATATTTCAATATTAGGCACTCCCCCCAATGAGTAGCAAGCAAGTTGCTGACCGTCCCCAGTATAGGGAAAGGTGTCACCCGCCGCGATTGTTTCAGTTATTACGTCAATTTTAGACATATTAAGACCTCGCACTTAAAGCAACGGAACCAACAGCAAAGGCCACAACGACCCCTGCAAATATCATCCAATTGCGTTTTTCATCTTGAGTTTGTGAAGCTATGCCGCCCACTGTGGACTTCATTGCTTCCATAATGGAAACCGTAGATAATGCTGAAGCTTCAGCAAAACCGCTTTGCACTGTGTCGAGCGCTTCGCTAGTCACGCCTTCCAAAGCTGCAATGGCTATCTTGTTATTTTCTGTGATGGTGTCGAATGTCTCAGCCGCTACACTTTCGGCAAAATCATACGAGCTATCAACAGTATCACCTACAAGGATAGTAGATGTTTGAAGCATATCACCAGCGGCATCAAAGACCCCGCCAGCAATATCGCCAATAGTGTTAAAAGCATCACCAGATACAGTCTCAACCGTATCAAAGGCACCGCCATCAATAACCGAGTATTGAACGTCACCAGCGGCATAGATAGCACCGTCACCGAGATCAATTTCTATATCGGTGTTGTTACTGTCTTCAATAGAATTGTCGGTGTTGTAGCTGTCATCAATGGAGTTATCAGTGTTGTCTTCATATTCGATAGAATTATCGGTGTTGTAGCTGTCATCAATATTATTGCTGTCCTCGATAGAATTATCGGTGTTGTAGCTATCATCAATATTATTGCTGTCCTCGATAGAATTATCGGTGTTGTAGCTATCATCTATTGAGTTGTCCCATTCGCGATTATCCGACTTGTCAATCTCGCGATTATCTTCGAAATCAATTTCAACACTATTATCAACTTCGTAATCTACTTCGATATCCGTAGTAGAAAAATCACGACTATCTTTAATAATGTTTTTTGTGCTCGCACTACTTGAACTATTACCGCCACCAAATAGGCCCATGTAAACCTCCTATTTTTTTAATGCAAAATACATGATCAGAGCAAAAGCAATGACAATGACGATAATCATTATATTCATGCTTATACCGCCGCCCATATTCACCACACCAGAAGAACCGCCATAGCCAGTATTTCCAATGTCACCAGTGGCGGAGTTGTCGCCGAAGCCCATACCCCCGCCACCAGATAAGCTTGTTAAGCCCTCAAACACTATTTCAAGGCCAATACTAGACCGAGAACCAGAACAGCAACCGCTACACCGCCGCCCACATACCAGAGAGTCTTATCACTTCCTTGTGGTGTAGAATTTGGCATTGGTGTCTGTGGCTGCACTGGTGGGGGGACAGAACCCTGAATAGTGCTTGTGGTCGTGTTGATTTCAGCAAGCTCTTGCGCTAGCTGAACTTGACCCCATGCATTACCGAAGGACATTAACCCATCGCCAATGTTAGAAAACCAATCATTGCCACCCGTTGGTATAACGGGGGCATTAGTCGGACTTGTAGTTGAAGTAGACATATATGCCCCCTGTTATTAACGGATTGCATCACCAATGCGGTGAATACGGATCGGAATGGCACCAGCAACGGCCATATCTAATTCAAAGCGCAATTGCTTGCCTCGGAACTGATACAAATCTTGAAAGCGACCGCCTGCATAAGCTTCTGGCATGAAGTGAACCACGTCAGTCTGCGGCACGTACATATGGCGTTTCATCCACACATCAAAACGTGCTGGCGAACCATAGTATTTTTGATCGTTACCACGGAAGACACGCAAGCTATTCAAATCACCTGAACGGAATTTGATACAGCTAATATCATGCTGATCGGGGTTGATAGTATGCTCAGAAGAACCTGATAGGATTTCAGATTCTTTGATAGTCTCAATAAGCTGGCGCTTTTTACGGTTTTTAAGCATACCAAACTCAGTGTAGACCGTTTGACCGTTCCTACCCTTTTTATAGAGCGAGTGCGGCCCCTTGGCAGGGTCGTTTGATGACGGATCGAAATTAGGGTTTTTATTAACACCCTCAATCGCCTTGACCTCGTTCTCAATAGTCATCAGGCGATTAAAGCCACCTATACAAGTAAACTCAAGACGTAGCTGATCACCAACACCAGTGATGAAGGCTGTAGCATCTTGACCCGCAGACAATGCGCGTTCATCACGAGCAAAGTGAATAGGGATTTCACCATCCTCGACGGTATAACCACGCATTTCATGATCTTCGAACAATTCGGCAAGTGTTTGCTCGCCACGTTGAAGATTGTTATTGATATACATTTTTACATGGCTGTACTGAAGCAACATAGTTGCCTTGTTAGGGGCTGCGCGTGAACCTTCGGTGTCTTCGGTCACGTTAGCCGTACATAGGGCCGCAATGCTCATTAGCTTTTGCGTCTCAGTGGTATTGATAACAACGGTGGCAGTTGTGCCAGTGATGTTTTGTACTTCGCCTAAGTTTTTTAGGAAATTACGCATCTGCCAAATCTCCTATGTTAATTCTTTTAAGAATGGGACGTCCCATTCCTTCATGAAGTATAAAGTGGCTGCACCAACCACCAAGCCGACAGCACCCGCGCCAGCCATCCATGCAAATTGTTTAGGTGTCATGTTATAGTCCTTCGATTTCTAATAATTTCAGTGATGGCAAAAATTGCTAGACCAGCTAGGACCGTTGGAATAAAGGTTGAAAAATTCATGTTGTTGTCCTCTGATTTGGCTGTTTTTGCTTAACGGGCCAGTAGAGAACAAAAAAAGCCCACAAAAGCGAGCTTTTCTTCCTTAAGGAAAGTTTTTTTAAGTCATTGAAATATATGGATATTATTTTTGCGAAAATGCATAAAAAAAGGCTGGCCGTAGCCAACCTTTCATAGTTTTTGTTATTTTAAGACGTTTTTACCGCGCTTAATCTCGCCATTTTCCCAATAGATATACTCATGGGTTTTAAGGTTGCGTATGGTTTCTTTGACCTCTGGACCCATAACCTTCGCTAGGGCTGTAAGGTCGTTATGCTCGGCCATACGGAACACATAGAAGCCGTTACAGTTACCACGGAAGCGCGTATTAATCTCGGCTGGACGCTGTGAAATACCCATAACATTAATACCAAAATGCCGCCCACGCGAACAAATGTTACTAAACCCATTAAGGCCCTTAGATAGCTTTTCAACGGGATAGGATAGATTCATCTCTTCCACCAGCAAGAGCAACTGCGTCGTGCATTTACCAGCCTTATAGTTAGCTTGAACGGCCACTAGGAAAACAGACAAAGCATGTAGCTGCTCGGCCTCCTTTCCAGCGTCAGGCACAAGTGCATATTTGAACGGCTTGCCATACATGCGCTTAAGATACTTCGCCATAGTTTTGAGATTATCAAAACGAGTAAAGCCCTCTTCTGCATATTCGTCTAGCGGGTCAAAGGCGATAACGCCTAAGCCCATTTCTTTCATCAGCAGCTTGGCTTTTGTAGACTTACCAGACCCCGAGCCACCATAGACCCCGATACGCGTTGCATTCTTATTTATCATGCTGTTGCACCCTTACCAGCTTCGTCGCTGTTGTCATTAGCGGCCTTGGCCTTCTTAGCTGCTTCGGCTTTTTTGGCTTCAGCCTTTAGCTCTTTGACCTCGCCTTTAACATTCAGATACATCACCGTCATAAGGGCAGCAATAGCGCTGAACTGCTCGAAAAACTCAGCAATTTTATCAAGCTTCATTAGATATTTTGCGAAAAATTCCACCTTGCAAAGCTGGTTAAAGGTCTGATCAGAAGCAGCCTCGCCCATAGGGCCATAGTGTTTCAGGTCTAACGTCTTCAATGTACGGCCATACATGCGCCTAGCGGCCACATGATTACCAGCAGAGAATGACACGCATAGGCCCTCATAGAACATCTTACGGCAACTACTCACCCGCAAGCGCTCTTTCTCGGCTTCCGCCTTGGCCTTTTCGTCTGGCTCGGCTTTAGCTTCGCCTTCAGACATTGATTTTGTGATGCCTTCCCAGTCAGGCTGCACCTCAATGGCCTCTGGCTCTAAGGCTGTAACATCATCGAGAGTGCTATCAAGCTCAACTGGCGAAAAGTCCGTCAACGAATGATTGTCGTTTGCCACTTTCGGCTCCTGTGTCGCCTGTGTCTGGTCCGTTATCATTAACGGATTGGCCGCTGGTGCCTGTGTCGCTGTTGTCGTTACTGGCGGTTTCTTCTTCGCAAGATCTTGCGCCACTTTCTTCACTTTGGCTGTTTTCTGCGGTTTTTTCGCTATCGCTTTGGGCGACTTCTTCGCTAAAGGTGCTTTTATCACTGATTTCGTCGGCTTGTTTGGTGTTTTCTTGGTTGTCATTTTGGGCCTCAACTTCTGCTAGATAATTTAATTTTAAAAGGTAGGTGGCGTTAGGGCTTGCTGTAGTCCATGAGCCGCATTTCTTGCCGTTTTGCAGCATGTTATTGCAGCGCGTTTTGACTAGCGCACCCGCTGTAACGCCTGTTACGGCATCAGCCGCGCCGCCGCACCAACTGCAAGCGACCTCGGCTATTACGGTATTAGCCGCGATCATTGGCGGCTGTCCTCTCGTTAAGATCATCAATGATAGCTTTATGATTACTCACACGGTCCACAAGCCAAGTAATAGACCTTTGCTGGCTTTCATTTTGCGCGGCCATATCCATCATTAAAGCCATGAGACAGTCGTTAGCTAAATACATCTCCTGAATTTGTGGAATTAGAAAGCTCATAGCCTCTTTCATCATTACATCAACATCTGGAAGCATCAACTTAACGGCGGAAGGGATAGCGTCCATGCTGTTTTCGGCAGCGTCTAGGATATGCGCCCGCAATAAGTCGCCATGACTAAGGTAATATTGTCTTAAATTGGCGATTTTCCGCGTGGTAGTGAGTGTTTCTGCGGTGTCTGGTAGTTTATCAGCTGCATTTTTCATGCTGCGGCCTCCTGTACTAAGGTTAAAGTGATTGTTTCCCCTAGAAACTCGGATAGTGCGGCCTCAAGTCGGTCCTTGTGACCGTCTTTAGTCATAAAATCTATTTGAAAAGGTGTCATACGCTGGATTAAAGCCTTACCATCTTTGATATTGCTCAGAACTGCGCTATCTGGAACCCGATATCCAACTTCTTCATTCTGAAGACATTGCACCCATGCATCAACTGACTGTTTTTGTGAGAGGTCGCTCATGCTAGGCCATACACTCCAATCATCTGTTTTTGACCAGTGAGTGACCTTCTTTGGTGGTTTGGCTTTTTTGCCTCCCCATTCACTGCCCGTCCGATAAGGACGGTTAACAGCAGTGCCATTATTCCTATTTATATATTTATTACCTTTAAGGGTGTCCACTGTGGCCTCATTGAAGCCCACTGTGGCCTCATTGAAGCCCACTGTGGCCTCTTTAATATTCATGTGGCCCACTGTGGCTGCATTGATATGTTGCTCCAATGGGGTCAGTGTGGCCTCATTAAGGTCCGTTTCTATCTCTTTTGGTAGCTTGTGCGAGGGGTCCAAAGGTTGTAGCTCGTATATGCGCTTTAAGTGTATTTTAAACTGCTTATAAGCCCACCTACCGCGACCACTACCAAAGGATGATATTAAGCCCATTTCTTCAAGGGTTGTAATAGAGCGCTTCACTGTAGACTTACCCAATTTAGTCTGATCAACTATTTGACCAAGGGTTAAGTCTATAGAGTGGCTTTCTTCTCTGGCTCTAAATGTAAGTAAGAACATGACCTGCATTACAGGTCCGCTTGGAATGTCTTCAATGTTTAAACAGGCAGATACATGGCTGTAGTGCATTTTAAATCCTTATCCCCTAGCCCCTAGTTATCCCCCGCCAGACCTAGGGGAAGCATCTAGGCGGGGGAGTAGTAAAGCACTATATGGTATAGTGCATATAATTTCCCTACTTCATATAGTGGTGATGTGCAACAACTTTCTTAAGGGGCTTGATTTTAAACGCTTCTTAAGGCATATTCTAGTTAAAGCTTCTTAAGGAGATCACTAAATGCTTGATATTAAAGACTATATTAAATTAGCTAAGCAACAACAGGCTATAAAGTCGAATGAAGTCCTATCATTAAGGCTGGACCAATCCAAGGCAGCTGTAGGACATTGGTGTAGCGGAAGGAACCTTCCTCGTGATGATAAAACCATGCGTAGACTTGCAGAATTAGGCGGTTTAAATGTAGAACAAGCCCTAGCTGATTTAGGGCGCTATCGCGCTGTAAAGGCTGGCGATCAGGCTACCGCGTCTATATATAAATCTATGTCTAAGATGATTGAGGCAACCCGCCACGCTGCTGCAATGGTTTGTCTGGTTGTTCTCTTGTCATTATCTTCTTATGATAACGGCTCTTATGCTGGTACATTAGAAGAACATACGGCCCCCGCTGATACCGAAAATATAAATTATACGCAAAATGTGACTCCCTATACTCTCAAGTCATTGAATCTAAATATTTCTTAGGACTCCCTACTTTAGCCGCTTGTGTGGTGCATCATGTCTGATAGCACTCACAAAGACATTAAGATCGATATTTCCTTCAGCGTCCCTGTAGACACTGCTCAAGAAACTATTGATCAGCTCATTCAGCTCGCAACAGTAATTAAATCTACTGGTACGCCTCTAGCAATTGGACAAACAAAGCCAAACTCTTTGTTACCAGCTGCACCTTCTAGTCAACCAGTCCTCTATGAAGATGATCCTATTGCTCAAGGCATGATCTATGCTGGTCAAAAGGCATATGATGAAAAAATAGAGAATGAATGCATTGCAGCTGAAGAAGCTGAAGTTCAAAGATTAGTCGAAGAAGAATCTCAGCAAACAAGAGCTAAGTTTTATCGTAACGTAGTGCAGGCTTATCGGCTGTATCGGCGTGTACGTCATGAATATGAAAATGAGCAAAAAGCCTGCAAATTTGTTGGATTACGTTTTGGTTGGGCCGCTGCTGTAACCCAATCAGCAATCAAGATAAGACGGAAAACCGTTAAAGATTATCTCCGTAATCGTCAAAACAAATTAATCGTTAAATTACGTAAAAAGAACTGGAAGTTAAAGCATATTGCCGACCGTGTAGGTGTTGGCTTGCCTGTTGTGCAGAAGGCTTTGAAATTCGCCCAAGTCCCTAAGAAAAGGGTACTGAAAGCATGAATTTAGCCCTAAATAGCACCCTCTTTTGTCAAAGAAAAAGCGCCGAAGGTTTGACCCTTGACGCTCTTTGCTTCATTTCACAGTCATCGCCGTCTCCAGCTGTTCTGTGTGAAGATTATACCTACATTTTCAATCAGTTGCAACATAAAGCTCAGACCTTAATCTTTGCTTTATTTCTTCAACTATCTCGGGGTTTGGGGCAGAGCCCCATTCTATCTATTAGTAAATACTTCAATATTTTCAGCATTTTCCAAATGCAAATGGTCATTTCCCTTTACATCATTAAGACGCTCTACATATTTGTCAGCGTTCTTTTCAAGGTGCTCAAAAACTTGACGAACAGCTTGGGATTTAACTTTTTCTTTGGTCTTGAGAAACTGAAGAGCACTCATTCCGTCTTGGAGTATTGTCTCCTCAGCTGCAATAATCAGAAGGTATTCAGTTGGAAGCTTAATCAGCTCAGAGGACAACCCTTCAAGGATCACTCTTCTTGGCAAGTGAATTCCTGCAGTCATAACAGTTTTATTATTATCTGCATTACGTCCAACTTGAATCTTTGCAAGCGCTGCAACGTTAATAAGCTCAATAATCAAAGCATGAATGGCAGATTTCACCCACGCACGTTTTTCTCTAAGCTTTTGATCTGTATTATAAAGGGCTATTACAATTGCTGTAAGACCTACAATTATCGGACCGAGTTGCGGCAAATACATCAAAGCAGCATGGCCCCAAACTGGAGGCGTTACTGCAATACTGCCGCCTATCAACCCGCTAATTATAGCAGTAGAACTCAAAATCAATTTATATCTGAAACTCATAGTATTTCCCCTCTTCGAGGTGCGTTATGAGCGCCCTCCTTAATAGTTACGCAAGCAGTGTTGCCACTTTGCCTACGGTTGATACTAGACAACCTAATACGCCCTATAGTCAATATGAACTTTTCAAGGCCAATACAGGCTGGCAGCAATCATCTGAGCAATATCAGGAAAGCACAGCAGCGCGTGAGCTGTTAATGCGTCAGACTAAATTCTTAGCTGAGGCACTACAGACCCAAGGTATAGACGTTTATCAAGACAATGGCGGCATGACGGCCATAGGTGAAGTTACAGGCAAACAAGATGAACTAGACAGTTATCGCTCTATCTGTTTCTTGCCGACCATCGCACAAAGAGAGCGCCGCCCTGTCCTCAATGCTTTGCAATATTTCCAGAAGAACACCAAGCTTGGCAAATATTTACGCATGGCCGTAATCACAGCTGGTGAGCGCGTGCCGGTATATGGTCCTGTTGGTGATACGATCAGCAAGCTATCGCGTGATATATCCCGTTGGGCGCATGAGGCTGAGAAAGATTATAATGTTGCTGTTATATATCGAGGTATTGAGTTCACCATCGATGACGATCTAACCTTTCATATACATGCAAACGTGCTTTACGCCCCACGTAAGGCGTTATCACCGACTAAGTGGAGTGAATTCCTCACATGGACACACCAGCGCATAGGTAGCCACTGGCAGGACTCTGGTAAGCTTGAAAAGCCACAAGAGGCCATCAAATACCCTTTCAAGCCATTAGATGTTGAAAAGCTAGACGCCCCTGCTCTGGCTTGGCTGTTCAATGAGACTAAAGGCAAAAAGATATCTCAGCCTATGAGTGACCTTAAGAAGTTCCGCGAAGGGCTTCTATTTGAGTTTGAGGATATCGATCGCGTAGACCCTGAGACTGGCGAAGTCACCACAATCACAGTTAAGAGCAAGAAAGAATTCCCATTAAAGATTGGCACTGTGAAAACACCTAATGGCTCCAAGCTTGGCCTGATTGAGAAGATGCGTAAGAAGGTTGATCCAAACAGAACACCAGGCGGCGCTGATCATCTTGAGAATATGATTGTTGCCAGGTGTTCACCACAATTTCGTTTCTCTCCATATGCTGAGCCCGTGACACTCGTTCAAAACTATACAGCCGATCCTAAGACCTTTGGCGGCAAGAAGCGCCTTGAGATTATAGAGGCACGCAAAAAGGATGCGAGACGCATGTGGGATGCTAATGGCGCTCCCTGCCCTGAGACAGCTCTTATGACTGGCATGGGCATCCGAGCGGCCGCGAAAGGCGAAGCACGAAAAGTGCGCCCCTTTAATGTTCACACCAGTAGGTCAACTGTCCAAGACAGGCGAGCTACTGAACCACCCAAACCAAACCCGAGACACTCGGGTAACCAGAAATCACCTCTCAGGGATAACCCCGAGAATGATAACACGATGAAAATCGTAAAAACCGCAGAAAACCTAGTCTCGGGGAACTCCTCTGTAGGTTCCCTGTGACCTGTCCAAACCTGTCTAAGGCAGGTCAAAAATAGCAGCTATAGCTGCTCATAACCCGCTCTATAGCAGCTGCATACCAGCTCAGAGCAACAATAAGAAAAGGACTATAAAATGACTAAGACAACAAAAGATATGAAATTCGGCGAACGTTTAATGCAAACACGAAATGCTGCTCAATTAACGCGCCCTCAATTATCAAAGCTCACTCAAATTCCAACCAGAGCAATTGAGAAATTTGAATATGGCACACAAGACCCTACTTTGGCCCGAGTTCAAACACTGGCTAAAGCCTTGAATGTTACAGATGAATATCTGTCTAAAGGCGATGATGTAGAAATTCCAGAAATTGAGATTGTGGATGCTGTTGAAGTGCAAGATGAAGTTCTTGGCACTGAACTGGATCAAGCAACTCAAAAACTTGCCTATCTCGATGAACTACGCGAAATCGGCTTTCAGAAACACTGGCGTACAGCACCACGATTATTTGCTGAATTGACAGTATCTATCAGTAAATTTGAATTAGATGACCTATTAGACCTTGCAGAGCTACGTGGCCTATATGCCGTTAGTGATGATGACCTTGAAGGCTATGCCGATCTGGAAACTGATGATCAAGAAACCTTGTTTATGGGCATCGTTAATAGAATTCTAGATACTGCTTACTTTGGCATCGATCTTTACCATATCCGCATGAAAGACCTAGAAATCATCGCTTACAAGCAAGATATTGATGGTGATAGTGATAAATTCTTTGGTCCCGACTGGACAGGTTACGCCGCCATCACCCAAGCCCTAAGATTGAAATTTTGGGACGAAGCCCTAAGAGGCAATAACCCAGATTTCATAAATGAAGATAACTATAAAAAAAGAGAGGACGCTTAGGCGTCCTTATGGATAAGGCTTTGAGGGTGGCATTCTCAAAAATAAAAATTGAGAAAAGCCTATTTTCCTCATAATTAATTTATTCGAACTCTACCTTCTGCATGAAAACGGAATGCATCATCTATACGTCTAACAAACGATAGGATTACTTTGGCCCTAACTAATGAATTTTTCTCAGAAAATTTTGCTATTTCGTTATTATAAGGAAAGCTCAGTGATTGGTTGATTGAACTGATTTTCAAATCCATATAATCCTTAGAAGCTCCAACATTTGGAAAGTCTTTTGCATCTGTTTTTAGATATTTATTTTTCCGTAAAAAATCATAAAGTTCATCATAATCTTTTTGAATTTCTGTATAGTTCTCATTATATGCTTCAAAAATCATAATAGTTTCTTTGAAGGCACTCTCATCGCCTCTAACCTCGACATGACCGGGAGATGCATACCGAACTTCTTTTACATCTAACCTTTCATCAAATTGTAAGAGCTTAACTAACCCTTTGTAAAAATGAAGATAGCTACCTCCACCCTTCCATGGATAGAGGCCAATGGTATCAATGATCTTCCTCTTTACATCATGGAGAACATCCACTGAACGCAATTTATTCATTGCAATCATAAATGAATAACACTCTCCAAACTTAGTATAAAACCTACCAAATTCTGGCAAATCCCATTGACCATCAACTAAAAATTTATGGTAAAACTCCGACCTTGAATAAGCATCATACTCTTCTGTGTGATCTGATGAAAATAAACCATGAGATGGCATATGTTCCTCAGAGATTGGACTCTCATTATAAGGTACCATTTTTACTTTTTTATTTTTGATATCAGCAATATCAAACGTAAATAAACGCCTAGTTTTGGGAAATTCAAATAAATACCTTAAGTCGCAGCCCCCTCTCAGGTAACCTTCCCAATCCTTATTCGAAACTGTCACTCCGAAGAAAGGGTCTACTAGTCCTTCTTTTTCTATAGCAATAGCGAGAACCATGGTCTTATTTGATTTTAACAACAATAACTGAGGCTCATCAACATAGATAAGTGTTTGAAGTAATTCAGCTGACCTTCTTCTAATGCTCATGTTATTGCCTCAATACCTAAGATGTTATCCAATGGCTTATAGTCTTTAGACATCCAAAAATCAACATGCCCAGAACCATTCTCTATGATCTTACCAGAACCAGCTGGCACTTTTAAAACAACAGCGAATTTAAATTTTCTTAACCTAGGGGCTTTAGTCACTTTTTTCTTGAGGGAATCTAAAGTAGTGAACATTGAACAAGATGCTCTCCTACAAGGAGCAGCACCTGCCGCAATACTTAGCTTTGCATGAGAAAAAAAGTCCTTCTCCTCTATGTCCTCCGAATAAACAAAGCGATATAGTTTATCATACCCCTCTTCAAGGGCCTCTTGTGGAGGACAGTCAGCAGGTAAAATTTCCTTGAACTGCATAAATTAATATTCCTAAAATATACTTCTTAATTAATAATGCAACTTGTAGCATATGCACCTCATAAATGGTATAACTAATTTATATCTATATTTCATATGCTTACATAGAGATGTAGGTCATTTATACTTTTCGGGTAAAACTGCTTGATTACTTTTACTAATTAGGTGAGAATCACACCTATGATAAAAACAAGAAAAACTCAAAACTCTGATACGCCAATGAGGGATAAACTAGAAAACGATGGTTTTTCTGAAGATAAAGTATTGTGTCTAGGAAAAATATTACGGCAAGGCAGGGAAGCTAAAGGATACACTCGTCATGAACTGTCATGGCGATCAGGCGTAAGTCAAAATTCTATCGTTAGATATGAACGCGCAGGCATCGATGAAGATGGGCAAATTCCACCTGCCAATAAACTTGCCAAGCTTGCAATAGAATTAGGACTTGACCCACTAATTCTATTGCAAGCTTCTTTGTCTGGAGCAGATCAATTTGTCGCTGGCAATGAATTTAAAATCAATCGAGGAAACCCATATTTAACTTATATTAAAGATCAGTATTTGACTTTGCTTCATGAAAACCATTTGATGCGGACCTTTTTACAAGACTTACTTAGCCCAAAACAAGAAGGGCATGGAAATAAGTCTCTTTTAGAAAAACTGGACATGGTGGTACAAATTTTTAATGCTCAAAGTAACTTTGAAAATAAAATGATTAAATCGGGAAACTTTATGCCAATTGCAAGAGAGTATGATCATCCGTCTTGTAAAGAAGATATGCATGCTGATTGGAAATATCAAGGCGCGACTGATCTCCACCTTGCTAATGCAAAAGAGATTGCTGACAAACTAGGTGTTAAGTATGAGGCACCTAATTTTTATAATGACAGAAGTGATAGACAATATCCTCATGTAAGCTCAGCTGATGAGTTATGGTTTGGTAGACCTGATGGCGAAGAGGAATTTCAAGAAGCTGTATCTACTTATAGAAAAACTCAACCTGAAGAAAATAAAGAAAGCTCGGGAAGTTTGCAGACCGCCCCGAGCTCTCTGGATGACGAAAAGAATTGAACCAACAACTCACATATAGCCTAGGGTCATCATACCCACCTGAAGCACCACCGAATACGGAGGTGTTACATGGCTAATTCGTATCCAGAGCATACAGTGACTCCAATTGATCAGCAAGAGGCTATTGCCCTTGTTTCTGAGCTTCCTGATGGCACATTAATCTTTACACCTAGAGCAAGGCCCTTGTTTTTCCCAAACATGGCTCAAGCCCCTGTTCAACCATCACCAGAAGCTGCCCCTGCTCATCAGAATGATATATATGCGGTCAACAAATCAAAGTCGTTAGAACTTGGAGCTGAAATTCATGAGGAGCTTCAAAGCCGACTAAAATCTGGGGAAGAGCGTTACCCTGCATTCGCGGCTATAGCTACTGAAATGAACGAGACCACTACTGATATTCAAATGTATCATAGGTACTATTTAGGACACCTTAAAAAAGAAAAGCAGAAACACTATAGGGCTGTGATTATAGCTGGCAAAAAACAGAAAAAGACAGACAAGCAAATAGCTGTAGAACTAAAATGTAATGAAAAAACTATAGCCAAAAAAAGACGTGAAATTGAAGCTGAATTACTACAAGGAGCAACTTAAATGACCGGGCAATCTATCACTACAAGTGGATATATACCAAGAGGATTAAGTGACAATACTAGAGCACTATTACGTCGACTTTTTGTATTCTCTTTGATAGCTCTTGCTTTCGCAAATGGCGCTTCACAAAACATATCGGTCAACGGTTTATTAAGTGGCATTAGTGTTAGTGGTGATCATGTGAGGTTTTTTTTAGTAAGCGCGGTCGTTTATTTTATCCTAATATCGATTATTGCATTTTCTCAAGATTACCCATTAGCATCTGATGAAATCAGACCTATAGCTAACGAAATTAAAGAAGCTAAGCAATCTTTTGATGAACTAAAAGTGCAAATAGAAGCCCAAAGATCACCTGATCACATTAAATCACAGGTGGACCATATGGCACGAAATCTATTTTCACATAGTAAAGCGAAAACATCATATGTTCTTCTTTTTTATATTGAATTTCTAACACCTACTATAGTTGGTCTATGGGCACTATATAGTCTTCTGAATTGGGCCCCCCAAGAGTTATCTATACTTAATGAATGCTTAGGGGCTAAATCAGAATGAAGTTAGACTCCACATACCTAATGAATGTTACATTACATGGTGATAAGCCATTGTATTTATTGTCTTTATATAAATTATACGCTATTAATAACTATATTTATTATCAAGTCGTCGAATGAAGAACTGAGTGTGGTTCAGGTAATTTTGTCTCACTCTAAACTTAAACCGTCACTCCCAAGAAGATGGGAGTCTTTCTAAACAACTAGATTCCCGCCTGCGCGGGTATGACGGCGTGTTGAATGATCGATATAAGAAAGGCAGGAGTTACCCTGCCTTTCTCTTAGATTATAAATCTGTGTCTATCTATTTACGGCGGCCGAGTGGTAGGATGCTAGGCACCTTGTCCATATAGTCGCGGTATGTATCGCCAAAGTGCGTTAGTAGATCACGCTCTTCATAGCCAATAGCAACCAGTATATAGGCTGTCATCACGCTAGAGAATAGCAGATGCCCTACTGTCATGGTTGGAATACACCACAGCGCAAGCAAGAAACCTAGATACAGCGGATGGCGCACATGCTTATACAGCATTGGTGTACCAAACGGTATTTCTGGCGCTTCTTCGCCCTTATAATGATACCAAACCTGACGCAGGCCAAATAGATCAAAGTGATTGATCAGGAATGTGGATAGTAACACAATAGCCATACCAACAAAGAAACCAACCATCATAACGGTTGGCCATATACCAGGCTCCATAGCCCAAACCACCGCTGGCATAGGCTGCCAGTAGACGAACAGTGCAATCAATACGATGTTTGTGGCGATTAGATAGACACCACGTTCCATAGACTGTGGCACGACTTTGGTTAAAATGCGCTTAAAGCCAGGTCTGGCCATAACGCTATGCTGCACTGCAAATAAAAGCATCAGCATGATATTGCTGGCAACTGAACCCAGATAAAAACCTGGCGTTACACCTGTATCGACAGTTTTAGGCGCCCCTAGAAAAGCGAGCATATCCCCGCCCATAAATGCTGTCATATATAAGAAAACAGCAAAGAAAAAAACATATACAACTACTCCATACAGTAAAATGAGAAACCCCATAACACCCTCCCTTAGTTATAATGATACGTTAACCATACTATAGTTTATTACTAGGTACAAGTTCGGCGAATATTACAGTTAATACATTGTAATTATTAGTAATTTTCCGAATTAGTTAGACTGGTGTTTAATAGATTGCTTAGCAAAGAACTGGCGCCATACCTGAATGTATCAGGATGATAAAATGCTTCCCCCAATAGCTGCTCTACCAGATAATGGAATCTGGCACAGTCTATTTGGGTTTTAACGCCACCAGATATTTTAACGCCTATAGATGTGCCAAAATCTCTATTATAATCTGCAACTGCCTTTATCACCACAGCACCAGTCTCAAGCGTTGAGACATCTGCTGATCCACCGCCAAAGCCCTCTTTTGGTAGTTTGCCCGTGCAAGTCTTAACAAAGTCAGCCCCTGCTTCACATGCTAATTGGGCTATGTAATATAAATGGTCGTAGTTTGTATAAACACTGGCCTTTAAGATGATCTTTAGCGATACATCTGATAGCTTACAGACCTCACTTACTGCTGCTAATATTGGTAATGCGTCGCCCCCACCTATAAATTTAGCATAATCCACGACCGTATCTATTTCTTCAGCGCCATTATCAATGCTGGCTTTAACATCCTCAACGGCGTCAGCAATATCCTGATCCCCATGCGGAAAATTATGAACAACCGCCACTTTAACGCCACTGCCGTCTAAGCATTCACGTGCAAGCTCAATGAAATTAGGATAAACGCACACGGCGGCCACATGATTATCGCCCTCGCCCACAGCAGCCTTGCAAAGTGCCTTAATCTGTTCAGGCGTTTCTATACCCATCATTGGTGTATCGGGCGTGTCTGATAGGCTTGTATGGTCTATTAGAGTAATCGACTTGGCTGTAATGGCTTCATTTTCTTGATCAATGGCCTTAGCATTCTTAATTAATTGCTTTAGCTCAGGGGGTGTCGTGCCAATTAATGTCATTTTATATGCCTGCTTTGATCGCCAGCATGGATGGCAACATATCTATATCGCGTAGATCAGGGTTTACCCACTCCTTACGGCATTCAATTGAACCTAAGCATTGGTGCGAATAGAAATAAAAAGGAAATTTACCAGAGCGTAATTCGGATGCTAATACAGTCTCAACGTCCTCATAGAGGGTTTCATTACCCATGAGCATATCAACGGCGATCAACATAAATTTAGTCACACTATGATGATAGCCATTTGTTTCCGTATTTTCCACACCATTAGATGCATTCAGAGCTAATATCATAGGTTTTAGTGCATTTAAGGCAACGTCTATAGAGGCATATTTGCGTAGATATACAACAGCAATGACAAGATGAGCAATGTGTGTCCAGCGATCTCTACTGACTGCAGAATGTTCAAAGTCACTTATAAGTGCGTCAATTGTTGCGCTATCCATTAATTACAGACCTTTTTGCCTGTGATCACAGCGTCAACAGTGCGCGGGCGGTCTGTGGCAATAATATCAACACCGGATTGTATAAAGGCGAGGTATAGACAAGGGTTTTTCGCTTCAAATATTCTCTGGTCATGGGATTTTCCCTTAGACCGCAACGTCCCAAACTGTGTGATAATACCGCGGCTATGAAGTGCAGTAACCAGAGTCTCATCAACTTCCTTGGTGCCGAGCCACGCTATAGTGCGCGATAGATCAAGGCCTTCTGACGCTGCCTTTACAACTGATGGGGCGCCCCCCTTAAAAGGCGCTGAAACATATACCCACGGTGCAGCACCTTGAAATAGAATGGCACTTGATTGCTTGTAGGCAATCAGAATTACTTTATCTGTAACGCCCACCTGCTCTGCCATATCCTTAACGGGATCCAGCAGATCTAGTGTTTTAAGGTCTAAGGTAAGCATTGCATCTGTCCCTTTCACCCATTCTAGGGCCTCACGCAGTGTCGCGATCTTATGACTAGTGTTTTGACCACGGAAATCTTTAAGAGGCTTATCTTTTAGCGCGCTGTAGGGTGTGTTCTTAAAACGACCACTTTCACCGTAAAGGCGCTTTAGTGAATTATCATGAAATAACACTAATTCACCATCAACCGACATACGCACATCAATTTCAAATATCTTAACCCCAAAGCTATAGCTGTTTTTAAGTGTGGCAATTGTGTTTTCGGGCAGTCCAATGCTAGGGCCACCACGGTGAGCTGCCACTTGTGGAATTTGTCCCTCTGACCATTTTAAATCAGATGTATCAATCGCCATTGCAGCGGTAGTAATTAAAAATAAAAAGATACTAAAGTATTTGATACGTTGACACATTGGCTCGTTCCCATAATCTACAGATTAGACATTACACATTTCATATTACAGATATATTACCTATAGGACGCTACATGACACAAAAAATCAACGATTTACTGACTATAATGGCAAAATTACGTAATCCAAAAACTGGTTGCCCATGGGATGTAGAGCAAACTTTTGAATCCATCGTACCGCACACCATTGAAGAGGCCTATGAAGTCGAGGAAACTATCCGTGACAACGATATGGATAGCCTAAAAGACGAGCTAGGTGACTTGTTGTTTCAAGTGGTGTTCCATAGTCAAATAGCAGCGGAAGAAGGTCATTTTACATTTGATGATGTTGTTCAGGGCATTTGTGACAAAATGGTACGCCGCCACCCCCATGTATTTGGTGATGCAACTATTGAAGATGCCGACGCGCAAACAGTGGCCTGGGAAGAACAAAAGGCAACTGAGCGCACAAACAAAGCAACAGAGCGCGGTGAAACTGCCAGTGTATTAGATGGCTTGACTAAGGGGTTACCCGCCTTGATGCGCTCTATAAAATTACAAAAACGCGCGGCTCGGGTTGGTTTCGACTGGCCTGAAACATCGATGGTTCTTGATAAAATTCAAGAAGAAATGACGGAGCTAGTGGACGAGATTGACAAACCTGGTGCGCAGGATAAAGTCTTTGAAGAGTTTGGTGATTTAATGTTTGTTTACGTGAACTTAGGGCGTCATTTGAAAGTAGATTCAGAGGAAAGCTTGCGGTCCGCCAATGCCAAATTCGAGAGAAGATTTAGACAAGTAGAATCTAAATTAGTTGCCATGGGTAAATCCCCAGAAACATCTAACCTAGAAGAAATGGACGCATTGTGGGATTTGGTAAAAATTGAAGAGCGGGCCTAAATACGGCTTTTAAATCGTTCCCAATCAATAGGATCAACAGTAAAGCAAAACTCTGTGCCCATATCTGTGTTTTCTTCACTGATAATCTCAGCATTAGCGCGTACCCAAGCGTTAGTACGCCCATCCGCATATGGAACCATTAATTCAAGAACTACATTTTTTAATGCTAACTCTTCGTCTACGGCCTCTATAAGGCGGTCGCAGCCCTCGCCAGTAATCGCAGATAATGCAATAACATCATCCTTGCGATTATCAAGATTCATTAGACACTCACGCAGTTCTTCACTAGCTAGATCAATCTTATTCAACGCCTCAAAGACAGGCACGCCCTCTTCTTCGCTTTCGAGATCAAGATCAAGATCTTTCAAAACCTTAATAACGTCTTGACGCTGAACGTCACTATCAGGGTGGCTAGCATCACGTACATGGACGATTAGGTCAGCAGAAGTAACCTCTTCTAGCGTCGCACGGAAAGCAGCAACAAGCATAGTTGGCAGTTCAGAGATAAAACCAACTGTGTCAGACAGGATAACCCGTCTACCACTAGGCAGATCAACGGCGCGCATGGTTGGGTCTAGCGTGGCAAACAACATATCCTCTGCCAGCACCTCAGCCTTTGTAATATAATTAAATAGTGTTGATTTTCCTGCGTTTGTATAACCAACAAGCGCAACAACGGGATAAGGAGCCTTCTCACGTCTAGCGCGGTGAAGATGTCGTGTACGCGTTACCTGCTCTAAAGATTTCTTCAATCTTACTATACGATCAGTAATCATGCGCCGATCAAGCTCGATCTGGCTCTCACCTGGCCCACCAAGGAAACCAGCACCACCTCTTTGGCGCTCTAGGTGGGTCCAAGACCGAACGAGACGACTTTTTTGGTATGATAGATGTGCAAGCTCTACTTGAAGTTCGCCCTCTTTTGTTGAGGCTCTTGCACCAAATATCTCTAGAATTAACGCGGTACGATCAATGACCTTACAATCAATATCACGCTCTAAATTTCGTTGTTGAATAGGACTAAGCTCACAGTCAAAAACGATAAGATCAACTTCATCATCTCCCACACGCTTGTGCAAATCATCCACATGGCCTTGACCAATGTAATGAGATGCTTTTACCTTACGTACGTTAATGATCAAACCATCTACAAGATCAATATCAATGGCTTCAGCCAAGCCTATAGCTTCGCTAAGACGCGCCTCGGGGCTGCGTACTACCTCATCTGTGTTTCGGGTCTTGGTATGAGGGTAAATAACCAGCACACGCTGCTTGGCTACTTTATCTTGTAAGTAACCGGCACCTTCACTTGACCATCCGCCACCAGATTGCTTACCGCCTTCTTTGTTTGAAGCAGTGTTATCTTGATCTTTTTCTTGTGACATATTTTAAAAAGAAGACTTAGTCTTCCATGCCTTCTTTTTCAGGTTCAAATAATTGAACTGGACCTGACGGCATCACTGTAGAAATAGCATGCTTATAAACAAGCTGACTATGGCCGTCTCTGCGTAGTAATACACAGAAATTATCGAACCAAGTAATCATGCCTTGCAGTTTAACGCCATTGACTAAAAACACAGTCACTGAAGTTTTTGATTTACGTACAGAATTTAAGAAAACATCTTGTAAATTTTGATTTTTATCTGCCATGGCTGTCTGTTTCTTCTTTCTTATATTTTTTCTTTTATTTTCATGACCTTATAGGTCACAGCCTATATGTGAATGTTCGAGTAATGTTACTCACCCTTCATCCAGGCTGCATTATGTCAAAAAAGCAAGCATTTGGCTATATTTTATTGGATATAATTCAAAAGTTTAGCCACGCCAGAAAAAACGAGCAAAAAAGACTAGAAATAGCGATGTGTCTAGCCTGCCTATAATCATTAAACAGCTCAAAACGATATATTCACCATCCATTAACCCACCATAGCCTGTAAAATACGGCGATATAAGTTCAGCTATTGGTCCTGTTGTCGTCATAGCTGCGATAGAAAGGGCAATAGCATCCTGAAATGGGATATTCATCACTGATAAAATCAGGGCCCCGATGATTAAAGATAAAATAAACCCAACGGTAAGCATCCAAATAGCTTGCAAGTCCCTAGATTCTATTATTTGACGGCCCAGCTTGAGCCTGATGACACCATGGGGGTGCGCTAACCTACTTAGCTCTGCACGGCCCTGAATAATCAATATGACAAATCGTAATATGCCAATGCCGCCACCTGTCGTCGCCACCCCTGAACCTATAACAACAAAAAATACCAGAGCCACGGATATGGCAAGGTTTTCACGTACTAAACTAAGAAAATCTGCCGTATACCAACCCGTAGTCGACATGGTTGATAATAGTCCAAACAAAGTCTCGTTAAGACCAATGGAATGACCGACTATGAGCTGGATAAGATAAAGCCCAATAAATCCAAAAACTAATAATTCACCAAAAACACGATATTCAACACATCTGACAGGTTTATGCCCAGACAAGCGCCCAATACCGAGTAATACATCAAGATTGATACATGAAATCGCCAAGAAGACACTGGTAATGAACATCAGCATACCCGAAATTTCAACCGCGCCACCTAAACCATCTAAGCCAATGCCAGCAGTAGAAATAATAGTTAGAGCATGGACGAGTGAAATAGAGCCAGGCATATCAAAAACCCAAAGCATGAAGAAACAAGCAAAGGTTAGATAGCAATATAGTGGTAATAGAGCTTCTGTTACAGAACGAATGAGCGCAAAACCATCCTTGTCACGACCATATGTTAAAGGGCTACGGTGAAAATTTAATGCTCCACTATTAAAGCGAGTCAGGATCGTCAGAATCAATACAATCGCACCAAATCCGCCGATCCAACTACCTATTGCACGCCATAATACGAGTGCATAAGGTTCTGTAACACCAATACGCAGGGCCGATGAACCTGTTGTTGTAACAATTGAAACGCCCTCAAACAATATCTGAGCGTAACTAACATCCTCATAATAAAAAGCAAATGGTAGTGACATGGAAATAGCCGAGGCTATTATGCCAATGAAAGGCAGTAAAACCCAAATACGGATAGTGTATGCCTGGCTGAGCCCCCTAAAGCCGAGATATAAAGCACCTCCTAGCATACCATTAATAATAATGGACATAGCAAAGCTAGTTACCACTTTATCCTGTCCGAGCGTAATAGCAGCCAGAAGTGGGAAAATTTGCATGACGGTATAGATTAAAAACCAATACCCAATCAAATATAATATTCTATTCAGCCAACCCATAAGATGCCTTAAAAGAAATTAACCTTAGCAGAAAACAATTGTTCCACACGTTTAACTGATTCTGACAATGCTAGAATGATTACATGGTCACCCGTCTCAAACTGGGTATCACCTGTTGGGACAATAGTTTCATCACCACGTACGATCATACCAAAGCGGATGGAATTTCTATTTTTTATCTCACTTAAGGTCATACCATTAACCTCAGAACCTTCAATAACTTCTGCCTCAATAATTTCAGCAGCGCCTTCACGTACAGAATATAAATCCCTGATGCGTCCACGTCTAATATGCCGCAGGATTGTTGATACAGTGATTTCACGTGGATCAAGCGCCACATCGATGCCTAATGAATCTGTTAATGTACCATATACTGGATTATTTATGAGTGCGACGGCTCGCTCACAGCCCTCTCGTTTGGCTAATAATGAGGTCAAAATATTAACTTCGTCATCATCAGCAACGGAGACAATAGTTTCTGACTCGCTAATATTAACCTCTGACATAATTTCTTTAGATAGTGCGTCACCATTGATAACAACTGTGTTTTGCAATTTTTCAGCAATAACCGCAGCGCGATCTTCATTCATCTCAATGAGTTTTAAATTCAAATTAGGATTGCTTTCTTCCAATGATCTAGCAAGAAAGAAACCTACATTTCCACCCCCAACAATTACCACACGGCGCGCTTCTTTTTCTTCATGACCGAATACGGACATGGTTCGGGCTGTGCGTTTTTGATCCACAGCAATATAGACCTCATCCCCTACCTGCATATGATCAGCCGATGATGGTACAAAAACTTTATCACCACGAGATACAGCCATAACTGTTGTTTGCAAGCTAGGGAATAATTCTGTGAGTTGGCGCAGTGGTGTCTCAACGACTGGGCAATCTTCTTCTAATCTCATACCAATAACATGAACTTTGCCGTTGACGAAAGGCACCATATTAAACGCGCCAGGCAACTCTAGGCGACGTCTGAGAGCTTCAGCAATTTCCTTTTCAGGTGATATAATAACATCAATAGGCATGTTAGCCTTATTGAACAGATCGGCCCATTTTGATTTTAGATAAGCCTGATTTCTGATGCGAGCTATCTTTGTCTGCACCTTAAAAAGTGAGTGCGCCACCTGACAGGCAACCATATTCACTTCATCAGACAGTGTGACAGCAACAATCAAATCAGCATCTTCTGCGTTTGCTTTTTCCAACATGAAAGGATCAGAGGCATGACCTACAATACCTTTAACATCGAGGGATTCACTGATTTTTCTGATCAAATCTGGTGAACGATCGATAACCGTTACATCATTATTTTGAAGAGATAGGTGTTTAGCAATGTTAAACCCAACCTGCCCCGCACCACAAACAATTATTTGCATATCATTTTGCCCTAAGCTGATCTATCCGCGTTAATTATACTTCATCTTCTGCTGAGCGACCATTGCCAGTCAAGCCTAAGGCTTTTAACTTGCGGTGCAAAGCAGAACGTTCCATCCCTATAAAGGACGCTGTTTTAGAAATATTACCATTAAACCTATTCACTTGAACTTTCAAATACTCACGTTCAAAAGATTCTCTAGCTTCCCTAAGTGGTGTACTCATGATAGAGACGTTTTGATTATTGGCCATAAGGTCATCACTACCCATAAATATCTCTTTTGGTAATTGATTAGCCGAAACCTTACCTTCATGCTCGCTCTCAGCCATGATTACCAGGCGCTCGATAATATTCTTTAATTGCCTAACATTGCCTGGCCAATCATATGCTTGAATTGCTGCAATTGCATCATCTTCTAACGATAAGCTCTGCCGGCCAGTGGCCTCGCATATCCTAACCATGAAGAGGGAAGCCAGTTCTGGAATATCTTCACGTCTCTCATTAAGGGAAGGCATATAAAGTGGGACAACATTTAAGCGATGGAATAAATCCTCTCTAAAACGGCCTACTTCTATCTCTGAAAGTAAATTCCGTGATGTAGCAGAAATAACACGAACATCTACCTCGACACGATTTGAACCGCCAACCCGTTCAAACGCTTGATCTGTCAACACTCTTAGGATTTTACCTTGTGTTGGAAGGGGCATATCTGCAACTTCGTCGATGAATAATGTTCCACCGTGTGCTCGCTCAAATAAGCCTGTTTTAACAACACCACCATTTTGTTCTACACCAAAGAGTTCGTGTTCCATACGCTGCGGCTCCATCGAGGCGGCGCTAACTAATAAGAAAGAACCTTCAGAACGCAGAGAGCGGTCATGGATCATGCGGGCGGCGACTTCTTTACCAGTACCTGATGCACCCTCAATTAATATACGACTATTGGTTCCAGCTACTTTTTCAATGGTTTGCTTAACAGCATTTATATTAGCAGACCTGCCATCAAGCTTAATGGTATAAGCAGAGCGTTTCTTTAGCTCTTCATTTTCTTTTTTTAACTTATCTGCCTCAGTAGCGCGTTCGATTGTATGCAAAAGATGATCAGTTTCAAATGGTTTTTCAATAAAGTCATATGCGCCTTTTTTAATAGCAGCCACTGCGGTTTCTACATTACCGTGCCCAGATATGATCACAACTGGTAAATCTTTATGTCTACTTTTAAGCAGCTCTAGTAGTTCTAAGCCATCAAGTTTGCTACCTTGGAGCCAAACGTCCAACACAAGCAGGGCTGGTAGACGTGCTTCAATAGCTGCTAGTGCAGTATCGCTATCCTTGGCTGAGCGTGTTGTATAGCCCTCATCTTCAAGAATACCGCAGACTAAATCACGAATATCTGCCTCATCATCGACAACAAGAATTTCCTGAGCCATTATTATAATACTCCTGACAGCATTTTTATTTGAATAATATTAGATTGCATTTGTTTCATCTTCGGTTTGTTGTTCACTTTCATGAGCGCGTTTAACAAGTGCGGCATGACTGAAATAAATTTCAGCTATAGCCCCTATTGGCATTCGGTCTTTTAATCGGACACGGCCACCATGCTCTTCAATAATTTTACGCACGATAGCCAGACCCAACCCTGTGCCTGTAGCGCGGGTTGTTACATAAGGGTCCATTAATCTATCTTTTTGCTCTGGTGGAAGGCCAATACCATTATCCTGTATTAGAATTAATGTATGGTCGTCACTTTGTGATAAAGTGATGTCTACCCATCCTAATTCAGATGTATCATTATTGTCTTTGGCTTCTTCGTGAATGCGAGCAGTTACGGACTCTGCAGCATTTTTAATGATATTAGTTAAGGCTTGTCCTAATAATCGACCATCGCAGATAATGGGATGAATCGGGCCATCCGTCGTTAGCCTAATTCTAATCTCGCGCCAAGCCACATCCTGCAAAAACACGGCTTGTCTTATAACATCCTGAATATCGGCCTGTTTAAACACAGGTTTGGGCATGCGAGAGAAAGAAGAAAATTCATCAACCATACGCCGAAGGTCACCTACTTGCCTTATTATAGTCTCTGTACATTGTTCAAACACATGTGGTTCGGAAAGAATTTCTTTACTATATTTGCGTTTAAGTCGTTCAGCGGATAATTGAATAGGTGTGAGCGGGTTTTTAATTTCGTGGGCAATACGACGTGCCACATCGGCCCACGCAGCTGTACGTTGATCAGCTAATTGATCAGTTAGATCATCAAACGTCACCACATAACCCAGCGCTTGCTCATTTTCCATTTCAACTGAAATACGTACAAGTAGCGTTACAGGTTGTCTTTCTATTTCAAGCTCTATTTGACCCGTTGCTAGATATTCCTCTGATCTTTGAGCCTGCTCTAATAGTGGCCCCATTTCAGGCACTATATCAACGAGCATAGCATTTATCATTTTTTCTTTTGGAATATGTAGCAACTCACAGGCGGATCTATTGGGCATAAATATCGTACTATCAGTATTAAGTCCAATAACACCAGCCGAAACACCTGCCAGAACTTCCTCTAAGAAACGGCGACGCTCATCTAATTCCTGGTTCGTGGAAATTAATTCCGTTTGGCTTAATGCTAACTGATCTGTCATACGGTTAAATGCACGACTTAAGGTGCCTACTTCATCAGCACTTGAACTATACGGCACGCGTGCTTCAAGGTCACCCTTACCCACACGTTCAGCGGCATCAACAAGGTGCACAAGCGGTGTCACCAGACGGCTAGAGAACCGTAATCCAAATAGAATAGCTGCTAAAAGTATGAGCAAAGCAACCAAGATAAAGACCGCATTAAATTGGAATAAAATATTTGATTTCTCACCTTCTAGGTTAGCATAATCAGTCACAGCTTCTCTAGTTGCTTGCAGATACTCTAGAACTTTAGGGTCTAAATCACGTGACACGAAAACATAGGTGGGCTGCAAAAAATTTTGCAAGCGCATGATACCATAAACAGTGCTGTCTACCATATTAGGCACGACGACAACATCGCCATTACGTACACGGCTTATTAATTCACTTGTTAATCTAGATGTGCCCAATCCAAGTGTATTACTTGCTCTTGCAATAACAGCCCCCTGCCCGCCGCGCTCTTCGATTATCAAAACTTCTGATAATAGCCGAGTATTTAACGCGTCAGAGGCTAGTTGTTGCAATGTAATGGAATCATTCTGCATGCTGGGCGACAAGCGATTATAGGCAAAAACAATTGCCAACAAATCCTTCTCGGTATTAGCCCGGTGCTCTACTAGATATCCCTCAGCAACTTCTAATGAATTATTAATAGTGTTACGGACTTTTTCGCTGAACCACGATTGTACACTTAATTCCAAAAACGAGGCCGAGAATATAGCCATGATGATAGGCGGTGTAATCGCGATTGCTGAAAATACGGTAAGAACACGTGTATGAAGACGTGATCCTGGTGCATTAAGTTTGCGAGCTAGTAAAAATTTTGTAACCCTACGACCAATTATTGTGGCCATAGCTAGTATTAAGACCAAAGCCACAATCAATAAAACCTGCGTGGTTCGGCCTGAGGTCACCTCAAACGGAGCAGATTTACGCGATATTGTCACATAAGTGGCGATAGCAGCTATAACAGCCAAAATTGATAACAATAATTCTAGGCGTCGGCCCAAATTATGTCTTCTCGCCCATAGTAGAAATTTTGCCCTAGTACGGCTTAATGGGCGCGTGCCAGTACCAACGTCAGAGAGCATATCCTGTGGAATAGGTGTGCTTAAATAATCCTCATCAGGATCAACTGCAGCATCAGATTTTAATGGCTCTACATTCTTCATAAAGACATGATGCATATTTACAACAATAGTACCAGAAATATCACACTTAAAAGTGATATAAATTTAAATTTTGTTATTATTTATTTTTTGAATTACCAGATTTCATCACAACAATACCATGTTCGTTAAGTTTTTTACGAAGAGTATTACGATTTAAACCAAGCAATTCTGCTGTTTTAACTTGATTTCCATCAGCTAGTCCTAATGTTTTTTCAAGAAGTGGTATTTCAATTTCATGCAATATACGCTGATAGATACCATTTGGTGGAAATCCAGAGTCATGAGCTGCAAAGTAGCGATCTAAGTGGCGTGACACGGTTTCACGCAGACCTTCCTCATTGTAATTAACGACTTTAGCAGATGTAATATCATCGACATGAATACTATTTTTCTCACTGCGCGCGTCAAATTCTCTCTTAACAATGGCTGGCGTTAACCTGTCTTCTGCATATAAAACACATAACCTTTGTACCATGTTTTCTAATTCACGCACATTACCGGGCCATGAATACGTTTGGAATAAGGCTAACGCCTTATCTCCTATTGATTTATTGCTTACCCCCTCAGAAGAGGCTTTGGCTAAAAAATGCTTCACGAGTGACGATATATCCTCAAGTCGCGAGCGTAGTGGCGGCACTTGAATTGGTACAACATTCAGCCTGAAATATAAATCTTCTCGAAACTTACCCTCTTTAACGAGTAGACCTAAATCTTTATTAGTGGCTGCTATAACACGCACATCAGCCTTTTGAAGAGCTTGACCACCAACACTATGATATTCACCCTCTTGCAATACGCGCAATAACCGTGTTTGCGCATCTAGTGGCATATCCCCAATTTCATCTAAGAATAGCGTGCCACCACGCGCTTGACCAAAACGACCCATTGATCGCTGTAATGCACCTGTAAAAGCACCACGTTCATGACCGAACAACTCGCTTTCAATCAATTCTTTAGGCACTGCTGCCATGTTAACAGCGACAAACGGATTACTCTTACGTTTGCTATGTTGATGCATTTCTCTAGCTACCAGCTCTTTGCCAGTCCCGCTCTCACCTTCTATTAAAACAGTAAGATCAGTGCCTACAACTCGCGCCATAATGCGGTAGACCTCCTGCATAGCGGGTGAGCGGCCTATGATAAGACTTTCCCCCTCTTCGAGGGGCACAGGTATAACGGTATCATCAATAGAATTCTTAGATAACGCTACTTTAACTAAGTCAACTAATTCATTGATATCAAATGGCTTTGGAATATAATCCATTGCACCACGTTTACTGGCCTCCATAGCGGTGCTCAGTGTATTTTGTGCGCTCATTACCAAAAATGGCAAGTCGGGTCTGTCAACTGCAAGCCGCGTTAATTCCTCAAGACCATTACCGCCCGGCATGATGACATCGGTTATCACTACATGACCGCGGCCAGAGTTAACATGATCACGTAGTTCAAGAATATTCTCGGCCTCGATAACGTTCCACCCCTCATGACGAAGAGCTTCGCCAACAACTAATCTAATAGCACTATCATCATCTGCAACAATTATTTCTGGTACGAAAGTCACGCGTTAGTCTCCTTGTTAGAAGCTTGCGAATTAGAAGTATTCTCATAATCACTGAAAGCTTGTAAATGGCCTGTAAAGATAGCGCCTTGCTCTCTGCCATTCTCACATTCGATAAAACCACCCATATTGGCTATATATTGCGCTACAACGGCTAGACCAAGCCCACTTCCACCCTCTTTATTCGTGACAAATGGATCAAACAGATGTTTTTTCATGCTCTCCTTAATACCGGGTCCATTGTCTTCAATACTGACTTCAATAGCTAATCTATTTTTAGATCCATCATCCATGGTGACCCATAGCCCATGACTATAAGCTGTTGTAATCTTTAGATGACATTCAGGCCCCGCGGCTTCAACTGCATTTTTAATGAGGTTTAAAAACACCTGAACCAATTGATCAAAATGCCCCGCAACTTCTGGTAATGATGGGTCAAAATTTGGATATATACTTGCAGATGCGCCAAACCCTGCACGCGCTACTTCAACAGCGTGATTTAGCGCCTCGTGTATATTAACAGAGGACTGCTCTTGTTCCCCGGGGTTTGTGAAAGTCTCCAACTCATCTAGCAATATACGGATACGGTCTACTTCTTTAATAATAACATCAGTAAGCTTACGGTCACCCTCACCTATTTTACGCGCAACTAACTGAGCAGCACCTTTAATGCCAGATAGCGGGTTCTTAATTTCGTGGGCTAACATGGCGGCAAGCCCCTTCGCAGTCAAAGTTGCCCGTTGCAATTCGCTTTTCTTATCTGTGAGGCCGGGTAAATTTCTTATACTCAAGGTGAGTAATATATTACCGTCATTCATCATGTGACAATATATGTCGAGATTGTCTTCATGAGCAGTAAAACCATGAATTTTAATATCGCGTACGGAAATATCGCTTTGACTTCTTCGTACGCGTTCAATGATGTCTGCTAAACGTATATCGCAGCACATTTGGCTGATGTTTTTGCCAATTATTGATGTGATATTTTTCTGAAACAATGTCTCAAAATTACCATGAACATTAATGATGGTATCAGTGTTATCCAGAACAAGAAGTGTATCAGGTAAATTATCTAGCAGTTCTTCTGCGCTAATGCCATTACTAGAGGTTATATGGTCATTAGCAGTCATCACTTA
Source organism: uncultured Kordiimonas sp. (assembly GCA_965603205.1). Taxonomy (GTDB): domain Bacteria; phylum Pseudomonadota; class Alphaproteobacteria; order Sphingomonadales; family Kordiimonadaceae; genus Temperatibacter. The sequence continues at coordinate 193,564 of CBFDCC010000006.1, read as the reverse complement.
GGCCGCCATTTCTTCACAAAGGGGCATGTAGAAGACCTTTAAGGCTTCCATAACCTCATTAACGCTCTCTAATCTATTTACCTTATTACGGAATTCAGCAGACCCTGACAGGCCTTTTGTATACCAACCAATGTGTTTGCGTGCCATACGAACGGCAACAAGTTCGTCATAATGACCAAGCATGCCCTCATAATGGCTAACCACTGTTTGGTATTGTTCATATAGGTCTGGGTCTGGAACACGCGCGCCTGTACGTAGATATTGAATGGCTTGGTTTATGAGCCACGGACGGCCATAAGTACCACGTCCAATCATAACGCCATCAGCGCCAGAATCCTTTAAGGCCGTATCCACATCATCTAATTGATTAATATCACCATTTACGAAGACAGGCAATTTTACAGCGTCTTTTACTTGTTTCACGGCTTTCCAGTTGGCATGCCCTTTATACATCTGACAGCGTGTACGGCCATGAACCGCTAACATCTTTATACCTGCCTGCTCTGCTATTTTAGCAAGTTCAGCGCAGTTAATACTATTATCATCCCAACCTAAGCGCATTTTTAGCGTAACTGGTAAGTTAACAGCATTCACAGTAGCGTGGATTAACTCGCCAGCATGGTCAAGGTCGCGCATTAAGGCTGAGCCAGAATGACCCTTAACAACCTTTTTAACAGGACATCCCATGTTAATATCAATAATAGCAGCGCCGCGATCTTCATTCAATCTAGCAGCCTCAGCCATTTTAGCGCCTTCACAGCCCGCCAGTTGAACTGACATGGGGAATTCCTCAGAACAACTGGACGACATCTTATTGCTACGTTTTGTAGCGTTTATCATCGCGTCAGATGCGATCATTTCAGACACCACAAGACCAGCGCCAAAACTTTTTACAAGACGACGGAATGGTAAATCTGTTACCCCTGACATAGGAGCGAGTATAACTGGGTCTTTGATTTCGACCGGACCGATGTTAATAGTCATATATAAACCTGTTGTATAACTGCCTAAATTTTGTGCATATATGACAGAAACCTATAATAAAAGCCATAGTCAATTAAGTGAAAACCCTATCAAATATGATTAAAAAGCATAAAATTCCTATAATAGTCGTCGCTGCGGGGCGTGGCAATCGTGCTGGCAGCGATCTGCCAAAACAATATCATACTATTGCGGGCAAAATGATATTGCGTCACACACTTGATTCGTTACTGAAAATCGAACAACTTGGCCCTATCAACGTCATCATTCATCCTGATGATGTGGCATTATATAATAGCTGTGTCTCTGGGTTAGAATTGCCTGACCCAATATTTGGCGGTACTACCAGGCAAGAATCTTCACTAAATGGTCTAAAATCTATTAGTGACAGTGAATATGTCATGATCCATGACGGGGCTCGCCCGTTTGTATCATCTGATCTTATTGATGGATTGAGGATGAGGCTAGATACAGGCGCTGATGGCGTAATTCCAGCACTCGCCATTACAGACACTATAAAAAAGGCACATGATTATATAATAGAATCTACTGTTGATAGGGATAATCTATACCGTGTTCAAACACCACAAGCTTTCGATTATAAAAAACTTATGAAAGCGTATGAAAATCCTGATATAGCGACATTAACTGATGATGCGAGCCTGATGGAAGCGGCAGGACATCATCTACAGCTGAGCAAAGGCTGTGAGAGGAATTTTAAAATCACTACACCAGAGGATTTTAACAAGGCAGAAGCACAGATTGCAATGACGCTGGGTGATATCCGCACAGGGCAAGGTTATGACGTTCATCGCTTTACTGAGGGGGCAAGCCTTTGGTTATGTGGTGTCGAGCTAGAGCATAGCAAATCACTTAAGGGCCATTCTGATGCTGATGTTGCTATGCACGCACTAACAGATGCACTATTATCATCCATCAGTGCGGGTGATATTGGCACACATTTCCCGCCCTCCGACGAACAGTGGCGCGGTGCTGCATCGGAAATATTCCTTAAGAAAGCATGTCAGTTGATATTAGGCCGTGGCGGTATGATCGCGCATATGGCCGTGACAATCATTTGTGAAGCGCCTAAGGTTGGTCCACATAAGGATATTATGCGCGCACGGTTAGCTGAAATAACAAATATTGCCATTGACCGTATTAGCGTGCAGGCAACCACCACTGAAAAATTAGGTTTTACAGGTAGAGGCGAAGGCATAGCAGCTGAGGCTATCGCTACTGTTCGTCTACCATTTGAAGGATAAATAGATGGCTAAACAATCCATATCTAATTGGCAAGGACGGTATAAAAGCCCCCTATTCTGGTGGGTGACATTCTTTGGAAGTGGCCTTATTAAACCTGCCCCCGGCACTTGGGGGTCATATGCTGCTCTTATGGTTGGTTATATCCTGATCATTCAAGGTATTACCCTAGTTGGATTATTAACTGCAACTTTGTTAATAACCATTGTATCCATTATCGCCATTAATAAGATAGAAGCCGAAACTGGCATTCATGATGCTCCAGAAATAGTCATAGATGAGGTGGCGGGGCAATGGTTAGCCATGGTGCCTCTTTTGTATTTCACACCAGATATCGGTCGGTTACTCGTTGCCTTCTTATTGTTCCGTATATTTGATATCTTAAAACCGTGGCCGATCAGATGGTTAGATGAAAAAGTCGGTGGTGGTTTTGGTGTTATGATTGATGATATTTTGGCTGGTATAATTTCAGGGCTACTGCTTTACGCAGCCCTTAGCTTAGGGTATCTATAGGGTATTATTTAGCTCAAGATAAAATGGACAGAGTATGACTTCTATTAAACAGCTATTCCCTGGTATGGCAGTAGCGCTTATTGTTGCATTAGCAGCAAAATTCCTTGGCGAGCATTACGGTGCACCCACTATGCTATACGCCCTACTCCTTGGGTTATCTATGAATTTCATCTATGATTCAGAGCAATGTAAGTCTGGTATTGATTTTACGGGCAAACGTATTTTGCGTTTCGGTGTAGCCTTACTGGGTCTACGGATCGCCCTTGGCGATATCACTGCCTTTGGGTGGAAACCACTAGCGCTTATTCTTGTCGGCGTTATCTCAACAATTTTAATAGGCATGTTAATAGCAAAGTTATTTGGTTTAGAGAAAAGGTTCGGTATGTTAACGGGTGGTGCTGTGGCTATATGTGGTGCCTCTGCTGCCATGGCCATATCTGCCGTTATGCCGCGTGAAAAAGGATTAGAGCGCGATACCATATTTGCTGTTGTTGGTGTGACAACTCTATCCACTGTTGCCATGATTATTTATCCTGTCATAAGTAACTGGATGGGTATGGATGACCGTGCAGCTGGTATATTCTTAGGCGCAACTATCCATGATGTAGCGCAAGTTGTTGGCGCTGGTTATTCTATTTCAGAGGAAGCAGGTGACTTAGCGACGGTTACTAAATTAATGCGCGTCACTTTTTTAGTGCCTGTTGTGATGGTGATTGCCTTATCATTTAGAATGTCGGGTAATGCAAGTGACGGCAAAACACCTACTTTACCAGTATTTCTCATTGCCTTTATCGTGCTTGTTGGCATTAATAGCGTTGGTATAATTCCCCAAGGCATTAAGGAATTTCTTATCGAACTATCGCGTTTTAGCTTGATTGCTGCCATTGCTGCAATTGGCATTAAATCACGCCTGAAAGACTTACTTGGCGTAGGATTAGCACCTGTAGCTTTAATGACATTAGAGACTGCATGGCTCGCTGTATTAGTTCTCATCGCCCTACCATTGGTGCAGTGACATGACCATTCAATCATTAGCAACGCAAACTTTACAAATGGCGCGGGAACGCGGCCTTAAAATAGCCACGGCGGAATCGTGCACAGGCGGTCTAATTGGTGGTGCACTAACAGCAATAGCAGGATCATCCGATGTATTTGACCGTGGTTTCATCACCTACAGCAATGACGCCAAACATGAAATGCTAGGTGTTAATCTGGATAGCCTGCGACAATATGGTGCCGTATCCGATACAGTCGCTAAGGAAATGGCTTATGGTGCCATTGTAAACTCTGGCGCAGATATAGCCATTGCAGTAACTGGTGTTGCAGGACCGGGTGGCGGCAGCACAGACAAGCCAGTTGGCACGGTGTGGATAAGCGTGGCAGAGATGGGGCAAGCCCCCATAGCTACATTATTTGAATTTGGCGATATTGGACGAGAGAAAGTCAGGCAAAAAACAGTTGAAGCGGCGTTAAATTTGTTACTTCAGCTATAAAGACTATGAGCACGATCAATGAAAGCCTTCATCATTTTACGAGTAGCCGTTTCAAAATATTTACCAATCATCTTCTCTAACATGAAGCTCTTAAAGGTAAAGTCTACGTCAAAGTCAAGCTGGCAAGAGCCATCACTATTATCAGTAAATTCCCAATGATTATAAAGCACCTTCATCGGGCCTTTAATATAATCAACTTTTACTGACTTGTTTTGAACTAAGGTTACGCGGGATGTGAATTTCTCGCGAAAGGCCTTAAAGCCGATGATAACATCCGCATCAAATTGACCATCCTTTTGATTATATATCCGCGAACCCACACACCACGGTAAAAAATCAGGATATTTTTCAACATCAGATACAACAGCGAACAATTGTTCAGCTGTGAAGGGTAGAGTTTGTTGGTCTGTAAATTTAGGCATGGCTTATGATTTAATTTTCTTCTGACGTGCCGCACGTAACTTTTCAAAATCATCACCAGCGTGATAGCTTGAACGTGTTAACGGTGTTGAGGAAACAAGTAAAAACCCTTTACCTTTTGCCATTCTCTCATAGGTCTTAAATTCCTCAGGCGTTACAAATCTATCTAACTTTGCGTGTCGAGCAGTTGGCTGTAAATATTGACCGATAGTCATGAAATCAATGTCGGCTTGGCGCATATCATCCATTACCTGACTGATTTCCATTTTTTCTTCTGTTAGACCAACCATAATACCCGACTTAGTGAATACACTTGGATTCAACAGTTTCACACGTTCTAACAGACGCAAACTATTGTAATAGCGCGCACCGGGTCTGATACGGGGATAATTACGCGGCACCGTTTCTAGATTATGATTAAACACATCTGGGCAACCCTCTGCAATAATTCTATCAACGGTTAACTCATTGGGTTTATTGCGAAAATCAGGCGTTAAAATTTCAATAGTCGTAGTGGGGGACATCTCACGTATTGCCTGAACAACTTTAACAAATTGATCTGCGCCACCATCAGCTAGATCATCACGATCAACAGAGGTTATCACCACATGATTAAGCCCCATAGCTGCGACAGCCTCGCCAGTATTCATCGGCTCAAGCGGATCAACAGGCATCGGGCGGCCCGTCTTAACATTACAAAAAGCGCAAGCACGCGTACATGTATCACCTAGAATCATGATGGTTGCGTGTTTTTTGGACCAGCACTCACCGATATTTGGGCAAGCAGCCTCTTCGCATACCGTATGCAAGCTTTTACTACGCATAAGTTTGCGGGTTTCACGCGCTACTTCACTTGTTGGCGCTTTTACACGTAGCCATTTTGGCTTACGCATATAGCCGTCTTTTGTTAGTTCTTGTGTCATGTAGTTTTACTCAATTACCAGTGAATCACTTTACCGTAAGCATCTAACACAGATTCATGCATCATCTCAGATAAAGTTGGATGTGGGAAAACAGTATGTTGTAATTCAGCTTCTGTGCTTTCTAGCGTGCGCGCTATCACATAACCTTGAATCATTTCAGTTACTTCAGCGCCAATCATATGTGCGCCCAGCATTTCACCAGTTTTCTCATCAAAAATTGTTTTAACAAAACCCTCAGGTTCGCCCAGTGCTATGGCCTTACCGTTACCTTGGAATGGGAATTTACCTACTTTGATTTTGTAACCTGCCTCTTTCGCCTTTTCTTCAGTAAGGCCCACACTTGCCACTTGTGGACGACAATAGGTACAGCCAGGAATGTTTCCCTTATCCATCGGATGCACGTTAGGCAGACCCGCAATCTTTTCAACAGCTACAACGCCTTCATGGGATGCCTTATGCGCCAGCCAAGGCGCGCCAGCCACATCACCGATAGCCCAAATACCTTCAACGCCTGTAAAACCATAAGGATCAGTTTCAATATGGCCTCGATCAACCTTGATACCGTTTTCCTCTAACCCAAGGTTTTCAACATTACCTGTAATACCAATAGCTAAAATCACACGATCAAATGTTTCTTTAGTTTTTTTGCCATTTTCTTCAACGGTTGCTGTGACTTTACCACCAGCCACTTTAAGCTCGGTAACGCCAGCTTTTTTCTTAATGGTCATTCCCGCTTTTTTGAACGAGTCCTCAGCAAAGGCTGAAACTTCATGGTCCTCAACTGGAAGTACCCGATCCATCATCTCAACAACAGTGACATTAGAGCCTAAATCGTTGAAAAAACTAGCAAATTCAATACCAATCGCACCAGAACCAATCACAAGTAACTTAGTGGGAACAACATCAGGCTGAAGTGCATGTTTATAGGTCCAGATGTGTTTGCCATCCGCTTTTAAATGCGGTAATTCACGAGCACGGGCACCAGTGGCTAAGATGATATTCTTTGCCGTAACATCGTTAACTTTACCCTTGGCGTCCTTAACACTCAGAACACCTTTTGATTTTAACTTAGCTTCGCCAACAATATGGGTGACTTTGTTCTTCTTTAATAGATGACCAATCCCACCTGATAATTGCCCCGCAACGCCACGGCTACGCTTAACAATCTTTTCTAGATCAAACTCAACAGTTGGAATGTGGAGGCCAAATTCAGCGCCATTTTTTGCCAGATGCATTACCTCGGCAGAGCGCAATAATGCCTTGGTTGGAATACAGCCCCAGTTTAGGCAAATACCGCCTAAATGTTCGCGCTCTATACAGGCTGTTTTCATTCCAAGTTGTGCAGCGCGTATAGCAGAAACATACCCACCAGGGCCACCACCAACAACAATAAGATCATAATCCGACATATTTTAAATCCTTTCAGGTACTACCCTGACTATACTGCATTAGCGTGTTAGAAAAATTAGGTTCAACCCCAATTCGACATTAAATAAAAATAATAGAATAGCGCTAAAACAATAGATGCAACGACTGCACCGCCTTGTTTCCCGCTATTAAGTAACCACATAGAGACTGGCGCTAAGATAAGCATCCCGATAATCGATAGATGATCAGTAAGAACCATCAGTTTAGAATATGTAAGCCACAAAAATAACGCATAACCGACATGAAAAACCAAAGCTATTATCCATAACCAATAGAATCCTCGCGCTTCTGCTAACCTGTTAGCCTCTTTGCGTTCTAAGTCGCCTGTAATATCATCTAAATCATCTGTGGTAGACATAATAAAACCCCATTCACCCTCTATTAAAGCAACCCTATTAAAGCAACATAGTCACAGGGTCTTGGATAAGTTTTTTGAACTCTGCAAGGAACGCGGCCCCTACTGAACCATCAATTGCCCGATGATCACATGATAACGTACAGCTCATTACTGTTGCAACGGCTAGTGCGCCGTCCTTAACCACAGGGCGTTGCTCGCCAGCGCCAATGGCTAAAATAGCACCTTGTGGTGGGTTTATAACTGCTGAAAATTCTTTGATGCCAAACATACCGAGATTAGAGATAGAGAAAGTGCCACCAGCATAATCTTCAGGCAGTAACTTGCCGTCACGTGCCTTGCCTGCTAGCTCTTTTACCTCTGTTGAGATTTCACCTAGTCCTTTACCGCATGCACCGCGCACTACTGGCGTTATAAGGCCACCTTCAATTGCTACAGCAACTGAAATGTCAGCACGCTCGTACCAATACATTGTATCACCTGCGAATTGTACGTTAGCTGCTGGCACTTTCTTTAGCGCAAGTGCGGCTGCGCGAATAACAAAATCATTCACTGAGACTTTAACGCCCTCTGTGGCCTTCGCATTTAACTCTTTGCGTACTGTAAGAAGATTATCAACCTCGCAGTCCACCGTCATATAGAAATGCGGCACGGTTGTTTTAGACTCGGTTAAACGCTTAGCAATGGTCTTGCGCATACCAGAGAGGCGTTCCTCGCGGTATGGAATATCGTCGTGTGGTCCATAGTCTGTCGCCGCAACCGACGTGCTAACAGCAGCCGTCGACGTAGCTAAATTCGCGGTCGTAGCCGTTGTCGTTGCACCAGATGCAAGCGCTGCCTCAATATCACGTTTTATAATACGGCCCTTTGGTCCAGAACCTGATATTGCGGTAATATCTACACCTTCTTGGCTAGCTATACGTTTTGCAAGTGGTGAAGCCTTAATTCTATCACCGCTCTGCACTTCAGGTACCTGTTGTGCGGCAACTTTTGGTGCTGAAGCTGGAGCTGGAGCAGGTTCAGGAGCAGCAGTGGTTTTATCAGGAACGGATTCAACAGGTGCAGCGCTTGGCGCTGGTGCCTTAGAACTCATATCACCAACGTCTTCACCCTCTTCAGCCATAATGGCAATAAGTGTTCCAACTGGTACGTCTTCAGCGCCAGCCTCAACAAATATCTTAGCAATAACGCCTTCGTCAATGCTTTCAACTTCCATTGTAGCCTTGTCTGTTTCGATCTCAGCGAGAACATCACCGCTTTCAATCTTATCACCTTCTTTAACGAGCCAAGTCGCCAAGGTACCCTTTTCCATTGTCGGGCTCAGTGCGGGCATAAATATTTCAATAGCCATAGTTAAATCCTTAGTGCTCACTTATACGCACGGTTATCTAATTTTACTCTTCAGGTAATAAGCGCCAATTAAGACCGCAATAGCCAAAATTGACATCAGCGCGCCTGTTGCTGGCTTTTTCTTACCTCTTTTACCTCGTCTTCCACCGCGTGTGGCGCGCTTTATTGCTTTATTAATGCGCCTCAGCCTCATGGATTAATCCTTATAACAAACTGCCTTAGCTGCATCTGCAATACGTTCAGCCGTAACAACAACGGCTTTTTCAAGATTAGCTGCATAAGGCTGTGGCACATCAACGCTGTTAACGCGCGACACAGGAGCATCTAATTCATCAAAGGCTAACTCCATAACTCTCGCAGAAATATCAGAAGCTACCGAACACTGCGGCCAGCCTTCTTCTGCGACGACAATACGGTTTGTTTTCTTCACGCTTTCAATAATAGTGTCTATATCGAGCGGACGGATCGTGCGTAGATCAATAACTTCTGCGCTAATACCCTCTGCTGCCAATAGATCGGCGGCTTTAAGCGCTTGACCAACAGTAATGGAATAAGAAACGATCGTTACATCACTGCCTTCGCGGTAGATACGAGCTTTGCCAATTGGTAGAATATAATCATCTACAGCTGGAACATCAAAGCTTTCGCCGTACATCAGCTCATTTTCCAAAAAGACAACAGGATTAGGATCCTGAATTGCCGCCTTTAATAGGCCTTTACAGTCAGCAGCATCATAGGGTGCAATAACCTTCAGGCCTGGCACATTGGCATACCATGCAGCGTAGTTTTGGCTATGTTGAGCGCCCACACGAGATGCAGCACCATTAGGACCACGGAACACGATAGGACATGTCACAAGACCACCAGACATATAGCGAGATTTTGCCGCACTATTAATGATGTGATCAATCGCCTGCATGGCAAAGTTAAAGGTCATAAATTCAACAACTGGTTTCAGGCCTGAAAAGGCGGCACCCGTTGCAAGACCAGCAAAACCATGCTCTGTGATCGGTGTATCAATCACGCGATCAGGACCAAACTCATCTAATAATCCTTGCGTAACCTTATAAGCGCCTTGATATTCTGCGACTTCCTCACCCATGATAAACACATCAGCGTCTTTACGCATTTCCTCTGCCATTGCGTCACGTAATGCTTCACGGATGGACATACTGTTCATTTCAGTACCTGCTGGCAGATCAGGATCAGCGATGTTTTGTGATGTAGTAATAGGCGCAACAACTACTGGAGCAGACGCTTCGATTGTAGGAGCTGAAGCAGCTGTAACAACAGGCGCTTTTGTTGCGCCAGCCTCAGGAACAGCCTCGTCCTCTTCTATTAAAACAGCTATCAACTGCCCTACTGGTACATCATCAGTGCCAGCCTCTACGTAAATCTTACCAACGATACCTTCGTCGATAGATTCAACTTCCATTGTCGCCTTATCGGTTTCGATCTCAGCGAGAACGTCACCACTTTCAACTTTGTCACCTTCTTTAACGAGCCATTTCGCTAAAGTACCCTTTTCCATTGTCGGGGAAAGGGCTGGCATAGTAATTTCAATAGCCATGATTAATACTCTCCACCCGCTAATACATCTGTATATATTTCTGAGACGTCTGGCTCTGGGCATTCCTGCGCAAATGTCGCCGCGTCAGCTACAATATCTTTAATTTCTTTATCAATATTCTTGAGACCAGCTTCATCCATGATGCCAGCCTTTAAGATACGGTCTTTAACTTGATCAATAGAGTCGCGTTCGGCGCGCATCTTTTTCACTTCGTCTTTAGATCGGTATTTCGCAGGATCAGACATAGAGTGACCACGATAACGATATGTCTTCATCTCTAGAATGAAAGGCCCTTTGCCGTCACGGCACCACTGAACGGCCTCATCCATGGCAGCGCGAACGGCAAGCACATCCATACCATCAACAGGTTTACCCGGAATACCAAAGCTTTCACCGCGTTTATATAATTGCACTTCTGAACTAGCGCGTTGAACGCTCGTACCCATCGCATATTGATTGTTCTCGATAATATAGACCACAGGCAACTGCCACAGACCAGCCATGTTAAAGCTCTCGTAAACTTGACCTTGATTTGAAGCGCCATCACCGAAATAGGCTACGGCTACATTATCATTTTTGCGGTATTTATTGGCAAAACCAAGACCTGTACCCAGTGACACCTGAGCACCAACAATACCATGACCTCCGTAAAATCCATTTTCAGGATCAAACATATGCATGGAACCGCCTTTACCTTTTGAACAACCGCCAGAACGACCCGTTAATTCAGCCATGACAGCTCTAGCAGGCGTACCAGCAAGCATCGTATGACCATGCGCGCGGTAACTAGTGATACAGCTATCACCTTTTTTCAGTGCGGATTGAATGCCAACGAGCACTGCTTCTTGACCTATATAAAGGTGACAAAAACCACCAATAAGACCCATGCCATACATTTGACCTGCTTTTTCCTCAAAACGGCGAATAAGTAGCATATCTTTGTAGAAACTGATTAATTCATCGGGTGTTGCTTTATACTCAGCTGGTTTAGCAGCGCGACTGGTTGTCTTTTTCCCAGCAGCTTTTTTGCCAGCCATCTTCTTCTCTGGGGCCTTTTTCAACGCCATAAGTTTTATCCACCTTAACTATATTGGTAACTTAAAAGAACTAGCATCCCTGCTAGATAACTTAGGTACATAAATACAGGGTATTTAAAAAAATTACAATAGGCAATAAGTCATTGAATTATATGAATATAGTTAGATTAACTTGATTTAAGTTAATTAATTTACAGCTAAGATGATAACTTCGTCAGTATGAACGAAACCAAGTTTATCACGCACCTGCTCTTCCAGCATGTCTGGATCAAGAGATTCTGGATCAAGCATTGCTACCGCACGCTCTAGACTAGCGCGATCTTCACGTAGCGCCATAACGATCAGTGTAAGCTCTGCTTCTTGAGCTTGAAGCTCTTTTAATGCTGATATGCTATTTTCACCCTGAAAGGCATGAAAGGCAAAGTAAGCAACGACCAAAACACCAACCCATGCGAAACTGGCCCAAGAGAGCCAAATACGTGCTAAGCGATGTTTTATGTTTTCAATGCGTTTCATGGATATTATATGAACACATGCGAATCATCGAATCAAGTAAAAAATGATTCGAATCGTAATTATTTTTCTCGAGTCGAATTTAAGCCTTTTACCCCAACATTCTCGTCACTCCAGACCCAACGCAGCTGGAAGTGATCCCATTCAACCGTCACCCTGAATTTAGTTCAGGGTCCATGCTTGCCACCAGCCGACTGACTGACAAATGGATACTGAAACAAGTTCAGCATAACGAGTGCTGGGCTGGAATGACGAATGCGTATGGTTATAACAAATAAAAGCCCCACCAAATGGCAGGGCTTTTATAATTACACTAGGAAACACCGTTTCCGTACCGACTAAGTAGGAGGCCGAGCTAATGCGAGGATACCTATCGTAAAATAGACCTGCCAGCGTAAACCGCAGCAGCGCCAAGTTGCTCTTCAATACGGATAAGCTGGTTATATTTAGCTAATCTGTCAGAGCGCGCAAGTGAACCTGTTTTAATCTGACCGCAATTAAGCGCCACAGCAAGATCAGCGATCGTTGCGTCTTCTGTTTCGCCTGAGCGGTGAGACATAACAGATGTGTATTTAGCGCGGTGCGCCATATCAACAGCTTTCATTGTCTCGGATAGCGTGCCGATTTGGTTAACCTTCACAAGGATTGAGTTAGCAACACCTTTTTCGATACCATCAGCAAGACGTACAGGGTTTGTTACAAATAGATCATCGCCAACAAGCTGACATTTATCGCCAACTTTATCGGTTAGGTCTTTCCAACCATCCCAATCGTCTTCGTCCATAGCATCTTCAACAGAAATGATTGGGTATTTACCAACAAGGTCAGTCCAATAATCAGCCATCTCGATTGATGTAAGAGACTTGCCCTCGCCTTTTAGCTCGTATTTACCGTCGACGTAAAACTCTGATGCTGCGGCGTCTATTGCTAGATAAATGTCCTCACCCGCTTTATAGCCAGCGCCTTCGATAGCAGCCATGATGAAATCAAGTGCTTCTACAGTGCCGCTTAAATTTGGCGCGAAACCACCTTCGTCACCAACAGATGTATTCATACCAGCTGCTTTTAGACGATCCTTAAGCTCATGGAAAACTTCAGCGCCCATACGTATAGCGTCAGCAATGCTGTCAGCTGCTACAGGCATAATCATAAATTCTTGAACATCAATTGGGTTATCAGCATGCTCGCCGCCGTTAATGATATTCATCATTGGCACAGGCAACACATGTGCGTTAGCACCGCCGATATAACGATATAGCTCTGTACCCTGGCTTTCAGCAGCAGCCTTAGCAACCGCCATTGAGATACCAAGAATAGCATTCGCGCCAAGGCGGCTTTTATTGTCTGTACCGTCTAAGTCGATCATCGCCATATCAAGTGATAATTGATCTTCGGCGTCTAGGCCGACTAGGGCTTCATATAATTCACCGTTAACAAATTCAACAGCGCGACGAACACCCTTGCCTCGATAACGCTTTTCACCATCACGAAGCTCAACAGCCTCATGAGCACCTGTTGAGGCACCAGATGGCACAGCAGCGCGACCAAAAGCACCATCATCAAGTAAAACATCAACTTCAACAGTGGGATTGCCGCGACTATCTAGAATTTCGCGGCCATGAATATCAAGTATAGCGGCCATTAATTTATCCTTATGAGGTTTATCAGAAAAAATATTGTCCGTTCACTACAAGAAAAAGCCAAATTCTGCAAGTTAAACTCAACAGATAAACCATGAAAAATCTTAACTACAAAGATGGATAAACTAAGTTTTCACTTGATAGGTTGCCTACCGCATTGCATGGTCAAAAAAATATTGAAATTTATTGGTTAGGGACCCTGATGAGAAATTTGATTTTACAAACGTGTTTAGCGATTGGTTTAGCGACGTCACCAGCATTAGCAACCTCAGCTGAGGACGCGCTTAAAGCCACAATCTCTTTCCGCTCTGCCAATGAATTAGCCATTTTAAATGACTTTAAAGACTTACTGTCCATGCCGAACGTATCAAAAAATGCTGAGGATATGAAAATCAATGCGGCTTGGATCACTGATTATATTGGTAGACGAGGATTTGAATCTCAAGTTCTATACGCGGGGCGCGCTCCCTATATATATGCTGAACGCAAATTTGAAGGCGCTAGCAAGACCATCCTTATATACGCACATTTTGACGGCCAACCTGTTGAGCCAAAAAACTGGGTATCACCACCCTTTACACCAACATTGCGCACTAGCACTGTCGAAGATGGCGGATCAGAGCTGCCTTGGCCAAATGCTGGAGAAAACATTGATCCTAGCTGGCGCTTATTTGCTCGCTCTGCTGGCGATGACAAGGCACCTATCATCGCCTTAATGGCCGCTATTGACGCAATGGAACAAGCTGGCATCACACCATCTGTTAATATCAAGCTAATATTAGATGGCGAAGAAGAATTTGGTAGCCCTACTTTAAAAGGCATATTAGACGCGCATAGCGATCTATTAAAATCTGATCTTTTGCTTTTCTGTGATGGCCCAATGCATCAATCGCGCAAACGCCAACTGGTATTTGGTGTACGTGGTACTATGGGTATGGATTTAACCATGTATGGCCCCAGCAAACCATTACACAGTGGCCATTACGGTAACTGGTCCCCTAACCCATCGGAAAAGCTGGTTAAGTTACTTAACGGCATGATTGACTATAATTCTGTGGGCATGACCTTCCCAGGGTTTAATGATGATGTGAAGGTAATGACAAAGGCTGAGCGTAATGCCATATCAAATATGCCCAATATGGAAGAGAGTCTGAAAAAAGCTTTGTCTATTTCAAATCCTATTGGTAATGGTGCGCGCCTTGAAGAACAGATTATGAAACCAGCCATAATATTAAATGGCTTTCAAGCTGGCGGTGTGAAGGGCCAAGCCCGCAATATTATATTGCCGTCGGCGACTGCCACTCTAAATCTGCGCCTTGTAGCCAGTCAACGTCCAAAGAATGTTTATAAGGCTTTTATCTCCTATCTAGAAGGCCGTGGCTATACAGTGATGGATAGAGAGCCGACAGCAGAAGAAAAGCATGCAAATGACAATATCGTTACCTTAGAGACCGATATGGGGTATCCAGCCTTTAAAACCGACCTTAGCGACCCAACGGCACAAAAGCTGATCAAAATCTTAAACGAGATCGACGGTAAAGACACGTTACTCACACCCACAATGGGCGGTAGTTTACCTATTTATCTATTTGAACAGGCTTTAGACGCCCCCATCATCATTCTGCCAATCGCTAATCATGATAATAATCAACATGGTCGCAATGAAAACTTGCGCATTCAAAATCTTTGGGATGCGATTGATATTTATGGCGCAGTGATTACAAGGTTTAAATAAAGTTATCCCCATAGTTATCCACCTGTGGAAAAGATAACGTGCATAACTGCATATTAATTATTTTATTCATTAAATAACCTATATGCATGGTGAGAATTAAATCTAGGCTCAGAAAATAGTAGCAGGAAACAAACTATGAACGCACGGGATATTGAAGCTGCAAATGATGCTATCGACGCAGCTAGACAAGGAACAATTGACGAAGCAAATAGCGACAAACCGCTGGGCTACCGTCAAGCGCCACATAACTTAGAGGCCGAACAAGCGCTTCTTGGCGCTATCCTTGTTAACAATGAAGCAGCGCAAAAGGTTCAAGATTTTCTAGCGCCCGATCATTTTTATGAGCCCGTCCATGCCCGTATATTCGAATCAGTTCTTAAACTCATGGATAAGAACCAGATTGCAGACCCAGTTAAGCTCAAGCCCTATTTCGAACATGACGAAGCACTAACAGAGGTTGGCGGTGCCCAGTATCTAGTGCGGCTTGCGGCTTCAGCCGCCACCATTATCAACGCAGAGGACTATGGTCGAACGATCTATGACCTCGCGATGCGCCGTAATCTGATCCAAATTGGTGAAGGTATGGTCAATGACGCCTATGACTCTCCTATTGACGAAGAAGCATCAGAACAGATTGCTGCGGCGGAAAAACAGCTTTTTGATCTCGCTGAACTTGGTCAGGTAGAATCAGGTGTTCAATCATTTTCAAAAGCATTGAATACAGCGGTTGATAATATAAGAATTGCTTATGAAGACCCCGACAGCCTATCTGGTATTGATACGGGCCTAAAACATCTAAATGAGAAGATCGGCGGTATGCATGGATCAGATTTAGTGATCATGGCGGGACGTCCTGCGATGGGTAAAACAGCGCTTGCAACGAATATTGGCTTTAATGCTGCCAAACGTTACGCCGATGATATGGCAGCTGGTTTAGATATGAACCAAAGCAAAGGCGCAGTGGTTTGTTTTTTCTCACTGGAGATGTCAGCCGATCAGTTAGCTGCTCGTATTTTATCGGACCGATCAAATCTACATTATAGCGGTCCAAAAACAATTGAATCACATGCAATGAGACAGGGTAAATTGGATGAAGATCAATTCATTGCCATCTCGCGCGCTTCCATAGAATTACAGGATGTCCCCTTTTTCATTGATGATACACCATCACTTTCTATTGCAGGCCTGCGCACCCGTGCACGGCGCCTAAAACGCCAGCACAATCTGGGCATGATCATTGTCGATTACCTTCAGCTTTTGCGCGGGGGCGCCAAAGGCGGCGGCAATGAAAGTCGCGTACAAGAGGTTTCTGAAATTACACGTGGTCTCAAAGGGTTAGCAAAAGAACTTCATGTTCCTGTTATTGCCCTATCACAGCTATCGCGCCAAGTAGAAAGCCGTGAAAACAAACGCCCAATGCTATCGGATTTACGTGAATCAGGCTCGATTGAGCAGGATGCGGATATGGTGATGTTTGTATACCGTGAAGAATATTATAAAGAAAAAGATCAACCTGCACCAGGAACAGATTTGCATGCAATATGGCAAGCTGAAATGGAAGCCTTATACGGCAAGGCCGAGATTGTTATCGGCAAACAACGTCACGGCCCAGTCGGTATTATTAACCTAGCCTTTGACAAACATGTGACACGCTTTAGCGACCTGATTGAGGCTGATCATCTGCCTGAACAACATTTTTAATGAGATAGGCGCTGTATTCATAGCGAGGCAACGAGCGTACCGACCAAGCGGGCGGCCGCAGCTTTAGCGAGGATTATATTAAAAACTAGACATATTCGTTCATGACCGAGGTAACCGAACCGTTAAACCATCCATGTCATCCGTTAGATTAATCTGACAAGCCAAGCGAGATGTGGCTGATAGATCATTTGCCAGATCAAGCATATCTTCTTCGTCTTCACAGGCGACAGGTAATTGGCCAAACCATTCCTTTAGCACAATGACATGGCAAGTAGCGCAGGCCATATTGCCTTCACATGCGCCCTCCATCTCCATACCAACTGCTTGTCCAGCATTGAGCAAAGTCTCACCGACTTCCGCTTCCGCTTCTTGAAGCACTTTTCCATGGAAATCTTGAAATATAACTTTCATTTAAGCTTTGATCCCACCCATTTTATCTAACACAGTGATAAAGATATCAGCAGCCTGATCAATTTCATCTTCAGTTGTGAAACGCCCTATACCTAGGCGTATAGACGATTTTGACAGTTTAATACCATTGCCAATAGCCTTTTGAATGTAGGATGGCTCTTTAACGGCTGAGGCACAAGCCGCACCAGATGAAACCGCCACACCGCGTAGGTTAGCCAGCAATAATGTGCCATCTAATCCAGGAAAACTCATATTCAAATTTCCCGCCCAGCGTTGCTGAATATCACCATTAATAATGATGCCTTTATGTGCGCTAAATAACTTAGTCTTAAAACGTTCCATCAAAGTAGTTATACGACTAGCTTCTTGTCCCATATTTTCACTAGCAATTTGAGCCGCCATACCAAGACCAGCACATAGGGCGGGCGCTAATGTCCCTGCCCTAATACCTTTTTCTTGACTTCCGCCACTCATATGCGGTGTTAGCTTGATACGTTTTTTCGAATTTATATACAGCGCACCAACACCCTTAGGGCCATATATTTTATGGCCTGAAATACTGAGAAGATCAATACCGTCTTCAATAACATCTATAGGTATTTTCCCAAATGCTTGAGCCGCGTCAGTATGAAATAGAGCGCCTTTTGCGTGCGCTAATTTTGCTATCTCTTTGATAGGCTGAATGACACCAATCTCGTTATTAACCGCCATTACAGATACTAATGCCGTTTGATCAGTGATTGCGGCTTCTATATCAGCCAGATCAACGAGACCATTTGTGCCTACAGGGACAAAAGTCGACTTGCAACCATATATCTCTGTTGCTTTAATGGTATTAGACACACATTTATGCTCTGTAACGACGCTAACCACATGAGGGCGTTTATCACCGTAACTTTGCATCATACCTTTAATAGCTAGATTGTTCGCTTCTGTCGCACCAGAGGTGAAGATTATATCGTCAATTTCGGCATTAATTAATGCTGCTATTTGACGTCGGGCGCGCTCAACGCCAGCCTCTGCTTCCCAGCCATAGGCATGGGTTGTTGAATGTGGATTACCAAATTTCTCTGTAAAATATGGCATCATAACCTCTAGCACTGCTGGGTCGAGCGGCGTCGTCGCTTGATAATCCATATAAATGGCTTTGCTACGTTTCTTAAAGGTCATGAAGAGATTCGCTTATTGTCTGTGCGCTTATTCGCTGTTCTTACATACATCGCCATCCACGTCTTTAAAAAGGCATCAACATCACCTTTCACGGTGCCACGACCAATGGACACACGAATAGATGAGTTTGCGAGATCATCATCATACCCCATAGCCTTCATAACATGAGATGCCTTAACCTTACCGGAGGAACAAGCAGAGCCTGACGAGATATAGACGTTATTAAGGTCCATATTCATCACCTGCGTCTCTCCTGACACACCTGGCATAATGATACAGCTAGTATTAGCTACACGCAAATTGCCGTCGTGCGCTACCACGATGGCATCTGGGGCATTTTTCTGTATATAATCCTCTAGATATTCTTGTAAATCACCTTGACGATTCATATCATCTAAATTGCCCATAGCCGAAATTGCAGCCACCCCAAATCCAGCGATGCCCATTACATTTTCTGTACCTGATCTACGGCCTAATTCCTGTCCCCCACCAACTATTGTGGCTGTTAGTGGTGCTGATGGGCTAAGAATTAAAGCGCCCACTCCTTTTGGCCCACCCAGTTTATGCGATGATATACTCACATAATCAGCATTTACTATATTACGGTCGACCATCATTTTACCGCATGCCTGCACGGCATCCATATGAGTGAGGCAGCCAAATTCTTTTGCCAGCGCGAATAATTCACCAACGGGTTGGATGATGCCTGTTTCGTTATTGGCTAGCATAATAGATACAAGAGCTGGCATTTCAGCGACTTCTAGTACCTTACGCAGTGCATCAACGTCCATTTGACCATTTTCTTTAACGGGCACGTGATAAACGGGTTTACCAGCGGCTCGCGTGGCGGCTAACAGGCTGTCATGTTCTATAGTTGAGGTAATAACGGATACTGTTGGTGTGCCTAGAACTACTAAATTGTTTGATTCTGTGCCGCCTGAGGTGAAAATAACATCCCGAGCACGAGCACCAACCAGTGATGCTACCTTAACACGCGCATCCTCTACAATCTTACGAGCCTCACGACCTGCCCCATGTACAGAGGATGGATTGCCATCACATTCCATCACATCAACAATCATCTGCTTAACTTCAGCTAGCATGGGTGCAGTGGCATTATAATCTAAATAAATGTTCTTTTTCATAGTTGTTACATGGGGTGAATTGGTCCAATCATCAAGACATTTTTGCAAATATCGTATAGAGCGCTTGCGTGAAGACGTTAAAGTCTTATATATATCTGCAAACATGAAGCTATGATTCTGCTTTATTTAACAGAAAGATCATAAAAAGCACTATGCCTGAAATTATTTTTAATGGACCTTGTGGTCGTATTGACGCCCGATATCAACCGGGTAAATCTGAAACATCACCTGTGGCACTTATACTGCACCCGCACCCACAATATGGGGGCACGATGGATGATAAGGTTGTTTATTATCTATATCACGCCTTTGCCCATCGTGGTTTTGCTACACTTCGCTTTAACTTTCGCGGTGTTGGCCGAAGTCAAGGTGAGTTTGATAGTGGTATTGGTGAATTATCGGATGCTGCTGCTGCCCTAGATTGGCTTCAGTCGATGAATGAGAATAGCACTGCCACTTGGATTGCAGGATTTTCATTCGGTGCTTGGATCGGTATGCAGCTATTGATGCGCCGCCCTGAAATACGTGGATTTATATCTGTTGCGCCACCAGCAAATCTATATGATTTCTCATTCCTTGCTCCTTGCCCGTCATCTGGTCAGATTATTCAGGCAGAGAATGATGACGTTGTAACGCCTATCTCCATTCAGAAGCTTGTTGAGAAACTACAGTCCCAAAAAGCCATTATTATTAACCATGATACTGTTCCAGGGGCTAACCATTTCTTTGAAAATCAGCTTGATAAATTAATGATGGCTGTGAATAAATATTTGAATAAGCGCTTAGCACCAGGCGCTGACTAAAAAAAACTTTTTGGATTGAAATAATAAAAAAGGCTGGTTCAAACCAGCCTTTTTTATTAACTAAAATTTAAGACGCTTGCCCTTGGGCTTATTTAACACCCCACCTGGCATAGGTTCGGACGTTCCTGTTGTCGATGGTAAGCTAAGCGGTAAACCTCTTAGCGACCTAACAGCTAAAAAGGCAAAAGCTTCTGCCTCTAGCGCATCACCACGCCAGCCAAGCACCTCAACAGGGTCCACAAGCACGGGGAAGCGCCTACGCAAACGACGCATCAGTGTTTTATTATGACTACCCCCACCGCAGATAAACCAAGCCTCAGGAGGGTGTGGGAAATGACTCTGTGCAGCTACAGCTGATTCCACAGTAAAGTCCGATAGTGTCGCTGCGCCATCTTCAGCCGATAAACCGCGCACGGCCTGAATAGAGAAATCATCTTTATCTAGTGATTTTGGCGGCATCTCATCAAAATAAGGTGATGCCATCATACCCAGCAATATTTCCTCATGCGTTACACCCTGGCCTGCCAGTGCACCATCTTTATCATAAGGTTCGCCAAGATGGATTTGTGCCCAATCATCCATCAAACCATTACCGGGGCCGGTATCAAATGCCATGATCTCGGTCTCATCATCACCTAAATGAACCCAAGTCACATTACCCACGCCGCCAAGATTTAGGATGGCAGCAGTTTTATATTTTTTTTGTGATTGTAAAAGAGAGGCATGATATAATGGTACCAATGGCGCACCTTCGCCGCCATGCGCAACATCAGCGGAGCGAAAATCATTCACCACAGGCACACCAATACGCCCAGCCATACGCCCACCATCACCTATTTGCCATGTCCAGCCTTTGTCGGGGCGGTGACATACGGTTTGGCCGTGAAAACCAATGACATCTATATCATCTGCTGATAGATCGTGCACGGACAACAGCTCAGCCACGGCCTCTATATGCAAATCCGTAATTTCCTGCTCTATAAGCTTAATCTCAGCTGGAGGATTGCTTGGGTCAGGTGAGCGGTTAGCTACAGCAAATGCTTCCTTGATTCTTTTGCGCGTATCACTGTCATATGAAATGGTAATGGAAGGACCACGCCTATCCACGGTTACGCCGTCAGTATAGATTATAGCTGCATCGATACCATCAAGCGATGTACCACTCATCAATCCAACAGCACATTTAACAGGCCCCGCGTCCCCTAAAAATGACATAACTTCAAACCCTTTTAACTAATATGCGTCATATATTTTGCGTTTATAGTTACCCTATGCTAATTGAGCGGCAACTGGGAAGTAAAAATTAACCTATTTGAGAAGAATAAACATCATGAAGTCAGATTTCCTTAATATCCTACAGTCTCGAGGATTTATTCATCAGACAACAGACATGGAAGCACTAGATGCTCGTATGCAAAAAGGCCCCATAAAAGCCTATATTGGATTTGATTGCACAGGCCCGTCTTTACATGTTGGCTCGCTTATTCAAATCATGATGCTTCGTTGGTTACAAAAAACAGGTAACAACCCAATTGTGTTACTTGGCGGTGGCACATCACGTGTTGGTGACCCTTCTGGCAAAGATGAAAGTCGTCAAATGTTAACGGATGAAATCATCGCAGACAATATGGTTGGTATCAAAAAGATATTTGAGCAATTCATCACATTTAGTGACGAAGGTACTGGTGCAACCGTTGTTAACAACGGTGACTGGCTAGATACGCTGAATTACGTTGACCTACTGCGCGATGTAGGACCTCATTTCACCATCAACCGTATGATGACCTTTGACAGCGTTAAATTGCGCCTAGAGCGTGAGCAACCACTGACATTCTTAGAATTCAACTATATGATTCTTCAGGCCTATGATTTTATGAACCTATCACAGCGCGATGATTGTTGCTTGCAGATGGGCGGATCAGATCAATGGGGTAATATTATTAACGGCATAGAACTAACGCGCCGCATGACACAAAAGCAGGTTTTTGGTCTAACGACACCACTGATCACTACGGCTGATGGGGCTAAGATGGGCAAAACTGCTAATGGCGCTATTTGGTTAAATGAAGAGCAGCTATCATCATATGATTATTGGCAATTCTGGCGTAACACACAAGATGGTGACGTGGTAAAATTCTTGAAACTATTCACTGAACTACCTCTGGATGAGATTGATCGTCTTGCGACACTTGAAGGCCAAGAAATAAACGAAGCCAAGAAAGTACTAGCCGATAAAGCGACAAAGATGTGTCGTGGCAATGAAGCAGCAGCGGCTGCTAATGAGACGGCTACAAAGACCTTTGAAGAAGGTAAAACTGGCACTGACTTACCGACATACAATCTAGATATTACTAATGGTATCAATGTAATAGATGCTTTTCTTGAATCTGGCCTTGGCAAATCTAAAGGTGAGATACGCCGTTCTATAAAGCAAGGTGCATTACGTGTTAATGATGAGAAAATCACAGCAGAAGATCAAATAATCTCAGCTAATGATCTGAAGGGTGATAGCGTGAAAATATCTTCTGGTAAAAAGCGCCACGCACTTATTAAACAAAGTTAAGCTAGCAAAGGAAGTTTATTTCCGCAGCGACTGAATAGAAGGCAGCAGTTTAATTGCTGCCTTTTTCTTTGTCTAACTCAGGTTTATTTTCTTGTTCTTTCATCTTTGATTCTTTGTCTTCGACGTCAGATACCTTACCTTTTCGGCCTTCAAATATACTACGGAAAATACCAGGAGTAATTGCTGACAAAGGGTTCACTTCAAAACTAGCTTCTGAGCCTTGGCCTTTTATTCTGTATGTTACAGCGAATATGCCCTCACCCTTACCACCCGTTAAAATTGTCCCTAGAATCGGGATGCTGCTGACAAGTGAATTTAGGCCGTAAGCTGGGATAACAACTCCGTTCATGTTAACACGTCTGGTCGAAGGTTCATATTGCCCCTTCATTGTTAAACCTACAGAACTACTGTTGGCCTTTAGTGTATCCATATCAAGCAACCCTTTACTATATTCAAAAGGTATTTTTGCCTTCTGTAGTAACAGAGTTTTTTCTTTTAAATACTCATTAAGGCCAGTAAATACACCGTCAGTGACTTGATCAGCCATGGCATTAGAATTAACAATATCCATTTTAGTGGCTTTAATTTCGCCAGTTACTCTTATGGCCTTCCCCCAGCCTGATGTTTTACCAACATACTGTAGATCACCGTTTTCACCATGAGCAAACAATCCAAAACTGCGTAACAATGCTCCACCATTGGGAGAGGTAAGTTCTATTTGGTTTTCTTGACCATTAGTACCTTCTGTAATAACACCTGTAACAGTGCCGCCTGATGGATGAACAGCTCTTAGATTAGCAGATTTAGGTTCACCGTCTCTAAATGCTGTCTTGATTGTTAAATCATGTAGCCTCTCACCATTCAACATAAGCCCTTGTTTTATTTCAGCATTTAAATCTAGACTAAATTTATTTTGCTCAGCATTCTCGAATTCATCAGTTTCAAGCCCAGATACTGCCAGATATGCACCTATATCTAGTTGATCAGCAATAATATCTATTTGTGAATGACCGACCTTATCACGACTTACAGTACCAGATAGGGAATTATTATCCAATTTACTGGCATCAAACATAATATTGAAAGGCTGCAATTCACCAACTGCTAGTTCGCTTTTAGGCCATGAAAAGGTCGCAGTTGCATCTATGCCTTCACCCTCTAATAGTAATGGCGTGATAGTAATGCCATCATCACCAAAATATACAGAGCCAGTAACATTAGCCGCAATACCGACCTGTTTTTTCCATGCAAGCTGGGGCACTTTAATTTCAGCGAAACTAGCGTCAGCAGCAAAATGCCCCTCCTTAAATTGTAAGGCACGACCAATGAACGTTGCCTCTCCATTAACCTTGCCATCAAAAAAGTCGCTTATATCTATTTTAAAAGCCTTAAGATCATCAGGGCTCATCCCGCCTGCTATAACCATATGAGTAGTATCTGCTTGGCTATCAGTGCGCCCTATTGCGAAGTCTTCTGTCCAATTTACATATAATGGCACACCATTGACCGTACCATTGCCTTCCGCGACTAATTGGTCCATGTCCACTTCAAGGCGGATAACACCATCACGCATGCCATCGCCACCCAGAATATCATCTACCCGTACATCAGTAACATGGGCAATAGAGCGAACTTCTAGAGCACCTTTTGGCATATTCTTAATAAGTGGGGCTGATAACCACGTCACCGTATCAGCAATGCCGCCAAGTCGTTTAGGGTCAAAACCAAATTTTCGCGTAAGCATCATTGGTGGGTAATCTAACAATTCTAATATTTTGCCAACGGAACCCTTACTTTTGATTAAAAATTCACCCCGCGGTTGCTCATGTATGCGGCGCGACCAATCAATTGTTACCTCAGTACCAGCAACAGTCATCCCCTCAACAGTGCCACCGGTAGCGGTCAAATAAAGCGCATATTTATTCAACCTACCAAAACCTGCTGCATTAACAACTGGAGGCATGGTTTTTAAATACTGCGTTGTCGTATCTACGAAATTGAACCTAAGCTCAAGCGGGCTTCCTTCATCAAAAGCTCCTGTTCCATCCGGAGCGACTTCTACATCGAATACAACGTCTCGCGCATTCACTTCAGACATATTTGTCTCGACCCAAACACGCCCGACGGCTGGTTTCCCAGTCTTTTTAGATTTTAGAATTGGCCAATAGGCAAGAATTTGCCCTAACTGAGCCTGTGGTGTTTCGACTCGGAACTTAACACCAGGACGATCGTTTCCTTCTTGCCAATACACAAGTCCTGTCAGTGATAAATCCACATCCTCTTCACCATTTATAGTCCCTTGATCAATACGCAATTCCTTATTAACAGGGTCATAGCTGATGGATAAATTCATTGAAGAAATAACAGGTGAAGTTGGATAACTATAAGCGTGATACAGCTGCCCCGCCCCTGCTTCTATATCAAAAGCAGCTGTAGAGAGGCCGTCAGTAGAGTTCGCCTCTATTGCACTCGTAACGGAAACTGGAAAATCTAAGAAAGACACTATTTCTGGTAAATTAAGTGCCCGAGCTAATTCGGGCACCATAAAGTCATCTACACTAAATTTCGTGGACACAAGGCCTTCCATTGGAGATATTGTTGCTGTAGCCGTTATATTAGCTGGTAGCGCCTCAATATCTACTGCGCCTTGGGTCTCTAATTTGAATATATTTCCGCGCCTTACAAGATCAATATTAGCGAAACTAAAGCCAATGCCTGATTTTCCTTCACCAGTTGATATGCCTATATGTCCCCTGTTAAAAATAACATGGTCTAGATGTTCCTGTGTTGCTAGAATACGGCGACCAAATCTACTTAACGCTTCAGTTATTGGCTTAACTGCTTCTGGACCAGGCAAGCCTACACCGCTATCGGCATATCTAAATACATTGTCATTTGTTTGATCTGAAAAGCCTGCTAAGTCAGTTACCTGAATGCGAGCGCCAATTATATCCACATTAACTGGCTGTATTTTCGCCGTAACAAACATAGTACGACTTAGATCCATTGACATGGATTCTATATGTGCTTCTAGGCGGTCTCTGCGGTCAATCAGTTTTAAATCACCCATTTGAAGGCGTGGTCTTACTGTTGTCCAGTCCCAGCTCAGCGATGCCTCTGTGAATGAAATCTGCCATCCAGGTAAAACTTCGGCTACCTGTGAACGCACCATATCACTAGCAAATGACAAATCTACGGGCACTAATACAATACGGGCCATGAATAATAGGGCAAAACCTAATAAAATAGTCATGCCCCAAACTGTGGACCTTATTGATATATTTATTAATTTACGCAATATGTTCTTTCACTCTACTATCTTTGTATAAACGAATACTTGATTTGCGCGTCAACAGCTTTACCTTAAACACTCATAGTTCAGTAATAATTCAGGTTAAACCATGTCCAAACAGTCTAGTCCATATCCAAATGTCTATGATACTGCAAAAGCTGACGAAATTTGGGCAAAATTAGGTTCAATCGACAATTTAACCACATTAAACAACAAAACTCATAAACTTTGGTGCGATAGCTTAAGTGGAAACAGTCCTTTTCTTGCACAAATCATTGATAAGGACCCTGAGTTTGCTCTTTCTATTTTCACAAGTGGCGATCCTCAGGTTATCACCGATTCTATAATCAACCCTTTTCTTACCCCACGCCCACATGGTGAGAAAAAAGAAACGTTAATGCAGCATTTACGCAGTGCTAAACTGAAAATAGCCCTACTTACGGCTGCTATGGATATAGCAAAAAAGTGGGATCTTGATAAAATTACTGGCGTTTTATCCCTGTTTGCCGACACTGCTTTGCAAGTATCCGTCTCCCATCTGCTTTGGACTAGAATGCATAAGGACGAGTTACAATGGCCAAATGGTGGAGAAGAACCAGTATCGCCTGCTTTAGCTGAAGAATGTGGCTACTTCATCCTTGCCATGGGCAAGCATGGAGCCCGAGAATTAAATTATTCATCGGATATTGATCTTATCATTCTATATGACGACACCAAAATTACCTATACAGGTCGCAAAAGTCTAAAAGATTGCATGATAAAGCTTACCCAAGAGCTAGTGGAAATCATAGATAAGCGCACTATGCATGGTTATGTATTTCGCACCGACCTTAAATTAAGGCCTGATCCGGGCGCTACACCCATTGCCATATCTGTAGATGCAGCTGAAAGCTATTACCATAGTCAGGCATTAAACTGGGAACGTGCAGCAATGATCAAAGCACGCCCAGTTGCTGGTGACATGAATGCAGCAAATGATTATCTTCAACGCATAAACGGCTGGATATGGCGTAAAAGCATTGATTATGAAGCATTGAATGACATCGCAGCGATCAAAAATCAGATTAACCGTCATTACAATCAAAATGAGCGACATTTTGCGGGTTATGATGTGAAATTAGGCCCCGGCGGCATCAGAGAAATTGAATTTTTTGCCCAGATAAACCAATTGATACTGGGTGGCAGGCACCCAGAGTTTCGTCTATTAAAAACCTTAGACGTGCTAGACGCGCTTAATATACATGGCCGTTTAGACAATAAAATACGGGCTGAACTGGAAAATGCTTATATATTCCTGCGCACCTTAGAACACCGTCTTCAAATGATAGCAGATGAGCAAACACATAATATTCCGACCGATATAGAGTCCCAGAAACGCGCTGCACTTTTCATGGGCTATAACAACATTTCTGACCTTGAAGCAGCACTCCTAGATCATACTGCAAAAGTAGAGAATCATTATGATGGCTTATTACCCACATCAAATACCGACGGGGATAATACATCAATACAAAATATAAACCTTCATGACATCCTAACCGAAAATAATTTTAAAAATATAGATCAAATATCTGATATTATTGATGGATGGAGGCATGGTAGATATAGATCGATCCAAACAAAGCGTGCCCAAACTCTACTAGAACCCATGTTGCCTCTGCTTTTAAAGGCATTTGGCCGTAATGATGATCCTAACCAAGCCTTGATGCGCTTTGATAGTTTTTTATCGAAACTTCCGGGGGGCGTTCAGTTATTCTCTTTGTTATCGGCCAATCCAAAATTATTTGAATTGCTAGCTAGAATCATGAGTCTTGCTCCAGCGCTGGCCAATAAATTATCTAAGCGCCCTACCTTGTGGGACGCAGTGTTAGAACCTGACTTTTTTGCACCGTTGCCTGATAAAGAAATATTGAACAATGAACTAACAATTCAGTTTAAAAATGCCCGAGATTATCAAGAGGTACTTGATGTTGCCAGAAGATGGGTTAGTGAGAAACGATTTCAAATTGGTGTACATATCCTAGAAGGTCTTGCAGACACGCGGGAATCTGGTCAGGCCTTAACACTTGTTGCAGACATTGTCATTCAGGGCTTAATTCCTGAAGTGGAGAGAGAATTTTCCCGACGACATGGTCAATTTGAAGACGGTGGTATAGCTATGTTGGCCATGGGTAAATACGGCGGCAGGGAATTGACACATACCAGTGACTTAGATGTTGTGTTTTTATATCACTGTGAAGATATGGACTCTGTCTCTGATGGTGAAAAGCCCCTTGGTCCTAGTCAATATTTCTCAAGGCTGGGGCAAAATATCATCACGGCCATAACGGCCCTAACACCAGAAGGTAGATTGTTTGAAGTTGATACTCGTCTGCGCCCCTCTGGCAGTAAAGGGCCTCTTGTGGTCACGTTAGATACCTTCACAAAATATTATACAGCCTCGGCATGGACTTGGGAACATATGGCGCTGACACGAGCTCGCTTAATATATGGCCCTAGGGGTATTAAAACCCCGCTTCTGGAAACTATTGCATTTGTATTATCGACTGAGCGTGATGAGAAGGACTTGTTATTAGCCGTCCATAAGATGCGATCAATGCTAGATGCAGAATTTGGTACAGACAATCAATGGGCAATCAAATTTCAGCGCGGAGGGTTAGTAGATATAGAATTTATTATACAATATCTGCTACTAAAACACGGTCATAAGGACAATAAAATATTCACGCCTGATCTCGACGATGCTATTGGGCGCCTTGCATGGCATGGCGCATTAATGCAAGGAACGGCTGACACTCTTCAATCGGCTCATTGGCTTCAACAATCCATCCAGACTGTTTTAAGACTATGTTTGACGAGCACTCCCAAATCAACTGACGAGATACCAAAGTCATTATATGACACCCTTATGCGCGCAACCGGCACAGATAGTTTTGAAAAAATGCAAGCATCTCTCATAGAAACGCAGGAAATTGTATATTCAATTTTCAAAAATTTAATCGAGATGCCAGCACAGGTTCTCATACTAAAAAACAAAGAAAACGGAGACGAATAGTGACAGTAGACACAGGATCAACAGCCCCATATTTTTCACTACCAGGTGATGGAAACTCAGACATCAATCTAAGTGAGTATAGGGGACAAAAGCTGGTTCTTTTCTTTTATCCAAAGGACAGCACCCCCGGCTGCACAACAGAATCCATTGAGTTTTCTGAAAATATTACTGAATTTAACAACGCAGGCACTCAGGTTATCGGCGTATCAAAGGATAGTGTTAAACGTCATGATAATTTCATTACAAAAAATGGCCTTAAAGTGCGTTTAGTTTCTGATGAAGAAGGTAAGATGCTAGAAAACTATGG
This sequence comes from uncultured Kordiimonas sp., assembly GCA_965603205.1. Classification (GTDB taxonomy): domain Bacteria; phylum Pseudomonadota; class Alphaproteobacteria; order Sphingomonadales; family Kordiimonadaceae; genus Temperatibacter. Next base: position 163,896 of record CBFDCC010000006.1, on the reverse strand, counting down.
TGTATGGGTGGAAAAGAAAAATTACGGCAAAACCTACATGGGAATCGAGCGCACTACCATGGTTATTGATGTGGCAGGTAACATCATAAAAATATGGCGTAAAGTTCGTGTTAAGGGTCATGTAGCTGAAGTTTTAGAATTTGTTAAAAGCTTATAGAAGATGAATAAGAACTGGTCAGATTTATCAGAAGGTTTATGCGCTGTTTTAAACACTGGAAATGCACAAGATAAAGCAGCGACAGTCCATAAATTGCATAAACTATGGTGTGGAGGTGCATTAGATTTTACTTTTTCTAAATCTCCACCTGACCGCCCTAACCGCCCATCAAAACCTGAATTATTAGACCCTACTAAGATGACCAAACGACGCAAAGGTGGATCAATTACTAATCGCCAAGCCATCATGCATGCTGTTTGCCATATTGAATTAAATGCTATTGACCTAGCCATTGATATTGTCTGTAGGTTTGGCGCAGATATGCCACGTGACTTCACTGATGATTGGATAAAGGTAGCAGATGACGAAGCACGGCACTTCCTAATGATACATGAACGTCTAACGGATTTAGGTAGCCATTATGGCGCTATGCCCGCACATGACGGTCTGTGGCAATCAGCACAAGCAACAGCAAATGATCTATCAGCGAGGCTTGCGATTGTCCCCATGGTACTAGAAGCGCGCGGACTAGATGTCACGCCCAATATGATCGACAGGTTTAACCGTTTTGATGACAAAAAATCAGCCGCCGTTTTGACAGTAATTTATGATGACGAAATTAGCCATGTTGCCTGTGGGACAAAATGGTTTAATCATGTAGCCGAAAGCCAAGGTCTAGACCCACAAAAATTATTCCAACAAAAAGTCACAGAATTCTTTAGAGGATATATAAAGCCACCCTTCAATAAATCAGCTAGAGATGCGGCAAATTTCCCACAGGATTGGTATTTACCACTCGTAGATTTATGTTAAATTTAATAAGTCTCTTGACCTTTGCACCTAAAGTATGTGGAATGTGCATTGATTAGGGGTTATATAAAAAGTACGAAATATAAAATTTATATATAAAAACAACAGTTACAGGCGTTTATAGTGAAGAACCGAGGCGGGTTAAAATCAAAGCTATTCTTTTGGAAAGAGAGAGATTCTTTTTCTAAGAAGAAAAAAGCTAGCTGGAAAGATAGATACTTCCCAGAACGTCAGCTTTTTCTGCGTAGCGAAGGACATGTCCGTTTTGTGACTTTTGGTAGCCGTACACAGATGGTTATCACTGCGGGTATATTAGGGCTCTTTTCCTTTGGTGGTTATAATACTTATGGCTATATTAGTAGCGATGCCGCACTGGTGGAAAAGAAACAAGAAATTGCTAATATTTCCAATCAATATCAAACCCTGTCTGGTGATTTTAATACCCTAGAGCAACTTATTGAAAAACGCGCCGCAGAATTGGAAGGTCGTCAAAAGCTTCTTGAAAGCTTAGTGACCATTCAAGACGCTGAAAAGCCCAATGCAGAAGTTTTAGATAACAGCCTACCTTCTACTGAATCTAGTGATACCAAAGAACCAGCTGATAAAAATGATATAAGCATCGATGACCCAGGTGACACCACCTATATGCAGGCAGCAACCATTAACAATGGTAATCGCAGAGAACAATTAATAGCTAGACTTAACTTGATTGAGGCTGCCCAACGGGTCACGGCTCAAAAAATGTTATCCAATTTTAGTCATGGCCTTGCAGAGATTGATCGCGCCATAGAGAAAACACCCGTTAATACAAAAGGCCTGATTAGCAAATCATTATTAACGGCGCGCGGCGGCCCTTTCATAGCTGATGAAAATATGAGCATGTGGACGGATACAGAAACAGGTCAACTATTTGATAATCTGTTTGAAGAAAGCAACCGACTCGATATCGCGATGAATGCCCTTGTTAGTTTCCCAACAGGTAAGCCAGCCGAAAAATACTATGTATCTTCACGGTTTGGTAGCCGCAAAGACCCTTTTACTAAAAAATGGGCACGCCACTCTGGACTGGATATGGCTGGCTGGCCAGGTACGGGTATTATAGCAACAGCCGCTGGTGAAGTTATTAAATCAGGATGGCATGGCCCCTATGGTCAGATGATTGAAATTGACCATGGCAATGGCTTTCACACCCGTTATGGGCACATGAGGAAGCTTCATGTTAAGGTCGGAGAAATGGTAACACTCGACCAACGTATCGGTGATATGGGAAAAACAGGCAGAGCAACCAGCAGCCACCTTCACTATGAAATTTGGTATAATGGTAAAGTTCGTGACCCTTTACCCTTTATGAAAGCCGCAAAAGATGTTATTGCTATGAGAGATAATAAAAATCAATTTGCCACGGAATAAACCATATACGGGCTAAGAACGAGAATGAAAATGAACTTAACACCATCTATTATAGCATCTGATGTATCTATCGAGGGTAATTTTACTACAGAAGGTGAATTACAGCTGGATGGGCATATTAAAGGTGATTTAATATGCGGCTCACTCGTTATGGGTGATCGTGGATCAGTTGTAGGTCGTATTGCAGCTGAATCTGTAACCATTCGTGGTAAAGTTAATGGTGAAATTTCATCTAAAACAGTACGCCTTGAAGCCACAGCACATGTTGATGGAGACGTTTTCCATGAGAGCATGTCTGTTGAAGCTGGAGCGCGCATTACTGGACAATTCACCTATAGCGAATATTCCACGAAGGAACCCCATTTCCAAGCAACAGCACTTGCACAAATAGCCAGCGCAAATGATGAGTTTGCTGCCGAGTAAAATTAATGAGCATTAGATACTATAAAAGCCGCCCATCCATAAGATGAGGCGGCCTTTTTTTATATTATTCTATGTCTTCTACGTCACTTACGCCGCCGTTAATACGTGCTGCGAGTGCTGCAGCGACAAATGGATCTAATGCCCCATCTAAAACAGCATAAGGATTACTCGATTCTTCACCCGTGCGTAAATCTTTTACCATTTGATAGGGCTGCAGAACATAGGATCTAATCTGGTGACCCCAACCAATATCCGTTTTGCTTTCATGGGTATCGCTTATAGCTTGTTCTCTGCGTTGTAGCTCAGCCTCATAGAGACGCGCCTTGAGCATCTTCATGGCTGTTGCCCGGTTTTTATGTTGAGAGCGATCGTTTTGACACTGAACAACAATACCGGATGGTTGGTGTGTAATACGAATAGCTGAATCTGTTGTATTAACGTGCTGACCACCCGCACCAGAAGCGCGATACGTATCAACTTTTATATCACCTTCATTGATATCAATATCAATTGAATCATCTACAACGGGATAAACCCATACAGAAGAAAAACTAGTATGACGTCTAGCGTTACTATCAAAAGGACTGATGCGCACGAGACGGTGAACACCTGATTCGGTCTTAGCCCAGCCGTAAGCATCCTCACCTTTAAACAGTATAGTAGCATTCTTTATGCCAGCCTCTTCTCCCGAGGTCACCTGAACTATCTCTACTTTAAAACCACGCTTTTCACCCCAACGTGTATACATACGCAGTAGCATATTAGCCCAGTCTTGGCTTTCGGTACCACCTGCACCTGAATGGATTTCAATATAGGTGTCATTACCATCAGCTTCACCAGATAACAGCGCTTTAATCTCTGCCTTCTTAGCGTCAGCTGCTAATGATTTAAGATTTTCTTCTGCCTCATCCATCATAGCGTCATCGTCTTCAAGCTCTGCTAGCTCGAAGAATTCTATGGTATTATTTAAATCTTCTTCTACGCTTTTAACTGACCCAATACTTTGCTCTAATTTAGTACGCTCCCGCATTAGTTTTTGAGCATTAGTTGGATCGTTCCAAAGATTAGGGTCTTCTGAGAGCGCATTAAGCTCCTCTAACCTTAAGTTAGCCTGATCCCAGTCAAAGATGCCTCCTCAGCAGTGCTAACGACTGCTGGAGTTTATTAACGGTTGCCTGAGCTTCCGCGCGCATAAAGAATTCCCCTCGTAGAGAAGTTATAGGTTGTTATAATGTAGTGTTAATAGATGCCGCCAGTGCCAGTTGCAACAGTCTTTTTCTTCTTTTTTCCAGCCGTTAAGCTACCGTCAAGGATTGCCATCTGACCGGGGCGCGGTTCTGTTCCTGGCTTAAAGGCTTCAAGTATAACATGCTTATCACCTCTGGCTGCTGGCATACCATTTTTAGCATTGATTCTCACTAGACGTATACCTGATGGAATACGGAAAGGCACCTCTGGTTGCCCTTTAAGGGCTTCACGCATAAAGTCACGGAAAATTGGGGCTGCGGCGCTAGAGCCCTCTTCAAATCGGCCTAGTGAGCGAGGACGGTCAAAACCTACAAAGATACCGACGGTCAGGTCTGGAGAAAAACCAACAAACCATGCGTCATACGAATCATTTGTAGTACCTGTTTTGCCTGCAAGTGGTCTATTCAAAACTTTTATCTTACGGCCTGTTCCATTTTCAACAACGCCTTGAAGCATTGAGACTATCTGATACGATGTTTGTGGACCCAACACCTGAGCGCGCATATCTGGCAGATCAGGTTCCTTGTTATCAAGACTAAGATCAAATTTACAGCCTGGGCATGCTGCCATACTCTGTTCTTCATCTTTATAAGGAAATACTGTTTTTCCACGTCTGTTTTGAATGCGATCGATAACAGTAGGCTTAATTTCTTTACCACCATTAACTAGCATACCATAAGCCGCCGTTAGATCCATTAGAGTTACTTCTCCAGCTCCAAGGCTAGCGGCTAATGTACCTTCCATATTATCACCAAGACCAAAACGTTCAGCATATTCCATCACCTTACGCATACCTAGATGTTGCGCTAGACGTACTGTCATGAGGTTTCTTGATTTCTCGACCCCCAACCGCAGCGTACTAGGGCCATAAAATTTATTAGTACTATTCTTAGGCTTCCATTTACCACGGCCCTGCCCCTGATCAATAACGAATGGAGCGTCTAATACGAGACTTGATGGTGTGAAACCATTATCAAGGGCAGCTGAGTATACAAATGGTTTAAAGGCGGAACCCGGTTGTCGTTTAGCCTGTGTCGCACGGTTATATTGGCTGATTTTATAATCAAAACCACCGACCAAGGCGACAACCCGTCCTGTATGAGGATCAAGTGCTACCAAAGCACCCTCAACAGCTGGAATTTGGCGTAATCCATAACGCGGAAATTCAATATAATCCACACCTGTATCATCAATATAGCTCTGCGTTAACGTCACAGGTTTAGCGTTGAGAATTTCAACAGGTACCACATCACCCATTTCTAATACTTCGCCTGGGTCTTTAACTTTTGGCCCTAATGTTTCACCTTCACGCCACGTCCTAGCCCATTTTATTTCAGAAAAAGCAATAAATCCATATGTACCATCCTTTAATCCAATGATAGCGCCGTTAGCACGAACTTCTAAAACCATTGCATGTTGCCATGATGGAATACCCAGTGGTTTTGTCACAGTCTTTAATTGTGCCATCCAATCATCAGCTAGCTCAAACATCCCGATGGGGCCACGCCAGCCATGACGACGGTCATAATCAATGAGGCCACGTCTTAAAGCTATTTCGGCTTGTGCTTGAATTTTAGGTTCTAATGACGTGCGAACGGACAAGCCACCTTCATAAAGTGCCTTATCACCATATAGATATTTAACGCGACGCCTGACTTCTTCAGCAAAGTATTCAGCCTTAAATTCAGCGTGATTCGATTTAGGCACCATGACCAAATCTTCGACAGAAGCATCGTCATGTTCTTGTTGATTGATATAACCATTAGCTAGCATCCGCCCCAATACATAATTGCGTCGATCAATAGCTCTATTCTTGTGTCTAACGGGGTGGTAATTAGCTGGGCCCTTTGGTACAGCAGCTAAATAAGCACTTTCTGCAAGTGTCAGCTCATCAAGTGATTTATCAAAATAATTAAGCGCCGCTGATGCGATACCGTATGAGCGATTACCAAAATAAATTTCATTGAGATAAAGCTCTAATATACGGTCTTTACTATAGGCCTTTTCAATGCGTAGGCTCAAAATAGCCTCTTTGATTTTTCGGTCGACTTTTCTATCAAGTGTGAGCAAAAAGTTACGTGACACCTGCTGGGTAATCGTGCTGGCCCCCACGAGCCTTTTACCCGTTGCAACATTGGCAACATTTTTAAGCATCGCTTTGGCGAAACCAACAAAATCAATGCCAATGTGATTATAAAAATTTTTATCTTCAGCTGATATTACTGCGTGAATTTGTTGTAGAGGCACTGCATTAATAGGTACAAATAAGCGGCGCTCTTTAGCAAATTCGGTCAGTAGGCTTCCATCACCGGCGTGAATACGCGTCACAACGGATGGTTCATAATCAGCAAGCTGCCTATAATCTGGTAAATCTTTACGATAATGAATGAGCGCCCAAATAACGGCAATAGCACCAATAACAACACCGACCAAACCTAACCAGCAACCAAGGATGAACATACGTTTCCAAAGCGCCCTTTTTTTAGGGGTTTTGGACGCATGTTTAGGCTTTGCAACAACTTCTGTTACATCACCATCAGTATCTTGATCTTGTTGTTGCTGGCTCACTAAGTCTCTCATCCTAAATTTAGATGATTACAGTATAACTATAAAATATGACCCATATAAGGCAACCATATAATATATATGCGGTTTTTAAAGAATAACTTATCTGCTGGCTACATTAATTACTGAATTAAAATAATTATCTACGCCTTGGACAATGCCGCGTGCGATTTTAGACCGCCCAGATCTACTATTTAACACCTTAGCGTCTTGACGGTTTGTTTGAAAACCTGTCTCTATTAAAACAGACGGCATATCAGGTGCTTTTAGAACCATCAGCGACGCATAACGATGCCCTGTTTTTAACATTCTGACATTATTCCGCATAGACCCAACTAAAACTTCTGCAAAGCGTGCTGAATAATTCATTGTCTCTCGCTGCGCTAGTTCAATTAATATACCTGATACATCATTATCAGTTTTGTCTAAGTCAACACCTGCTATTAAATCAGATTTATTTTCTCGCGCTGCTAGTCGTGCTGCCTCTTTATCCGATGACCTCTCAGATAATGTATAAACCGAACCACCCCTAGTTTTTGGATTATCAACAGAATCAACATGAATACTGATAAATAAATCAGAACCGAATTTGCGGCCTATCTCATATCTACGTCTATGCTTTACATAAACATCACTTGAGCGTGTAAGCACGACTTTATAGCGTCTTGTCGCCTCTAATTGGCGTTTAATCTCACTCGACATCAATAGGGTTAGATCATCTTCATTTTTGCCGTATCTACCTAATGTTCCTGGATCAATGCCTCCATGACCAGGATCAATGGTAATAATACGTTTACTGCCCCTGTTGCGTGTTTTAGGGGACTTCAAATTAGGCTGGGCGTATTTAACACGGGGCATGTTCTTAACGCGGGCCTTTCGTGACTTATCAACAGCAGCTATGAAATTAGCGCGAGACGTTGAGGTTAAATCAATAACGACCCGATTACCATATTTCCCCTTAGTAGGAGGTAATGTGAATGTTTTAGCTATCACGGCTGGTCTTTTTAGATCAAGTACGATGCGGTAGACTTTTGGTTGAAACAATCCATGTCTAAAACTAGAGATTAACCCAGTCGGTTTATGCTTTTGCTTCGCGCTCCATTTAGCAGAGGGAAGATCGATGACCACACGGTATGGATCAGCGAGCATGAATACTTTGGGTGCTACACCCTTAGACATATCAATAACAACACGGCTTTTACTCATATTACCGCCAAAACGCACGTCAGACACATCGGCGACCGCATATACACTAGCCGACAAAGCTAGGACAGATAGTAAAGCCATCAGCCCCTTGGTCACAGTCGTCATAAATACTCTATCTATTTTCAGCACTAATTTTACCACCTATTAAATTTTCTCACTGCTTTATATACGCTAAATATACTATCACAACCTTGTGGAAGGTATTAATAACACTATATATAGATACATGGAGATGAACGTAAGGTTAAGAATAAAATTAATTCAAATTAAACTTTTTGAAATTTTATTACTATTCTCGTCTTTTTACATTGTAACATCACAGACTTAAGTCTATCATGAAGCTGCAAGTTTATTTCCCTGATGCGTCAACTATGCATCGGGCTGCCGACAGAAGTGACCTTCCACGTAAATGTGGCAGGAGCTTATGTAGGGCAAAACAGGATTAGATATGGCTATGGCCAACAATAGAACTATCATAGGTCTCAGGACTGTTGACGCATACTATGCTGCTTTTTATGAGCATGTATCGATACTTGCTGCGTCACTTTGCGCCCATCTAATTCTTCTACTTAACCTCTTATCAAACAATAAGAACACACACGACATGACCTGCGCCCCCCTATTTGTTGGGCAGGAAGCGCGGTCAGTCCTATGGAGAATAACTCAATGTCAACAAGAATGCTTATTGACGCCCGTCACGATGAAGAGACGCGCGTTGCAATCGTTAATGGAAGCCGCTTAGAGGATTTTGATTACGAATCATCTGCTAAAAAGCAACTTAAGGGTAATATCTACTTAGCTCGGATTACGCGGGTAGAACCTTCTCTGCAAGCTGCTTTTGTCGAATATGGTGGCAACCGTCATGGTTTCCTAGCTTTCAGCGAAATACACCCTGATTATTATCAGATACCAGCTAAGGATCTTGAAGAGATCAAGGCTGAAGAAGAAGCTGCGCTCGTTGAAGAGAAAGCCCGCGAAGAAGAATCCGACAAAAATAAAGTTGTAAGCGAAGATGCTACAACTGACGCCGAAGTATCATCCGAAATCAACAGTGATGAGAAAAAGGAAGAAACGGCTAAAACTTCTGATGAAGACAGTGAAAGCAACATTACTGAAATCACAGGTGATTCTGATGAAATAGAGGAGCCTCTTGAAGCTCATGAAGATGACCCAGAAGAGTTTGAAGATGCAGTAGCTAAGCGTAACTATCGCGCATTAAAGCGTCGTTATAAGATTCAAGAAGTTATTAAGCGCCGTCAGGTGATCTTAATACAGGTAGTAAAAGAAGAGCGCGGCAATAAGGGCGCTGCTCTTACTACATATCTATCTCTTGCAGGTCGTTACTGTGTGCTTATGCCTAATTCGACGCACTCAGGTGGCATTAGTCGTAAGATATCATCACAAAATGACCGTCGTCGTCTTAAGGGCATAGTGAGTAGCCTAGAAGTACCAAATGATATGGGCTTGATTTTACGTACAGCTGGTCTGTCACGCACTAAAACTGAAATTAAACGTGACTATGATTATTTACTACGTTTATGGGATGGCATTCGCAATCTTACTTTAAGATCAGTTGCCCCGACGGTTGTCTATGAAGAAGGCAGCCTTATTAAACGTGCTATTCGTGATCTTTACACCCGTGATATTGACGAAATTCTCGTCGAGGGTGATGGTTACCGTGCGGCCAAGGACTTTATGAAGCTTTTAATGCCGAGCCACTCCAAAAAAGTACAGCATTATCAAGACCGTATTCCTTTATTCCACCGTTATCAGGTAGAAGGCCACATGGCCAGTATGTATGATCCAATTGTACAACTGAAATCAGGTGGCTACATCGTTATTAATCCGACAGAGGCATTAATTTCTGTTGATGTGAACTCTGGTCGTTCTACTAAAGAGAAGACGATTGAAGAAACCGCTGTTAAGACTAATTTAGAAGCCGCCGATGAGCTAGGTAGGCAATTAAAACTGCGCGATATGGCTGGTTTAGTGGTTATTGATTTCATCGATATGGATGATCGTAATAACAATCGATCTGTTGAACGCCGGATGAAGGAAGCGCTGAAAAACGACCGTGCTCGCATTCAAATCGGCCGTATTTCTTCATTTGGTTTAATGGAAATGTCACGCCAACGCCTACGCCCTAACCTGCTTGAAGCCAGCATGACTGAATGTGGCCACTGTAAGGGAACGGGTGTAGTTCGCACTATTGAATCAGCAGCACTGATGGCGTTGCGTGAATTAGAAGAAGAAGGCATTCGCAACCGTAGTGCGCTGGTTAAGCTCGCACTGAGTGCTGATGTAGCTATCTTCTTGCTCAACCGCAAAAGAGAAGAGCTCGTTGATCTTGAAAGTCGCTACAACTATGCAATTGAAATATCAACAAGAACGGATATGGGGCCATCTGATATGGAAATCACCCATGAAACCGTTAATCCTAATGCACCAGTTAAAAAGGTTGTGACGGCTGATACTGCCATGACGATGGATAGTATTATGGAAAACGATGGTGTACCGACAGAAGTAATTGATCAACCTTTAGAAACAGCATCTCAGCCTTCAGATATTAGCGAAGGTAAAGATGATGAAGATAAGCCAAAACGCAAACGCCGTAGACGCCGCAGACGTAAATCAAGCGACTTGGAAAACGCTGAAGAAAATGTAGCTCAGCAATCATCGAATTCTGAAGATATTAAAAGTGAAGTAGTTGAAGGTGAAACCCCTCAAGATCAAACTTCAACTGATAAAACTTCTGAAGAGCAAGATTCGAATGAAGAGCGTAAGCCGCGTCGTAGACGTGGTAGTCGTGGTGGTCGCCGTAGAAATAATAAACAGGATGAAAATGCTGTTGTGAGGACTGAGGATAATGTCCCAACCCAAGAAAATGCACAGCCTCAAGAAAATGAGAGCTCCGCGCCTGAAAAGGTTGAGGATAAATCATCCACAGAGACTGAGCCAACAGTAGTATCAGAAGAAAAACCCCGCAGAACACGCACACGTCGTCCTAGAGTACAAAAAGAAGTGAGCGCAGAAACAAATGCGGTAGTAATAAATGATACAACAGATGAAAAGCCTGTGAATTCAGAAGCTATAACAGAGAAGCCAAAGAGTAGAACTAGCAGTAAGAAAATCGAAGACGCGCCAAAAACCGAAGAGAAATCTGCGCCAGCAGAAGAAAAAGCAGCTGTAAAAGTATCAACTGATACTACGAAGGCAGCCAAAGAAGAGACTGAAAATGACGCTTCACCAGAGCCAAAAGCCGAAGCCAAGGCTGGACCAAAGAAAAAAGGTTGGTGGTCAAAGGTCATAAGTTGAAGGCCTTTTAAATAAGGATGAAATAAAAGGATGGCCTTAGTTTGGCCATCCTTTTTTATGACCATGATCATAAATCTATATATGTTCATTGAACATTCATTTAGCTATGGTTACATTGATTGTACATTAAGTAAATTTAAGGAGAGTTTCTTTTGAAAGGCATAAATAAATTAATCGGCTGCATCATGTCTATTGCCTTTTTTTTAACGATGCCTGCCCGCGCGCAATCAATGCTACGGGATGCTGAGACCGAAGCTTTCTTCCATAAAATATCCGACCCCTTATTTATATCTGCAGGTTTAACACCCTCTTCTGTCCATATGTATCTTCTTGGCGATCCCAGTATCAATGCCTTTGTTACAGGTGGCCAAAATATCTTCATTCACTCAGGGCTTATCCTTGCCGCCGATAATGTAAACCAATTACGCGGTGTTATTGCCCACGAAACAGGACATATTTCTGGCGGGCACTTATCTAGATCAAGCGAGGCTTACGCAACAGCAGGAAACGTAAGTATCATATCAATGGTACTTGGTGCAGCCATGGTGCTTGCTGGTGGTGGCGATGCTGGCATGGGCATGTTGATGGCGGGCCAATCGATGGCACAGCGTAGTGTTCTGGCCTATACCCGCGTTCAGGAAAGCGCTGCTGACCAGGCAGGGTTTGCTCTTTTAGAAGATAACGAGGTGACGGGTAGAGGCATGTTAGAATTTTTTGATAAGCTTCGTGATAAAGAAATTATGCTGCAAATCCGTCAAGACCCTTATGTGAGATCACACCCTCTTAACTCTCAACGCATTATGCGATTACAGGGCGTTGTTGAACAATCATCCTATTTTAATAATGAGATTGATCAAGAGCTAAATGAAGAGTTCCTACTACTGAAAGCTAAACTCTTCGGCTATTTAAAAGGGCCTGTTCAGACGCTACGCACCTACCCAACTAAAAATACGTCAAAAGCAGCCAGATATGCGCGCACTTATGCCTATCATAAAGCACTCGAATGGGACGCAGCATTAGCTGAGGCAGATTTGCTGATAGCCACAGATTCAACAAATCCGTATTATCATGAGATTAAGGGTCAGGTATTATTTGAAAATGGACGAGTGAAGGAAGCTGCAGCTCCTTTTGCTCGCGCCGTAGAACTAGCCCCTGATTCGCCGCTAATTTTGACCGCTTATGCCCAAGTGTTGGTAGCGCAAGATACCAAAGAAAAGATGAATGAGGCGATGCCTTACCTTAAAAAAGCAACTAGATTAGATTCTGACAATAGCTTTGCTTGGTTTAATTTAGCCAAGGTTTACAGCGTGTTAGACATGCAAACTGAGGCAAGTCTTGCAACAGCTGAGCGTTATTATTCAATCGGTCAAGCTCCACTAGCCTTGCGTCATGCGCAATCTGCTTTAAAAGGACTAAAAGAAGGCACACCTGCTTGGTACCGCGCAAAAGATATTGTAATAGTAGCGGAACAACAGGTATCACAAATGAAACGCAGCAGAAGATAAGAATACCAAAAATTCTATCTTGGCTATAACAGTGTATAGGAACTACTTTTGTTTAAATTATTTAAAGTATCATTCATTGGGTTACTAACAATTTTAACTATTTTTACGGCTCCCATTAGCGCTGAACAATCTAAGGAAGATATCCAGAAGATCATCGCTGACTATATTGATGAAAATCCTGAAATTGTCATCTCTGCTATTCAAAAATGGCAAGAAATGCAACGTATGGCCAAGGTAATGCCTGTACTTAATACGTATCGTGATTATTTAGAGAATGAAAAAAATGGCCCCGTTATGGGAAACCCCAAAGGTGATATTACTATTGTAGAGTTTTATGATTATCGTTGTGGTTACTGTAAGCGTCACTTCCCTGAAGTGATGAAAATTATTGAAGGCGATAGTAATATTCGCTGGGTGGCAAAACAATATCCTATTCTAGACCGTGAAGGCCAACAGCCCTTATCACGTATTGCATCGCGTGCAGCATTAGCAGCGCAGCGCCAGGGTAAATTCAAAGAGTTTCATGTGGCGATGATGACAGATTTATTTCAGGTGAGTGAAGACCGTATCTACCAAGTTGCTGAAGGTGCTGGTCTAGATGTGGCTAAATTAAAAGTCGATATGAAATCGTCTGTGGTGGATAAAAAAATAACCAATAGTCTGATAGTAGGACAAGAGCTTGGTTTTAATGGAACGCCATCATATATTATTGGTGATCAAACTATTATCGGTGCTCAAGGTGCTGATAGTATAAAATCTGCTATCGCTACTGCCCGTAAAAAGCTCGCTAAATAGATAGTTTGGCGAAGACATAGTAATATATATGATCTTCGCCTTATTTCTTAGATCAACCCAGCAAGCGGGCTAGATGGATCAGCGTAAAGCTTTTTTGCCATACGCCCAGCCAGATATGACTGACGCCCAGATCTAACAGCTAAATTCATCGCACTGGCCATAAGAACTGGATTTTTAGCCTCGGCAATGGCTGTATTCATCAATACACCTTCACACCCGAGTTCCATAGCAACAGAGGCATCACTGGCAGTGCCTACACCTGCATCCACGAGCACGGGCACACCGGCCTGCTCTATGATCAATCTGATTTGAACTGGGTTTTGAATACCTAGCCCAGAACCAATAGGAGCACCAAGCGGCATAATTGCGACACACCCCATATCCTCTAGGCGCCTTGCTGCAATTGGATCATCGCTACAGTAAACCATGACCTTAAAACCTTCTTTGATCAGCGTTTCAGCAGCGTCGAACGTTTCTAGCATATTAGGGTATAAAGTTTTTTGATCCCCCAACACTTCTAATTTCACTAAGTCCCAACCACCTGCTTCACGCGCTAGACGTAATGTGCGCACTGCTGAATCCGCATCAAAACAGCCAGCTGTGTTTGGAAGATAGGTTATTTTCTTTGGATCGACATAATCGACCAGCTTTGGCTGATTAGGATCTGATACGTTAACACGACGCACTGCAACGGTAACTATTTCAGCACCCGAAGCCTCAATCGCCAGAGCAGTTTGTTCAAAATCTTTATACTTGCCCGTACCGACGATTAGGCGAGAGTTATATGTTTTTCCAGCTAACTGCCACGAGTCTTGTGAAGTATTTTGTGAAGTATTTTGATGATTTGACGACACGTCTGTGTTTCCTCCGCCGATAAAATGAACTATTTCTAGGGCATCACCGTCTTTTAAGACTGTGGTGCTATATGTGGATTTTGATACAATCTCTAAATTGCACTCTATAGCAACCTTTGTAGGGTCCAATGAGAGTGAAAGCAATAACGCCTCAATAGAAAGCCCAGTCTCAACCACTTTTGGATCACCATTGATTGTTAATTGCATCATATTACCTCATTTATTTATAAAAAAAATCTCTTATGCACATTTACGTACTTTGCAGGACATGCATATGGCATTATAATGGTATCTTCAAGCTACAGATGATATCTATATGACATAATCTGTAAATAAGGGGTGGAGGCTATATGCCGATTGATAAAAGCAAACCAATTTATGTATTAAATGGGCCTAATTTAAATTTATTAGGCACACGCAATCCTGCAGTTTATGGATCTGTTACATTACAGCAAATTGAAGATAATGTTACAAAGCTTGCTAGTGATGCCAGTATATCAATTGATTTTAGGCAAACCAATGCAGAATCAACACTTGTTGATTGGATACAAGAAGCCCGTACAAAGGCTGCTGGTATCATCATCAATGCGGCAGCTTATACCCATACATCTATTGCTATAAGGGATGCAATTGAAGCTGCAGAAGTCCCCGCAGTTGAGGTACATCTATCAAATATTCATGCCCGTGAGGACTTTAGACAACAATCATATATCTCTGCTGTTGCTGTTGGATTGATATGTGGTTTTGGTGCAAAGGGATATGAATTTGCCTTAGACGCGCTATTAGACATCAAGTAATGCTAGATATTTGGCAATAAAGACAATATAGATGCCTAAGATAAAAAATTATCAGGCTAATAATAATCAGGAATGCTGTGTTATGACTAAAATTGAAAAAAGCAAAGAGCTTATTCGTGAACTCGCTGAGCTTCTAGACAAATCAACTTTGTCTGAGATTGAAGTAGAAGAAGACGGATTTAAAATTCGTGTAACCCGTGATGTTCCATCTACTGTAAGTTACGCTGCACCCGCTGGAATGGCCGCCCCTGTGGCAACAGCACCAGCCGCGGCACCTACTGCTGCGCCAGTAGCAGTTGCGCCTGCCGATCATCCTGGCACCGTTAAGTCACCAATGGTAGGCACCGCCTATGCGGCTGCTAGTCCGGACACTGACGACTTTATTAAAATCGGTCAAAAAGTAGCGCAAGGCGATACACTGCTTATCATCGAAGCGATGAAAGTAATGAACCAAATTTCAGCGCCCAAAGCTGGTACTGTGAAAGAAATCCTTATAAGTAATGGCGATCCTGTAGAATTTGATCAGCCTCTTTGCATCATCGAATAACCTATAAGTAAGTACAAAGGTACACAGTATGTCCGAAGGTAAGATCCTTATCGCCAACAGAGGCGAGATTGCACTGCGAATCCACAGAGCCTGTCATGAGATGGGCTTTGAAACAGTTGCAGTCCATTCTACAGCTGACGCTGACGCGATGCATGTGCGCCTAGCAGATCAAAGTATTTGTATTGGCCCCGCAGCAAGCAAAGATAGTTATTTAAACATTCCAGCCATTATGGCGGCGGCTGAAATAACAGGCGCTGAAGCTATTCACCCCGGTTATGGGTTTTTATCAGAAAATGCAGGATTTGCAGATATTGTTGATCAGCACGGTATGATATTCATTGGCCCAAGTGGTGATCATATCCGCCTTATGGGTGATAAAATATCAGCTAAGGATGCTGTTAAAAAACTTGGTATTCCTGTTGTTCCAGGCTCCGCTGGCGAAGTACGTAACAGCGAAGAAGCCATCGAAATTTGTAAAGACATTGGTTTGCCTGTGATCATCAAGGCCTCTGCTGGCGGTGGTGGCCGTGGCATGCAGATTGTGCGCGAGGAAAGTAAACTAGCAGAAGCGCTGCATACTTGTCGTACTGAGGCAAAATCAGCTTTTGGTGACGATGCAGTCTATATAGAGAAATTCCTTGAGAAACCTCGTCATATTGAATTTCAAATCATTGGTGACAAACATGGTAACTGTGTTCACCTAGGTGAGCGCGACTGCTCTCTACAGCGTCGCCACCAAAAAATATTAGAAGAAGCACCTTCACCTGTGATCGATAGTGAAACACGTGAGCGTATGGGTAATGTCTGTGCTAAAGCTATGGCTGATTTAGGCTACGTTGGCGCAGGTACCATTGAATTTCTTTATGAAGATGGTGAGTTTTATTTCATTGAGATGAATACACGCCTACAAGTCGAGCATCCTGTCACAGAAATGGTTACTGGCATTGATCTCGTGCGTGAGCAAATTCGCGTAGCTGCTGGTCACAAGCTATATTACACACAGGATATGGTTAAATTCAAAGGCCATGCAATTGAGTGCCGAATCAATGCCGAGCATCCATTCACATTTACACCGAGCCCAGGAAAAGTGATTCAATACCACCCGCCTGGGGGGCTTAATGTGCGTGCAGATAGTGCTGTTTATGCAGGCTATACTATTCCACCACATTATGACAGCATGGTCGCTAAGTTGATCGTATCTGGTTACACGCGCGAGGGCTGTCTACGACGCCTTAAACGCTCACTAGAAGAATATGTAATTGATGGTGTGGTGACAACAATTCCACTTCATCAAGCACTTCTAGAACAACCAGATTTCATCAGTGGTAATTATGATATTCATTGGTTAGAGAAATTCCTTGAAGTCTATGAATACTGAAATTAGTCTGGGGTAATGGATAAATCAGATATTACCCCAGACCTTCTACTACGAGCCTACATGGCTGGTATTTTCCCCATGTCAGAGGGTCGCGATGATCCCGAAATATTTTGGGTAGACCCAGAAGAGCGCGGTATTTTCCCGCTAAATAGCTTCCATATCCCCAAATCATTAAAAAAGACAGTTGCTAGAGATATATTCACTGTGACTACTAATCGTGATTTTCGCGGTGTGATGCAGGCATGTGCAGCCCCTGCACCAAACCGTACTGATACATGGATCAATGAAACAATTGAGGATTTATATTGTCAGCTACACGAATCTGGCTTTGCCCACAGTATAGAGTGCTGGCAAGAAGATACCTTAGTTGGCGGTTTATATGGTGTCTGTATCCAAGGGGCTTTTTTTGGGGAAAGCATGTTCTCTACCGTTACTGATGCTAGCAAAGTTGCCCTAACCCATTTAGTCGCAAGATTAATAGCAGGTAAATTCACGTTATTAGACAGCCAGTTTAAAACTGATCATTTAGCGCGATTCGGCTGCACTGAAATTATAAGAGATGACTATTTAGAACGACTAGCAGCTGCATTGCAGGTCATGGACGCTGATTATTTCTCTATAGGATCAGAGACTTCAGGCTCAACCGTTTTGCAATTAATCACCCAAACATCATAAACAGCATGTTCTAATGCATTTAGCGCAGGATTAGATGCCATCATCCATCCACGAAAAACGATGGGGTAAGTACCATCACGCTTAATATCGGCTATTTCTAAATATGAATATGTCTCAGGTGTTTCCTCAGGCGGCCTAGTACGGCAGTAACGTGCCGTAATAGACAGAGTGCCAAAGCGAATTTCTTCACCAATGGGAGCCTCAAGCTGCGTAATCCTTGCGGTTATTTTATCCAATGCCCTTAGGACTATGATATTTTTAGCGGCTTCAACAATTTCTTCTTCAGTCGGTGGCACAATGGGCACCAGTTCAGTCTTACTTACTTGATCACTCACAGGTTCAAAAATTTGAAAGGCGGTCATCATTAAAACGCATGAGCATAAAGCTAAAATCCTAATAGATGATTGTATATAAACTATCATAGAGGTTTATAACCTTATTTTTATTTCTTGCCGTCATCATTATACATGAATTTACCAATAAGGCCCATCAGGTCTACAGCATCTTGAGTTTCCTCAATTATATCACCGTCTACCAGATATTCATCCATGCCGCCGGGCAAGATTGCAAGATAGTTACCACCTAACAATCCCTCTGAAGTAACCGCTGCTGCTGTATCCGTTGAAAGCTCTACATCACCCTTGACGGTAAAGGTAATAACCGCCTGATATGATTTGGGGTCTAGTGCTTGTTTTGTGACTGTACCTATTTTAATGCCCGCAATGCGAACATCACTACCAATTGTTAGTCCTGACACACTATCAAAATGCGCCTGAAGACTATAACCACCATTCATTGGCACATCAGTGCGCTCATAAGCAAAGACTAAAAACCACCCTGCGACGAGCAAAACGACAGCACCAATCAGGGATTCTACTAGATTACCAGACATATTAGTTCCATAAGTTAGAGGCCTTAATCTCTCGTTAGAAATCTAGAGAAACATGGCCCTTTTAAATTAGAATGAGCTATAGCGTGCAATTATGACCATTTATAGGCTGCATAATTTGTTTTTTCAAGGCGTCCAGGCTTCATAAGAATTTTCAGCTTTCTTTGGAGCATGTGCATTCTTAGTACCTGTTTGATTTGCCTGATGACCAGTTTCCCAAGCATTAAGCTTAAATGGCTTTTCAATGGGTGTCTCATCAAAGGTATAATGTAACCATCCATGCCAATCAGCAGGCACGCGTGATGCTTCGACAAGACCATTCTTATAAATCACCCAGCGCTTCTTACCGCCTTTTTCTTTATAGTAAATATTGCCCTGCCCATCTTCACCAACTTTTACGCCTTTAAGCAATGTAAATAGTCTTGTGCCAAATGTTGCACTATTCCACCAAGTGAAAATTGGAGATCCAAATATTTTATTGAGTAGATTCGCCATTATGATATCCATCTTTTGAAACTGTAATTAATAAGGGTTTAACATAGAATTTTGCCATTGCAAAGATGTGCTATGATGGATTGTCTTATTTTTTTAAGTACTTACACTCTAAACTTATTGTATATGGTTAATATTCGTTAATATTTAAGGAATTTAGCCGTAAAAAAATATTTTACAGGCCTAAATTAATGTGCAATTTCACCCGACTCATTGTCTACTCACGATTCGTCTGAACACCTCCTCTTCAACTGTCTAGCGTCAAGCTGATTTAGATTAAAAAATAACTTGTTAAGAACCTATTACAGCCATAGACTTTGCGTTAATTTGGTATCGACCCCCAACATATAGGGGGTGCGCTAGAATTTTTGATTTAGGGCAAAAGTTCATAAAATCAGCATTAACCTGATAAAATAGCTTAATAAATACCAATTATAATTTTAGGAAACGCACAACCGCCAAGGGGTATTAATATGCGTATAGAACGTCGCTTTACAGAATCAGGTCAATGTCCATATGCTGCTATGGAGTGGCATACAGCCGTCAGTGAAATTCGTAACCCTGATGGGTCTGTTGTTTTTCATATGCCGGATGTAGAAGTGCCCACTAGTTGGTCACAAGTAGCAACGGATATCATTGCCCAAAAATATTTCCGTAAGGCAGGCGTACCCCAAGCGCTGAAAACTGTAGAAGAAACATCTATCCCCAGTTGGTTATGGCGCAAGGACGCCGACACCAAGGCATTGGATAACATGCCAGAGGATAAAAGATACGGCGCAGAAAGTAGCGCTAAGCAAGTATTTGACCGTTTAGCAGGCACTTGGACCTATTGGGGCTGGAAAGGCGGATATTTCGACAGCGAAGAAGATGCTCAGACTTTCTTTGATGAAATGCGTTTCATGTTAGCCTCTCAAATGTGCGCTCCCAACTCCCCGCAATGGTTTAATACGGGCCTACATTGGTCATATGGTATCGATGGACCTGCACAAGGTCATCATTATGTTGATTTTGAAACAGGTAAACTTACTAAATCCAAGAGCTCATATGAACACCCACAACCACATGCTTGTTTTATTCAAGGTGTTAGTGACGACCTTGTCGGTGATGGCGGCATCATGGATCTTTGGACCCGTGAAGCCCGTTTATTTAAATATGGCTCAGGTACGGGGTCAAATTTCAGTCATGTACGCGGCGCAGGCGAGACATTATCTGGTGGTGGCAAATCATCTGGTTTAATGAGCTTCTTGCGTATAGGCGACCGCGCTGCTGGTGCGATTAAATCGGGCGGCACAACACGTCGTGCCGCTAAAATGGTTGTGGTTGATATTGATCACCCAGATATTGATGCATTCATTAACTGGAAAGTTACAGAAGAGCAAAAAGTTGCTGCCCTAGTGTCAGGCTCAAAGATGAATGAAATTCATCTAAATTTAATTATGAAGGCATGCATAGAGGCACAAGCTGAGATTGGCGATGATGCCTTTATTCCTAAGAAGAACAAAGAGTTAAAGAAGGCTATTATAGATGCTCGTAAGGTCATGCTACCAGAAAATTATGTGCAGCGTGTTATAGAGTTTGCCCGTCAAGGTTATGCATCACTTGAATTTAATACCTATACAACAGACTGGGACGGTGAAGCATACGGCACGGTCTCAGGTCAAAATTCAAATAACTCAATTCGAGTTACTGATGAATTTATGAGAGCTGCAAATGAAGGTACTGAGTGGCATCTAAAGTGTCGTACTGATGGATCTATCCATAAGACAGTCAACGCTAAAGACCTATGGAATGACGTTGGGTATGCAGCATGGGCTTGTGCTGATCCTGGCATTCAGTTTCATACAACGATTAACGATTGGCACACATGCCCTGAAAGCGGCCCTATTCGCGCTTCTAATCCTTGTTCTGAATATATGTTCCTTGATGATACAGCTTGTAACCTAGCCTCACTTAACCTTATGCAGTTCCGTAATGATGACGGCAGCTTCATGGTTGAATCGTTTAAGCACGGCGTACGTCTATGGACAATGGTGCTAGAGATTTCTGTGATGATGGCACAGTTCCCGTCAAAAGAAATTGCTAAACTGTCATATGAGTACCGTACACTCGGTTTAGGATACGCTAATATTGGCGGCCTTCTAATGAGCCTTGGAATGTCTTATGATAGTGAGTATGGTCGTGCACTATGTGGTGCTATCACTGCCCTTATGACTGGTGAATCATACGCAACTTCTGCTGAGATGGCCGGTGAGTTAGGTGCCTTCCCTGGTTATAAGAAAAATGCCGAGCATATGTTACGGGTTATCAGAAACCACCGTCGCGCAGCCTTCGGTCAGGCTGATAATTATGAGAAATTACATATTAAACCTGTGCCTTTGGATATTGAAAATTGCCCAGATCCATCGGTTGTTGTTGCAGCGGGTGAGGCATGGGACCGCGCGCTTGATCTTGGTCTTGAGCATGGCTACCGCAACGCGCAAGTATCTGTGATTGCCCCAACAGGCACCATTGGTCTGGTTATGGATTGTGATACCACGGGCATTGAACCAGATTTTGCACTGGTGAAGTTTAAAAAGCTAGCAGGTGGTGGTTACTTTAAGATTATTAACCGTATTGCACCTCAAGCGCTAAAATATCTTGGCTATAACGACAAGCAAGTCCAAGATATTGAATATTACGCAGTGGGACATGGCACGTTAGATGGCGCGCCTGGCATTAATCACAAGACCCTTAAAGAAAAAGGTTTTGGTGAACGCGAGATTGAGTTGCTTGAAGATCAGATGAAAAATGCTTTTGATATCAAATTTGTTTTCAACCAATGGACTTTGGGCACTGATTTCTGCAAAGAAAAGCTTGGTCTTAATGAGGATCAACTTAATGATATTAATTTTGATATTCTTGGTGCTATAGGCTTTAGCAAAGAAGATTATAACAGTGCTAATCTATATTGTTGTGGCGCGATGACACTTGAAGGTGCACCGCACTTAAAAGAAAAAGACTATGCTGTATTTGACTGCGCTAATCCATGCGGTAAAATTGGTAAGCGCTATCTAGCGTGGGATAGCCACATTAAAATGATGGCAGCTGCACAACCATTTATCTCTGGCGCCATTTCAAAGACTATCAATATGCCAAATAAGGCAACAGTCCCAGAATGTATGGAAGCCTACGAGCTATCATGGAAACTAGGCATTAAGGCCAATGCATTATATCGTGATGGCTCAAAGCTTAGCCAACCTCTCAACTCATCAATATTAGATGAGGAAGACCTTGAGGAAGATATTGATGATAAAACCGCTGCTGAAAATATTACTACTGTAGCTCAAAAAATCGTTGAAAAAATTATCGAAGCCCCGAAAAACCGCCATAAACTACCGGCACGTCGCAAAGGATACACTCAAAAAGCAGTGGTTGGTGGCCATAAAGTCTATCTACGCACTGGTGAGTACGATGATGGTTCAATAGGTGAAATATTCATAGATATGCACAAAGAAGGCGCGGCGTTCCGCTCTTTGATGAACAACTTTGCAATCGCAATTTCTATTGGTCTACAATACGGCGTGCCTTTAGAGGAATATGTTGATGCCTATACCTTCACTAAATTTGAGCCATCTGGTCGCGTTGAAGGTAATGAAACCATCAAAATGGCTACATCACTGCTTGATTACTTATTCCGTGAGCTTGCTATATCTTATCTAGGGCGTGACGATCTGGCCCATATTACGCCAGCTGATCTGGATCATGATAGTATTGGGCGCGGCGAAAGTGATGGACTTCCCGAATTAGATAATGATGTTAATGAAGCATTAGAGCGCGTTCAGCAAATGGCCTCTAATGGTTATACACGTGGAAATAACCTTGTGGTCCTCAAAACTGCCACTAAACCTAAGACAAAGGATAATGAGAAGGCGTTGGAAACCGTTGGTGCTTCTAATGGCACAACAGGCGCCACATCTGTCCAAGCTGGGTCCGCAATGACCAATGCCAGCACAGCTGCCACACCTGATGCGCGTGTTACTGCCCGCATGAAGGGATATGAGGGTGATGCCTGTGGCGAATGCGGTAATTTCACGCTTGTACGCAACGGCACTTGTTTAAAGTGCGACACTTGTGGTGGCACAAGCGGTTGTAGTTAAACAACTTTTTTCCATCCACCAAACCCGTCCCGGTGGATGGCATAACTTGGGGAAGGTTTTATACCTTCCCCAGTTTTTTATAATAAAAGAGCCTAGTATCACTTTACAGATCAGTAAGAGACTGTATGTTATTTCGTGAACAGGGGTAATATGGCAAAGGCAGAAAGCTTTGTGAGCAAAACAATTATGTTAAAAGATAAACTAGATACTGAATCTGTAATAAAAGAATTACCAGTCGGTATTTTAATATGCACAATTGATGATGATGGCGTAGCCCAAGTTGCACTTCAAAATAAATATGCACAAAACCTTATGCGTATGGATAATATTATTTATCCCGTTGCATTGAATGAGTTGTCAACGAATGATAATCACACCGTTTTAATTGATGCAATCAAAGCCACATTTGATCTGAAGATACCTAAAACTATTGAATGGTCAACAAAGGTTAATATTGTCACGCATCATTTAGCATCACAAATCGTTCCCATGTTTGATAATAATGGTCAAGTCAATCAGGTTATATGTACTATTGAGAATAAAACTACAGAAAAATTAGCCGAGAAAAACCTACTACATCACGCATTTCATGACACATTAACTAGTTTGCCTAACCGTATAATGTTTAAGTCAAAGTTAGAATCTGCGGTTGCCGATAGTGAAGGTTCTATTTCTACCATTGATCGACCTAACAATATATTTGCAATTCTGATTGTTAATGTGGATCGATTTAAAAATATTAACGATACCTTTGGCTTATCACTGGGCGATCGCTTGCTTGTTGAGGTTGCCGAAACGCTAAAACGCTGCATTGGAGAAGATGACTTTTTAGCGCGAATATCAGGGGATGAGTTTGCAGTTATAGTACCCCACTGTGACGGGCTTGAAGAAATTGAAACAAGGGCTGCCCTCATCCATCAATCCATGACAATGCCTGTTAAAATTGATGATAAAGAAATCATCACTACCGTATCAATTGGTATATCATCAGCCGTTAATAGCGGACCACATCCAGAAGATCTGATCAAAGATGCAAATCATGCTATGAACCGCGCAAAGGCTACAGGCAAGTCAGTTACAAGGATATTTGATCATGATGTTATTAAACGGCCTCGCAGTCAATTTCATATTGAAACAGAACTCAGACGCGCTGTCAGCAATGATGAATTAGAGCTTTATTATCAACCTATTATTGATATGGAAACCAATAAGTTAAAAGGCTTTGAGGGCTTATCTAGATGGAACCATAAGGATAGGGGCATGGTGCCACCTGTTGAGTTTATTCCAATTGCAGAAGAAACGGGAGTCATTGTCGAGCTAGGTCGTTGGGCGATGAATACCGCCTGTAGACAGCTTCAAAAATGGAATAGCATTTCACCTACTCCATTATCGATGAATGTAAATGTATCAGGCTATCAATTTGCCCGTGATAATATTGAGGATTTGATATTCTCGACCATAAATGAGACCAATATCCAACCAGAACAGCTAACTGTAGAATTAACAGAGAGTGCTATTATTGATAACCCTCGCCATATTTCCTTTATATTACAACAAATTAGAGACAAAGGCGTTAAAGTAGCACTTGATGATTTTGGCACAGGGTATTCTTCGCTAAATTATCTTCATCAATTTCCTATTGATTGCATAAAAATTGATAGAAGCTTCATCGTCCAATTAGTTAGAGACTCACAAAAATATGAGATTTTAAAACTCATTGCCAAATTTGGTAAAAATATGGGCCTAACACTTGTTGCAGAAGGTATGGAAGATATAGAGCATGTCCAAATGCTAAAAGAATTAAATATAGATTTTTTCCAAGGCTTTTATTATTCCAAACCACTTACCGCAGAAGACGCTACCAAATTAATTACCGCTAATAAAACTTGGTGATTTTAGCCTCTCATCTACGATAGGCAAGTACAACACTTCAGCGCTTGGCTCTTGAAACTCAATATTAATATCCTACATATTACTTATAACAAGTAAAAAGAGGACTATTATGAGCGAGGAAACTAAGAAAGATACCGATAAGTCAGCACGTAAAGCAGCGGCAAAACCTGCTAAGAAAACAGCACCGAAGAAACCCGCTGCTAAAAAACCACCCCCGAAGAAGCCAGCTGCTAAAAAACCAGCTGCTAGAAAACAGGCTGCAGAAGAGAAGATTAAAAAAGACGCAGAATATACTGATTTTGCTGAAGTTAATGATTCTGAAGATGCTACTGAAAGCGACTCAACTGCATCATCATTTCATGAAAATTTGCCAAATAGAGATTGGACTGCCTTTTTGTTTAGGGCAGCACTCTTGATTGTATACGGCATGCTAGGATGGCTGGCTATGTGGGCCGCAGTTTCACTTGCCGCTGTTGGCTGGTTAACCAGTTTGATCTTTAACGAAGAAAATGAAACTTTAAAATCGTGGATTAGATCACTTGGTAATTATCTAAAAGAGGTGATGGACTATATGGCTGACGAAAAAAGCGAAATGCCCTTTCCTCTTTCTAAGAATTTTCCAAGCGATAGATAATGAATTCTAGATATGTTGATGGCTATTGATTGTAGCCATCAACTTACTTAATAAATATTTGCGGCTTCAAATAATAAATCAGCAGCAAAATACATGATGCCAATAACCACGACAGCTGTTATCATTCCTTTTAGCAATGTTCCCATTGTTTTATATCCATTCCAATTACATCTCATGTAACAATACACACCCTGAGATTCACATCAAGACTTGACTGAATAGAGATTTTCATTAACTCTACTTTCATGGATATATATACATTTATTGGATCATTAATTGCTATTACCCTTATTGCGTTACTAGCATCAAAATTATTTAACCGCCCTGCTCCGTTGAATGATGCACGGGTTAAAAAGAACATGAGAAGAACCTATCCAATTGAGATTATTTCTCGCATTATTTATTCAAAAGATAAAATGGCTGCCCTTGCCGTTCTAGATCAAGAAAACAATGGTTTCATTTACGTTAATGGAGACCGTATTGTTTGCCGTATTTTAGGGCAAACTCCTGATATTTATAAAGATTTAATAACATTTGAGTCTGAAGGTATCACAGACTCTGCTCACAGTTATGTCTTTGGTGCAGATGAAATTAATCAGATTTCAGCCTTATATAAATCTCAGGAGAGTAGCGTTGGATCTTAACAGCCTCCCTGATATAACACTTCTGGCAATTCCAGCTTATACAGTCTTGGTCCTCATTGAGATGATATATGCATGGAAAACTGGCAAGCTACATTACGAGGCTAAAGATACAGCAACTAGCATGCTTATGGGCCTTGGTAGCCGCGCCATTCCAGCATTAATAGGCGGTAGTATATTTATTTCGTCATATTCCATTTGGGAAAACTATCGCCTGTTTGATCTTGATATCTCATGGGGCCTTATCGCCCTAGCATTTGTCTTAGACGATATTGCCTATTACTGGCTTCACCGTTTTGGCCATAGAATTCGTTGGATGTGGGCCGCCCATGTTATCCATCATTCAAGCCAACATTATAATCTATCAACAGCGCTGAGACAAACATGGACCAGCGGACTAACGCCTGGTTTTCTAGTTGTCGTTCCTTTGCTCATCATCGGCATTGAACCAGCGATTATATTTTTTGTTCGTGGTTTGAACTTGATGTATCAATTCTGGATACACACCGAAGCTATTAACAAATGCCCCAGATGGTTTGAGTATATCATGAACACCCCAAGCCATCACCGCGTACACCACGCGAATAACCCACGCTACTTAGATCGTAATTTTGCAGGCGTTTTTATTATTTGGGATCGGATATTTGGCACTTTTGCCCCTGAAGTTGATGAAGAGGCCTGTAGATATGGTTTAGTACAAGACCTTGGCACCTTTAATCCTGTCCGTGTTGCAATTCACGAATGGGTTGGCATCGCAAAAGACATGTGGTCAACTAAATCTATTAAAGATAAAATTAAGTATCTCATCGCCCCACCTGGTTGGACACCCGATGGTAGCCGTATGACCAGCGAGATGATACGCTCTAAATGGTTAGAAGAGCAAAAAACAAAAAGTACTTAGTCCTTAGAGACATCCTTTTTATCACCAAGCATAGCCAAGGCAACTCCAATTAATCCACCCGCAGCAGCTTCTAAGCTAGCGGCAAAAGGTAACCAATTGCCAATAATTGCGCCAAGGACTGAGCCTATAAAGATGAAAAAGCCAATACGTGTACCCATAGAATTATCCTTTAATCGCCTATTATCAATATCATCGCTGTATAAGTAGAATAGTTTATAAGGTCAACATAATGTCTTAGTATCTATTGATTTTCCTTGATTTTTTAAACAAAATGCTTAGGTTGCACTGCAATATATCCTGATCAAGTTCAGATTAATTATTTCATGGAGTATCATTATGTCTAAAGACCCTATTGTAATCGTTGGTATGGCTAGAACCCCTATGGGCGGCATGCTTGGTGACCTATCGACTGTGCCGTCACCCATTCTTGGTTCTATTGCTATCCAAGGTGCTGTAGAGCGTTCAGGTGTTAACCCCGCAGACGTTGATGAATCCATTATGGGCTGTTGCCTAATGGCAAACGTCGGCCAAGCACCAGCACGCCAAGCCAGCCGCAAAGCGGGCCTACCTGACAGTACAGGTGCTACGACAATTACAAAGATGTGTGGCTCAGGCATGAAGGCAATTATGCAAGGTCGTGACGCCATTGTTGCAGGTTCGTCTGAGATTGTAGTTGCTGGCGGCATGGAAAACATGTCACTAGCCCCTCATGTGATGCCTAACAGCCGTACAGGTGTTAAGTTTGGTGATAGTGTAATACATGACCATATGACACGGGACGGCCTACATGACGCTGAATCACACGAACCAATGGGCAACTACGCTGAAAAATGTGCTGAAATGTATCAGTTCACACGCGAAGACCAAGATGCTTATGCCATTGAGTCTTTAAAACGCGCACAACACGCCATCACGTCAGGTGACTTTGCAGACGAGATCGTGCCTGTAACAATCTCTAGCCGCCGTGGTAACACGGTTGTTGAAATTGATGAGCAGCCAGGCAAAGCGCGCCTAGATAAAATCCCTACTCTACGCCCTGCTTTTAAAAAGGACGGTACTGTAACGGCTGCTAACGCTAGCTCTATTTCTGATGGTGCTGCGGCAGTGATCCTAACATCAGCCTCAAATGCTGCGGCAAAAGGCCTAACACCGATCGCAACACTGGTTGCGCAGTCAACTAATAGCCTAGCACCTGATATGTTCACAGTAGCACCCATTGATTGCATTAAAAAGGTGCTGAATAAGGCTGGATGGACAGCAGAGGATGTCGATTTATTTGAGATTAACGAAGCATTTGCTGTTGTTGCCATGGCAGCGATGAAAGAGCTTGGTTTGCCCCATGACAAGGTAAATGTTAACGGCGGCGCCTGTGCGCTTGGTCATCCTATTGGCGCTTCTGGTGCGCGCATTGTAATTACACTGCTAAACGCGTTAAAGCGTCGCGGCCTTAAAAAAGGCATTGCCTCTTTATGTATTGGTGGCGGTGAAGCTGTTGCTGTTGCCGTTGAGCTTGCTGATTAATATCATAGATAGCGAAGAGCTAATCGGCGTCTGAGCGAATTAAGTCTACTTTAATTAAGCGCTGTCTTTACGAGACGGCGCTTTTTTATATGCTGTTTCTATGATAAATAAAATTCCAATAGTCGGCATCATGGGATCACTCATCATACTTATACAGATATATATTGCCGAGAGTGGCCGGCATATCCTAACAGGTGGCCGTTCACGCCAGTAAAACAACGGATGCTATAAAAGACTATGCGTCTGTCGCTGATACCTTAGATGATGTATTTGCCTATATAATATCCACATTAAAGTAAAAAAAATCCTTCCTTTCACAACCAGTAATCATAAATGTCATAAGGTCCCGATGACATCGAATAAAGGCGAGGCTAATGCAGGGGCAAGAAGTGCAATAATTGTACCCCAAATACCATTTGGAGATACCTGAGAGGCTGCATCAGATGTATTTCTAGTTTCTCCTGCCCATTTTCTGAAAAAGGTAAAGTTTATGCCTGAATCATTTTGCGCAAGCTGCAAGAGGCCAATAAAGCCTGGGGCAAAAACTGCTATAAGAGTAACTGAATATAGGATGCCTGTACCCGCGATTAATGCCTGCGCAAAACTTAAGTAAAATTCAGCCATTACACTTTCTTTAGTAAATAAACTAACAGGCATGGACAAGAATGTTTTAGCGCTCAGCAATGAAGAAACAAGAACTAAACTTAACATTAAAACATCAAATTTTAGCATTTTAATTTTTACGACCACAGCATGCTTGCGATCAACTATTGCAGTTTTCACCTTAAAAAACAGAGATGCGTGGAAAGAGCCTGATGCCAATACAGCCGCGAACACACCTAAACACGATGGAAAAATAATTGAAAACACAAGAAAACCCTTAACGTTATCTTGTCCAAAGCTAGAGGAAAACTCAATGGCTGGCAAGGTCAGGGCCTTGAGTAAAGGCTCAACCATAAAGATACTAAATATAGACTCATTTTCTGAGAGATCATAAATAGCAAAAATAACACCAACAGCTAAGCCGAAACATAAGAATAAATTACGTAAAAATTCTTCGCAAGTTAACAGACGCTTAATAAAATGAACACTAACCGCAAGACAAAGACAAAGATGAACAAAGATAAACACGGCATATTTAAATAAGGATAGGCTTAGATAGGCATTTGCATGCTCAGATAATAAATTTTCAGAGCCCCACAATGTCTCCATTGAAACTTGGCCCGTTGAAAAACTTACCAAACTGAATAAAAATAATACTAGTGGTAATGCTGAAAATAAAATGCACGACAACCAGATACCAACACTCTTTGGAATGATAGCCTCTTTATATTCTGAGCTTTCGCTTTTCATGGCAACCTATCATTATAAAAAATAAAAAACCATCTCCTTTAGAGAGTATAATATAAGATCGAATTTGTCCACTATTGTTTCTCCCTGCACGATTAGGTTTTTCGTATCTAATCTGAGATAAAACTAAAGAGGCAAATAGCTATGCAAATCTATAGATCATATGATTTTATAAAATAACATAAACACAGCCATAGCTAGCTAGCGATCCCTGTGTTAGAAAAAGAGACAGACCAAAAATAGACAGAGGATTCATATGGAAAATCTAGAAATACGTAGAGACTTGGCTGCTACTTTACGCTGGTCAGCTAGGTTGAATATGCATGAAGCCATTGCTAATCATTTCAGCGTTGCAACATCAGAAGATGGCTCATGCTTTTTAATGAACCCTTACGGCATCCACTGGTCCAAAATCAAGGCTAGTGATTTAGTCGAGCTGGATGCAAATGTCCCCGCAGGCTCTATCGGTGACAAGATTGATCCAACAGCTTGGGCCATTCATAGCAATATTCACCGCACAGTCCCCCACGCCAGATGTATCATGCACCTTCATCCCATTTACGCCACAGCGCTCGCCAGCCTAAAAGACCCGATCATGCCACCCATCGATCAAAACACCATGCGTTTTTACAATCGTGTTGCAGTGGATGATGGCTACGATGGTATGGGTCTGGGGGATGAGGCCGCTAGACTAGCAAGTATAATTGGTAATAAGACTGTCATTATGCTGGGGCAACATGGCATCTTAACCGTGGGGCCAACAGTGGCACAAGCCTTTGACGACATCTATTATTATGAACGATCCGCAACCACTTATATGACCGCACTGGCAACGGGACAGCCGCTTAATATTGCTTCTCATGAGGTTGCTGAAAAAACGGCGCAGCAATGGGCTGAATATCCCAATGCTGCTGACAAACATCTGAGCGCCATTCGAGCTGTTCTCGACGATGAAGAACCCGAGTATCGTGATTAAAAAAACGCCCCTTATTACTAAGGACCATTATGTCTAATATATTTCACTTACTTTCAACATTTTTCCCTAAATGGGTAGATTATGGTGATAAGAAAGGCTGGACAAATATGGGCCTAAAAACAAGCATAGGCCTTATCATAATAGTCGTGACTATACTTATAGCTTATCACTTTTTTAAAAATGCCAATGAATTAGATGATAATACTTATATCAAATCTATAGTATCTATTGCTCTCACAATTATAGCAATTGTAGCTGCTTATTTGGGTATCACCTCACTTAAGCGCCGTGAGAGTCACAAAGGTAATGAAGATTAAAAGCCAAAAAAATACGCCCCCTATTTCTAGGGAGCGTATTTTGAATTCTGTTGTTAGCAGCTTAGAACGGGATTTCGTCGTCAAGGCCTCCGCCACTAGCGCCGCCACCCTGAGCACCGCCACTTGATTGATCGCCGCCCATGCCGCCGCCACTATCTTGGTTAAAGCCGCCACCAGTGTCACCACCATAGTTGCCGCCACCACCGCTATCACCGCGGCTACCGAGCATAGTTAGCTCGCCTTGATAACGTTGCAACACGATCTCTGTTGAGTATTTTTCAACGCCAGCATTATCGGTCCATTTACGTGTCTGTAGTTGGCCTTCAATATAAACAGTTGAACCTTTTTTAAGGTAGTTCTGTGCCACTTTACCCAGAGCTTCGTTAAAGATGACAACACGGTGCCACTCAGTCTTTTCTTTACGCTCGCCGCTGTTTTTATCTTTCCAGCTTTCAGATGTAGCGATTGATAGGTTAACTACCTGACCGCCATTACCCATGCTACGCACTTCTGGGTCACGACCCAGATTACCAACCAAAATTACTTTATTAACACTACCAGCCATTAGGAAATCCCCTGCAAATTATTCTTAAAAAATGACAGGCACAAAGGT
The DNA here is from genome assembly GCA_965603205.1 of uncultured Kordiimonas sp. Classification (GTDB taxonomy): domain Bacteria; phylum Pseudomonadota; class Alphaproteobacteria; order Sphingomonadales; family Kordiimonadaceae; genus Temperatibacter. The sequence goes on along the minus strand of CBFDCC010000006.1, from coordinate 131,848 downwards.
CATTTTCCCCTGCGCCCGATTCTTGAAAAGACAGTATCAGATTTGTTGAAATTGTGAAAAGATTTTAACATTTATTATGCAGAAATATATTAAGGCTCGGATAAAGCCTTTTTTATCATTAGTTTATACCATTATATTCAAGTTTGCTGTAGATTTACTTGTATGCTAACTTCCCGCAATAGGGAGCGAGGGACATGAAAAACCATTCTTTAAAGGTAAAAATAACAACGGCTTTAATAGGGGCTAGCCTGATGGCCAGTGCTGTGATGATCGGTGCTGCTCAGGCTCAATCTGTAGAATCTGCCTGCAAATCTAACCCCCATTTTAATGATTTTGATTTTTGGCTCGGTGAATGGACAGTTACTGACCGCGTAACAGGATCCTTTCAAGGTGCTAATCTTATTGAGAAAGTCGAAGATGGCTGTCTGATAAAAGAAAATTGGACCAGCGCTGGTGGTGGCACTGGCTTTTCAATGAACTACTATAATCCAAATACCAACGAATGGCGTCAATTATGGGTATCTGCTGGCGCTTATAGCATTGACTATAAAGGCGGCTTAAAAGATGGCTCTATGGTGATGCACGGCCATATGAATAATTTTACTAATGGCGAGACATTACCTTTCCGTGGCACATGGACCCCCCTTAAGGACGGCACTGTACGTCAATTCTTTGAGGTAAAACCCTCAGGCAGTGACAAATGGGCGACTTGGTTCGATGGCATCTACAGACACTCAAGCCCCCAATAAGTTATGAATATCTAATCATCACTCTCTAGATATTGTTTCGCGCCCTCTACTGGGCTAATGCCATCCATACGGCTTTTCGTGTATATCTCTGATGTAGGTACAAGCCCTGATGGATCATCAATTGTGGCAGTAGAGATGCTTAGATATTCGTCTCCTGCTTGACTTTCCCACATCATAAAGGCGCCGCAACCATCACAAAAACGTCTCAAGCTTGTATCCCCAAACTTTAAAACGCCTTTTGGGGCTTTGATCCACTGAAATTTATCAACTAGCACATCAGTGAATGCTATGTATGGAGCCCCTGATTGACGCCTACAATCAGTGCAATGACAATTACTGCTAATATGCTCAGCCACATCAATCTTATAACGTACTGCCCCGCATAAGCATCCGCCTTCTCGCATATCAGACATATTTCTCTCCCTTTGCATTTTGTTCTTTATTTGTTCTAACATTACATCTAATGTTAAGTCAATTGACTTAAAGCCCTAATCAGGCCATCTAAAGATGTAATAAATATAAGACAGCGGAATATAACATATGCTCACTAAAATTACGGTAAAAGGCGCCCGTGAACATAATTTAAAAAATGTTGATGTGGAAATACCTCGCGACAAACTTGTGGTTATTACAGGCTTATCAGGCAGTGGGAAATCCTCGCTTGCCTTTGATACAATCTACGCAGAGGGCCAACGCCGTTATGTGGAAAGCTTGTCTGCTTATGCCCGCCAGTTCTTAGAAATGATGCAAAAGCCCGATATGGACCATATTGAGGGTTTATCACCCGCTATTTCCATAGAGCAGAAAACCACCAGTAAAAACCCACGTTCAACAGTAGGTACTGTGACAGAGATATATGATTATATGCGCTTATTGTGGGCACGCATTGGCATCCCCTATTCCCCAGCCACAGGTCTGCCCATTGAAAGCCAAACAGTTAGCCAAATGGTTGACCGTATTATGACGATGGATATGGGAACGCGATTACATGTGATGGCGCCGATGGTACGTGGCCGCAAGGGTGAATACCGTAAAGAATTTAAGGAATTACAAAAACGCGGCTTCCAGCGCGTTAAAGTGGATGGTGAATTTTATCTTATTGAGGATATCCCTACACTTGATAAGAAATTCAAACATGATATCGATGTGGTGATTGACCGTCTCGTTTTAAAAGAAGGCTTAGAAACCCGGCTCGCAGATAGCGTTGAGACGGCATTAGAGCTTGCTGACGGCTTGCTTGTTGTGGAGCTAGCCTACCGTGACGGTGATGAACCCAAGGATGGCCCAGAACGCCATTTAATGTCAGCTAAATTCGCCTGCCCCGTTAGCGGTTTTACTATTGAAGAGATTGAGCCGCGTTTATTTTCATTCAACAATCCATTTGGCGCATGTCCAAAATGTGATGGACTTGGCAAGCAGTTATATTTTGATCCATTACTAGCGGTGCCTGACGCATCAAAATCCATCCGTGAAGGCGCACTAGCCCCTTGGTCAAATAAATCACAAAATCCATCACCCTTTTATTTTCAGGCACTAACAGCAATCGCCAAGACTTTTGCTGTATCGCTGGATACGCCTTGGAAAAAAATACCAAAGGAAGCTCAAGATGCTATCTTATATGGTACGGGTGATAAAAGCATTCATATCATCTATGCGGACGGCAAGACTAAATTTGAAACCAATAAACCATTTGAAGGTGTTTTAAATAACATTGAGCGCCGATGGAGGGAAACCGACAGCAACTGGATGCGCGAAGAGCTATCAAAATACCAAGCATCATCAGCTTGTGAATCATGTAACGGTGATCGCCTAAAGCCAGAGGCACGGGCCGTTAAAATTCATAAAAAAACCGTTAGCGATATAACCAAGCTATCTGTGAAGCATGCCTTTGAATGGTTTAACGACCTACCAAAGCATTTATCACAAAAACATAATATTATTGCAGAGAAAGTGCTGAAAGAAATTCAAGACCGTTTAGGCTTTCTCAATAATGTTGGCTTAGATTACTTATCGCTCAGCAGGAACAGCGGCACGCTGTCGGGTGGGGAAAGCCAACGTATACGCCTCGCCTCACAAATCGGATCAGGCTTAACCGGTGTTTTATATGTGCTGGATGAGCCATCTATTGGTTTGCACCAAAAAGATAATGATCGTTTGCTTGAGACACTACAAAACCTTCGCGACATCGGTAACACGGTTATAGTAGTAGAGCATGACGAAGATGCCATTCTAACTGCTGATCATGTGATTGATATGGGCCCTGGGGCTGGCGAGCATGGCGGCATGATCGTCGCACAGGGTACTGCTGCTGAAATTATGGCGAATCCCGACAGCTTAACAGGCCAATATCTAACGGGTAAGAAATCTGTACCAATTCCTGAGACACGCCGTAAAGGCCATAAGGGCATGGCGTTGACAATCAAAGGGGCTAGAGCCAATAACCTTAAGAATGTCACAGGTTCTATTCCGCTGGGCACGATGACTTGTATCACGGGTGTGTCAGGCAGTGGCAAATCAACTTTTATCATTGAGACGCTTTATAAATCCGTTGCCCGCCACTTAAACGGCGCACGCGCCATACCCGGTGAACATAAAACCGTGGAAGGCCTAGAGTTTTTAGATAAAATTGTCGATATTGATCAAAGCCCTATTGGCCGCACACCGCGATCTAACCCTGCCACATATACAGGTGCCTTTGGCCCTATCCGTGACTGGTTCGCTGGCCTGCCAGAGGCGCAAGCACGCGGCTATAAACCGGGACGTTTTTCATTCAATGTAAAGGGCGGCCGCTGTGAAGCCTGTAAAGGCGACGGCCTTATTAAGATTGAAATGCATTTCTTGCCTGATGTTTATGTTCAGTGTGATCAATGTAGGGGTAAACGCTATAACCGTGAAACGTTAGAGATACATTACAAAGGAAAATCCATATCGGACGTGCTGGATATGACCGTTGAAGATGCTTTTGAATTCTTTAAGGCCGTACCCGCCATCCGTACCAAGATGGAAATGCTTGAGCGCGTGGGCCTTACCTATATCCGCGTAGGCCAACAAGCGACAACGCTTTCAGGTGGCGAAGCCCAGCGCGTAAAGCTTGCCAAGGAGCTGTCCAAACGCTCCACGGGTAAAACGCTCTATATTCTTGATGAGCCAACAACGGGCCTTCATTTTGAGGATATACGTAAACTTATGGAAGTGCTCCAGCAACTTGTAGATCAAGGCAATACTGTCATTATTATTGAACATAACCTTGAGGTTATCAAAACCGCTGACTGGATCATTGATCTTGGTCCTGATGGTGGAGATGGTGGTGGTGAAATTATTGCAACAGGTGCGCCTGAGACTGTAGCTAAGAACAAAAGAAGCTACACAGGTCATTACTTAAAAGAGGCACTGAAGCCCAAGAAACACGGTTAATCTAAAAGCCACTAGCGGGTTCTTTTAGAAAATCTATTTCTTCAACAGTAGATTTACGGCTAAGTACGGCATTTCGGTGCGGATAGCGGCCAAATTTATCAATAATGGCTTTATGTCGCATTTCAAAATCAAGATTTGAGGCCAGTGCTGGATCCTCAGAGAATAGCTCAATAGCTTGATTGTGAATGACTGCACTTTCACTATGCATATAGGGCATATATAAAAATGCTTTCATCGTATGGTCCCAATTAACCTCAACCTTTAATCTAACGGCTTCCTGCGCCAGCATTAGCGCCATTGAATCATAGGCAAACATCTGTGCGGTATCGCGGAACATATTTCTAGAGAATTGATCTAAAAGGATAATTTCAGCCAACCTCCCCTTGCCCGTTGAGCGCCAATGATAAAGCTCACCATCTGCTGCCGCTTTATGGATAGAACCAAAGCGCCTGCTAAGCAAAGCATCAAAATCAACGTTCTTTTTAAACCAATCTTTAGGACTGCATTCAGTAAACCAAAAATAGAGTATATCTTCTGCGCGCATTAGAGCCTCCTACATAATTGACCGTATGATCATTTCACCGTACTGAACCGATTGCTCCATTAATTCTTTATCTACCAAATGACACTTGTCTTCTTTTGTTCTATAGCGTGTTCGCCTGCCCGCCTTACCTAATGATGTTAATGTAAGTGCGTTCATGCCCTCACGCGCAAAATAGATGCTATCAAAATCACCAACGTGGGGCTTTGCGGCTTTTACCTCACTAAACCGCTTGTCCAATTTTGGCAATGACCGCGCAGAGTTAATAAGAATATTATCATATTTAAAGTCAAAAACTCCAATAGTATCAGTTATATAGAAGAGATTACCATCGCCAACACAATCAAGATTGAGTAAATAAACATCTTTGGATTTAAGTTCGTCAAGATGGGTACGTGCGTAATGCTGTGCGCCTAACATGCCTGTTCCATGCGCACTGGTAATCACTAGACGTATCTCAATTTTTTCATCTGGCATATCGCGCCATAACTTACTGGCTAGCTCCGTGGCGGCGGCTACCCCACTTAGATTACCGTTACCACCCTGACAGTAACCATCCATCCAGAAATCAATAGCACTGATAATCATAATGAAAATCATAGCCACACTGAGCAACTGCAATAAAACCGTGGGTATTGACAGTCCAAACATCATCAAAAAAGGCATGAAACTGGCAAAACCTGCTATTGATAAGCACCATAGCTTACCCTTTTTAAGATAATCCAAATGATGAGCGCGATGAGCGAATGAGGCTATGGGGCTGTCTAGGTAAGCCATTATGATAATAAGCTTATCATCATCTGAGCCACTATTACCCTTTTTGCTGACAAGATTAGCCGTCGTGCGCTTAGAATTAATCCATAGCATCGGACTGTATCTATTATCCAAATACAAAAAGTAACTGATAAATAGAGCGAGCGAGCCGATAAAAGACCAGCTAGGCGCATAGGGCGCAAACCATAAGATACATATCAAAGATGTGAATAACGTCCAGATAAATACAATGTTATTGGCTGGGGTGTAAAATGCCTCTTCAACAGTATCAACACCAACCTCTCCAGCAAGAATCGCAGATAGCTCTTCACGTGCCATCATTTCTTCTTCGCTGCCTACAGCTCTATGCGGGTATTCACTAAGGCGCTGGAATGTATTTCTAGCCTTTATCACTGATATTTATCCTCAATATTTAACAATTGCATTTTTTACTATTATAAAACACAGGCTAGATGTAAACAGTCCCTAAATCTATTCAAATACTGTTTTAAAGGCAATCTTATGTCAGACACAAGCAAGATACTTCATGTAATTGGTGGCGGCCTAGCAGGCTCTGAGGCCGCATGGCAAGCAGCTAATGCTGGCGTTACGGTTATATTGCATGAAATGCGCCCTAACCGTTCAACCGATGCCCATATCACAAACGGCCTTGCTGAGCTTGTTTGCTCTAATAGTTTCCGATCAGACGATGCTGAGAATAATGCTGTAGGCCTGCTGCATGCAGAAATGCGCGATTTTGGTAGCATCATCATGGCTGCAGCTGACCGTAATAAAGTGCCCGCAGGCTCAGCCCTTGCTGTTGCCCGCGAAGATTTTTCAAGAGATGTAGAAAAATGCTTAGAAGGTCATCCAAATATCACCATAGACCGCAATGAAGTCACAGCGATGCCTCCTGAGGAGTGGCAGCATGTTATTATAGCTACAGGGCCGCTAACGTCCCCAGCACTATCTGAGGCTATCCTTGAGCTAACTGGTGAGGACGCCCTAGCCTTCTTTGACGCTATTGCCCCTATCATCCATAAAGATAGCATTAATTTTGACAAAGCATGGTTTCAAAGTCGCTATGACAAGGGTGACGGAGCCGATTATATCAATTTACCGATGAATGAAGCCCAATATTTGGAATTCATCAATGATTTAAATGAATCTAAAAAGACTGTATTTAAGGAATGGGAAGAAGACACTCCCTATTTCGATGGCTGCATGCCGATAGAGGTTATGGCAGAGCGCGGCGTTGAAACCCCACGTTTTGGCCCCATGAAGCCTGTAGGCCTGACTAATCCTCATAGTGAGGAAAAGCCTTATGCGGTCGTTCAGCTTCGTCAGGATAACAAGCTTGGTACGCTCTATAATATGGTGGGTTTCCAAACTAAGATGAAATACGCAGAACAAACACGTGTCTTTAAAAAAATACCCGGCCTAGAAGATGCTGAATTCGCTCGTCTTGGTGGCCTGCACCGCAATACATTCATTAACTCTCCTCTGATTTTGGATGATAAGCTGAGGGTTAAAGCGCAACCGCGCCTACGTTTTGCTGGTCAAATCACAGGTGTTGAAGGCTATGTGGAAAGTGCGTCAGTAGGCTTGCTCGCTGGTCGTTTAGCCGCTGCTGATATTATGGAAACTGAATTCCCTCCATTACCTGAAAAGACAGCACTTGGCGCACTGATCAGCCATATCACTGGCGGCGCAGATGCAAAATCATTTCAACCGATGAATATTAACTACGGCTTAATGCCCGATATTATTGGCAAAAATCCCGAAACTGGTCGTAAGTTTAAAAAAGCAGAACGCAAGGCTGAAAAATCAAAAAGAGCTAGAGCTGCCATGAAAGAATGGTTTGAACAGAATGGTATCAACTAATTCTATTAACTCTCAGGTTCTGATTCTTCTTTTGTCTCAACTTCTGCCATTAATTTTTTGCCATTATAAGCCTTAACAGCGGCCTCAACTTTGGTAAGTGCATCACAGCCCTCACGACAAAGCTGCGTGAGCTTTGTTAGGTTTTTTTCAGCACGATCATTAAGACCTTTAGCTAAAAATGCAATTGATTGCAGCTCTAACGCATTAAGGTTATTTGGATCAATTTCAAGGGCTTGACGGTAATACTTAAGGCCTTTACCCATGCGGTTTTGCGCCTCATGCACTTTACCCAGTGTAATAAGTGTTATGATATTAGCTGGATCAGCAACAAGGGCGTGCTCTAATATGTTTTGCGCCTCCGCTGGTTTACCATTTTCAAAAACGGCGGCAGCATTTGTCGTTAATGACTTAGACAGGTCAATATATTTACTTGCTGTTTGTGATGCATATGTTGGTGCGCTCAACAGTACTGCTGATAATGCTATTATTTTAAACGATGTCTTCATTACACTATTATCCTCAAGCTAATTGTTAGATAAAGCATAACTCGTGATTATGAATATGTCTTTAACTTTTTAAAGGTCTTTAGTTTATACCATTAGAACATAAAATCATCTTCTGAGATGGACGATATATCTATACCCTTTAGTGTAATTGAAAAATCATCAATTAGATCGAAGGTGATATAAACATCATCGCCCTTTTGGCTAATATTAAAGTCTTCAAAGCTAAGAATATAATCTGTAAGATTAGGATCTCCTCTCACAATATCTATTATATCTTCTCCATCTGTATAATCCTTAATTACATTATCGCCTGTCTCGCGGTGAGGAAAGAACCGGAACGTATCATCACCGCCATTTCCAGTATATTTGTCATCACCATTGCCGCCAACTAGAGTGTCGTCGCCTTTACCGCCATACAGCTTATCATTCCCAGCTTCACCGTATAACTCATCAGCGCCTCTACCGCCCTTTATAGTATCACGACCTGTATCGCCGTATAGGACATCAAGCCCGTTGCCTCCGTATATCTTATCAGCCCCGAAATTACCGGTAATTTGATCATTACCATCATTCCCGTACAGTCTATCCTTACCGTTCAAACCCGCAATGGTGTCGTCGCCATCACCACCTTTAATTATATCTGCGCCAGCGCCACCATTTAATTCATCATCTCCATTATCACCGTATATTTCATCAGCCTTCTCACTACCTTGGATATAATCATTACCAGAACCGCCATGAATCTCACCCCATAACCACTCTATGGTATCATCGCCGCGTCCGCCAAATATCAGTTTGTAATCATTTTGGGCTTCATTGTTCCAGCTACCTACCCAATCATCACCACCGCCTGCGTAAATATCATCAGGGCCACCATTTGGATCGATAAAATCATTCCCCTTGCCGCCATAAAGCGTATCATTACCACTACCGCCTTTTATATCGTCTGAACCAGAACCACCTTTAATTAGATCATCGCCACTACCGCCCGTAAGCTCATCACGCCCTTTATCCCCGTAAATTTTATCCTGACCATCGCCGCCATCAATAATATCGTTACCATCACCGCCATATATTAAATCCTGACCACCATAGCCATTAATGGTATCATCACCGGCTTCCCCCCTAATTATATCAGGCTCAGATGTGCCTTCTAAATTATCATGATCAGCAGTGCCTGTGACGGTAGCCATAATATAATACCTTATGTTGCAATAAAAATTGTTACATCAATGGTAGCATATATTCCTGTGAATGCAAAAAAGGCCGCAAGCACTTGATGCTAAACGGCCTTTTCCTAAAAATACGGCTTTATTAATTAATACGCTGTAACACCGACACAAAGAAACCATCAGTGTTATGGCTATGAGGTGCTAATTGTAGGTCGAGCTTATTGGTTGATAGACTTTTAATTGTATCAGCCTCTTCTAGAGCTACATTCAAACGATCTAATGCGCTGATACGCTTAAACTTATCATTAGCACTCAAGAACTTATCAACAATCTCTTCATTTTCAGCGGGTAATAGCGAGCAAGTCATATAAAACAGCAGGCCATCTTGTTTAACAAGAGTAGCACCCTCATTTAAGAGCCCAAGCTGCGTGTCTTGAAGTTCAGCAATCATTTCAGCCGTTAAACGCCAACGCTGATCAGGATTACGGCGCCAAGTACCCGTACCACTACACGGTACATCTAAGATTACTTTATCAGCCATATTCAGTTGATCTAGCTTTTTAGAGCGACCTGCCGCGTCTTCTGGTAATAAAATAGCTTCAATGCAACCATCAACACCCGCACGTTCTGCACGTTTTTCTAATTCGCGAAGACGTCTCTGTGAAATATCATGAGCCTTTATTTGACCTTTGTTACCCATCAGGCCAGCAATCATAATTGCTTTGCCGCCAGCGCCAGCACATAGATCAACAATATAATCATACTCTGTACCACCAACCATGATAGACGCTAACTGAGCGGCCTCATCTTGAACCTCAATCCAGCCCTCACGATAAAGCTCTTCTTCTGATAACTGTATCTTTTTCTCGCTGCGCAGGCCGTACGGTGATAGCGGCGTACGTTCAATACGGTGACCCGCACCAACGAGTTTTCCAAATACATTTTCACGATTCAATTTCATGGGGTTAGCGCGAATATCTAATGCAGCTTTTCCATTAAGCGCAGTGATAACTTCGCCCCAATTGTCACCAAAGCGTGCTTCAAATGATGGCACTAACCATTCGGGCATATTTAACTTTTGCGCTTGATTCAAACTATCAAAATCAAAGTCTTTTAACTTAGCGACTAACGCCTCTTCATCATCGCTAATGGCTACGGGCGCATGTGTAATTTCCGCACCAAAAGATGATAATTCTTCACCCTCTTGTAGCAAATGCAAGATCACAAGTGCGCGACCAGATAGCTCGCCGTCACATGCTTCAATCACAGCACTATAGGTACCGATCTTACGCAGGATGGCATAAACCATATCATTAACATAGCGGCGGTCTTTTGAACCCGCGTAACGACGCGCGCGAAAATAACCGGTGACAATCGCATCCGCAGGTAAACCCGCTTCTAACATAGCCTCTTCAATTGAATCTAGTATCTCAATGACGGCTGATTGGCGAGCTTCTATACGCATGTTATTTCCCTGCTGGGTAGTTGGGTGATTCACGTGTGATTGTTACATCATGTACGTGACTTTCGCTTAAGCCTGAATTTGTAATCTGTACAAACTCTGCATGCTTATGCATTAATGGAATTGTTTCATTGCCTGTATAGCCCATACCAGCCCGCAAACCACCAACAAGCTGATGAATTACATTTGACGATGGACCTTTGTAGGCTACTTGGCCTTCGATACCCTCTGGTACTAACTTCATTGTATCCTTTATTTCACCTTGGAAATAACGATCCGCAGAACCACGCGCCATTGCACTTACCGAACCCATACCACGATAAGCCTTATAAGAGCGACCTTGATAAAGGTAAACATCACCTGGCGCTTCTTCCGTACCAGCAAGCAGTGATCCAACCATACAGGCGCTAGCACCCGCTGCAATGGCCTTAGCCACGTCACCAGAAGTGCGCAAGCCACCATCAGCTATAACAGGAACACCATGTTTTTGAGCGACTTTTGCTACGTCATTAACGGCTGTTAACTGTGGCACGCCGACGCCAGCGACAATACGTGTTGTACAGATTGAACCAGGTCCGATGCCAACTTTCAGACAATCAGCACCAGCATCAATCAATGCCTTTGCCGCACCAGCGGTTGCTATATTGCCCGCTACGATCTGAACATTAGGGAATTCTTTTTTAATGCGCTCAACTTGATTTACAACATGAACAGAGTGACCATGGGCAGTATCGAGCACCAGAAGATCAACTTCGGCCTCAATCAGGGCCAGCGCGCGCTCATACCCCGTATCACCGACAGTAGAGGCCGCAGCAGCGCGTAAGCGACCGCTTTCGTCCTTACAGGCATTAGGATTAGCAACAGCCTTTTCCATATCCTTAACGGTTATAAGGCCTACACAGTGGTATTCATCATCAACAACAATCAGTTTTTCAATACGGTGCTGATGGAATAGCTTTCTAACTTCTGTGTTTGAAACGCCTAATTTCACCGTCACTACATCACGGGTCATCAACTCAGATACTGGTTGATCCATTTGAATAGCAAAACGAACATCACGGTGGGTTAAAATACCCACAAGCTTTGTTGGGATACCCTCGGCCTGACCGCGTTCAACAACTGGAATACCAGATATCTTATGACGTGTCATAAGATCGGTTGCCTCAGCGAGCGTCTGATCAGGGTGAATAGTGATCGGATTTACAACCATGCCAGATTCGTACTTTTTAACCTGACGTACCATCTCGGCCTGTTGCTCGTTGGTCATATTACGGTGAATAACACCCACACCACCCTCTTGCGCCATGGCAATAGCCATATTGGCCTCTGTCACTGTATCCATAGCAGCAGACAATAGGGGTATATTTAAACTAATAGATTTAGTGATTTGGGTTGATACATTAACCTGCGCTGGCATCAATTCTGAAGCCGCTGGAACCAGTAACACATCATCAAAAGTAAGACCGAGACGAATATCCATTACGAACACCTTTTTGGTACTTGGGGCACAATTGCCGCTTTAACCACAGCCCCGCGATACCAGTAGTATCAGCGGTAACTGATGTTCGCCCTGCAATACCCCGAACGCACAGCAATTACAATGACTATTTTAAAAAGGGCAAAGTTACGATGTTTTAGGGGATATGTAGCACCGTAATTAGACCTCCGCGAACCAATAGAGTAAACTGTCACCGTAATTCTTCTTTTAAACCCTATAACTCTCCAGAGAAGCTGCATTTACAAGGTTATTTAAAATTTGATCCATCCAAGAACTACAAGTGTCCCTCAATTTTGACGCTTCAGTTTTATCAATAACTAACCAAGAACCATGGGCAATTTCATTTCGTCGATCTGCTAAAATCTTATCCAGATAGCTCGCACTCACAAAGGAATGTAAATCAACGCATGCAACAGTGGAGAGGTTTTGCAAAACGCAGAACCGAAGGTTACTATTAGTGCTGACTTCGATGTGCTTTTTTTTAAAGCGTTGATCACCAATTAATGAGATTCTACTTAACGCAGCCAGTTTATCAGGGTCATTGTTTTGAATTTGCTTCATAGCACTGTATAATGGCGAGGCAGGTAACAAGCGAAAGCCATGCTGTAGTTCTGAAAACTTTAATTGGCGAATAGCTATAAAGTTTAAATATCTATCCACCGCATTTTTTACAAAGCCTTCCCAATGAGCATACTGCAACAGCCAAAAAGCCCTACACATCGCTTCAGAATCTCCTACATCCGCATGACTAGCGTGCCGCAAAGAAATGCCAAGTTCTATGCGGCGCCATGCCCTGTCGTGTTGAAGTGAGCTTTGGAGTTCTTCTGGTGTTTTATCTACCATGATCAGTTTGCAGGGTTAAAGAAATTACGACCATAAGGAACTGTTTTGCTAATGCGAGAGTTTCCATTCATACTCGTCCCTAAGACTTGGCTTGCTAATTCACTAACCCAAAATTCTTCAACTTTACCCAGCACAAAGCTTCTTGGGTCATCTAGCGCTAGAATTAAGTCTAAATTTTGGGCGACCCCCATAAATATACATTCAAAACTGACTTTCCCGACGCCGCCAGAGAAGCTCCCGTCACTGTAGCGTCTTAGTGCATCTGGGCCAATTACATCATGCAAAAATTCTGCTGTAGCTATGCATTTTTGGAGCAAGTCATCAATATTAATGTTTGCAACCAAAAGCTCTTTTACCTGATGTGTAATAAACTCATCCACATCAAATTTTCTGGTGATATCAGCTGAATAGTGCGCCATAAAACGACAAACAAAATCAAGGTTTTCCTGTTTATCTAATTTTTTGGGGGAAAGACGGAGAATTGTGAGTAACTTATTGTTTTGAGAGATAACGTTACATTGGTTGTATTTGTCTTCGTTCAGCATCACCATCACACAAGTCCGAAACTCCTGTGGAGACAACTGTGAGCCATTTCCATTCAATCTTTGAAACAAGTCGTATTTACTTCTTTCTTCACTTCCTTTTTTTAGAATTTGAATGCCAATCTTAGCTCTTTTAATTGCAATACGGAGCTCTGAGCCTATATCTTGACCCTCTCGAAAGTCCTCTGACAAAGACGCGTCCCACACAGCATTGTTCAAAGACGGAAGATACTCTGTTTCTGTGAGAACTGACGGAGGTAGCATTTTTCCATCTGCATCTTCCAAGAGCCCTTGAAACTCCATAAGAGTTGATGTCCGTTGAAGGCCGTCAATGAGTTCCCAAGTGCCATCCTTAAGCTCAAAGACAAATATAGGCGGAATCGGGATGCCAATTAATAAAGATTCAAAAAATGAAGATTTTTGAGCATTGCTCCATCGAAATAAACGCTGAAAATTTGGCGTTATTTTCAGTTCTTTTGCTTTGAAAATATTTGTAAGCTCACCAAGTGACATAGGGTAATCGTCTGTAACTACCTTTGTACGCGCACTTTCTATTTCATCTGATAATGCCATAATCAATCATCGCCTTTACTTTGAGTCGCACTCGACCTTAATGTTATTACCACACTAGCAGCACAAGAGATTAACATAAAGTAATTAATGCAACTTTACCGAATATTAGATAATTTGACTATTAATCTGAGCTGATAGAGCTCACCATTTAAGGAATGTTTGAAGTTATGGCACCTAATTTAATTACCGTGCAATTACGGTGACAGTTTACTTTTATCATTAAGTTCGCTTTGTTCAGACTAATTTTATGAACATCATAAATTTCTATCTATCTTCATCCAATAACGCGCGGGTTTCTGGCTTAAAGCCTGTTGCCACAACAAACCATTCTGTTGAATCCTTACGGCTTGATGGCGGCTTAGCATGTTTGACTGAACTGAAATGCAAGCGCATTCGCTTAACAAGATCATGATCCGAGCCACCTTGCAGGACTTTGGAAACAAATTTACCGTCTTTATCAAGTACTTTAATCGCAAAATCGAGCGCAGCCTCACATAACAACATAGTACGCAAATGGTCTGTTTGTTTATGTCCTGTGGATGAATTTGCCATATCAGACAGAACAATATGTGCTGGACCTTCAAGCTCGTCCATCAACTGTTTTTCGGCGTCCGCATCCATGAAATCCTTAACCCACATCTTAGCGCCAGCAATAGGATCTACCTCTTGAAGATCAATGCCGATAACCTGCGCGCGCTTATTCTTAAGCTTTTCACATATAATCTGGGTCCAACCACCTGGTGCACAACCAAGATCAACAATACGCGTACAGCCTTTTAAAAGGTCATATTTTTCATCGAGCTCTTTGAATTTAAAGGCCGCACGAGAGCGATAACCAAGACGTTGCGCCTCGGCTACATATGGATCATTTAATTGGCGCTGTAGCCAACGTGAAGAAGAGGTTTTGCGACCACGTCCAGTATTAAGACGAACTGCGTTACCACGCGATCGACTCTTGGGGTCTCCACCACCACTATTATTCCAGCCAGTTTTAGCCATCATTTAACCTTTAACTTTATCACTATTATTTTTATTTTTATTCTTATTACGCCACGTCGGTCGTGGTGCTGCTTCTGTTTCCATAAGGCCACGCAAAATACCTTCGCGAATTCCACGATCAGCCACACGCAGACTATGAACCTGCCATTTACCGAGTATAGCCTCTAGTATAGCACAGCCTGCCACAACTAGGTCAGCGCGTTCATCACCTATACAAGGTTGGGCCGCGCGTTCATTATAACTCATCATAGCAACTCTGTTTGAAAGATCACGAATATCTTTCGCCTTCATCCATGCGCCATCGACCTTTGATCTATCATAGCGTGGCAATTTCATATGCAAGCTCGCCAGTGTTGTCACAGTACCCGATGTACCAAGAAATTGAATACGGCGCTGGTTCTTCACGGCTGAAATCTGTGCAGCATCTTCAAAATTGTGCATATGCTGCTTAACTTCTTCGACCATTGCATTGTATATCTCAGTCGATAAGTCAGCTCCAGGCTTTGAAAAACTTTCAGTCAGGTTAACAACACCCCAAGGCACAGAGGTCCATTCAATTATTTCAGTACCACGGCCATTATTAACCTTTACCCAGATCAATTCCGTGCTGCCGCCACCTATATCAAATACTAAAGCATATTTATTACTTGGCGCAATCAAAGACTGACACCCCATAACCGCCAGACGAGCCTCATCAGCTGTTGAGATCACATCTAGGTTAATACCTGTTTCCTTGCGAACACGCTCAAGAAACCCTGGGGTGTTACTAGCGATACGACAAGCTTCTGTCGCAACATGGTGCATTGTAGTTACGCCGCGACGTTTAATCTTTTCTGAACAAACCTTTAACGCCTCAACAGTACGGTCCATTGCGTCTTGGGATAGTTCTCCACTACTCGCCATTCCCTCGCCTAACCTAACAACACGTGAAAAGGCATCAATAATACGAAATCCACTATGTGTAGGTTTAGCGATTAAAAGGCGGCAATTATTTGTGCCTAAGTCAATGGCAGAATACACAGCCCGTTGCCGCATACTTTGCTGTTCATTACGTCGATGCTGAGAACGGCTAGCATGGTTCTTCTTTTGTGTTTTTCTATACTGATTAGGTCGAGACTTTTGATCATTACCCGTATTCTTAGGTGATCCCTCACTAGATTCAGTTAGTTGTGATTTTTCCGCTTGGCCTGCCCCGTGGGTGCTGGTCGTCGCTGAAGAGTTCTGTTTACTATATTTTTTTCGGTTATTACGTCGTCTTTTATTTGGAGTAGCTTGGTTTTCATGACCTAAGCGTGCTTGAACTTTACGGTCACTATTTTGATCCGCAGCTTTTGATTCTTTATCATTCTCAGAAGAAGAAGCCCCTGAAGGGACTCCTCGCATTTCTGCGCTCATACTATATACCTAATCATTTTTATATTTTTATAATCGCTACCTTTACTAAGGCGCTCACTTAACTAAACCTTAACATTAATAGATTAAGAAAGGAACATTAAATACGTAGAAAGATATAATGTTCTACTTTTGTTCTTGACTTGAGCAAAGTTAACAACTAGAACATTACAAGAACGTATAAGGAATTCAGTATGACTATTATGCACTTACTATCAATTACAGCTTTTATATTTATGGGTGCCTTAGCGCTATCTGCCCTTCAAGGGGCTATAGCACCACTCAAGAAGCATATCGTAAAGCAAACAGGCTGTAATGATCTCTCAAAATTCACTTTAGCAAAAAAGCCAGCCTCTACAGAGGCTATGTATAACAAAGTAAATTTAGCCTAAATTTACAAAAAAAACGCGACCTACTTTCATAGATCGCGTCTTTATTGTTTATAGTATATTCGTATTTAATTAACGAGATCACCCTTAAAGCTTGCCACTTGGCAGAAATCGCCATTTTCTTTTATCTGATCACACAGGCGCTGTGCGTCACTTTCACCCTTAAATGGACCAACCAACAGGCGAATAAATTTGCCAAGGCCTGCTGTTTCTATCGTATCATTAACAGCCCTTAAGCCATTAAACATACCTGGGAATTTTGCCTGCAAAGATGCCCAACCAGGAGTAACTTGCGCTATATCACGGTATGATGCGACATGAGCTGCAAACTCGCTACCATCACCTAATGGTGTTACAACTGGTTCTGCGGCAGCATCAGATGCAGCTTTACCAACACCCATCTCAACTTTTACTATACGACTTTGTAAGACTTGTAAGTTACGCTGCAGTCCACTTAATTGGTCTTTTATATCCTCAACGGCAGATGCACTAGCTGGATTAATTTTAAATTTAGACAAACCCTCTTCAATCGTATCCAAACTATCTGATTGCGTTCTTAACGTTTGAGCCACATCTACATATAATGATTCCAAGGCCATAAAACGATCATTTGTTGTGCGCATATCTTCTTTCATCGCTACAATATTGCGTTCATTCTGCTCTGAGAGCGCTTCCAGCTTGATAGAGCTACCATCAAACATTGCTGGCTTGTCACAGGCCGCTAAAAGAAAAACAACAAATACTAATGCAGCCATCTTAGCAGAATTCTTTAACCAGCCTTGGCTCTCTACTGAATCTATAATCATGAATTTTTCCTTCGTCTCTACCGTCTATCAATTATTTCAACGTTACATATCTATGCCCTAATAATAATATCTATACAGTCATTATATATAGCTGGTGATATATGGCTGGGCAATAAATGCAACAAATTACATTACTGCTCAATCAATGCAATTTAGATGCCATATGGAATTTAGGTTATTAAAAAGGGAACTTGGTTAAGTTCCCTTTTATCATCTACTCGTCATCTAATTGTTTTAACTGGCGTTGGTATGATACCCAACAGATAGGTAAACTAAATAAGTAAATGAAACCTATACCAAGCAGAACTTGCCAAGAATAGACGAATAATATGGCAAAGAAAATACCAATCATAAGCATCAAAGGTACGAAGGATTGTTTTGGAACACGCGCTGCTTTCAAAGATGGTGTAGGCAAAGTTGAAACCATTAATACTGTGATGACCATCATATAAAGTCCTATTATAACGGGATAATCACGAACGACTGTAGTTTCAAATGCAAAAGAGATCACCATTGGAAGAGAGATTAAGCCTGCACCCATTGGTGCTGGAATTCCCGTTAAAAAACCCATTTTTATCTTAGGTTCATCACCTTCATCCTCTAAGTGAGAATTAAAACGGGCTAGTCTAAGCGCCATTGCAATAGCATATATAAGAGCAAGCGCCCAGCCAAGCCTATCTAGGCTTTGCAAACTCCATAAATATATCACAACAGCAGGTGCCACACCAAAAGACACCACATCTGATAAGCTGTCTAGCTCTGCACCAAACCGTGAAGTGCTTTTAAGCAATCGCGCTACGGTGCCATCGAGACCATCAAATATTCCAGCGAGTATAATCGCAGCAACAGCCAGCTCCCATTTACCAGCAAGAGCAAAACGAATAGCCGTTAGACCAGATGTAAAGGCCATTAAGGTCACAACGCTAGGTGCTATAGCCCTAATGGAAAACTTCTTTGCGCTTATGTTTGCACCTTGGGGTTTTGTTGATTTAGACTTCATGTGGAATTCAATACCTATACTTATTTCTTAGCGGCCTTTTTCGGTGCTGTTTTTTTAGGTGCGGCCTTTTTGGTAGCGCCTTTTTCAGCAGATGCCTTCTTAGCAGCTATTACCGTTTCACCACCAATCATTGTCTGGCCTACTTTCACAAGTGCTTCTTGGCTTTCATCAAGATAAATATCATTCCGGCTCCCAAAACGAATTAGGCCATACACTTCACCGCGACCAACCTCTTGACCTTCGCTAAGATCGTTTAATATACGGCGGGCAACAAGCCCTGCCACTTGTGTGAAGGCTATATCACAGCCGTCTACTGTCTTCATACGCACTAGACTGCGTTCATTTTCTTCGCTGGCTGTATCAGCCGCAGCATCTAAAAATTTGCCTGGAACATATGATATAGCAGTAATCTCACCCTTTGCTGGCGTACGGTTTACATGCACATTAAATACTGAAAGGAATATAGTAATTCGTGTAACAGGCTTTTCCCCCATACCTAGCTCAACGGGTGGCACAGCCTCACTCACCGCACAAACAATGCCATCAGCCGTACTAACGAGTATACCTTCTTGGTCTGGAATAATTCTATCAGGGTTGCGGAAGAAATATATACACCATGCTGTTAATATTAATCCCATCCACCCAAGAGGAGGTGTTATCAAAAATAGCACGAAAGAAGCCGCCAAAAAAACCCCTATAAATAAATGTCCTTCTTTATGTATAGGTGTCATTACTACATCAGTAGATTTCATATTTCACGTCTTCCTGTTTAAATTTCTGCGTCATATATTATATACTATAACCAATGACCATATAGTTTCTATGGTGAATAACCTGTTTTTTATAAAAAATCCATTAAATATGCTCATCTTTATTATTCTTTAAATATACGCGTGACAATATATCATAATCAGGCATATTATAAATATGGCAGTTTCATACATTTGAGGAAATTACGTGACTACAGAATTAAACACCGTCGTTGAATCAATAAAACAACATCTAAAAAATTTAGAGTCTCATACTATGAAGACTGTCAATTTTAAATGGAACGATGTGAACTATTCAGCCCTGAAAACAGATGTTAATGACATACCCGCGATAAAATTAACTGCTAAGCTTGGGCGCTTATATTTAACGGTTGAAAATGGCAAAAAACGAGATGTGGCCATAAAAAAAATATTAGAATCTCAATCAAAACATTCCAAAAATTTCTCACTGTATAAAGATAACAGAGTTACTTTTGAAACGACAACTACCTATAAGAATGACATTTCTAATGGTGACTATATGACGATTCTAGCCATCACCTTATTTGATTGTGAGCATCAAATATTGGACCTTAAAAATTACCTTAAACAAGCGTAATAACATATTATAATATATAAATATTTTATATTATTAGTCTTGCTCTATCGTAACAGGTAATTTAAACATCTGCCCTGGGTAGATCAGATTTGGATCTTTAATTTTTTCTGAATTTTCTTTGAAAATCATTGTATAACGCACACCCGATCCATATAGCTTACGCGCAATATGCCATAATGTATTACCAGGTTTCACAATCACACCACTAACAGCCCTACTTGTATCTACTGGCATACCAGTTTCAAAAGGCTGTTCTATACGCATTTGCACATCACCCTCACCTACTGTTTGGTCTACGCGCATAATATGCTCACCCGAATTGATTACAAGGGTATCAAGAGTAAGAGTCCAAGTCCCTACATCGGTAGCTTCGGCTGTGCCAATATATTTAGCATCAAGATATACCCGCAAATCTACTCTAGCTAACGACCTACCTTGTATATGTGCTTTTCCTTCACCATAATCGATCACATCTATTGCTAGGCTATCACCAACCTCGGCAAAGGCCGCAACGCCAGGTTTTTGCAAAATTGTGCTGGGTCCTTCACCGTCTTTTGATGCCATAACAGCAACGACACCACTTTCTTTACTGGCTAGGAAACGCTTTTCTTCACGCTCTGGTACAGAGATAACAACAACCTTCTCAGCTTCAATCTCGGTCCCGTCTGCTAATATTCCTTTTAGGGATAATTCAACAGTGCCCGGCTCAAGTGGATTATCAAGAATAAAGACCCACTCCCCAGCTTTATCGGCCTTTGATTCAGATAGCAGTTCTTTATTAGCAAAAAGCTTGACGAGCACATCAGAACTTGTGCGTCCAGCGATTACACCAGTCCCACCACGTGAAACCCGCACAAGATCAAATTCTAAAATGGGTGCCTGCTCTGTTTCACTGATTATAGTTTTTGTGGTTGTCTGAGCTGGATTTTGCAAGGGCATATTATCAACATCCTGTGAAGATGGTGAAAATATCAATGCCAAGATCAATAGAGCTACAGCTCCCCCTATAAGAAAGTATAAACGTTTTTTATCTTCAGTTTTTTCTGTGTTCATGAATTTCATCACCCGCTACCCATTTAGATAAAAATATGTTAAAGGGCTAAATTAGAAATTTCCAGCGCTATTTGTAATTATTCTTAATAAAAATAGTGTCAAAATTTAGACATGCATCTATTATAGTCTCAATTACAGATAAGGGTTGCATATGGCAAATATTAAAAACACCACCACCCCAGAATTATTAGAAATAAAATCAATTTGCGTATATTGCGGATCAAAAACAGGCATAAGTCCCCTATACGCTGAACTTGCAAACGACTTAGGACAATTTATTGGGTCTACACAAAGGGTATTAGTTTATGGCGGTGGTAGTATTGGCTTAATGGGAATTGTAGCCACCTCCACAATGAAGGCAGGTGGCAATGCAATTGGTATTATTCCTAAGCATTTAGATGCGCTAGAAGTTTCCTACAAGGAGTTAGATGAATTACATATCACCGATAATATGCATGACCGCAAAAAGATGATGTTTGATCGATCTGACGCATTTGTTGTTCTACCAGGTGGTCTTGGCTCAATGGACGAATTTTTTGAAACGCTCACATGGGCGCAACTGCAACTGCATAGCAAACCGATCTATCTATTTAATGCTAACGGGTACTGGGACAAGCTTATATCCCTTATTGATAATATAGTGGATGAAGGATTTGCCCATGCTGCACATAAAAAGCTTTTTACAGTTGTGGAAACACTAGAAGAGCTTACAGCCATTATTGAAAAGGGGTATGAAAAGGGCCGAGAAAGTCAAAGTAAACTCATTTAATGCCAATCCACACAGGCTTTACAAAGCTAAAATATAAAAAATGCAGCCTTGAAAACTAATCTTTAACAATTATTCTCTATTACTATGCCTATAAGGACTTCAATTTTGCAAACCTTAGTGCTAGTGTGCCGACGAATAAAGAATAGATTCGCCATAGTTACAATAATTATAATTTTAAATGTGTTATCGAGGTAAAGAGGTAAATATGACTAAAATTAAAGTCAAAAATCCGATCGTAGAAATCGACGGTGATGAGATGACTCGCATTATCTGGCAATGGATACGCGAACGCCTAATCCTACCATATCTAGATGTAGACCTACAGTATTATGATCTGAGTGTCGAAAAACGTGATGAGACCAATGACCAAATTACAATTGATTCCGCAAATGCTATCCTAGAGCATGGTGTTGGTGTTAAATGTGCGACTATCACCCCTGATGAGCAGCGTGTTGAAGAGTTCGGCCTAAAAGAAATGTGGAGATCACCTAACGGTACGATCCGTAATATTCTTGGCGGCACCGTATTCCGCGAGCCTATCATCATGCAAAATGTTCCTCGCCTCGTACCAGGCTGGACTCAGCCTATCGTTATTGGCCGTCACGCTTTTGGTGATCAATATCGCGCAACTGATTTCCTAGTTCCAGGCAAGGGTAAGCTTACAATGAAATTCACACCAGAAGATGGTGGTGAGTCTATTGAAAGAGAAGTCTATGACTTCCCCGAAGCTGGTGTTGCAATGGGCATGTATAATCTTGACAATAGTATCAGAGATTTTGCACGTGCTTGTATGAACTATGGTGTGGACCGTAAATGGCCTGTGTATTTATCAACAAAAAACACAATCCTAAAAGCATATGATGGTCGTTTTAAAGATCTATTTGCTGAGATTTATGAGAGTGAATTCACAGAGAAGTTCAAAGAAGCTGGTATTACATACGAGCACCGTTTGATTGATGACATGGTAGCATGTGCAATGAAATGGTCTGGCGCATTCATCTGGGCTTGTAAAAACTATGATGGTGATGTGCAAAGTGACACAGTTGCTCAGGGTTTTGGTTCACTTGGCCTAATGACATCTGTTCTAATGACGCCTGATGGGAAAACTGTTGAAGCCGAAGCTGCTCACGGTACGGTGACACGTCACTATCGCCAGCACCAAGACGGCAAAGAAACATCAACAAACCCAATTGCGTCTATCTTTGCATGGACACGTGGTCTAAAATTCCGCGGTAAAATGGATGGTACGCCTGAAGTAACAGCATTTGCTGAGGCGATTGAACGTGTTTGCATCAACACTGTTGAAACAGGCAATATGACTAAGGATCTCGCACTCTTGATCGGTCCTGATCAAGATTGGATGACTACTGGTCAGTTCTTTGACAAGATTGATTCAAACCTAAAAGCTCAAATCGGCTAATCGTTTGATAAAAAATATAAAAGCCCGACCTAATATCTAGGTCGGGCTTTTTTTATACCTTATATTACTTACTAACTTTTGAAACGGGCAACCGCGCATCTAATAGTGCTATTACCTCTTCGCTCTCGGCTAGGCTCAGATAACCATCATCTATATATTCTCTATGCCTAGCATTAGCATATTCTCTTATGCGACTAGCCGCTTCATGCCAAATAGACATTAAAATATGCAAATCAGGCCCTTCTACCCACAAAAGGCGACAAGCTGTACGAGCCACGATAGCTGGCTGACAACCATTTTCCAATAACACACAATATTCACCCAGTATGTCACCCGCCATCAGCGGAATTGATCGATGATGAAAGAATGCAGTCGCCTCACCCGCGATAATAACAAACAGTCCATTCTCGTCATCTCTGCGGTGTGTAATAACTGTCCCTTGTGATACTGCCATTGATCGCAATCTCGGCATTAATTCTGTTCTAACATCATCTGGCATATCCTGAAAAATACCAGATTTTGCAATAATTGCATCTGGTACAACAAATTCACGTCTATGAATTTCATCAGAAAACCCTGAGGCAATGATACCAATAGGAATAGCATAAAAGGCTAGACCGAATATCATAACAGCCCCACCCAGTATTTTACCGTAAACTGTTATCGGCACCACATCGCCATAACCAACAGTCGTGAGAGTGGTCAACGCCCACCAAGTAGCCTGTGGTATATTGCCAAAAACTTGGGGCTGGGCATCTTTTTCTATGAAATACATGAAGGATGCTGCAAAAAATACTAGACCAAGCATTATAATCAAAGCAGCGAATAATGCTCTACGCTCTGCATATATCACCCGAGTGAGTGATGACATCGCAGGCGAATAACGCACAAGTTTCAAAAGGCGTAACAGTCTGAATATTCGTAAGAACCTTAGATCTGGCGCTGCAAATAATACTAAATAAAATGGTAAAATAGCTAGTAGATCAACAATGGACATAGGCTGGAATATAAATCTAAGCCTAGACATAAAGTTAGAGCTATTATTATCGGAGCGTTCCACGCTTGCCCATAACCTTACAAGGAATTCAATTGAGAATATGATGATTGAAACAAGCTCAAATGTATCAAAAGCATTAGCATATTGCTCCCAAAGGGAATCTACAGTCTCGAGGGCAACAGCGGTAACATTAGCAATAATCAACGCTACCATGAATCCTTCAAAAACACTGCCAGCCAAACTGCCGAAGCTGCCCATTTCTAAAAAATCATACGTGCGGCGTCGAAATGTTGGTTTTAAAGTTGCCATAATTGCAGTTACCTCATTTACAAGAAAAAAGGGTACTTTATTAAAGCACCCTTTTTTCTACTACATTGTCTCGTCTAATGCTTGTTCGATTGATGCAAGCGCCATAGACGCCCCAGTCCCATCAGGTCCACCAGCTTGTGCCATATCTGGTCGCCCGCCTCCACCCTTTCCGCCAATTGCTGAAACAGCGCCACGGATAAGAGATACCGCATTAAATTTATTGGTTAAATCTTCTGTTACACCGACAAGAATTGCGGCCTTACCATCGTTGATAGCTATAAAGGCGACAATACCAGAGCCTAACTGTTTTTTGGCGTCATCAGCAAGCCCGCGTAGATCCTTGGGGTTAATACCATCAAGTACTTGCCCTAAGAAATTCACGCCGTTGATTACTTTGACCTTTGGTCCCTCTGTAGAACCACTACCACCACCTAAAGCTATCTTTTTCTTAGCATCGGATAATTCACGCTCCAATTTCTTACGCTCTGCTAATAAGGCATCAACACGTTCTGGTAATTCTTGAACACTTGATTTTACAGAGGCTGCAGCTTGGCGTAAAATATTTTGCTGATCTATTAAATACTGACGAGCAGCCTCGCCTGTAAGAGCCTCAATACGACGTACTCCAGATGACACAGCGCTTTCACTAATGATAGTTACTAAACCTATATCACCTAGACGGTTCACGTGCGTACCACCACACAGCTCTACAGAAAAAGTTTTATCACTATCAAGATTATGCCCCATTGATACTACACGGACTTCTTCGGTATATTTCTCACCAAATAGCGCCATAGCACCAGATTCAACAGCATCATCATAAGTCATAAGGCGCGTATTCACCGCATCGTTTTGCCGTATCATCGCATTGACATCGCATTCCACCCTAGCTAACTCATCGTGATTAATAGCCTTTTGATGTGATACATCAAATCTTAGGCGTTCAGCAGATACTAAGGACCCCTTTTGTGTTACATGTTCACCAAGCTCACGGCGTAATACCTCGTGCAATATATGTGTTGCTGAGTGGTTAGCACGCAGTTTATCACGGTAAGAGATGTTCACATCTAATTGCATATTATCGCCTGCTTTGATCTCACCTTTAGCGATAATACCCATATGTACATGCAACGCACCCACCATTTTACGGGTATCAGTGACATAAATTTCAACGTCATCCGATGAGATAGAACCAATATCACCCATCTGACCACCAGATTCTGCATAAAAGGGTGTCTGATTGAATACTATAGACACTTCATCACCAGCTTTAGAGCTTTTAACAGCCTCGCCGCCTTTTATGATCGCAACGATCTGACCTTCGGCTGACGTACTTGAATAGCCTAAAAATTCAGAAGCACCATGTTCTTCTTTAATATCGAACCATAGTTTTTCAGTGGAAGCATCACCTGAACCTGACCAAGCGGCACGGGCTTTTGCTTTTTGCTCATTCATAGCCGTATTAAAACCAGCGATTTCAACAGCACGGCCCTGCGTACGTAGTGCGTCCTGTGTTAGATCCAGCGGAAAACCAAATGTATCATAAAGCTTAAAGGCAACATCACCCGGCAAATCTTTGCCCTCACCAAGGGTTGACACTTCTGCATCTAATAATTTCAACCCTTTATCAAGCATTTGTTTAAATCGAGATTCCTCCAACTTCAGCGTTTCTGTAATTAAAGCCTCGGCGCGGATAAGCTCTGGATAGGCAGAGCCCATCTCACCAACAAGAGTTGACGTTAGCTGGTGCATTACTAAATCTTTTGCATTTAATTGATGTGCGTAACGCATAGCGCGGCGCATAATACGGCGTAACACATAACCCCGCCCCTCATTAGAGGGCAAAACGCCATCAGCAATTAAAAAACTACAGGAGCGTAGATGATCAGCAATTACCTTATGAGAAACCGCTAGATCACCATCAGCTTTTGTACCTGTTACATCTTCTGATGCTGCAATAAGACGCTGAAACGTATCAATGTCATAATTTTCATGTGTACCCTGCATAACGGCAGAGATACGCTCTAATCCCATACCTGTATCAATACTAGGCTTGGGTAAATTAATGCGCTCGCCACCAGCCAGTTGCTCATACTGCATGAAGACTAGATTCCAAATTTCTACAAATCTATCACCGTCTTCTTCTGGTGACCCAGGAGGACCACCCCATATATGGTCTCCATGATCGTAAAATATTTCAGAACAAGGTCCACAAGGGCCAGTATCCCCCATAGACCAGAAATTGTCATTGGTAGCGATACGAATAATTTTATCGTCTGACAAGCCCGCTATTTTCTTCCAGAGATCGTAAGCCTCCTCATCTTCATGATATACAGTGACGCATAGGCGGTTACGATCCACACCATAAACATTAGTGATTAAATCCCAAGCATAGTGAATGGCTTCAGCCTTAAAATAGTCACCAAATGAAAAGTTACCAAGCATTTCAAAGAAAGTATGATGACGAGCAGTATAGCCAACATTATCTAGATCATTATGTTTTCCACCTGCTCTGACGCATTTCTGGCTAGATACAGCCCGTGTGTAGTCACGGACCTCAGCACCAGTGAAAAGATTTTTAAAGGGCACCATGCCTGCATTTACAAATAAAAGCGTTGGATCATTCATCGGCACCAAAGGCGCAGATGCAACTACCTCATGGTCATTATTGCTAAAATAGTCCAAAAAGGTCTTACGAATATCATTTACGCCAGTCACAGCACATTCCTTTAAAATCTAAATACTAATGTTTCCATATCAGAAAACGAACTCTATATATTCATAACTTTTAAACGTCATCACATCGACTGTCCAGCAATGACGCTCGTGAATATTGTAAAATATGCAACAAATGCAAAAAGGGCCGCAAATTTGCGACCCTTTTTCAAATATTTAAACTCAATCAAAACAGCAAACTATTCTAAATTAAGCTCGCCCTCTTCTGAGTCATCCTTTTCATTTTTAGGATCAACGAGCATGGCTTCATTAACAAGGCCAGATTTAGCGCGAATAGCCGCCTCGATAGCATTTGCTACATCCACATTTTCTTTAAGGAAACGTTTGGCATTTTCACGACCCTGCCCAATGCGTTGACTGTCATATGAATACCAACTACCTGATTTCTCAACTACATCAGCCTTCACACCTAAATCAACGATTTCGCCCATCTTTGAAATGCCTTCACCATACATGATATCAAATTCAACCTGCTTGAATGGTGGCGCAACCTTATTTTTTACGACCTTCACACGTGTTGCATTCCCGACGATTTCGTCTTTTTCCTTAATAGCGCCAATACGACGAATATCTAGACGAACAGAAGAATAGAATTTTAGTGCGTTGCCGCCAGTTGTTGTCTCGGGGCTACCATACATCACGCCAATTTTCATACGGATTTGGTTGATAAAAATCACGATACATTTTGAACGAGAAATAGATGCTGTCAATTTGCGGAGTGCTTGGCTCATTAGACGCGCTTGTAAGCCAACATGCGTGTCACCCATCTCACCTTCTAATTCTGCTCGCGGCGTCAAAGCTGCAACAGAATCAACTACTAAGATATCTACAGCGCCAGAGCGTACTAGCGTATCTGTAATCTCTAATGATTGCTCACCTGTATCAGGCTGAGATATAAGAAGCTCGTTAACATCGACACCTAAGTTCTTTGCGTAAACTGGATCAAGGGCATGCTCAGCATCCACAAAGGCCGCTATACCGCCTGCCTTTTGCGCTTCTGCAACAGCATGTAATGCCAGCGTTGTTTTACCAGAACTTTCAGGGCCATAAATTTCAATAACACGGCCTTTTGGAAATCCACCTATACCAAGGGCTATATCAAGATTTAGAGAACCAGTTGAAATAGCCTCTATCTCAATAGAAGCACCCTTTTGGCCTAGCTTCATAACAGAGCCCTTACCAAAGGCACGGTCAATTTGACTGAGCGCTGCTTCGAGCGCTTTTGATTTGTCCATGGATTGTCCCTTTACCACTTTTAATTCTGGTGCTGCCATTGTTCGGTCTCCCTTATTTCATAGTGAACATTTTCTTTCAATGGCTCATTTTGTACTCATTTTGTACTCATTGGCAAGGATTAATATTCACCATTTGTTCTTTATTGAGGTAACCTATTGATTATACTAATTATTTAGCTCAAGATAAAATTAATTTAACCTTTTCAGCAAGGTCTTTTAGGGAAAACGGCTTTGATAAAAAGTGAAATCCATCATCTTCAAGATCATTACGTAAAATATCTTCCGCGTAACCTGAAACAAAAATGACTGGTAAATCTGGATGCGTTTTTTTAATTTCTTTTACAAGCGCCGGTCCGTCCATAGTCGGCATAATCACATCGGTTATTATAAGATCTATTATATCTTTATTTTCAACAAATGATGCTAAACCTTCTTCACCTGATTGCGCCTGTAATACTGTATAGCCCTTATTCTCTAACGCACGAGAAGCAAACATTCGAACAGGTCCTTCGTCTTCTACGAGAAGGATTATCTCCTTACCTGTTAAGTCACTATCACCCTTTTCCTCCACAACAACTTCAATAACTTCATCCTCAGCAGAGGCTATATGCTGCTTGAGCAACACAAAAAATGATGTGCCTTCACCTACCGTAGAATCAACAAATACATAACCCCCAGTTTGCTTTACGATACCGTATACTGTTGCAAGGCCAAGTCCTGTTCCCTCACCTACGGGCTTTGTTGTGAAAAAGGGCTCAAATATTTTTTGTCTAATATCTTCAGAAATACCCTCACCATTATCAACAACTTCAATCACCACATAATCGCCAGTCTCGACTACAGGGTATTTAAATAGTAATGGATCGCCATCAGGCACTAGCCGTGTATTAATCTCTAATTCACCACCCGCCGGCATAGCGTCGCGTGCATTCACCGCTAAATTAATAATAACCTGCTCTAATTGCCCTTGGTCAACTTTTACATTTGGCAAGTCACGGGTTAGATTCATTGAAAATATAATCTTTTCACCAATTAAGCGCCTAAGTAAGTTCGATAGCTCTGATATTACATCAGTAACGGATAGCACTGTTGGACGCATAGTTTGTTGGCGCGAAAAAGCCAGTAATTGACGTACTAAATTAGCTGCTCGGTTAGCATTCTGCTTGACCTGGTTTATATCTGGAAATGATTCATCCCCAGGGGTATGCCGCAAGAGCAACAGATCACAAAACCCTATTATGGCGGTAAGCAGGTTATTGAAATCATGCGCTACACCACCAGCAAGTTGTCCCACAGCCTGCATTTTTTGTGCCTGCACAAATTGAGCTTCCAAGCTTTTTTCCTGCGTATTATCTGTACAGTATAAAAGTGCTAGACCTTCTCCATCTTTGTTAATAGTAGAAAAATATGCCTGCCCGTTACGCTCCTTTTTGCTGGAATACTCCACATCCAGAGGATCCACTGGTGGCGTACCAGATAATGCTGCAGTTATAGCCTTCTCAAACCCATCACGATAGTCCGCTTTTACAAGGTCTAGAATAGATGAGGGCTTATCACCGCCCAATAAAGGTAATAACGGTTTATTATGCTCTAATATTTCAAAATGACTATTAATAATGGCCATAGCCAAAGGAGCGCCATCAAATAATGTATTAAGGCCAAAGCCCTCACCATCTTTGAAAACAGTATTTAATACTGGTGAATGTCGCAAACTATTTTGATTATATATATAACGACAAACTCCAATTTGGGTGCCACTAGAACCAGCCTCAAATATAGGCACAGTATGGACTTGCACGTCTATACGGTTATTGTTTGACGTTAATAATTGGCTCTCATGTTCTCTGAAAATTAATTTGGAAGGCAAAGAATCGCAATCATCTATATCGAGCCATGCCTGTAATGTTGAATTTAACGAGACACAATGACCATCGTTATTTTCAACAGCGAACCCAATATCAAACATCTCAAATACATCTTGGATATCTGCACCCATTTTATCTCTAAAAGATGAAAGAGCTGATCGATGGTTTCTTGGTATGAATTTCCATACAAAATAGCCATCCACTTTATCTAGTTGAATTTTTATTATTATATCAACACCAGTGCTATCTCGCATTAATAGGCTTTCGCTATTAGATAGCTGCACCCGATGCATGAAAGCACTTAAATCTGAAACATTAAGTTTTTGCTCTAAAAAGTGAGATAAACTCCCTACCCCTTCGCTTAAAAGATCAAATGATTCGTTAGAAAAAAGTCTATGGCCTTGAAGGTTTGTGACTATCATACAATGATCATAACTATCACAAAGATTTTGCAAAAGACTTGTATAATCTATTGGTGAATAGCTTTTATTATTGAAGGCCCCATAAAGCGGCAATGCAATTAACAGGCAAAATATAAGAAAACTTCCTGAACCAACCATAATAGAAAGCTCAAGATCATAATACATATTAACAACATAGGTTAATAAACCCACAGCAACTAGTATAAATAAAAAGTACAAATACTTATATTTAAACATCCCATGCTCGATAACATTTAGCGTTCTGGTTTGTGGTGTAGGTATTTTAATGCCCATAGCTATCCCTATTACGACGCAACTCTAATTTTGTTTTTACCCATCTTCATCACAATACCAATGATTTCAGCAACGGCCTTGTAATGGTCATCAGGAATCTCTTCATCAATGTCCACACTAGCGTATAAGGCACGCGCAAGTGGTGCATTCTCCATGATTGGCACATTATGCTCAGCCGCGACCTCTCTGATTTTAAGCGCAACATGGTCAACACCTTTAGCAACTAATTTAGGCACATCCATTTGACCATGTATATATTGCAAGGCTACGGCATAATGTGTGGGGTTGGTGATAATCACATCAGCCTCGGGAACACTTGCCATCATCCGTTGCTGGGCACGTTCAAATCTAATCTGACGCAATTTACCTTTTATTTTTGGGTCACCATCGGATTGCTTGCGCTCATCCTTGATCTCTTGCTTGGTCATTCTAAGTCCCTTGATATGCTTATGATGTTGATAAATAAAATCAAACACAGCCACAAGAGTGACAATAATTAAAACAGCAATGAAAAGGATAGCTGTCATTTGATGAGTATATTCTAATGTTTCCATCATTGACCAGAATAATACAACATCAAGTATATCAAGTACTGGAATTGCAAGGGCAAAAACAACACCTGCAACGATAGCTACTTTTGCAAGTGTCTTTACCAATTCTACCAGCATCTTAGTTGGGGCCAGTTTCTTTGCACCCTTAAGAGGTGAAAGTTTTGGAAAATCAAACTTCATTTTGTCAGTTGAAAATACAAAGGGGTGCTGAACACGTGCTGCTATAAACGCAGAAAGCATAGTCATCCCTAAAGGCACTATAAGGTAAAGACCAACCGTACCCATTAAATGACCAGCCCATTCTATTAAACCTATTCCATCAGTTTGGATAGAATGCATACTAGCCAGATGCCCAGAAAGCAAATCCATTAACCCTTTCGCCATTATCGGTGCCCAGCCGATAATGATAAAGGTTGCCATCAAAAAGCCAAACCAAGTTTTAACCTCAGCACTATCTACGACTTGGCCCTTTTTGAGAGCTTCCTCTAGCTTCTTTGATGTTGGCTCTTCGGTTTTGGAATCTGGATCGTCTGACATAATCTATCCCAATAATTGCAATAAGAATTTACGCATATGATCTAACAATATTGTTAGCATAGTGGGTAATAATAACATCACAAGTGTTAAGCCAATATATATATTCAGTGGCATACTTATAAAAAACACTTGGAATTGTGGATTTAATTTTGCCACGAGCCCAAGACTGACATTAAATATAATAGAATAAAGAAGAATTGGTGAAGCTAATTGAATGCCAAGCGCAAATGAAGATGATACATAATGCACAGCCACGCCTGCAAATTCTGCAAAAGGAATAGCCTCTCCAATGGGAAAAGTATCATAACTATGTGCAAGTCCCTTAATCATCAGATGATGTAAATCTGATACAAAGATCAAGACAACTGCAAACATATTAAACAGAGAGGACACAATAGCGCTTTGACCGCCCTGCGATGGATCAAAACTTTGTGCAGCAGCTAGTCCTGTCTTCATTGATATTACTGTACCTGCGACATGTGCTGCACTCATGATAAACCGTGCAACCGTACCAATCATCACCCCTACGAGTAGCTCTCGCATGAGTAATAACATTAATGACCAAGCGTTATCTGGAATAGTCGGCAATACACTTTTCACACTCATATAAACAATAACGGATACCACCATCGCAAAGGCAATACGTATTTTTACAGGCACCGTCTTGTCACCAAGGCCAGGAAATAGCATGACCATAGCAGCCATACGTGTAGAAACTAGTAAATAGCCGAAAGCCTCTTCCGTGATCAGTTGGGCTAACACTCAATTAGCCTCCTGCAATACGCTCGGATATACGATCCATAAATCCCATTAGAAGGCGCCCAAAATATGGAAGAGAATATAATAATGTTACGAAAACAGCAAAAACCTTAGGCACAAATGTCAGTGTCATTTCATTAATAGATGTCAATGTCTGAAAAAGCGCAACCGTAACACCTACGGTCAAACCGACGCCCAATACCGGACCACAGATTAGCAGAAGCGTTACGATAGCATCCTGCCCAACTTCAAGAACATCTGCACCCGTCATATATTTACCCTTTTGGTATGTCTACTCGTTACAGAATTTTTAAATAGGCATCTTTAAAATATCATTATAGGCCTTCATAACCGAATCTCGAACTGTCGTTACTGTTGACACCACATGTTCTGCGTTAGAAACTGCTGTGACAACATCCACAAGATCAGCATTGCCAGCTACCGCTTGAGCACTAACAACTTCGGCCTTTTTAGTAGCCTCAGTTATCCCAGATATACTATCCTCAACAATTGCCGCAAAAGCCGATGAAGGCCCAGATGCCCCATCAGCATTACCAAATGATGGACTAGTGCTCACTGCACTTTTCAGCGCTTGAGCATATGCGTTATTCGCATTAATTGGATTTATAGACATATTATAACTTCCCTCTTTATCTCAGCAGATCTAGGGTCATTGTGGCCATACGCCTAGTGCCCTCTAGTGCATTTAAGTTAGACTGATATGACCTTTGTGCCTGACGCATATCCATCATTTCAATCAAGCCATTAACATTTGATTTAAGCACATAACCATCCTTATCGGCTGCAGGATTACCAGGATCATGATTTTTACCAAATTTTGACTGATCATAGCTGATACCATTGGCCTTAACAACAGTTACGCCCATTTCACGATCAAGTTCCGTGCCAAACGATACTATTTTGCGACGATATGGCTCACCACCAGGCTTGAGGGCAATAGAATCTTGGTTGGCCAAGTTTTCTGAAATGACACGCATCCTCACAGATTGCGCACGCAAACCAGAGGCTGATGCCAACATTGCTTTAGTTAATTCCATTTCTTATCTCCTGATAAACTCAATCTTATCACAACTTTAATCACTACGCACAATTTAGCTAGGGTTATTTATTTACCCTTACCGAGTGCAGCCTTTAAAATACCCATATTCTTTTTATACAAGCCCACCATCATCTTATACTGCATCTGGTTATCAGCAAGTTTGAGCATTTCACGCTCTAACACAACAGAGTTACCATCAGCACTTTCTTCATTGCCTTCAACTTCATTCAGCTTATATGCACTACCAGTTTTACCTTGCGCATTCATATGCTTTGGATTTGACATGCGCATCTTCACATTTGGCACTGATGCATGACCGCGATCATTCTGCACCTTTTCAACCAAGTTAGAGAAATTTTGATCCTGAAGCGCTTTAGCACGAAACCCTGGCGTATTAGCATTAGACACATTCCGAGAAATAGTCTTTTGATTTTCAGTCAACCATTTCATCCGCTGCTTCAGCGATGACATTACTGATATATTATTCAGGTCCATTATGACCCTCCGTTAAAATGCAAAATCCATTATTCATTTAAATATTACTATGCACATTTCATTCCAGTTCATAGACCTATCATACACTAAAATTAGTTAACAAGTTGCCTACAGATGCAGAGAATCACATTTTAAAGTAGGTTTCAATAGAAATTATGCTTGATTCTCAATGTTTTAATGCGCAAATTACACCAAAGGGAACTACATGACTTCAGATAAACATGATCCAAGTAATTATAAAAAAGCTGTTGCGGTTCAAAAAACAGGGCACAATAACCCTGCACACGTCACGGCAAAAGGCAGCGGCGCATTGGCCGAACGCATATTAGATATTGCCTTTGAAAACAATGTAAAAGTTCGGCAAGACAAAGAGTTAACGGAGATATTGCATGAGTTAGACATTGAAAGCCCAGTCCCTTTAGAAGCTTTATCAGCCATCAGCCAAATTCTAGAATATATTTACCGCGCAAACTTAAATTCGAACAACTTAAGCAATAATGATCAGGTAGACCTATCAAAAACTGCCGAGCAAAGAGCATCCGAAAAAATGTCTGGTCAAGATGAAGTAAATTTGGCATCACCTATCATTGATGTTAAGTCATCTTAATAAAAGTAAAGGAGGACGATTATGGAAACTGATATCATGAGTGCCGTAACAGGCCTTTTTTTCGTGCTAGGACTCATCTTTGCTATTGCATGGCTATTTAAAAAATCAAACATAATACCTGGGCAGATTTCTTTTAAAAATAAAACAAACTCTGAGATCAATGTCATTGAGACAAAGCAACTCGACACACAAAATAAACTTGTGTTAGTCAAAGTTAAAGAAACAGAATATCTTTTGGGTGTTGGCCAACATGGTATAAGAAGGTTAGATAATGACCAAA
The DNA here is from genome assembly GCA_965603205.1 of uncultured Kordiimonas sp. Classification (GTDB taxonomy): domain Bacteria; phylum Pseudomonadota; class Alphaproteobacteria; order Sphingomonadales; family Kordiimonadaceae; genus Temperatibacter. The sequence goes on along the minus strand of CBFDCC010000006.1, from coordinate 96,568 downwards.
CAGTGAGTGAGATTAAACCTAATGACATCTAATCATACAAAATTGGATACTCTTAAGCAGCAAATTAAAAAGCATATGAAGTTTATGCTCGCTGCCCTTGCTTCAGGTTTACTTCTTGCCATTATGGTGGCTTCACCAAGCATGGCTCAATCCCTTAGTTTGGATTTAGGCAGTGAAGGATCACTGTTAAGTGGTCGCGTAGTTCAGATGATCTTGATGCTAACAGTGTTAAGTGTAGCTCCTTCTATAATGATTATGATGACCAGCTTTACTCGGTTAATAATTGTTTTCTCTCTATTGCGCAGTGCCATGGGTACACAGTCTACACCACCAAACATGGTTATGGTGTCTTTAGCCATGTTCTTAACGGGCTATATCATGACACCTACTTTTACAGAGATATGGCAGCAGAGCATTGACCCCATGGTGAATGAAGAAATCGACGGGGCTGAGGCCTATACGCGCGGCATAATACCCATGAAAAACTTCATGTTAGCCCAAGTTCGCAATGAAGATGTGGCCTTATTCTTGGACCTTGGCAAAATGGAAACACCTGCCAACCCTCAGGATATTGCTATTACGGCCCTAATTCCAGCCTTTATGATTAGTGAGCTTCGACGCGGGTTTGAGATTGGCTTTCTGCTTTTCATTCCGTTCATTGTGATTGATATGGTCGTTGCCTCAATCCTCATGTCCATGGGAATGATGATGCTACCCCCCATTATGATTGCCCTACCATTTAAGATTATATTCTTTGTGCTTGTTGATGGCTGGCACCTTGTGGTTGGCTCATTAGTGCAAAGCTTTAATGTGCCAATGCCACCTGGTGTTTAATGACTTGCAGGCAGATCAAATATAACCATCTGCGCTGCGTCTAAACTGCCTATATATAATTTATTACCGTCTTGTGTGACGGCTGTCACCATATAGACGGCTTCACCAGAAGTATCTTGAAAGTTAGCAACCACTTCCCCCGCTTCATTTAGACCAAAAATCGCACCATATGGAATTGCCTGTGGCTGCATATTCTTTGGTAATGTAGCAGATATAGATTTCAAGAATGGTCTCTTATGAGCCTCATCTAAATCAGCACTCCTCGGCGAGGGAATAGCGAGCCAAAACAAACCCTTGCCATTACTTGTTAAACCATCAGGAAACCCCGGTAAGTTATCAATGAATATATCAGAAGTACCAATTTTATCCCCTTTTAACCAATATCGTTTTATTCTGTAGCGTCCCGTTTCATTGACAAGAACAAAGTCCTCATCCTTACTCAAGGCAACACCATTAGCAAAATATAAATCTCGCATGATCACTGTGGTCTCTAACGTTATAGGATCATATTTTAATAGGCGGCCATTAGGGCGTGCCTCCAACAAATCTAGACGAAAGTCACTCTGACCAAATTTTGAACTAGCATCTGAAAAATAGATAATGCCATCAGACGTGATGGCCAAATCATCTGCAAAAGCAAATGGCACACCCTCTGCCTCAGTCGAGAGAGTCATTTTTTCACCTGAGCTGGCAATACTCAATAAGCCTTTCCATGCATCAGCCACAATTAATGTGCCAGCATGGTCAAAGGCTAGACCAAGCGGTCTACCCCCCTCAATCGTCACAAAATTTTCAAAGCCCTTACCCTCTATATACCTAATGATACGTCCGTCTTGCAGGCCGCCGTAAAGATGGCCATCAGGGCCTAGTATAACAGTCTCAGGGCCAAGGCCATCCGTAATGGGTATTAATCTAGCCGTGGTCAGTAGATCATTAGATTTAAACGCCCCCGTAAACCCCTTATCCACAGGCGCGTTCCAAGCAATAGGGTCTATTGGTGATGGCCATAATAAGAACACGCCAACAATCACTAATAGACTATAAATAGATTTCTTCATGAAAGTATCCCTTTTGAAGTTAAGAGACTATCTTGGCATTATTCCTAATGCCATAAAATTAAAAACTTAAAGAATATTAATAAATTTCTTCTTTGATTTTCAAGAATTTAAGATCAGGATAATCATCCTTAGCTTTATCTAGATGCCATGAATTACGCGCTAGATAGACGGGTGCGCCAGCGTGATCTACCGCCATAGAAGCCCTATTATTATCGGTAAACTTCTTTAACTGACGTGCATCGCCTTCAATCCATTCTGCGGTTAATAGGGTTGTATGCTCAAACTTACACGGCACTTCATATTCTGTGCGAATACGGTCAGCTAACACTTCAAACTGCAGAGCGCCAACAACACCAACAACCCAATCGCTACCCATAGTCGGCTTAAAGACACGCGCAGCACCCTCTTCTGCTAACTGCTCTAGCGCACGCCCTAAATGCTTGGCTTTCATAGGGTCTTCAGCTCGTACTTTTTGCAACATCTCAGGCGCAAAAGACGGCACGCCCGTATAATGAAGAATTTCACTCTCACTCAGCGTATCACCAATGCGTAAATTACCGTGATTTGGGATGCCTATGATATCACCAGCAAAAGCTTCCTCTGCAATGGCGCGGTCCTGCGCTAAGAACAGCTGTGCATTGTGGATAGCCATAACCTTGCCGCTACGCACATGTTTTAACTTGATACCTTTTTTAAACCGTCCAGACACCACGCGGAAAAAGGCGATGCGGTCACGGTGTTTTGGATCCATATTCGCCTGAATTTTAAACACAAAACCAGTGCATTTAGACTCTGTTGGATCAACAAGCCGCTCAATAGCCTTGCCAAATTTTGGACTAGGCGCGTTCATTGCTAGCCCTTTAAGCAGCTCTTGCACACCGAATGTATTGACCGCTGAACCAAAATAAACAGGCGTCATAGTGCCTTCTAGATATGCCTGCTGGTCAAACTTTGGACATAGCTCTCGCACCATCTCAATATCTTCACGTAACTTGGCAGCAGCGTCTTCTGGCAAAAATGCGTCAATTTGAGGATCATCAAGACCTACGCATTGAATGCTTTCTTTTATTTTCTCACCTTTACCACGATCAAATAATATTAATTCATCGGCAATCAGATCATAACAGCCCAAGAAATTACGGCCCATACCAATGGGCCAACTGGCTGGTGTTACATCTAAGGCTAGTTTTTTTTCTACTTCATCTAAAAGCTCGAATGGATCAAGCGCTTCACGGTCCATTTTATTAATGAATGTCATGATAGGCATGTCGCGCATACGACAAACTTCAAACAGCTTTAGTGTTTGGGCCTCAATACCTTTGGCAGCATCTAGTACCATAACGGCGCTATCTACGGCCGATAATGTGCGATAGGTATCTTCTGAGAAATCCTCGTGTCCAGGCGTATCAAGTAGATTGAACGTTTTATCAGCGTAATTGAATGTCATCACCGATGAGGCCACAGAAATACCGCGTTCTTGCTCGACCTTCATCCAATCAGAGCGCGCCCGACGCCTATCACCCTTGGCTTTTACTTCACCCGCAAGCTGAATAGCGCCACCAAATAACAGCAATTTTTCTGTTAGCGTAGTTTTACCCGCATCAGGGTGCGCAATAATCGCAAAGGTGCGGCGTTTTTGGATGACATCTTCATGGGCCAAGGCTCACTACTCCATAATCAAATTATATTTGAAGCGGACATAACGGGTTTTAACAATAAATGCAATGATCTGAGTATTTTTTATACGAAGGGCTACAGACCTTCTATCCACTATATTGCACTTCTTACTAAATTAATCTTGCTCTCATGGTGGATATCCATATCCTAACAAGTATTGGGAGAACATATGTGACCATTACACAAAAATTTAAACTAGCTATTCTATTTATAGTCATCGGATTAGCAGCTGCTAGCTGTGATCAAAAAACTAATGATACTGCTGAATATGTTTGGGATTTATCCCTACCGTGGAGCAGTAAAGTATTCCATAGTCAGAATGCGATGAAATTTGCCAAGCGCGTAAAGGAAGAGACAAATGGACGATTAGTTATAAATGTTCACGTCGGTGCGGTGCTTGGTATAAAGGGTGCTGAGAGCATGCGCGCGGTTGGTGAAGGCATTGTTGACATGGCGGATCTCCCTGGCTTTCAGCAAGTAGGTTTAGAGCCAATCTTAGGCCTTGAATCCCTGCCCTTCCTTGTGAGCAACCATAATGAGTTAGCATTACTTTATAACCATCTTCGCCCTGCCGTTGCGGACGCACTCGCGCGTCATAATATCATCCCCATGTATATTACCCCTTGGCCAAATCAGAATATTTATACCAAACATACAATCAGCACTCTGTCTGAGCTAGCAGGCAAAAAAATTCGCACCTATGATAAAACATCATCAGAGCTTATGGAGCGCCTTGGTATGGCTGCAATGCAAATCCCTAGCCCTGACGTTGTACCTGCGTTGGCTAGCGGCGCATTAGACGCCACTATGACCAGCACAACAACGGGGGCAGCACAAAAATACTGGGAATTTGTCAGCCATATCTACCGTACCAATCATATGTGGATATCCAACATCATGGCGGTTAATAAGGATAGCTGGGATAAACTACCTGCTGATTTGAAAAAAATAGTCAACGCCGTTGCCAAGGATATGGAACCTGATTTTTGGCATATATCAAAGGCAGATGATCTAGATAAATTACAAGTCTTAAAGGCAAATGGCATAACGGTCGTTACGCCTAGCCAAACATTGATCAACGAGATGCGCGATGCAGCAAACCCAATGTGGGTAGATTTTAGAAGAGATATTCAAGGCGCTGATTTGATTATCAGTAAATACCTAAAGGATAAAGCTGATGGCAAAGCAGATAGTTATCCCTTTCCTGATCAGGAGCAGCAGCAATGATAAAATTCAGTAATTTTCTTGCCAAACTTCTGGATAGAGTATGCTTATTTGGGGCGCATCTTGCGGCAGCCATGCTTGTCATGCTCTTTACCCTAGGTCTGCTAGAGATCATCATGCGTAGTGCCTTTAATATCAGCCTATCCATCGCACTGGAATATAGTGGTTATATGGTTGCGCTGGTTTTACTGCTCGGTAGTGGCTGGACTTTATCGGTGGACGGTCATATTAGGGTTAATGTTATCACCAGCCACCTATCTCCCCCTATTGAGCGAGTCTTAGACATTCTAATGACCCTCATAGCGCTTTGTGTAGCTGGTTTTATGACTTACAGCCTTTTTGATTGGGCAATGGGCACGTTAAATTCTGGTCAGGTTAGCTATTACACATCAAAGACCCCTCTATGGATTCCGCAAATGGCATTGACCATCGGCCCTTTCTTTCTATTTTGCGGCCTGTTATCACGCCTGATTAAACGACTAACCAACCAACCATTAATCAGCGGGGGCGTTTAATCATGGGTATGATTTCAACGATTACATTAACCTTATTAGGCTTGCTTGGGGCTGGTCTATGGGTTGGTTTTGCACTCCTAGCCACTGGCATCATTTCATTAGAGCTTATGCGTGATATGCCTATCGGTAAATTATTAGCCTTTGATCTATGGGCAAGCCTCAACGCTGTAGAACTAGTTGCGTTGCCGATGTTCATCCTGATGGGGGAGCTATTATTTCAAACCCGCCTCAGCGAAAATCTATTCAAGGGCCTAGCGCCGTTAATGAACCGACTACCGGGACAACTTTTGCACACAAATATTATCGGCTGCACCCTATTTGCTGCGGTTTCAGGATCAAGTGCTGCCACAACAGCCACAGTGGGGCGCATGACACTGGATGAGCTTGATAAGCGCGGATATGACAGGGATTTAGCTATGGGTAGCCTCTGCGGCGCTGGTACGCTTGGTTTTCTCATTCCGCCATCGATCATATTAATTCTATACGGCGTATTAGCTGAGGTCTCTATCATTGAGCTTTTCATCGCGGGTGTCATTCCGGGCCTACTGCTCGCCACTGCCTATATGGCCTATGTGGCCTTTGCCAGCCGTAAAAGCCATATTCCCTCAGACGCTGATCAAGTAGGTAAATTAGCTGGGGCAATGAAACTATTGCCTGTTGGCGGCCTAATCATACTCGTACTCGGATCAATGTATTTTGGCATTGCAAGCCCATCTGAAGCATCCATCATTGGTGTTTTAGGCGCGCTGATCATTGCCGTGAGTGATCGCGCCTTAAATAAATATACGCTCATGGCTGCATTAATGGGCACCATTAAAACAGTTTCCATGATCGGCCTGATCATTACAGGCGCTCTGTTTCTATCTAAAGCGATGGCCTACCTAGGCTTGCCAAACGCAATTGCCAGTGAAATTGCCCTATTTGGCTTGTCGCCTATCGCCCTAATCGCTGTATTGATACTCTTCTACGCTATATTAGGCATGGTCCTCGACGGCCTTAGCGCCATTGTCATGACACTGCCAATTACCTTGCCCATCGTTGTTGCAGCGGGTTTCAGCCCTGTGTGGTTTGGTATTTTCCTCGTCATCGTTGTTGAGATGAGCCAAATAACACCGCCAGTGGGTTTTAATCTATTCGTTGTGCAAAATATGACGGGCGAGAGCCTCAGCCGTATAGCCCGCGCTAGCTTTCCCTTCTTTTGCATCATGTTAGGCTTTGCCCTGCTGATAGCTATAGTGCCAAATATTGTCTTATGGCTACCATCCATGATGTAGAAAAAGCCCCCAAAGAATGCATGTAACTTTGGGGGCTTTAAATCTTTATTTTAGATGTTGATCAAAGAAATCAACCATCTTCATATAGACATGCTCTCTGCCACCATCACCACGAATACCATGACGCTTACCGGGATAAGCCATAAAGTCAAAATCCATACCTTTACGCTGCATCACAGACATAAGCTTTACAGAATTATCAAAGAAAACATTGTCATCGGCCATTCCGTGTATCAGCAATAGCTTGCCATTGAAATTATCTACATAAGGAAAAACACTTGTCTTTTTGTAGACATCACCTGGCAAATCAGGATGACTAAGATACCGCTCTGTATAGGCTGTGTCATATAGGCGCCAATCGGTTACAGGTGCTACAGATACACCAACCTTAAACACCTCTGGATGCTTAAACAGCGCCATCAAAGTCATATAGCCGCCATAGGACCAACCATGAAAACCAATGCGGTCTTTATCGACAAAATCAAGCGTGCCTAAATACGCAGCCGCCGTGACTTGATCTTCGATCTCTACGGTACCCATTGCGTCCTTTAATTTACCCTCGAACTCTAGGCCACGGTTCCAGCTTCCGCGATTATCCAGTGTCATAACTACATAACCCTGACGCGCCAGATATTCGTTGATATCCACACGCCATTTCTTGGCAACACGGTGACCATGCGGCCCACCATAAGGCGCTAATATTGTTGGGTATTTTTTGCCTTTGACCATATTACGCGGCGTAACCATACGGTAATATAAATCAAAATCATCAACAGATTTAATCGTTCCAAATGTAGTCGTGACTGCCGTGTCGTTGTAGGACGCAAAAGGGTGTTCATCCTCTACAGCATTCTCAATGATCATTGCCATCGCTGAACCATCAATTAGCGACCTAATTACCACTTGAGGCGGCTGTGTGGGGCTTGAGAATTTATCGACAAAGACAGTTTTACCAACAGTTGGCCCGTGCCAGCCTTCCTCACGCGTTACACGTTTAATAGAAGATGGCCCCTCTGTCAGTGATACGGAATATAAATGCTGTTCTAACACGCTGTCTTTAAAGCCCGCGAAATAAACTAAGCCTTTTTCCTCATCGACTTTAGCAAGGCCTGAGACAACCCATTTCCCCGACGTTAAGGCCTTAACTTGATTACCTTCACGATCAAACAAATACAAATGACGGAATCCATTGCGCTCATGGGCCCAAATAAAATTATCTGATTTTTTCAGCATATATTGCATTTTATGCAGATTAATCCACACATCAGATTTTTCGGATAATACCGTTCTTTTTATCTTGGTCCCAACATCATAAAAATGTAAATCCAACGACAATTGATCACGTTCAAGTATCTGATATGAAACTGTCTGACTATCTGGTGTCCACTGAACACGCGCTAGATATTCTTCACCGTCTTTTGCGTCATGTATCCATTTGGTTTTACCCGATTTAATAGATACTACTCCCAAATCAACAATGGCGTTCTTTGTGCCCGCTGCGGGATACCGTTTAATGCTCGTCGCGACTGAGCCATCAGCCTTAATATCTGTGAATAACTTTTTAGGGACAGGGCTTTCATCTACACTGGCATAGGCGATTTTTGTATCATCCGGTGACCACCAATAGCCTGTAAAACGGTTTAATTCTTCTTGGGCGGCAAATTCCGCCAGTCCATTCGAAATTACAGTATTTGCTGTTTTTGTTAGGCGCTTTTCCTTGCCCGTTTCTACAGTCACTACATAAAGATCACGATTGCGGACAAAGGAAACATATTCACCGTTATGGCTAAACCGAATATCTGTTTCATATTCTTTTGTCTTGGTAAGACGCTTTACAGACTTGCTCTCCACATTCATTACATAGATATCACCACCCGTTGGTACCAATATTTGACTGGCATCATCTGACCAGAAATACCGTACAATACCGCTTTTACCTGTAAGCTCTCGGTTACGCTCACGCGCTGCTTTTTCAGCTTCGCTCAGTTCCTCGGCAACACCACCAAGCAGATCATCAGAATCAACAAGCAATTTTACTGATTTGCTTGTCACATCATATTCCCATAGGTCTAAGACAGATTTATTGCTTTCTTTGCCGCGCAGGAATGTGATTCTTGATCCATCTGGCGAGACTTGCAATCCCTGTACTGTTGGCCCTGAGAGCGCAGGACTACCTGTTAAGCGTTTAATCGTTAGCTCTTCAGCGTTAGCGCTTATCGTTATCGTTGCGGCCACAATAACGGCTGCCATTGACTTAAACATTAATATCTCCCAAAGGTCTTATTTCATTTTTTTAAGATAGTAACTTTGAGCCTCCCACTTTACTAGTTAAAATGTAACTACCAGTCACTATTCATACTTTCTGTATCAATAGCTTATCAAGAGCCAAAGATTAGCTTGCTTTACATGGCCGCCTAACTGTGGCAAATCAAAGGCTGAACTCGTATTTTGAAAGCATCAAAAATGACTAATAAAAGCCTACCAATATTCGCAGATGATGTTCGTACTGCTGCTAAGGCCATAGAAGGAGCGGTAAACCGCACTCACACAAGCTTATCACGCACGCTTTCTGCTATTACAGGCGCTGATATTTATTTAAAATTTGAGATTTTCCAGTTCACTGCTGCTTATAAAGAGCGCGGCGCATTAAACCGCCTACTTGCCATGAGTGATGATGAGCGTAAACGCGGCGTTGTGGCCATGTCAGCGGGCAATCACGCACAGGGCGTTAGTTACCATGCACGCCGCATGGGCATTCCTGCAACGATTGTCATGCCCGAGAGCACGCCTTTTAATAAGGTTAAAAGCACCGAGGAATTAGGCGCCAATGTCGTTCTTAAAGGTAAAAAATTAGAGGAAGCAACAGCCGCCGCTCTAACGCTTGCTGAAGAAAACGGCTATGTATTTATTCACCCTTTTAACGATCCATTGGTAATGGCTGGCCAAGGTACTGTTGGCCTAGAAATATTAGAAGACGTGCCTGATCTTGATACGCTTATCGTGCCCATTGGTGGCGGTGGTTTAATCTCTGGCATCGCAACTATCGCCAAGGACATTAATCCGAACATCAAGATTGTCGGTGTTCAAACTGAAGCATTCCCTTCGATGAAGGTAGCAATCGACGGTGTGGAATTAGAGTCATCTGAGTTGACAATTGCAGAAGGTATTGCTGTGAATGCGCCAGGTGACCTCGCTCAAGAAATTGTGCGCGAGCTTGTTGATGAAATTTTAATCATACCCGAGACAAAAATCGAAGAAGCCATCGTGCTTATGATGGAGATCGAAAAAGTTGTTGTTGAGGGTGCTGGTGCCACGGGCCTAGCTGCGCTCATGGAATACCCAGACAAGTTCAAAGACGGTAAAATCGGCCTCATCCTTACGGGCGGTAATATTGACAGCCGTCTACTAGCCAGCGCTATTATGCGCGCGATGGCACGTGATGGCCGCCTAACCCGCCTACGGATTACCATGGTGGATAAACCCGGCAGCCTAGCTGAGGTAACCAATGTGGTGGCTAAAATTGGTGCCAACGTCATTGAGCTACGTCACCAGCGCGAATTTGGTGCGGTATCGCTAAAAATGACGGAAATGGAAATGGTGATAGAGGCCAAAGACAAAGCCCACGCTGACCGTGTTGTTGTTGGGTTAGAAAAAGCTGGTTTTAAGGTTGAACAGGCTAAAACGGTTTAAAGCCAAACATCACACCCCAACGCGTCATCAACTCATTTGATTTTGGAGGATTATTCCGCAGGTTCACGCTTTTCTTGCTCTTCTGATTGCTTCTTCAATTCATCGGCCACATGCCCCGGTGATTTAGTATAAGGCGCGAGCCAATCATAAAATACGGGTATAATGAACAGCGTAAGAAGTGTGGCAATGGTCACACCGCCAAATACCACAACACCAATAGTTTGACGACTAGCCGCACCAGCACCTGTTGCCATCATCAGCGGCAGTGCGCCAAAGGCGGTTGATATACCCGTCATCATAATGGGACGTAGGCGTAATGTTGACGCCTCAATAAGAGCCGTGCGTACATCGCGACCCTGATCACGCAGTTGATTAGCAAACTCAACGATTAAAATACCGTTCTTCGCCGCCAAGCCCACCAGCATGATCATCCCAAGCTGGCTATAGATATTCATAGTACTATCGGCGACATACAGCCCCAGCAGCCCGCCCATCAATGCAAGTGGTACAGTCAGCATAATGATCAAAGGATGAATGAAGCTTTCAAACTGTGCAGCTAGAACCAAGAATACAACAGCCAGCGCCATGACAAAGATGAAATAAACATCATTACCCGCCTCCATATATTCGCGAGTGGTGCCTTTATAATCAATACTAGTAGCATCGGGGATAACCTCGCGCACGGTCTTTTCCATAAATTCTAACACTTCGCCCAGTGTGTAACCAGCTGCCACATTACCGCTCATGGTCAACGCCCTAACGCGGTTGAAGTGTTTTAAGCTACCTGATCCTGATTCTTCATATATTTTCACAAGGTTTGTAAGCGGTATAAGCTCACCTGACGTAGAAGAGCGCACATAATTATTAGCCATATCAAGTGGTTCCATACGGTCACTCTCAGCGGCTTGTAAAATCACATCATATTCTTCACCGTCTTTAACAAACGTGGTGGCGCGTCTGCCGCCCATCATCGTTTCTAATGTTCGCCCTATCGCCTGAACGGATACACCAAGATCGGCCGCGCGATTACGCTCGATCCTTACTTTGAACTGTGGTTGCGTTTCTTCGTAATCACCCGTGACATTACGCAATCCTGGATAGTTTTCTAATTCTTCCATCATTATTTTCTTATATCGGCCCAGCTCTTCGTATGTATTGCCACCTATAACGAATTGCATCGCCTCACTGCTACCGCCACGCATACCAAGACCAGAACGGGCAAAGGCAATAGCCCGCACACCTGGTATGTTTTTAGCAAGTCTCATACGCAGATCAGCCGCGATTTCCGATGCTGAGCGTGTGCGTTGCTCTACAGGTGTTAAGACAATAAAGCCCCAACCTCCACCAGCAGAAGTTCTAATAATCAAACGACTAAGCTCGCCTGTTTCAATAAGCGGCAGGATTTGTTTTTCTATCTCAATAGAGTGATCACTAATAAATTTAAAGGATGCCCCCTCAGGTCCTTGGATACGTAAGAACATAGATGAGCGATCTTCTGTGGGTGCTAGCTCTGATGCTATTTTACCCTGCAAACCATAGATAACGGCAAAACAAGCTATGAAACAGGCAACAACAGCAGCCTTGTTATCTAGGCACATCAATACAGCCTTTGCATACCCAGCCTGCAATCGGCCAAATCCACGATCTAATTTCTTAGCAAAGGCTGGCTTTTTATTACGCCTACGAACCAATTTGGAACAAAGCATCGGGCATAAAGTCAGTGCAATTAAACTAGAGAAAGCAACGGCCGCTGACATAGTAATAGCTAGCTCACCAAACAAACGCCCTACTTTGCCTGTTAAAAACATAATCGGCACAAATACACCAATGAGCACCATTGTAGTAGCAATCACAGCGAAACCAACTTGGCGGGCTCCATTATAAGCCGCCATTAGTCCCGGTTCGCCATCCTCAACGCGACGATAAATATTTTCTAATACCACAATCGCGTCATCAACCACTAATCCAATAGCCAACACAATACCTAGCATTGTTATAAGGTTAATAGACACACCAGCCATATCAAGCACCCAAAAGGATGCAATAAGACTAACGGGTACTGTAACAGCAGGCACAAGAACCGTTTTTATATTACCAAGGAATAAGTACAAAACGATAAACACCAGTATCATAGCGATAGCCAAGGTCCGATAAACCTCATCGATTGCATCTTCAATAAACTCACTACTATCCATACCTTCTGGCATTGTTATGCTTTCAGGTAGGGATTTTCGTATTTTATCCATCTCAGCCTTGGCAGCTTTAGCAACAGACAAAGTATTAGCCGTTGATTGTTTGGCCACACCTATGCCGACCAAAGCCTGACCATTACTGCGAAACTCTCGCTTTGTGCGCTCAGCCCCCATCGCAACCTTTGCAACATCACCTAGTCGTACAAATGCACCATCATTGCCTTCGCGTATTACTAATTTTTCAAAATCCCTAGGTTCAACATACTCACGGTTAATACGCACGATAGTATCTCTGTTAATGCTTTCTACCTTACCAGCAGGCAGCTCTACATTTTCGCGCCGAAGTGCAGCCTCTACATCCACAACAGTCAACTGTCTGGCCGCCATAGCTTGACGGTCAAGATGAATACGAATGGCGTAGCGGGCGCCACCGCCCACGTTAACCCGTGCAACACCATCAACAACGGATAATCTGTCAACAATATTGCGTTCTGCGTAATCCGTAAGCTGTAAAATATCCAGAACAGAGCTGGTTAGACCAAAATACATAATAGGTCGAGCATCGTCATCGGCTTTTGTAATCTCTGGGGCGCGCACTTCATCAGGTAAATTGCCCATGATACGCGATACACGATCACGAACATCATTGGCAGCGGCATCGATATCACGATCCAGATCAAATTCAATGTTTATGCTAGACCTACCATCACGGCTAGTACTATCCATAGTCTTAATGCCTGGAATGTCGGCAATGTTACCCTCTATTAACTGGGTAATACGTGTTTCAATCACAGCCGCATTAGCACCGGGATAGCTTGTACGGATAGAGACAACAGGTTCATCAACGTCAGGCAGTTCACGCACTGAAAGTTTAGTAAAAGATAATGCACCAAATACTATAAGTAACAGGCTTAAAACCGTTGCAAATACAGGGCGTTTTACAGACACATCGGATAATAACATTATCTAGCTCCCTATTGCGATCTAGCTTTTGGCTTTTCACTCATTTTTTTAGAATTAGTTTGAGCAGAATTCGACGCGCCAATAACAGACACCTTAGTCTTAGCACTGCTTAGGCGCAAAATACCCTCAACCACGATCTTATCACCCATAGCAACACCAGACATTGCTTCTACATATCCGGGACGTCGCAGACCTAAGATAACCTCACGACGCTCTGCCATGCCTTCACTGTCGACAACATAGACATAATTTTTATTCGCTGTTGGCTGAATAGATTCTTCTGGTATGGCCAAGGCATTCCAGCTACGGCTGATCAGCTTAACAGTCATTAACATACCTGGACGCAGTAACATCTCATCATTATTAACCTCTGCGCGAATACGCACAGTGCGGCTAATAGGATCAACACGACTATCCACAGATGTCACAGTCCCTATAAATTCTCTACCTGTATAGGCATCAACTTGCGCCAATACTTTTTGGCCCTCACCTAAACCTGCAATAAAACGCTCGGGCACTGAAAAATCTAATTTAATGATTGTGATATCATCGATTGTTGTGATTGGTGCATTTGGCGAGATAAGAGCACCCTCGCTCACCTGTCTAAGGCCTAATATGCCATCAAAGGGAGCAATAATCCTGCGATCATTAATGCGCGCCTGTACGCCTGCTATCTTAGCGCGCGCTGTCTCTAACTTGCTAATTTGAACTTCTAATGTTGCCGTGCTGGCATTGCCTCGCTTAACAAGATTATTAATCCGGTCATATTGTTGTTTTGCTTCTGCAACATTAGACTTTGCCTCACGCAGCAGAGCCTCTTCTTCGTCGCTTGTCATTTTAACCAACAAGGTGCCTTTTTTAACTATCTGACCGTCTTCAAAGGAAATACGCGATACCGTTTCCGATACACGGGCTGCAAGTGTCACTGATTCATTAGCTTTTGCTGTACCAATGGCCTCGACTATATCTTCGAATACACGCTCGGTTATTGGTGCAACCCTAACACTGATAGAACGACCGCCCCATCCTCGGCCATCTTTTTTAGCATCATCACCACCAACAGTCAGCCAAAGCGCTAAACTAATCAGACCAATGAAAACAATAATGATAGGCAAGCGCCCTATTTTTTTAGTTTCGTCCATAAAAAATGCAGACCTTATAATTGTAGAATCTAAGCTAAATATTGCGGCAAAATGCTATACGAACTATAGTCATGTCCAGTGAATTCGACTTTAGTTTATATACTATCACGCATATGTTACGTTCAGTTATGGTAATAACCTTCAAATATTATCACAGAAAAAGGATTTAGCGACAGATTCAAATGCTTCACTCGCTTTGATTGTTGCGTCTGGCATACGGTATAAGGGACGATATAACGCTATAGTGCGATCATAAGAAAAACCTGATAGCTGATGGGCACTAACATCATCTGTTACAAACGATCTAGGTACAACCATTGCCCCAACACCCGCAGCAACCATTGCCATAGCTTTGCTATCATTTTGTGTGCGATACACTAAACGCGGCCGCACATTATTGTTTGTAAAATACCTGCTGGTTTCACTGAGTAATTCACAGTTGCTTCTGACAATCATTTCTTGATTAAGAAGATCCTTTGGTTGCAACTCATCATGACTAACAAGTGGATGGTCGTTCGACACAATGAAACAATAATCTTCTTTATACAGTGAAAGCATAAGATCACTTGGCTGACCGCGCATGATAGAAATGACATAATCAAGACTTCTATCATCTAATCGATTTCTAAGCTCTTGTTCAGTGCCGTCAACAATTTCTAACACACAGTCATGATCAACCCGTTGAAACGCCTTTAAAAAATCTCGCACCAGATTGTGCGATATACTGTTGAGTAATCCTACGCGCAAGACTGCGGCGCTCTCAGTTTCTTCAAATTCTTGCTGTGCCATATTGCATTCATGCAATATGGATTTGGCGCGCGGCAAAAACCGTGTCCCCGCCTCAGTTAGAAATACACGCCTGTTGGTGCGCTCAAAAAGCGCGTGACCCATTTGGCTTTCTAACTTTTTAATACCAGCTGATAATGTGGGCTGCGTGACATACTCACTAGCAGCTGCTTTGGTAAAGCTACCTTTTTCAACCACTGCTAAGAAATATTTTAAAAGATACAGTTCCATCATAGACACTATCTATTATTAATATTGTTACTATCAATTGTACCTATATCATATTGTAAGTTAATATCCAGCTTAATTATAGTTACATAGCTATTATACAGGAGGTCATACATGGTGCGACTAGATAGCCAGCTCAATTCAAATTCCACCGAATTTGCAGCCAATAAGGCGCACATGCAGAATCTAACAGACGATCTTAAATCTAAAGTCGTCGAAATTGCACAAGGCGGCCCTGAACGTGCACGTGACAAGCACCTTAAACGCGGCAAGTTGTTACCCCGCGACCGTGTAAAGACATTACTGGATAAAGGATCACCCTTCCTAGAGATTGGCCAAATGGCTGGATATGAGATGTATGACGCCGTGGTACCTGCTGCTGGCCTGATCGCAGGTATCGGTCGTATTAGCGGTGTTGAATGCATGGTCGTATGCAATGATGCTACCGTAAAAGGCGGCACTTACTTCCCAATTACCGTCAAAAAACACCTACGCGCACAAGAGATAGCACAAGAAAATAGATTACCATGTGTTTACCTTGTAGATAGCGGCGGCGCTAACCTACCTAATCAGGATGAAGTTTTCCCCGACAAAAATCACTTTGGCCGTATTTTCTATAACCAAGCTAATATGTCGGCCATGGGCATTCCTCAGATCGCTGTTGTAATGGGTAGCTGCACAGCTGGTGGCGCATATGTACCTGCCATGTCGGATGAGACTATCATCGTTCAAAACCAAGGCACAATTTTTCTAGCTGGCCCACCCCTTGTAAAGGCGGCAACGGGTGAAGTTGTAACAGCTGAAGAGCTAGGTGGCGGCGACGTACATGCCCGTACATCAGGCGTAGTTGACCATCTTGCAAAGGATGACAGACACGCGTTAGGAATTGCAAGGTCAATTGTATCAAATCTTAATTATAAGAAAGACTTACAGCTCAATCTTAAAGAAACTAAAGACCCACTATTTGATCCTGATGATATTTATGGGGTCATCCCCAAGGATGCACGTCAACCCTATGATGTCCGTGAGATTATCATGCGCCTAGTTGATGGTAGTGACTTTGATGAATTTAAAAAATTATACGGCGAAACCCTCATCTGTGGTTTTGCCCATATCCACGGCATGCCTATTGGTATTGTAGCCAATAACGGCATTTTATTTGCCGAGAGTGCACGTAAAGGCGCACATTTTGTTGAGCTTTGTACTCAACGCGGTATTCCGCTGCTATTCTTGCAAAACATCATGGGGTTCATGGTGGGTAAAGATTACGAGAATGCTGGCATCGCTCGTGATGGGGCTAAGATGGTAACAGCAGTTGCCTGTGCCAAAGTACCTAAATTCACCATCGTTATCGGCGGCAGTTATGGTGCTGGCAACTACGGCATGTGTGGGCGCGCTTATCAGCCTCGTTTTATGTTCATGTGGCCTAATGCCCGTATATCAGTAATGGGCGGCGAGCAAGCGGCTGGCGTTCTCGCCACAGTTACCCGTGACGGCAAAGAATTACGCGGTGAGAAATGGTCCGAGGAAGAGGAAACTAAGTTCAAAGAGCCTATTCTCGCGCAATATGAGCACCAAGGACACCCATATTACGCCAGCGCGCGCCTATGGGATGATGGTATCATTGACCCAAAGGATACACGCCGTATTCTTGGCCTTGCCCTATCCGCCTCCTTAAACGCACCAATAGAGCCGACTAAATTCGGCATCTTTAGAATGTAGGCGCAGTTCAAATGTCAGATATATTACAAACCAACATCTCAGCGCTAGGCGTAGCAACCGTTACACTTAACCGTCCTGACGTTCATAATGCTTTTAATGATGCTCTTATCGCAGAAATGACCAGAGAATTTTTGGATTTAGGGTCTAGTGATGATGTACGCATTATCATTTTACACGGCGCTGGCAAAAGCTTTTGCGCCGGTGGCGATCTAAATTGGATGAAAGCCGCTGCTAGTTATACATATGAAGAGAATGTCGCTGATGCCATGCGCCTCTCTAATTTATTCGCAACCATCAATGATTGTCCAAAACCCTTAATTGGCGCCATCCACGGCGCTGCTTTTGGTGGCGGCGTGGGTGTTATAGCCTGTCTTGATATCGCTTTAGCAGTCCCAACTGCTAAATTCTCCCTGAGCGAAGTCAAATTAGGCCTAACGCCAGCCACCATTAGCCCTTTTGTTGTCGCAGCCATTGGTGAACGCAATGCCAGACGTTATTTTCTGACAGCAGAGAGATTTGACGCTGAAATAGCCTTGCAAATTGGACTTGTTCACGAGATTTGTGACGACCCGATGGAAAAAGCATCTGCGCTAGCTGATGTTATTCTACAAAATGCCCCCGGAGCAGTTAGCGAGGCCAAGGCACTGATTAATGCTATTAAGGGCAAAGAAATAACAGACGAGCTTCGCGCAGATACGGCCGAACGTATCGCAAAGCGCCGTGCAACAGATGAAGGCAAAGAAGGCCTAGCCGCGTTCCTTGAGCGTCGCAGTCCAAATTGGAGTATCAAGTCATGAATAAGACAATCAAATGCCTTTTGATCGCCAACCGTGGTGAAATTGCCTGCCGTATCATGCGTACTGCCCACAAGCTTGGTATATCAACGGTTGCCATCTATTCAGATGCTGACCGCAATGCACAGCATGTAAAAATGGCAGATCAAGCTATTCATATTGGGCCATCTGCGGCTGCTGAAAGCTATCTGATTGCCGATAAAGTCATTGCAGCGGCCAAACAAGCTGGCGCCGATGCAATTCACCCGGGCTATGGTTTTCTCTCAGAAAACCCAGATTTTGCTCAGGCCTGCGAAGTCGCGGATATAAAATTTATAGGCCCCAGTTCTAAATCTATGATTGCTATGGCGTTAAAAGGCGCTGCTAAAGATTTAATGGAAAAAGCTGGCGTGCCTTGTGTGCCCGGTTATCACGGCGATGCACAGGATGATGAAACGCTCTACGCTGAAGCTCTGCGCGTTGGTTTCCCGCTTCTGATAAAGGCTGTAGCTGGCGGTGGTGGCAAAGGCATGCGCTCTGTCCACACAGAATCTGAACTTGCAGAAGCTATTAAAGGCGCTCGCAGCGAAGGTGAAAAATCATTCGGCAATGGCAAGCTACTGATTGAAAAGCTTATTGAGAAGCCTCGTCATATTGAATTACAGGTCTTTGGTGATAGTCATGGCAACGTGGTGCATCTGTTGGAGCGAGATTGTTCTATCCAGCGTCGCCACCAAAAGGTCATAGAGGAAGCCCCTGCCCCTGGTATTTCTGATGAACTGCGCAAAGCTATGGGAGATGCAGCCATCAAGGCAGCCGATGCCATTAATTATGAAGGCGCTGGTACAATCGAATTTATCGTCGATGTGGCAAATGGCATAGATAACGCACCATTTTACTTCATGGAGATGAATACTAGATTGCAAGTTGAGCATCCCGTGACTGAGATGATCACAGGCCAGGACCTAGTTGAATGGCAAATTCGTGTCGCTGAAGGTGCTAAGCTACCCCTGAGCCAACAGGAAATTATCGATGGATCAAAAGGCCACTCGGTAGAAGTTCGGCTATACGCAGAAGATCCTGCAAATGATTTTTTACCAGCCGTTGGTACGCTGTCACAGTTTGATATTGAAGATAACGACAATATCCGTGTTGAGAGCGGCGTCATCAGTGGTGATGAAATTTCGATCTATTATGATCCAATGATTGCTAAGATTGTTGCTTATGGTACTGACCGTGACGCAGCCATCCTAACGCTGATTAAATCATTAGAAAACAGCCATATAGCAGGCCTCGTCACAAACCGTGACTTCCTCATTAAAACCCTCGCGCATGAGAAATTCATGTCGGGCGATGTATATACAAACTTGCTGGCTGATTACGCTAGAGAGCTATGTAGTGCTAATGAAATTGATGACAATGACTATCTTGTCGCTTCTCTTAGCCTAATAGAGTTAACAACCACAGCAGCAGACCCTTGGGCGGTTAATGATGCCTTTGCCAGTAATTTACCCCATACATATCACTTTGAATTTGAGGGTATGGACACTAAAACTGACTCAGGGGCTGTAGCAGTAGAGATCACCCGTGACGGCAATAGCTATAGCTGTGAAGGTAAGACTATAACCCTACATCACAGTGGCAATCTTATGCATGTGACCATAGATGGCCACAGGAAGGCCCACCGTAGCAGCAAGCACGGTGACATTGTCACTTTGTCCAGCACTATAAAAACAATCACAATACCGCTTTATAAACCTGACTATGAGCATGAAGGTGATGCTACTGGTTCTGGCGCAATTTTATCGCCCATGCCCGGCAAAATACTAGACGTTCTTGTCGCTGACGGTGACGATGTGAAAACTGGTGATACCCTACTTGTGCTAGAGGCCATGAAAATGGAACAGCGCATCACGGCCACCATAGACGGTACCGTTTCAAATTTATCTGCAACAGCTGGCGCGCAAGTAACACAGGGCGCCCTACTACTTGAAATCACAAATGAAAATTCTGGAGATTAGTATGCTTGAGTTCCCCCATCTAAAGTTTAATCACGGCGAAGAGATCGACATGTTACGTAACATGGTTCAAAAATTTGCCGCAGAGCATATTGCTCCAATCGCAGAAAAAACTGATGTTGATAATGAGTTTCCAAATGACCTTTGGCCAAAGCTTGGTGAGATGGGCTTGCTGGGTATAACTGCACCAGAGGAGTTTGGTGGTAGCAATATGGGATATTTAGCTCACACCATCGTAATGGAAGAAATTTCCCGTGCATCAGCAAGTATAGGCCTGTCATACGGAGCCTTTTCTAATCTATGTATTAATCAAATTGCTAAAAATGGCAATGACGCCCAAAAAGCTAAATATCTGCCCAAGTTATGTAGCGGAGAATATATTGGGGCGTTAGCTATGTCAGAGCCTGGGGCTGGTTCTGATGTGGTCTCGATGAAATTACGCGCTGATAAGGTTGACGGCGGCTATAAACTCAACGGTAATAAAATGTGGATCACTAATGGTCCTGACGCTGATGTGCTTGTCGTATATGCTAAAACTGATATGGACGCAGGCGCTCGCGGCATGACAGCGTTCCTCATTGAGAAAACGATGGAAGGCTTCTCTACCGCGCAAAAGCTTGATAAGCTTGGCATGCGCGGCTCAAATACCGGCGAGCTTGTGTTCCAAGACTGTTTTGTGCCTGAAGAGAATGTGATGAATGAAGTGGGACGCGGCGTCAACGTGCTGATGTCTGGCCTAGATTATGAACGTGTTGTTTTATCAGGCGGCCCTCTTGGCATTATGCGCGCCTGTCTAGATGTGGTTGTACCCTATGTTCATGACCGCAAACAATTTGGTCAAAGCATTGGTGAATTCCAGCTAATGCAAGGCAAACTAGCTGATATGTATAGCATCTGGGGTGCCGCGCGTGCTTATGTATATGCAGTAGCAGAGGCCTGTGATCGCGGTGAAACCACCCGCAAGGACGCTGCTAGCTGTATATTATTTTCCTCAGAGAAAGCGACATGGATGGCAGGAGAAGCTATTCAAGCGCTTGGTGGTATGGGATACATTAATGAAAGCCCTACAGGCCGTCTGTGGCGTGATGCAAAGCTTTATGAAATTGGCGCTGGCACTTCAGAGATCAGACGTATGCTCATTGGTCGCGAGTTATTTAACGAGACCAAGTAATTGCATAAAGCAATATATTAAAGGTCTCCCGTTATAGGGGCTTTTCTTTGGTATACATTACAGAAATTGTCTAGTATTATAATTTCTAATAAAGGTATTATGAATAGCCCCTGAAATAATTTATGAAGAAATTGATCTACTTAATAGCCTGTCTCCTATCAAGCTCTATCATTGCAGATGATGATGTGACCTTTGAAGGTGCCTACGTTAGTGAAATTTGGAACCTAGCCAGTGGTGGTTTAGATAGCGGTACCACGCGCTATGTGGATAATTTAGACCTGCAACTAATCATTAACACATCAAAATGGAACCATGAAGGCGGTACATTCTTCTTTTACGGAATATATAATAATAATACTGAATTTGATGGTGATGTTATTGGCTCACACAATGGTACATCGAATATTGAAAACACTCGCCTCTTCCGCCTAGAAGAGGCATGGTATGAGCAGATCTTCATGGATGATAAAGCCTCAATAAAAGTAGGCTTAATCGACCTTAATAGTGAGTTTGATACTATTGATCCTGCTGGATTATTTCTTAATCCTGCTCATGGCATTGGAACTGATTACTCACAATCAGGCCTTAATGGCCCCTCCATCTTCCCTAGCACCTCTATGGCTGCTCGCGTGCTCTATGATCTAGGTGATGGTTGGAGTTTCCGTACAGGTGTATTTGATGGCGCCCCTAACGACCCTGATCGTCCGCAGCATCACGCTATTAAGTTTAACGAAGGTGCACTTATTGCCTCTGAGCTAAACAAAGAAACTGATAGAGGTTGGCGCATGGGATTAGGTATTTGGCATTACACTGATAGCCATGACCGCTTTGCACGCACATCCGACCTAGATTTTGACGCTAAAAGCCAAGGTATATATGCCTTCGCCCACGGCCCAATCGCAAAGAATACTGATACATGGGTCCGCTACGGCAAGGCCACCACGGCCGTTAACCCCTACAGCAGCTACTTAGGCATGGGTATTGTACGCTCTGCCCCATTTGGTCGCGACGATGATCAAATTGGCTTTGCAATAGCGCGCAGCCGTAACGGCAACCCTTTCATGGCTGCTGAAGCACGCGGTGGTAATATCATGGGTCGTACTGAAACAAACTTTGAGCTGAGCTACCGCATTCAACTGAATGATACATTCGCCATTCAGCCTGATATTCAATATATCAAAAATCCTGGTACCACACCTGATGTAGATGATGCATTTGTTATCGGCATGCGATTTGAAATAGCCTTTGGCATATGAGTATATAAAATAACCCAAGCACTGTAGCTTTCATAAAGAAAACAATGCGTTACACTTCTATCATGAATCCATCTATACCTCTCCACAAATATACCCGAGGTAGAATATGTATATCCTCTACAGAGAACTGCCCTATTTTATATTAGCCACCTTTTTTGAACGAGTCGGCTTTTCATTCCAAACACTGCTGACCTAATTTGTAAATTTACAAGCCTCACGCAACAATATTGCGCAAAATAGTTTAAAATCCATTCTTTAGATGATCTTTTCCGCAAACTTAGTAAGCTCATTACGTGAATAATATGAGAAACTACAATTATTACATAAGTAACCAATTGGGAAGTGGAAGACCGTTGTGAGCCATAAAATTAGTCTGCAAGACAAATACGAACTGCGTGAGGGCCGTGCCTTTATGACGGGTGTCCATGCACTTGTACGTCTACCAATGGTCCAACGGTGGCGCGATGAAGCCGCGGGGTTAAATACAGCAGGTTTTATATCTGGATATCGTGGTTCACCTCTTGGCACCTACGATATGGAATTAATGCGTAATAAAAAATACCTTGATGAAAACCATATTACATTTGAGCCGGGCCTCAATGAGGACCTTGGCGCAACAGCAGTATGGGGCACGCAGCAATTAGACATTCACCCAGAAAACAACAAATATGACGGTGTTTTTGGCCTTTGGTACTCAAAGGGCCCTGGTGTCGACCGCAGTATGGACGCGCTGAAGCACGCAAACGCTGATGGCACAGCAAAACATGGTGGTGTATTAGCTATAGCGGCCGACGACCATGGCGCTAAATCATCCACCCTACCCAATCAATCTGAACATAACTTCATGGCGGCGATGATGCCTGAATTATATCCTGCCTCAGTGCATGAATATGTTGAATACGGCTTGCTTGGTCTTGCCATGAGCCGTTTTTCAGGCGCTTGGGTCGGATTTAAATGTACGTCTGAGACTGTGGAAACATCTGGATCTGTTGATCTTAGTAATGAACAACGCTCGATCATCATGCCAACAGATTTTGAAATGCCAGAAGGCGGCCTTGGTATTCGCTGGCCTGATGTATGGCGTGAAAAAGATGTACGTTTGCAGCGTTACAAAGGTTTCGCAGCCCAGGCCTTTGCCCGTGCTAACAATATTGATCGCCTCGTATGGGATAGTCCAAAGCCAAAATTTGGTATTATCACAACAGGTAAATCATACTCCGACACACGACAAGCCTTATACGAATTGGGTATTACAGAAGAAGTCGCCAAAGAAATTGGCTTGCGCCTTTATAAAGTTGGTATGCCTTGGCCACTAGAGCCTCAAGGTATTCGCGCATTCTGTGAAGGATTAGATGAAGTCCTTGTTGTTGAAGAAAAGCGTGAGGTGATCGAGCATCAGGTACGCTGGCAGCTATATAACTGGAAAGATAGTGTCCGCCCTACTGTTGTTGGCAAGCATGATGAAAAGGGTGAGTGGTTACTACCGCCTGAAAATGAATTAGAAGTCGGCACAATCGCCCACGTGATTGCAGGGCGCATGTCACAGATGTATAAAACTGACGACATTCGCGCACGACTGGACTATTTCACAAGCCGTAAGCGCTCATACGAGGCCTATACGCCCGAAGTGAGCCGTGTACCCTATTTCTGTTCGGGATGCCCTCACAATAGCTCTACAAAGGTGCCAGAAGGGTCACGCGCTCTTGCTGGTATTGGTTGCCACATCATGGCTATTAATATGGAACGGGATAACGAGACATTCACCCACATGGGCGCTGAAGGTGTTAACTGGGTTGGCCAAGCCCCCTTCACCACTGAAAAGCATGTCTTTGCTAATCTAGGCGATGGTACGTATGCCCACTCTGGATCACTAGCCATAAGACAGTCTGTCGCAGCAAATGTGAACATCACGTACAAAATCCTTTATAATGACGCTGTCGCCATGACAGGCGGCCAAACAGCCGAAGGTGCCTTTACTGTGCCGCAAATGGCTGCGCAATTAAAGGCTGAGGGCGTGAACCAGATTGTTGTGCTGACAGAACGCCTAGAGGAATATGGCTCTGTTATCATGCCTGAGGGTGTGCGTGTACTTGATCGCTCATATCTGATGAATATTCAAAAGGAACTGCGTGAAGTCGAGGGCGTCACATCCATCATTTACGACCAGACATGCGCCGCTGAAAAGCGCCGTCGCCGCAAGCGCGGTAAAGCCGTTGATCCTGACAAGCGTGTCTTTATCAATGATGCTGTCTGCGAAGGCTGTGGTGATTGTTCAGTTCAATCAAACTGTGTATCTATAGAGCCATTAGAAACTGACCTGGGTCGCAAGCGTACTATCAATCAATCCAGTTGCAATAAGGATTTCAGTTGCTTAAAGGGTTTCTGTCCTTCTTTTGTAACCGTAAGAGGCGGCAAACCGCGTAAATCAAAGGCAGGTACAGGTGACCTAACACCCTTTAATTTGCCCAAAATTCCTGAACCAAAACTAGCTGAGTTTGATCCAAAGTTTGGCGATTATAATATACTGATCACCGGCATTGGTGGAACAGGTGTCTTAACTGTTGGCGCTGTGCTTGGTATGGCTGCCCACATTGAAGGCATTGCCTGCTCCACCCTAGACAATACTGGTATGGCGCAAAAAGGCGGATCTGTATTGAGCCACCTTCGCCTAGGTAAAAATCGCGATAAAGTACGTTCCCCGCGCATCGTGACTGGTCGTGCCCATGTGCTAATGGCCTGTGATAGTATCGTTGCAGCCTCGTTAGATGCCACAAACTTACTACGTCATGACCGTACAGCTGCTGTGATTAACTCGCATCTATCGCCTATTGCAGACTTTGTACGTAATCGTGACATAAATTTCCGTCAAGCTGCAGTTCAAAAACAATTAGACGCCGTCACACGCGAAGATATGCGTTACCGTATTCCAGCGCAAGAGCTTGCTTCTGCGCTTATGGGCGACGCAATCGCCACAAATACATTCCTGCTTGGTTACACATGGCAAAAAGGTCTAATTCCGTTGAAATTAGAGAGCATCATTGCAGCCATAGAACTTAATGGTGTGGCTATCGAGACAAACCTTCGCACACTATATTGGGGCCGCTTAGCTGCGCATAATATTGACGCGTTAGAAAGCGTTCTTAAGGGTACAATCCTTGATAAACCAGAGATACCAACAGATTTAGATGATATTATAGCTCACCGCTCTAACCTCCTCACTCAGTATCAAAATACAGCTCTAGCTGATAAATATAAGAAGCGGATTGAACGTGTGAGAGCTACTGAGAGCAAGCTGGGTTTCGATACGTTAGAGATAACACATGCTGTTGCACATTATTACTCAAACGTCCTAGCCTATAAGGACGAGTATGAGGTTGCACGCCTATATTCCACTAAGGAGTTTCGCGAGAAATTAAAGGCCCAATTTGAGGGTGATTTAAAGATTTCGATTAATATGGCGCCGCCTATTCTTCCTGGTGAAGACCGCGCGACAGGCCGCCCAAAGAAGCGTGAATTTGGTGCATGGGTATTTCCGCTGTTAACAATTATGTCAAAAATGAAATTCTTGCGTGGTACCATCTTTGATATCTTTGGCTATCACGCAGAGCGCCAAATTGAACGCAAACTGATCCACGATTACGAAGCAACACTTGATGCCATGCTAGAGGGCATGACAAAAGACAATCATGATCACGCTTTAAAGCTAGCAAAATTAGCTGATGGAGTGCGTGGTTTTGGCCCCGTTAAAATCGAATATCTAATAAAAGCAAAAGCACAAAAACGCGAACTGTTTAAATCATGGCCTGTACAACCTCGGGCCGATGAGTATACTCCGCCAAAAGCTGCTGAATAGTTAAGTAAATAAGGAAATATAATGCCAGTATTTGATTCAAAAAGTTTTAAAGACCATGAACAGGTCGTATTTTGTAGTGATAAGGCTACAGGCTTAAAAGCTATCATCGCCGTGCATTCAACTGCTCTTGGCCCTGCTGCAGGAGGCTGTCGTTTCTGGGACTATCAATCTGCCCATAAGCACGCTCCGCTTGATGTAGCTGAAACACGCGCTGAACAAGACGCCGTTTATGATGTTCTGCGCCTTTCACGTGGCATGTCCTATAAAAATGCTATGGCTGGCCTTCGCTTAGGTGGTGGCAAATCTGTTATAATTGGCAACCCAAAAGAACTTGGCACTCCTGAACTCATGCGTATGCTTGGTATCTATATTGATCGCCTAAATGGCAGCTATTACGCTGCTGAAGATGTTGGCACTACACCATCTATGTTAGAAGCTGTCGCCGAGCGCACCGATTATGTTGCAGGACTTGATAGCGGTGAGTTCGCTACTGGTGACCCTAGTCCGCATACAGCACTAGGTGTGTTTGCTGGTATAAAGTCCGCAGCCGCGCATAAATTTGGATCCACTGACTTAAAGGGTAAGACTGTAGCGCTCCAAGGTGTTGGCCATGTGGGACTATATCTAGCTAATCATCTACGCGAGGCTGGCGCAAAACTGATCATTACCGACATTGTAGACGCTAATATTCAAGCTGTTCTTGATGGTGGTGCAGCTGAAGTTGTTTCACCCAATATGATCCACACTATGGACTGTGATATATTCGCGCCCTGCGCCTTAGGAGGCGGCCTAAACAGCAATACAATTCCTGAAATTAAGGCAAAAATCATCGCTGGAGCTGCTAATAATCAGCTAGAGTACGAAGGTATTGACGACGAGGATTTACGTAAGCGCAATATATTATATGCCCCTGATTATGTTATTAACGCAGGCGGAATTACCTCTGTAGAAACAGAGGTTTACAAAGAAACTTTAAATGAAGAAAATCGTCTAGCCCGTGTGAATAAAATCGGAGATACATTAGCGTCAATTTTTAAAGCGTCGGACAAAGAGGCTCGCCCTACTGGCATCATCGCTAATGAAATGGCAGAAAATATAATCGCTAATGCAAAAGAAATGAAAATGAAAGCTGCTGCTGAATAAGTTGTACTATAGAAACCAAAGGAAAAGGCCTGTCCAATGGACGGGTCTTTTTCGTATTTACTCACCTAAGTCTTGTGTAGAATATTTCCCTAGAATTTTTAAAAGCTTACCACTTTTTTCCCACTGTCTAATGCTATCATTAATCTTATAAAGCGTACTGGCATATTCTTTATGGCATAAAATACCTTCATCGCCAGACCAAACAAGATTCTTCTCACCCTTGAAGTCTTTAATCTGTTGTTGAGCAACCTCTTCTTGCATAACGTCTGGATATGTTACGTAAGCTGCTGAAATACGATTATTTGAGACTAAATTAAGGACATGTTCAAACTTAGACAAGCTAAGCAATTTATATTTAGTTTTATCAACACCATATTGCAGCCCTAAACCAACATCTGCTAGAATGGGCTTCTCCCCCGGCAATACAATCGGATCAACAGCTTTAAATAGATATGCCTTAGCTATATTAAATGGATAGCTAAGGGCAAAATTAGATAAATCTAGCTCATATGATTCAACAAAGTCAAATGAGGATGGCGCTAAACAAGACGCTGCCTTGCTCAAAAAATCGCGGTGTGCACGCCTGTGCTTACCTACAGTGAATGATTTTACAAGCCCCGCAAACTTAAGCTCTCTGATAACACTAGCATAAGCGCCAGTTTTATCAGGATTAGATAGTCCGGGTAATTGTAGCATCATAACAGATGGAATTGCGTCATCTGCCTGAGTCTGATCTTGCCCCCAAGACACAAAACTCAAAATCACCATTGCTGCAAAAAAATTATATTTCAATAAAATCGCCCCCATTTAATGTATCAACATAGCCCCTATTTCCTATATCAATATAGAAAGCTTACTACTTAAACCTTACTGAAACCTTAACTACAGCACTTGATTCAAATTGTATCAATAGTTTAGTCCATTACTAGACTAAACTATTCTGTCAAATAATTGGGATTTGTTTTTTATCTATCCTACAACACCACGCTCCACCTGATCGCGCTCAATACTCTCAAATAAAGCTTTGAAGTTACCTTCACCAAAGCCATCATCTTCTTTTCGTTGAATAAATTCGAAAAATACTGGTCCTAGCATGGCATCAGAGAATATTTGTAATAGCAAACGAGGCTCGCCACCATCCGTGGTTCCATCAAGCAGAATACCTCGTGATTGCAGTTCATCCACAGGTTCTCCATGGCCAGGAAGTCGCTCTTCTAACATTTCATAATACGTGGCTGGTGGTGCTGTCATAAATTTAAGCCCCAAAGCCTTCAGACGATCCCAGCAAGCAAAGATATCATCACAAGCGAAAGCAATATGCTGTATGCCCTCGCCGTTATATTTCATTAAGAATTCTTCAATTTGGCCGCCGCCACCACCAGATTCCTCATTCAACGGAATACGGATTTTACCGTCAGGCGCGGTCATTGCCTTAGACAGCAGGCCTGTATATTCGCCTTTAATATCGAAATAACGAATCTCTTTAAAGTTAAAGATACGCTCATAATAATCTGACCAATGGTTCATGCGACCACGGTAAACATTGTGGGTAAGATGATCTAACGTATGGAAACCACATCCTATGGGGTGTTTATCAACCCCTTCTATCCAATTGAAATCAATATCATAGATAGATGAACCATCTTCGTATCGGTCAATCATATATAATGTTGCACCACCGATGCCTGATATGGCGGGTAAATTAAGCTCCATAGGACCTGTTTTAACATCAATAGCCTGTGCACCCATTTCTAACGCACGAGCATAAGCCTTTGAACTATCCTTCACACGAAAGGCCATACCACAAGCAGATGGGCCATGTTCCTGTGCGTAATAATAGGCAGGACAATCTTTTTCATAGTTTGTGATAAAATTAATATCACCTTGGCGCCATAAACTTACGTCCTTAGAGCGATGATGTGCTACTTTCGCAAAGCCCATAGCTATAAAAACAGCCTCTAGAATTCCTTTTTCTGGCGCTGTGAATTCTACAAATTCAAAACCATCTAATCCCATTGGATTTTCAAATAAATCAGCCATCGATTGCTCCCACTTAACAGTTATAACTCACTCGTATCTATCAGTAATTTAGACACGTTATAAAATTGACCATTGAACTCACTCTCTATCCCTGCTTAAATTTAATATGAGAGCAGTTAGTTTCTATTGAAATCTTTTAGTTTCATATGAAACAAAATGCAAGACATGTGTGAACTATTAGAATCTATAATAATAATATTACAAGGCAATTCAATGACTTCTGATGAGACATTAAAGCGAAGCACTGTCATGGTGTTAGGCAATTTTTTGCCCTATAGACTTGCTACCCTTTCGAATCGCATCAGTGGTACTATCGCTTCTTTATACGAAGACCCCTACGATATGTCGGTACCTGAATGGCGCGTTATGGCTGTGACCGCAGAAGAATCTGATATTTCTGCAGCTCAAGTTGCAGAGCGCACGGCACTTGATAAAGTCGCGGTGTCTCGCGCCGTTAACAAACTCATTGATGCCGGCAGATTAGAACGGCATTTCGCTAAAGAAGATCGCCGTCGCTCTGTTCTATCCTTATCTGAGGAAGGTATCCGCATCTATAATGCAGTAGCGCCCCTAGCCATGAGCTACGAAAAGAAAATTCTAGATGAATTAGATGACAGTGAAAAAGATCTTATGAATCAAATGCTTGATAAGTTGCATGCTATTCAATGGAAACAAGACCATCCAGACGAGAGCTAACCAGACCAGGGCCTCATCAGACTAAATCAGCAAATTCTGTAAATACCTGCCTATAATCATAACCACCAGCAAGTATTGCCTGCAAAAACAAACGTGCCTGCAAACCGTTTAAGCGCCCTGATGTAATCAGACCGCGATTGATCATATCAATCTCAGCTCCTTTATAGCCATATGTAGAGGTCAGCACTCTACCCGCACCTGTGCGGGCGGATAAAATAACAGGCATATGCTCAGCGATAACTTCTAACTTATCAGCCCATATTTCGCTCACATGACCACCACCAAACCCATCAACAATCAATCCTTTGTAACCAGACGCAATAATGCCGTCCAACATGCGACCATCATCATCAATCACAGCTGTCACATGTGCTACTGGCGGCAAAGACTCTGGTAAACTTCCAACTGTGAAACGGGTTAAGCTATGGGTGAAATGCGCTAAGCCCTCTGTAAGCTCCCCTAGCGATCCACTATCACTGACAAATGCGGCTAGACTAGACGTATGAGACTTGCGTACACGACAAGGGTCATGAATTTCACCATTCATCACCAAATACACACCAGCCTTACCAGACGAGGCCACACGTACAGCATCCGCAAGATTGGCTGGACCATCAGCGCCGGGGGTGGTTGGATTACGCATTGCGCCTGTGAATACAAGTGGCTTGGGAGCATTCCAAAATAAACTGGCAAGGAATGATGTCTCCTCCATGGAATCCGTGCCTTGTGTCACCACAAAACCGTCAGCATCGCTATAGGCGATATAAGCCAGCAATTCACGAAAGATAGAAAATGTTAGATTAGCACTACCAACTGTCGCCAGTGTTTTGGTGTGAATGTTGGCTGTTTTCTCTAGACCGGGGACTGCCTTTAGCAGATCATCAGCCGTTAAAGCAGGAACGACCCCTGATACATCCGCATCAAGGGCCATTGCTATTGTGCCACCAAGGGCAATCACTTCTATAGTTGGCATGTTTTTCATACCGACTATTTAACCTATTTTATATTAGTTGCCAACAACTTGCGCAGCAGGCACATAATTTAGGTTTTGATCTCGTGCTACAGCTTCATAGGTAATGTCACCATTTGCAACGTTTAAGCCCTCTAGAAGGTGTTTATCGTCTGCTAGAGCCTGTTTCCAACCTTTGTTAGCAAGTGCTACTGCACCACCAAGTGTAGCGTTATTAAGCGCCATTGTTGATGTACGCGCAACACCACCTGGCATATTCGCTACACAGTAATGAACAACCTCATCAACAACATATGTTGGGTCTTGGTGTGTTGTTGCATGAGACGTCGCAAAACAACCACCTTGGTCGATAGCCACATCAACAACAACAGAACCACGCATCATGTCTTTGATATGCTGTTCAGTTACTAGCTTAGGCGCTGCGGCACCCGGAATAAGTACGCCACCAACAACTAGATCAGACGCTAGGATATTCTCTTCAATTGAGCCTGCATTTGAATAAACTGTCTTCACACGACCTTGGAACATATCATCCAACTGCTGCAAGCGCTTGATAGAGCGATCAAGGATCGTCACATCAGCGCCCATACCAACAGCCATACGAGCAGAGTTAGTACCAACTACACCGCCGCCAATGACCGTAACCTTAGCAGGAGCAACACCAGGCACGCCGCCTAGTAGCGTTCCACGTCCGCCTTCACTCATCTCAAGACAATGGGCGCCAGCTTGAATAGCCATACGACCAGCAACTTCTGACATTGGGGCAAGCATTGGCAGACCACCAAAAGCATCAGTTACAGTCTCATAAGCAATAGCAATACAGCCACTGTCAATAAGACCCTGTGTTTGCGCAGGATCTGGCGCAAGGTGCAGATAGGTATAAAGAATCTGGCCTTCACGTAGCATTTTGCACTCGTTTGCTTGCGGCTCTTTAACTTTAACAATCATGTCAGCCTTGGCGAATATTTCCTCAGCTGTATCAATGATGCTAGCGCCTGCTGCTACATATAGCGCGTCAGTGAAGCCAATTTCATAACCAGCGTTCTTTTGAACGATAACGCTGTGACCATTACTGGTTAGCTCCATAACCGACGCTGGTGCTAAACCTACACGATATTCATGGTTTTTAATCTCTTTTGGAACGCCTACTAGCATATCCCTACTCCCAAATAATCTATTCTACAACACGAGGAAATTACACAGTTTCCTGATTCGAACCTCATGGGCATAGCCTACAAGAAAGTCTATTCGAATGTCCTTGCAAAATTAGGTCGCATATGCATTATATATGGCAGATTATTGCTATTTATATTATTTATACGCAAGGATATGCGAATGGTTAAAACAGATAAGATTGATCAAGCCATTTTAAACGAACTGCAAAATGATGGAAAACTGTCTAATGTAGACCTCGCGGATAGGGTTGGCTTAAGCGAAAGCGCCTGCCTGCGCCGTGTTAAACGTTTAGAAAATGATGGCGTGATTGATCGCTACACGGCCATTGTTAATGCTGACAAAGTTGGCCTAGGCGGCACCATATTTGTGCGCATATCGCTAGATAGTCAAAAAGAAGAAAACCTAAAGCGCTTTGAGGACAGCGTAAAACACGTGGACGAGGTGATGGAATGTTACCTGATGAGTGGTGATGTTGATTATATCATCCGCTTAGCCGTGCGTGACGCCGTGGATTATGAACGCATTCATCATGTACTGACCAGCCTACCTGAGGTCGCGCGTGTGCATTCGTCCTTTTCTCTCAGAACCGTGTTAAAACGCACACGGGTGCCTATCAAAAAATAATATAACAAAGAAAGGCATATACTTTCATCACTCGACGACTTGATCGGCGAGCCTATTTATCCATGATGGATAGGCCCACCAAGTAGGCTTATGACGATGAGCTTGAGATAAGTGAATTAAGAACCCATCTTAACCGATTCAATCCATTCATTAATACGACGATCAAGGAGTTCAAGTGGCATGCCACCGCCATTAAGTACTTGCTCGTGGAAATCACGCACATCAAACTTATCACCAAGCGCTTTTGTAGCGCGAGCGCGTAATTCTAACAGCTTTAGCTCGCCCATTTTATAGGCAAGCGCTTGGCCCGGCCAGCTGATGTAACGATCAACCTCGGTGCGGATATTATGAGTTGATAAGGCTGAGTTATCCTCTAGCAGTTTAATGGCTCGTTCTCGCGTCCAGCCTTTCCAGTGAATACCAGTATCAATCACCAAACGGCACGCACGCCACATTTCATAGCTTAGGCGACCAAAATGGTCATAAGGTGTTTCATAGAGATCAAGCTCTAGGCCAAGCTTTTCAGAATACAGCCCCCACCCTTCGCCGTAAGCATGCGGATAATAACCTTTACGGAACTCTGGTACGTCTTTCATCTCTTTCGACAGCGCAGACTGCATATGATGACCTGGCACGGCCTCATGCAGGGTTAAAGCTGGCAATGTATAAAGCGGACGCTTATCAAGCGCGTATGTATTCACCCAATAAAATCCGCCGCGCGGCGCATCAAGCGGCGACCCTACATAGCGGCCTGTAGTATAGTTAGGCGCTATGGCATCTGGCACAGCCTCAACACCGTATGGTTGGCGCGGCATTTTACCAAACAAGCGCGGCAAACGACCATCAATCAATTTGGCAAGGTAAGATGCATGCATCAACAACTCTTTGGGGGTTTTGGCGTAAAATTGAGGATCAGTGCGTAAAAAATTAGTAAACGCTGCAAAGCTGCCCTCAAACTTAGCATCCTTAATCACCTGCTCCATCTCTGCGCGGATACGAGCAACCTCACTTACACCCAGTGCATGAACTTCATCAGGTGTAATATCAATCGTCGTGTAATATTTCACCATCGCAGGATAATATTCTTTACCACCCGGGCGCGTCCCAGCCGCCAGTTCATCACGGGCTGCGGGGTAATATTCCTCCCGCATGAAGGTATCTAGCGCCTTATAGGCCGCCATCACCCTATTCATGATCACATCATCAGCGCGAGCAAGTAATTCAGCCTTCTGCTCGTCTGTTAGCCCCTTAACCATTTTTTTAAAGGGCATATAAAAAGGACTATCCTCTGCCTTAGTAACAATAGGCGACGCGAATGTTGGCAGTAGGCCATCTAAGACCACTTTCGGCATAGTAAAACCATCTTTCATGCCTGCGCGCAGATTTGCGATTTGGTCATTAAAGAAACGCGGTACATCGGATAGGCGCTCTAAATAGGCATCATAATCCTCATACCCCTTAAATCTTATCCGTGTTGCCATACGCGGCAAGTAACTATGAAAACCACTATCACTATAAAATGGGATACGGTAAGACTGATAGCGATTATCTAACTGTTTATCCTTGGCGATATGAGCAAATAAATCATAGTTAAGCTGATCTTCCTTACTAAGCGCACTGCGATCAATCTCTAAGACCTTAGTATGAAAATCAGCGTACATCGCAGCACGGCGGGCGTAATCGGCGGGTGTTACTTTGCCCATTTCACGGATTGGCACCTTACGCTCTGGCGGCAGCTCGGATGGATATTCAACATAAACAGCCTCACGTTCAGCGCTTAAAAGCGCCTTAAAGTCACTCGTCGTGTCACCATAGGCAAATGTTGCTACAGATGCCGATAACGCTAATACTGATAAAGTGGATTTGAATATATTCATGATGGCCGACCCCGTTATTTGATTTTCATTCACCCTAACGAGGCAGTATTTAATTGCCAACAAGAAAAGGGCCACCCAAATGGGCAGCCCTTATTTATTTTTTTGAACTCCTCGCTAAAGCTGTGGCCTCCCTCTTGGTCGGTACGCTTCGCTAGGTTTCATTTCTTTAGTGCGCGAGGAATGCCAACAGAAGCAAAGCCACAATATTTGTGATTTTGATCATCGGGTTTATCGCTGGACCAGCTGTATCCTTGTATGGATCACCAACCGTATCACCAGTAATAGCAGCATGGTGAGCATTAGAACCCTTACCACCATGGTTGCCATCTTCGATATACTTCTTAGCATTATCCCAAGCACCGCCGCCTGCTGTCATAGACAAAGCAACATATAGACCGCCTACGATCACACCAAGTAGCAAAGCACCCAGCGTAGCAAACGCTTCTGCACGACCTGCAATAGCCTCGATCACAAAGAAAGTTACTAACGGCGCAAGGATTGGCAACATAGATGGCACAATCATTTCACGGATAGCTTCTTTTGTTAAGAGATCAACTGAACGTGCATAGTCAGGCTTAGAAGTACCCTTCATGATGCCTGGGTTATTTCTGAACTGCTCACGCACTTCTTCAACAACCTTACCACCAGCACGGCCAACAGCTGTCATGCCCATTGCACCAAATAGATATGGTAACAAAGCACCAAG
Source organism: uncultured Kordiimonas sp. (assembly GCA_965603205.1). Taxonomy (GTDB): domain Bacteria; phylum Pseudomonadota; class Alphaproteobacteria; order Sphingomonadales; family Kordiimonadaceae; genus Temperatibacter. The sequence continues at coordinate 60,960 of CBFDCC010000006.1, read as the reverse complement.
GAACAGGCCTACAACCACATAAGGATTAGACAGGTCAAAGTTAACTGCTTCAGTTAGACCTAGCTCCTTTGAGTAGATTTCTAGATCTGCCGTATAGGCACCAAACAGCACGAGTGCCGCTAGACCAGCTGAACCAATGGCATAACCCTTTGTTACAGCCTTTGTTGTATTACCAACAGCGTCAAGAGCATCTGTACGTTTACGTACGTCCTCATCAAGTGCTGCCATCTCGGCAATACCACCAGCGTTATCAGTCACAGGACCATAAGCATCAAGTGCGACAACCATACCAGCAAGTGCTAGCATCGCCGTAGCGCCAAAACCTAGACCAATAATACCAGCAAGATTATAAGCAACTATAATCGCTGCACAAATAACGATTGCAGGTAATGCTGTTGATTCTAGTGAAATCGCTAGACCTTGAATAACGTTTGTACCAGAACCTGTCTCAGACGCCTTAGCGATAGAGCGCACAGGGCGATAGTCAGTGGATGTGTAATATTCTGTAATCCAGATGATAAGACCCGTCAGCACAAGGCCAACGATACCACAATAATATAGATCACGACCTGAGAAGATGGTGTTACCAGCTGTGAAGGTCTTTTCCATATCGCCTGCTAGCGCCCATTCCATTGCAAACCACATAATAATCGCAGATGTAATAGCCGTAACAAGAAACCCCTTATACAGTGCGCCCATAATGTTATTACTTGATCCAAGCTTAACAAAAAAGGTACCTAGGATAGAGGTTAGGATACATGAACCACCAATGATAAGAGGCAATTGCATAATTTCAGCAGCGCCTGCACCAATCAATAGAGCTGATAGAACCATTGTTGCGCCAATTGTCACAACATATGTTTCAAACAGATCAGCCGCCATACCAGCACAATCACCAACGTTATCACCAACATTATCAGCTATAACAGCTGGATTTCGTGGATCATCCTCTGGAATACCAGCTTCTAACTTACCAACTAAATCAGCACCAACATCAGCGCCTTTAGTAAAGATGCCGCCACCAAGACGGGCAAAGATAGAAATAAGTGATGCACCAAAACCAAGTGCCACGAGTGCGTCAATAACAGCGCGGTCCGTTGGGGCATACCCCATATTTTCTGTTAATACCCAATAATATCCAGCGATAGCTATCAATGCTAGACCAGCTACGAGCATACCAGTTACAGCACCAGCACGAAAAGCCAGTGTTAGGCCTTGTTGCAGACCAGTTCTAGCAGCTTCAGTTGTGCGAACATTTGCTTTCACAGAAATAAGCATGCCGATATATCCAGCAAGTCCAGATAATACCGCCCCGATTACAAAACCAACAGCAGCAAGCTGAGATAGTGCTATATACAATACCACTGTTACCACAACACCAACCATTGCGATGGTACGATATTGACGGTTTAGATAGGCATTAGCGCCCTCTTCAATCGCCTGAGCGATTTCTTGCATCTTTTCAGAACCCGCACTTGCGGATAAAATTGATCTACGTGTTACAACGCCGTATACTACGGCTAACAAGCCACAAAGAATTGCGGCAGTAAGTACAGTCATGGGTGTCTCCCCCTCGGTTAACTGATTACAGTTTGAGGACAGCACCACCTACTTTTACTCAATACAAACTTCAGCAAGTAGCATCAGTCCGTTACTAAATGGCCATATTAACCATTATTTAAAAGATCATTTTCCCTATTTATGATCTTCTACCGTCCACATTAACAAGTGATTTCAATTAAGCAAGTCCTATAGCAGACCACTTTAAAATAAGACGTCTATACCATTAGTTTAGCAGACAAAAGGCCACTCAATTGAGCAGCCTTTTGTCATTCTATACTTTAATAGCTAATATTATTTAATTTTAACAGATTGTTCTATGACCACATTCTCTACAGTACCTTCTCCCACCACACTAACTGCGGCAGCCTTTAGATGCATTGATGCTTTTTTATAATCGATCTGCGTCGTTGAGCCATCCATCATCACATCATTTTTATTTATGGCAATTAAAAATGCTTGTCTGATTTGAAAGTCGGCACGACGAATTTTAATAACATTATCTTCAGTGCGCACCTGAACAACGATATCAAGTAAAAAGTTACCCGCGGGTCGTGATCGCCCGTTACGTTTAGTAAACACAGGCACAGCAAGTTTTTCAAATTTTACAAATTGAAGCTCCTCGATGACAACTTCTTCGACTTCTTCTTGCTCTATTGATTGCTTGACTACATCTTGACCAGCAAACATATAGCCAAGACCACCGCCAGCAGCCACACCAATTAAAATACCTAATATAAGAAAGGTTTTCCCGCCGCCGCTTCCAGCTTCTTCATCCATTTGATCGCTAGCCATATAGTCCCCTATTCATTCTCTTTAAAAATGTTGGTAGCCACCAACTTGTAACGGCATTTCACTACCGCTCTTATCCAAAAGAATAATCTTTTTTTCAGCAGTTACAACACCAATCTTTGTCACGCATGTTAAGCCTTTATCACTAATGGCTTGTAACAGTGCTTTCTCATGACATGCAGGGATAGTAAAAACCAATTCGTAATCATCACCACCGCTATAAATGATGTTCCACGCTGTTCTATTATCAGCGATATACTGCCTAGCCTGATCAGATAATGGCAATGCATCCATTTCTATCTTAGCACCTTGGTTACATAATATATGACTAAGGTCCGCAATTAACCCATCGGAAACATCAGCGCAAGAGCTCGCAAATGTCCTAATGACAGGACTAAGGTCCATCCTCGCAGTAGGCCTTGTGTATTTTATATCTAATGCTGGATGAACTTCATCTTTTTGACGGTATGCAAGTGCAATTGCGCTGTCACCCAGCGTACCGCTCACATAGATGCTGTCACCGACACTCGCTGTTCTACGTTTCACCATTGTCCCCGTTGGTAACTCGCCGATAGCTGTCAAAGACAAAGTTAATGCTTTTGGTGTTTTTACTGTATCACCACCAAGTAACTGGATACCGTAAAACCTCTGTGCCTCATCAAGACCGCGCGTAAAAGCTTGCAAGAATGCATCATCTGGGCTGTTAGGGAAGCCTATCCCCATCAAATAACCAACGGGTGACGCACCTTTTGCGGCCAAGTCTGACATATTAACCGACAGAATCTTCCATGCGATTGAAGCAGGATCATCATCACCAAAAAAATGAACAGATTCAATTAGCATATCCTTAGTAAGGATAAGATCAAAGTTAGCTTTCGGAGAGATAATTGCAGCGTCATCTAGTAGGTCGAGCCCCCCCTCACCTGCGAGTGGAGCAAAGTATTTTTCTATCAGGTCGAACTCTGCGACCATAACATCCTACTTTCTTCAGCAGTTAAGTGCGTACTGCCTTCGCAATCTTATCAAGAACACCATTAACAAAGGCAACCTCTTGGCGCTCATAAAAAGCATGCATCACATCAATATATTCATTGATAATAACGGGCGTTGGCACATCTGGACGTGCGACTAGTTCATAACATCCAGACAATAACACGGCGTAAATCAAACGCTCTAGGCGATCAAGCGACCAATCTTTATTAAGAGCTGGTATTATCAAGGCATCCAGCTCTTCACGGCGGTTCCAAGCACCCTCTAGAACATCGGCGAATAGATTACCATCTGCAGCATTATAGCGATCACCATCAACTTCATGGCCGAGGCGGTGATGACAATACTCATCAATAACAAGTGTTGTATTAGGCTCATCACTCATACCCAGCTGATAAACAGCCTGAACAGCAGCTAATCTTGCAGCACTACGAGGGCTTCCCTTAGGGGCACCTTTTTTATTGTTATCTTTATCATTAGTCATCTAAACTAAACTCCAAACTCTGTTTTCAAGGCAGCCATACGAAGTGCGGCACCTGCCGCGTCAGCGCCTTTATTTTTCTTATCACGTTTAGCGCGGGCCCATGCCTGATCCCAGTCTTCGACTGTAAGGATACCATTACCAACACACATCAAATCTTTGATCGCTAATTCTTGTAAACCACGTGCGCTCTCGCCGCACACATAATCATAATGCGTTGTCTCACCGCGAATAACACAACCAAGCGCAACATAGGCATCATATTCCTTAGCAGAACCAACCTCAGCAAATTTCATTGCTGCAGGCACTTCTAGTGCACCAGGAACTTCTAAACGATCATATGTACCATCTGCAGCCTCGATAACTTCAATGGCACCTGCGGCCATTTCATCACATAGTTCACCGTAAAAACGGGCTTCTACGATCAAGACATGAAGTTTAGACATACTCATTCCTAACTATAAATACATACATTATCACACTGAGATTTCACGTAGTTCTACAATATCAAGCCCATAGCCATCAAGGCCTACTACATGACTTTTTGTATTCGATAGCAAAATCATATGCTTAACGCCTAGATCAATCAAAATCTGAGCACCATAACCAATATTACGAATAGCATTATCGCTCTTTTTAGCAATACCTGCAGCCATTTCATTGCGAGCGGCAATCCGGTCAGATGGTGTAGTGCCATATTCCCCAGCAAAAATAACAATGACACCACGGCCTTCTAATTCGACCATATCCATAGCACGCTGCAATTGTCCTGTACGGCTATTATCCTCACCCAGCAAATCTTCAAACGGGTTATAGACATGCATACGTACTGGACATGCCTTTTCAGATAAAGGATCACCGTAAATAAGGGCTGTTGCTTCTTTGCCATCAGCCTTTGTCATATAGGCACGAACAGTCCATTCATTACCTGATTTACGGATTAGCGGCGTATCGCCAGCGCGCTCAATCATATGATCATGCTTAAGGCGGTATGCGATCAAATCACGGATGGTAGCAATCTTAAGATCATGCTTCTTTGCATATTCCACAAGATCAGGCAGTCGTGCCATCGTGCCATCGTCCTTCATGATCTCACAAATCACAGCAGATGGATCACAGCCAGCAAGACGTGAAATATCAACGGATGCTTCTGTATGACCAGCGCGTACTAATACGCCACCATTTCGCGCAACAAGTGGAAATACATGACCTGGCGTTGCTAAATCGTATGAAGTCTTATTCGGGTCAATTGCCGTTTGTATCGTAGTAGAGCGATCAGCAGCTGAAATACCTGTTGTCACACCTTCGCGTGCCTCAATAGACACTGTAAAGGCTGTTTGATGACGCATTTTGTTATTATTGCTCATCATACCGATATTTAATTTTTCAATGCGCTCTTCCGTCATTGGCAAACAAATAAGACCACGACCATATGTGGCCATGAAATTAATAGCTGCCGCATCCGCATGCTCTGCAGGAATGATTAAATCACCCTCATTTTCGCGATCTTCGTCATCAACTAGAATATACATTCTGCCATTACGAGCATCTTCGATTACATCTTCGATAGGTGATAGAAAACTCTGTGGCACTTTGTTAACCCTTACTTTGTAACCGCGCGACATAGCGGGCTAAAATATCAATTTCAATATTTACAGTTTTACCGACCGCAGCTTGGCGAAAACTGGTAACAGACTGTGTATGAGGAATTAGATTGATAGAAAAGATAGTTTCATCGTCACTATCTACGACCGTATTGACTGTTAGCGAAGCACCATCAACCGCCACACTGCCCTTTGCAGCTATATGCTTGCCTAAATCAGCGGGAATAGCAATATCCATACGGATGCTATCGGCTACATGATCAAAACATACGATCTCGCCGACACAATCAACATGGCCTGTTACAATATGCCCCCCAAGCTCGTCACCCATTTTTAAAGAGCGCTCAAGATTAACCTCTGTGCCTACTACCCAGTCATTAAGCGCCGTTACTCGCAGTGTTTCATCAGACACATCAGCGGCGAACCACCCCGCATCCTTATCTACCACCGTAAGGCATACACCGCCGCACGCTATTGACGCACCAATGTCAACACCGCTCATATCATAAGCAGTTTCTATTTGGATGCGAACATCGCCATCACGCTCCATTGAGCGAATTAGGCCTAAATCTGTAACTATTCCTGTAAACATGGTGTTCAGTTACCCTTGTCTGACAAAGCTTGCAAGTAAATCCGCCCCAACTTGGCGAATTTCTTTAATTTTATAGCATGGTGCGTCTTTTAAAGCACCTAATGAAAGATTTGATACACCGTTTATACCATCGCCGCCAATATATTTAGCAGCAATAAACTGCTTAATTTCGTCTACTAACCCTGATTGCAAAAATGAAGCATGAATCCTACCGCCGCCTTCTACAAGAACGCGTGTAAGTCCAAGACCCGCAAGTATGGCAGATAGGCCCTCTAAATCAGACAAATCATCAACAGTAATTACATTAACGCCCTGCACCTCAAACTCGTTTAAAAGAGCCTCTTTAGATTCTGTGATGATATACGTTGGGATGGATTTAGCGCTACTAACTAGCTTTGCTGATAGCGGCGTGCGCAATTGTCGATCAAGGATAATACGCGCGGGTGATCTATCGCTCATACCATCAATGCGACAATCTAGCATTGGGTCATCAGCTAACACAGTGCCAACACCAACAAGTATTGCGTCATGAGTTGCTCGCAGACCATGCCCCACAGCACGCGCTTCTGGCCCTGTAATCCATTTACTTTCGCCACTCGCCATAGCGATCTTACCATCAGCAGAGGTCGCCACCTTAAGTGTATATAATGGTCGATTATGTGAAACTTTATTGAAAAACCCTTGGGTTAACGTGTCTGTAATGGAGCTCAAGCATTCCTTTGTTACAGCAATGCCAGCATTTTCCAGTAACTTGACGCCCTTACCTGCCACGCGCGGGTCAGGATCATGACTACCAATAACCACATGAGCAATCTCAGCCTCAACGAGAGCCTCAGCGCATGGTCCCGTTTCGCCGTGATGTGCACAAGGCTCTAGCGTTACATAAGCTGTAGCACCTTTTGATAAGGCACCAGCTTGAGCCAAAGCAATAGTTTCAGCGTGAGGGCGACCGCCCCTGCCCGTAAAACCTCTACCTATAATGATATTATCTTTAACAATGATACAGCCAACAGCCGGATTGGGGCTAACGCGCCCCAAGCCACGACGGGCTAAGGTAATGGCGTGGCGCATATATAATGTATGGCGCCTATCTGCCATTATTAAACCTTCTCTTTAGTCTTCTATGATCTCGTCTTCACTACCAGCCATCTTGCCAAGAAAACGCCCAAAGTCTGATGCTTCACGGAAGTTACGGTAAACAGAGGCATAACGCACATAAGCAACTTGATCTAAGCTCTCAAGCCCTTCCATAATCAATTTACCAATCACTTCTGAATCAATATCGCTTTCACCCATTGATTCGAGGCGACGCACAATACCGTTAATCATCCGTTCAACTGATTCTGGGTCAACAGGGCGCTTACGCAGCGCTATATCAAGGGAGCGTTCTAATTTATCACGTTCAAACGATACACGACGGCCCGACTTTTTAACGACAGTAAGCTCGCGCAATTGCACCCGCTCAAATGTGGTAAAACGAGCACCACATCCTGTACAATAACGACGACGGCGAATTGCCGATTTATCATCTGTTGGCCTAGAGTCTTTAACCTGAGTATCGTCGTTTTGACAAAATGGACAGCGCATAACGCCCTTCCCCTTGATAAATATATTTGTTTATAAATGTGGCAAAATACTCATTACAACTCAGCCACATTAATCTTTATATCGAAACCTATTAAGAATATATAGGAAATTGATTACATAGTTCAGCAACTTTTGCACGTACTGATGCTTCAGCAGCTTCATTATCATCTGGATTAGCAGCTAATCCGTCTAATACCTCGGTCATCCAATCTGCTATCATGATAAATTCAGCCTCGGCAAATCCACGTGTTGTACCAGCTGGAGAGCCGACGCGAATACCTGATGTGATCATTGGTTTTTCTGGATCAAATGGCACGCCGTTTTTATTACACGTCATATGAGCACGCTCTAACGCTTCATCAGCAGCCTTACCCGTAATACCTTTTGGTCGTAGATCAACAAGCACAACATGCGTATCAGTACCACCTGAGACAATATCAAAACCATTTTCTAGTAAACGATTAGCCATAGCCTGAGCGTTCAAAATCACTTGCTTACCATACGCTTTAAATTCTGGACGCAATGCCTCACCAAAGGCAACAGCTTTAGCAGCAATGGCATGCATTAATGGGCCGCCCTGCAAGCCTGGAAAAACTGCACTATTAATTTTCTTAGCAATAGCCTCATGATTGGTCAAAATCATGCCACCACGAGGACCGCGTAATGTTTTATGTGTAGTCGTTGTCACAACGTCAGCATAACCAAGTGGGCTTGGATGCTCTCCAGCTGCCACAAGACCTGCGAAATGCGCCATATCGACCATCAGCAAAGCACCAACTTCATCAGCAATGGCGCGGAAACGCGCGAAATCAATCTCACGCGGATAGGCTGAGCCACCACAAATGATTAATGCTGGCTTATGTTCTTTAGCGAGGGCCTGTACTTCATCATAATCAATGCGCGCATCTTCACGGCGTACACCATATTGAATAGCATTATACCATTTACCACTAAGAGCAGGCTTTGCACCGTGCGTTAAGTGGCCACCTGCGTCTAATGACATGCCCAAAATTGTATCACCGGGTTTAGTTAGCGCTAACATCACCGCACCATTTGCTTGCGCGCCGGAATGAGATTGAACATTAACAAAGCCCGCATCAAAAAGTTGCTTCGCGCGATCTATTGCTAAATTTTCAGCTACATCAACCTCTTGACACCCTTGATAATAACGACGTCCTGGGTAACCCTCGGCATATTTATTGGTTAGAACAGATCCTTGCGCTTCTAATACTGCACGACTGACAATATTTTCAGAGGCAATAAGCTCGATCTGGCCTTGCTGGCGCTTTAACTCTGCATCAATAGAGTTCTTTAAATTAGCATCCGTTTCAGCAAGCGATGCAGTAAAGAAACCTTCTTGGGTAAATTTTGACATATAACTAAACCTGTATTCTATAGATTAATAACCGAGCCAGACTTGGCTCAACGTAGCTGTTCAACACGGCGGCTATGGCGACCACCTTCAAATTCCGTATTTATAAACTCATTAACACAATCAAGCGCAGTTTCCACCCCAATTAATCTTGCGCCTAAAGCAAGAACATTTGCATCATTATGCTGACGTGTAAGACGTGCGGCCAAACCACTTTGACATAGGGCTGCCCTTACATCAGGATTACGGTTTGCCGCGATAGAAATACCAATACCTGTACCACAGATGATAATGCCTCGGTGAACACGTCCGTCCGTAATAGCATTGCCCACAGCCTTACCATAGTCAGGGTAATCAACCGAATCACGAGATGGGCAACCCAGATCAAGGATTTCATGCCCTAGACCTTTTAAATGATCAATTAACGTTTCTTTTAATTCAAATCCACCATGATCACTCGCAATTGCTATTGGCTTTAATGACATCACATGTCCTTCATATTATAATCTGACCTCACACAGAAAAGGTCCTAATTCCAGCATAGTATTACACTAATATAATTAGATACTTCTTCTACAACTAATCAACAGAAATAAATACCTAAGATTCAAAATACATATATATTTAAAAGGTATAATGAAAAAGAATTTGGCTTAAACCAGCAAGCCGCCACGGTCACTACCTGCAGCCCTCTTTTTTAGAACATACATAAGCTTATTTTTGGCAACATTTTGTAATTCTTGCTCACTAGCTGCAGGATCACCGACGATACTTACTTCTGCGCCCGTTTCAGTGCATACAGCAGTAACTTTCACATATCTACCAACATGCTTAAACTCAAAAATAATGTGATGGCCTCTAGTCATGATCTATCCTTGATTCATTGCCTCAAGCCGCTGATGCAGCCTCTCTACTAAGAGGGCATCTCTGCCAAATATCATCCAGTGCATTGATGAGATAATTCATCATAGCATCATCATGCGCAGGTCCAGGCGTAAAACGCAAACGCTCTGTACCGCGTGGTACTGTAGGGTAATTAATCGGCTGAACATAAATGCCATATTCATCAAGTAACAAGTCTGAAACTTTTTTACAAAGCTCAGGGTCACCAATGAAAACGGGCACAATATGGCTAGCACTATCCATGACTGGTATTTCGGCTGCTCTTAAACGACGCTTAAGTTCAGCGGCCTTAGCTTGATGCATCTCACGTTCAACTTGGCTTTCTTTTAGGTGCTTCACGCTTTCAAGCGCACCCGCGGCCAGTACGGGGCTCAAAGCTGTGGTAAAGATGAAACCAGAAGCATAACTACGGATAACGTCAACCAGCTGCTGCGACGCGGCAATGTAGCCACCCATCACACCAAATGCTTTACCAAGAGTGCCTTCTATTACATTTATACGGTCCGCAACACCATCACGTTCAGATATACCACCACCGTGTTTACCATATAAACCAACAGCATGCACTTCATCCAAATAGGTCATAGCGCCATATTTATCTGCCAAATCACAAATAGTCTCAATAGGGGCAATGTCACCATCCATTGAATAAACGGATTCGAATGCAATAATTTTAGGCGCGTCAGGGTCTGCGGCTTTTAAGAGCTCTTCAAGATGGCCGACATCGTTATGATCAAAAATCTTACACGTAGCACCAGATTGCCTAATACCCTGTATCATTGAAGCGTGATTCATAGAATCAGAGAAAATAATACAGCCAGGTAAAACTTTGCCCAACGTAGACAGCGTAGCCTCGTTGGAAACATAACCAGATGTGAAAAGTAATGCAGCTTCTTTGCCGTGTAGATCAGCTAATTCACGTTCAAGAAGTACGTGGTAATGATTCGTTCCAGCAATATTACGCGTACCACCTGCACCAGCGCCAGTCTCATCCAATGCATCATGCATAGCTTTTAAAACTTTTGGGTGCTGGCCCATGGCAAGGTAATCATTAGAACACCATACTGTAATTTCACGCGCCTTATCACCAGCATCATAGCGTGTAGCCCTAGGGAAATCACCACTATGTCGCTTTATGTCCGCAAAAACACGGTATCTGCCCTCAGCGCGAACATCATCTATTGCTTGTTTAAATACCTGCTCATAATCCATACTGATCTTAACCTTATCTCATTATTCTTATCTTATACAGAATCACTATATACTACATTTTTTTTTAGATACAACAATGGCCGCCAGAGGTCCAGCAGCCATTTTGTAACATTATATATCAATATTTAATTATTTTCTCAAAAAATTAAGTATTTTTAAGGTTAAGTCGCAAATCTAAGCTTATCTGTCCAATAGCGCTCTAGATTTCGTAAATTGCGTCGCAATACTTTTAATTCATCATGCCCCATTAATTCATCACTTGTTAGTTCTGCAAGGTGGCTTTCATAAATATCATCAATAAGCTTTCGAACCTCATACCCCTTATCTGTAAGTGATATACGCACAGAACGACGATCAAAATCAGAACGTTCGTGACGCAAATAGTCCATTTCAACTAATTTCTTTAGATTGTAGGAAACATTAGAGCCTTGATAATACCCCCGCGTTTTCAACTCCCCCGCAGTGACCTCACCTTCACCGATATTGTGAATAAGCAATGCTTGAACAGGATTGATATCTTCCCAATCATTGCGCTCAAGAACATCTTTAATAACATCAAGCAAACGTCTGTGCAAACGCTCGACTAGTGACAATATATCTAAGAATAAAGTTTTGGGTTGATCGTAATTATAGCCTGACATTTTTCTTCGCCTAATTTTACTGCTATTGCCCTATTGGGAATCATAGTTTAATTTAATCTTGATTTATATTAAAACTGCACCTTAATAGTTAATAGAAAGTTAACAATTATAATTTAATCATCATTTTTAGCATAATTTTACGTTTTTTTTACAGCATGAGACCCCACTTACCCCGTAAAATTGATCAAAATTTCATGTATTTTAGCAAGCAAACGTTAAATTAGTTAGTAAAATAGTTATAAAAGACGAAAGAATATACAAAATGAGTACATCTTTTCCAAGCACCAGACTTCGTAGACCCCGTCAAACAGAGTGGAGTAGACGTATGGTGCGTGAAAATCATCTAACAACAGATGATCTAATATGGCCACTATTCATTTGTGATGGTAAAAACACGCGCCATGAGGTCTCATCAATGCCCGGTGTATATCGTCTTTCAATTGATTTGGCGGTTGAGGCTGCAAAAAATGCTGCTGGGTTAGGCATCCCATGCATTGCACTCTTCCCTAGCACTGCAAAAGGCAAACGCAGTGAGAGTGGTGACGAAGCATTAAACCCAGATAATCTAATCAATACTGCTCTGCGTGCGATTAAATCTGCTGTGCCTGATATTGGGCTTCTAGCAGATGTCGCGTTAGACCCATATACATCTCACGGACAGGATGGCTTGTTAAAGGACGGCATTATCTTAAATGATGAAACTGTTGAGGTTTTAACCAAGCAAGCAATTGTACAAGCTGATGCAGGCGCTGATATCATCGCACCTTCTGACATGATGGATGGTCGTGCAGGCGTCATCCGCAAAGCATTAGACGCTGCTGGTCATAAAAATGTACAGATCATGGCTTATGCTGCTAAATACTCTTCAGCCTTTTACGGCCCTTTCCGTGACGCAGTTGGTAGCACTGGCGTATTACATGGCAGCAAAGATACTTATCAAATGGACCCAGCCAATAGCGATGAAGCCCTGCGTGAAGTAGCAATGGATATCGCTGAAGGCGCTGATAGCATTATTGTTAAGCCTGGCATGCCTTATCTGGACATTGTACGCCGCGTGAAGGATGAATTCGGCGTTCCTACTTATGCTTATCAAGTGTCAGGTGAATATGCGATGATAACTGCCGCCGCGCAGAATGGCTGGTTAGACAGCGATAAAGTGATGATGGAAAGCTTACTAGCCTTTAAACGCGCTGGAGCAGATGGTATTTTAACCTATTTCGCCCCACGCGCTGCTGAATTGTTGAATAAGAGGTAATATTATTTACCACTCTTAGCAGGGTCAGGAAATTCAACGAGCATAGATTTTACGTTGGTGCGCTTACCCACAGCATGCCAACGCAGCCCACCGGTCTCAGAGCCTTTATAGGTGAAAGGCACATAACTCTTCTCACCCTCTCTCTTACATGTATCGCGTATAATCTTGCCCGTCGTATCAGACCAAGCCCTAAACTCTTGTTCACGAAGCAATGTATTATCGGTCCAGCGACCTTGCTTGTCCTTACATTCAACGCGCAAGCCCATCCACATGGGATACATCTGCAATTCAGGATAATTCAGCATCATAAAGAAATGTATTTCGCCTGTCGTAATATGGGCCAATCGGCCTTCACGGTCTTTATGGCGATACCCTTTGACCATAACCTGTGCATGCTCCCATGTATGGGGCGTGGGACCATAAAATTGCATCACTTGAAAATAACTACCGCTCGGCGCGTCAAATTTAGCTTCTCCCACAGGGCGCGCTATTGCTGTTCCCGTAGCATCTACACTCACTTGCAGGCTAACTAGGCTTATCAAAGCAGAGGCTGTGGTGGCGATAATAGCTGAAATCATGGCTTATCCTTTTGATGACTTACATCTCAAAAAAGATTAGTCGTCTCTGGGTGAGCGCGCAAGTGACTTTATAATACCGCGCCAAGTTTGAACCTGTTGTGGGGACAACCCTGCGCTATTAGTAAGATTAAAAAGCGTGCGCACTTGGCTATCACGCCGCCCTTTGCTGCGGAAATAACCACGCTTATCTAGCTCAGTTTCTATATGTTCAACCATACCAATGATCTCGTCCTTGCTTGCGAGATCACCATCAAAGGCAGGCTGAAAGGCTGGCGTAACATCACTCGACTGTGAAAACTCATACGCCGTTAGCACCACAGCCTGCGCTAAGTTAAGGCTAGAAAATTCAGGATTAACTGGCACCGTTAATATGCAGTTAGTCACCGAGATATCATCATTATCAAGGCCAGAGCGTTCTGGACCATATAATATTGCTGGGCGCTCGCCCCTGTTAATTGCGCTATGCATTTGGGCTGCGGCTTCACGTGGTGATGCTACGGGTTTTGACATGTCACGTTCGCGTACTGTTGTGGCGAACACAAGCGTGCAGTCTTCAATCGCCTCTTCAACGCTGTCAAATACACATGCATTTTCTAATACGCTATCAGCGCCAGCAGCCGACGGCCCCGCGTCAGGGTTAGGCCAGCCATCTCGCGGCGAAACCAACCGTAAATCCGTCAGGCCAAAATTCAGCATGGCACGCGCTGTTTTACCAATGTTTTCACCCAACTGTGGGCGAACAAGGATAATGGCGGGCTTAATACTATCGGACATTCTTAATCTGCCTTACGCCAAATTGTACCATTTGGGCCATCTTCTAGGGCAACCCCCATCGCGGCTAGTTCATCGCGCACGCTGTCAGATGTTGCAAAATCTTTATCAGCCTTTGCTTTGGCACGCTTAGCAATCAATGCCTCAATAGCGCCTACATCAACACCCTCACCCTTAAACCAATCTTCAAATACCTTATTGAGTACGCCCATAAACTGTGCACCTGCTTTTAACGCTGCTGCTGTTTCTTTTGACGCTAAGGCATCTAGGGCCGCCAAAGCCTTTGGTGTGTTTAGATCGTCAGCTAACGCCTCGATCACTGTTGCTGGCACTTCAGGTGCCGCCTCAACATTCTCCGTCAGGCGATACCATTTATCAAGTCGTGACTTTTGTTCCTTCACAGATTTATGACTAAAATCAACAGGTTGACGATAATGCGCGTTTAACAGCGACATACGAAGCGCCTCGCCAGCGTGCGTTTCAATCAAATCATGAACCGTATGAAAATTACCTAATGATTTAGACATCTTGGTACCGTCAACGGTTAGATAGCCGTTATGCATCCAGTAATTCACAAATTTAACGCCATGCGTACATTGGCTTTGGGCAATTTCATTTTCGTGGTGAGGGAAGATTAAATCTTGGCCGCCACCATGAATATCAATGGTTTCACCCAAATGCTTCTCGATCATACAAGAACATTCCAGATGCCACCCAGGGCGTCCACGTCCCCATGGGCTACCCCAACCTACTTGTTCTTTATCCGATGGTTTCCACAGCACAAAGTCAGCTGGGTCTTTTTTAAATGAGGCTACTTCTACACGAGCACCTGCAACTAGCTCGTCGCGGCTATGGCGTGATAGCTTGCCGTAATCATCCATACTCTCCACAGAGAACATTACATGACCCTCGACCTCATAAGCATGGCCCTTTTCAATCAGGCCCCGCATCATCTTAATCATTTCAGGTAGATGATCAGTGGCTTTTGGCTCTATGGTTGGCTTAAGCGCGCCAAGCATTGCCATATCGTCGTTATATGCCTTAGCATACCGCTTAGAGATGGCCTTAATACTGGTACCCTCGTCTATTGCACGCTTCATGATTTTATCGTCAATATCCGTGATGTTGCGGGCATAGGTCACATGATCTGCGCCATAGATGTGCTTTAACAGGCGGAACATCATATCAAATACAACAACGGGCCGCGCATTACCGATATGCGCGTAATCATAGACCGTCGGACCGCAAACATACATACGTACATTTTTAGGATCAATAGGCGTGAAGACCTGCTTTTCGCGGGCAAGTGTGTTGTATATGTTAATCACAGTCATGATTAGGCTTCTTCACCTTTTATACGTGCTAATACTTTCTCGCGACCAATCATGGGCAACAGCGTGCTCATATCAGGGCCGTGATCTTGACCTGTTAGCGCTTTGCGTAGCGGCATGAATAATTCTTTACCCTTCGCGCCTGTAGCTTCCTTAATAGCAGTGGTCCATGTTTTCCAGCTAGTGTCGTCTAGATCACCTGCGGGCAATAAAGGGCCGCATTTAGCCATATGGTCCGCGTCATCAATTAACGGCGTTACTGGGCCATTGATAATAGCCATCCATTCTGCAACGTCTGCCACAACATTCACATTGGCGCGCACAATATTCCATATCGCCTCATCAACACCGTCTAGACGGTCTGCGACAACATCATAAGGCGTTTCATGCAAAATTTTGGCGTTAAGATGCACTAGCTCATCAGGATCAAGCTTTGCTGAGGCGCGGCCAAACTTTGAAAAGGAAAAATTATCAATAAGCGCCTTGGCGTCCGTATAAGCCGAAATTGGATCAGAGGTACCGACAAGTGACATCAGGCTGACAATAGACATAGGCTCAATACCCATTTCATCACGGAAGGCACCGATAGACGTGGTACCTTTACGCTTTGATAGCTTGCCTTCTTTACCTGTCAGTAAGGCAAAATGCGCCATTTCTGGTACTTTGCCGCCAATAGCCTCAAAAATCTGAATTTGAACCGCGGAGTTGGTCACATGATCTTCGCCGCGCACAATATGCGTAATCTCGTGATCCACATCATCAACCACACTTGGCAGCGTATAAAGGTAACTACCATCACCACGAATAAGAATAGGATCTGAAACACTGCTTAGATCAATGCTCACGTCACCGCGAATAAGATCAGTCCATTCAGCCTTGCTCGGAATTTCAAGCTTAAAACGCCAGTGGGGGTTTCGTCCTTCTTTCTCATAGGCAAGAATTTCTGCTTCAGTAAGATTAAGACCTGCGCGATCATAAACAGGCGGTAAACCACGACCTTTTTGAATTTTACGCTTTATATCAAGCTCTTCACCCGTTTCATAACAAGGATACAAGCGGCCAGCAGCTTTTAGCGCGGCGACAACCTCGTCATAACGGTCAAAACGACTGCTCTGATTAAAGGTCTTATCCCATGTCAGGCCCATCCATGTTAGGTCTTCTTTGATCGCTGCTTCATTTGCTTTTGTTGAGCGTTCCACATCTGTGTCGTCGATACGCAGTACAAATTCACCGCCTTGTTGACGTGCAAAAAGCCAGTTCACCAGCGCAGCGCGGATGTTACCCAAATGGATTAGCCCAGTTGGACTAGGGGCAAAACGAACTTTAACAGACATGTATATTCCTAACTTAAATTATCTCTTTGGCGTTACGCTGCGAAACCCATTTGTAATGGGATAGCGACGATCACGGCCGTAATTCTTACGCGTAATCTTCACACCCGGCGGTGCTTGACGGCGTTTATACTCAGCGATGTACAGCAGGTGCTCAATTCGTGCAACCTCTGATGCGTCAAATCCACCCTCTATCAGCTCATCTGCGGACTTTTCATCGTCCACTAATGCCCGTAGCATGGCATCAAGCACAGGGTATTCAGGCAGACTATCATCATCACGTTGATCATCACGCAGCTCTGCCGTTGGGGGTTTAACTATAATATTTTCAGGGATCACCTCACCGTCGGGGCCAAGATTACCAGCGCCTTTATGCTTGTTACGCCAATGACATAGCTCAAACACCGTGGTTTTATAAACATCCTTTAGCGGATTATAACCACCACACATATCACCGTATAGAGTGGCGTAACCCACTGACATTTCTGACTTATTACCAGTTGTCAGGACCATGGAGCCAAATTTATTGGATAGGCTCATTAGGATCATACCGCGTAGGCGTGATTGAATATTCTCTTCTGTGGTATCGGGTGCAGTGTCTTTGAACTGATCGGCTAACATTGTATCAAATGCGGTCACGCCGTCAGCTATAGCAATATTATCATACCGCGCACCTAGCGCCTTTGCACATTGCTCTGCGTCACTATGGCTCTCACCCGATGTATATTTAGACGGCATCATCACCAGATGCACGCGGTCCGCGCCCAGCGCGTCAACCGCCACCGCCGCCGTTAGCGCGCTATCAACACCGCCCGACATACCGATAACAACACCGGGGAAACAGTTTTTATTCACGTAATCGCGTACCGACAGCACCATAGCCTGATAAACAGCTTCTAGCCCCACGGGCACAGCCTCATGAATTTCTGTCACCACGCG
This sequence comes from uncultured Kordiimonas sp., assembly GCA_965603205.1. GTDB lineage: Bacteria > Pseudomonadota > Alphaproteobacteria > Sphingomonadales > Kordiimonadaceae > Temperatibacter. Next base: position 43,021 of record CBFDCC010000006.1, on the reverse strand, counting down.
TCTAAATTCAAATTCAACCAGCGCGCCTTCTTCTTGCCAAGCACTTAGCTGCACAGGGCAACGTTGATCAGAGCTAAGGACAAAGCTCGCGCCCTCAAATACTAGTTCATCCTGACCACCAAACTGATTACAAAATACCAGTGGCAGACCAGTTTCCTCAACGCGCTTATTGGCTTGTTCCATACGTTCTGGATGTTTCTCAAGTTCAAAGGGGCTACAGGTAGGCACGATTAATATATCAGCGTTATCCTCATACAGCGATTTCGCGCATGTGGGATACCACATATCCTCGCAGATCATCACACCAAGGCGATACCCACGAAAAGCCATCGGCAAAGGCGGCTCTCCCGCCGTGAAAACACGCATTTCGTCAAAGACACCATAATTGGGCAAGTTATGCTTATAGCGAACCTCTGCCACCTTGCCGCCATCTAACAACACAGAAGCGTTATATAAAACCCCATGCTCGACCCATGGTGTTCCGACTAATATGCCCGTCGGGCTATCTTTGGTGAGGGCCGCTAATTTCTCAACTTGATCTCTACAGGCCGCTTGCATGGCGGGTTTTAACACTAAATCCTCTGGCGGATAGCCAATCACAGACAGCTCTGGCGTCACCAGCAGATCAGCCCCCGCAGACACAGCCTGCATATGAGCCGCCGCTATTAACGCCGCATTCCCCGCCGCATTGCCTACGGTTGGGTTCATCTGCGCGATATATAATTTTAATGTCTTTTCCATGGTGTTCTTTTAAACGGTCTAAGCGCCAATTCCAAGGGGAAAAACCATTCAACAATCACTCATGCGTCATAGCCGTGCTGGTTACGGCTATCCATAACCACGGTATGTAAATATTTAAGCAAAATCGAGATTATGGATTACCCAGATAAACTGGGTAATGACGAATGTGAGGTGGCTATAAACCATCACTTCCCCCCCTCGTCACTCCGTGCTTAATCCAAATTCCGTTCGCCCTGAGCCTGTCGAAGGGCACAGTCCCAGCACCCAACACCGTCACTCCCGCGCAGGCGGGAGTCTCGTTCAAGTGATTAAATAGATTCCCGCTTTCACGGGAATGACGAAGATAATAGAATGACGAATGTGTGTGGGATGACAAAGCACAAAAAAGCCCCGCGATTAAGCAGGGCTTTTATTACTTCTCTCTGGATTCCGTGTCGCAATTTCCCCCATTAGAATGGGGGCAATGCACGGAATGACGTATGTGCTACTCAGCTGCCGCAGGTTTTCCCTTGGTGGATTGATAAATCTCTGAGCCTTCATCTTTGAATTTCTCAGACATTTCAGCCATACCCTTTTCTTTTTCTTCTTTAGCGGCCGCGTAATCACGGACTTCTTGGCTGATTTTCATCGAGCAGAATTTTGGACCACACATAGAGCAGAAATGGGCAACTTTGTGGGCTTCTTTCGGCAAGGTTTGATCGTGGAATTCACGCGCTTTATCAGGATCAAGAGACAGATTAAACTGATCTTCCCAGCGGAAGTCAAAGCGTGCACGAGATAATGCGTCATCGCGTTCTTGTGCAAACGGATGCCCCTTGGCAAGATCAGCAGCGTGCGCCGCCAGCTTGTAAGTGATCACACCGTCTTTCACATCGTCACGGTTCGGCAAACCAAGATGTTCCTTTGGCGTTACATAACATAGCATCGCTGTACCAAACCAACCAATCATCGCTGCACCAATGGCGCTCGTGATATGGTCATACCCCGGTGCGATATCAGTTGTCAGTGGGCCAAGCGTATAAAATGGTGCTTCGTGGCAATGCTTTAATTGCTCGTCCATGTTGGCTTTAATCTTATGCATTGGCACGTGGCCTGGGCCTTCAATCATGACTTGAACGTCATGCTCCCACGCTATCTTTGTTAGCTCGCCAAGGGTGCGTAGCTCTGCAAATTGCGCCTCGTCATTGGCATCAGCAATACAGCCAGGGCGCAAACCATCACCAAGCGAGAATGAAACATCATATGCCTTCATGATCTCACAGATATCCTCAAAATGCTCGTAGATGAAGCTCTCTGTATGGTGCGCGAGGCACCATTTAGCCATAATAGAGCCGCCACGAGACACAATACCTGTCACGCGCTTTGCTGTCATTGGCACATAGGCAAGACGCACACCAGCGTGGATGGTAAAGTAATCAACACCCTGCTCTGCTTGTTCTATCAACGTATCACGGAAGATTTCCCATGTCAGGTCTTCAGCAACGCCGTCCACCTTTTCAAGTGCTTGATAAATCGGCACCGTACCAATTGGCACAGGGCTGTTACGAATAATCCATTCGCGGGTATTATGAATGTTACGGCCTGTAGACAGATCCATAACGTTATCAGCACCCCAACGAGTAGCCCATACCATCTTGTCAACTTCTTCTGCAATAGACGACGACACAGCAGAGTTACCAATATTAGCATTAATCTTAACAAGGAAGTTACGACCAATAATCATTGGGTCTGCTTCTGCGTGGTTGATATTACCGGGAATAATTGCGCGACCTTCGGCGATTTCTTTGCGCACAAACTCACCCGTACAGAAATTCGGGATTTCAGCGCCCATAGGGTCACCAGATACTTCACAGTCACTACATTCACTAGCCAGCTTACGACCCATATTCTCACGGATAGCAATATATTCCATCTCTGGCGTTACGATACCTTTGCGGGCGTAATGCATCTGTGTGACATTGGCGCCAGCTTTTGCGCGCAGAGGCTTATGGGATACTGGAAATTCAGGTGCTAAATATTTATCTTCAACATTACCGTTATCTTCTGGTTTAATATCACGACCTTCATAACGTTCCACATCGCCACGCGCCTCTACCCAGCCTTCACGCTTGCGCTCTAGGCCTTGGTAGATATCAACAGTCGCTTGTTCGTCGGTATAAGGACCAGATGTATCATAAACCAGTTGTGGCTCTTCATTTGCCGTTGGGTGCAGCGCAATCTCACGCATAGGTACCTTGATGCTAGCATCAGTATCAGAGGTAATATAAACACGGCGCGACCCTTGGATAGGACCAGTAGTAATATTAAAATCAGTTGTGGGTGTATCAGGCATAATATATTCCATTCCTTCGCTGCAAACCCGCTTCATTTATAAGGCTATACAGGCAGGTTCAAAGGGTCTTTAAGGGACAATCCCTCAAACTCTCAGCCTATAAAACAGGCTCCCCTTGGATAGTAAATAAGTGGTAACTTTAGCTGCGGATCAATTTACAGTTTAGCATCTGATAGAACAAGTAAAATCACAAAAAAACGCCTACTAAATGAAGATTATTCATAAAGTAGGCGCTTTTATTTTTTAAAAGGTATCAGTCTGCTAGAAAGACATACCTAGACTAACAACAAGACCAGCTTTGCTCTCAGGTGTGTTTTGATCAGTGTCTATATAAGCAGCAGTTAAGCTAATATTATCACTGATGCTGTATGAAGCACCAAGACTCCAATCTAACTTATTATCGCCAAAAGCCCCATCCTCTAGACCGATATTACCAAAAAGTGCGATATCAGTATCTGAAATGGTATATTCGCCTGTTGCATTTAAATATAGGTTGTCTTGATTTCCCACACTGCCTTGACTTGGAATCCAATAAGCCTGCAACGACCAGCCCATGTCACCTGTTTGAATATTGAGCTTTGAATTTACTTCCCAGTAATCTAGATCACCACCAGCAACACCGCCAGAATATCCATAGCGGATAAAACCAACATCCCAAGACAGGGTGTCCGAGACATCATAAACATAACCACCATAGATATCATACTCAACCTCAGCACCAGTGAAGCTCTCATTGAGGCCAGACGCCCATGCACCAGCATATACACCGTTTTTGCCGACATCAAATCCCCCCTGAAGTGTAGGGTCCTGATCAGTCATTGAAATACCGCGAAATCTATACTCTGAGAAAACGCCAGCATTCATTGAAAAATCAACGCCATCGTCCTCAGCTTGAACTGCACCAGTAACCCCCATGAATATTAGGCTAGCTACTGTATATTTTATTGTAGAGTTTATCATAAGTGAATCCTTTTTTGAACTTGACTAGTTATTTAAGATATTTCCCGCACATCACGTAAGAAAGCATCGATAGTATCCTTAAGCCCCGTAGTGCTTTTGGCTACATCTTGACTGGTTTCTAATACTTGAGCTGATGCCTCTTTAGTCTGTGAAGCACCTTCAGAAACACCTTGAATATTTTGAGACACCTCCTGCGTGCCCGTAGCGGCATCTTGAACATTTCGTGAAATTTCACCTGTTGCGGCCTGCTGCTCCTCAACTGCCGCTGCCACCGCTGATGCTAATTCATTAGTAGAATCAACTGAATTTTTAATATCACTCATCGCCTTAGCTGCATCATTAGACTTACCCTGAACAGCTTGAATTTGTTCAGAAATTTGATCTGTTGCTTTAGCCGTTTGGGTCGCCAGAGACTTAACTTCGGATGCCACCACAGCAAATCCCCGCCCTGCATCACCTGCACGCGCAGCCTCGATAGTAGCATTTAACGCAAGTAGGTTTGTTTGCTCCGCAATATCATTAATCAGATTAACGACTTCAGAAATGGACTGTGATGCAGTTTCTAATTCTATCATTATTCCAGATGTTGCTTCAGTTTTGTCTGCGGCTTCTCTATTGGCAACAGATGATAGTTGCATTTGACGGCTAATCTCTTGAATAGAAGCACCAAGTTCTTCACTTGCAGAAGCAACCGTTTGAACATTAGCAGTTGCCTCTTCAGCTGCACCAGCAACGGTAATTGATTGCCTATCAGTTTGTTCAGCTATCGCACTCATAGATGTAGCCGTTGATTCTAGCTCAGTCGCCGCCGACGATACTAAGCTCAACAATTCAGCAACGTCTCCATCAAATTTTTGAATAAGAGTCGTAAGGGCTTTTGCCTTAGCTTCTCTAGCTTCCATCTCTTGACGTTCTTTTTCTAATTTATCACGTTCTTCTTGAGCATCTCTTTCACGCGCAGCCTCTTCCTCACCGCGTTGACGCTCTTCAGCTTCGGCAAGCTCCTTACGTTGCTGATCTCTAGCAATAAGGTTTTCTTTGAAAACACCTAATGTGCTAGCCATATTGCCAATCTCATCCCCACGAGCAGTGTAAGGAATATCAACAGTTTGATCGCCATCAGCTAGGACACTCATCGCGCCAACAATCTTGACAATTGGTTTTGTTATTGTGTTTGAAAATAGATAAGCCAGTCCCGCTAAGATGGTAGAAATCAATAGCGCTATCCACATCATATCTAAACCCATAGCAACAATAGGTTCTTCCATTTCAGCAACATCAACCTCGGCAAGTACAGCCCAAACAGTGCCGTGAAATTCAACTGTACCGTATGCAGATACAACAGGGATACCACGGTAATCCTCAAGAATCTTTACGCCATCCTTTCTCTTGAGGGCTGCTGAAACCGTTTCGCCAGTTACTTTAGTTTTTAAAATAGTAGATTCAGTACTAAAACGACTATCTGAACGCATTAAGTAATCTGAGCCAACAATATAGCTCTCACCGCTTTCGCCCATGCCCTCAGCTTCTTGCATGATGTTATTAATGCGCGCTATTGGCATTTGAAAAATGGCAGCACCAATCACATTGCCTGCACTGTCTTTAACAGCCTGCGCTAAAAAGCTTGCAGGCGCATCATTACTGGGTGCATAGGGTTTGAAATCATAAAAAAACTGCTGACCATCGACACTACTATCTATTGCTGCTCTAAACGCACTCCCTAAATCTGTTCTTCTCCAACGACCATTAGTAAGGTTTGTCGCATAATCAAGCTCTTTAAAGACGGAATATACAAGATTGCCATTAATATCGAGTAAAAACACATCATAGTAACCGCGTTTTTGTTGTAACTCATGAAACCAAGGGTGATATTTAATATGAGCGTCCGTATAACTAGAATCATCGCCGGCATCATATAATTTATCTTTTTCACCATTAGGGTAACGATTATCGTTAATATATAAATCCTGCAGGTTGCCTTCGACAGCACTACCCATTTCGTTCCAAGCTGCACTAAAATCACGTAAAGCATTCACTGTATTAACGTTAGTCGCCATTAGGCCTAAATCTTCATCAATTGAAGATAAATAGCTATCTAGCTGTGAAACGCGTGCAGCTTTAATCGCACTCAGCTTTTCCGAAGCCACTGTCGTCATGCTCGATTTCGCTGACATATAACCTTGTGTAACAAGTGCAACACCTGCAATTAATAGAAATCCAACGACTGCCAATGGCAATTTTAATGATATTTTGATATTATCGAACATAATCTGCCTCATGTACTTATAAAGTTAAAAAATTAAAGCTTATGGCGTGCTTATAACCTTTAACTGTTAAGTTAATGTTAAATAAGAGTTAAATAAGAGTTAAATAAGAGTTAAATAAGTCTTAAATATTATTATCAGGTTTTCACGCATATAAGATTCCAATATAAATCACAGCTAAAAACCATGACTAACCTTGGCAATACATGGGCTTGGAATGAATATATATGTTTATGATGCAATATATAAATATTATTTTTAAATTTGAATAATAAAAACGCCTTACGCTATTTTTTTGCTAAATTTAAACTCGACCGTTTTTGAAATGTCGTGCAATTCACGGGTGCCGGGGCATTTAACATAGCCTTTTTTCTCATAGAATGCGTGCGCACGGATAAAACGAGTATCGGTCCAAAGAATCATGCTCTTACCGCCCGCAGCTAGCGCGTAATCCTCAACCAGTTTAACAAGCGTGTCTGCTAGACCTGCCCCACGGCGATCACTAAGCATATAAAGGCGTTTTAATTCCCATTCACCTTCAGCGTCTCCTGTTGGCGCTGTGCCAATAGTCGCTATGGTTTGACCATCATCCTCAACAACCCAAAACTCACCACCTGCGGCATCCATTTCTTCGCGGATTGAATATAGACCTTCGTCAATGCCATCCAGTTCCAGCACAACCCCTTCATACTCGTCAAAACATGATTGTATAACGGCAATGGCCGCATCGGTATCTGATTTTACAAAGGGTTTAATATTCATGGTGAAACTCCTAGTTACTCTAACATTATACTCATAAAAAAAGCCGTCTCAAACATATAGTTGAAACGGCCTTTAATTTTTTAGCACTCGTTAATATTAACGAGAGTAGAATTCCACTACTAGATTTGGTTCCATTACCACTGGGTAAGGTACTTCATCCAAAGTTGGAACACGTACGAAAGTTGCTTTGTTACCGTCGACTGAAACATATTCAGCTACGTCACGTTCGCCGCTCTCACGCGCTTGAACTACTAATTGCATGTCTTTTGACTTTTCACGAATTTCAATGACATCGTCAGCTGAAACCATACGTGAAGGAATGTTACAACGCTTGCCGTTTACAAGAACGTGACCGTGGTTCACGAACTGACGTGCGGAAAATACTGTTGGAACAAACTTTGCGCGATATACAACAGCGTCAAGGCGGCACTCTAGAATACCTATTAGGTTTTCGCCTGTGTCACCCTTACGACGAACAGCTTCGTCATAATATTTACGGAATTGCTTCTCGGTGATGCTACCGTAGTAACCTTTCAGTTTTTGCTTAGCGCGCAACTGAACACCGTAGTCAGACAATTTCGCCTTACGACGCTGACCGTGTTGACCTGGGCCATATTCACGAGAGTTAATTGGAGACTTAGCACGGCCCCAAATATTTTCGCCCATACGGCGGTCTAGTTTGTATTTCGCTTGAATACGTTTACTCATTGAATCGCTTCCTTAATTTTGCGCCACAGGCGGTGAGCTAACATATTGATATTGCTCTATTTTACCTGTGCGGTTAGCGCACTATTGCCCTAACCATTCTTTATTGGTGAGCGGAATATACGGATAACTGCCAACAAGTCAATGATTTAATAAGCTAAATACTATCTTTTGATAGGCTTTTTTACTTACTCTTTTACGGTTACCGGCAGTGTAAAGGTAAAGACAGCAGTTTTACCAAGCTGATCAACAGCCACACCGCCTTTTATCAAAGGGGTAAAACGCCATTTATTAAGCGCCCTCATAGCTGCCCTATCAAAGACCTCAATGGGGTTTGATCTGACGATCGTTTCATCGTCAACACGACCCCGTTTAGTGATGGTGAAGGATAGTTTAACCATGCCCTCTATTAAATCTCGTTTAGCCGAGCGAGGATAAATGGGTTCAACACGTGTTAACGGGTCAGGATGACCTTGTGCCTTTATACGCGCAGCCTCATCTTCTGCAAAAATTTCCTTTTCCAAAAAAGCAATCCACTCAGTTGCTTGCTCTTGGTACCGACCATCCATAGTCTGTAATTTCACAAACATTGTGTGTGCACGACGAATATCCTTTGCCACATTCCCCTTACCCTCTGCGTAGATCATAGACATACTCACCAGTGACAGATCATCACCCTTTGCTTCGGCTTTTTCATACCAGCGCACTGCTTGTTTTATATCAATCAATGTGCCTTTACCCTGCTCATAAGACTGCGCTATCATATTATAGGTTTTAACTTCATCAAACTGCGCCGCTTTTAAGAGCCAATAAAATGTTTTTTTGAGGTCTTTTTCTAGTGCGTTACCTGTTGAATATAACCTTACCAATTTCATAATGGCTGCTTTATAATTTTTTTCGCCAGCCTTCTCGTACCAATGGGCAGCTCTATCAATGTCATACGGCAAAACCTCACCCCTTTCGAAACCAGTGGCAAGTATCATTATAGCCTTCATATGACCCGCATCCGCTGCTTTAGTATATCCTTCAATATAAGCCTCAACACCGCCGCTAGCCATTGCTCTGTCTGCCAAACGCATAATAGCGTGTGGGTGCCCTGCGGCGGCAGACTTTTCATAACTTGTCTGGGCCAACTCATCCTCACCGCGTAGCTGTATTGCTTGGGCGTAAGCAAATAAGACATCAGCGTCCTCTGGATAGCCTTTAATTGCTTTATCACAAGCTTCGCCAGCGATACCCGCGGATATATCCTGTAAGTCAGCCCCCGCGTAGGCATATTTATTAGCCTCCACACTACCAGCAGCCAGTATACAGCGCCTTGCCCATGCTTCGACTATATGAACACTACCAGGCCAAGCCTCCACAAAGCCAGACAGTGAATAATCAGATGATATATTAACCGCATTTACCCAATCGCTCTCAGATTTTGGGTCGCGTGCGCGCACAACCTCATAAGCATGTTTTGCTTCTTCAGTAAATTTACCAGTAGGCCAAAAGGCCATATAATCATTATAAGCGCTTAGGCTATCTTCAGACTGGGCATCATCCCACGCCCGAGCATCAGCCTCTGTACGCGCCTTGTCTAAGGCTTCCATCTTTGCGATTTTCTTTAATTCTTTTGCAATAACCGCTTTACCAGCAGCCACGTCATTTAGATGCAGCCCTTTGGGCCATTTTTTTGTGTAGGCATCATAGGGCGCAAGGCTTGTATCTTCGTCAGCCTTAGCAACGGCCTCAGCCCATTGTTTATGATCAGTTAAATCACGTTGACGCTCTAAATATCGAACGAGCGCGTCTGTTACGGTACCAGTTTGCTCCTGATTAGCATCAGCTTGGGCTTTGCGGATGATATTAGCCGTCTGATTGCCTATCATACCATCAACAACGATATTATGACCAACTTGCTGCAACAGTCGTTGAGCATTTTTAACAAGGTTTTTATATACCCGCGCCGCATCAGCCTTTTCTCGGGCCTCTATAGCTTCAATTTTCTTTATTTCTTTGTTGGCCTCTCTAACAAACTTTCCGTTAGGGAAATTATCCAGATAGCCATTATAAGCATTTTTACTACCTTGCTTGGTAATAGAATCCCAAGCACTCTCATCATTTTGCAAAGCTTTTATGCCATCAGCTGCTTCCTCAAGATAAGAACCATCAGCCCAAGCAGCCTTATAATTTTCAAATCCACTTGTTGTATTTTCACTAGTAGCTTTTTCAAACGCCTGCGCATCTAATGCCGCTATCTTATCTTGCGTTTCAATCCTAAAATGGCCAAACAGCGGCTTATCCGACCATTTTTTCCCCATCTCAACATAGGCGTCCTTACTATCAACCTCTTCGGCAAATTGCCAATCAGTGCGTTCAGATTCTAGCTCGCCATCATACCATTTCCAGCCTGCGAATGAGGCGCCCGCCAGTAAAATCAACAGGAAAGTTGGTGAGATAGTCCTCTTGCGAGACTTCCTGTCTGAAACTAATTTATTATTATTATTTTTAGCGTTATTTGGGCTTTTTACAGAGTCTTTAAATAGCTTAATACTAAGATTACTAGGAGCAGCCTCATCATCACCATAAAAATCAATGGCAGACCCAATGCGCACAAGGTGCCCCTCTACCCATGCCCGGTCTTTACCCGCTAATGCCGCCGCCTCCATAAGGTCATCAGCTATATAAGATGGATTATTTTGAATGACATCTTTTAGATTAACCGTGGCACGCACCTGATCATCAGATTTATTAATCACATCAACAACTAGCTTATCCAAATCATCGATGGCCAACGCTTCGGCTATAGATACTAATTCTAAATAAATATGTTCAACGGTCCCCTCTTCCATGAGGGCATCGCGGATCAAAACTTCTAAGCCTTGTATATCTATATTATTGTGATCAATCTCATTGGACATAAGTGTCAAACACCCTAATTATTAAAATAGTTTATTAATCGATACTAGCGTCATCACATCATTACGCCCTGCTATATGCCCAGCATCTTTTCTATAAGCAAGGCCCATATTCAATGACCATTCATTCAGGCTTATAGCATATGAAACCTCTGCTGCAACCTCTCTACCCGACCCTCGAATATTCATGGCAACATAGTCATAAATAGTCTCGCCTGCATCCCAGTTCACACCCCCGCCTCTTGTGAGTAACGCTTTAGCGCTTTCAACCCTCAACGGTTGATGCAGCGTGAATTTAAGCTGATCATCACGGCTTAAAACTCCCTGTTTATAAGCAGATATATTCCAGCTACTGCTATAAATATTACCCATTTCTGCTAACAGACTATGAGAATTTTCCCCTATCATAGACACTGCCCCTGTGAGTGAAGCCATTAGCCCCCACCCCTTATCACTGCTATAGTGCCAAGATGGTGATAACCATATTGTATTGCTATGTTCGGCCATACCAAGACTACCACTAGAATAGCTACCTAACACACCTGCAGTCTCTCTCATTATTCCAAAAGTAAGGCCTTTTGATGACAGAGCATAATCAGAATATGTGTCCTGAACGTAATTCATTAGTAATGAATAATTACTAGCCTTTACAGGCGCATTTAGTTGGGAACGCTGATGACGGATATTAGCTGAATGGTAGGACATGCCATATGTGAAATAGCTATCATCTGACAGCGCAGTCTCATTCATAAAATAAGGGCCATTACCAGTATCCACAGCTCCATTCTCACTCTGCACAAGACTAAAACCACTCAGGTTATCCTGCGCCGATATAGCATTTGACAAGCTGCGGCCATATCCCAAACTAATATTTTGATCATCTACCTGACTATTAAATTCAAAAATAGCATCGACCTTTAGTGCCTCATTGCGCTCAGCCTCGCCAAATACACCAGCACGACGAAGACCTGCAAGGGGTTGGCTGTCCTGCCCTACTGAATAATTTAAAAATGAGCCAGAACTCGTCACTAAATTACCCCCTTGCCAGCGCCTGTTATTATCCATAATTCGCTCTAATGTTGGCTTTTGCGTTAAAACTTGCACCGTAGAAGCTAAATTCATTTGAAAATCACGACCATAGCCATCAAAAACTGTCACACTATCAAGCGCAGCCATCAATTGCGCAGCGTCCCCAAATGCAGGTCCAAGTGATAGTCCTGCTGTTGACAAAGCTACTGGTGCTGCGGTTTGGCCCGAAGCAACAACAACCGTTCCTTGCGGCGATAGAGCATTATCAAGGTTTAGCAAACCATGACCATAAACTTTGTCTACACCTGCGGCTCCAAGGTCTGTGGCTGTATCGAGTAGAATATCAGCTACCTCACGCGCGCTTAATGTTGGCCAGCGCTGGAAAATAATAGCAGCGGCACCAGATACATGTGGCGCAGCAAATGATGTACCGCTTAGATAATAATAACCAGGACCATCATCATCGGTTTCCCAGTAACTTACTATATCAACACCTGGCGCTACTAAATAATGATTTTTACTAACACCAGAACCTGCTTTGTCGGAAAAGGCTGCAATAACGTTATTTTCATCAACAGCTCCAACAATTAGAAAAGCACCTAGGCCATCATTTAATATACCATTTTCATCAAGCAATTCAATTGTATCTAAATTGGACAATGATGGTTCATTATCGCCATTATTACCTGCTGATGAGACTAAAAGCCCTCCACTATCAACAACATAAGCATCCCACTCATTAACATAAGCTTCTCCCACCTCAGGAGGGTTTTCAATAATATCGCTCTCATCATAGCCTAAGGATTTGTTGACAATTTTAGCCCCTTTTTCAATAGCATAGGTCCATGGATTGGCAATATAATATGTTGTGCCGCCCTCTACTTGTTTTACGAGATTTTGGCCAGAGAAAAAGTCAATACCAAGCACCTGCGCGTCATAGGCGACGCCATGAGTGTCTAAACCATCTTTAACGCCTGCAGCCACGATAGCTACGGCCTGACCATGTGGAGTAGTTGAGGCCGTATCATCTATTTGCGCCTCGTAAATATCTACATATTTTTGGTTCGACCCCACACTTGCTGGATGCCAATTTACTACCGTTGAATCAAAATTAAAATTAAAATCTACAAAGGCAATCGTAACCCCTTGCCCCGTATAACCCGATGCATAAGCCTCGGCAGCATTTATAGCTTCTAGCCCAGCGTTTTGATTATATTCTGCCGTTTTAAATTCAGCTGGAGTTTTATCTGGGACGACTGGTGTTATTGGTGTGTTGACAACGGGTGTAGAGCCTTTACTGCCACTGCCACCACCACAAGCAGATAAAAGTGCAATAGCGCCGACTGAAGCAAGTAGCTTAACAAATGTAGATTTAGAGTAATTATGCATAAAGCTCTCTTAAACGTAATAAACAATCTTAAAACCGTAACCTACTGCCAACTGAGCGTCCAGAGAACTTTTTAAATGCTACACAGCCTCTAACTGCAGCGCTATGCCAATTTCATTGGCCACTTCTTTTAATTTAATTTCTTCAATATCAGCAGATACAACGGCCACCTTTCTTGCCCCCCAAGTTGACACGAGTTTAGCCATCAACTCCTTACCATCAAAATGACGGGATAACTTACGGATGAGGGCGGGTGGTATTTCAATAACGCCCCCCACTAATATATCAGCAAGATGATCATCGATGATCGCGTCCCCAAAACGATCTAACCACATGGGGTGTCCAGCTTCACATAGCTTATCTACCTGTTGCCAATGCAATCCTCCACGTTTAAGTGGTGGCATTCCACGCAATCTAATACCAAGAACGGATGATTGTATTTTATGCTTGGCTAAACATGCCTGAACATCGTTTATAAAATTTGATCCTAAAATAGTTGAGCGACAAAATTCATAATATATTGTACCCAACACCTCATCGCGGCCCTTTGCATTAAAGGCTATTAAGCGCAGCATTTCATCCAACTGTGTCATATCATGTTCATACGCGAGATCAGCGTGATCAGTCATCACAATAAGCTCATCAGGAAAGCGGAATCGCTCGTCAATACCAACACGCCCTTGATGCAGAACTGCGTGCAGAGCGCCATTTTTTGTATCACGTATGGATCGTTGACTAGTGCGGTATTGGTATGTATTCAGCGCTTCCTTAATAAGACTTATATGATGCTCTATTCCACTGACGATCACAGATAGCTTGCCCCCCACGTCATCACTATCTATCTCACCCAAAAAAGCAGACTTAGATTGATTTAAAGCTTTTTTAAGGTCTTCAGGGTCCATCGCTCTGTCATCTACCTCAATATTCGCTGACCTAAGACCTAACTTATTAGGCGATATATTTAATTTTTCAGCTGCAGTTTGTAATTCTTTTTCAAAGCTTTCTTCGTCAAAGTCACCACCAGTTAATAATCCATAGCTGGCATCATCCAGCTGGCCTATTTGACCACCTATAGCGATGTCTTTTAATTGACTTTCAACTTTTGCCCTAACCTTTGAGCGCTCTTCATTAGACAAACCAGAGTCGTCTTTTAAGCCCTCAACTGATATCATCGTAACATCTAGATCGCCTTCATAGGGACTATCAAGAACGCTTTCTACGAAATTAAAGAAGGTATACATGTCAGTAACTTCTTTTTCCTCTTGATCACTAAGCACCCCTTTACCGACTTTAAAAAAGTCTAAATGCCATGTTCCATTGCCAGCGCTGGTCACGGTCATGTCAAAATTAATGTAACCACTTGGTTTATAGCGCAGGGGAACACGCGGGAAGAGGATGCCTTCTAGATTTTTACCTGATGTAAACAAGCGATCAATGCGGTCATGAGCGTCGGCAGGAAATAAAAAACTGAGTGGCTGGCGGAAAATATCATAATTATCCCAGCCAAGAATCTTGCCAAGACGATCATCCTTTGGATCAATCAAGCCAGTATCTGTTATATGAACATAAAACTCCGCACTCGGCTCTACATCTGCCACAGCATGCTCACTCCATTAATTACAATTGTCTAAACGTTACTAGATTCATAACCTACACGCAAATATTACTGCAAATTTTAATTCAAATTTTAATGTTTTAAGATAGCTAGATTAGCCTCTAAATCGCCTAATTAAGCTACTTGTGTCCTGTCTGTTACCACCCATATTCTGAACATCACCGTAAAATTGATCAACGAGCGCCGTCATAGGCAGTGAAACATTTAATCTTTTAGCCTCATCTAGAACGATGCCTAAATCTTTGCGCATCCAATCCACCGCAAAACCATAATCAAATTTACCGTCTATCATGGTCTCAGCCCGGTTTTCCATTTGCCAACTCTGCGCGGCACCCTTTGATATTACATCAACAACCGCCTTAGCGTCTAATCCAGCCTCCATAGCTAAATGAAGCGCTTCAGATAATCCTTGAACCACACCAGCAATACAAACCTGATTGACCATTTTAGCCGTTTGTCCAGAACCGACACCGCCCAGCAAGCGCATCATTTTACCATATGATTCCATCACAGGTGCAACGCACTCATAGGCAGTAGCATCACCACCACACATAATTGTTAACGCACCATTCACCGCACCAGCCTCACCGCCTGACACTGGCGCATCGATGAATAAAATGCCTTGGCCAGCAGCCGTATTTGCCATTTCACGCGCTAACTCAGCCGAAGCCGTTGTATGGTCAACAAATACAGCGCCCTTATCCATGGCATTAAAAGCGCCATCATCACCCGTACATACTTGGCGCACATCATTATCAGCACCAACACAGGCAAAAACTATTTCAGCACCTTCTGCAGCCGCAGCCGGTGTCGACGCCAGCGCTACAGTGGCTTTTGTCTTATCCTTAAATTCCATAAGCCAATCCGACGCTTTTGAGGCTGTACGGTTGTATACAGTTACATCATGCCCATTCAAAGCCAGATGCCCTGCCATGTGATATCCCATCACGCCTAAACCTAAAAAAGCTACCTTGCTCATTAAACTCTCCATTGCTATGATCACAGAAATCGACATCCGTGCCATTTTAATATTAATTTAAATAGCAATAAGATTAAGCGCTGCTTATGTCTAGTGTCCAAGTGGCATAAATGTGGAAAAGGAAATATTTAATGAAGTCTTTATCTCGATTACTACTAGGGTTAGGTACATTTTTTGCCATTTCACTTATTATTATATTCAGTTGGTTACGTAGTTCCCTTCCACAAACAGAAGGCACAATAACACTGAGCGGGCTTCACCAGCCGGTGACAATTGCCCGCGACGACAAAGGTGTCCCGCATATTACTGGCGCTAACATGGACGATCTAAATTTCGCGGTTGGTTTTGCTCATGCTCAAGATCGCCTATGGCAGTTAGATATTAATCGCAGAATAGGTAGCGGTCGATTATCTGAATTATTTGGACCTGAGACATTAAATATTGATAAATTCTTTCGGACACTCGGCTTTAGAGATAAAGCTGCAAAGGCCTATATAAACTTACCTGAAGAAGGCAAGAAAACATTGGATGCTTACGCAAGTGGCATTAATGCCTTTATTAAAAGTCGCCGAGGCGCCTTGCCACCAGAGTTTGTTATTCTTGGGGGCGAGATGGAGCCATGGAGTGGTGTTGACACTCTTGTCTGGTTAAAAATGATGTGGTTCAACCTGTCTGGAAACTACAGAAATGAACTGGCTCGGGCGGGCATGATGTCAAAGCTAACACCTAAACAAGTAGCAGAATATTACCCTACCTACCCCGGAGACCCTGAAGAAGCGTCATTACCGGACATGCGTGATATGTTTGCCCAGTTACCATTAAAGGCATTAGCTGAGGCCACATATGATGCTGTTGGTGACGAAAAGCCAAGTGGGTTTGGTTCGAATAACTGGGTGATCTCTGGCGATAAAACCAAATCTGGCAAGCCTATATTGAGTAATGACCCTCATTTGGGCCTTACGTCACCTTCAATCTGGTATTTAGTTCATCTAAACCTGACCTCAGATAACACCAATATGGTCGGTGTTACCCTACCAGGCGCACCAACAATTATTCTCGGCCGCAATGATAATATTGCTTGGGGCTTTACTAATACCAATCCCGACAGTCAGGATCTTTACATTGAGAAGCTTGAAAATGATGGAAAATCATATCTAACGCCAACAGGTATAGCCAATTTTGAAAATCATGTTGAGACCATTAAGATTAAAGGTGAAGCTGATGTGAAAATCACCATTAGATCATCACGTCACGGCCCTATAATCTCTGATGTTGTTCAATCAGCTGAAAATATTGCAGGTGATGGCTATGCCATTGCCCTAAAGTGGACTGCGCTCACCGACAAAGACACTTCTGTATTATCTGGTTTAGGCATTATGACAGCAAAAACTTTTGACGAGTTTAAAAAAAGTGCTCGCTATTATATAGGGCCTGAGCAAAATATGATCTATGGCGACACAAAGGGTAACATTGGCTACTATGCACCAGCCATGGTGCCTATTAGGCATCCTGACAACAAGGCTTCTGGACGCATCCCTGTACCCGGTTGGATCGCTAAATATGATTGGCAAGGTTTCATTGATTATGATGACTTACCTTTACGCTATAATCCTGAAGGCGGTATAATTGCTACCGCTAATGAGAAAATAGTTGATGATGATTACCCGCATTATATTACACGCGAGTGGGGGTTGCCCTATCGCGGCAACCGTATCCGGCAAATTTTAAAGTCATCCAATGAGCATGATATGGGTTCCATGGAAACTCTATTGAGTGACATTACATCAGATATGGCACGTGATCTAAGTATCATGCTACCAACACAAAGCATCAACCACGCAGATATACTTAAAAGCGTTAAATCGTGGAATGGTTTGATGAGCATTGATAAGCCTGAGCCATTAATTTTTGATACGTGGCTAAAGCATTATTCAAAATTAGTTTACGCTGATGAATTAGGTGATTTTTTCAAGAATAGTACAAGGTCGCGACCCTATTTCTTGAAAAACATCTGGGCTGCTGAAAATGGCAGCAGTCATGGGACGACTTATTATCAGCTACCAACTAGGGATGATGCCAGTTACGCGCTATGGTGCGATGATGTAACAACCAGTGAAACCGAGGAGCAATGCAGTAACTTAACTGCTACAGCTTTTGAGATGGCAGCAGATGAACTGACAGCGAAATACGGCGAAGACTGGACTAAATGGCAATGGGGCAAGGCGCATACACTGCGTCAACAACACCGTCCATTCAGTCAAGTTGCATTTCTTAAAAACTATTTTGAAGTTTCAGCCCCGCAGAGCGGTGGTCGTTTCACCATTAACGTAGCGGGCAATAACTGGAGCGACAAAGCCTTGCACGCCTCTAGTTTTGGACCTAGCTACCGCGGTGTTTTTGACCTTAGCAATATGGAAAACAGTCGATTCATCATTCCAACTGGGCAATCAGGAAATCCATTTTCTCCGCATTTTTCTGATCAATTCCAAGATTGGCAGGAGGTAAACTCCTTTAAAGTTTCGTCAAAAAACATCTCAAGTAAAGAGACTAAAGTCTTGACGCTTATGCCAAATAAAGGAACTGTGCATTAAATAGTCTTTTAAAAATAAGTAAAATTCATTACTATCAAAGACTAATAACCAAATAGTAGCCTTTAGTATGGTAAATTATAGGAGTTGACGTTGGCTAACGAAAATGAAATCCAACCGATAATCAAAAAGATTAAGAAGGTCGAAGCCAGTGCTGCCCATGGTGGCGCGTGGAAAGTTGCTTACGCTGACTTTGTAACCGCGATGATGGCCTTCTTCATGCTTCTATGGCTTTTAAATGTAGCTCCACCAGAAACTTTGTCCGGCCTTGCTGATTATTTTGCGCCCTCTGCAGCATCCTCATCTGGTAAATCAGGTGAAAACAAGCCTCTTAATAGCGGTATGTTAGCTACACCAGGCAGTAATCCAAACATGGTCACAGCTATTATGCGCCCTGGCCCCCCTGCGACCGCTCAGGCTGAAAGTGACAAAGAAAATGAAGAGACTGAAGACGAGGAAAAATCCAAAGAAAAAATCGAGGACATTTCAGAAGCAATGCTAGAAGCGGAGAATGAGGAGTTTGAGCTAATTAAAGATACGCTCACCATAGCTATTCAAGAATCCCCTCTACTCAAAGAGCATGAAGACCAAATCATCATGGAGATCACCGAAGATGGCATGAAAATTCAGCTGATTGATAAGGACCAGCGCTCTATGTTTCGCAGTGGCACGGCTGAGCTTTATAATTTTGCACAGGCGATGATCCGCGAGATTGGGGGTTCGGTTCAAAACATTCCAAACCGCGTAACTATTGAGGGTCACACAGATAGCTCAACACGCGAATCAACGCCTGATTATACATTTTGGGAATTAAGTTCTGATCGTGCTAATGCAGCGCGTCGCGTGCTAGCTGTATCAGGAGTAAGTGGTGACCGTTTCAATGAAATGATTGGCAAAGCGGCAACGGATCCTCTTTATCCTGACCGCCCACAGCGCACAGAAAACCGCAGGATCACTATCACTCTCCTGCGAGAATCGCCAGAGGTGCCACCTAACTATGGCCTAGATTAGATTACCCTTATTAAATTTTGATCTAATTTACGCTATCTTTTAGCTCTTCACCTGTCTAACATACTGTCATTAAACACTATATTATTAGGACAATGAACAGAGCTTATGGAATTTATCGAACCTACCGTTCAGATGTGGCTTACCTATGCTGTTGTTGCTGGGGCTATTGTCACATATTCAATTGATCGTATTCCCCTTGAGATTTCATCAATTGCTACAGTTGCCCTATTGCTTTTACTGTTTCAGTTTTATCCCGTCTTAGACAACGCTGGTAATAATATAGTTGGTACGCGTGAAATCCTCAAAGGTTTTGCCGATCCAGCCTTAATCACTATTATGGCGCTACTTGTTACTGGACAAGGGCTTGTTCAAACAGGTGCCCTAAACGGACCAGCCCAGATGCTTCTTAATTTTGGCGCAAAGCGCCCTAAACTAGTGATTACCCTATCGCTAGTCGCAGTTATGCTCGTATCGGCCGTTCTAAATAACACACCTGTTGTCGTTATCTTTATACCTATATTAACCGTACTCGCTGACAAACTTTCTAAAGACAGTAGCCATGTAATGATGCCACTTAGTTTTGTAGCAATCCTTGGCGGCAACTTAACCATTATCGGATCAAGCACCAACCTACTTGCGATCGGCGC
Source organism: uncultured Kordiimonas sp. (assembly GCA_965603205.1). GTDB lineage: Bacteria > Pseudomonadota > Alphaproteobacteria > Sphingomonadales > Kordiimonadaceae > Temperatibacter. The sequence goes on along the minus strand of CBFDCC010000006.1, from coordinate 23,098 downwards.
TTACCAGCAAGCTGGCGGCCCTCCAGTGTATTTCTTCGATTTCACCATACCAGGCGCCTTCATGGCTGCTATCGGCTTGGTTTATATATTATTTGTTTTGCCAAAACTTCTACAAGCACGCGCTAGCCTAGCTAAACGCCTATCAGGGGGCCGTGGTAAGCAATTTATTTTTCAAATCGAAGTTGGTGAAGGAGATCAACTAGAAGGCCAAACTGCCGTATCTGGCATTTTTCCAAAGCTTACTAGCGTCACAGTGCGCATGATACAGCGTGATGGAGAACAACTACTACCACCCTATGATGAAATCACTCTTCAAAAAGGCGATACCGTCCTTGTAGCAGCCACACGTATTGTTATGACTGATTTACTGAACACCGACCCAGAAATGCTAACAACCGTTGATGAAACAGGAAAAAAGCAAGAAAGCAAAGTGATTGCTGAGGCTGTTATAGCGCCAGCATCGCGTATGGATGGCCGTACCATCGCTATGACAGGTTTCCATAGCGAGACTGGCTGTAATGTTATTGGCGTTCAAAGGCGTAGCCGTATGATCCGCGCTGAGCTTGCTGATCTGCGAGTTGAAGCTGGTGACGTTCTTCTAATAATGGGTACCAGTAAGAACATTCAGAAACTGCGCACAAGCACTGATGTACTATTGATGGAATGGTCAAAGAGCGACCTACCGAAGACCCATTACGCAGGACGCGCTCAGCTTATATTCTTAGGCGTTGTGACCTCAGCGGCCTCTGGGTTCTTCCCTATTGTACTTGCAGCCTTGCTGGGTGCTATTGCTATGCTCGTCACTGGCTGCTTAAATGTACGCCAAGCGGCACGTTCAATCGACAAACGTGTCTATACCATCGTTGGGGCAGCGTTAGCACTTGGTACAGCCATGCAGGCGACTGGCGGCGCGTCATATTTGGCTCATAATGTGGTTGAATCAATGACTGGGGCGCCTATATGGTTACTTTTGTCAGTATTCTTCTTGCTTGTTGCTCTACTCACCAATGTGCTATCAAATAATGCTACGGCGGTTCTATTTACTCCTGTAGGACTATCTATTGCCACTGAAATGGGTGTTGATCCAATGCCATTCCTGATAGCCGTTATCTTTGGGGCTAACTGTAGTTTTGCTACCCCCATGAGCTATCAAACCAATCTGCTGGTTATGGCGCCAGGTCATTATCGTTTCAGTGACTTCCTAAAGGCAGGTACACCACTTATCTTTATCATGTGGATTGCATTCACGGCCTTTGTACCGTGGTATTATGGGCTTTTATAAAGGACAGTAATTAGCGAATGTCGTCAGAAGGTATACAATTCCCCAAATTCTTTGTTACAGCCCCATCGGACTGTCCCTATATTGACGGCATGGAAGAGCGCAAAGTATTTACCGACCTTGAAGGCCCTGATGCCATGGCACTAAATGAAGCATTGGGTAAAATAGGTTTTAGGCGCAGTCAAACAGTGGCTTACCGTCCAGCATGCGAAGACTGTAATGCCTGTATATCGGTTAGATCACGAGCGCTAGAGTTTAAGCCCACAAAATCCATGAAACGCGTAGAAACACGTAATGCAGATATAAAATCACAGGTTCGCCCTGCCATTACCACAGTTGAGCAATATGATCTTTTGCATGAGTATCTAGTTGGTAGACACGACGACGGCAGCATGGCCAACATGTCCCATGATGATTTTCGAGAAATGGTTGAGACAAGTTCCGTAGAAACGGTGCTGATAGAATATCGTAGGGCACTTGATAATAAATTGATGGGTGTGGCGCTCACCGACCAACATAGCGACGGTCTATCTATGGTCTATAGCTTCTTTGATATAGACGAAGATGAACGCAGCCTCGGTGTTTATATGATCCTAGATCACCTCAAGCGTACGCGCACAGCCAATCAACCTTATTTATATCTGGGCTATTGGGTTAAACAAAGTCAGAAAATGTCTTATAAAGTTAGATACCAGCCTATTGAGGCACTTGGCGCTGCTGGTTGGCATTTAATGGATAAGCGCGATTTTACCTAGCCCGATTTCATCAATCGCACACCCTCATCCCGTTCAAATAAATATAATAGATGCCTGATAGCTTTCCCGCGTTCTGTCGATAGAGTTGGGTCTTTACTAATAAACAAACGCGCATCATCTCTAGCTGTCTCAATCAGATCAGCATGTTCTATCATATCAACCAGATTAAACTCTGGCACGCCTGACTGCTTAGTCCCTAAAATTTCTCCACTACCTCTCAGTTTTAGATCTTCTTCTGCTATTTGAAAGCCATCATCCGTCTCGCGCATTGTCTTTAATCTGCTAGTGGCCACCTCACCGATATGATTAGCCCGAAGCAATAGGCAACTTGATTTAGCACTGCCACGGCCAACCCTGCCGCGTAATTGATGTAATTGTGCCAGACCAAAGCGTTCAGCTTGCTCAATCACCATCACTGTAGCCTCAGGAACATTGACGCCTACCTCGATAACCGTTGTTGAGACTAGCAAACTTATCTCACCGCTCGCGAAGGCGTGCATAACCTCATCTTTTTCTTTCGGCTTCATACGTCCATGAACAAGTCCTACCTTATCTCCAAAAACTTGCTGCATTTCTTTAAAACGATCTTCCGCGGCCGCCAAATCGAGCTTTTCACTTTCTTCCACCAAGGGGCAAACCCAATATACGCGTGCGCCACTAGCCATCGCGCGCCCAACACCAGCAACCACATCCCCGATACGATCAACGTTAATAACGCGGGTATCAATGGGCTGCCTGCCGGGTGGCTTTTCAATGATCCTCGATACATCCATATCGCCGTATGCGGTTAATGTTAACGTGCGCGGTATAGGCGTTGCTGTCATTACAAGTACATCGACACCTGCAATGGCCTTGCTAGTAAGTGCCATCCTTTGATGAACACCAAATCTATGTTGCTCATCTATGACGGCAAAGCCCAAATCATTAAATACCACATCATCTTGTATGATCGCGTGGGTACCAATCAGAATATCTATATCACCACTTTCAAGTCTCCCAAGCAAGTCATCACGGGGCTTACCTTTGTTGCGGCCCGTTAATATCTCAACCTTAAGACCTGCGGCGTCAGCCAATGGAATTATTGTTTGGGCATGTTGTCGTGCTAATATCTCAGTTGGCGCTAAAATAGCTGCTTGGCACCCTGCTTCAACCGCAGCAGTCATCGCCAATAATGCAACAATGGTCTTACCACTACCCACATCACCCTGAACAAGACGTAACATGGCTGCCTCAGACTTCATATCAGCCTTGATATCATCAACGGTTTGTTGCTGGTCTCCTGTCAGTTCAAATCCAATAGAATCCAGAATAATCTTCTGTTTGCTGCCATCGCCAACAATTGATCTACCACGCTTCTTGCGGGATTTTTCTCGCACAATCGCCAACGCCACCTGTGTAGCAAGTAGTTCGTCATAAGCAAGCCGGCATCTATTGATATCGCTGGGCATAAGGCTATCTAAGCTTTCTGGATGGTGCGCCTTATTAACCGCCTCAGTAAAGGCTGGCCATTTTTTCTCTTTCAACAGGCTCTCGTTGATCCATTCTGGCAACGGTGTCATCTGCGACAGGCAATCCTCTATAGCTTTTCTAATCACCTTAGCGCCAAGGCCCGCTGTCATCGGGTATATTGGCTCTATAGTGGGCAAGTCATCTGCCTTATCAAGGGCTACCATATAATCTGGGTGGGTCATTTGCGCCTTACCGCTGAAATGCTCTATCCGACCGCTAACAAGGCGTTCTTCACCTTCGGGTAGTTGACTACGAATCCAATCGCCGCGCGCATGAAAAAATACTAAGGTGATAAAACCACTATCATCCTGACAAATAACCTTGTGAGGAGCGCGTTTATTCTTTGTTGCCTCATGCTTAACAACTGTTATTTGCAGCGTAGCAATACTACCAGGTGTAGCAGCAGCAACTGTAGGGCGGTAACGCCTATCAATCATGGCTGACGGCAAATGTTTCAGTAGATCTATAAAACGTGTCCCAACGAGCTTTTCAAACAGGCTACGGCTTCGCGGCCCCACCCCTTTTAGGGCAGAAATATCGCGAAAATAACCATTTAAAGCTTCTGGGCGCAAAGCCACGTTGTTTTCCCTTCAATTCTAATAGAAAGTAGCCTAAACAGACATGAAACTAACTGCAAGACCTGTATATGACAAACGCGACTTAGCCTAGGAAACTTAAACATGACTGATTTGGACTATGACCCTCACCGCCCGCTACCCATTGAGGAGCGTCGCCGTCGTTTGGTTTTTCGTTCATGGCATCGCGGCATTAAGGAACTGGATTTAATATTCGGTAATTTTGTTGAGATGCATATTGATAATTTTGGCGAAGATGAGCTTACATGGTTTGAGCGCCTATACGAAGAACAAGATCATTCAATCCTATCTTGGATAACAGGTGGTGATGAGCCATGCCCTGAGGCGTTTCAATGTGAAATGATGCAGCGCCTGCAAAAACTCGATTTTCTAGATTTACAGGCCTAACAAACTCATGTCTCTCAGTAATCTATCAGATATTAATCGATCAATCACCATTGCGGGTAGCCCAGAAGGCTACGACGCGATGTTACTGGCTGATATCTGCGCAGAGACATTTAACAATCACAAAAAAGCACTCATGCATATAGCGCGTGATGATGCGCGCCTGACCACCCTTGCCAGCGCTGTGCGTTTTTTCATGCCAGAATTAGAGGTTATCACCTTTAGTGCGTGGGACTGTCTGCCCTACGACCGCGTTAGTCCCCATAATGATATCCTGTCTTCCCGCATGTCGGCACTGTCTCAGTTGATCAATTGGCGCGGCAAAAAACCTTTACTTCTGCTTACCACCGTCAATGCCGCCGCACAGCGTGTGCCGCCAGTCTCAGCCATTAAAGGCAGCAGCCTACGCGCTGAGGTTGGTGATGAGATTGATATGACGTCTATCACAGAGTTTCTAGTAAATAGTGGTTATTCTAGGTCTAGCCAAGCAATGGAACACGGTGAATTTGCAGTGCGTGGTGGTCTGATTGATATTTTTCCATCCGGTGAAGACCACCCTATTCGTCTGGATTTCTTTGGTGACGAATTAGATACTATCCGCACTTACGACCCATTAAGTCAGCGTACTATTGGCAGTATTAAGCAGCTACATCTTATGCCTGTTAATGAATTCTCGCTGAGTGATGAGCATATCAGGCGTTTCAGGCGTGAATATGTAAATACCTTTGGTCCAACGACAACGGACGCTGATCCGTTATATGCAGCTATATCAGAGGGACGCAAACATCACGGCGCTGAGCATTGGTTGCCATTATTTCATAACAAGCTGAATACACTCTTTGATTATTTAGATGCTCCTAACCTATCGCTTGATTATCAACTTGATGAAGCCTTAGGTGATCGCCTTGACGCGATTGAGGATTATTATAATGCTCGCAAAGAAGCTTATGACATTCATAAAACATCTAAAAACAGATCATCGGCGGCTTACAAACCGCTACCTGTTGATAAATTATACCTGATACAAGACGAATGGGACGCTATATTAAGCAAACTCAATCCAAAGCGTTTAAGCCCCTTCCAAGAGCCAGAAAGCAATAAAGTTATTGTGATGCAGGGCCGTCAAGGGCGTGACTTTGCACCAGAGCGTAATTCTAAAGACATTAATATATATGATTCCCTCAAGGAACATGTGGATGCACTACGTGAACTTAAGAAACGTGTTGTTTTCGCCTGTTATTCACTGGGTGCCGCCACACGATTAGAAGGCGTATTAAAGGATCATGGTGTTAGACCTATTGGACTAGCCGATAGCTGGGCCGACATCAGAACATCAAATAAAAAATTAGTCGCCGTAACCGTGGTACCATTAGAGCATGGTTTTGAAAGCGAAGACTTAGCCGTTATCACAGAACAAGACGTGCTGGGTGACCGCATGGTGCGCAAAACCCGCCGCAGCAAAAAGGCTGATAATTTCCTAACTGAGGCTAGCAGCCTAACGGCGGGTGATTATGTTGTTCATGCCAGCCACGGCATTGGTATATTTGATGGCCTTGAGAATATCACTGTCTCAGGTGCATCTCATGACTGTTTGCGCCTGACATATTCCAACGGCGATAAATTATTTGTACCCGTTGAGAATATCGAAATTCTATCTCGATATGGCAGCGCCGAATCTGGTGGCCAGCTTGATAAGCTTGGCGGCGTTGCATGGCAAGCCCGCAAAGCTAAAATGAAGAAACGTATCCGCGATATGGCGGATGACTTGATTAAGCTAGCGGCAGAGCGTGCCCTGCGTGAAGGACAACGCATCACCTCACCTGAAGGCTTATATGAAGAATTTTGCGCCAAGTTCCCCTTCACTGAAACCGAAGACCAATTACGTTCTATTGGCGATGTGATTAGCGATTTATCATCAGGCCGACCAATGGATCGTCTAATTTGCGGAGACGTAGGCTTTGGTAAAACCGAAGTGGGGCTTCGTGCGACCTTCCTAGCTGCTATGGGAGGGCATCAAGTTGTGATCGTTGCGCCAACAACCTTATTAGCGCGTCAGCATTTCATTACCTTCACGGAACGTTTTAAGGGCCTGCCACTTCGTATAGCCCAACTATCTAGGCTCGTATCTGCAAAAGACGCAAAGGCGTCTAAAGAGGAACTTAGGAATGGTACATTAGATATTGTCATTGGTACCCATGCATTGCTGGCCAAAGACATAAGTGTCAAAAACCTTGGTTTGCTTATAATTGATGAAGAGCAACATTTTGGTGTAGCCCATAAAGAGCGCCTGAAACAGTTAAAGGCGAATGTTCATGTATTAACACTGACTGCAACGCCTATACCACGTACATTACAAATGGCTATGACAGGACTGCGCGACTTATCAATCATTGCCACGCCACCTGTTGATCGTTTAGCGGTGCGTACATTCGTGCTACCCTTTGATCAAATTGTCGTGCGAGAAGCATTGCTGCGTGAGCATTTCAGAGGCGGTCAAAGCTTTTATGTATGTCCGCGCATTGCAGACTTAGACCAAGCCGCAACTTTCTTAAAAGAAAATGTCCCTGAGGTTAAATTCGTCATGGCACACGGTCAGATGACACCATCTCAGATCGAAGATGTGATGAATGCCTTTTACGAAGGTCGTTATGATGTGCTCTTATCAACGACGATTGTTGAATCTGGTATCGATGTACCAACAGCTAATACAATGATTATACACCGGGCCGATATGTTTGGCCTATCACAGCTTTACCAACTACGCGGACGTGTGGGACGTTCTAAAACCCGCGCTTATGCTTATCTTACAGTCCCACCGAACCGCGTTATAACAGATGGGGCAGAAAAACGCCTGCAAGTGTTACAAACGCTCGATACACTAGGTGCTGGATTTACCATCGCTAGTCATGACATGGATATTCGCGGTGCTGGTAACTTGCTTGGCGACGAACAAAGTGGCCATGTGCGCGAGGTTGGTGCGGAGCTGTATCAAAAGATGTTAGAAGAAGCCGTAGCCGATGCCCGCAAGGGTGAAAGCGAATGGGAAGATAGTGACAGTCAGTGGTCACCTGTAATCAATTTGGGTGCTACTGTGATGATACCAGAAAAATATGTACCAGACCTAACGCAGCGCATGGCCTTGTACCGCCGTTTAGCTGACTTGGAAACACGCGAAGATGTAGATGCATTCTGCGCAGAGCTTATTGATCGTTTTGGCCCCCTTCCAAGCGAGGTCAAGCAACTTGCAGCTATTATGATTATTAAAGGTTACTGCAAGATAGCAGGCATTGAGAAATTAGAAGCTGGCGCCAAAGGTGTTGTCATCACCTTCCGTGATAACACTTTTGCTAATCCTGCGGGGTTAATAATGTTTATCACAAGTACAGGAAAGACGGCAAAAGTACGCCCTGATCATAAATTATCACTTTATGCGCGGATGGAAAAAATCAGCACTCGATTAAATACGGTTGCGAAATGGGTTAGGAAACTGGCCGCTATTGCAGTGGAATAACCTATTAAACTTTAGTTAGCTGCAGACGCACGCGCTCTAGTCGGTATCAAGCTTGGCGATGGCTTACCAAAATAGAACCCCTGAGCATATGTAACACCCATTTGTGCTAATAAATCAGCATGCTCTTTGGTTTCCACCCACTCGCCGACTGTGTTTATACCAAGGTCCTGACATAAAGTGACAATTGACCTTAAGAAAGCACGGGTTTTCTTATCAGATACAGCGTCACGAATATAGGCGCCATCAATTTTTACGCCATCCACCTGTAGGTCTCGTAAATATTCAAAACCAGCTGCTCCCGCTCCAAAATCATCCATATATACACGAAAACCAATGCCACGAATTTCTTGTATAATCTTATTCATAGCAATTAGATCATGAATTTTTGAAGATTCTGTTATCTCTAGTGAAACATTCTTGGCGAGGGCACTTGATTCCTTTAGTGTCTTAAGTAGATCCTCTACAAAAGCAGGCGTAGATAAGGATTTTCCTGATATATTAACCGCAATATTCGGGGCTGAAGCTAAACCAGCCTGAGGCTTAACTTTCTCTATAGTGCGTTTCAAAACAGCCTTATCAAAATCAATGATTAGTCCCACATCTTCAGCAAAACAAATCATCTCAAACTGATTGCCGTGCTCCCCACTATTAGTAAAACGTGTTAAGGCCTCAAAATGATGAGTTACACCGCTACGCAAGGCTACGATCGGCTGGTAGACTAAATCAAAATCACCTTCATTTAAAATGCGACGAAATTCTGAAACCCTCGCTGTGGTTTCACTAATTAAGTTTCCACCCTTTGCAGCAAAGCTTTCAGCGTTGAAACCAACAGAACCTTCAGCAAAACGCTGTAAGGAGAATATTAATGCCTTGATGCCGTCTTCTTCTCCTGACACCGCATCATTAGCGTCAATAGTAGCCGACGTTAAGGCCATACCAGTTGCAAGCGCTAGTTCTTGTGCCATATCAGCTTGATCAACGTCATCTTCTTTTGAATGAACAAGCGCATATTTATTATCAGCCAACTTTGCTGCGTGATTACCGCCAACAGATAAGCCTTTTAAAAAGCCTTCCATCTCATGTTGCTTTGCAGAGCTAACATTTTCACCTTCAGGTGTTTCCATAACAGTTACCATCAGGTTTTCTGTATCATCATCTGAATCTGTTACTAGCTTATCTAAACGTCCAAAGAATTCTTCGCGTCTTTCTACGTCGGTCTTAAAATCATCCCCATATGAATCCATTCCAAGGCGATATGGAAAAGAAATCGCTAGATATATACTGCCGGGCTGCATTGGCAATTGTCCGGCAAACATTGCAAATTCTACTATCTTGCCTTTATCGCTTTTCATCTTAATCAGTATGGGACCAATACGATTTGTAGATTTAAGAGAGCGTAGGGATACATCTATAACGGCTTTATCAGATTCAGATAAAAATTCAGCAAGATTCCGCCCTGGTAATGGGATACTATTATTATTGATTAAAATGCTCAAAGCGCCATCAGCATTGAGTATGTTGAAATCATGATCGATTTCAAGCAGCATATCTCCAATGGTGAAAGCAAAGCCTAAAAACCTATCTGGTACCCTACCCATATATTCGCCCCCTCATCAACGCATCTTTATATCAACAATAGAATCAATTATATTTTCATTAAAAACATATAGTTACTACAACTTAACACCATAAAACAAATGTGCAATTATTAATAGTAAAATCACAATGCCATATAAACGTTAATACACAAATCCTATATCAAACCCTTTTGTCTTGCCTCTTCTTTACTAATAATAACTTTCCCAATAGGCATTAACGCCATTATCGCAAACTTAAGATGTTGTATAGCAAATGGAATGCCAATAATCGTAATGGCACATAAAAAAGCAGAGAACAAATGGCCAATAGCAAGCCATAAACCACCTATAACAAACCAAATAATATTACCAAGCAACCCTAAACCGCCTGTTCCAATATCTTCTTCACCAGTATAAGCATGGCGATCAACTGCCACTTGACCAAAAGGCCAAAACATAAGTAGACCAAAATTAAACGCCGCACGGCCAAAAGGAATGCCAATGATTGATATAAACATAATCAGCGATAGAAACATCCAACTTATTCCCATAACTAGCCCGCCAAAAATCCACCATATTAAATTCATTATTATTGATAACATATTATAATTCCTGTATTTTCTTTAAGATAATTTATCCATAACTTGAACAAGAGCTTCTGATGATTGCGCGCCTGAAACCGCAGATTTTTCATCAAATATAAAAAATGGTACACCCTGTATACCCATATTTTGCACACGTTCTATTTCATCCTTAATTGAAGAGACGTCGCGGTCGCTGGCCAACAATTCACTGACCAACTCAACGTCCATGCCAGCACTCCCTGCAATCTTAGATAATAACTCATGATCACCTATAAAGGCCGATTGCTCAAAATAGGCCTCCATAATTGCGTCCGCAACCATAGACTGGCATCCAGCCGCCTTGGCCCAACGGATAAGACGGTGAGCATCCATTGTATTGGCTATATTGCAGTCGCTCTCAAAATCAAAACTAATGCCTAACGCCGCGCCCTTGTTATGTAAATGTTCACGCATTGTAGCCAGCTGAGACCCATCTCCAAATTTCTTTTTGTAATAGCTTGCCCTATCCACACCCTCCTGTGGCGTGTGTGGTGCTAATTGGTACGGAAGATAGGTTACTTCTACATCTATATTGGGCCTTGCTGCTAATGCTCTGTCAAGTTCTCGCTTACCAACAAAACACCAAGGGCATACAACATCAATTATAACATCTATTTTCATATAATATCTCTCATTCGATTAAGTTAGATCAGTTTTAAAAAATAAAAAAGCTACAATTGTAGTCATCATTAAAAAAAATAAAATATATATGCTATATTGCCCTGTAATTAAGGAAGATTAAATGACTATTTTAGATGTCTCGAAAGCGGGAATGATGAGTGCGATGGATCGCACCAATAAAGCTGCACAAAAAATAGTGAGTGTAAATTCTAATGATCCCAATAGCTTAGAGAATAACAACTCTAAAAGTACTGGGAAACTAACGGGAGCTGAGCCGTTAATGAGCGATAGTTTAGCAGCTTCGATTGTAGAATTAAATTCCGCAAAACAGGCATTTAAAGCGAACGCAAAAGCTTTTTCTGTGGCTGCTCAAATGTCGGAAGAATTGACTGATCGAGTGGCAGGACGCTTATTTGACGATAAAATGTAATATCTCCGACTAGACTAGCTTGACCTAAGGCATATAAATAGGTCATATCATCACATGAACCAAACTAACACACAGCTTATTGACCCTTTAGGGCGTCATATTACCTATTTGCGATTGTCTATTACCGATAGATGCGATTTCCGCTGCCGTTATTGCATGTCTGAAAAGATGGTATTTCTGCCGAAAAAGGACGTGTTGAGTCTAGAAGAATTATACCGAATTGCTAAAACCTTCATTGAATGTGGTATAAATAAAATCAGGCTAACAGGTGGCGAACCCCTTGTGCGCAAGGATATTCAGTCACTAGTAAGATTATTAGGGCAGCATACAAAGGATGGGCTGTTGGATGAACTTACCCTATCCACTAATGGAAGCCAGCTAGCCACCCATAGCAAGGCGCTAGTTGAATCAGGTATAAAGCGTATCAATGTATCCATGGATACTCTAAATCCTGATAAATTTACTGAAATTACGCGTAGAGGCGATCTAAAAAAAGTCATCGCTGGTATTCTGTCTGCAAAAGCAGAAGGAATAGACGTTAAAATTAATGCTGTTCTAATGAAGGGCGTTAATGATCAAGAAATACCAGAGCTTTTTGACTGGTGTGAAAACCATGGTTGTGACCTCACCTTAATTGAAACCATGCCTATGGCTGACACAGGCGAAGATAGAATTGACCGCTATTTACCACTGCAAACTGTTATAGACAGCCTGATTGAGTCTAAAGATTTAATTAAGAGCAATCACCATACAAGTGGCCCTGCCCGCTATTATGAAACGCAAGGTGGGAATATACGATTAGGTGTTATTACGCCTCTATCCAATAACTTTTGCGATGGCTGTAATCGCATCAGGCTAACCTGCACAGGTCAGTTATATCTTTGCTTGGGCCAAGATAATCATGTTGATTTTCGCCAAGCGATAAGAAACGGGGCCAGCGATGATGATCTAAAGGTGCTTTTAAAAGAGGCTATTTCAATAAAACCTGCTCGTCACGATTTTGAGATATCAGGCGATAGAGTTCACAGCAGCACTTTGCGCCATATGAATACTACAGGTGGATAATAATTCAGTAGCCTATAAGCATAATAAAGTTATAATGCTTATCGTCTTAGAAATATGTATAGGCTAGGTTTATTTTATGAAAATTGCAATTATCGCCAGTGAATACGGCATTGCCAGTGATTCAGCCAAATGCCTAAAACAACAATACGATACTGTCCCCCCAGAGGAGGCTGATGTTATTGTAGCGCTTGGCGGTGATGGTTTCATGCTGCAATCACTGCATCAGTATTTATTCTCAGGCAAGCCTGTCTTTGGTTTAAATCGTGGCACTGTTGGCTTTTTAATGAATAGTTTTTCACAAGACAATCTAATTGAGCGCATAGAAAAGGCTGACAAATTCAAACTACACCCACTGCGCATGCGTGCCACTGATTGCCAAGGTAACCATTATGAATATCTAGCCATCAATGAGGTCTCACTGCTAAGGGAAACACGCCAAGCCTGCTCTGTTCAGGTTAGCATTGATGGAAAAATTCGACTAGATGAACTTGTAGGGGATGGCCTATTAGTTTCAACGACCATCGGCAGCACAGCCTATAATTTATCAGCCAAGGGACCTATTTTACCTATTGCTGCCAACGTGTTAGCTCTGACACCTATTTCTGCATTTAGACCACGTCGTTGGGGTGGCGCCCTGCTTCCTCACGATGTGACCATAGAGTTAACCATCCAACAAGCCAAAAAGAGACCCGTATCTGCGACAGCGGATATGCATGAAGTACGTGATGTTGCAAAGGTAGAAATCAGTGAAGCAAGGGACGTTACTATCAATCTATTATTTGACCCAGAGCATAATCTAGCCGAACGCATCTTTATTGAACAATTTGCAGGCGATTAACAATATATTCCACATCAAAAAGGCCCCAGCATTTCTGCTGAGACCTTTTCCATAAACCCGTCCCGGTATTTTCATTTATATGATTATTTGTGGCTTATGTTTTTAAATAAAGTTAAAGTCTTCTTCTTGGTTCTGCTCACCCTTGGGTAAACTCACTGTAAACTGGCTACCGCGACCCTCAATACTCTCAACACGGATATCACCATTCATTGCCCGCGCTAAACCACGTGATATATGTAAACCTAGACCAGAGCCGTCTTGGCTGCGGCTATATACATCTTCGGTTATTTGATGAAATTTCTCAAAAGCCTTAGATTGTTGTTCCCTAGAGATGCCAATACCCGTATCCCACACAGTAATTTCAATGAAATTATCATCGGTTTCTGCTACTTGAATACCCACCTCACCACCATTTGGTGTGAACTTTATGGCATTACTGAGTAAATTAACGAATATTTGTAATGTACGACGCTCATCAGCGCATATAATTAGATCTGTAGAAATACTTAACCCTATTATATTTAGCATTTTTTCTTGAGCATGCCCTACATTCATATGTACGGCCTTATCAAGTATAGTTTGTAAAGATATGTCACCCTTGAACAACGATAAACCACCGCTTTCCATAACGGCAACATCCAGAATATCATTGATCAACTCTAATAAATGTTTACCTGACGAATGAATATCAGATGAAAATTTTAAATAATCCTCAGATAGTGGACCAAATTGTTGTCCAACGAAAGATTCAGCAAAACCTATAATAGCATTAAGGGGCGTGCGAAGCTCATGGCTCATTGCCGCAAGGAATTCATTTTTGGTTTTAAGTGCAGTTTGCGCTTGCTGAGTAGCAACATCAAGTGCCATATTATTGCGCGTTAAGTCTGCTAGAGCAGTTTCTAACTGCACCCTAGCTTCATTGGCACGCTCGGCTTGTTGATATCGTTGATTTACATCCTTACCAACACCGCGGTATCCAGAAAAATCCCCCGTAACTCGATCAAAGACAGGGACACCTGCCAAATGGAATTTCTGCTCCTTGCCATCCATATCTTCCATAATGAATAGCTGCTCTCTAAATGGTTTACGAGACAAAAAGGCAACAGCCCCTTCATTACGCCCTTCCATATTTGGTGTATAAGCACCAAATTGCTCAAATTGAGAGCCGATGAACATCATTGCAGGCTGACCAACGATAGCGGTAAACCGATCAGATAATGTCGTAATTTTAAGCTCAGAATTCACTTCCCAGAACCAATCTGAACTAGCTCGGGCAAAATCCTGAAACCTAACTTGGGTACGGTTTGCATCTTCAATGCCACGGATATGCTTGGTTACATCTTCATAGGTGCCCGCAACAGCAACAACGTCACCTATTTCGTTGCAAACAGGCATATGACGACCAAGAAAAATACGTTCAATGCCATTAACGGTAACTTTTTCTTCAGCGCGAACAGTTGTTTTACTAGCTAAAATATCATTTATTATTGGCTTAATTGAAGGTGCAGAAACCTTGCCCAACACTTCAATCGGACCAGGGGCCAGTGAAACATTAGTTAAAAGGTCACTTAATTCTTCAAAGCGCTGATTAACATGAATTAAAGTCCCATCAACAGAGGACACATAAACAGGCAATGATTGATCTAAAATCAAACGATCTAAAAAACCGATCACTTGTTCATTTGCGGGTGCTTTTCTACTAGCAGTTCGACTAATTGTTGCACCAAAAGCACCTTCTTCAGCAGAATTGTCTTGTGCCTCAGCAAATTTCAACACATTTGCCACAATGTCTTTTTTATTTTCAACCATTCCCAGTTCCTTAAGAATATGACCAGCGCTTAGATATTCTCCATACCATATACTGGTTATACTCATCCCTTATTCACTGGCTATTAAAGCCATTATTATATAGTGGCGATTATTACGCCTTTTCTAATTCGTCAATTGCTTGTTGATAGGCGTTATCACGTTGCCAAATCTGTAACGCACCTTTCGCACTTTCTTCTGTAATCATATCAAAAAGTGCCATAATTTCGTTAATCACCCCTGGTGACTGCGCACGATTATTTCCTTCTCTTGCCTGTAATGTCAGCAAAAATAAATTCGTAAACTGTGATTTATCAATTCCTATAGCTTTTGCCAGCACCGCAAGGCTTTGACCACCCTTATCAGAGAAAATTCGCCAAGCTGTTCTGAAATCAATATGAGCAAGTTCACCCAGACCAGCCACAAAAACCGCAATCCTTTGCTGACGTAACGAATTTATCAAAAATGCGATTGTTAACTCACCATTTTCATTCATTCTTCGCACTAACTTTTGCGCTTTAACGTATGCGCCGCCTTCACTTTCTTTATCAACCATCACAGCCCGTGCGGCGCGACGAACAGCAGCTTCCATCTTCACAGGTTCAACTTTATGTTCAGAAATTATCTTCTTACGCAGCGCAGCGGACACCCACCAATACATACGATAAGCCAGTTCAGGCGGCAGATCTGCGCGTTGAACTAAAGGCTCTTGAAAACGATCCACACGACGAGATTCAACAACCAGATATTCCATAGCCCGCTTTGATATCTTAGCATCGTGATTATTAAGGAGGCTTTCAACCACATCCGCGTCGCCATATTCGATAAGACTATCAGTTAATTGCTCTGAGAGCTCCTCTCTCATGGTTATTGCCATGCGATGCTCATCAGTGCGCATTCGAATGATTTCAATTAAGCCAGGATCACGCAGTAATTCACTTTTCTCTAGGAGTGGACGGGCAATTTCAATTTCATCATTGGCGAGCATCTGAATAACATCTGGCAAATCGACGCCAGACCTAAGCATACTCTCAGCCAGTTCTTTTCGAACATCAGCTTCTACTTGCCCTAATAATTTACCTAATATATCTGACATAAGCGCGCGCTCATGCTCACTAAGGCGCCCTGCATCCGTCAAAAACAGATCTGTTATATTCTCAGCAAGTTGGGTGCGCGCATCAGACGACTTAGCCTGTGCTAACTGCAGCATATCGGATAACTGGCTACCGACCATTTCTGCCTCCTAATAAGGGCTATTTCGCCCTACACTCAACTCGAATCGATATTCGAATCGACACTTGCCGACTACCATTTAAAGCATCAACACCTATTTACATGTACGAATCATACGGATTCTAAGAAAAGAATCAAGTACTTATATTATTTTAGTATATATTTAATACAATTAGCCCTATTAAATACTACATATCGAATCGAAAAGAATCAAAAGCTCAATATATAGAAAAGCAGATTACCTTAAAAAGCATCAAACCTCATGATAAGACGCAACAGACTTTTAGCTCCCGTCTTATATTGAAAAGCAAATGAGACTTATGCGATATAATCATAGTGTTTTAGTAACTTTCCTGCTACTAGCAGCCTAAATTAATGACTTTGTATAGCACCCTCCATAACAGCACGGTTTTCTAAAGGATTTTACAATGCAAGCTGCACTAAAAAATTGGATTGAAGAACTAGGTATTAGCTCCTTCACATCTTCTCGAATAGAAATACTTTCAGGCCTGACTGTAGCGCTCGCGCTAGTTCCTGAAGCCGTTGCCTTTGCTTTTGTTGCTCAAGTTCATCCTCTTGTCGGTCTATATGCCGCCTTTATCGTGGGCTTAATCACTGCAATCTTTGGTGGGCGCCCTGGCATGATATCTGGTGCAACTGGAGCATTGGCTGTTGTTATGGTGGCTCTTGTGATGCAGCACGGCGTTGAATATTTATTCGCGACAGTCGTGCTAATGGGCATTTTTCAAATTCTCGCAGGTGTCCTGCGCTGGGGAAAATTCATCCGCATGGTCCCTTATCCCGTTATGTTGGGATTTGTTAACGGCCTCGCCATTGTTATTTTTCTGGCCCAAATGGGTCAATTCAAAGCAGCAGGACCTGACGGCAGTGCTGTTTGGATGTCTGGTGGCCCCTTAATGATGATGCTTGGCCTAACAGCGCTAACAATGCTCATCATCCAATTCACACCTAAATTAACAACATCTATACCTGCGCCGCTTATGGCTATTGGCGCTGTTAGTTTATTAGTGATCTTTGCGGATATTAATGTACCGCGCGTAGGGGATTTGGCCTCCATCGAAGGTGGCTTACCATTATTTCATATTCCATCAGTTCCCTTTTCGTTTGAAACTTTTAAAATCATATTCCCTTATTCGTTAACATTAGCCGCCATTGGATTAATTGAATCATTATTAACGCTCAACCTTGTTGGCGAGATGACTAACAAGCATGGCGGTGCATCACGTGAATGTGCTGCACAAGGCGTTTCTAATCTTGTTACGGGTTTTTTTGGCGGCATGGGTGGTTGCGCAATGATTGGCCAAAGTATGATCAATGTAAAATCTGGCGGCAAAAGCCGTATATCAGGGATTGCTGCAGCCCTCTTCCTTCTTGCTTTCATATTGTTTGCCTCTAGCTGGATTGAGCAAATACCATTAGCCGCCCTAGTTGGCGTGATGTTCATGGTTGTGATTGGTACTTTTGCTTGGCGTACCTTTGAATTTTTATCACGAATGAAGCCTAGTGATGTAATCATCCTTATCATTGTAACCACTGTAACGGTCATTAGCGATCTTGCCATGGCGGTGATAGTAGGCGTGATTATTTCAGCACTCGTATTTAGCTGGGAATCCGCCACTCATATACACGTGCATGAAAATAAAGACGAGAATGGCAATAATATTTATACTATATTTGGCCCACTATTCTTTGGCTCAACAGACAGCTTCTTAGGTATCTTCGCACCAGAAAATGACACTGATGATGTTATAATCGATTTCTTGCATGCGCGTGTGTGGGATAGCTCAGGCATCGAAGCCATTGATAGGCTCGCAGACAAATATGAAAAAGCAGGCAAAAAATTACACCTATGTCACTTGAGTGACAGCTGTAAACATCTACTAAAACGCGCTGACAGGATGGTAGAAGTCGCTGTCATTGAAGACCCATTATATGAGGTTGTTGTTGATTATTCTCAAAATTATCGAGAGTAAATACCACCCTGAAAATTCTGTCTTTATGCATAGTCTTAGATTCTACGTCTAAGGCTATGCATTATATTAAGTTAAACAAGATAATCACAGAAGCAATTAAAGATAGTAAACTTCATGTATTGAACTGGCCAAAGAATTCGGCCCACTAAACGTCTAGCAACAGCTACTCGTCATTCCACCTTCGGCATTTATTTCGTCTATATGTTGAGGTTCAATTGGGAAAAATGGTAAAAACTCAACAACATCACCAGCCTTTAATGCATCTGTACCTTCAGGATGCAGCAGCCAGCAGTTTTGAGAAACCATAGGTGCTACCTTAAAGCTTTGCTGTCCTCGGAGTGCCTTTACTTTCACTATGGCGTCATCATCAATATAATAATGAGCCTTTAAAAACACTGTTAGCTTTCCCGCTGATGATACATTTTGTGACAATACCGCTTTCATTGTCTTCTCATCAGTCATAGCGGATAAAGCGCGAAGGAATGGCATGACAAAAACTCTAAGCCCCATTGCTGAGGATACTGGATTGCCAGGCAGTCCAAAGAAATAAGTACCGCAAGGTAGTTGCGCAAATAAAATTGGCTTTCCAGGGCGAACCCTAGCTTTATGAAGTAAAATTTCAGCCCCCATCGCTTCAAGTTCAGTGCGGACAAAATCATATTTGCCCACAGATACAGCGCCAGTAGAGATGATGACGTCAATATCCTTAGATAATATATCCTTCATCGCAATTCTAAAGCTCTCACCATCATCGCTAACGGTTGCTTGGTGTCCAACATTTGCACCAATAGACTCTAGTGCTGCTCGGCCATATAACCCCGTTGAATTATAGATTTGGTTTGGGCCTAACTCCTGCGAGAAATCATCTACCAGCTCCCTACCAGTAGAAACCCATGCAACATTTGGCGTAGGCCTAACTATTAGCTCAGAAATCCCAGCAGCCGTTAGTGCAGGAATACTATTAACGCTAACAATGTGACCTGCGGGTAATATCACTTGACCTTCTTCAAAGTCCTCACCACTGCGGCGAATATGTCGATCATCTTCTGCGGGGCTGGTAAATAGCATATAACCATCTTCTATAACGGCATTTTCCACTGGTACAACTGTCGTAGCACCAGATGGTGTTGCTGCCCCTGTCATAATTTCAACTACTGTATGGGGCTGCAAACTGGGTGGCGAGACATCATCCCCCGCAGGTAGGCTATTGGTTATTTTCAGCCGTATAGGGGCATCAGCTGTCGCAGCCGCTGCATCCTCTGCACGTAAGGTAAAACCATCCATAGCGGAGTTATGAAACCTCGGCGCAGCCACTCGCGCGCATGCATCTTCTGCTAAGACAGCATTCAATGCTTCATTTAACGCAACAGTCTTGACTGGCTTAACCATAGCGCAGCCTAAAATTATCTTCATTGCTTCTTTGTAACTTCTTAGTTCAGGATTCATCATACTTATCCATCAAACTCACTTTGTAACTGACTAAAATCCTCAGGCGTATTTACATTGCCCATTAATACTTCAAACTCACTTGGTATATTATCAATAGAAATAGCAGATAACTGACTAAACACATCACGTAATTTAGCGCATTCATCAATTGGCTCAAATCTATTCACTATATAAGCTGGCAAAGGTTTCCCATGCACAATAGTCGTCTTATCTTGCCCCATAAGCCATCGTAGAAATTTTGCCGTTACTGCTGGCATATCCACAGGCATTAAAAGAAACCTCGCATCAGCCTCTTGCTTGTTTAAATAACATGAAAGGGCAACGCCTGGCCCAGCAAATGGCTTATCGTCACCAACACTCTCGTCCTGATCACCGCCCAACACCCGAACGCTCTCGCACCCAGATTCTAACAAGGTATCGCGAGCATGATCAATCAATGACTTACCACGCCATACCATCTGTGATTTATCTTGGCCCATGCGACTAGAGCGCCCACCAGCTAAAATTAACCCTATAACCTGACTAGCCATGATTATGCTTGCTATGATCATGCTCTTCATCTGGTCCGTGACACAGCTCACAGCCCTCTGTCCATTCACTGTCCCCATCTACATAATGCTCTTTTTTCCAGACGGGCACTTGATGCTTTATTGCTTCAATGATGTATCTATTGGCTTGGTAACTTTCATCTCTGTGCGGGCTTGATACAGCTATAATTACACTAATGCCGCCAACCTCTAAGCGTCCTTTATAGTGCCAACAATAAACATTAATAGGCCCCCACTTCGCCTGAGCCTCTTCGCATAATTTTTGCAGCGTATTCACACCAAGTGCGTCAAATACATCATAAGACACTCCAAGAACATCCCTGCCTTGATTTCTATTACGCACAACACCAACAAATGTGGTCACGGCACCATTGGCACCCGCATCAACTACATCATATGCATGTTTAATATCTAGGGTTTCCTCAGATATCCCCACATCAATTATATTCGACATATACAGTCTTCCTTATCTAGCCACCAGCTACTGGTGGTAATATTGCTAACGTCTTATTCTTTTCAATCGGTGCGCCATCACGGTAAATAGTTTCATCATCAGCTAGGGCTGACATGGAGATTAGTCTTTCAAGCTTAGGACCACCCCCTAGGCATTCGATCAGACTTTCTTTTATGTCTAAAGCCGTCATATTATCTCTATAGGCTATTTTAGTCTTTCCACTGGGATCATAATCCCTAAAAGCACCAAAAAGCTGAACTGTAATTTCATCCGTCATATATGTTCACTATTCATTAGCATGTTATCATGATTGTATCTGTCAATATCATACATATCTTACACCATAATCACTTGAGATATGTCAAATGCTCTTATTTTTTATCACTAGTTATGTATAATGCAATATAACTTGATCAAAGTCATGCACACCATTTCATTAACGACTATAATGCCTGCATAGACAGAAATTTAGGAGGAAATAATGAAAATATTTCAAACATCGACTATAGCAATTTTAACAGCATTGGCTTTTTCGCCAACAAACATTCAAGCTGCAGAGGCTGACAGCCTAGTAGATGCATTATCGAATGGTGATACCAATATAAATGTCAGATATCGCTTAGAATCAGTAGATCAAGACGGCATTGACAAAAATGCAACAGCCTCAACAGTTAGAACAAAGTTAAACTATAAAACAGGCACTTATAAGGGCTTTTCAGCCTTTGCTGAGTTTGAACATAGTTTCGTGTTAGGCTCTACTCATTATAATAACACTATTAATGGCAAAACTCAGTATCCAGTTGTTGCAGATCCTGCTTCAACTGAGCTTAACCAAGCCTATATAACTTATTCCAATAACGGCCTCACTCTAAAGGGTGGACGCCAAGCCTTAAATCTTGGCAATCAACGCTATGTTGGTACAGTTGGCTGGCGTCAAAATGATCAAACATATGACGCGGCCGCTGCAATTTATTCAAAAGATAAATTCACAGCAATCTATGGCTATGTTTGGAATGTGAACCGTATTTTCTCAAAAGATCACCCTCTTGGGAATTTAGACACAAAGACGCACGCTTTCAATCTCATCTATGCTGCAAGTCCAATGCTAAAGGTAGAAGCTCTAGGCCTACTAGTAAATCTAGACACTGATATTGTGGCGGCAGACTCAGCTCTCTCATCTAAAACATTCTCATTGCGTGTTTCTGGTAAGAAGAAACTGGATAGCGGATCAAAGTTAGGTTACGCAGTCGAATATGCTAATCAGTCTGATTACGCTACTAAGCAAACAGATTATAGTGCCGACTATTGGGCTGGTGATGTTAACTTTGCCTCTAATGGCTTCTCTGCGTCACTGGGCTTTGAGGTTTTAGGTTCAGATAATGGTAAAGGGTTTGCTACTCCACTTGCTACTCTGCATAAATTCAACGGTTTTGCTGATAAATTTCTCGGCACACCGGGTGGCGGACTAAAAGATATCTACGCAACACTCGCTTATAAAGTTCCTAAGGGTAGTGCTATGGGTGGTACGCTTTTCAAAGCCATATACCATGATTTCAAATCAGATATCGGCAGCATAGATTATGGTTCAGAGCTAGACTTCGTTGTCGCTAAGCAACTAAATAAAACAGTCAACCTAACGCTTAAAGCAGCCTTCTATGACGCGGATATGCATGCAACAGATACAACTAAACTCTGGGCAATGTTAACTACTAAATTCTAGGCTAAATTACTTAAAACAATGAAAAGGCGGCTATTTTAGTCGCCTTTTTTGATGTCCGATGTTAGGATTCATTCAAACAAGGACTAAAGGGACATCGTATATGCCTAATATTAGAATTAGAGACGCAGTACCCAAAGACGCAGCCTTAATTCTACGTTTCATTATAGAATTAGCGACCTATGAAAATGCTGAAGATGAAGTAGAGGCAACCGTTGATACTATTACATCTTCAATTTTTGGTCCTAACAGCTGCACACAAGCTATAATTTGCGAAAAGGATGGCACCCCTATAGGCTTTTCAATCTATTTTTTCAATTATTCTACTTGGCAGGCCAAAAATGGACTCTATTTAGAGGATTTATACGTGACACCAGATGCGCGCGGCCTTGGTGCTGGCCTTTTGCTGCTAAAACATCTTGCAAAAATAGCGGTTTCTAAGAATTGCGGACGCTTCCAGTGGCAAGTCTTAGACTGGAATAAACCAGCAATTGATTTTTATGAATCAGTTGGTGCTGTAGCGACGCCAGAATGGATAGGTTACCGCCTTGTAGGTAATACTTTAAATGACTTCGCAAAGTCTTAATGCGTTAACTTCCTATACCAAAACAAGAAAAACCCGCTTACCAATGAAGGTAAGCGGGTTTTATAAAGCTCTAACATTATGGATGAAGTGTAATTTTACTACAATCTTTAGAAGATCTGGCGG